>CP060218.1 GCA_023898345.1 Candidatus Woesearchaeota archaeon | reverse complement strand
AATCACTTCATTTAAACTAATTTCAGAAGCCCTAAAAAAACATTCCATTCGTTCAGCAAGCACAAAAATAACTTTTGCAGCATCATTTTTTTACAATGCCTTCCTTGGAAGCGAAGACCTTAGCCACAAAGAAATCCTTTCAAATTCTGCCCTTTCAGCAGTTGCAACATACTCAGCTTTGTTTATAGGAGGCTTAGTACTAGGAGCAATCTCAAAAGGAAAAGAAACAAAAAATCTAGACAAAGTACTCGGTTCAAACTGGCACCTTTCTCACAAAGGAAAAAATCAAAATGCAGGATTAGAAAAACTTATTCTCAAAGAAGTACTAGAAGAAGAACTTGCAATAAAAGGAAAAATTCTCACAGAAGAAGAAAAAGAACAAGAGTTAAAGTACCTCAAATCCTATTTAGCACTCTTCTCTGCATTGCCATGTGAAAGTTACATGAAAAACTTCTCCTGTGATTTCTCCATAGCACAAGGTTGGCTAGACCTCCCCCCATTCACAAACGACGACACACTAGGACCCTCCTTCAATGCAAGCCAAGAATTCAAAGAATTGATAAAAAACACAAGAGGAAACAGCATCAAAAGATATCTCCTCGGACAGCTAACACTCAAAGCTTCACCATTAACAAATCTTGTAAACAAGAGATTAATTCACCTTTTAGGAAAAGAACTTACACTACTAAACCGAAAATACTCCCAGAAAAAAACTTCAACTACACCTAGAACCCTACTACAATACATCCTCCACAAGATAAGAGGAGAAAACAAAACAACAGAAAGCACAACAATCGCGGAGCCCTTCACAGCCCTAGAATTTCTCGTTTCAGAAGAAAGAGAGTTGGGAAGCATAACACGCCCGTCAGAAATAAGAACAGAGATAGAAGAAAGAATAAAAAAAGTCTTTCGCAAAGTTTATACTGAAGAAGCGCAAAAAGCACAACAAATTCTTTTCGAGCAAGGAGCAAACCAGTACAAACTTCCACTCCTAACACGAATACTTTTCGACCCCGAATATACATCAGGACAATCACTCTTTGGAGGAGAATTCCAGAACTCTTTGTACAACGAATATTCTAAAATGAAAGAAAAATTTTCCTGCACCATATTTTCCAAACAAACACTGCAAACATACGTTGTAGAAGCAAGAACAAGAGTACAAAAATTTCAAAAAATAATGCAAGATATAGGAATTGACCTTTCTGCATATCCTCAAGGAAAGCAAGATGATGAAACAATAAAAGCTGAGGACATACGAGCACTAGGAATTGCCTACTACACACAAACAGGAGCTTTGTACGAAGATTTGAAACGAGTTCTTGCAGGAGACAAGTTCAGAAAAGAAACTCCCAAAGAATTCCTTCTTCCCCAAACAAACAAAAGCTCCATAAAAAACGAACTAGAAGAACTAGTCAAAGAACACAGAAAAGAAGGAACAGTACACAAAGAAAATGTACACCTCAGAAATGCAAGAATATATCATCTTGTTCCGAAAATACATTTAGAATATTACCGAAAAATAATTTTTGAAAAAGCTAAGTACGCAGCCACTTAGTAAACACACATACAAACCCTCGGATTTTTCCCTTCAAAGTTACACCCAAAATACATATACATTTTTCCTGTCCATAAGTAAGGATGAAACAAGGATACAAGCAAGGAATAGGCGCAATTCTTGCAGTTCTTCTTCTCATTGTTGTGACGATTATCGGCTCGCTTGTCTTCAACATTTGGTGGAACAGTTTCAGTTCTACAACCTACTCTTCTATCACCCAAAAGTCCCAAAATTCCGACACCAAAATTCTAAGCATTATCGGCAAAGAGATTTACTTCAATGCTGGAGAAAACACGACAATCGAAAAAATAAAAATCGGCGGCAACGACTGTGGAGTCCAAGGAGACTATTCCGGAATTGTAACGCTATACCTTGTCGGTTGCGTCGACGAAGCTGGCTTAGGAAAACAAGAAGTTGTCGTCATAACATCAAAAAACATTTTGTCGGAATATTTCTATCTCGAAAAAAGCGAAGAAGTTTTTCCCGAAGGCGCCTTTGTAACAGTGTGGCGTACGACAAATACCGGAAATTCCTCCAGCAACCAAATCTCCCTGCCACTATATTCAGGAGGAAGCTATAACTTTGTCGTCAACTGGGGAGACGGACAAAACGACACCATAACAACATGGAACCAAGCCGAGACAACACACACATACGCAAATCCAGGCGACTACAAAGTAAGCATGCAAGGACAACTGACAGGCTGGAATTTCAACAATGCAGGAGACAAAGAAAAAATCCTTTGGATTTTGCAATGGGGAACCTTCAATCCCGGAAACATCGGGACTGCATTTTACGGAACAAGCAATCTCGACATTCGAGCAAGCGACCCCCTCAATTTGTCGGGCGTGACAACTCTGAGTTCTTTTTTTAGAAATTCAGGTATTACAAGCCCACCAAATATGGACAGTTGGAATGTGAGTTCTGTTACAAGCATGCAGTATACCTTTTTTATGGCAAGTTCCTTCAATCAAGACATTGGTTCTTGGAATACAAGTAAGGTCACAACTATGGCATACCTGTTTTATGGAGCAACTTCGTTCAACCAAGACATTGGTGCGTGGGACACTAGTAAAGTAACTACCATGGAAGCTATGTTTCGTGAAGCAACTTCGTTCAACCAAGACATTAGTTCATGGGATGTGAGCAATGTCACAACGATGTACAGAATGTTTTTTGGACTTACTTTGTTTAATGCTGATATTAGTTCTTGGAACACAAGTAATGTGACAACCATGAGTGGAATGTTTTATGGTGCTACCTCATTCAATCAAGACATTGGTGCGTGGGACACTAGTAAAGTAACTACCATGGGAGATATGTTTCGTGAAGCAAGTTCCTTCAATCAAGACATTGGATCATGGGATACAAGCAAAGTCGTAACTATGCCTTATATGTTTAGTGGAGCAACTTCGTTCAACCAAGACATTGGTGCGTGGGACACTAGTAAAGTAACTACCATGGAAGCTATGTTTCGTGAAGCAACTTCGTTCAACCAAGACATTAGTTCATGGGATGTGAGCAATGTCACAACGATGTACAGAATGTTTTTTGGACTTACTTTGTTTAATGCTGATATTAGTTCTTGGAACACAAGTAATGTGACAACCACGAGTGGAATGTTTTATGGTGCTACCTCATTCAATCAAGACATTGGTGCGTGGGACACTAGTAAAGTAACTACCATGGGAGATATGTTTCGTGAAGCAAGTTCCTTCAATCAAGACATTGGATCATGGGATACAAGCAAAGTCGTAACTATGCCTTATATGTTTAGTGGAGCAACTTCGTTCAACCAAGACATTGGTGCGTGGGACACTAGTAAAGTAACTACCATGGAAGCTATGTTTCGTAAAGCAAGTTCATTCAATCAAAACATTGGATCATGGGATACAAGTAACGTGACGAATATGCACAGACTTTTCCTAGAGGCGACAGCATTCAATCAAGACATAGGACCATGGAACACAAGCAATGTGACAACCATGCAAGAAATGTTTCGGGGAGCAACAGCATCCAATCAGGACATAAGTTCATGGGACACAAGCAAAGTAACTACAATGTATTACATGTTTTACGTTGCAACAGCATTTAACAAAGACCTCAGTTCCTGGAACGTCGACAATGTAACAGATTGCAGAGATTTCAGTTCAGGAGCAACAGCTTGGCTTCTCTCGAAACCAACGTTCACCATATGTACACAATAATATTCAAGCAAACAAACCCATTAAACTCCTCTCAAGAGCAATAACAAATATTTATAAAAACAGTTTCTTACATTCAGACATGGGAAATGACAGAATACCCATCATACGAGAGAAAATTATCGCGCATCAAGGGTATTTTAACATAAAAGCAATTGAGAATCACCTCAAGTCATACATGGAAGACACAAGACATTACGACCTATCAGAAAAAGACTACGAAGAAAGAAATGAGCCACCAAAAAAAGCACTCGTCATCAAACTAATAGCAGAACAAGAATATACAGACTACTATAAAATAGTCGTAAAATTTGAAATAAATATGAATGGAGTCGACACAACAGTAGAAATAAATGGCAAACCAATAACACTACAAAAAGGAGTCGCAAAACTAACAATCAACGCATTTATCGAACCAGACTTTCAAAACAAAAGAGGAACAACAGCAGTTGCAAAATTCCTCGACAAATTATACAACGCATACATTGGAAAAGACGAAATGCAACAATGTATTTTTTCTTGCGTAAAAGACGTAGGAGAACTAGTTTCAAGATTCAGACAAGAAGTAAACTCCACAATAAAATGAAAACAATAAAAGCTCAGTCTGAAATCGGAACTGGCATAATCGTTCTAGCTGCAATCCTTCTTTTAGGAGGTATCTTTCTCAGTGGAGATGATCAAAACAGCAAATCAAATTTCTTCAACACCAAAAGTAACAGCAACAATACAGATGTAAACAGCAACATCCTTTTTTCTATCAACAACACAGACCTTGGAAGAGAAAAAAAAGTAACCGAAAGTTATCCAAATATTGAACTAGGTTCGCAAGAAGAATATAACACCATTTTACGTTCAAACAATTTTGTTCTCAGATCAAACCCCTTCAGAAGAAGTGAATTCTCAGTAAATGTAGCCCTCAAAAAACCAGAAGAAATTGAAGAACTTCTCCTGAGCTTTGGTGTCGATCCAAAACTAGAAAATACACAAATAGTAACACTCTTTAACAACAAAGAAGTTGCCCGCAACAAAGCCGAATCAATCGACATGCCATACATTATAACAGACAATTTAAGAAATACAAGTAATCTCACACTCTACTTAGAAAAACCAAAGTTCTATGACATTTTTAATTGGAATGAAATTAGCGTGCAAAACCTCAAACTCATCGAAAAAAGAAGAAACACCCAAAACAACAAAAAAGAATTCACATTCCAAGCTGACAAAGAAAACCTAGAAGAAACATACATAGATCTCATTGTTTCCTGCCAAAGTATTGAAAAAATTTCCCCACCAATAAAAATAACGATAAACGGCTACATACTAAGCGACGCAAACCCAACATGCACATCAAGAGACAATACCATAACAGCACAAATCCCACTCCAGATCTTAAACGAAACAAACAATCTAAAGTTAGAAACTACAGGTTACTACAAACTTGCATACAACATCAACAAAATCTACTACAACGACAAAGATGTATATTACTTCACCATGAACAATTTTAATGACATTATTGATGTTGTCATGTATGGCGACTTTGACCAAGACCCCATAGATGTAAAACTCAACGGAAAAATGCTAAGCCTCAACAGAAATGAAGTACAGTCCATTATTGCTTACTTGAGATACGGAACAAACGAATTACAGTTCCTTACAAAACCACTTGAAATCGAAGACTTCACCATTGAGAAAAGCGAATATTTGTATGGCTAGAAGATGACCATAAAATGCATACTCTTTGACGCAGATGGAGTAAACCCAGAAGAAATATTTCTCTTTGAGGACTTAGAAGAAAACATATCAGCAGCCATAAAAAAAAAAAAAATTCACGCAATTCAAGATACAAATTTTGAGAGATTCACAAAAGTAATATCATAATACACCAGAGAATTTTAGAGGGTTTTCCACCATTCCTAAGATAGTGCTCCAAAGTTCAAAGAGTACCCACCTCAACAAGCTTTGTAACAGAGATAATACATACAAAAATTATCTCGAAATTTGTCCAGAAAAACATAAATGAAAGAAAAGTATCAAAAGTCCAAGCTCATAAGACTCAGACAAATATCATGAAAATAACTACTTTTCAAATAATTTTTCAGAACTAAAAAAGGGTATGCACACATAAGAGTGGTGCAGAACTAAGAAGGTTAAGCAATATCAGTAATGTCCATAACACTGCGACATTTCATAAAGCTCGATTAGTACTGGCGGGCTAAAATGGTCGCAAAAGCTTCCATCGTACACCCCCAGCCTATCAAAGGGATCTTTTATCCCAAAGCAAGTATCTTTTTTAGAGGGAAGTTTCAGGCTTAGATGCTTTCAGCCTTTATCCTCGACGGCGTAGCTGCTCTGCATGCCCATATGGACAACAGATCCACCAGAGGCCGCGACACACCGTTCCTTTCGTACTAAATGAGTCTTTCTCGCAGATACCAATGCACTCCAAGCAGATATTATACCAACTGCCTCACAGCGTTGTAAACCCAGCTCACGAACCCTTTTAATGGGTGAACACCCCCACCTTTGGCAGCTTCTGCACTGCCAGGTTAGGATGAGCCGACATCGATGTAGCAAACCGCTCCGTCGCTGTGAACGCTCGGGAGCGACAACTCTGTTATCCCCGTGGTAACTTTTCTGTCAATCCAAGGCCTCACTAAGAAGCACATTGGAGATCGTTAGGCCATGGTTTCCCAATTCCGATTAGTATAGTGGTAATCAGAATAAAGCTGGCTTTTGCCCTTACACTCTACGTCGGATTTCTAAACCGACTGAGCCAACCTTTGGGCCCTGCTGATACCATTTCAGCAGGGTGCCACCCCAGCCAAACTGCCCACCAACTACTGTTTCTCTATGAGAGATAAGCAACCAGTTCCATAACGACAGGTACTACCTTGTCGTCGAAACTCCCTGTTACATTACAGGACTGATCACAATAGCAGGCTGCAGTAAAGTTCAACGGGGTCTTTACTTCCCACTTGGAGTCCCCGGCTTTTGCACCGGGATAGTGTGTTCGGAAGGTTCTTTGTAGGGACAGTGACAATCTCGTTACGCCATTCATGCAAGCCGCCATTTAAACGGCAAGGCATTTCGCTACCTTAAGAGGATCATAGTTATCCCCGCCCTTTACCAGACCTTGGCTCCCTTGAAAAGGAGTTTTAGTTACTGGCAGTGGGCAGACTTCAGGAACTATACGCATCCTTACGGACTAGCAGTTCCCTATGTTTTAATTAAACAGTCGGACCATCTTTGTTATTGCACCCTAAAGTTAGATCTTTAAATACCTAGTTTAGGGACCACATATTCCGAAGTTTTGTGGCTAATTTGCCGAATTCCCTTACAAAGATTACCCTTACAGGACTTAGGCTTTTCACCTAGGGGCACCTGTGCCGGTTGTGGGTACATGTATCTGGAATTGAATGATATTTATTTTCAAAGAGCCTAGGCATAACCGCACTTGAATCATCAAAGTTTAAACTGCTTCTCGTAATGACTACACTCCACAGTCTCGTACTTCTTGAACTATGCATGCATAGCTGCAGATAGCCCCAGCCGTCTAAATATCACCTTGTGTTACCATCTCTATCCAGAAAGTACAGGAATATTAACCTGTTTCCCTTTCTTGCTTATCCAATTAGGACAGCAATTAGGCATGACTAACCCTTCTCTGAACTACAGTGAGAAGGAACCCTTGCCCTTTCGTCCACGGTGAATCTCACACCGCTAATTTCCTACTACCACCAGGATTCTTATCTCAACAAGGTCCACTAAAACCTTAAAGTCTAGCTTCTACCCTTGCTCAGCACCAGCCTACCTTACAGACACCGTGTATCTGAACTATAGTATCGGCAGTCCATTTAGACCCGTTTATCTTCGGGGCACATGTTCTCGAAAAGTGAGCTGTTACGCACTCTTTAAGGGATTGCTGCTTCTAAGCAAACCTCCTTTTTGTCTTCGAACACGAACACCCTTTACCCTTTATCACTTAATGGACACTTAGGGGCCTTAACTATAGTCTGGGTTGTTCCCCTCACGCAATGCAAGTTTACCCCACGCATTGCCGTTTCCTCATATCTACGAAGTTCCTGAATTCGGAGTTGGACTGATGCTTGAAGGACAGTTGCCCCCCAAAACACCAATCCGTAGCTCTACCCCAGGAACCTATCTCCATGAAGACTTGACTAAGGCCAATTTTGGCTGGAACCAGCTATCACCAGATTCGATTGGCTTTTCACCCCTATACCCAAGTCACGAAAGTCGATAGACTTGACACTTCTTCGGTCCTCCACGAGGTTTTACCCCCGCTTCAACCTGCTCAGGTATAGATCATCTGGTTTCGGGTCGGATCCCAATGACTAAAGGCACTATTAACACCCTTGCCCTCCTAATGTGCGGCAACTCGGTTTCCCTTCGACTTTCGTCTCGCCATTAAAATCCACTCCCTGGCCCGTTATTCAAAACGTACGATGCAACTCCTAAAAGCCGCATCATCCTATATCTACTATGTTTTAGATCTTTTCAAAGCCTATTAAAGCTCCTTTTCAACTTTCCCTCACGGTACTTTACGCTATCGGTCTTGAGTTATATTTAGGTTTGGAGCTTAGTGAGCCCCATATTCATGCCTCATTTCCAAGAGACACTACTCTAGTAATCCAAATATTGCCCTGCTATGTCTGACATACGGGACTATCACCCTCTCTGGTTTATCATTCCAGATATATTTTGCCAGCCACCACAGGTAGAAATTGGTACTAAACACCACATCTCGAAAGTATTGCTACAAACGATTCAGTTTGACCTATTCCGCTTTCAATCGCCCTTACTAACGGAATCTCTGTTGATTTCTTTTCCTCCGGGTACTAAGATGTTTCAGTTCCCCAGGTGATGCCTTCGACTAAGCGAATATAAGGAAGTCCAATTCAGGAACCCCAAGTTCAAAGGAAGTATGCTCCTACCTTGAGATTATCGCAGCTAACCACGCCCTTCATCGCTACTCAAGCCAAGTCATCCACATAGTAGATTGTAGAAAATTTTGCAGTGTTATTCCTAACACACTAATATTGCTTAACCTCATAAAGTCCCTTAAGAAAGGAACTCTTAGTTCTTCGCTCCGTAGCAAGCTACGGAACTGCACACCCAAGAGTCACAACTGCCGCTAAGCAGAAGCAACCCAAATCATTATGGACCCGACGGGATTTGAACCCGTGGCCCCCGCCTTGCAAGGGCGGTGCTCTACCGGACTGAGCTAAAGGCCCAACAACCATTCGAGAGACCACAGCTAGACCTTCACTCCCAAGGACTAACCCCGTTTGACTCTACCAAGTAATTAACGTGAATCAGTTTATAAAGCTTGTTATGTCAATTTTCAAGAGGACAAAAAATTTTAAAAACGAAACTCCAACACCTGCACTTCCAAAGAGAAAGTACAAAAAGACAAACAAAAAAAGAGAGCACCAAAAATATATAAGAAGAAAGAAAACAAAAAAAATATGAATATTGACGAAAAAATAAAAATCATAAAAACAGTTGCAGAAGAACTCATTAATGAAGAAGAACTACGAGAGCTTTTCGAGAAAAAAGAAAACCCAATAGCATACGACGGATTCGAACCATCAGGACAAATCCATATTGCCCAAGGCCTCCTGCGTGCACTCAACGTAAACAAACTTACCTCAACTGGAATTCACTTTAAATTTTGGGTTGCAGATTACTTTGCCATGCTTAATAACAAATACTCAGGAGACCTCGACAAAATAAGAGATGCTGGAAAATATGCAATCGAAGTTTGGAAGTCCTGTGGTATGAACCTCGACAAAGTTGAATTTATTTGGACATCCCAATTTTACACACAAAATCAACAATACTGGGAAACAGTCCTCAAACTTTCCATGAACGCAACAGTAGCACGCGTACTAAAATGCGGACAAATTATGGGAAGAGAAGAGAGCACATCAAACCCCTCCTCACAAATCATTTACCCAATCATGCAAGCAGCCGACATACACCACCTCCAAGCAGACATCGCACAACTAGGAATGGACCAAAGAAAAGTAAACATGTTAGCACGAGACATCTTCCCAAAACTAGGATTCAAAAAACCAATTGCCCTGCATCATCACATGCTCATGGGACTACAATTCTCGCAAACAGACGCGCAAGGAATAGACAGAAAAATCGCCATGAAAATGAGCAAATCAAAACCAGAAACTGCAATCTTCATGACAGACACAAAAGAAGAAATAGAACACAAATTCAAAAAAGCCTACTGCATCGACGGACAAATACAAGATAACCCCGTCTTAGAATACGCAAAATACATCATCTTTGAAACACAAAAAGAGTTCCACATAGACAGGCCAGAAAAATTCGGAGGTTCCGTAAACTTCAATTCATACGAAGAACTAGAACAAGCATTCTTAGAAGGAAAAATAAAATCAATCGACCTCAAAGCAGGCGTCGCCAAAGTTATAGACAAACTCATAGAACCAACACGAAAACACTTTGAAGAAAACAAAGAAGCAAAAGAACTCCTACAAAAAGTAAAAAGTTACTCAATCACTCGTTAAGATCAGGAAGACAAGTCAACTCATAAACGACAAATAACTTCCCCCCACTTTCAAAGCCTTGACACGGCACATCGCCAAAACTAACAACCCCCTTCCTATATAACTTAGGCAACAAAAGGTATTTTGAAGATTCCTTCTTTCCCCTTTGAACAAGACGAGATTTCTCCTCAAAAGTTCTTTTAGAAAAAACATAAACATCCTCAAGATTACCCTTAAGCCACAAAGCCTCAAGAGGACTCATCTCAACCTGTACATGAACCTTTTCACGAGTAATAGTTTTCATTCCAACTATCTGTCCCATACAAACAAAAACCAGAAACAACTAATGAAAATAAAGTTAAAAAATAAGTAAACTCTTTGGTTGAAAAAAAAAAGTTAAAGACCCTTACTCGTTCTTCTTTCAAGCCACCAAAGCAAAATAGCAGTGTTCTGCATCCAAGTGGAAACATAATCAACAGCAAGCCCAACAACAAGGATAAGAGCAATCTCATAAATAACCTGAGAATTTGTCAAAATAAGCGCAGCAAGACCAGCAACAACCGTCGTAAGAGACATTAAAGTTCCAGTCTTAAAAGCACTAAATGCCTTTTCAAAATAATTCTTCCCTTCTTCTTTCAAAAGACGATTTGTCAAAAGAATATCCGTATCAATAGAATAACCAATAAGCATCAACAAAGAACCAACACCAGCAATAGAAACTTGAAACCCAAAAGCATCCAAAAAACCAACCGTAACAATAATATCAAAAAGACCCGACAAAACAACAGCAAAGCTCGGAACAAGCTCCTTAAAATAAAGAAAGATTACAACAGACATCAAGACAAAAGAAACACAAAGAATAACCATTGCCTGTTTAAAAAAAGCCGAAGACAAACTCTCACTAATGAAATTAGAAGAATAATCCTCCCCAAGTACAAAATCCCTACCAAAAAACTCCTCCAGAGAAGAAACAAGTTCGTCTTCCCCCAAATCACTATCAACAACATACCCCGTGTCCACCCCATCATCACTCAGACGAGAAACCGAGAAAGAATAAGAAGGATACTTCTCCTTAAGAAAAGTATGCAGATCCTGTTCCGAAGCTGAATCTTGAAGCGACAAAACAAGTGACAAGCCACCCTTCAAAGAAATATCCCTCAGAAAAGGAGTCCCACTCTCTTCAATAGTCACAAAAATAAAATAAAAACTAAGAAGAAAGAGAAGAAAAGGAAAAATCATCATGAGCTTGTAAATATGCTTATACTTCCCTAAAAGACCTCCATCCTCCTCAACAACATCAGTTTTCTTCTTCTTTCTAGCCACAGAAAAACAACAGCCTCGACCAATTTAAAAAGTTTGGCAGAAAAAAAGCAAAGAAAAAAACAAAAAATGAACTGCCTTTCTTGCAACAAGTTTTATATATAGTCCTGCCTTACTACTCCTAAATAATAAAGTCAAAAATGTGCAGCATAACTCTCATCATCCCTTGCTTTAACGAAGAAAAAACCATAGAACGCTGCGTACAATCAAGCCTTGACCAAACCTGCCCATTTGACGAAATCATTGTCGTAGACGACGCTTCAACAGACAAAAGCCCAGAAATCCTAGAAAAATTCAAAGAAAAAATAACTGTAATCAGAAACAAAAAAAACAAAGGAGCAAAAAGTTATGCATTAGAAGAAGGATTCAAACACATAAAAACAACCTGGTTCGTAACAACAGACGCAGACACATACCTTGACAAACACTTCCTAGAAGAACTACGCAAATACTTCTTTGACGAAGAAGTCGTAGCAGTAAGCGGATACATCAAAAGCCAAAAAGGAAACTGGCTTACCTCAATTAGAGACTTAGAATATTTCATTGCCCAATCCGTGCACAAAAAAGCACAAAACATCATAAATGCCTTCCTCGTCATACCCGGATGCGCAGCAGCCTACAACACAGAATTCTTCCGCAAAAACATAGGATTCACCCACAAAACCTGCGCAGAAGACATGGAATTCACATACAAAATAAACTTGCACAGAAAACGCATCCGCTACACAGAAAAAGCAATAGTACACACACAAGACCCCTCAGATTTAGGATCATACATCAAACAACTACGAAGATGGTATAAAGGATCTTGGCAAAATTTCTTCGCACACTTCAGAAACCTCAACAGAACACTCTACTCGTTCGAACTAGCCCTATCATATTTTGAAGCCCTTTTTCTCTCACTTGCATTTTTCATCATGGCACTCATTAACATCAAAGGGTTTTTCATCATGATCGCCCTACAACTATGCTTTTACTTTATCTTTGCACTAGTAAATGCCTACAAGTACAAAAAAGCAAGAATCTTAATCTACGTTTTTCTAACACCAATCGTTTTTGGAATCAATTCCTACCTCTTTATTGAACAATTCTTCGCAAGCATGTCAAAAAATAAAACAACAAAATGGGTAAGCCCAAGGAGAACCTAAAATGAAACCAGCACTAGTCGGAGTCCAATTCATCTTTCACCTCATTATTATCATAGCCGAGAAAATAGGCCTAATAAAAAGAAAAAAAAGCAAAGAAAAAAATACAAAACCAACAGTACTTGCAAGACTCTCAGTTTTTTTTATAACTGTGTTACTTCTCGCCTTCATAACAACAATTCTAGCCTACGAAGCAAGAAGCCCAGACTCAAACTATTGGCACGTCAAAGAAATGATGCACACACCAACAACATGGAAAGACATCGAACCAGGAAAAAAGTATGTAATCCTACGACTTGACGACATACAAGCTTTTGCATGGAAAGAAAGTGCAAGAGCAGTCATGGACGAAGTAATAAAAAGAAACGCAACAATGAGCCTAGCAGTAATCCCTATCAACCTAAGAGACGACCTAGACACCATCCGCTACCTACAAAAAAACCATGAATATTTCGAACTTACCCAACACGGCTGGAACAACTCCCTAACAAACGGAAGAGCAGAGTTTGAAGACCTCAGTAAAGAAGAAGCAAAAGAGAAAATACTTGCAGGAAGAAAAATAATTGAACCCATCAATGATTATGCGCCCATAACATTCATCCCACCAGACAACCAGTACTCAAATGGAACACTTGACGCACTAAAAGAAGAAGGATTCAAAATACTCTCAAGTGAAGGAAATCATTTCTTTGACTATGATGCTTCAACATACGACTTTGACGACAGATACTTCATAGGAGCAGAACAAGTCCTCTACAATTGCAAAAAAGCCCTAGATGAAAAAAATGTTTGCGTTATCATGATGCACCCACAAGATTTTGTCTATGCAAACGGAACCATAAATCCAAAAAAATTTGAGCAATTCACACTCATGATGGATAAACTTTCAAAGGCAGACATAGAATTTAGAACATTTGGAGACTTTGTCCACGACCCTGACGTGTACAGAGGATTCATAGGATAATAACAGAAACAGACACACCAAATAAAAACTAATGAAAAGAAATCACCAAATCATTTCAAAGCATTTTTTTCCATAAGAACAGAAGTGAAATACTGTCCCGCATCCGTCAAAGTATAATTAGTATCTGCAAGAAGAGAAGGAGTCCAAGTAGAATCAAAACACCACACAGTCCAACTAATATTTCGCTCCTCAAAATAAGAAATAATAGCTTCTCTATAACGCCCAGGTCCATCATACTCATGCTCAGGATAATCATCAAAATCATAACTAAATTCAGTTGCAAAAACGGGATATTTCTCACTAACAGCGCCAAATGCATCCGTCCAGTTTCGACCCCAACGCCATTTGCTAGGATAAGGATGAGTCCCATAAACCACACCATTACCCTCAACTGGATATTCCAAAGCCCAGTACAAATCATAACCCCAATCCAAACCACTCACAATAACAGGTTTTGAAGGATCAACCTCTCTTATCTCACCAAGCAAATTTTGAACATAATCTCTCCATGCAATCCAGTTTTCCTCTTCAGCAGGCTCGCCCCCATGCCCTTTAACAGGCTCATTAAAAAGCTCATAGAAAGCCACAGTATAGTTATCACGATACCTTTGTGCTGCCTGTGTCCAGAACTCCAAAATTTCAGCATCAGAAGTATCATATTTCTTCGCAAAATAAACATCATCAGGAGGAAACCCAATAGAATGATAATCTAAAATAACATACATACCATTTTGAGCAGACCATTCAATTGCCTGATCAAGAATTCTAAAAGTATCATTCAAACCATGCTCTTTAATAGAAATAGGATGAATACCAATTCTCACAATTTTAGTACCAAGAGAAGCCATCTTTTGATAAGATTCCGGACCCCAAGGCAAATAAGAAGGATCCTCATACCGCGGATCAGAACTAGAAGCATAATACTGAATCACAGGATCAACAGGAGCCATACCACGAAACACTCTTTGGTTTCCACCCCCATCAACAATTTTATTGCCTTGAACAAAAAAAGGCTCAGGATAAACACCAACAGTAAAATTACCTGAAACATCAGAAAGAAGAGGAACAGAAGAGGATTGCCAAAAATAAACAAAAAAACCAACACCAACACAAAGCAAAAAAAAAACAAGGAAAAGAAACATCCACACTACACTCTTTATCTTGGTTTTACCAGCCATCTGAAGAAGAAAACAAAGCAAAGAATATAAATTTATCAGTTAGTTTACAACCCTGTTCTAAAACATAATCATGGCACAGTTACAAATATAGGTGTAATTTTTCTTTGTTAATTCAAAGAAAAATGAGAATTCATGTTAAAAATAAATATTCTCTAAAAAAGAAACAATGGATTATTAAACAGATAAATAAAGGAGTTTCTCCCTCCTATTTATCCCTAATTCATAAAATTCCGAGAAGAACAATTTACAATTGGATAGACCTTGACAAACAAGGTCAAACTTTAGAGAATAGACCACTTGGAAGAAAACCTACAAATATAAATCCAGCTTTCTTTAATATAGTTACAAAAGAATGGCACAAACTTTTTTGTGGGTGCCATAAATTATGGCTGGAACTCAAAAAACAAGGTTTTGGAGTTTCAGAAAGACAAATACAAAAGATATTTCATATCTTTGGTTTCAAAATGAATACTAGAAAGAGACCTTCACAAATAAAATTTGTAAAGTATGAATGGCCAAAGCCAAATATGCTTTGGCATACAGATTGGACAACTTGTCCATTTACTGGAAAGCAATTAATTGCTTTCATTGATGATCATTCCAGATTCATAGTTCATGCAGAGTATTTTGAGAATGCAACTGCAGAAAATACAATTCTTGCATTTCAAAATGCAATTAATAAATATGGTAAACCGGAAAATGTTCTAACAGATAATGGAACTCAATTTACTCCTGCTAGAAATCCTGGCAGTGAAAATGGACTTTTTGCTCAATTCTGCATTAATAGTAACATAAAACATATTCTTGCAAGAGTTCATCATCCACAAACCAATGGAAAAATTGAACGTTGGTGGGGGACATATAAGCTAGAATTTGACAGTAGATTTAATAATTTAGACGAATTTGTTAAGTTTTATAACGAAGGAAGATTACATCAAGGAATTGGATATTTGTATCCAATTGAGAGGTTTAAAGTTTAACCTCAATTATGTGTGCCATAATTTCGGTTTAGTATAGTTAGTTTACAACCCCTTCAAAAAAATTATTTCTTAACCACCCCTAAACCCCCACTCAATAATTGGACCGACAAAGCCATTTATAAGAAATATAATTAATACCCGGTTCAGGAGGATTTGAACTACACTCTCCATCAGGTCCCTCAGTAATCCCCGAAATTTGCGGATAATTCGCATGACCATACCCAACTCCAATCGCAGTATAACCAGAACCACAATTATAGGTAGAATCAACGTCAGGATTAATACAATCAGAAATACCAGGATCAGGAGCCCAGCCACCACAACTTTGGCAAGCCCAGAATTGTTCATGAGATTTTGTATAAGCTGCAACATAATCACACTGGATATACCCCTCCTGACATCCATCTGGACACGACTCTTTAACACTCTCCCGAATTCCACAACTATCATACCACCAAATAGAACTTCCCCCATAACACTTATACTCCCAATGAGGATGAGAAACACAATTTCCAGTACAAGCTTGAGTATTACAACTCTGACTAGTAGAAGGCTTACTACCACTACAATAAGAATCAGAAACTAGAGAGTTGCTAGAATCATAACAACCAACAGAACGAGACTGAATACCACCGCCACAAGAAACAGAACAAGAACCCCAAGAACCAGCATCCCAATGAAAACTATTACAAGAAGAAGCACCACAAGATTGACTAGTCGCAGGCTTCACACCACTACAAAAACTATCCGCAACAATCACACCATCATTTCGCTGACAACTAACACTACGAGTCTGAATACCACCACAAACTGCTGAACAAGAACCCCAACTACCAACATTCCAACTATAAGTATAAGAATAACAATTCCCACCCTGACAATAATTTCCAGCCCCACAGTTCTGAGTTTCAGTAACAGTAGAAGAAGAAACACCACAACCACCTGGAGAACAAGTAGGAGTTCTAAGAACATTAACCCTACTACGAGTACTTACCCCCGTACAAGACCAAACCCCATACGTATCAGCAGGAGAAACACAAGTTTCAACAACAAGGTTGGAGGAAGGATAACACCCACCTTGAGCATCTGAACAAGTATGAAGTTTCTTGTAACGAGTAAGACCAGAACAAAAATAATAATCTAAAACATTACAATTTCTAGAAGCAGTAACTGAAAAAGTACACGCACCGACTTTAGAAGAAATAAATAAACTAAAATAACACAGAACTAAAAGTCTCAAATTTTTGGACAAAGCACAACAATTGCAGTTAAAAAAATTAGTAATTAGAACGACAATACCAAGTATAGTAATAAGTATCATGCCCCGGATGAACGGGATCAGAACAAGAACCAGTAGCCCCTTGGGAATAAGAGCAAATCCCCTTAAAATAATAAC
The DNA here is from genome assembly GCA_023898345.1 of Candidatus Woesearchaeota archaeon. GTDB lineage: Archaea > Nanobdellota > Nanobdellia > Woesearchaeales > UBA583 > UBA583. Next base: position 1,522,806 of record CP060218.1, on the reverse strand, counting down.
CTTGACTAGTGTAAGAGCAAGCCGGTTCAGAGGTATACCCACTACCACAGTTATAACTTGTATCTAGAGAGGGACTAACACAATAAGGAACTGGATCATTTGAAGAATCAGAACCACCACAAGGTTTACACGCCCAATATTGCGAATAAGACCTTGAGTAACTAACTCTATAATCACAACGAGTTTTACCTGAACTACATGTAAAACTACAATAATCCTTCACATCCTCCCTAGCCCCACAACTGTCATAGTACCAAATATCCCCATTATAACAACGGTATGAATCATGAGAGTAACAACAAACTTGGGTATTACAAGACTGACTCGTCGCAGGTTTCGCTCCAGAACAGTAAGAGTCCGCCACACGAGAAGGAGCATAAAGTCCACCACTAGATTGCTCACAATAAACATCGCGTGTTTGAGTTCCCCCACCACAAGAAACAGAACAAGAACCCCAACTCTCTGCCTTCCAAGCATACGAATAAGAATAACACGACCCACCATTACAATAATTTCCAGAAGGACAAGATTGAACATCCTGCACGGAAGTTGAGGAAATACCACAACCACCTGCAGACGAACAAGTAGGACTATACACAATATTAGTGCGAACACGAGAAGTCTGAGAATAACAAGACCAAGAACCATACGAAGTAGCAGGAGCAGTACAAGTCTGAATCAAAACACTAGACGAAGGATAACAACCACCCTGTGAATCAGCACACGTATGAAGCTGCCGCCTGTACTGAGTAGAACCAGAACAATAATAATAATCCAAAGTATTACAAGAACGCGAAGATAGAACAGAATACGTACAAACACCAGTTTTAGAAGCCGTCAAATCACAAAAATAATTTCTCGTATCCTCAACAGCAGCACTGCGACAATACACACCATCAGGAGAACAACCCGCTTGAGATCCCTCATACACAGCAGCACCCTTTGTAGAAACAGAAGAATCCGCAAACTTAGCAACATCAACACCAACAGCATTACGAACAACAAGCCCATCACCTGCACCCAAAGAAGCAACACGCTCACTAACAGGACCAAACTTACTCGTAACAGAATTATAATATTGGCCAGACCCGACAACAAAACTAGGATAAGAAGCTTGATTATTCAAACTATGATCACGGCCCTCAAAATAAGTGTCACCCTGAGAATCAACAATAAAAACATCAATACCAGAAGAATCTGTGACTACAAACCAAGGCTCACTAATATCAACATTACACACAGAAAAAGCAAAAGCGCCACCTGCACAAAACAACAGCACACACAAAAACAAAAATCCCTTACTTATTACATTCATTTCTCATTTCCTCACTAACAATAAACGAACAAAGACCCATATCATCCTTATTCACAGAACTTACAAAGTAATAATTATCCCTACAGTTTTGAACAGCAGACACCTCCTCAAAAGAATCACAAACACTAACATTGTCACTAAGAACAGAGTCTTCAATAATTTTGAAGTGAGTAATAGAAGCAGAACAAGCAGCGCGCAAAGTTTCATCTCCAATATCAAAGCATAAACTCACATTCTGATTCTCACGAGCCCAGTCAAATCTGCATTCGTCGCTCTCGCAAGCAAGATGACCCACAGGCAAAATAAGTTTTGAATCCGAATCACCCTTAAACCCTAAAGAAGAAGGGCTAAAAAAGCTGTACAAAGCAAAAAGTACAATGATCAAGACAAAAAACAAAAGCAAAGAAAACAGCAATGTCTTAAGAGAGATTTGTTTCTTTTCCATTCTAACATCAAATCAACAAAAGGAAACACTTATAGATATTTGCCCCTACAAAAAAGAGACAACAAAAATCGACCATCTCAAAGGCTACTTTCATAAACACCTCCTTCCTAAAAGTTTACTCCTCAAATCAAACAAAGAAATTTGAGATGTCACCTTAAGTCCCGTTAAAGAATAAGTCTTCGTATCTAAAGTATCCAAAGGATGCAAACAAAGCCCATCCCAAGTAACTCTAAGAACGTTATCCATTTTCTCCAACGGAGCCAAATCTACTTTTTTCATATCAATTCCACATTCTTGAAAGAGAGTTTGTACTTCAGAACATCTAATTCCTCCAACATACTGCCGTACATTCAACTCATCAAGCAAAAAGTGAGCAGTTTCGTGAGAATTAAAACCAGAAGAAACTAATGTCTGCAAAACATGACTAAGATCAGCAGACTGAACTTCCCTCCCTTTAACAAAAACATAAGGAGAAAAAAACTGTTTTCCTGATTCTCCTAAAATATTCCCTAAAGCATACATATCCACTAAACTTTCTTCAGAAACATTTTCACCATAAAGAGTGTGTAGAGCATGCACGGTCAAATCTTCCTCAAGAGCCGACTCAACCCCTCGACGCACCTTATCAAAGGGAACTCCCCTTCTTGCTTGATACATACTAGGGCCGCCGTCAAAACTCACATCCACATAGTCTACACCCAAAGCTGCCAACTCTTTCGCGTAAGACCCTAAATTCAAACCATTAGTTATAAAACCAAGTATTTGAAATTTTTCTTGACTTTGCTCCAAGAGCTTCAAAGTTTGTCTAGCAACAGACTTATTCAAAAGAGGCTCCATACCAACAATTGCTAGCCTATCAAAACCAGAGTCAGCACAAGCCCTTATAAGCTCATCTGAAATAACTCCAGCACTTCTTTCCCTTGGTAAATAACAATGACCACATTTCAAATTACAATTCCCATTAACAGTCACCCCCAAGGTATACCCATTATCAATCCCTTGATTCCATGTTGCACTTCCAATAATTGCTCCCGCCATTGCAAGTAAAGTAAAAAGAAAACAAAAAATAAAACAATTGAAAAGAAAATAAAATAGTTGTAGAAAAAAACATAAATAAATCAACAAAAGAAAAGAATATGATTACTTCAATAAATAATCAAAAAACTGTCAAACTCGACAAAATCGATAAAAAACTCCTATTTTACCTAAGCCAAGACTCCAGAAAAGTACGAAAAGAACTTGCAAAAAAACTCAACATTTCAGCCCCAAAGCTAAACTATAGAATTGAAAGAATAATCAACATAAATCTTATTGAACCCATAGTCCTACTAAATTTCCCACTCTTTCACTTTAAATCATATATTATCCTTACTGAAAACCTTTCAAAAGAACAAAAAGAGAAAATAAAGAAAGACACATCCATATACTCATTTTGTGAAACACTCGGAAAATATCAATTTCTTATTCATGTGTTTACTGAAGACCTAAAACAATACCTTATAGAATACCTTGCAGAAGTTAACATAAAAATATTTGAGATTATTAATTACATTCCTGACAATTACAATCCATTTAATGTTCCCATAAAAACAGAACTTGAGAAAAAAACAAAAAAACAAGACTTAGACAAAAAAGACTATCTTCTACTTGCACACCTTACAAAAAAACCACTAGATTCAATTCTTACAATACACTCACAAACAAAATTAGACAGAAAAACAATAAAAGAAAAAACAAAAAAATTACTAGAACACAACTACATACAAAAATTTAGATACATAGTAAATATTTTCAAATTAGGATTTCTTGCATACTACGTCAAAATGGAACTTCCCCAAATCTTAAAAAGTACCGTCTTAGAAAAAATTCATTCTGACATATACAGCGGTTTCATCTACGAATCATTCAATGCATTCATTTTTTGGTACATGCCACCAAGTCACAAAGAAGTAATTCAATTCATGAATGAAATAAAAGATCTTGACCTAAGAATAAAAATAGAACTCATACAAATAGGAGAAATTCTCACCTTAACATTTCTCCCAAACAAAATAAAAGAAGCCATTAAACAAAAATCACAATAAACTCCTTTCACGAAGAACAGAAGACAAAGCATCACACAAATCTGCCTTCCCTTCATAAAAGACAAAAATATCAGAAACAACTTTCAAAGAAGAAGAAACAGAACTGCCTTTGCGAACAAGAAAAATAATCGGAACCCCAAGATCAAAAGCAAAACCAAGTTCAATACCAAGACCAGTCGACGGATAAGAAGCTTCGGCTAACATAAAAGAACAAGAAGGAAGAATCTTTTGAGTTTGAACAGGCTCAGAAGAATGTTCATGAGGAAAAACAAAAGCAAAAGAATCTGACAATAAAGAATTTTTCAACACATCATACAACTCTCCCTTAAAATCAAAAGAAGAACTATGCCCAACATAAACCCTGACCATTTCCTTATTCATAAAGAGAGAGAAAAAAAGAGAAATATAAAACTTCCTAAAAACATCACTCGTCACGAAGGTTGTCTGCAGGATTGACAGAAGAAGCCTGAATCGCAGGATAAGTTCCAAACAACATCGCAAAAAAAGTCGTCACAAAAATAACAAGAGCAAAAAAAGTCCAATCAAAAAACACAGGGACAGTATATCCAAGAGTAGAAATTCCAAACGAAGCAATCTTAGCAAGAGCAAAAGCCATCATAAACCCAAGCAGCGCGCCCGTCAAACCAAGCACCCCACTCTCAGCCAAAAACAAAAGTCGAATATCTGAATTTTCAGCACCAAGAGCCTTCATAACAGAAATCTCATTAATCCTTTCAAGAACAGAAGAGTACATAGTATTCATCACATTAATGCCCCCAACAATAACAGCAATAATACTCACCGTACTAATAATTGCCTGAAGCACACCCAAAATAGAATTGAACTGATCAATAACCTGTTGAGGAGAGGTAATTTGAACTCGCTTTTCACCATTGAAAGGATTTAACTTTCGCAAAATAGCTTCCTTATTTGCTTCAAGATCAGCACCCTCGTAAAAACTCACACGAACAACAGTATACGTCGAAAGTCCAGAAATCTCTTTCAAATCATTCGTAGACATTCTCAAAGACGAATCAATAAACAAGTCTCCACGCTCTTTCAAAATACCAACAATCCTAAAACTTCTCCCTTTAATCTTAAGAGAATCACCAACCTTAAGCTCAGTATCAAAAGTATCCCTTGCAGCCTTCGCCCCAAGAACAACAATACCCTTATCACCAGCCCTCAAATCCCTACCTTCTTCAACTTCAAAACCCAAATCTTTTGCAATATCATCAATAACACTATCAGGATAAGCAAGAGAAATAATAGTACCCTTTTCACGGCCATGTTCATACTGACCCATATAAAAAATCTGAGGAGAAATATACTTATAATCTCGAACAACCTGACGAATCTTAGCAACATCCGAGTCCGTCAAATCACCACCACCAGGAGGACCATTCTGATTTGTTCCACTAATACTTTGAACACCCAAGACATTCAAACCAAAAGAAGAAAACTGATTCGTAATAGCATTAGAAAGACCCTGAGAAAGAAAAATAAAAAAAGTAAACGTAAAAATACCAATAATAATTCCAGCAATAGTCAGAAAAACCCTTTTCTTTTTCTCAACCATATTTCGATATACAAGCAGCAACAAGTCTCCAACACTAATCATTGTCTAAACGTCTCCACAATTTGTAACTTAGAAGCTCCCCACGAAGGAAAAAAACCAGAAAGAAGACCAACAACAAAGCCAAAAACAAGCAAACCCAAATAAAACAAAGGATCAAATTGTAAACTCAAAAGATCGTAGCCCAAAACATGAACAACAACATACTGCGCCAAAAGAGTAACCCCCGTCCCAAAGAAAACTCCTAAAACCGCACCAAGCAAACCAAAAACACCCGCCTGAAACATAAACATAAAAAGAATATTCCCATTTGTTGCGCCAATGGCCTTCATAATCCCAATATCCTTTGTTTTCTCTGTAACAATAACATACATCGTATTAATAATTCCAAAAGCCCCAACAATCAAAGAAATAAAAGCAATCACCCCCAAAACTACCTGAATAATAAACAACACCTCGCTAAACTGGTCAAGAATTTGATCAGAAGTTTGAATATCAACTGCTTCATCCCCAATCTTATTATCAAGAGCAAGCTGCAAATTATCAGCAGCAAGACGAACATCATATCCTTCCTTGACAACAACAAAGACCTGATCAACACTATCACCACGCCCAAACAAATCTCTCAAAGTATCAATGTTAAAATACACCTGAGAATCATCCTCAGGATTTCCTAAAGAATCTAAAATACCAACAATCTTAAACTTGACACCCCTAACATAAAGATTTGAACCAATAAAAGCTTCCTTACTAAAAAAATCCGAAGCAAAATCCGGCCCCACAACCAAAGAATATTTTTCATTTTCCTTAGGAAAACGCCCCTCTGCAAGTCCAATATTAAAATCATCAAAAAAATCCTTACTCAATTGAGTTCCATACATCGACTTAACCTTTTTCTCATTCCCATACTCTATTTCAGCAGAATCAGCATACAAAGAGTAAGTCGATTCCACATACACCTTACTAGAAATAAACCTCACATCATTATCCTGAATTTCATAACCAGACTTAGGACTCACAAAAAGTTTATTTGCACCAAACTGATTGAAAGCCTCACCAACAGAATTTTCAAAACCTTGACCAAGCATCAAAATAACAAAAATAGCAAGAATTCCCAAAGTAATAGCCAAAAGAGTAAGAACAGTAGAGAACTTCCTCCTTTTCATATCCGAAAGGATAATCCAAACATAATCCCTGAGTATCATTGCATCTCTCCAAAAACGTATTTATTTCTTAGCCCTTGCCTTGCGATAACCTCTTGACCTACCGACAAAGAAAGCAACAATGCCGACAAGCAAAGGAACAAGCAAACTCACAAAGGAAAAAGAAGAACTACTTCCCGAAAGTCCGTACTGTGCAAGCTGTTCATCAGAATAAACCTTCAACGGCAACTGCAAAGTTTCTTCTCTTTCATTATTATAACTATCTGAGTACTTAACCTTAACCGTAACAAAAGAAGCATCCTGATTTTTTATGTAAATCTCATTCTGAACAGACTGGAAATCATCAGGATTCAAATCTCCGACATAGTGAAATTCTCCATCTAAAACTTCATAATCAGCCCCAGAAACAATTTCAATTTGAACCCCCTTAATAGTGCTTGTCCCAGGGTTTGCAACAGCAAAACTAACCTTTCCTTTTCCAGTCGTAAAAACTTCTTGAGAATCAAGACGAACAGAAAGTTCAGGCTCAGAAAACAAACTCACAGAACCCGCCATTTCCTTCGTAAAAGAATTCCCCAAACTGTCTTCGTATTCAACAGTAAAAGGAAGCAAGTAGGATTTTGCCTCAGCATCAGGATTAACAAAAAGAGCAAAAGGAACCTCAACACTCTGACCAGCACCAAGAAAAGGGAAGACCTTACGATTTGTTCCCTTCTCAAGACTAAGAACCTCATCAGAAACACTTTCCAAATCAAGAGCAACAACAACATTACTCAAGTCAATAGAATTTGCATTTGTAATCTTCATAGTCAAAGTTCCAGACTGACCAGCCTCAAGAACATTCACAGAGAAATCACTAACCTCTATAACAGGATTAGCATCTTCAATAGAAACATCAAACTCCGGAAAAGTTACCCCCGAAGAAGTTTCAATTTTGAACTGAACAGGACTAACCCCAAGTGGCGCAGTATCTGAAACGCGAAGACGGTACTTTGCAATAACATAACTTTGAGAACCTTCAAGAGTACTAAAAGCAGGAATCAAACCAAGATCACGAGTTTTTTCTTCCCCCTCAACCAATTTAAAATTATTATTGGGAACAAAAGAAATGATCGCATCGGTAATAGCTTGACTACCTGAATTCGCAACCTTAACATTCAAAGTTACAGTGTTTCCCGGTTGAACAGGATCCGGATTTTGATTTGCAAGAACTACATTAAGACCAGTCGCCGCAAAAGAAAAACTTAAGCAAAGCAAAACTGCCATGACAAGAGAAAAACTCCTGATAAGTGAACCAATGAACGTTATTTTTGACTTCATTTTGAAAGAGTAAGAGGATGGGGATTATGTTCATCCTTTATGATTTTTCCATCTACAAGCGTAATAAGTCGCTCGGCACATTGAGAAAGTTTGTCATCATGTGTAACCAAAATAATAGTTTTACCCTGTGAGTGCAACATACTAAGATAATTCATAACAACAATCCCAGTCTTTGAGTCTAAATTGCCCGTAGGCTCATCAGCCAAGATAATATCGGGTTCGTTAGCAAGCGCTCTAGCAATAGCCACCCTCTGTTGTTGCCCCCCTGAAAGTTCAGAAGGTTTGTTGATGAGTTTTTCACCCATATCAAACTCCTCAAGCAACTTTTGCGCTCTTTCCTTTCTCTCATCAACAGGCACACCTTGAAAGACCATCGGAAGCTCAACATTCTCAAGCGACGACAAAGTTTTCACAAGGTTGAACTTCTGAAAAATATAACCAATTTTCTTTCCTCGAATTTGAGCAAGTTCACTCTCAGTAAGAGTACTAACCTTATGCCCATCCAAAATAATCTCCCCCTGAGAAGGAGTATCCAAACAGCCGATTTGATTAACAGCAGTCGTCTTTCCAGAACCTGACTTACCAACAATAGAAACAAATTCTCCTTGGTGCACAGCAAAAGAAATCCCCTTCAAAGCATGCACAGTCGCCTCCCCCATAACATACGATTTCCACACATCCTTAAGCTCAATAACAACCCGTCCAGAGTGTCCCCCTTTTTTCTCCTGACTCTTACTACCCATGTTTTTTCCTCAAACCCTGTCTTACTTTCAAAAGAATCTCTACAAGTTGTTCAGCTTCCTTTTTCCCCAAAAGAGAAGACTTGTCACAACGTTCAAAATGCTCAAACCCTTTCTCTACAATCTTTTTTCCATGAGAAGTTAACGAAACTAATTTTTCCCTAGAACGTTCCTTAGAGGAAGATCTTTTCACAAAGTTTTTTTCCTCCATACGTGAAATAAGAGAAGTAATATTTGCCTTAGAACAAAACATCTTAGAAGAAATTTCACTTTGAGAAAGAGCTTGTTTTTTACAAAAGTATAGCAATTCCAAAACATGAAACTGAGCAATCGTCACACCAAAAGAAGAAAATTGAGCTTCCAAAAGTTCCTGTATTAAATGAGAAGTTCGAAGCAAACTAGCAAGAGCCTTATCCTGAGAAGAAACCTCAGGACATTTCAAAAAACCATTATCCAAAATATCATCCCAATCCTCAAAAGTTCTCTCCCAGACCTTAGATTCCCGAATCTTATGCGCACTCATCATCTGCAAAACCCATCCCACAACTGTTAGTATGTTAACAAAAGACCTACAGAACTTATATTCTTTTAGTACCACTCCAACAAACAGAGAAAAAGAAAACTCACAAAAATTTCTCACCAACACGCTAAAAAGAACTCCTAACTCAGTTCAAAACCCTAAAAAACGAAAGAACAGAGTCCAAAAGTTTTATAAGGACAATAACATTAAAGAAAAACATGAACCGAAAAACGAGAAAAAAAATTGCATCTGTTTGTTCAGGATTCTTTACATTTTTTCTCCTCCTCCTCATGATATTTCTAGGTCCCGTTTCAGCAGCACAACTTTCACTCTCTGTCGACTCAAATATCGTTGTTGAAGGACAACCTCTCACTATCTCTCTCGATGCTGCTCTCAGCTCAAGCGATCTTGCAAATTACGACGAGTTCACAGTCCTCGTTTTCAGAGGAAATTCATCAACACCGGCAGGACACTGCAAATTTACTAATGCCGGAGTCGAAGTTGAATGTACAGGAGATTTTGAATCCATCGAAAAAAAAGACAGTTCAAGTTCACTATTCAAAGCAAGTGCATCCTACCAAGGAAGCTCCGACTATGATTATTGCAGCAACAAAGACTACGACTACAGTTATGGATGCTCAGTTTCATACGACAGACTGCTATCATACAAGATAAGTTGGAAAGCACCACAAGTACAAAGTGAAGAAAACTTCTATTTTGTATTCCTGCCAAGTTCAGAAGCAAACTCCATTTCAGAAGAAGAATTTAACAAAGCCTTAGAAATCAAAGTTACGCCCTAAGCACCATTTCTATTCAAGCTCCTAACTAATAGGATCAACAGATTCTTTGGCAAGAGTAAAAACTTATAAAGATTTTTTTTTCAGTTCTTTTCTATGTTTGGTAAAATAAAAGAGAGACTAAAAAACGTTTTCAGAAAAGGAGAAGAAATTATTGAAGAAGCACCACAAGACCTAGAAGAACTTCAAGAAAACACACCAGAAGAAAAGGAAGAAGAAAAAGTTCCTGAAAGAAGTGAAAACAAAGTAATACCAGAACCACTTGAAAAAGAAAAAGAAACAAAAAAAAACAAAGAAAAAGAGGAAGAAGAAAAAACTAGAAAGCAAGAAGCCATCCCCACACCAATACCAAGCTACAAAGAAGAACAAATAACCCCAAAAAAGAAAGAAGAAACTTCCCCCCAAGTATCTGCTCCAAACCCCGAAGAAAAACAAAAGAAAACAGATGAGGAAAAAGAAACAGGGGAAGAAGAAGAAGAAAAAAAGCCCGAGAAAAAAGGATTTTTCACCTCACTCTTCAAAGGAAAAAAGAAAGAAGAAGAACCAAATGAAGAACAAGAAAAAGAACTACTCGAAGAAGGAACATTTGGCAAAAAAGAAACTCCAGAACCAGAAAAGGAACAAACAAAAGAAAAAGATTCAAGCATCATATCAAAGACCTTCGGAAAACTTTTGAAAAAAAACCTCAGTGAGAACGACTTTGACGCATTATGGCTTGAACTTGAAATTTTTCTTCTCGAAATAAATGTTGCCTATGAAATCGTAGAAAAAATAGGAACATCACTCAAAAAAAATCTACTCGGTCACTCATTCGATCGCTTTTCCCTAACAAAGAAAATAAAAGAAGTCCTAGAGCAAGAAGTTGAAACTATTTTACTTTCCAGAGAAGCCTCACTCCTCTCACAAATCAAGCAAATTCAAGAGAAAGAAGAAATTCCCACAATTATGCTCCTTGGAGTAAATGGAACAGGAAAAACAACAACAATAGCAAAGCTCGTCAAATACTTCCAAGATAAAAATCTAAAACTCGTAGTTGCAGCAGCCGACACATTCAGAGCAGCAGCGACAGAACAGCTAGGAGAGCACGCAAAAAATCTCAATGTTAAGCTTATCACACACAAAGGCGGCTCAGATCCAGCAGCAGTAGCTTTCGATGCCGTAGAACACGCCAAAGCAAAAAAGCTAGACATAGTTCTCATTGACACAGCAGGAAGAATGCCAAACAATGCAAATCTACTAAGCGAGCTCCAAAAAATAAAAAGAGTATCAAAATCACAGCTGTCAGTATTTATAGGAGATAGCATTTCAGGAAATGACCTTCTCGAACAAATCTCACTCTTCGACAAAGCCTTAGGACTAGACGGAATAATCCTAACAAAAGTCGATACTGACGAAAGACCCGGTTCACTCATAACAACAGCCTACTCAATTGAAAAACCCATATATTTTCTAGGAGTAGGACAAAAATACGAAGATTTTGTAGAATTTAACGCCAAACACATTGCAAAACAACTTTTTTCACTTGACGAAGAACCCTAAGCCTTTTTCAAAACCTTTAAATTATTTTAGGTCTTACCAAAATAAAAATAATAAATGATTCCAAACCAATTATTCAATGAAGCAAAGAAAAGAAATAAAAAATTTAAGATTGCACTAGTAGGTTGCGGCTGGTTCGGTTCGGGCCTGTACAAAGAACTCCTTCGTTTCGATTTTTTTGAAGTTCCAATAATTTTCAATAGAAGCACAGAACGCGCAAGAAACATTCTCCGTAAAAATGGAATTCCCGAGGAAAAAATAACTATCGCACAAACAAGCCAGGAAATAAAAGAAGCCAGAGAAAAAGGTCAAATCACCATCTCTTCAAACTTATCCCTCATAAAAGACCTAGAAGATATAGACCTCATTTTTGAATCGACAGGCTCCCTATTAGCAGGAACAGAATCTGCACTTTTTTCCTTTGACGCTGGCATAGATTTTCTAACCGTCAACTCAGAGATGGATGCAACAGTCGGACTCATCCTCGCAAAAAAAGCAAGAGAAGCAGGAGTCCTATACTCAAACGTCGACGGAGATCAGCCAGGCGTCCTTGCAAGAATGATTGAGGAAGTAAAACTTTTCGGGTTCAAACCTAAAGTTGTCGGCAGCTGCAAAGGATTCCTAGACGAACATCAAAACCCCAAAGGAGTTATGCCATTTGTACCAAAAGGACAAGACCCCGTAAAAATCTGTTCCTTTGCAGACGGTTCAAAACAATCCTTTGAAAGCGTCGTCATAGGAAATGCCTATGCAATGGACATCCTAAAAGAAGGAATGATAGGACCAAAAGTTCCATCTCGCCACGACATAGTAAGCCACTTCGCCAAAGAAAATCTTCTCGACGAAAATTGCTACGTTGACTTTGTTATGGGCATAAACGGCACAGACCAAGGAGCAGGAGTCTTTGTCCTAGCACACAGAGAAGGAGAAGAAGAACAATACGACCTAAAATATCTCAAAAAAGGAGAAGGCCCACTTTACCTTTTTTTCAGAGACCACCACCTTTGCTACTTTGAAGTTCCCCTCACCATACTTCAAGCGCTTCTGTACAAAACACCACTTCTCGTACCAAGAACATGGACACTTGACGTAGCAACATACGCAAAAAGAGACTTACAAGCAGGTCAAAAACTCGACGATATCGGAGGATTTGACTGCTACGGAAGAATCCAAAAAAACACAATACTCCAGCAAGAAAACACTCTTCCCATGGGACTCATTCCCTTTGCCACTCTAAAAGAAGACCTAGCACAAGACGAACCCATAAGCTACGACAAAGTAGAGCTAGAAGAGAATGTACTTGTCATGCTCAGACGCGAACAAGACGAACTCCTAAAAAAAGGAGAAATTAAATAAAAACAAATACCCCCTCTTCCAAAAATGAATTCAGCAATCATAACAACCGCATACACCCTCCAAGAAGGACTAAATGCACTCGCAGACAGAAATAGAAAATTAACAGAAGACCTAGTACAAGAAGCAACAAACAGAGGAATACCTGTTTCACTGTATTGCGGAGGAGACAGAGCAGCAGCCCAAGGTTTAGAAAAACTGGTTCAAGAAGAAGGAGGAATTTTCACATTTGGAAACATAAGTTCAAGATATGAACAGAGACTAGCAGCAATTGAAGCTTTGTATAATAAAACAGGGAACGAAGAAATAATTGTTGCATGGACAGAAGGAAATAAAGCAGGTATAGTTATGGGCCTAGAAGAAGGTATAAGAGAACTTCAAGCAAATGAAAACGCCTCATACCTCCCATTAGCAAGGAACGCACAAAGTCTTGCAAGCTATCCCAAAGAACAAATTGAAAAAGAAATGAAAACTAATCAGTACCTCATGGAGAAACTAGGGCTTCCAAACGGTTCAGATCCTCTTTTCGGCCCCTTTGTTGGAAGACTAGCTTTTGTACTTGAGCAAATGCAAAAGTACAAAGCATTTCTGAAAAAAATAGGAGAAGAAAACAATCCCGACCTCCAAACACTAGGAGACAAAGAATTCCTAGCAGCACGAGCGGCAGCATTAGAAATGAGTATTAATCCCCTAAGAATTGCTTACCACTGTGATGAAGGAATCAAAGCAGAAGAACAAAAAAATCCCGAAGCAACAAACAAAAAAAGAAAGACCCAACAACAGCAACTTTATGACTTTGCAGACAGGTACGCCAAAGATTATCCGTAAATAAACAAAACGCTAAAAAACCAAAGCAACAAGGAAAGTAAAAACAATGGAAAAAAAGAAAACAGCAGCGCCAAAAATCAGCATCATCATCCTAAATTGGAACCTGTACAAAGAAAGCATAGAGTGCCTAGAAACACTACTCAAAAACGACTACCCAAATTTTGAAGTTCTTCTCATCGACAATGGCTCATCAAACGAAAGCGTGACAGAACTAGAAAAGTGGTTCAGCACACAAAAAAAACTCCACGTACTCAATGTTGCATCTTCAGAGCTAAAAAGTAAGACATTCTGGACCAAGAAGAAAAAATTCAACGAAGTAAAAAGTTCCTCAAAAATTCTCTTTGTCCGTCACGACAAAAATGAAGGCTTTGGCGCAGGCTGCAACGTTCTCTTAGACATCGTAACAACTGAAAATCTCTCAGACTACGTTCTTTTCCTCAATAATGATTTAATCGTCAAAGCAGATTTTCTAAGCGAACTCCTAGCAACAGCAAAACGCCACAAAGGAGCAGGAATAATTTCATCAAAGATCTATTACTACGACGTCAAAGGAAGAAAAGATATTCTCTGGTACGCAGGAGGCTTCAAAACCTTTTCAAAACTTTGGTGTGCCGGCCCCCCATTTGGAATGAATAAAGAAGACGCTCCAGAATTCAACGAAGAACAAGAATTAGAACTAGCAGTTGGCACATCCATGCTCCTCGATTGCAAACTCCTCAAAGAGTACGGAGGAAAATATGACGAAGGATACTTCATCTATAACGAAGAGTCAGACCTTTGTCTTTTCGCAAAAGAAAAAGGATATTCTATCTGGTACTCCCCAAAATCTGTCGTCTGGCACAAAGTACACCAAAGCTCAGGAGGAAAAATTTCACCAATCGTAACATACTACCTCACACGCAACCAACTCCTCATGGCAAAAAAATACAACGGCACACTAAAAACACTCCTCCTTTTCACAAGAATGGCAACATACTCCCATACAATAAAAGCAGCCAAATTTGCAAAAGCAAAAAAACTCCCCCTCATGAAATATTATTATCGAGCACTCTGGGACGGACTAAGAGGAAAAAAATTCAAAGGACATTAAAAGAATTTATTACTTCTAAGTTTTGTTAAGCACTTTTATATCAACAAAAAAACAATTCTCCATGTCTGAATTCTTCCTAGAAGCAAGCTATGCACTTTTGCACGCTCTCGACAGCGGAATATTTTGGATCATCATCCCCATTTTTTTCATCGGCATAATTACAGACAAATATCAAGAAGCAAAAGGAACCTCAATCGGAAATGCCATCACAAATGGAACCTTCATCATATTTTCTGCATTTTCTTGGCTCCAAATAATTTTTTCAAGAGAAGGCGTCCCACACAGTTTCCAACTTTCCCAAACACTGTTTTCCTTTATGGCCATTATATATGGATACCTCATTATCGCCTCAGGATTCAAAACCGGAAAATTTGCAGTAAAATACGGAAGAATTAGAGTAGTAACCTACACACTGCTCTATTTCACAACAATGGTGTACATACCAACACTCTACACCTTCAAAGTACTTTTATTTTACTGTCTTTTCTTTCCTCTCTATTACGCAGCTATGAGTAAATTCATTAATCTTTTACCAGAAATAAAAGCAAGTACATACAACAAAGCCATAACCGATTCAAAAATTGCAAACATTTCACGAGCAAGAATGAGAAGAAAACTCCGGAATCTTTTTGGAGTAAAAGAAAAGTAAAAAAAACTCGAAATAGGAAATTAGTTTTTCTTCAGCTGGAGGAGGTATTGTCTCAATCCACTTAACTTCGTCTAAATTCGTTAATATATCTAATTTCTCTTGAACTGTACTATCAATAGAATATATAAGATTTAAACTTGAAAAAAATATCAATATGGTAAAAACTAGAAATTTCATTAGTTTTCACCACCATAAGAAATTATAGTACATTTATTATTTACACATTTAGAACCGTTATTTATGCTCTTACAAGTTGCATAAGAAGCTCCAAAATGCTAAAACAATTATTCCACAAACTATTGCGACTTTTTTTTTATTCATTATTTTCACCCCCGCCTAATTTTACAACTAAGGTATTTAACGTTCCTATTTCAGATACTACTTCAAAACCTTTTTTATTCATCAAATTTTCTGCTTTATCAAGACTAATGTCTCTATGAAACTGAACAACTAAGTAAACATTTCCGTCCTCATCTTTTCCCCAAGTTCCAATTTTGTTCTCTCGAATATATTTAGATTGTTTGTATTCAGGTTTGATTTCATCAAGACTTCTAACTAAATACTTGTCATTAAAGTTATTAGAATTTAGTTTCCCATCTCCACCATCGTTAGTTGTGAAAATATTATCTAAATCTTGACTAATTGAAACGTACCAAGTGTTTGATGATATGTAACCTAGTAACTCGATTCCTTCGTTTTTTAATTCCTTAGCTGGGTATTATACCCCGCAGCTCTGCTGCGACCACCCAGCTGGGAGTTAGAAGTCGCGTCTTGAAAACTGCCGTAATGCCCAGGAGCTCTGCTCCGATTGGGATAGGCACATTTTAGCGATTTCTTTACCCTTTAATTTCTTCCTTAGAAGGATTTTTATTGAATTGTAAAATAGAATATATTTTTTCTCCCTTATTTAGAGACTTACTTTTAGCTTTGAGACTAGAGTCTATTTCAGATGTTATAGGTTTGTATTTTACATCTATAAATTTAATCTCTTTAGTTTCCTCATTTTTGTAGAGAGTAACTTCTTCCACTGTCACATTAGATGAAATATTCAATAATTTTTCTTGAATTAATATTGAACTATTGTTTGATTCATTTGATGAACTATTAAATGCAAAAATTGCACTCATGTTTGTTAAGAAAATTAATATTAAGAGTTTACTTATATTTTTCATTTAATTTTTAGAGAAAAAAAAATCTTTTAAGTTAAAAATTTATAATTCATTCTAAGTGATAAATGTATTTTTAGAGTAAGTAAAGTATTTATAAACTAAATAAATAATAATAATCTATGGAATTAAGTTTAAAACCAAATAAAAAAAAAATATTAATTACAGTTCTGTTATCTCCAATAATAAGTTTCTTAATTTATAAGTCTTTTATTATTACAGGAGTATTGATTCCCGAATTACCAGGATGTAACCAAATGGAAGGTATAATATGTTCACATAATTGGTTTGAAAAAAATATCCTATACCTCCCAGTAACTGTTATAATATTACTAATCCTTTATTTTGGATATTCATATTATGAATATAAAAGATCTAAAAAATAATTTTTACCTAAGTTTCACTAAGTTCTTCTTCGCTTGCGAGGCTGTACTTTTGCGGACAGTCCAAAGCGTTACAGTCGCTTGCACTCACAACAACGAGTCACTGCCCGGACTCGATTTCGCTCCCATTCACGTACACTTGCTCGACAGTATTAGGTGGTCGCTTTCGTTACGCCAAGCTTCTCGTGCTGGTGTGTTCGGGTCGAGTGTCCAGGGATAGAATGTTTGTCCGGATGGTGAGAGGAGTTTGAGGTCTAAGTCGTTGATGAGGTTGGCTCCGGGAACGTCATCCCAGTTAATCGTTCTTCAACAGAAGAGATACTGCTAAAGCAAGCAAAAGTTACAAGATATAAAACTCCAACCAAAGGGAACATAAAAAAATTACAAGGCTCGCTTCACATCTTCAAAAACAGAGTCAAACAATCTATTCGCATGAAATTGCGTTTCATGATGTTTGAAAGTTTTCGTCGGATAATAATGAAACTTTTTGAAATGATAAAAATTCTCAACCATGCACGTCCCACAATAAGGCTTGTACACGCAGCGGTCACAAAGCACATTTTGTTCAAGCATAGAATTAAGAATAGCCTTTGCTGTCTGAGGTTTTCCAAAAATATCCCTCCAAGAATCCCCATACACATTGCCAATCTTAAACTCATCCCTACCCAAAGCCTCATGGCACGTGTAAATATCTCCATTTGAATGATAAGTTATCTGCCCAGTTGCAGCGCCACACGGAGACTCATAATCAGCATGGTACGTAGGTTTATTCTCTAAAACCTTCGTCTCAAACATTCTCTCAAGCCTGTCAAAAATAGGATTTCCACGTTCATTAAGTTCACGAAGATAAGCAAGAGCCTTTTTGTAAAACTCAATAAACTCGCCCTGCTCATACAACAAATCAGCATGTTCCTTTTTTGTAGCCTCGCCAACATACGTCAAAGAACGAAGATCAATGACCGACAAATTATGAGCAATATACTCGTCAATAATTTCCTTGTAGTAAGGAAGAGAATAACGAGACGTCGTCATAATAGCCCCAACTTCACCAGACAAACCCCTTTCTTTGTACATATTCTGCAACTTGAAAATCCAACGAGAAACAGTATCATACGTACCAATATCATCCCTTTCCTTCAGACGAACAACCCTGTTTTTGTCGTGCACCTGCTTTGGACCATCAAAAGAAGTACAAATCGAAACATCATTGTCAATAAGCCAAGCCGCCATACTCTCCGTCATCAAAACAAGATTTGTCACAAGAGTAATACGCAAAACTTTTTTCGCAACAAGATTCAACTCCCTCGCCCTTTTCGTCATAAGTTGAAGCAAATCAAAGCGCGCCAAAGCCTCACCCCCCTGAAACTCAATAGTTGCAGCCTTAGCAGGAGAAGACATAATAAAATCAATAATTTTCAAAGCAGTTTCAGGAGTCAAATCAGTTTTTTCCCTATCAGCATCAATTCTGTCTGGCGACGCAAAACAGTACGAACAACCAAGATTGCAACGACTCGTCGGAATAACAATATGCAAACTCGTCCCATTTGAAAGAAAAGCATAACGCTGAGCAGTCTTTGCAACAACATGAGAAATATTATCCGAAGTAAGAATAAGTCCCCTACTCACAAGTTGTTCAAAAATTTCTTTGTCTTGAATCTTCCCACGTCGTAATTGCCTAAAAGCGCTAGAACTCAAAAAACTAAAAGCCCCGTCATCAGTAGTCAAAAGATAATGTTTTGTTTCCTTATCATAAAGTTTGTACCTATAAAAATTACATAAATAATCTTGCCCCTCAAGAAAAGCTTCACTCTCTACCATACCTCCTGCTTCAAAGAGCCCTTTTTAATCCTTTCCAAACTCAAGACTCGCCATTCACCATCCCTATTCAAAGCGTACAGACTTAAGGGAATAACTACCATCACTTGCTTGTAAAAAGAAATCAAGCACGTCACCTTTTCGTAAAGAACGAGAAACCCCCTCACCACCATACACAAAACGCAAAGCGACAGAATCATCCAGACGAACAAAACCTTCTCTATAAACGCTCGAACCAGAAACTTGAGAAGAGAGATACTTGGAAACAGAAGCATCCTTAGCAAAAGCATAATGAAGACTCTGAACACCAAAATGTCCCCTCAAAATAAGAGTGACATCCTTAAGAGAAACCAAAGAAAAATCATTCAAACGAACAAAAACAAAAATCTGCTCTCCCTTTTCAAGAAATCCATCAGCATCAGCATCTCGAAAAAGAACATCATCAATCTTCAAAGAAAAATTATCCTCAGAAAACTGCGAAGAATTAATATAAAAGGATTTCGTAGAAGAAGAAAAAGAGAGCGGAGCATCTTGCTCAAAAGAGAACTGAGCAGAGCTAAAAAAAAAGTAACTACAAAAAACAAGAACAAAGACAAGATAAAAAAGAGCTAAAGAAAAAGCAGCATGAGAAAAAGAAGTTCTCAAAAACAAAGAAGCATATTCTTGAAAAATATTCTTAGCCAAAAGCAAGCCCAAAAGAAAAAGTAAAAGAACAAAAAGAGAAGCAATGAACAAACCCTGAGCAGGATAAAAAAACAAAGAAAAAAACAGAAAAAAAAGAGAAGAGCCTAAAAAGAAAAG
Source organism: Candidatus Woesearchaeota archaeon (assembly GCA_023898345.1). Taxonomy (GTDB): domain Archaea; phylum Nanobdellota; class Nanobdellia; order Woesearchaeales; family UBA583; genus UBA583. Next base: position 1,503,225 of record CP060218.1, on the reverse strand, counting down.
CAAAAAAAGACTATGGACAAAAAGTCTTTGATGCCTATCCATGAAAAACCTCACTTCGTGACCAAAACCTTTGGCCTCTTAATGATCTTACCCTTATACCTAAATCCCTTTCGAACAGTGTTAAGAATAATACCTTTTGTCATTCCCTTAGCATCCTCATACGAAGCCACCTCATGCAATTCCGGATCAAAAAATCGTTCCCCCGCAGAAATCTCTTCCAAAGAAAATTTTTTCATAAAAGCCCGAAGTTCACGCTCAACAGTATTCAAATCTACCATCAAACGCTGCACATCCTTATCCGTTGCCTTCACCTTAAAACTATCCTGCTTTGCAACCTCAACATGCTCATACAGCTTAATAAGATCAAGAGCAACCCCTTTGCTTAAATCCTCTCGAAAAACTCGCGAGTCCGTAATCATTTTTTCCTTAAGATGTTGATTTTCAAGCTTAAGCTTCGAATACCTATAGTAAAGAACCTCGTATTTTTCATCACTTGGCGAAAGTGCTTCTCTGATTTTTTCAAAGACCATACAAGAAAGCTAACAAATAAATTTATAAACGTTATGAAGAAAAAGTAAAGAAATCGCTAAAATGTGCCTATCCCAAACGGAGCAGAGCTTCGGGGTACTACGACAATTTTCAAGACACAATTTCTTTACTCCAAACTACAGTGGTCGCAGCAGAACTGCAAGATATAATACCTAGCTAAGAAATCAATCCAAACACAAAGGAGAAGATCAAAAAAAGTGCCCATTTTTTTACAAAAAACTACCAAAGAATAAACACAAGTTTATAAGAAAAGAAATCATTGCAATCAAATGACACAAGTAGAGGCAGAAAAACACTACACACTGCAAACATACGACACAGCACAAAGATTTGCCTCCTACCACAAACAATTAGAACTTCTCTTCAGGATATACAAGCCAGCCGACAAAGTCCTCGAGATTGGCGCCGGCTCACAAGTGTTTGCTTCTTATCTCAAAGAGAAAAAAGTGGACATAAAGACAGCAGACTTTGACGAAAACGTTCACCCCGACATACTAGCCGACATACGAAAGCTTCCTTGTTCCGATGAAGAGTTTGACATTGTCTGTGCCTTCCAAATCCTAGAACACCTTCCCTACGAAGAAAGTCTCAAAGCACTCCAAGAACTTCACAGAGTAACAAAAAAGTACCTCCTCCTTTCTGTACCATATTCCTGTATCTACTTCGGAGTAAACTTCTACGTCGGACTCCCCTTCTTCGACAAAACGCCAAATCTCCAGCTCCGTCTTCCAAACTTCTGGCTAAAAGCAAATTCCGGAAACAAACAGCACTACTGGGAACTAGGAAGAAAAAATTTCCCAAAAAGACGAATACTCAAAGACCTCAAAAAGATAGGTTTTGAAATAGAAAAAAAAGGAAGCATCTTCTTCAACAAAAAACACTACTTCATCACTTGTCGGAAAAAATAATCCCCGACAATTTCCGACGATAATACACTTCGTCAGCGACAGAGCGAAGAATGTACGACAACGTTGTTGCTAAAGCAACACCTAAAACACCAAAGGAAAAAACAAAAAGAATATCCAGAATAATATTGCAAAAAACATGAACAACATTTGCTAAATTCAAATAAGCATAAGACTCAGAAGCATTGAAAAGAGGAAGATAAAAAATAGTCCACATCCTAAAAGGCATTGCCGCAAGAAGCACGACAAAAATAAGCCCAACCCCCTCATAATTCTTGTAAAATAAATCAGCAAAAAAGAAAACAAACAGCCCTAAAAGTAAAATTCCAACCAAAGAAACAAAAAAAACAAATCTACGAGTTTGCCCCAAATACTTCGAGAAAAATTTTGTTTGCTTATGCTCAAAAGCTTTCGTAAGAGAAGGAAGATAATACGTATTTATGAGCAAAGACGAGCCAATAAAAGCCTTGAAAAAAGAATAGGCCAAAGCATACGTCGCAATCTCCTGAACAGAAGAGAAAAAACGCAGAACAAAAGTATCCCCCCAATTAATAAAATACACCGCAACAAGCCCAGACACCTGCCACAAACCCCAACAAAAAAGCGAAGAGAAAATCTCCCTATCAAAAGACAAAGGAAAAAGTTTTTTGTAAGGAAGAAAAGGAAGGAAAAAAAGAAGAGCAAAAAACGAAGAAAAGAAGTACGAGAAAAAAACTTGAGACAAAGTCAAAGAACCAAAAAACAAAAAGCAAATTCCAAGAAAAACAAAAGAGAAAAAACCCGTCAGCACATCATACCAAGCATTGCGCAGCTTCAAAGACAGCGCCAGAAAAACTCCGTCGACAAAACGCTTAAGCAAAAGACCAAACAGAAAAGCAAGCAGAGAAAGCAAGTCCGACAAAGGAAGAAGCGTAAAATCTAAAATCAAACCCCTACAGAAAAACAAAACAAAAAAACCCAAAAACAAACTCACAAAAAAAAGCACAAGAACAGTCGTAAAACTAGCCCGAATATGGTCCTGCAAAGAAGATTCCTTAACACCCTTCACAATAAGAGGAGTTTGAAAAATACCAAAAGTCAAAGTAGCCCAAAGCACAACAAGCATCTGCGCCAAAGTAAAGCTCGTGAAAAGTTCAGGACTAAGAACATAAGCAATAAAAAGAGGAAGAACATAATACAAACCCTCTCCAAAAAGCTTGAGAGAAAAAAAAAGAAGAGCAGCCCGAGAAGACCAAAGACCAAGAACAATCCTTTTCATATGAACCTCACACTGACACCTTTTATTTGCTTTGTGGAATAAGATAAAGTTTCGAAACCCCATCTTCACCAGTGTACAAAAGCTCAGGCTTGTACAAATCAAGAATACGAGTATAATACGAAGCTTTGAAGTGATTCAAATATTTCTCCTTACCAGAAAGAACAGAAAACGTAGAAACAATGTAAATATTTTTATCCCTATTAGCTTCAATTAAAGAACGAATTTCATCCTCACTATACACCTTATGATTTCCAAGATAAGGATCCATCTTTTCAGTTGAGTCGCCCTTTGCAACAGCATAAATCTGGTCCGGAGAAATACCGTCTAAATAAGGATAACTTCTAACAGGATATCCATAAAACAAAACAATATCATCAGAACGAATAATCTTCGACAGTTCAACCGTTGGATTCTTGTTATCAGGGTAAAAGCTTACAACATGTGAAGGAGAAAATTCCGTCTCAACACTATCACCATAGCTCAACAAAGGAAAAGAAAACCCCTGATACAAAAGAAGAAGAACAAGAAGATAAAAAGAAAAAACTCTCTTCAAAAAAGGTCTAAAAGCATCAAAAACAAAGACTACACTAAGTAAAAGAAAAAAGAACTGAAAAAAAATAATCCTCCCGCCGACAAAGTAAGGGTCATCATTGAAAAAACTAGCTACCAAAACAAGAAGAGTACTAAGTAAAACAACCTTTTTTTCAGTTTCAAAATCCCTTCTAAAAAGAAGAAAAACTCCCAAAATAAGAAAAGGAAAAAAATAGAAAAAATACGATTGAAGAACCTGCAAAACAGCATCATTAAGATGCAAAGTCAAATGAAAAGAAGTTGTTAAACTCTGAAAAAAAGAAACCTCATCAGCATCACCATCCAAAGAAACAACACCCTGACCAAACTGAGCAAGAAAAGAAAAACCATAACGAAGCAAAGAAAGCACAACAAAAGCAAGCAAGATCTTGTATTCACGAACATACAAATCCTTCTGAAAAAATTTAGAAAAAGAACCCTTCAAATAATGAGCATAAGTAACAAGAAGATAAGCAGGAATAAAAAGAAGAACAATAAGTCCAGAATTATGAGAACCAAAAGCCAAAGCCGCAAAAAGAACATACCAAAATAAATCCCCTGTTTTTTTCTCACGAACATACCTCAAGAAATAAAAAAGAGCAATGAGAGAAAGAGCAATCGCAAACATATACATTCTTCCCCAGCGCGACAAAGAAAGAGTCCAGTAATGAAAACTTAGAAAAGTTGCCGCCGACAAAATCAAAACAGAATCAACACGAAACAACCTGAAAATTCTAATAATATACACAAGAGCAGCCATAAAACTAAGAACACTCACAAGACGCAACGTAAACTCAGAAAGACCAAAAATCAAAGAAAAAAAAGCAGTAACATACGTATAAGGCAAACCACGCAAATACAAGAAACCCGTAGGAAATTGAGGAATACCCTTCTCTAAAATCATTTCCGTCACCATATAGACAATGCCCTCATCAAAAGTAATTCCAAGTTTTCCAAGCTGATAAAGACGAAGAAGAAAAGCAATAAGAACAATATGAAATAAAACAAAATAAAAAAACTTCTCAGAACGCACCCTTTCAAAAAAAGAAAGAGATTTCTCACCATCACTAGAACCCTCACTCTTTTTTCTCTTTCCCTCCTTTGAACGTGCAGCCGACAAAGTTCGCAGCTCCCTATCATAAAGAGACAGCGCCAAAGTAAGCAGACCAAAAAAAATCATCAGAAAGTAAAAAGAAGAAGAGTATGTGTCAATAAAACCAAAAGAAAGAAAACGATTCACAACTAAAAGAACAAGTAAAAGAAGAAAAATCAAAGGGTAATACGAACTCTGTTCCCTAAAATCACCTCTCGTATAACTATAATAAGCAAAATAGCAAAAAGAAAGACTAGAAGCTGCAGAAAGAAGAGTGATACTAAAAGAAGAATCAATATGAAGAAAATCAAAGTAATCCAAGATCATAAGAAAAAGCGATAAAACAAGTAAGTACAAAGAGATAAAAAAACCAGCATGATTTCCCCCTGTTTCCTGCTTTGAGACTGAATTTTTACCCATAATCGACAGACACCCTTGCAGAAAGTAATCGAGTGCCATTTTTAGCTTTTACCCTTATAAGATCAGTCCCAGACAAAGACACAGAATTGCTTCTTTGTACAGAAGGACTACGAGAAATAAAGAGTTGAGGACTCAAATCACTCACAAACCACCCACCCTCCCAGTACGCAAAAGAAGAGTTCGTCTTTAAAACAACATTCCCTTTCTCCAAGAAGAGAGAAGAATAATTCTCCAAAGGCAAAAGAACATCCTGTCCCCTATCACTTGCCTTAATATCAAAAAAAGAAGAATTACCAAAAACAAGTGTCTGTTCCTTTCCAGCAGTCCAAAAATAAAGAGACACGTTTTTAGCTCTTTCAAAATACAAAGTACAAGAACGCATAGGCAAAATAGTTCCAACAGAGACAAATTTATTCGTGTTCACACTAACATTGTACACATAAAAATCAGACCCCACATTTGAAGAGTTTTGCACAAATTCTAAGGTATAAATTCCATCATTTTCCAAATCCAGCGCCAAATGAAAGGATTGTAAATCTCCCTTTTCCCCAACACCCACCTCGCCATCGTCAGGAAAAGAGTAATGTGCAATAAGAGTACCCGAAAAATCACGAACAAGAACAGACACATCATCACTCCCCTCATACTTATTCAAGTCCTGCTTATCAAAATCAAGAACAAGCACTTTCGAGTACAAACCTGCAAAAACAGTATCACCCCTAAAAAAAGTATCAACAACATGAGTACTATTGTCAAAATCAGGGTACAAAGAAAGAGTATTCAAAGAGTGAGCATAACGCAAAGTGAGTTTCTCTTGAAGATCAGTGTACTCTCCAGTATAATCAAAACAAGCAATCCCATTCGGGTACAAAGAAAAAAGAAACTCTTCCAAAGAAGAACTATTCACCAAAAAAGAAGACGAATCAGAATACACACTCACATTATTCACAGCAGAATCGACAAAATCAAGCTCATTCTCCCAAGCAGGATCATAAAACAACTCATCATTAACATATATCTCACCAGAACTTTCATATTCCAGAGTTAAATCTGCCCGAGAACGAGAAACAGAAAAAGAAGGAGAAAAAACAATATCCACCTCACCATCATCGACAAATTCCCGCCAGGTCTCATTCCCATACCTTTGTCTCTCGCCAAGAACAGAAGAAGGATCCCTCAAGAAAATACTCCCAGAAGTAAAATCAGAAGAAGAACCAATATCTAAAAAAAAGACATCTTCATGCGAAAAAGGCAGAAAGTGCAGAAAAAGAATATGTAAAAAGAGAAGAAGAGGAAAAAGAACATACAAAGAAGGAGAAATAGATTTTCCTTTTAAAAAAAGAGCAAAGACAAAAGACAAGAAAAAAAGAAAAACAAAAAAAGCAATATAATTAAGATTAAAGAAAAAAAAGAAAAAAAGAAACAAAAAAGAAAGCCCAAGAAAAAACCACTCAGCAAAAGAAAAATACAACACAAGAAGAGAAAAAAACAGAGAAAAAGGAAGGAAGAAAAAAAGTTTCGAAAAAGGAAAAACTAAAGAAAGAAAAAAAAGCATAAGAGAAACATAAAGCAAAATTCTTGCAAGAAAATTCGTCTTCAAAACCATAATTAAAGGTGGAAATCAAAGAAACATTAAATGGTTTTTCCCTAGAAAAAGGAAAAAAACCCCAAAACTACTCTTCCTTTTTCTGAAAGAAATCAGAAGAACCAGACTCACGTGTAAGCGTAAAATGCGATGCCAAAGGATTCACATGCTTCAAAGATTGTGAATATTTCTCCTTTTTCCGCTTGAAAAAAAACAGATCCTCACCTCCAACATGGTGCAAAGTTCCAAAAGAAATACCTCTCAAACCCCTCCCCATTTTTTCCAAAAACTCTTTCGGAGCAAAAAAAGCCTGAAAATGAGAAGGAAGATGAAAATGATGAACACGAGAAAAATACAAAGAAAAAGCAAAAAGCAGAACAAAAACAAGAACAAACAAAAGCACAAAAAAAGAAATCTTAAAAGCAGGATTTTCAAGAAGCTGTAAAGTTCCAAGAGCTGCCCTCTCAGTAAAAGTAAACTCATCCAAACCCTCTGCTTTCAAAATGCCACTTTTCAAAAGATCTTCATCAACATCTTCCAAAGTGTAATAGTTCAAAACTCTACCATACTGATCTTCTGTCTTAACAAGCTTCGCATAATATTCAATTCCCGTCACACTATCCTCAATAATAACAGAAGTAGGAAGTTCCTCCTTTAAGACAAGACTCTGCGAAGAAGAATGTCCACTACCACTCTCACCGCCAACAGAGCCACCATCACCCTGAGAAGAGGAAGATCCATTAAGAGAAAGAAAAGAATCCGCTAACAAAATCCCTGAATGCTCAGACGACAAATTTGCAATAAAACGTCTCTCACTAACCTGAGTAAGAGCAACAGGTTCAGCAGAAGCAAGCAAAGTATCATATTCACTCTGATTCAAATCACACCCCCTAGTAATAGTCTTAGCCTCATAACAACCATTAAGATCAACAACCTCCCGAGTCTGCAAATGATTATTACACAAACTCCAAGAAGAATATTCGTAAAGAGGAATACAACTCAACTCCTTTGTCTTCAAGCTATCAGTAGTATTTTCAGTTGCAGAAATAACAGCCTCAAGAACTTGCGTCAAAGATGATTCACTTCCAGAAGAACCTTCCACAGAAGAAGCACGTTCAGAGTCTGAAACAGAAGAAACACTTGTTGTTGTACTAGGAGAACTACTGCCTCCCCCGCCACCAGAAGAAGACGAGGAAGAAGAAACAGAGGAAATACTACTAGAATCAGAAACACTCACAGACCCAACACTTTCATTTGTCGAAACAGACTCATTCACATCTCCAGCACTTGTATTTACAATAAGTTCAGAAGAAGAACTTTCATTCACAAGAACTGAACTACTATTTTCAACACTAACATTCAAAGCAGAAGTCTCATTCACAACAGGAGAAACATTCTCAATCGGAGACTCAGAGCTAAGAGAAGAATTAGAAAGAAGAACAAAAGAAAACTGCTCGAAACCCTTTGCAAAAGAAAGATTAGTAAGCGTCAAAGAATCAGAAGAAAGAAGAAAATCATCGTTCGTAAAAGACAAGTCACCCTTTGAAGAAGAAAAAACAAGACTCTGAACAGACGAAAAATCTTCCCCGTACAAAACAAAATCACCTTGCACATCAAAAGTTAAATTAGACTCGAAAACAAACATTCTCCCCTCCCTAGCAACAAGATGAGGAAAGTGAGAAGAATCTAAATTCTCCTTAGCACGGCCCCAATTATAAGCAGAAAGAAAAAAACTAGCGTTGTTATAACTAAAAGTAATATTTTCAAGATAAATAGTATTCTCGTCAATTCTAAGAACACCAGCCCTAAAATCACCCAAAGAAAAGCTCATAGTAGCAAGTGACGACGAAGCTAAAAGAACAGCATCCCTTTCAAACTGCACATCCGCATACACAAAAGAAAGAACTAAGAAAAAAGACAACAACAGAGAAAGAAAAAACTTCAAAGTTCTAAAAAGAAAAAATGAAAACATTTTTCAAGAAGATCACCCACACACACAAGTCTGATTCTCACTCGGAACAGAACTGCAAACACCAAGAGTTTTATCTGGCTTCACACAAACAACAACACCCTCCCCATCAGAAAGCGCATCAGGAAGAACAAGAGACGACAAAGGATCAACGCTCGAAAGAACATCTGCCGAAATAAATTTAGCTTCTAAAGCCTGAAGAGAATCAAGAAATTCCTCGTCCGCCGCTTTCTCAGCATTCTTAACAGTTATATCCAAACTAACAGAATCACCCCTATCAAAAACAATTCCTGACTCAGTACTACCTTCAACATTTCCCATAAAATACATGTTCATAAAACTACTCGTAGCATAATCTGTGCTACCAGAACCAGAGCCATAATTTCCAACCAAAGCACCCGTACTTTTTTGATTTTCAAAAGCATGCAGCCCAGATTTGTACACATAGTTTCCCGTCAGAAAAACATTCCAACTATTCTCCGTCGTCTCAATACCATTAGCACCAGAACCATAAACAAAATTCCCATCAATCAAAGTATTTTCCGTATTCATATTAACAAAAATTCCCTGAGCAAGATTATTAGTAGCAGCATAATACACATAATTGTCTTTAATCACATTATACGTCGACTTCTCAGCAGCATCCTCATGCCCCCTAATTTGAATACCATCATTATACGTTCTAAAAACATAATTACTCTCAAAAATATTATGATGAACATCCCGAATTCCCAAAATGCCAACATATCCAACATCAGAAACATAATTATCGTAAACCTTTGTATGATTCACCCGAATGTACAAATCAATACCATTTGTTCCAGCACCATGAACAACATTATGCTGAATAATATTGTAATTTGCTGTACCACCGGAATGTCCAGACAAATAAATTCCCTTATTACTCACATTCTCCACCGTCACATACTCAATAGTCGTATAATTTACCCTCCTCATTTCAATACCATGAGATTTAGGATTATTCGGAGCATTTCCATTAATGTACATCTGCCGCACGACAACATGCTCAACATCCTCAAGTTTGAGTGCTGCCTTGTTTGAATCATCCTTCAAAAAAATACGAGTACTATCACCCGCCCCCTCCAAAGTAATATTTGACGTGTCAATGAGAATTTGATCAACATAATAAGTACCTGAAGGAATAACAATCTTACAACCCGAAGAAGGACAGTCATCAATCTTTTGTTGAATGTCCGTCCCATTATTTTCCTGAACAAAATAAATCTGATTCAACTTATCCGTAAAAATTCCCTGGTCACTAATAACCGTTGTAGAATAGACAAGAAAAATAAGAGCAAACAAAACCATAATATCATTAATCGCTCGAAGATGGCGATGAAGAAAATGTTCAAGCTCACGTTTCATGAAAGTTTCTTCCAAAAATATTTTATAAATCTTAGGTGTGCAAAAAGGAAGTAGCATTAAAAGAATTCTGTGCTATAGCCAAGATTCTAAATAATTTAAAAAAAATATTCACCAGACTCTCTTCCCTACTCTCCATTCTCTAAGAGTATACACAACGAAAACCTCTATCTGAATTTGAATATGAAAGACCACCATCCAAATGCAGAGCAAATACTCCTGCAATAGCAGAATTTGCCCAGTCACCTCCTCGAAGAAAAACAGCAGTTGGCGAACACTGCCCAGTACAAAAATCCGGATCTTCATTCACATTATTATATGCCCCAGCCAAGTCAAGCCCATCATAATACCTCCCCATCCCATTATTAGCATTCCAACCATTAGAAGGAAGTTTCAAAGAAGGAACAAGACTCGCAACTTTTCCCGTCCCATCATTACTATTATAACTCATCCAAGTCTGATCTCCTCCATGGTATCGCGAAGCAATAGGCAAACTAGTATTAACCCATTCCCAAACATTACCGGCAAAATCCCAAAGAATCTCACCATTCGACAAAGAAAGCGTTCTCCTTTGATTTGAACCCGCAGAATTACCTGTTCCAAAATAGCCATTCCCGTCGTCAGTGTCAGCTACAAGAGAGCTTGTGGGGTTGTTATCATTATGACCAGAATACAAAAAACCTGTACCAACGACAGAGGAATTCCAATTGCTCGCCACAAACTCAATATTATGTGCAATCGTAAGCCATTCTTCTTCTGTAATCAAATGATACTCAAGACCCAAACTCTCACATTCAAGTTGAGCTTCCTGCCAAGTAATATATTTCCAAGGGTATCCAGATGCAACAGAAACAGGACAATTAACACTCTCTCCATCAGGACATGCCCCAGAGCTATCCTCCTTTGCTTCATATTTCATCACACAAAAATTATGTGTGCCGAGTTCAGCATTTCCAGGAACGACAACATATCCATCCGGACAAGGATTCTCATACACATAAGAACTCACATATTCCGTCTTTGAAAAAATGCCCGTATTTGTCACAACGACAATCTCATTCTTCCCTTCGTCGGTGCAATCACTCATGGGCAAAACATTCAAAGAACTGTTTGTCAGACCCGAGACAAAGCAATCATTTCCATTAATAAAAACACTTTGAATCTTTGCACTTCCCTTTACAAAAAAAGTTCCACCCGACAAACCCTCAACAGAAAAAGAACTCGAAGAACTTTGTGTGTCGACATTTGAAAGTGTAGAACTAGAAAAAGCCTGATACCAACTCTGAAAACCAAGACTCGCCAAAACCGCAACGACAATCAGCAAAACACTAGCAACGACAGGCGAAAGAGCTTTCCTTGAAAAAATTCCAAGCCTCACTTTATTCATTACATCAAAAACAAAGAAAGGATATTATAAAGATTTGCTATGAACACAAAATCTACTTCCTAAACTTCAATCCTTTCTCATCCACAAAAACAAGAATCATTAATTCCTTCCTTCTTGCCCTGCATCTCTTTAAAATGAAGTTTATACTCCTCAAGAACCTTTCGCAAAGCAACCCTAGAATCATCAAGTTGAATAACCTGAGAAAGTTTATCCGTATTAAGAACACAATTTGAACGCGGAGCCTTTGCATACTTCTTAAGTTCCTCCAAACTCATAATATTATACGTAAAAGAAGGATCAACAATTTCCTTGTACATATCAAGAATTTCCTTATGAGTAATAGGATAAGGGTTTGTAACATTGTAAACTCCAGACAAATTTTTTTCAATAGCAACCCTAATAACCCTAAATAAGTCTTCAATAATAGTCACAGAATTCTCAACACTAATAACCTTTTCATAACCAACAATTTTAGTAATAAAATTCTTAGGATTTGGATAAGCAGTAATAGGCATACGCAAACGCAAAATACAAGAATGAGGATTTGAAACCAAATACTCCTCTGCCCAGATTTTCGTTCGAGAATAAAAAGAACCACAAAAATTAGGAGCATCTAACTCTGAAAAACCTTTTCCTCCATTATCTCCCTGATAAATACATCCAGAACTAACATGAATAAGCCGAATTCCCTTAGCTTGGGAAATATCAGATAAAACAATTGGTCCCAAAACATTAGAATCCAAAGTTTCTTTTTTGTGATCCTCACACCAGTCAATATTTGGCTTACCAGTTTTTCCTGCACAATTAACAATGACCTGTGCGCCAAAGTTTTCAACATCCCTTTCAATATCTTCCTTTGAAGTAATATTTGTTTTAAGAAGAACAACCTCGTGATCAGCTGCTAAATTCTTCTCTAGATGTGTTCCAATAAAACCTGCTCCATAAATAATGATTTTCATAAACCCAGCTAAGATACAATGCTTTAAAAAACTGCGCTAAAGAAAGATTTTGAAAAGTAAAGAGAACACCCCCCCTTTCTCTGCATCAAACTCTTAGAAGTATAAAAACATCATTTCACACAAGAAAGAACCTCAATTTCATACGAGATAAAATGAGAATAACAATGGCTATCAAGAAACTCAGACATAGAAGGAGACAATTTTCTTGTCGCCTGAGCATCGACGACATACGTAAACTCCCACGGCAAATCCTCAATTTCCCTAACAATAGTAGCATTAGCAAAACGCTCCATACCCGTATCTGTGTTAATCGTCCAAAGCTCTGTCGTCTGTCCTGTAACCTTGTAATAAATCCAGTATTGAGCGCCATTCCCATACCACACAGCAGCAGGCGTCCAAGTCGTAACAAGAGGAAGACTCGACAAATACTCGCTGCCATCGACAAACTCATAAGCCCCCTTAAAATCAGAAAAAGGCATAGAAGAATCATAATTCACCTTTTCAATCCCATTAAAGGAAAATAAAGAGCCCGCATAAAAAAAAAGAAAAGCAGCCAACATAAGATACTTGAACATAAGCTTGTGAAACAAAAAAGCAACATAAAATAAAAGACCAAAAAGAGCAAAGTACACATAACGCGTACCAAACTTTTGAAGAAAAAACATACCAGTGTACGGCAAAGCAACAAGCATGAAAAAACTCAAATGAAATTTCCACTCCTTGCTAAAAAGAGCAACAAGCAAACCAAGACCAGCAAAAAGAACAAAAGCCAAATAACGCAGATAAAAATCCGAATACAGACCAGCATAGTACACAGCCCTGTCCAGATCACTAAACGCCGAAAGAGCAAAGATTTTGTAGAGAATAAAACCAGCAGCAACAAAGCCAAAAAAAAGCATAGCAAGAAACATCTTATCCCTAAAAAGTGAAAATATATTTGAAAAAGAAAATCTATGAAGAATATAAACTCCTAAGAAAATAGGAATCAAAGCATAACCAAGAAGGTGCAAATGCGTCGTCAAAGCAAGAGAAAAAATCAAAAAAGCATAATCAAAAATCAAACGAGAAAAAACTCTCTTTCTTTGAATAACAATACGATAGAAAAGATAAAAAGTAAGAAAATAGAAAAACTGAAAAGCCTGGTACATACGTGCCTGTTTTGAATAAATAATTTCAAGAGTCGACAAAGTAATCAGAAGAGCAAAACAAAGTCCACCAAAACCTTTTCCAATAAACGATTTTCCATAATGATATGCAAGAATAACAGTAAACACCCCAAACAGAACAGACAAAAAGCGAGCACCAAAATCCCCACCTAAAAGCCAAATAAAAAAAGCCATCCCATAGTGAAACAGCTCAGAACGGGCGTACCAACTCCCAGATTCCAGAACAGGAACACCATGTTCCAAAATACCAAGAGAAGCAACAGCAGAAATAGTCTCATCAATCCACATAGACTCACTAACCAAATAAAAAACACGAAGAAGAAAAGCATAAAACAAAATAGCCAAAAGAAAATACACACCATATCGTTCAAAGAATCTGTCCCACTCTGATTCTCGAAGCACCTTAAGCATGTGAAAAACAAAAACAGCTCTTTTATAAATTCGTTGTTTTCCTAAGCAACTAAAAAAGATCAACCTCCAAAGGATGATAATAAATTACACTTGGACCACCTAAGGCTTCAATTTGTGTAGAATAAGGAATTCCAAATCTTCGAGTTAAAGTAATATGAGTTGAAAAAGCCTGAGAATTTAGAATTGACGTTTTTATCTGAGATTGAAGAAAAAAGTTCTGCATTTCAAGAATCAAACTCCTCTTTCCAAGCTCAGTCTTGTAAACAACATTCCGAGGAAGAAAACCCTTCGATTCCCCATATTGAAGTAAAAAAGCTTCTGAAATTCTCCAAGATTCATTTGAAAATCTCAAAGAAGAAGGATAAGAAAGAAGGTCCTGTGAAGCTTCAAGAAAAATCTCTAGAGCTTTTGTTTCAAAGGATGACCGAAACTTGCCCTCCCTTAAATCTAATTCTTTCTCAGGAAAAAAACAAGCGACAAACTGCGACAAAACAAAGACCATTACAAAGGAAATGAACACACACTTAAGAAAGTTCGGACAAAGCCAAAACACCCCCAAGATTTAAATAGAACACATCAAATCCAAAAAACATGACAGAGCAAAACAGCTTTCCTTCAGAATTTCAGAAAAAATACGATCCCAAAGAAGCCGAAAAAAGAATTCTTTCCTTCTGGGAGGAAAAAAACATTTACGCCTTTGACGAAAAAAGCGACAAAGAACTCTTCTCCATCGACACACCACCGCCAACAATGTCCGGGCGCATGCATATAGGACACGCCTTCGGGTATTCCCAGCAAGACTTCATAGCGCGTTTCAAAAAAATGACCGGACACAATGTCTACTACCCCTTTGGAACAGACGACAACGGACTTGCAACCGAAAAACTCGTGCAAAAAGAAAAAAAAGTCGATCTCAGAAAAGTCAGCAGAGAAGAAGCAATCAAAGTAGTTCTCGACTTCCTTAACACAGAACGGCCAAAATTCATTCAAGACTGGAAAAACATAGGAATGTCCTGCGACTTCAATTATACATACACGACAATCTCAGACTACTCCCGAAAAATCTCCCAGAAAAGTTTCATTGACCTTTACAAAAAAGGAAGAATTTACAGAAAAACAGGACCCGTCATGTGGGACAGAGTATTTCAAACAGCAATAGCACAAGCAGAACTTGAAGATAAAAGTCTCAAATCAACGCTCAACTACATCAAAGCCAAGTTCAAAGGAACAGAAAATACCTACCTCATTTACGCAACAACACGTCCAGAACTTCTCCATGCCTGTGTTGGAATGTCCATAGAAGACAAAGGAAAATACGTCAAACTTAAAGTGGAAAATGAATATTGGATAACAGGAGCAAACACCTACAAAGAAAAATTCAAGAATTTCACCTATGAACTTGTTGAAGAATTAATAGGAGAAGACATCATAGGAGAGACCATCATCATTCCCATCTCAGAAAACGAAGTAGAAATAGACCACGACATCAGCGTCAAAGCAGACTATGGGACAGGAATTGTCTACTACTGTACATACGGAGGACTCGACTGCGTGGAATGGATGGCAAGACACCCAAAACTCGAACCCATTTCCATACTCACAAAAGACGGAAAACTAAACGAGAAATGCGGCAAATTTGAAGGACTTGTAACAACAGACGCCAGAGCTGCAATTCTCGAAGAACTCGAAAAAACAAAAGAGCTCATCCAAAAAGAAAATATCGAACACATTGTAAACGTAGGCGAAAGATCTGGCGTTGAAGTCGAATACATTGTAGCAGCTCAATGGTACGTCAAATACCTCGACAAAAAAGAGTACTTTTTCGAGATGGCAAACAAATTCAATTTCTTCCCAAAACACATGGTGCACAGACTAGAGAATTGGATAAAAGGCTTAAATTGGGATTGGGGATTCTCACGACAACGCCATTACGGAATACCAGTTCCGACATGGTACGACAAAGACGGGAATGTTTACCTCCCAGACGAAGACCAACTCCCCGTTGACCCCCTAAAAGACAGACCAAAAAGCGCGCCACAAGACATCGAGCTCTTCCCAGAAACAGACGTTTTTGACACCTGGTTTACCTCAGCATCCTCACCATTTTTAGCAATAAACCAAGTCGAAAACACAGAAATGCAAAAGAGACTCTTCCCCATGAACCTGCGTCCACAAGGACACGACATTATAAACTTCTGGCTCTTTTACACCATGGCCAAGACAAATCTCCTCACAGAAGAAAACCCCTTCAAAGACGTCACGATTAACGGTTGGGTTTTAGCAGCAGATGGAAGCAAAATGTCAAAATCAAAAGGAAACACCATTTCCCCACAAGAAAAAATCGAGCAGTACAGTGCAGACGCACTTCGTTGGGGAGCAGCATCGACAAAACTAGGAGACGACCTTCCCTTCCCAGAAAAAGAACTAGTTGCAGGAGGAAAAGTCATAAACAAACTTTACAACGCAAACAAATTTGCAGCAATGCTTCTCAAGGATTTCACAACAGACGACAAAGATTACAGCTACGACGAGCTCCTCAGCATCGACAAATGGATACTCGCAAAAGCAGCAGAGACAGCAAAAGAAGCAAAACAACACCTAGAAAACTATGACTACCAAAAAGCAAAAGCACTCTTTGAACAGCATTTCATGAGCGACATAGCAGACAACTACATCGAAATAGTCAAAGCAAGACTCTGGAACCCAGACCAGTACAAAGAAGACAGCAAGAAAGCACAAAAAGCACTTTATCATGCACTCTACTCATCACTGCGAGGCCTAGCGCCATTCCTCCCTTTCATCAGCGAAGAAATCTATCAAATCTTCTACAAACAGTATGAAACAGAAGAAAGTATCCACCTCACATCATGGCCAGAACAAACAACACAGGACAAAGAAGCAATAATACTAGGAAACAACTTTATCGAGATTCTCTCACAAGTAAGACGTTACAAAGCAGAAAAACAAGTATCTATGAAAGCAGAACTTGAAAAAATCCAAGTTACTTGTACACAAGAAGAAAAGCAATTCATTGAAAATTCACTGCAAGATCTCAAAGCAGTAACAGGCGCAAAAGAAATAGAATTTGAAGAAGGAGAATTTAAAGTAAGTATTGACTAAGTTTTGTTCATCCAAAAAAGTCTTCCCTCTTCCCCAAATATAAGGAACATATTCCAAATCATCTTCATGACCTCCACTTTTATATCTATTATAGCAAGCTCTCGCCCTCATATCAGCAATATTAACAACTCTAATCTTCCTATCAGCTTTTGGAATTGCTTCAACAGTAGTACACACCAAAAACAAAAAAAGCAAGTAAAAAGGAAACTAAAAAAACTATTTTTCCCTAAATTCACTATTCTTCTGTCTCAAATCTCCAACCATTTCTCCGTTCCCACTCAAAGGCACAACAAAAACTTATCAAGAAAAAAAGCTGCCCCACAAGTATAAAATGAAAAGAGAAGAAAAAAGAGCAAAATTTGAAGTAATTTTCAAAAATGAGTTCAAAGAAGTAAAAGAAACAGAAAGAGAAAAAATAGAAGAAGCCTTTAACGATGCAGTAATGAGTGTCATAAGCAATAGCATCCAAAACAGAGAGCAAGAAGCAAACAGCCTCCTCGCCAAAGTACGTTCAGACCCAACCCTAACACAAATCTATGAAGATCTCTCAAACTTTATGTTAAAAAATGAAGATCTCTGCGAAAGTACATATATTGAAAACAGGACAAAACCAACACACAACGACGAAACCAGAATCAAAATATTTTGCTGTCAGTTTATTCTCAGCTGCATTGAAGCAGATATTGAACCAGAAAAAATTATGTTCACAGAAGGATAAAGTTAGGAATTTTTTGAATCAAATTCAATCATCCATTCAATACCATACTTATCTCTGAACATACCAAAATAAGAGCCCCAAGGAGAGTCACCAATAGGAAATTCAACTGTCCCTCCAGCAGACAAACTATGAAAGATCCTGTCCGCTTCTTCTTTACTCTCTGTGTTAAGCAAGAGTTTGCTTCTATTTTCCTTTTCATTCACGACTCCCATGCTCGAAGGAACATCATTTGCCAGTAAGAAGTTACTCTCACCAATAGGCAAACCAATGTACATAATGTAATGAGCTTCGCTTTCAGCAATGGGATGATTCGGATCACCAGGCAAATCCTTGAAACGTACTATTTTAGTAAACTCTCCTCCAAAAACAGACTTGTAAAAAGTGAAAGCTTCTTCAGCATTACCATTAAACGCAAGATAAGGATTAATTGTTTTCATAGTAGAATTCTCAAAAAGAAACTAATTATAAAATTTAGCACATAAACAACTGCCCTCATCTCCACTAAAACATAAACTCCAAACCTTTCAAAAAAATATTATTCTCGGCAAGAAAGAAAACAAAATGGACAAAAGTCTGCAACAAAATATATAAACGAAAAAGCATGAGTTCACTCCATGGTCACCCTTGTTGCACAACTAAGCTCCGGAAAAGGAAGCTGGGCGCAAGTGACTTCCCTCATAAAGGCAGCAAAGTGGGATGCAATCTACCTTCTTTGCAATGAATACTCCTACAAAAATTTTGACATCGATCCAAAAGCAGCAATAAAAATTGCATTCGATGAAAACAAAGCCTTTGAAAATTATGAAAAACTTGCCAAATTTTTCAAAACAAGCATCAAAGATTTCGAAGTAGCCTTGAACATCAGCTCAGGAACAGGCCTTGAACACATGGCTATTATATCAGCAATGCTCAAAGCAGGACTTGGATTGCGCTTCGTCACCATGCACCTAGGAGAACTCAAAGAATTTGAATTACTCAATGAAAAATACATTCCAGAAGAAAATGACAACGACGAACTCTAAACAAAGAAAATTCCTTGTTATAACAGGAGGAGTAATCTCAGGACTCGGCAAAGGAGTAACAACCTCAAGCATAGGTCTCTTTTTCTCAGACCAGTACAAAGTTCTTCCCATGAAATTTGATGGCTACCTCAACACAGATCCCGGAACCATGAATCCCTTTGAACACGGAGAAGTTTTTGTGTTGGACGACGGAGCAGAAACAGACATGGATTTTGGCCACTACGAAAGATTCCTTGCAAACAGCGCAAACAAACAACAAAGTATCACCATGGGGAAAATTTACCAAGAAATCAGACGCCGAGAACGCCACGGAGACTACTTAGGAAAAACCGTCCAACTCATCCCCCACGTAACAGACCTTATTCAAGAAAAAATCATCCAGATAAGCGAAGAGCAAGATGCAGACCTGATGCTCATTGAAGTAGGAGGGACAGTTGGAGACCTTGAAAACGACCTCTTCATAGAAGCACTTCGACAACTCAGAGCAAAAGTTGGAAGTGAAAACATCTGCTACTTACATCTAACTTATGTCCCCATTCCCTATGGCGTGAACGAACAAAAAACAAAGCCCACACAGCAAAGCATAAACCTCCTCCAGACAAAAGGAATTTGGCCAGACTTTATTATTGCTCGATGTACAGAAACACTAACGGAAAATTCCAGAAAAAAAATAGCTCTCTTTGCAGGATTAACTGAACAAGACGTCTATTCAGGAGAAGACGTGACAAACATCTACACCGTACCAAAAGGCTATGAAGAACAAGGATTAATCGACAACATCAGTACAAAGTTAGGACTCCCACCTTTGAAAAAAGAACGCTACAAACGTTGGCAAGAACTCCTTGCACAAGAAAGAAAAGGAAGCGTCAAAATAGCAATCTGCGGCAAGTACACAGATCTCGAAGACTCCTATGCAAGCGTCGTCGAAGCATTGCACCATTGCTCTTTTCACTTTGGAACAAATATCGAAATAGTCTGGCTCGAAACCTCTCACACTATCAACAAAGAAATTCTCAAAACACTTGATGCCATCATTGTCCCAGGAGGCTTTGGAAATCGAGGAATAGAAGGAAAAATCGAAGTCATCACCTACGCCAGAGAAAACAAAATTCCCTATTTGGGAATATGCTACGGACTCCAGCTTGCAGTAGTAGAATTTGCAAGAAAAGTCTGCAACATAAAAGACGCAAATAGTTTAGAAATCGATCCGAAAACAACAAATCCCCTCATAACCATGCTCGACGAACAAAAGAAAGTTGTAAATCTCGGAGGAAGCATGAGACTCGGAGCATACGAAGCAAAAATAAAGAAAAGTAAGATACAAGAACTCTACAAAAAACTCAAAATTTGCAAAGAAGAGAAAGAAGAATGTATCGTTTCAGAACGCCACAGACATCGCTATGAAGTAAATCCTGAATACATCAAAATAATTGAAGAGAAAGGACTTAAAGTTGTCGGTTATTCAAGAGAAAGAGAGCTCGTCGAATTCATAGAATTAGAAAACCACCCCTACTTTGTCGCAACGCAAGCACACCCAGAACTCAAATCGAAATTAGAAACACCAGCTCCACTCTTTTACGGACTTGTACAAGCAGCACTAGAACACAGAAAAAAAGAGAAGTAAAAAAAAAAAAATGTTCACTATATCCTGAAACGTTGCCACAACGAAGAGAAAAGCTTATCCTCAAATTTTTGAAGGAACATAGAATAGTTTCTTTTAAGAAGAACCCTTTGATATGAGTTCATTTGAAACGCCTCCATCCTTCTTTCAAGAATTTTTTTTCGAAAACGGAAATGTCCACTATCCATTAAAAGAGCTATATCACGTGCATCTTTTTCTTGATTCCGGAATAACTTCGAAATCAAAATATCATAAGGAGAAAGAGTCCACAATTTGATGCAAGTAAAAGAAGAACGACTTCGTCTATACTGTTTTGCCATATTTGAAAAATTCTTTGGCAAAAAAATTTCTCCTAATTGAACCCCAAAAAGAATATCAAAAGAAAAATCTGAAAGTGTATATTTTGTTTCCAAACCCCTATCTAAAAGAAGAGAAAAATATTTTTTTTTAACACTTTCTGCAACCTCTAAAACTATTCTATAAGAAGCAGCATCTAACAAAAGAATATCAATATCAAGACTACTAGGACGCAACTCTTCAAGAACAAAGTAAGTTCCACCCAAAAGAAAAATATCTATCTTTATGTTTGGATATTTTTCAGAAAGCTGTTTATCAAGCTCAGAAAAAAACAAAAAAAGTTCATCTCGATTAATCATAGCAAAAATTAAAAAAATTACTTTTATAATAATTTAGTACTCCGTGCCGACAAAACATCTCTCTCGATTTGTGCTTTCAGCTCCTCAACACTGCCAAATTTTCTCTCATCCCTAAGCCTTTTCACAAATTCAAGAGCAAGCGTCTTTGCATAAAAATCCTTTCCAGAATAATCAAGAAGATGACACTCGACAAAGCGAGAACCGCCACCAAAACTTGGACGTACGCCAACATTACACACAGCCAAATACTTAGCCCCATCAAGAAAAGCATGAACAACATAAACACCATTCAAAGGAAGAAGCTGAGACCTAGCACAAGAAAGATTTGCAGTTCTAAAACCAATCTGACGACCACGAGCATCGCCAGAAACAACCTCTCCAACAAGCAAAAAAGGATGCCCCAAAAGAGAAGCAGCAGCCTCGACAAAACCATCTCGAACTAAAGAGCGAAGAGAACGAGAAGCAAATTTATGTCCATGAGAATCACAAGAAAGAGGAACAATTCTAGTAGTAAACAAAGAACAATCCTGCAAAGTAAAAACATCCCCTTGAGCACCAGCGCCAAAACGAAAATCTTCTCCAACAACAACGCCCTTTGTCCCAAGTTTCAAAAGAACCCTTTCGATAAATTCAGCAGGACTCAAAGAGACTAAATCCCTATCAACCTTCAAGACAAAAACCTGCGTAGCACCATATCTCTCAAGCAAACGAAGCTTTGTCTGCAAAGGACTAAGCTCATCAAAACAAGAAACCCTCCCCAAAATTTCCAAAGGATGAACATCAAAAGTAAGCACGCCAAACGAAACTCCAAGCTCCTTCGCCAAAGAAAAGCCCTGCGACAACAAATCCTGATGACCCCTATGAACACCATCAAAAAAACCCAAAGCAAGACAAGAAGCAGAAAAAGAAGAAGACTCTAAATCATCAAGATAAACAGAAAAAACCTTCATTCTCCTACACGTTCACCAGAAAAAAATTATCCATACTCTCCACAAGCTTAAACAATTTTTTAGGAGCTGCCTCGACAAACACAATTTTTGGCCGCATAGAAGATCCATAAAACTGAAGAAGATCTTGCTCACTAGGTTTCTTCACATAATAAAGACAATCAAAACAAATAGCAAAAGACTGAACCCTAAGCACAGCCTCATAAAAAATCCCCTTCTCCGTCTTCTTTTTTCCTTCAATATTCAAATAATGCTGCCTAAAAAAATTCTCCAAAAAAGTATCAATATCATCACCAGCACCTTGAGCAGGAACAAAAGAAAGCTCAGAAGAAGAGGAAGAAGAAGCCATTTTCTCTTTTTTTTCAGAAACTAGAAGCGAAACTTTCTCAGTCGATTGAGCTTTTCTAGGAGAAGAACTTTGAGAAACAACAGCTACCCTTGGCTTTGGAGCTTTTTCTGCAACAGGAGCAGAAACAGAATCCGAAGAAGAAGATTGTTCCTTAAGCAGTTGCAAAATCTGAGAACGAGTCTCATCAAGATTCCTCAAATACCAAACCCAAAAACGAAGAGTCTTCCCAGAATATTCAAGTTCAAGAGGAAAAGCAAAATCCTTAATTCTTTCAACAGCAAGCTGTTCCTGCACAGACAAAGATCCAGCATTGACAACCTCAAATTGCCGAATTTTATCATACATTTCCTTATCATACTTTGAAAAATGTTTTTCTGCAAGTTCCATCAAACACTCCCTTTGAGCTGGATCATAATAAAATGGAGTTGAACCAAGTTTAAGAAAAGAGACCAAAACAAGTTTATCCTTAACCAGTTCCGACAAAGCAGCAGACCCAATCATAGTCGTCGTATCAAAAGCTTCGGCAACATGAGTGGGAGTCACATATTTTCGCTCCCTCACAAAACGAAGAAGATTATCTTTCGTAAGAATCATAGAAAAACAAAAAGAAAAGGAATTTTTAAAGATTTCCAAGAACAAAAGTCAAAACCTATCCCCAATCAAAAGTTGAAATCTGATCCTGTCGGCTAATTTGTTCTTTGAGATTTTCAACACGATAAAATAAAGACCACAACCCCGTGTTCATAAGAGTCAAAGTTTGCTCCTGTACATCATAGAGAGTCCCGTCTCTCTTTCTCCATTGCTGTGGACCCCTATAAAGCATAGAAGGTCTAAGATAAGCTTCCAATTCATCAACTTTAGCGCAGAGAACATCCTTCTTCTCCTGCCGTCCAATAACTGGAAGCAGAGGAACTTCCATCTCTATCTTTTCTCTTAGCATCTCAAAAAAAGAAGGAGTGGGAATTTCAAGAAGAAGTAACTTAGAAGAATCCTTTTGAAAAGAGGCACCTATTTGTTCAAACTCTAGTTCTTTTAAGCCTAAAGCAAGTAGCTTAGTTTTTTCAACTATTCTTCGACGTTTTTGCGTCGTAAAAGGATCATTAAAAAAAGAAAGCATCTCTTCTTCCAGAGTCCGAGCAGCATCGACATCCTCACGAACAGGACGCCCCCAAGATTTATCGCCTAGCTGAGTCTCAACATTTTGCTTCCTCACATTTGAGTACAACCTCTCTTTCAAAGCACTCTTAAAGTCAGAGGAAAGAGGATAAGAAAGAGAAAAAAGTTCACTCTCTTTCATATCTGAAGAATGTTGAGGAAGAAGATAAGAAATCTCATCATCTTGAAAACCCTGTAGCTTTAAGTCTTCAACAGAAGTTGTAAGATAAACAAGAGTTCTTTTCAATAAACTCTGCCCCCTTACATGAGAAACTGCTGAATAAACAAGATCCAAAGCCTGCAACTGTTTTTCAAGACTGGCTAAATGTGAGGGAGTAAGATCCTCAGGTTGTCCGCCTATTCTTTCCCTAACTCGCAAATCAAGTTCATCAAAAAAATATCTGCCTTCACGATCATAAAAACACTGAATAGTCCTAAAAGCATCAAAACCTTCACAAAAATCAGGAAACAAAACCCCCAAAAATGACTTCCTATCAAAAAACACCATTAAGTGACCATACTAAGGAAAGTATCAAATGTTTATAAATTTCTTTAAAGCTTATCCTGCAGCAGCTCTCACCAACTACAAAAAAGGTAAGCTCCTCCTTGAAATCATTGAAAAATCTCTCCCTAAACAAACAAAAAAAGACTTCAAAATTATAAACATACAAAACAAAAATTTACATAAAAAAGAAAAAAATTCATTTTTAGGGAAAAAAGTAGAAAAAAAACTTTAAAGACCTCGGTTTTCTCCAAGAAAAAAATTCTCCCAAAATCTTCCTTAATTATTTAAATAAACTCCCTTTTACAGTTTCTGAATTTCGGATACAAGAAAGAAGACAACTTTTAAGAAAACTACATAAAAAGAAGTACTTACTAAACCAGTGAAAAAAGTTGTACAGACAAAAAGAAAAGAAAGAGAGCAAAGTAAAAGTATTAAAAAATGGATAAAATGAAGAAAAAAATATTAGTTCTAACTTCAACATTTCCACGCTGGAAAGAAGATGCTGCAACCCCCCCCTTTGTTCTTGAACTAAGCAAAAGATTAACAGACAAATTTGAAGTACATCTACTTGCACCATTATCCAAAGGATCACAAAAAGAAGAAATAGTAGAAGAAATTCACGTTCACCGATTCAAATACTGGTTTAACCTCGAAAACAACCTTGCCGACGGAGCTATCCTTCCAAATCTCAAAAAAAACAAATTTCTTTTTTCACAAATACCATTTTTTTTTCTAGCCCAAATCTTTGCAGCAAAAAGAATCCTCAAAAAAGAAAATATCAAAACCATTCATGCCCACTGGATTATCCCCCAAGGATTTGTTGCTGTTGTTTGCAAAATTTTTTTTGTCAAAGACTGCAAAATCATCATAACAACACATGGCGCAGACATTTTTGGGCTAAAAAAAATGAACTGGCTAAAAAAATGGACACTTTCCAAAGCATCAAAAGTAACTGTTGTCAGTAATGCAATAAAGACAGAAGCACAAAAAATAGGATATGGAAACGAAATTGATGTTATTCCCATGGGCGTCGACCTCACAGCATTTTCTCCAAAAAAAAGAGACTTAAACCTAAGAGAAAAATATGGGGCAAAAAAAGGCACCCTACTTTTATTTGTAGGAAGACTTGCGGAGAAAAAAGGAGTAAGCTATCTTCTTGATGCTATGCCAAAAATCATTGAAAAACATAAAGAATGCAAACTTTTGATAGTAGGAAGTGGCCCACTAGAAAAAAAATTAAAAGAACAAACAAGAAAACTAAAACTTGAAAAAAACGTCATCTTCACAGGGTCCATCCAAAATTCAGAGCTTCCTCGCTACTATGCAAGCGCTGACATATTTATAGGACCAAGTATTATTGCAAACGACGGAGATGCAGAAGGATTCGGCTTAGTGTTCGTAGAAGCAATGGGAAGCGAAACTCTCGTAATAACAACAGATCTTCCAGCAATGCAAGACATAGTCCAAGACAAAAAAACTGGATTCATTGTTCCCCAAAAAGATAGCATAAGCTTAGCAAATACACTTCTGGAAAATTTAAAAGATAAGAAAAAAGCACAAGAAGTAGCCCTTGCAGGAAAAAAGCATGTCAAAAAATTTGATTGGAAAAATATTACAAAAAAGTATGCAGAGTTATTAAAATGAAAACAAGTAAAAAAAAAGAAGGAATAATGTTTATAGGAAACAGACACACATCTCACCTTGATGTTTTCAACACACCCCATTACAGAACCCACAAAATTGCACAAAGTCTTTCTAAACTATACGAAAAAGTAGTAATAGTACTTCTCGACTACAAAACAAAAAAGTTCGAAGAAAAAACAAATGACAAGATACACATTATTTCAATACCATTTACACCAAGAACAATAAGATTTGCAAGAAAACAACTCAATATGACCGTAGAAAAATACAATATTAACACACTTGTTTTTAGTAACGGACCCCTCATTGCTACCTCCTACCTTCTCTTCAAAAAAAAAAAGTACACCCTTGTCTACGAAGTCCTTGACAACTACAAAACCTTCTTCTCAAAAAAACTTTTTTTTCTCCTATCTTTTGATAAATACTTTAGAAATAAAGTCGACTACTGCTTATACGTAAGTAAGCAACTTTTAGACAAAGACAAAGAAGAAAAAATAAAAGCAAAAAAATTCCTTTTTCCAAACGGAGTTGACAAAAAATCATTTTTTAAAATATCGCAAAAAGCAGCAAGAAAAGAATTAGGCCTCGACAATAAAATAAAAATTGTAGGATTCATAGGCTCAGTCGATTCTCGAGTCGAAGAAAATTTACAAGCCATATGCACATCCCTAGAAAAAAAAAATGTGAATATGATAGTTTGTGGACACAATTACGAAAAAATCAAAGGAAAAAACATCATCCTCAATGGTTTTCTCCCATCTGAAAAAGTAAATACAGTAATAAATGCCCTTTCACTAGGAATAGTTCCAAACCGTAAGGACGAGTTCACAGACTTTTGCTTTCCAAGTAAATTAATGGAATACATGGCTTGCGAAATCCCCTGCCTCGCAACCCCACTTCCCTCTCTAGAAAAAATTCTCCCCCAAACATGTATAGGACCATATGATATGGAAGAATTCAGCAAAAGCATTTTAAAAATTCTTAAAACTGAAAAAATAAATTACTCAAAAGACATTGTTTCAGAATATTATTGGGAGAACCTAGTTTCCAACATTTATGAGAAAATAAAAAATGCAGAATAAAAAGATTGTCATTTCCACTTTGTTTGTCTTACTCTCCCTTTTTGTTCTTATACTAAGCACAGGGATTCCAAAAGGAGTTTATCTTTCACCAGACGAAAATAGTAGAGATTATCTTATACACGTACTAACCGACACAGGCTCACTCTCAGAAAAAAAAGTTGATGGTGAATACTACGACCTAATAAAACCAAGAAATGCCGTAAGTGTAAATAATACCATAGTCCCAAAAACCTCCTTTGGATCACTTATTTCACGAGGCCTCATTTCAATAGTAGTAGGATTTGAAAACTATTTCTTTGTTTTTTCACTCATTCAAGCCCTCCTCTTTTCCTTCTTCTTTTACTACCTATTTAAATCCAAAAATAAAAAAAAAAATCAACTCCTCCTCCTCGTCCTTTTCTTCATTTTAGTCTCACCAATTAGAAGATATATTATCTTTCCAATTCCCTTTGTCTTTGCTCTTTTCTACTACTTCAAACGTTTACTAGAAGATGAAAAAAAAAGATACGCTGTTCTTTTTTCAGTTTGTTATTTCATCATAGTTCTTTTCCGTTACGAATACATTTTCTTATTTTCCCCTGTAATACTCTTTGCACTCTGGTTTTCTAACAAAAAAGGAACCCTCATTTTCTCTCTCTTCCTTTCCTTCATTATTACAGTTGTTTTTTTACTCAGCATGAATTTTACTTACTATCAGGACCCCCTTTCCTTTGGGTACAGTTTCGACGCCAAATCTCAAGACGCTTCTTATGCTAACACGCAGCAAAGTATAGTCTCAAAAGTCTTATCATACCTTCTTCCCTATGGCTTCCAACCTTCAAGCTTTCTAGACAAAGGATTTCGTTACATTTTTGTTCTCTTTCCCTTCGCACTCCTTCCCTTACTCTTTTTCCTTTTCCTAGCTCCAACAAAAGAAAAAAACATGTATCAAGCATTCCTTGCAAGTTTCCTCCTCTTCATCATTTACTACGGAAGCAATCCCTATTTCTTTAATTACGACGAAACAACAATTGACTCCTCCTATACAAGATATTTCTTCTTTCTCATTCTCTTTTTTATCGGAGGACTAGCAGTATCTCTCTCAAAACTGCCACCAAAACTCAAATTTTTTTCTGCAAGCATTCTTCTCATACTTCTTTTAGGAGCCTCAGTTCAAGAGTACACAAACAGAAATGCAAAACTAGAATATTATCTTGATCAAAAAGAAAAAGTTCTCTCAGAAACTCCTGAAAATACTATTATCTTTACAGACTATTGGGACAAGATACTTTGGCCAGAAAGACTCGTAGCAACCCCATCATATCGAGAAATAAGCGATCAAGAGCTTTATGATTTGCTTGTAAGAATGAATACAAAAGACAATATGACAATTTTAGTTAACAAAGACTCAAAGTATTTCCAAAGAATAGATAAAATGGAAAAAGTAGAACTAGAAAAAATGAAAAATATCGATTTCTATAAAGTAGTTTTTCCTAAAGAAAATTCAAAGTAAAAACCCAAAAAAGGAATGATAAACCAAGTCTTTTTCTTCTCTTCATACTAAAAGTTTCTTTACCTTCCATACATGCCCCTAAGGACTAAATCATTCATCCTTTCCTTCTCCTGTAAAACAAGAACTTCCTTTTTTAGGCCTTTTTGAATACTATTTTTCTGCTCATAAAATTGCCCAAACACCTCTAAAAACTTCCTTATATCCAAAGTTTTGAAATCGAGAATATAATCCTTTAGCAAAGAAAACTGTTCTGAAAAACCAGTAGTTTTCTCATTATAAGAAAGAGTAAAAAAAGCTTTTCCAAGAACAGCAGAGAGAATCAAACAATGAAGACGAACTCCAATAATAACCTGAGAACCACTAAGAATAGTTTCAGCTTTTACACGAAGATTTTTCCAATTAAAAACTCTTTTCTTTTGCTTAAGTTTTTCATAAATTTTAGAATTAAATTCAATATCATTAATATTCCCGGTAGTTTGAAAAGGAAATAAAATAATATTTTCCTTATACACAGAACAAAGCTGATCTACAAGAAAAGCAATTTTTTCAATATCAGCATCTTGATCATAGTCTTTACTAACATTCCATTTCTCCTTTGAAATATCCTTCAAACTTATAACAATATACGGTTTTGCAAGAAACTTTTTTTCTTCTTCGGAGAAAACATTTTCAGACTCTTCCAAAGCCATATTTAAGACAAGATCACCAGTTAAATACAAAGGAGTTTTCAATCCAAGACTCTGAACTTCCTTAAAGGAATATTCATCCCGAACAGTAATAGCCTGAACCCTTGAAAGAAAAAATTGTGCAAGTCTACGATCCCTCCTATTCTTCAAAGGCCCAATAGTCTGCCCAAAAACAAGACATTTGGTTCTAGCAAGAAAAGCTGCAAATAAAAAAGAATACCAAAAAAGAGAATCCTTCATAGTCTTTTGATCGTGAATCAAACCACCACCACCAAAAATCAAAAGCTTCGAAGACATAACTTCCCGATAACAACGAAAAAAATCCTTAATATAAACAGATTTTACAGAAAAGCAAGCTTCTGTTTCTTGAGGATTTCTTGAAAAAACAACAATATCCTCCTTCCTAACTCCACTTCGAAGGAGCTTTTGAATAAGAGCCAAAGTAAGAACCTCATCCCCATGATTACCATTTCCAGCCCAGCCTAGAATACAAGTTTTTTTCTTATCTTGACCCATTTTTTCTTAGCATACTCATTGCATAAACAAAATAAAAGCCAAGTAAGACCCCTTCACTTATAACTGTTGTTATAGCAGCTCCAACAATACCATAATAAGGGATAAAATATAAATTCGTTCCAATATTTAGCAAAGAAGTAAATCCCTGAATTTTCAAACGAGTCATCTGTTGATTCATAGCAGAAAGAAGAAAACCAAAAGGAAAAGAATAAAATTTGAAGAACAAAGCTAAAAGAAGAATTTTGAAAGGAAGAATAGCTTCACTATATGCTTGCGAGTATAAAGTTTCAATTAAAAAAGTTGCTAAAAAATAAAGAATAATACATAAAGGAATAATAATAACAGTAACTTTTAAGATAAATAAATTAAGAAATTTTGGAATCTCCCTCTCTTTTTTCTTTCCAAAAAGTTCAGAAAATTTTGGAAAATAAGCATTTGTAAGAACAGTTGGGATAATGTAAAGAGCCGTAATAAGCATATACGCAACAGAATATTGACCAAGAGCCGAATCACCCTTGAAAAAAGAAATGAAAAGAGAATCTATACTAAAGTAAATAGAAACAAAAATACTACTTAAAGCAAAAGGCCAAGTTTCAAGTAAAATTTTTTTAATAAACACCTTATCCGGTAAATACCGAATTGTTCCAAATTTTTTAGTAACAATAAAGTAACAGAAAAGAAAAGAAAGAGAAACCCCAAAAACATATGCAAAAGCAACATAAAGAGCACTATATTGAAAGAAAATAAAAAAAATCGCCAAAGAAAAAAGAGCGACGGCCTGAATAATTTTAGAATACGCCTCATACTCCATTCGTTCATGACTTCTAAAAACTGCCCGAAAAAATTCATTAAACGTATTGATAATAACATAAAAAGTCATAACAAAAACCAAACTCTTTTCAAAAAAAGTTTTACCCTGAAAAAAACTCAAGAAAAAAAGGCAAAT
This sequence comes from Candidatus Woesearchaeota archaeon, assembly GCA_023898345.1. Lineage (GTDB taxonomy): Archaea > Nanobdellota > Nanobdellia > Woesearchaeales > UBA583 > UBA583. The sequence continues at coordinate 1,473,111 of CP060218.1, read as the reverse complement.
GCCAAGAGTTATCAAAGTCAAAACCAGCTTTATGAGAAGAACATTATTAACAAACATGTTTGTATCTTCTCTCTTCTTCGACATTTCCCTTGTCGAGTATGTCGTCAAACCAAAATCACAAGCTACAACAAGCAAAAGTGTAAAACTCAATGCAAAAGTAAACTCACCATAACCCTCTGAACCAAGATATCGTGCCAAAAAAATGGTAAGAAGAAGCATAAGCCCTTTGTTAAAAAGCTCCGAAAACATAAGCCAAAATGTGTTCTTGAAAAGTATTTGAGTAGGACCATTATTCTTGAAAAGAAAATCTTTTCCTACTCCAATAAGTTTTTTCATCTTTTTCATAAAACTCTTCTTAAAGAGAGCAAATGAAAGAGAGAAAACAAGCCCCATTAATAAACTTGCTTCCTTGGCAAAAAGACAAAAAATCTTTATTCCTTAGCCGAGTCTTATATGCCACAGCTCTGCTGCAATCACAAAGTCCGAAGTTAGAAAATATGTCTTGAAAACAGATCTATCCCCAATCAAAGCAGAGTTACGAAACAGTAGACACGAACAACACAATTATAATTAATTTACCATTCTCCTAGAAACAATGAGTCAAAGAGACTATATTTTAGAGATTCCAGGAAGTACCGAAGATAAAAACACAGAACTCGGAAAATTTGTTGGGGAACTTTCGGATTTGGTAGCTTTTAAGCCTGGGAGGCCCTTCGGAATTGATAATGGATTAGATATTTTGAAGTATCCTTCAGCAAATTTTTCTTATGGCCAAGGTAGTTGGATAGATACTGAAAGAGGCAAACAAAAACTTGATGAACAATGGTGGACTGAACTGGTTTCACAAAGTTCCTTTCATGACCTTGAAAAATTATTACAAGAATACGGCATGAATTTTGTTAGAAATACAAAAATATATACATTATGTTGTGAGAAAACAACAATGGAATCTGAAAGTATATTCTTGTTTAATTACCCAGATGAAAAACTGTTATTTGTTTCTTCGCCAGTTCAATTGTTCTCTCCAAAAGCGGTTGCTTATTTACCTGAATTCACTCAAGCCGACGAAAGATTAGAAAGAGCCTTAGTTGAATCAATGATTGATTGTAGAGATAATTCAGATGTTTCTGCTCCACACACAACTTATCAGTTATTTCCAAGCATAAAGGAAGCAAGAAAGCACATTCAAAAATACCTTGAAAAGACTATAAAACAATATTTAACTCAGTATGAGGGAATTTATAATTCTGTAACTCTTACAGATTTAAGCTCTAAGAAAAAAAGTGTTTTTTCTGAAGAAGGAGAAATCACAGACAAAAAAAGAGTCCTTACACTTACAAGTAAAGATATATGGCTACCCCAAATTGTTAAAACATATCTCGATGGAAAAGTTCTGGTTGAAGGACAATATGAAGTTCTCCCATTATCTCAATATTTCGATAGAAAAACAGGCATTAAAGTATTTCATGGAGTTGGGGCATGTAAGAGATGCTATAAGAATTTAAAAGAGAGATTAAAAGAAGATGCAAGACAAGAAAGTATGAATTCAGAATTCGAGTTAACTGGTTCAACAGCAACCAAGATAGGATATGTTTTTGACCCAAAAAGAATTGAAGTAAGAATCACAAGAAAAAATCCAATAAGAACATACAAAGAAAGAGGAACACATTGTTACTAAAGACTTGCGTCCTTGAAAAAGAAAAAGGAAATTTAGATCTCAGTACTGCGGCGCTTGTACAAATAATAGCCAACAAATCCAACAGCAGCCAAAATAAGAAAAAGAAAGAGACCAGTCCAAACTTTTTGTGAGAAAATCTCCCCAAACAGTTTCTCGCTTTCAGAATCCAAAACTTCAACATGAGTCTGGGAAGTAGTAGCCTGAACTTCCTCGACAATATTTTCATCAACTTCTCTTAAAGAATAATAGGACCTGCCCCCCTCCTTTTCAACAAATTGAGAAAGATATTCCTTTCCTGTTAGCTCATCACGAACAATAAACTCTTCCTCCCCCACTTCCTCATCAGGATAGAAAAGCTCAACAAGCTGGTTCCCTATACTCGTCCGGTACAACTTTGGCGAAACATAATCAATATCAAGAAGAACAGCATTAACTTTTTTAATCGTCTCGTCAGCAGTGTTTGGAAGACAAGAACGGTTCTGTTGAGTTGTATTTTCACAAGCATTTTTATCAACAATAGTTCTAAACTGAATTGCATTAATACATTCAGTCCAATTCGAGTATGTGTACGAAGGAACACACGTTTTTTCCTCAACCGTACTCTCCACAACGTCGACAATGCTCTCCTCCTCAGTACTATCCTTCGTAGAACTCCTACTACTAGAACCGCCGCCAGAACTACCACCCCCTCCAGAACTACCCGTGTCACCAGTAGAACAAGCAGAACAAGAACCACCACAATCAATTCCAGTCTCATCCTGATTCAAAATTCCATCCGAACAAGTAGCAGTCTCCTGAAGAGTATATTCACTAAAACCTTGCACAGTAAACACTAAAATTTTGCTACTTGCATTATAACTAACATTATCACACTGAGGAGCACTACAAATCAGCCCATCCCTTAAAACCTGAGGATTTGTATAAGAAACATTAGTAAAAGTAATTTTTGCTTCCTTATTCAACTCCGTTAGCAAAGCAGAATTCACAAAAGCACGCTCATTCTCAATAAGAACATTATCCTTAAACGTAAGACTTCGAGAAACATTAACAGGACTAAGAAAAACAATACTACCATTTGCATTTCCAAAACTCAAATTAGAAAGAGATTCTAACTGATTATCTGTAAGACCAGAAAGATTTGTAGTTTGTGTTGTATTCCAATGACTCCAATTATACGTAAAAACAAAAGGCAAAGTTGAAAGACTCAAAAGATTTGTGCTATTACAATGATTTGAAGAATCACAAAAACTTGCATTCAAATAAAGAAGAGTCCCAGAATTCAATCCTACAAGAGTTATAGTATGATTAACAGAAAAAACACTGCGAGTGACTCTCGCTCCAAACGACGGACTACTACCATACTCCAAAGTCAAATTGGCAGCCTTTGAGAAAAGAAAAGAAAAACTAAGTTCCTTATGATTCGAGCTATTTGTAAAAAGAGTAAGATAAGGAGGACTAACAACATTCGTCGTCAAAGGAAAGCTATCCAAAGCTATAACAGCCCCACTCGAAAGATTGTACGCCACATCACAAATTCCATTCTCATTAGCATCAAGACAAGTTTCAGAATATCCCGTTGCACCAGGCTCTGACCAGTAATTTCCACCAATAGATGCCCCACCAATAATATTAGTCTGCGTCCTCAGAGAAACATAAAAAAGATTACTCGAAGAATTAGCATTCGAAAGATTAACATTATTTGCATTATAAAAAAAATTATTATAAAAAAGATTGGCCTGAGAATCGAAAAGCATAAGCCCAGCGCCACCAATAACCCTTTGGTCATTTTGTGACAAAGAACTTGAAGTCAAAGTATTGTTTTGCACCAAGTAAAAAGAAAACCCATTGTAACCATTGCTTTGTGCATCCGTTGCATTAAAAATATTCTTATTAGAATCCGTAGAAACAAAATAACCCGATTGATTATTATTTGCTGAAGTAAAAGAAAAGAAACGATTATTTGACGAATTTCTCAAGTAGACACCATTCCAATGATCATCGTGAACACTAATATTAGAAAGATTATTGTAAAAAGAATCTTGCAGAGCAATACCACCCCTAAAACCATAAGTCTTCTCATTATCATCAGAAGTAATATGAGAAACAACAGAAGCATTCACAGAGTCAAGAAAAAGACCCTCACCACCAAAAGCACTAACAGTACAGTTCTTTATACTAATGTTTTCTACGCCAAAAGCATAAATACCAACCGCAGAAAAATCAGCCCCATGTATTGTATGACCCCTACAGTCAAAAGTAAGATTGCTATGCTGAAGAGAAAAACACTCCGTTGCACTTGCATTATTCAAAGTGATATCAGAGTTAAGATAATAAGAAGCACTCAAAGTAAGATCAGAACAACTTGTCAAAAGAATATTTGGCAAAGAATAAACCCTTTTGAGCGGCTTACTATCCGTATTAGAACTTGCAAGAGAATAAGCAGTGGTACAAATCCCATCACCATCATCAGTACACGTTTGAGAAAAACCTGTGCCCGTCGGAGTTGCCCAAAAATTTCCCCCCTTGTACGCTCCACCAGCAATAGAAGAACCAAGCTGCTTACTTGTACTCCACACATTACTCTGTGCTGTTGCATAAACATTATTCGTATTATTAAAATAATTATTTACAAAAGTATTAGCAATACCAGAATTATTATTAACATAAAGACCATATGAACCAGCCCCCCAAATAGTGGAATTCTCAATAATATTTCCACCAGACATCGTCAAACGTACTCCGTCAGAATAAAGCATGTCCCCTACAGTAAGCCTATTAAAAGTATTGTAATTACTATTCTCAAGAGTAAGAGGCAAAAAAGAGTGATAATTTTCTGCATCCTCAATAACATTATTGCTAGAATTAACAAACTTCATAGGATAATTTGAACCATTTGAATAAAAACCTTTAATCGAAGAAGAATGAGTGTTGTAAAACGCAAATAAACCATTAAAATAAACACTAGAAGAAGAAATAGAAATATTTTGTAAAGTAGACGAATTTGCAGAACACAAAAAAAGAGTAGAAAAAGTCTTATTAACAAGAGTAACAGAATTTTTGTAAAGAGCAATAGGAGAATTGAGCGTTCCAATTACATTTGAAATAGTATGAGAGCAAAAATACTCCTGAGCCAACGCCGGATCACAATTAGTTTCCTGAGAATACGTATAAGCACAAACACCACTTTCCGAGTATCTATTTATATTAAGATCATAATTATCACTAGTATAACTCATATAATTTTCCCTCAGAGAAGAATCTGTAACACTTGTATTAATACTAGAAGAAATAAAAAGACCTTCATGATTAAATTGCGCCATAACAGAAGAAAGTGAAGCCCTATGAGAATGAGTTAACCCAATACCCAAATACCTATTGAAAGAAGTATTAGTATTTGTTATAGTGAGATCATGAGATTCAAAAACATCTATACCCTCGTAATTATTATTAGAATTGACATTGAGAAGCGTTACAGAATCAGAAAAAAAAAGTTTCAGTCCATTATTTTTAGCATTTGCAGACAAATTAACCCTGTTAAGACTAGCCCCATCCGCATTACATAAAATCAATTCCGAGTATTGAGCATTTGACAAAACAGCATTCGTTGAAATAAAAGAAATGGGTAAGTTTCCAGTACCCGTCACAGAACTCAGAGAATAAGAACAAGAACTTGCAGAAGGAAGAAAAAGTTCAATATCTTCAAAAGTATTATTTGCAATTGTACTCGAAGAAAGAGCAACATTTGTAGCATTGAGAAAATAAAGTCCATAATAATTATCCTTCACTTCAAGATTTGTCAAAGTGATATCTGTCGAACCGATAAAAAAAATACCATTCGTAAAATCAGAAATGACACAATGAGAAAGACTAAAATTCTGTCGTGAAAAAACTTCAAGTCCACTTCCTGAAGACCCACTAATAAGATGACCCCCACAATCAATCTGAACATCATCAGCCAGAATCTTAAGACAACTTCCAGAAGCCGAGTTCAAATCTGTCGTCAGTGTGTACGTTCCCGAACTTGTAACATCAGTACAAGAAGAAAGCGTAGCAGCATGTGTTGCTGTCAATAAACTAAACAAAAAGAAAAGGAAAAAAAAACCGTTTAGAAAAGTATTTGCCATTCTTTCCTTTTCATGACTATGTTCATTTTATATATTTTATGACAAAAAAGAAGGATAAACTTTATATTTACACACATTTTCCTCCTCACCATGAAAACAGGATTAGAGAAAATTTTAGGAAAATTAGCACCCTTGCTACTCGCAGCGCCTCTCGTAGCAAACGCAGGCCAAGTAACTCTTGCTTGGAACCCATCACCAAGCAATGAAGTAACGGGTTACACGGCGTTTCATGGCCCGAGCTCAGGGAACTATACAAATTCGATAGACCTTGGGAATGTAACTTCTTTTACTATTGCTAACTTGACGGATGGTGCGACAAGATGTTTCGCAGTTAAAGCACATGACGGACAAGGAAACATATCAGGATTTTCAAACGAAGTATGTACAACTCTGGCTGCAACAACACTCGGAGAAAGTCCTCAAACACTTCAATATAAAGGAGTTAACGATGATGGGGAAGTTATATTCCGGGCAAATGGGCCTGTTACTCTTGTCCAAGATAGTACAAATCCTGCAGATTATTTCTCCCCACAAGACAGAGGAAACGGAACCCTTGAGATAGTCATCCCAGAGCAAACTTTGGAAGGACTTCTAGCAGATCTAGGCTTGGAAAATGAAGCGTTTCCCACACTAACGTTCTATGACCTAGAAGGAAGAGAAATAAAAGACGTTAGACTTGTAAATATTTCAGCCTCTGGATCATTTAGTTACTTGCTAAGTCCCACTGCTCTTGGAAGTTCTGATCCAACTCCTTGGGCAAGACTATATCACGACTCAGGAGCTTTAAGTATTAAAGTGCCAAATGGTATAGTTAATCCCGTTTTTGACCCAAATGAATATGGAGACCTACAACAAGATCTTATCTGTTCTATAACTACACCAATTACATTTTCTTTAGAAGATCAATATGGAAACTGGAAAACATATGGAACACAAACCTGTACGCCAACAGGCCTTACAGCTGTTCTCAATCTAGAAAGTCCAAGCTCTGAATCAGGAGTAGTATTTGACTGGTCCAGTGCAAGGCTAATCCTAGAAGGAGCGCCAACAAGTTCTGGCCAAATTGATATTTACCCCCCCATACAAGGCCCAACTCTTGTCAATGACCAAAGTTATATCCCCTCAAATTATTCCTATGCTGGAATCCAATTTAACGCTCCGACAAACACAGCAACTATCACCCTTGACCCTTCCACTTCAGGAGACATCCAACCTCGAATTTTCCCCATTGAAAATCCAGAAGAATTTACCGACCTAGTGGGAGCAATGATTGCCGTAAAATACCCTGCTGGAAGTCAAACTCTTGTCCGTCGAAGTCCCGTTTTAAAACTTGAAAAAAACGGAAGCACTGTGCTCCAATGTGAAGTTCCAATAGGGGCCATTGACACAACAAAAACAAATCGTTTCTACCTAGATTTTAAAGACTTAGAGGTTTGTACAGATTATGGATATGCTCCGACCGACATCCATACTGCAAAGATTTGGGTAGACAATGCACAATTACCTGGAGAGAGTAATAAAATATACTATAGAATTCGAGGAGATAAACTACCATATTAAATTTCTATACCCTTTGGAAATAAGTGATAAGCTTATCTTTTAAGAATGAAAATTCTCCCTATTACAGTTTAAAGGTAACACATTAGACAAAAACTTTGACAATAAAAAGAGTTTCCACAATATTTTACACTTCAAAGTATAAAAAGTAAAAATTTCTAACCTTAACCCTATAAAAAAAAACTAATGTGTAAATCTTTTCCCTTAGCTATTTAAATGAAATATCATTATTTGTTTCTAGATAAGTAAAATGGTTAAGCTCGTCATCCAAATCCCCTGTTATAATGAGGAAAAAACGCTTCCTTCTGTTCTTGCTGATTTGCCTAAGAAAATTGAAGGCATTAAAGAAATTGAAGTTCAGATTATTGACGACGGCTGTACAGACAAAACAGTTGAAGTGGCCAGAAAACATGGCTGCCACATTGTTTCTTACGTTGGAAACAAAGGTTTGGGCGTTGCCTTCAAAACAGGAATGGAAGAAGCGCTTCACCGTGGCGCAGACATTCTTGTAAATACTGACGGCGACCACCAGTACCCGGGAAAGTATATTGCTGAGCTCGTGCAGCCCATTCTCAGAGGGAAAGCCGACATGGTTATTGGCGATCGACAAACATCAAAAATTTCTCATTTCTCCCCCATCAAAAAATTCTTTCAATGGCTTGGAAGTTCTCTCACGCGTTTTCTCTCTGGAACTCGAGTGAATGATTCTGTTTCCGGCTTTCGAGCCTACTCAAAGGAAGCCATGTTGCAGCTCAATGTTGTTTCAACTTTCTCCTATGTTCTAGACACCATTGTTCAAGCAGGAAAAAAAGGTTTGAAAGTAACAAATATCACCATAACAACAAACAAACCCACTCGTTCTTCTCGGCTTTTCAAGAACATTTTTCAGCACATGAAAAAGTCTGGTTCTAACCTTGTACGCGTCTTTGTTATGTACGAGCCTTTCAAGTTCTTTGCCTATGTGAGCGGTTTTTTTATTGTCTGTGGTCTTATTCCTCTTCTTCGTTATCTGTGGTTTTTGTTTCAAGGTTCTGGCGACGGTCACATTCAGTCCTTGCTTGCAGGTTCAGTGTTGCTTTTGTCGGGAGTGACTCTGTTTGGCGTTGGCGTTTTGGCAGATTTGAATGCCATTAATCGCAAGCTCATTGAGGAAAGTTTGTACATGCAGAAGAAAGGGATGTACGGTGGAAACGAAAAGCTCAAGGGGAGGAAGTATGAAAGGTGAAGAAGAAAATTCTTGTAATGACTTCAACATTTCCTCGTTGGGAAGGAGACGCCGGAACTCCACCCTTTGTTCTTGAACTAAGCAAAAGATTAGGAGATACTTTTGAAGTTCATCTTTTAGCCCCTTTCTCAAAAGGATCACAAAAAGAAGAAATAGTAAAAGGCATTCACGTTCACCGCTTCAAATATTGGTTTACAGCAGAAAACAACCTTGCCGACGGAGCAATTCTTCCAAACCTCAAAAAAAACAAACTCCTTTTCTCTCAGATTCCACCTTTTTTCTTAGCACAAATTTTTGCAGCAAGAAAAATTCTCAAGAAAGAAAACATCAAGACCATTCATGCACATTGGATTATCCCCCAAGGTTTTGTTGCTGCCATCTGCAAAACCTTCTTTGTCAAAGACTGCAAAATTGTCATAACAACACATGGAGCAGACATTTTTGGGCTAAAAAAAATGAATGGTCTAAAAAAATGGACGCTTTCCAAAGCATCAAAATTAACCGTAGTCAGCAATGCAATAAAAACAGAAGCACAAAAAATAGGTTATGGAGATGAAATCGAAGTAATTCCTATGGGTGTTGACCTCTCAGCTTTTTCTCCAGATAAAAAAGACAAATCCCTTCGAGAAAAATACGCAATAAAGGGAGAATTTCTGCTCTTTGTCGGCAGACTTGCAGAAAAAAAAGGAATCACCTACCTTCTTGACGCCATGCCAAAAATTATTGAAAAACATAAAGACTGCAAACTTCTTATAGTAGGAAGTGGCCCTCTTGAAAAAGAACTCAAAGAACAAGCTAAAAAACTAAAGCTCGAACAACATGTACTTTTTACAGGTCCAATACAGAACTCGGAACTTCCACGCTACTACGCAAGCGCAGACATATTTGTAGGACCAAGTATAGTTGCAAGCGACGGAGACACCGAAGGCTTTGGTTTAGTCTTTGTAGAAGCAATGGGAAGTGGAACACTTGTTGTAACAACTGATTTGCCAGCAATTCAGGACATTGTTGAAAATGAGAAAACGGGATACATCGGCCCTCAAAAAGATAGCATAAGCTTAGCAAAAGTTCTTCTCTCCTGCCTAGAAGATAAAAAGAAAGCTAACTCTGTCGCACTTGCAGGAAAAAAATATGTTGAAAAGTTTGATTGGAAAAACATTGCAAAAAGATATAATGAGGTACTAACAGAATGAAAAAAATAGGCGTTTTTTCAGATGATTTTTATCCCTACATTGGTGGAATGGGAAAGCATATTCATCAACTCTATGAAAAAATGCCAAATGGAAAATATTGCGTTTTTTCAACTCGGAAAAATACATTGCCAAACCACATTCAACTTGAAGTCCCTTTACGTGAAAAACTAAAAGCAATCGCAGTTTCTCTCTGGCTTGCACCTAAACTAAACAACTTAATTAAAGAACATAAGCTAGAGGTTCTCAATATTCATAGTGGACCAGGAGGGCTTTTTCTTCTCAAAAAACCAAAAGTAAAAACAGTTATTACTATTCACCACACTTACTGGCAACAATACCATTATGTTAAGAGCGACAAATGGAAAAAAATATTCGTTCCTTTTGAAAAAAGAAACCTTAAGCTTGCCGACAAAATTATTTGTGTTTCAGAAGATACTCAAAGAGTTGTTGTTGAAGAATATAATATTCCAAAAGAGAAAACTATTGTCATTCCAAATGGTGTCGATATCGAACGTTTTAAACCTTTAAAGAATCTTCCTTTGATTCCAAAATCTGTTCTGTATATTGGAAGAATTGATGCTCGAAAAGGCGTCGATTTTTTGCTTCGTTCTTTTGTTAAAGTTCTTGAAACGGAGAAGAAAGCTAAATTGTATATTGGCGGGAAAGGAAAGGATCTTGAAGCCATGAAAGCTTTTGTTAAGGAAAAAGGAATTTCTTCCTCTGTCGAGTTTTTAGGCTATGTTGATGACGGTGATTTTGTCCCTTGGTATAACAAAGCTTCTTGTGTTGTTGTTCCTTCTGTTTTTGAGGGTTTTGGGATTGCAGCTCTTGAGCCCATGCTTTGTGGCGCGCATGTCATAGCAACAGATGTTGACGGACTGCGCTGTGTGGTAAAGGATGGGTATAATGGAAAGCTTGTTTCTTATGGCGACGAAGAGGTTTTGTCTAAGAAAATTTTAGAGGCATTTGAAACGGAAGGGAAAAAGTTAAGCTCAAAAGTTCGTAAGGAACTAAAGGCAAAGTATGACTGGGAGGTGATTGCTGATGAAACTCGAAAGGCGCTTGGGGACTAAGTCTCTACTTATTTTGTATATACTTCTTCTTTCGGTTTTTACTTTCATGTTTAAAGCTGGGCTTGAAAATTATTTAAGTCCTGATGAAACAGTCTATAAGTTTTTCATAGACAATTTTAGAGAAACTAATAACCTTTATTCAGAAGAAGATCTAAATGTAAAGAGTATTGACATATTTCATCCTAGAAACGCTTATACTAATGGAGATAAAGTCTTTCCCACAGGATTTATTGGGATTATTTTTACATATGGGTTATTTAGTTACTTCTCAAACCTAAACCTAGTAACCACAATAATATTTTTACTGGGAGTTTTTTACGTCTATAAATTATCAACATTATTTTTTAAACAAAAAACAAGCATAACAGTTAGTTTACTTTATTCGATATCCCCGATTATCCTTTTATTTAGTTTAAGAATTTATTACAACAATATGCCCGCATTTGTATTTTTCTTAATAGGGGCATACTATTATCTTCGAGATACTTCCTATAAAGATTTTTTTTTAACAGGAGTTTTTTGGTCATTAGCAATATTTTTTAGGAATACATATATTGTTTTTATTTTTGTTTCAGTAGTTTTATATTTCTTAATTACCCTACGAAAAGAACATATTTTTGAAAAATTTTTGAAACATATAATAATCGGCATTTTTGTTTTTTTTAGTGTATTACAAATTTTCTTGATAAATACCTTAATATTTGGTTCTGCTTTAGAAAATCAATATTCTAATAATGATGATTTAGAAGGTAGTTCATTACTTGGAAAAATAGGGTGGTTCTTCATGACCTCTGGCTTTGACCCCCAAAGACTTTATTCAAATTTTACAGACTACATTGTAAAGTTTTTTTTCCCCCTCTCTCTCTTTATTGTAATCTCCTCTATTTATTGTTTTAAAAAAAGGAAAAACTTAGAACCAAAAAGCTCCACAAAATTAATTTTTATATTCATATATTTGACCTATAAAATTATTTTTTATTACACTGGAGTCTACTACGGTATGAGTTTCGCAGATTTGACTTTATCATCTTCATATTTAAGGTACATTCCTGAGATTAGCCTTTTAATAATCTTTAGTTTTTATGGATTACTTGGACATCTAAGAAGCAAATATCTCCAAGTCACTTTGATTTTTGTAAGTGTTATTTTCCTAATTAATCTCGGATTAACTGCAAATGAAGGGATCCTAAAAGTCTACTCAATAAACAAGGCATATGGAGATGTAAAGGAAGATTTTCTAAATATAGTCCCCCCTGAAAATTCAATAATATATACCAAATATTGGGATAAAGTCCTTTTTCCAACATATCAAGTAGCCACATCTTCAAAAGATAAAACCATTAGTGATAATATGGACGAAATTGCTAAAAGTATGATTGTTGTACATAAAGAGGGAAAAAAAGTTTATTTATTAGCAAATAAGAATTTCTATAATATTGAAGAAATAAATGAGTATTTGAACAAAGAAGGTTTAATTTTAAAGAAAAAGAATAATATGTATGGTGGACTCTACGAACTACAAACATTAACCTAAGAACCATAGAAAATCAAAAATGAAAATACTACTAATTAACGACCATGGTACAATGACGGGAGGAGCCGAAAAGATTCTCTTCGAAACAAAAAGACTCCTCGAAGAAGAGAACCATGAAGTAAGAATCCTAACAGCAGAAAAAGAAAGAAATTCTCAACTTACAAGGTGGTACAGCAAATACTACTACAATAAAGCAAAAGAAATAATTGAAGAATTTAAACCAGACCTAGTTCACGTCCACAACTGCACCAGAGCAATCTCCCCCTCTCCAATACTAGCAGCTAAAAAAAAAGGTGTTCCAATTCTTATGACAGTACACGACTTTGGTTTGTACTGCCCTAAAACGTGGGCAATTTATGAAGACGGAAAACCATGTCAATTCGGTTTCTCATCAAAATGTTTAACTTCAAAGTGTAAAGCTTCAATAGAGGGAATCAAAGCCTACCCCTATCATTTAATGAAGTGGACAAAAATCGGCATCCACAGAGAGATCCTCCAAAAAAACGTTGACCTCTTTCTTTGTCCATCACAAACACTTACAGAGTACATGAAAAGAACATTTCCAAAATCTAATATCCAATATCTTCAAAATTTTTGTGATATAAAAAATGAATTGACAAACAAGGAAGAAAAAGAAAGAAAAGATTTTCTCTTTGTTGGAAGACTAAACAAAGAAAAAGGAATAACTACTCTTCTTCTGGCTCTTTCAGAATTACTTAAAGAATATCCAAAAACTAAACTAAAAATAGCAGGCGAGGGAGAAGAAAAAGAAAACATTTTAACACTTGCCAAAAAACTAAATATTGAAAAAAACCTCATATTTATAGGAAGAGTTAATCCAAAAGAACTAAACTTACACTACTCACAAGCTTTAGCTGTAATTGTTCCTAGTATCTGGATGGAAGCATTTGGTCTAGTAACTATTGAAAGTCTAAGAAATAAAACTCCTGCCATAGTAAATGATGTAGGAGGTCTTGCAGATTTAGCAGAAGAATTTGAACACATTACAAAATACACATATAACGATAAAGAAGAGTTAAAAGAAAAAATGAAAGAGGCCTTAAATCAAAAAAAATCAAGTTCAAAAGAATGGGAAAAGGACATGAAAACTCTTCAAAAATATTCCGAAGAAAATTATAAGCAATCCCTCCTTGAAGTATACTCATCACTTCTTCAAGAATAATTATCCTATCTCAAAACATCTTCTTCAACAAAAGTCTAAGGGAAGAAAGCGAATAGTTAATCCCCCCAAAAAGCCAAAAACCAAGACTCTTTCGTAAGTAGAGAGAGGAACAAATAACAATGAAAAGAACACTTGCAACACTCGCATACGCTGCCCCCTGAGACCCATAAAGAGGAATAAGAAGATAATTCAAAGTAAAATTTAGAAACAAAGAAAAAGCCAAGATATATTGAACAACCTTCTCTCTTCCCGTCATGTTCATAACATCCATGGCAGGCGCAGCAAAAGAATTAATGAATTGACCAAAAGCTAAAATAATAAGGAGCTTCCATCCAAAAATAAAATCTGCACCAAAAAAACTCATAAGATACGGAGAAAAAAAAGCTAAGATAAGAAAGACTGGGAAAGAAAAAACAATAATCACATGCGTCGAAATCTGAACAACTTTCTTGAACTCCTTCATTTTACCAAGAGAATATAAAGAAGCAAATTTTGGACCAGTAATACTATTTACTCCAAATAGAATTAAGTTGGAAAGTCCAGCCAAACGCAAAGCTGCATTGTAAACACCAACTTCCTGAGTAGAAGAAAAAACAGTAAGCATAATAGTGTCCATCCAATTCATAAGAAGAAGTAAGGAACTAACAAAAAGCAAAGGGAAAGAAGTTTTCAGCAGAGAAGGAAAAGAAAGGGAATGTTCTTTCTTGGAAGAAAAAATTCCCAGTTGGTACATAAAGAACATACTCAAAAAGAATAAGAGAAAAATAGAAAAGAAGAAAGAATAAATAGGAGCAGAAAGAAAATTACCTAAAAGAAAAAAAAGAACTAATAGAGTAAAAAAAAGAACAATATTATGTCCTGTCGGATATTGAAAAAAAACATAAGACAGAAATTTTTGCCTAGCCCTTAAAATCTGTGAGTGAAGCATAGTTAAAGAAAAAAGAGGAAGAAAAAAAGAAAGAATTTTAATATAAAATTCTAATTGTGGTTTAGAAAAAATAACCTGAGAAATAAAAGGAGCAGAAAAAAAAAGAGCAAGACCAACAAGACAGCCCCCAAACAAGCTTACAAAAAGACCTTTAAAGTAAAGATCTTTTATTTTAGATTCTTCTTTCTTAGCATGAAATTCAGAAATAAAACGAAGCAGAGCCGTATCAATTCCCAAACGTGATAAGACACTTGAAATAAGAATAATAGTAAGAATAATAGAAAAAAGTCCTAGAGCCTCAGCACCATAATAACGAGCAATAAAAAAGGTGAGGAGGTAACCAAAGCCCATCCCGACAACACGCATAAACAAAGCAAGAGTTCCACTTTTGAGATAAAAAAAAAGAGGAGAGTCAACAAGCTGCTTCCTAAGATTGTGTACCTTCGTAAAAGAAGCTTTCATGAAAAGTGAAGTATAATATTCTTTAAAAAGATACGGAAACGACGACAGACAAAGCAAGCTCCCTGTTCAGTTCAGTGTGAACTAAAGACATTGCTAAAGTCTTACCCCTCAAGAGAGAATTACAGGACACCACCAAGCAAAAAAGAGGAAAACTAGACCATTTCAAAAAACTCTCCTCCACAATAGAAAACAAAAAGCATTTAAATTATAACCCCTAAGTTATAATACTATAACAAATGAGAGAAATACAAATACTCCAATATCTTATCTCCAATAACTCCAAAGCCTTTACTATTAGAGAAATTTCTAAAAACCTCGCGATTTCTTACAAGATTGTTTATGAGATAATTCAAAGATTAAAAAAAGAAGACTTACTCCACCTGGAAAAAATTGGAAACTCCTCATTAGTACAATTCAATGGACATTTCAACCATAAAGTATACCAAGCAGAACGTGAGAGAAGAGATGAAATACTTAATAAAAATAAAAATCTAAAAATTCTTCACAAGCTCTTTGAGGAAAGTGACACCCCATTTTTAATTGTCTTATTATTTGGTTCATTTGCCAAAAAAACAAATACAAAAGCTTCTGATATTGATATTTGTATTCTTTCAAATGACAAAGAAAACAACAAAAAAATTTCCTCAAAAATTAAGATCCTACCCTTAGAAATTGACCTTAACATCTTTACAACACAAGAATTTAAGGGAATGCTAGAAAAAAAAAGTTTTAATGTTGGACAAGAAATTATGAAAAATAATATTATACTTGAAGGTATTGAAAACTACTACAAACTAATCGGAAAAAAAGAGATAACAATAAAACAATAAAATGGACAAAGAAAGAATACATGAAGCTAAAGTAAATGTTAAAAGATACTTAGAAGATGGATTACTTCAAAAATATGAGTTTAGAAAAGAGATATTTGAAACTTATCTAAAAAATAGTGAAGAATCACTCCTCACAGCACAGCTGCTTCAAGAAACTCAGACTTCAAACTTATGGATCATAGTTTCTTCTTACTATTCAATGTTTTATATTGCAAATGCTTACCTTTTGAAATTAGGATACAAGGTGGGTCACAAAATTGCTCACAAAGTTACTGCTGACTCCTTGATAGTCTTAGTTAAAGATAAATTCAAAGAAAGTTATTTATTAGAATTTGACATTGCCGTCGAAGAGGCTCTTAGCATTTCAGAAAATTTAGTCGAGAACTTTGATTCCTTGGCTGGGTATTATACCCCGCAGCTCTGCTGCGACCACCCAGCTGGGAGTTAGAAATCGCATCTTGAAAATTGCCATAATGCCCCGGAACTCTGCTCCGATTGGGATAGGCACATTTTAGCGATTTCTTTACTTCGAAAGACTTAAACGTTCAAAAATTCAGTATGAAACAACAGAGGAGATAAAAAAATCGAAAGCTGAAACTTCCCTAAAAAGAGCAAAAGAGTTCATACTCGAAGTCAAAAAACTACTTCTTGAAAAATAAGAAATCCCTTTCCCCCTCCAAACCCTACTTCTTCCTTTCTGCAAGCTTCTGGTGCCAAAGCCAAGCGTCAGAAACAATATCCTTCAAAGTCTTCGTAACAGACCAGCCAAGTTCAGAGTGAATCTTACCTGAAGACGCAATCAAAGTAGCAGGATCGCCAGCCCTCCTTTCTCTTTCCTCAACTGGAAAGTCAATGCCTGTTACTTCTTTGCAAGTCTCAATAACTTCTCTAATAGAATATCCCTCTCCACTACCTAAATTATACACACGACTCCCCCCACCTGCAAGAAGATGCTTAAGTGCCAATAAATGCGCGCTCGCCAAATCAAGAACATGAATGTAATCCCGAACACAAGTTCCGTCCTTCGTAGGATAATCATTTCCATTAATAAAACATTTTTCCCTTTGTCCAAGTGCAGTCATAAGAACAAGAGGAATAAGATGAGATTCAGGTTCATGCCATTCTCCAAGCTCATATGCAGCGCCACAAGCATTGAAATAACGAAGACTCACATACTCCAAAGAATAAGCCTTTTGAAAATCCCTCAACATATTCTCGACAGCAAGCTTCGTCTGACCATAAGGGTTTGTCGGCTTCTGCACAGCATCCTCTGAAATCGGAACAAGCTCAGGTTCCCCGTACACAGCAGCCGTCGAAGAAAAAACAAGCCTTCCAACACCAGCACGCCTCATAGCCTCAAGCAACTGAAAAGTCCCAACAACATTATTGTAATAATATTTTGCAGGATTTTCAACAGATTCTCCAACAAGAGAAAAAGCTGCAAAATGAAGAACCGCTTCAACCTTATGTTCTGCAAAAAATCTGTCCAAATCAACAACATTCAACAAGTTCCCCTCAAAAAAAGTCAAATCCTTCACACTCTCCCTGTGCCCCGTAGAAAAATTATCAAAAATCACAACCTCAAACCCATTCTCTCTTAGATACTGTGAAATATGTGAACCAATATAACCAGCACCACCAATAACAGCTACCTTCTGTCCCATAAAAAAGGAGAAACTCTCCCTCTTTAATAAAACTGCCTCTCGTCAAAGCAAAGCAGACCCAAAGAACAAACAAAGACAACAGAAAAAAAAGAACCCAAAACAAAAAAAAGCACAACAAAGAAAAAGCCAAACAAAAAAACTCGAAACAAGAAAAAAAAGTAAAATAGAGAGTTCCCCAGAAGTTTTTAGCTTCAAGAACACTGTATAGCAAACAAACATTTTGCGGATGAGCATAATGAAAACCCCCAAAAGCAAACTACAAGAAGATTTTTAAATATACAAATGATAACAAAGCAATGATATCAACAATTGAAAATAAATTAGAAAATATTGAGAATTTTTTACAAAGAATCGAATCAAAGATAGATAACTTCATGGGTTTTGAAGAGATTGAAGATTCTGAAAAAAAAGAATTAATCAATATTAAAAAAGAGATGAATGAAGGAAAATACAATTCCTATGATGATGTATTTAAGTAAAAATGTATGAAGCACATTTCTCTAACCAAGCAAAAAAATTCATTAAAAATTTAGATAAACAAAGACAAAAACAAATTCAGGAGACAGTAAATTCATTACTTAAGGATCCCTTTTCCCTCCCATATAAAAAACTAACAGGTTTTGAAGCTGACTATCGAGTTAGAGTAGGAGAGTTCAGAATATCCTATTCCGTTTACAAAAAAGAAGTACTCATAACCTTTGTTAAAATTGGAAAGAGAGAAAATTTCTACGCTTAAATGTTAAGTCTGACCAGACATATTTCCATACGCAATGCCCACGCCTAAGTAAAAGACCTTTACTTTTTATGATAAGAAAAAAGAACATCATATTCAGCATGAGTACAAATAGTAAGAACAAAAGCAATAACCTCCACCCCAGAATTTCCTTGTTGTAAAGTATATAATGAACGCCAATACTCTGGAAGTTCAATTCTGTAAAGATTCTTAATACCTACTCCTTTGTATCTTCGAGGTATCCTATCCTTCGAAATGCTATGTTCATAACCTGGACTTTGCTTAATGATAGCTATTTTTCTCTCAAAAGAAGTTAAAATTACCATCCCATTCCTTCCTTGAATTTTTCTCTCAAGACCTTTCAGAGAACGACAGACCTTTTCGGCTTCTCGAGAAAGAACTACCCTAATAGTTTTATCTCGTAATTTCAAAGTCTCGACCCCCAGATTACTAAAATAACAAAATGTCGACTACCACTAAAAGCCATTTTTTAACCAAACAAAAACTCACCAGTTATAAGTTTAAGCACGACAAACAAAAGGAACCAACTCCACTAAGCAGCTTACACAGTCATCCTCATTCAAAAAAGATCACTTGAAAAGTAATTTGAGAAGAACAATTAAAAAACCAAAACCTGCACTAAGAACCCCCATAAAAAATCTCTGATACATTTTTTTATTGAGAACATAGCCCAAGTAACAGCCAAAAAAGAACAACGTCAAAAGAGCAAGAGACTTAGAAAAGAAAAAAGCCTCCTCCAAAGAAAGAAAACCAAAATGACTCAAGAGAAACAAAAAAATAGGAATATCCGAAGCCAACATAATACTAAATTCTTCCTTGACGACAGCAAATCGCTCCTCCCACGTCAAATGCTTTTCCTTCTTAACAGGAACCGTCAAAAGATGAACATAAATTTCAGCAAGAGCAATCACAAACAAAGAACCAAAAATAGAAAAAATAACAAAAAAAGAATCTGTCACATGACCTTCCAAAGAAATAATAAGAGCAAGAGTAATAATAATTCCATAAATTTTTCTTGCAGTATATTCCATTCGCCTTTTACTCTGAAAGTGACGTATTCTTCTGAGAACCATAACTCACACCTTGTAACAAATCTTTTAAAAGAATTACGATCAAAAAAATAAGAATGAACCCCTGGGAAAAACAAAGAGCCATTAAAAAAATTCACTCCTCAAGATTTTTACTCCTCTTTTTTGCCATTTCAAACACACTCACATTTCTTCTATCCTTCCTTTTTTTTCAAGAGAACGCCATCTTTTTTCTCTTTATTCCTTTTTTCCTTCTAAACTTACTTGCCCTATATGTAGAGCAACTGTACAAATACACCCTCATTCTAAACACAGCATTTTATCTCATTTTTCTCATATTCAAACCAGCATCTCTCTTCCTAGTCCTATCCTCAGTGTTAGCATCACTCGTCGGAGCAGCCCATTTTCTCGACCATCTCCTACCAATACGTATTCCCAAATGGATCCTTTTTCTTATTCCCTTCCTCCTTTTCGGACAAGTACTCATTTACACACTAGATACAGAAAAAGGTCACATTGCCTACACACTAAATTTCGGCACAAATGAAGATACAAACCCAACAAAGAATATATACATCTCATCTGGCGAAAACATTCTCTCCCCAAGACAACGCTACGGAGATGAAACATTTAGACTTTTTGAAAAGACAGGAGAAATCCAAATTACTTTTGTACCACCAAAAGATGCAAAAGGCCTATACATCAGCGCAGACATTAAGAGTGAAAATCCCGTCTATATTAACGAAGAACTCCTCTATCACCCACATTGGAAAGAACTTCAAGCCCTTAGTTCCACAGAGACATTTATTCTCGAAGAAGAAAACACAGACAGAGACAACATAAGCCTAGAACAGTTTATTTCAGAAAATTACCCCCATAGTCAAATATACGTTCCACTAAAAGGAAAAGAATTCATGCGCTATATTGGAACAATACCCTACGAAGAATACATAGAAAACCTAGACAAATACGAAGCAATTTCAGAACCTTTCACTATAAACACTTCCTTTCGCGGACCAGTTCTCTTCAAAGCATATTACAACCAAAATGAAATCTTTGTAACCCTCACAAAAAAAGACCTGAACATCTATGAAGGAGACGACATAGTACGCCTTAGAATTCTCAACTCACAAGAAGAAGAAATCGCAAGCTTTGAGATGCCAGATGACGGAACAAACAACAGCAACAGTTCAGTGTCAAATAATGAGCAACAGTTCAGTTTCAAGACAAACATCAGCACCAAAGGACTATACACACTTTCCTTTGAAGGAGTTCAAAATCGAGGCGAAGACTTTGAAATTGCAAATATCACAACAAATACAAACAAAATCATGAGCATAGGAAGAGTATATATTCGTGAAGCAGCAAACCTCTATTTTAAAGGACTAGGACTTACAAAAGTACTATATTGGCACGACTCAGCCGAACAAACCCTCACATTCTCATCAGGAAAAAATCTAACACTCCTAGCTGAAAACAAAAAAATCCCCCTCAATATTTCCCTTGAAAACGAAACCACATTAGAAGTACCAAAAGGAAATATTATTTTAGAAGGAGATGATAACATGGCTTTTGCTTACAGCAAAGAAAGTTATTTCCCTATCTATTTTTCACCGGAAATACGAATCACCCTAGAAGACAAAGATTCAAAACTCGACGACAAAGCCCCAGCATATTTAAAAATAAATGACAATTACACCCTAACAATACAAGCATCACAAGGAACAAAAATCAACAAACTAAGCTTAGAAATAAAATAAGATGAAATTCATATCACTAGCAACCTACCTTTCTCTACAACTTGTCATCCTCATACCACTATTAGCACTTTTAGATGAATTTAGTGCCATAAACCTATCGTATTTTTTTCCACTAAGTTTATTTTCTCTAATCTCCTGTGCTATATACTACTACCTAGCATCAAAGCACAGAATTATCCTCGCTGAGATAGCCCTCTTTCTCATTTCAGGAGCAGGCCTATTATGTGAAGTTTTTTTAGGATACTTCAAAGAGAATACATATTCCCTACTCTTTGTTTTCCTTACAATGCTTGCTCTCTATTTCACACAAAACACGCCAAAACACTGGGTATTCAACTTCAAAGAAGAACTATCTGAACTATTTCAAATAAGCCTCGCAATCTACCTTTTAGATTTACTTTTGTCAACTATTGACGAAACATACAAAGCAATCCCCTACCTAATCTACTTTGTCGTCGGACTCGGAATTTTAAGCGTGTTCTTCGAACCAAAAACAAGCCAACAACAAATATACACTGAACCCGCGTACAAAAATTACATCCTCATTGCATTACTAACAATTGCATCAACATACCTTCTTTACACACAGACAAAAGAACTCGAAAAACTAAGTTATATCATCACAGGACTAGGAGCAACACTTGTCGCCCTCTCTTCCTACCTCATCCTTTTTGACAACGAAGAGCAAACAAAAGAAGAAGAAAAAAGAACTCCCTTTTCAACTAAAAAATGGCAGCTATAAAATACTCAAAAAAAGACAGACAAATCCTAGGCTTTGCACTTCCAATAAGTGCTATAGTATTTTTAAGTCTAGTTAGTATGACACCCATGACTTTTGCAGAAGCAGCAAGAGCAGCATTTGGAGGATTTTTTGTCCTCTTTTTTCCAGGATTCTTTATTTCAATGCTCTTTTTCAAAGATTGTGACATCCTCGAAAAAATTGCGCTATCCTTCGCACTCTCCATAGCCCTAGTCCCACTCGTAGTTTTCTACCTAAACTTTCTCTTTGGCCTACGAATCACCATGCTTTCCATAAGTCTATCAATTGCACTAATCATTATCTTTAGTCTAATCATAAGCATCTACGAAAAAAAAATCTCAACCACATTCTCACAACTCGATTCATGGATTGAAAAAAACATATTTCGTAAAAAACAATAAAGAGTTTTCTAAACATTCTACTACTACGCACAGTTCTGACACTGCCAAGCCATAACGAATATTTATAAATATTTTTCATGACTTTTTTCTATGTTTGACTTAGAACTCATGGGACTCCTAAGAGAATACAACAACGCACAGAGTAAAGAAAAAAAAGACGAACTCTTTGCATCTCTCTCAAGACTCGTTTCACAAAACATTCCTAAAACCCAAGAGTTCATTGAAAAAAACCAGCCGACAGAGGAAGTGGTGGCTCTGCTTGAGTCCTGTGCAGCGCCAGTACAAAGTTCGCCTTCCCAAAACACAACACCCATTGCCAACATAAAAAATGCAACCCCCGCATTAAAAGAACACCAAACATTCTCTCCTCAGACAAACTCAAACAGCTCCATCGTCAAAGACTACTACCTAAACTGGCTTCAAGCATTCAAAGCCAGCGACAGAAAAGCTTCCGATAAAACAGAAGAAATACTTGACGAACTCATCAATCAATTCATCGTGTCCAAACCAGAGATACTTGACGCAACACTCACCATCAAAGACACAGCAGATTTTGAAACCTTCAAAATAATGCTCAAAAATGCAATGCGCGCTTACTACGCAACAAAAATAGAAAACTACCTTGACGGAAATTTCAAAAATCTTTCCCCCATACAAAAATTCCTCAAAAAAAGAAAACTCTTTGACCTCCTCCTCGACATAGGAAAATACTCCTTTCCCCATGCTAAAATACTGGAGGCACTACAATGAGCGAAGCTGAAGAAAGACAAGAACAAAGAGAAGAAATAAATCAGATAAAAGAAGGACAAAGAAAAGAACAAAAAACTCTACGAGACTTCATTAAGAAACTAAAAGAAAGAAAAACATTTCAAACTGACAAAAACATCACATTTGCAGAAGTCATAGGACAACTCCCACTCATCATGTTCAGAGCAATATGGCTCCTCATTTTTGTATACGGGCTCTACTACTTCTCAGACGACCTCTTCGACAAAATCTTGCAATTCCAGTACACTATCTTAAACACGACAACCCTACCCTTTATCCAGTCCGTCAACATAAGTGCAGGAATTTTTGCACTAACATTCTTTACCATCATTCTATCCCTTCTCTTTCCCTACGGAAAAAACGAAACAAAACAAAACATTGTTGAAATAGTAGTCTTCATTGCAATATATTCCCTCATTATCATAAACCTCTACTACTACTTCTACAACAACGCCATCCTACCAACAAACTTCATCTTCCTTTTCGTCGCAACCATCGCCCTCATTTTACTATCCTTCTTCTCAGTTTTCGCAGTCAAAAATCCCGACCAAAGAAAAGCTGTCAATTCAATCATGTTTATCTTATGGGCAATCTTCCTCATCATTTCCATCTGGACATACTACTCAGCAAGCATACAAGACCAAACAGACCTTCAAACTGTCGGAAACGCCACAATAACAAAGACAAAAACAGTGTGGTCAAAAATGCTTTGCTTCTTCGATCCAGTTTGTGCTGCAAACTACGGCCAAGAAGTAGAAGAAACACAACGCGTACAGTACAGAATGACACTCGAAAAGCCGATAACAAACTATGTATATGACATTCAAAAAAATAACAGAGATTCCAAGCTAAGTTTCGGATACGAAATTGTCAGCACAAAACCAATCAAACTAATAAAACACGAATGCAAAGTAGTAAGAGTCTCAGAAAACGCAGACAAGATAAGCAAAGAAGTCTTCGACTCACAAGAACTCAATGAAATAATTTTAACAACAGAAGACGGGACATTCAAA
Source organism: Candidatus Woesearchaeota archaeon (assembly GCA_023898345.1). GTDB lineage: Archaea > Nanobdellota > Nanobdellia > Woesearchaeales > UBA583 > UBA583. The sequence continues at coordinate 1,449,176 of CP060218.1, read as the reverse complement.
AGTTTAAGCTGCGACATGAGCAAAATGAAACTCGTTGCAAGACAAGCAAAATATACCATAGAATCAGTTTTGTACTTTGAACACCAATTTAGTTTTTCACAGCAAATTCCAGCATATAATTACGAAGGAATTGTAACAGTGTACGGACCTGAAATTCAAAAACGCTTTGGCGAAGGACCATACACATCAACAAACCTTCTGTCCATGAAAGACATACTATTTCCTGACTACAAAACCGACTCAGAAGCTTCACATGACGCAAGTTCAGCACTAACATTTAGAGCAAATACACTAAACCTGAATCTCCCCTTAATACTCGGAGACGATGAAGCAAGAACACTAACGTACAAACTAACAATCGAAAAAGCAGACACCATAAGTTCAAACTTTGGAACCTTCGTAGAAGGAGAAATTACAAATGTAGAAAATGGACAAACCTTTGAAGTTACAAACAAAGAAGAACTCCTCGAACCACTTACATTCACAGGAAACGAATTAAGCAAATGGGTAGACATTAAAGAAAACGAAGGCTTTACCTTTGATGAGGGATTAGGAGCAACACCAAGAGTTTTTTCATTAATAATTACAATGAAAGGAAATTTTGAAAAAAAGAGTACATTTACAGTCGAACTTCTCGATACAAACTATATAGATGAAGAAGAAGCAAAAAAGCAAACAAAAGAGTTTACAACAGACATAAAACAATTTACTGCAATACGAGCACTCATAAACTCAGGAAAAATTCCCGACCCAGACAAAACAATAGTCGAAGACATTTCAAAACTAGAGTCATTGCAAAAAGACTATAACTCTCTTCTTTCAACAGACAAAGACCTAGAAACTAAACAAAAAGAAATACTAACAGAATACGCCAAAATAAAAAAAGAGCTTACTGAACTCATCCACTCTTACGATGCGATCATTGACGCCAAAGTAAAAGAAACAGAAAGCGCCACAACAACTTCAAACACACAAACAACGACAACCCCAGCAGGAACAGAAACCAGCACCACAACAACAGAAAAAACGACAACCGCAACAGGAACAGAAGCAACAACACCTACAACAACAAATACACAAGAAGCAGATATGGTTCTTACTCCTTAGTTTTTTCTTCCATACTTCTCACAAGTCTTTCTCTAAAAAGAGGATATTCACTTTGATGGATTTTGTACCCGCAAGCATACGGATGTCCACCACCGCTCGCTCTTGAAAGACCAGATGCCGCCCCCTGCGCAAGTTCAAGCACATTAAAATGATTTCCCCTAAAAGAAATATTCATCCACTCTGCATCCTTTTTCTGAAAAACAGCAACAACAACTTTCCAGTGTTTAAGCCGATAACCAAGCTCCTCTGCAACCTGCCTTGCATAACTACAATTCGAACCCCTTTGCTCTGCAATAATCAAATCCTTTTCCTCCGACAAAGTTGTCTTCATAATGGTCTCAAACTCACCAAGCATTTCTCTGTACGCCACCATAAGAGAAGAAGAATTTTTCTCAAGTTCCTTTTTGAAATGAGGAAGAAAGGGCTCTTTAATAGACTCCAGAAAAGAAAGTACTGCCTCATCATCCCCAAGTTTGTAAATCATATCAAAAAACATTTTGTATTTGATAAGTCCACAATCATACGTCAAATAACGAATCCAATCTTCTCTCTCCCTCTTCACGTGCTCATCTGCAAAATCATGCAAGTCCAAAAAAGTAAACAACTCCTTTCTCTTTTTAGCAGGAATACGAAGAAGTGCACGAAAACTTTTTTCATCATACTCAAACAACTCTTTTATGACAGACAAAAGAAAAAAATCGGCAATACTCCCCATCGTAACCAAAGGCAGATTTTCCTTCATATCAGCAATAAGATAAGACCAGTATGTCGTCGGCCTATGATCTCGCAAATCATAATTCAAAGGATTAAAGTGAAGAATACCTAGTTTTTTTATCCAATCCTTGCTATTACCAACATGATGGTCAAGCCAAACGACAACTTTGTCGCGCGCTGCTTCAAAGAGTTCATCACAAATATCAGGCGTGTCAAAAAAACCAATAAGATCATGTTCTGAAGAAATCTGAAGTGCAAGCCTTTGTTGATGTTTGTAATCCTTCGAAAGTGGAAAGCCTTTAAGATTTGGAAAGGCGCGACGAAGCTGAAGGTATGAACTCGTTCCGTCCGTGTCTGCGTCAAAGAATAAAAGAGGATGTTTTGCTTTGGCGAACTTTTTTCGAATAGTCTCAATATCTTTCAAAGGATCTTTCTTCATAACAAGATTTCCAAAGCCATTCTTTTAAAGTTTTTGTAAAGAGCAAAAACAAAAAAACAGCACTGAAACTTTATAAATACAAAAAAATGAAACATGAACAATGAAAACAAAACTTTTGCTTGCGTTTACCTTATTTCTCTTTTTCTCAAGAATAACATTTGCAGAAGACACACAAACTTTTGTTTACACAGTACACGAGAACAAAGTTTACTACGGAGGACAGGTCCTCGAAGATGCAGACCCACAAAGCTTTGTCGCACTAGATGTTGTTCACGGCTCAGACTACGCCAAAGATAAAAATTATGTGTATTACAAAGGCCAAGTCGTCAAAGATGCAGACCCACAAACATTCACACAAATGCTCTACGGCTACGTTACAGACAAAAAGAATATTTTTTATGAAGGAAACTTACTCTCAACATACGACTCCTTTGTCATCATAGACGAGAAATATGCACAAAACGGAAGCTATGTCTTTTACGAAGGACAAATCGTCCCAAAAGCAAATCCACTTTCTCTTCATCCCTTTGAGTACGGTTACTACACTGACGACGCATCAGTCTTTTACAACGAAGTACGACTCGGAGAACTCATTAACTTTTTTATGTACAACCCCGACTACGCCAAAACAAAAGAAGCAATTTTCTACAAAGGAGTACTCGTTCCAGAAGCCGACTTAAGCAGTTTCAAAGTTTTTTTTGAAAATCTCTCTGATTACGCTCAAGACAATGCACATGTCTATTACAAAGGCAAAACTCTTGAAAACCTCGAAAGCTCAACCTTCCAAATCCTCAACAAAGACAAAGACAAGATTTACATAAAAGACGACTACACAGTATTGTACAATACACAAACAATTCCAGACGCCAAAGCCAATAGTTTTGTCGTGATTTCAAGCGACAAGATAAACGGAGATGATATCTTTGCCTACGATGCCAATTTCCTTTATTGTAACGGAGAAAAACTTGAAGGAAGCGACGCTAAAACAATAGACATTGAAAACGAAAAAGTAACAGACAAATGGTTTGTGTACACAAGTTGCTCGTACAAAGAAGGAAAATCCCCACACACCCTACTTCTCTTTCTTGCTTTTCTTTCTTTCGGTGAAGCTATTCTCATTATTCTTATTGTCTGGCGCTTCCGTAAGTTGTTGATGGAGAAATAAAAAGATAAAAAACTCAACACTAAAATATATGGCCATCCACAAAAGTAATTTTTTTTGTCTCCCTTCCCCTCACTTTGTTCGTTTGCGGTATAATGTTCTCGAAGTTAAAAACTTCTGCTGAGCATTATATATCAAAAAATTATTGCCCAAAATCAAAAAATAAAGAAAAACTGAAAGCAAAAATAAAACCTAGAAAAAACACGAACAATCAGATTATAAGGAAATAAGAGGAATAAAGACAATATTCAAAAGTTGTGAAATGAAAATTAAAGAAAAAAATGAGGGCCCAAAACAAATTTTTATAAATAAATTAACACATAAAAAACAATGACTTGGACAAAAGTACTATACAGCAAATCTCAAATCAAGAAAGCAGGACAAATATTGAGAAACAAAAACAGCTTAGAAGAAGAACTCTTAGAAGCAACAGAAATTCTAAATAATTGGAGAGCTGCCCACAGTTATCCACTTCACATTTTTCAAATGACCCTAAAGAATATTTCTAAAAAAAATGATAAAACATCACTAATTGCACAAAGACTCAAACGTACCAGTTCAATAATAAGAAAGTTGAACAGAATTTACAACAACAATAAAGCAAGCATGGAATTAACACAAATGCAAGACATAGGAGGATGTAGAGTAATTTTTAGAAATCTTAAAATTGCAAGATCAGTGTATGAAAATTACTATTTGAAAGGAAATTTAAAACACAAAATAATTGGAAATAAAGACTACATTACAAATCCCAAAAGTGATGGCTATCGTGGTTTTCATATAATTTACGAATATAAAACCGATAAAGAAGGAAAAAAAGAATATAATGGATTAAGAATAGAAGTTCAGATAAGAACAAAACTACAGCACCAATGGGCAACAGCAATTGAGACCGTAGACGTTATTACAAAACAAGCAATAAAGTTTAATGAGGGAAAAGCCGATTGGAAAGAATTTTTCAAATTAGTAAGCTCAGCCTTTGCAATTAAAGAAGCTTGTTTGGAACTTGAAGAAGAAAAAAAGAAAGAACTTTATGCCCAAATCAAAGAAAAAGAAAAAGAACTCAGCGTCATAAAAAAACTCACAGGATGGACAAATGCTATAAATCATTTTAATAAAACTGCAAAAAAAGAAGTAAAAGGAAAAGCTAAATTTTTTTTATTAGAATTAGATATTGACGGAGAACAATTGTTAGTAAGACCATTTAGTAACAAACAAGAAAACGAAGCAATAACAGAGTACTCAAAACTAGAAAAAAAATATAAAAACAATTCAAATTACGACATAGTTCTAGTTGGAGTTGAAACAACAAAAGATTTAGAAAAAGCATACCCTAACTACTTTGCTGACACAAAAGAATTTATAGCAGAATTAAACGAAATTATCTCAAAAACAAAAAAATAGAGAGCTACAAAAAACCAACATAATTTCTTAGCTGGGTATTATACTCCGCAGCTCTGCTGCGACCACCAAGCTGAGAGTTAGAAATCACGTCTTGAAAATTGCCGTAATACCCCAGAGCTCTCTCCGATTGAGATAGACACATTTTAGCGATTTCTTTACTTGTGAGACCAGAGCAACAAGTCCGCCAAAAAAACATTCACATTAGCAATAATCTGGATTGCAAGAGTAAAATAAGACCAAGGTCAATACTCTTTATCCAACACACATGCACAAGTGAAGTAATACATCAACTAGCAGGAGCAACAAATGCAATAGTCTCACCAAGTTCCCGTTTTTTTGCCACCACCATTTTCAAAAAACTCACCGAACAATACTACGTTTCATCAAAGGCCGCGTACGAAGCCACTCAAAGTCACACGTCGACCCCGTAATTTCCCTCATCGATTCCTTCCCACTCAAAAGTGTCGCAACACGAGAAGCGCCCATACCCCAAGCAATAATAGTTTTGTGCGACAAACCCAAAGGCGCCAAAGTCTCAGGTCTGAAAATCCCCGAATTAATCAAAGCATACCATTTCTTAAGTTTAGCATCGTAATAGTGAGCTTCCATGCTCGGCTCCGTGTACGGATTAAAAGTAGGTTTGAACCGAATAGTATCAATCTTCAATTTCGCATAATATTCCTTTACAAAACCCATCAAATCAGCAAGCGACAAAGTATCCCCAATAATAAAACCCTCAGCCTGATAAAACTCTGCCAAATGCGTCGCATCAATTGCTTCATTTCTAAAATTATTTGCCACATAAAAATATTTTCCGTTAATATCCTTTCCCTTCTTTGCCTCTTCACCCAAAAACGCAAGCATTCTGTATGTCGTAGCAGTAGAATGTGTTCTCAAAAGACGACGCTTAGCAATGTCCTCACTCCATTCTCCCTTTGGCGTGTGCGACTTCTTAATTCCAGTCTCATGCATGTCCTTATACTTTGCAACAAGTTCAGAGGGAAGCTTAGCCTCACCATCCAAATAAAAAGTATCCTGTTCGTCACGTGCCGGATGATCCTGAGGAATCCAAAGCACATCCATGTTCCAGAACGCAGCCTCAACCATAGGACCTTCCATTTCCTGAAAACCCATCTCCACAAAAATATCCTTCAAAATAGCATTTGCTTCCTTCATAGGATGACGACGACCAATGTCTTGCACAGGCGTATCAAGAGACACATCATAATGCCTAAACTCCTTTCCCTTCCAAGATTTCTCTTTCAAAACATCATAAGAAAGCTTCTCCAAAAGAACAAGATCCTTAAATTCACCAGCCAAAGCCTTTGCAATTTCGCTACCCTTTGCACTAAGACGAACACTAAATTCTTTCTCAACTTGCTCTTTGAGAAAACCTTTTCTCATCTGAAAAGATTTGAAAACTTCTTTCTGTTCAGAACTAAGGTTGTCCAAAGGAACTGCCTTTTGAAAAAGTCGTAAAGGATTCTCAGCATGTTCGAGCAAATATGCCTTTGCCTTAGCACTTGCCTTCAAACACAACTCCTCCTTCTTTTGCATTTCAACAAGCTTTTCCTTTTTGAGAACACCAAGTGCCGACGCCAGCTCTTCCTTTCCAAGAGCAAGCTTACTAAGAGGAACTTCCTTATCTCCAAGAGCCTTCAAAACCTGAATCTCAGGAAGATCACAGCCCAAAAATCTTTCACCTATTTTGTCAAGAACAATAACTTTGTGCTCATGATGAACAAGTTCGACAAGCCCCCTGTTTTGAAGAAGCTGCAATCCCGTCGTCACCTCAGCAAGCGACAAAGAACTTGCCTTAGCAATACTTTCAAGCTCTTCCAAGTGTGCATAACACAAAGCCTTTCTCTCTAAGTCCTGCAAAGAATAAACAATTTCCCTTATTTCAAGCTTTTTCATAAAAGCAAGACACACAAAGGTTATTTAAATGTTAGCTGTCTACACCAAAGCCAAAGCCTCCTCAATATTTATAAATTAGACAACACTTTTTTGTTTACCATGTTCTATAAAGTTCGATTAAAAGATTATGTAGATTTGAGTCCGGATTTATTTGGTGAAGGTCTCGAGGAGTCGATTAAGGAACAAATTATGCGAAATTACGGTTCTCGTACAACCGAAGATTTTGGCCTAGTTATTTCTGTTATCAGCGTGGACAGAGTAGGGGAAGGTTTCAAACTACCCGAAGACCCCTCCCGCCACTATGTCGTGGAGTTCACCATTTTGTCATTCAAACCAGAGATTCACGAAGTCATCGACGGAGAAGTAGCATCCGTTACAAACTTCGGAGTTTTCGTAACTCTTGGAGTCATCGACGGACTCGTTCACCTCTCACAAACAATGGTCGACCAAGTTTCCTTCAGTAAAACAGGAGTAATCCAAGGATCAAAAACTGGACTCATCCTAAAAGCCGGCGACAAAGTTCGAGCAAGCGTTGTTGCAGTTTCCTTCAAGGACATCCGTAACGTCAAAGTAGGACTTACCATGAGACAGCCAGGACTAGGAGCACTAGAATGGCTCAAAAATTCTTCCTAAAAAAATGGCAAAAGAAAAAATTCAAGTGTGCAAAGAATGCGGACGTTTCACAACAGAAAGGACCTGTCCAAGTTGTGGCTGCAACCAATTCATTGAGAAGTACAAAGGAAAAGTATATGTTGTCGATCCAAAACGATCAAAAGTAGCAGCAAAGCTTTCCATCAAAGACAAAGGCATGTATGCTTTGAAGCATGGTTAAAACACATCCTTTCTTAGAATCACACACACTACTTAGTGAAGAACAAAAAGATACACTCATAGAGCGTCTTCAAGAGTGGTACAAACAAGAACTTTCCTTTCTAAAAAACAAGTATTTTTATGTCACAGCAAAGGACAAAGTCTTTCTCTCAACAGTCTCACCAGAAGAATTCCCACAAGCAAGAGTAAACAATGTTGGAATATACTTTGGAACATTTCACGACAGCAAAAGGTTCAGACTCAGCATTGAAGGAGCCCTCCTCATAAAGCCAAAACAAAACCTCATTCTCGTAGAAGAAAAAGCCGCAAAAAGTTTCCTAAGCGGAGAAAATCTCTTTGAAGAAGAAGGACAACGCTTTGAAGTCACTTCAACATGCCCATTTCAAGTCGTCGTCTGGAACAACACGCCAATCGGACTCGTGAGCATAAAAGGAAAAGAACTTCTCTCCTACCTTTCTAAAGGAAGAAAACTTGATTTCAACAAGGTGTTTTAGATGAAGACAAAAGAGAGAAAAGAACTACAAAGTCAATATGCACAAAAGAATATCGAAAAGTTTTTCTCTCTTCTCGACACCAGATTCGCACCAGACTTTGATGCCACCTACGTCACAGAAATACAACGACTCAGTCAAGCATTCACCTTGCGACTCAGCCGAGAACAAAAGCTGAAATTTTGTCGGAACTGCAAATGCTACTGGAACACACAAACAAGAATGATTCGATTCTCCAAAGAAAATCAAGCAAAAGAATACATTTGCAAAAACTGTGGATTTGTCAGACGTTTCCCCTACAAAAAAAGTTCTCAATAAAGAGTTTCAATTTCAGAAGCAGACGAAATAGTAACAGTTTCACTACTAAAAAAATGCCGAAGCTCTTGATTCATCTTTCTAATAAGATGAGCAATTTCCTCAGCACGCAAGTTCTGTCTCTGAAAATAAGCTTCAACACTCTCTCCCTCCCTAAGTTCTGCCTTCATAACATCAAGCTTCGTCAAAAACTCAAGTATAACAGGAAAAGCATTCGTAACCTCGACCATTTCAAGGTCAGCATTAATCTGAACTGCCATTGCCCAAAGAAAAGAGCAAACCCTTATTAAAGATTTGTTCTCCTGCCAGCAAGTACCTCGTGCGCCTCCATCTTTTTAGCTTTGAGTAAGACAAGATATTTAAAGAAAAAAATCACCAAAGGAGTATGGAAAAGATAAAAGAAAAGAAGATTTACAAACACAATTTAAACCTCAGGTACAGAGTCGAAAAAATACTTTTGGATGCCACAGGATATGAAAAAGGAATTGAACCAAAAAGAGTTGTCTTATACACCCAATTAGAAACAGGAAAATTTCCCGCAGGAACAGTATGGGTAAGAGAAGAACAAGATTTTAAAGAAAACTTTAAAGAAGAATAAAAATAAAGTATTTACGAAATATGAAAAATCTCTTTATTACATTCGAAGGCATAGACGGCGCCGGCAAAGACACACAGCTGCACAAACTAGCAGAATACATCCGTGACGACGACTGGAAAGTCCTTGGCGACAAATACGCACACCTCTGGATTATCCGAGAACCATCGCTCCTCACAGAACCAGGCCGACAAATCGCAAGCCTCATCAGACAAAGAGACGTCAGCGCCAAAGAAGCAGCAGACCTGTACATCGCAGACAGAAAAGAACACACAAAACTCATCAAAGAAACACTCAAACACTCCTTTGTCCTCTGTTCACGATACGACCTTTCAACACTTTCCTATCAAATGACACAAGGAATGGAATTTGAAGAACTCTACACCATGCACGACTTCGACAAAGAAGAAGGCTGCCTAAAACCAGACCTAACAATAGTCTTCGAGCTTCCCGTTGAAATAGCACTCCAAAGAACCGCAACACGCAACTCACAAAAAGAATGCTTTGAGAAAGAAGACTTCCAGAAAGCATTAGCAGAAAAACAACAATACTGCATACAGAAACTACAAGAGAAAGGAAGGACAACCATTGTCGTGAATGCAAATCAAAGCATGGAAGAAGTAACAAAAGAAATGTTAAATAAAATCAAAGAGATTTTTCCAACGGGAACATAATGTCCTTGCATTATTTGAAAACTCTTCCAAAATCCCACTATTCAAACTCTAATTATCTCACATAGTTTTTAGCAGAATATTTAAATATTAAGGTTAATTACCTCCCCACAATGAATCATGAGGAGAACATTCTTTTATATGGAGGAAAAGCCGCAAGTTTGTTAGCTCAATATGAAACTAAAAATGACGATTTTTTACTTCCTTTTACATTAATTCAAAAAGAAAGAGGGACAAGGTTGCCTAACTTTACCAATTCTCAAATTATTAGAGGAACGGCAGTCGGAGATGAAAAAGGCTTAGTTGATATTCTGCTTACAAAAATAAGTAGAACTCCAGAGGAAATGAGCACTTGCATAGAGGAAATAGTTAATCAATCTAGAAAAGAAGAAGTGAAAAAATATGCAAAATGGGAAGGACTACAAGAGTACAAGGGAACTTCCTCAGTAATTATTCAACCTTACAATACTCGAAAAGCTGCATCACATAGAAGAGGCTCTGTTGTTGAACATCCAAATATCAAAGGCCATTACTTAATTAATATCGTTTATGATGTTTCCGATTGTCCAAATGGAACTGTCGACCAATTCTTAGCAGACGAAGAAGGGAACATTGTAGCTACAACTACATTTCCCAGAAATTCAATGGAAAACGAACAAGCCAAGAATGTAAAGGCCATAGTCGCGATGAAAAAAAGATCTCGAAAAGCCGGATTTATTCCAGAAGAAAACAGTTCTCAAGTTGAGTTTGGTTTTTTAGAAAGAGAACTGGATGAAAGAGAAATAGCCTTATATGAATATCAAACAAATCCAACTAATCCTATTTTATTTTATCAAGAGAGACTATTTTTGCCCTTTGATTTTGATCCAAGTATAAAAGTTCAAAACTATAGATTTAACCAATTTGGAAAAATTCCAGAAGATAAAACTGTACTAAGAATTGTCAAATGCGAGGGAGAATTTGTAATCGAGAACCTCACAGACATAATGGAAAAATCAAAAGATAACACTCCCTCTGTTTATGTCTTCAATACTGCAGCAGTAAATGGGGCCTTACCTTTAGCATTCCAACCAAATAATATGGTTGGTTTTGTCGTACCTGTAAATATTACTGCGTCGGGCACTTCTTTAGAACATGGAAATTATAGGTGGATTCAAAAAGCACAATTTTCCTTACTAGGACTAGATTTTCTCACTACTTTTGATAATGGAGGAACATTCCTACCTTCTCAAAAGAGAGATATTTCCTCCTTGGAACTTCCCCCTCCTTTCTAAACTCCAAAGCACAGACAACAAAGCACTGCCTTTAAAAATACATGTGTATTAGAAAAGTTAGGATTTTTCATAATGAAAATACTCAGTGTACTTTTTAAGAAAGAGATTAGGAGCTTAGCAAAGACGAAAATCTCAAAAACATGTGCTTAGAAAACTGCTTACAAAAAAGGACAAAAAACCTTTTTGAGGATTTTACATGGAGAATTCTAAGTAAAAAAAATGACAGAAATTAGTTTTGAAACACTAAAGCTAAGCAAAACAACTCTTAAAGCAATTGCAAAAAAAAACTTTAAGTTTGCAAGCGAAATTCAAGCAAAAATAATCCCCCTTATTTTTGAAGGGAAGAAAGACGTCATCGGCGTTGCACAAACAGGTACAGGAAAAACGGGCGCATTCGGACTTCCACTCGTAGACCTCATAAACAAAGGAAACAAAGTTCCCCAAGCACTGATTCTTGCACCGACACGCGAACTTGCACTCCAAGTAACATCCGAACTAAACTTCTTTGCAGGAGAAAAAAGATTAAAAATCCTCTGCGTGTACGGAGGAGCTTCCATGGCGACACAAATAAAAGCTCTAAAAGAAGGCGTGGACATTGTTGTCGGAACACCCGGAAGAATTGTTGATTTAATCAACCGAAAAGAGCTAAAACTCTCAGCAGTTCAATACCTCGTTCTCGACGAAGCAGACGAAATGCTCAAAATGGGTTTCATTGAAGACCTCGAATTTATTTTTGAACAGACATCGCCAAAGCGAAGAGTTTACCTCTTCTCAGCAACAATGCCAGAAAGAATCAAAAATCTCTCCAAAAAATACATGCACAAACAAGAATACATTGAAGTGAAAAGGAACGAGACAACAAGCCTAAACATAGAACAAAGCTTTTACAAAGTAAAACAATCTGAAAAATTTGAAGCACTCGCGAAAATAATTGCATCTGAAAAATTCTTTTACGGAATAATCTTTTGCCGTACAAAAGCAGACGTCGACACCATTGCATCAAAACTACGCAGAGTAAGTTCTGGTGTCGCAAGCATACACGGAGACGTGCCACAAAGAAAGCGAGAAAAACTCCTTGAAAAATTCAGAAAGCAAGATTTGCAAATCCTTGTCGCAACAGATGTAGCAGCAAGAGGAATCGACGTTGAGAATTTAACACACGTTATCAACTTCAATCTTCCTGAAGACCTAGAAACATACACACACAGAATCGGAAGAACAGGAAGAGCGGGAAAAAAAGGAAAAGCAGTTTCCCTAGTAACACCAGCAGAACTACGAAGAATAAGCATTCTTGAAAAAGGATTGAAGACAAAAATCGCCTGCAAAAAACTAGAAGGAAAAGCAAACCTTGAAAACCTGCGAGAAAAAAATCTCTCCTTTGAAATAGAAAAACTCCTTGAACGAACACAAGGAGAAGAATACTTTTCCCTTGCCGAAGAACTCGTAAAAAATTACCCTCCTTTCAAAGTCGTAGCAGCACTTTTGCAAGACAGAGAAAGAAATAAGAGATAAGAAAAAACCTCAATTTCTCCCAATTCCCTTATACAAAATTCCCTTTGCCTTAATCTCTTCCTTGTCCAGACAATTACGACCATCAACAACAAGTCGAACATTTCCCCAATCCCTAATTTGCTTAAATTCATTATGATCAGCAGCAATAACAACAGCGACACATTCCTCAAGAATCCTGTCCAAATCCTCATAGCCATCTGCATGCGGTTCGCAAATCAGTAAATCCGCCCCAAGCTTCTCAAGTTTCTTCTTAATCTGAAAAGCAGGACTCTCTCGAAAATCAGCAACATTAGCCTTGTACGACAAACCAAGCAGACCAACCTTCGTTCCATTCACACTAAGTTTCAACTCATTCAAACCAGAACTAAGTTTTCCAACAGTGTAGCCAGGCATAGAATTATTGACCTTTCTAGCATAAATCAGAAAATCATGAGTGAAACCAATCTTCTTAGCCTTTTCAATAAGATAATAAGGATCAACAGGAATACAATGTCCACCAACACCACAGCCCGGATAATGAGCAAGAAAAGCAAAAGGTTTGTTAGCAGCACCATTAATAACCTCTACAATATCAAGACCCATCATCTCAAAAGACTTAGCAAGCTCATTTACATAAGCAATATTAATATCCCTAAACGTATTCTCAACAATCTTCGTCGCCTCAGCAGCCTGCAAAGAAGACATCTCATTAACAAGAACGCCCTCGTCCAAAAAAGAACGATAAAACGCAGCAGCACGCTTCACGCCAGACAAAGAACTAGCACCAATATTTCGATTAATATTGTAAACCGTAAATTTTTCATCACCCGGATTAATGCGTTCAGGACAATGAGCAAGATCAAAATCAACTCCAGCCTTCAAACCACTTCTTTCAAGAATCGGAAGAACATCCTCATCACAAACGCCAGGATTAACCGTTGATTCCAAAATAATAATTTGTCCCTTCTTCATATACGGAACAATCAGTTCAACAGCACTTTTCACAGGTCCTAAATCCGGGTTTTTTGCCTCTGTAACCGGAGTCGGAACAGCAATAATAATATAATCAGAATCTTTCAAATCATCAGAAGAAGAGCTAGCCCTAAGAGAGACCGTTAGAATATCATCACTTGCTCGCCTATCATCAACAGGAGCCTTTCTTGCTTTTATCATATCAATTTTTTTTTCATCAATATCAAAACCTAAAGTCTCATACTTGCCGCACTTTGCAATAGCGCACGCCAAAGGAAAACCAACATAACCCATACCAATAACACTCACTTTTTCCATAGTATGAAAAAGGAAAAAAGAAGCAGACTTAAAAGCTTAGAAAAAAATACTTGAAAAAACAAGAAAAAGAAAAAAAGAAATTTGGCTTTTCTCAGAAACTACACATTTTACTGTAATTCCAACTTGTACAACTCAAGCCCCTGAGAACCAACCAAAGGCAAAGGACTTCCCGTAAGATTGAAGAAAAAAGTCTTTTCCTCATTAAGTTTCTTATTATCAACAATTAAGATATCAGGCTCCAAAGAAGTCTTAAAAGTTCCACCATCCCAAAAAGCAACCTCTACATTCTCACCCCTAATAAAAACATCTCCTTTCTCAAGACGCATAGAACGCTCAGCACTAAGATCAACCCACTTCCAGTTATTCTGATCATAAATATTTAACTCAAAAACATTAGAACTACTCAAAGTGATATTTTGATCATAGCCCTCATGCCAGTACCGAACCTGTAAAGCATCAATATCTTCAAAATAAAGATCTGTTGGAGTCGTAGGAAGAAACTCCGAAACAACCATAAGCTTGTTCGTGTTTACACTCAGATTCCTAATTTCAAAGTCACTTTTAATATCTGGGTCAAGAGCCTGAACAGTAATATAATAGAAACCCTTCTCTGGCAAATCATAATGCAAAGAGAAATCCTGTTCCCTACGTTCCTTATCATTATCATCAACACCATCATCAAGAAGTTCCCAACGAGTTAAAACCTTCCCATTACGATCTGCAAGATTAAGAATAACATCATCTTCCCCATTATACCAGTTCAAATCTTCCTTTGTAAAATCAAGATCAACAGACTGAGAAAAATATCCCAATAAAGTAAACTCACCACGCAAAGTTGTATTTGTTATATGAGTGTCATAATCAACACTCTCACGAGACTCAAAACTATCAATATATTGCCTGCTAAAAGTCTGTAAAGTAAAAGGATCAACAATACTTTCATAAGTACTGTAATCAAACACCAAATAACGATCATTATTAAAATGAGCTTGAAGAAAACCCTGAGGATTCTCTTGCTTACTATACAAATTGTCACACTGCAAATCCAAAAAAGCATCTCCCCAAAAACTCATTTCAACACCCTCAGGCCCAACAAGCAAGTTTCCCTTCCTAGAAAGCAAAATAACATTTTCCGTTCGCTCAGTTGTTGCATAGCTTCTAATCTCCTTGTCCGTCAAAGAAAGAGTATTATCAACAGCAAGCAAAGAAAGATTATCCTTAATAGGTTCTTCCATTCCCGTTTGAGTATCAAGGTAACCATACACAGCCTCAGAGATATTCCTAAATGTAATCGTTGCCCCGTCCGTAAACTTAATTGGCCCAGTAATAATGGCCTTATTTGTATTAATGGTCAAATTGCTAATCTCAAAATCATCAATACCATTCAAACTCGTAACATTAATGAAGTAAACTCCCGGATCAATATTGAGCTTGTACTGATGGAAGCTCGAAGTACTTTGAGAAGAAACATTGGTAATATTGTCATCCTCAACAAAAAATATTTTTTTAGGAGTACGCTCACCCTCCTTAGTAATAGTTATTGAGACCTTATCACTTCCCTCAAAATTATTAATGTCAGTCTTATTAAAACTCAAAACGAGCTCGTCCGTCAAGTACGCCGTCAAAGTAAAATTCCCCCAAATACTATTGTTAATACTGTGAGTCTCATTCGTAACAAGTCCATTCTTTGCAGCCTCATCAATACAATGCGTCATAACAATATTTTTGTTTATCAAAACACTTTTTTCACCAAAATCAGCTTCCTCCTCATAATTTCTCAAAGTTGGATAATAAATCTGATTATCTCCAATAGAAAAAGGAGCCTTAGCTCTGTACGTCAAAGTTGCATTTTGAGCAGCATAAGGAAGATTGTAAATAATACTAATTTCCCCATCCATCAAAAATTCTCGATAAGGAACATTATTAAGAAGCAAAGGAGGAGAAAGAGCTTCTCCAGAGTTAAGAAGATAAACATTATTGTTTGTGTTAGTATCCCCACGCGAACCAAAAGTCAGAACAGGTTCCTTAACACTCCACTCCAAAGGATTAAAACCAAGAAGCAGGAACTGCAGAACAAGGTACAAAGGAATGAAAATGTACGGGATGTACGTCAAAGGGTGCTTTCGATGAAAAAGAGAAGCAAAGAACAACGCCAAAGTCACCAAAAAAAGAACCAGAGGAGCAAACTTGTAGTGAATAACAAGCAAAACAAGATATAAAGTGCTATTCGCAGCAATACCCAAAGGCATACTCTTAGGAGCAACTATTCCCAAAAGACACAGAAAGATTCCAATACCAAGAGAATAAAGGAAAGCAACCTGAACATCAATAAGCAAACCAACTCCAATTGCAAAAATATTAGCAATAAGAAAAGTTGTAGTAAAAACCTTTTGAGCACTTGACCCAGCCATTCGTTTACCTGTTTCTCGCATTCTTAATAAGATCTCCTTTTTATAAAGGTAAGAACTTTCACTTCTTTAAGAACTTAACTTAAGAAAGAAAAACGAGGAAGAAAAACCAAAAAGACAAAATCACCATAAAGAAAGCCCGTTGTCCGTAAACAGTAGAACAAAAACAATAAATAGAAAAACCAAAAAAAAGAAGTAAAAACATGGAAAATAACCCCTTCCCACAGAACGAACTGCAAACAATCAAGCAAGAAGTAGCCTATGGAAACCAGCAAAACAAAGAACAAAAAAATCAAGACGCCCTTCAGCTTCAAGCTAAACTAACACAGCAAGAACTTCAAATGCAAAATCAAGAAGAAACAGCAAGCAAAGAAGAAACAGAAGAAAAAAAAAGAAAACTTGAAAAAATAAAAAGTTACATTAAAATCACAGTAATTATCATAGGAAGCATAATAATCCTCATCATGCTATGGGTCATGTGGACTTGGGTAGAAGAACTAAAAAATTTCTCACTGTAAATATAGAAAATGAAACACCCACATCATCACATAGCAGACCTGTACAAACCAAACCTACGAAAAATAAGTGTGTTCGTCTTCCTTCTTTTTCTAACAATCCTCATTCCAAAAACCGAAAAAATCTGCACGCCGACAAAAAACGGGCCAATCTGTGAAGAAATCCCCCTAAAAGGAATTGGCTATCCTGTTTTCTACACACAAGACCACAACAAAGAAACACACTTCGACACCCTAAATTTCTTCATAAACTTCATTATCTTCTACTTTGCTTCCTGCCTCATAGAAAACAAGATGAAAAAAAGAAAAAACTAAATCAGACGAATACTTTCCAAATTCTCAGGAGTATAAACCTTAACCCCTGGAACAATCTTCTTAACAGACTCAGAGAAATTCACCAACTTTGACGCCTCACCGTGATTCAAAATAACCTTCTTCGGCTTAACATTCAGAACACTCAAAAACTTCTTCGAGAACGCCAAATCAGAGTGAGCCGAGAAAGCTCCATGCATTTCATGAACCTTCATGCGAACAGAAACTTTGTCATTCTCAGAACCGGTATTTGCAAGCAAAATCTCCTTCTCACCATCCTTAACCCTACGACCCAAAGTTCCCTTCGCTTGGTAACCGACAAACAAAATCGCATTATTTTCACTTGGAGCAAAATGCTTGAAATACTCTAAAGAAGTTCCACCATTCAACATACCAGACGTCGCCAAAACAACAGCACACTCCTCGCTCTCATAAATAGATTCTCTTTCCTTCTGAGAACCAACTTCCTTAAAATTTTCAATTGTAAAAGGATTATCTCCCTTCAAAATTCTCCCTCTCAAATGCCTATTCAAATATTCAGGATACGCCGTATGAATAGCAGTAACCTCAAAAACCATTCCGTCAACATAGACCTTCAAATCAGCAGGAAGTCTCCCCTGAGCAATGAGATACTCAATCGTCAAAAGCATTTCCTGAGAACGCCCAACACCAAACACAGGAATCAAAACCTTACCCTTACGAACATAAGCGTCAAGAATAACCTTCAAAAATTCCTCTTCAGCCTCTTCACGAGGAAGCGCATAATCCTTAGGACCCGTATTTGTATTTTCCATCATCAAGGTTTCAAGACGAGGAAACTCACAAACGGCCCTGTCCAAAAGCCTTTGCTTGTGAGAGAAATTAAAGTCCCCAGAGTACAAAAAGTTGTGAACACCATTTCCAATATTGACATGACAAAAAGCAGCGCCCAAAATATGACCCGCATTGTAAAAAGTAAGACGAATATCAGGAGCAATGTCCGTAACCTCGGCATAGTTCAAAGTAATAACATGCTTCAACATTTCCTTAATATCCTCAGCCTTGTAAATAGGAGAAACCTCAGAACCAGAAGAATTCATAATTTTAATGAAATCCAGCTGCGACAAAGCCATAATGTCCCTTGATGGTTCCGTACAGTAAATAGGACCCTTGTACCCGATTTTGTACAAATACGGCAACAAACCACAGTGATCCATGTGAGCATGCGACAAAACAATAGCATCCACATCCTCCAACTTAAACTCAGGAGCATCTAAAAAAGGAAATTCAGAAACATCTCCAAAAGGAACAGAAGGATCAATACCACAATCAAAAAGAATACGAGATTCAGTAGTCTGTAAATAAATTGCCGAACGACCAATCTGGCTCGCAGCACCAAGCATCGTAACCTTAGCCCAACCACGAATCTTTCCCTTTGTCCAGCCTCCATAAATACGCTTACCAACCTTATTCAAGAATTTACGACGATAATCAGACTCCTGAAATTCAACAGCGCGCATAGCATCAACAGTCTTTGAACGAAGCGGAGGAACCCTCTTTACAACAACAGTCCAAAAAGTCTTCCTTTGAATCTCTTTCAAATTACAGCCCTCACGCCCAACAGCAGCGCCAACATTGTCAACCTCAATAATCAGCTTACTACGTGCAGTCTCAAACTTAAATTCAGCAATATGAATACCTTCCAAAACAGAAATAATCTCCTTTTTAGCTTCCTCTATAGGCATAAGAAGAGAAGTATCAGCACGAAGTTCAATCCTTTTCTTAAACTTTGCAACAATCCCCTTAATCATTTCCCTGCCTTCAAAAAGAAAGCTCTTACTTGTCGTATAAATAACAATGTTAGCAGCCTCAAACTCAACCGAGCTGATCTTATCAGAAGGAAGCTCCTTCATAATTTCATCCAAAATCTTTACCATTTTAAGAATTATTCTCTCTTCACTATATTTGAAACGAGAATTGTGTTTGAAGTGAAAACACCTCTGACAAAGAAGTAGAAAGACGAGATTTATAAAAGTGTCGCATGCCAAAATTAAAAAGAACATCCCCCTTACCCACTAGAAATGCAGATAACACAACGGCACAAAGAAATAGATTCGGAGCTTCTAAAACTCGACAAACTAATTTTGCCAATCACCTACTCTAACGTCACAAATGCAAAAGAGCAACAAAGAACATTTCTTGAAGGAGAAGTTGAAAATCCTGATTTAATAACGCACTTTGTTCCACTAAAATATGACCCAAACGAGACAGAAAACAAACTAAGAACACTTGAAGAAAGACTTGGAGAAGGTCCAATAGATGCACTTTTACGAAAAAAACTAGAAACCTGCCTAACACTAAATGAGATTATTCTGTACAGAGGCACGCCAAAGGTAAAAGAACTCACAGCCGACCTCTATCAAAAACCAGACCAACAAACAAGAGAGCAAGCCCACAACTACCTTCTTCAAAATCCCCCTTTCGAAGAACCTGAAGATCAAAGTGCTGAAAAACTCAGAGACAAAATCCTTGAAGTAACTCAGACATTACTATCTAATTGGAGCGTAAAAATCGAAGATAACTCACTTCTTTTCAAGACTATTTCATCAAAAAGAACCTTTGTCATTCCAAGAAAAAACTACTCTGCAAATGCAATTGAACGCCTGCCATATCACGAAGTAGAAGTACATGGATTAAGAGGAGAAAATGGCCATGCACAAGAACTAACGATGCTAGGAATTGGACTTGCAGGCTACCTCCAAACAGAAGAAGGACTTGCAAGTTTCTGGGAAAAAGTTAATGGCTTTGAAGACGTAAAAACACTAAGAAGCTATGCAGGAAGAGTCATAGCAGTTGATGAAATGCATAACGACAAAACATTTAGAGAATGCTTTGATACCCTAAAGTCCTATCAGTTTACAGACGACGAAGCCTACCTTCTAACATTTCGCGCGTACAGAGCAGGAGGTTTTGGGAAAGATCACATTTATTTCATAGGCAAACAAGAAGTTGAAAACTACCTTGCAAAGCTTGATCCAGAAACGCGAAGAAAGGAAACTGAACTTCTCTGGACTGGAAAAATAGGCTTACAAGACATCCCACTGATTTCTCAACTTATGGACGAAGACATTCTAAGAAGACCAAAAATTCTCCCTCTAAATTTTCATGAGAAAATGGCCAGATATTTTTCCTAAAGAGAACCCCACAATAAAAACATCAGCCCCCTAATTTCCCTCATCCTTAAATCCACATTCCCTTACAAGAATCCTCACAAAAAGCAAAACACCAAACCGACAGTTGTAAGAAAAATTTTTAAACAAAAGCGACAGAAGAAATACTACATGGCAAGTTTTAGCGAGACCCCTCTTATGGAAATCACTCTTCGCAGATACGAGTCTCCAAGTAATCTAAACGAAAGAGAAACACTCAAAAAAATTTGTTTCTCCCTAGGACTCCTTCAACCAGGTGACTCCAGAGATATTATCGTAGACATCTTGCTAATTCTCGAAGAAGCAAAAAAACACAAAAAAGATCTCTCAGCAGCCGACATAAAAAAAGAACTTCTACAAAGAAGAAAAGACGACGGCCTCTCACAAAATGGAACAGCAGACTCCAACATAAGGAGACAACTCAAACGCCTTAGAGAAACATTCCTCGTAGAAAAAGTAAGAAATAATTATCGCATCCTAGAATTTATGTCTCTCGAAGATATTTTTGAAAATAAAATAAAAAAAATCATTCTTGATGCAGTTCTTTCCCGCAACAAAGAATACTTTAGCTATTACAAAAAATTCGAAAAAAATGATACAGAATAAACAAAAAAAAAACTTACTCCTTCTCGCTTTGTTAGCAACATTCCTCCTTTTGAGCTCATGCTCATCAAGTAATGGACAAACTGCAGGATGGTTCGGCGGAGGAAGCACCTCAACAACAAGCTCAGGCAGTACAAACGGAGTAACACTCGAATTTGTAGACGGAAACCCCCCTAGTGAAATGTTCAAAAGCAACAGGTACAATTTTGCCTTTGTTTTCAAAAACTACCAAAAACATGCAATATCTGATTTGCAAATGAAATTAGAAGGCTATGAAACAAGCTATGTTAGCGGCCTAAACACAGAGTATTCCATTTCAAATATCCCAAAAGCAACAGACACAGCAGGCCCAGGAGTGAACTCCGAGCTTGTAGCAGAAGGAGTAGCACTTGACGGATTTGAGGGAGACTACAATTTCAATCCAGAATTCAAATATTGCTACACAGCAACAACAACATACCGAGAACAAATTTGCGTACCATCGACAAAAAACCAATGTACGATAACCGTTGAAGCAAACAAAGAACAGAACGGCCCATTAACATTGACAATAGATGCCATCAACAATCTTGAAGACAGCGTCAGACTAGACTTCACCATTACAAACTCAGGCTCAGGAAAAGTAGTAAACGAATGCTTTAACACAGACAACTACGCAAACGAGTACAGTCTCGGAAGTGTAAAACTCGGAGGAAATGAAGGAAACTGTGAAGCAGTCTCCGGTTTCCAAATCGCAAACAACAAAGCAAGTTTCTATTGTACATTCCCAAGAACAAGCGGCGACGAATCATACGCATCACAAATTTCAGTAGAATTTAGCTACAAGTACCAACAAAGCCTCAAAAAATCAATTCCAGTAAGAGATTTGACACAAAACATCAAATAATAGAGGGTTTCGAAAAACTCACGAATCCAAAGTAAAGAAATCGCTAAAATGTGCCTATCCCAATCGGAGCAGAGCTCCGGGGCATTACGGCAATTTTCAAGACGCGATTTCTAACTCCCAGCTGGGTGGTCGCAGCAGAGCTGCAAGGTATAATACCCAGCTAAGGAATTAATTCAAGTCTCAATAGGTTCCTCTTTTTTCACCAAAAAAATATCATGAGGTGACAAACTAATCTCCCTTAAACGTTCCTGAACCAAAGCAAACAAATTCTCAACTTCATTCATCATAAAGAGATCATCTTCTCTTTGAAGAAGTTTCAAGGACTCATCTGCAGGCAAGAGCCAACATTCATACAACATCTTTGCCTTAGCTTGCCTTTTCTCCAAAAAGCGCCTTGTACAAGAAACATCGTAAAAGAACTCTTCTGGATTATTATTCAAACTCAAGTCTTCTAATTTCAAAAGCAAAGTAACACCATCTTCAATGAAAAACTTCGAATGAAAAGATAACAAATCCTCCATATAACCTGCATAATTTTCCTTACATAAATTTGTAATTTTACTCAAGATACGACTAACTGGAACCTGATACTGCGCTCCAGAATGCAAAAAAAGCAAATGCGAGAGATTAATCTTTTTAGAATCAGCTTCCCAATAAGTATCATAACGAGTTAAATGGGGATTTTCAACACTGATTCCATATTTTCCAAATTTTTTCTCCGGAACATCATGGAGATATCCCGAACATAAAGCAACTGTCTGCCAAAAAGAATCTGCCACTAAGCCTCTAGCAAACGACCCAACAACTCGAGAATGTTCTTGAAAATAATCACCACCCCCAATACGTTTTCGTTTTTCCCCTTTATGAACACATTTAGCAATTCTCTCACAATAAACATCAATCGGCAAAGAAGAAGAAGAAGAAAGAGTAGAAAGCACACTCACAACCCTTTGAAATTCTGGCGGTGCCCCCTCGTACATAAAAAAGAGAATCAAAAAAAGCATATAAATACTCGCAAGAAAACTGGAGAAGAGTAGCTAACGAGAGATATCATCCTATTGCAAGATCTTATGGCAAGTAAAGAAATCGCTAAATATGCCTATCCCAATCGGAGCAGAGCTGCGAGGTATAATCCCCAGCCAAGGAAAATATACCCAACCCAAGCACAAAGCTCCAAGATACAATAGAGGGCTACGAAAAACCTACATAATTTGTGAGACGAGAGCAACGAGTCCTCAAATTTGCAGGTTTTACGAGCTTATCTTTTGAGAAGATCAAAAACCAAACCAAAATTTTAGGTTTTTCGACCATTCTCAATAACTTCCTGCTAATGAGCTATGCAAGGTTAAGGTCTTCACGTAGAATGGTGAGAACTTCCCCGTACAAACTCTTTGGAAGGCCGACCGTAATAAAACGTGTTCTTCCGTATCTTCCTTTGGATACAATCTTAAAATTAATTAGTCCAAGCACTTCAAGTTCTATGATAATATCTGAGATTCTCCTTAAACTAAGCATGGAAATTGCTAGGTCTTTGGCAAGTCTGTTGTAATAATCATACACTGCTCCTGTTGTTGTTGGCTCAACAAACTCCGTTCTTTTGTTTGTTACTAAGTTGAGCTTTTCCTTCATAGAAGTTTTGAGAATTGAATATGTGACTAATTGAAATTGTTTTGGTTGGGATTTGATGATATCTAAAATACGGTTTCTTTCAGTTCGTTTGTCGGCGTTGTCAATGTGTCCAGGTAAGACTTGTTCTGCACCTTCTCGTTCTGCAATTTCTCCTGCAAAACGTAGTAAGTCTAAGGCTCGTCTTGCATCTCCGTGTTCTCTTGCCGTGTAGGCAGCGCAGCGCGGAATAACTTCCTCATGAAGAACTCCACTACGAAAGGCCCTGAGGGAACGATCGTGGAGTATGTCTTGGATTTGCACAGCGTTATAGGGAAGAAAAACTATTTCTTCTTCACTGAGGGAACTTTTGACTCTTGCGTCTACCGTGTCCATGATTGTTAGATCGTTTGTTATTCCGACAATGGTAACTTCGGCATTTTTTAGTTCGGGGTTGATACGAGTGAGGTTGTAAAGGATTTCATCACCTGCTTTTACGATGAGTGTGTCTATTTCATCGAGAACAAGAAGGACTGCGCGTTTTTCTGTGTCGAGACATTCGTAAAGTTCTTTGTACAATTCGCCCGTTGCAAGTCCAGTAGAAGCTTTTTCTCTTCCAAAATGTTTGAGAATTTCAAGGAGCATTCTGTACTCTGTGTCGGCGACTTTCTTCAACTTACAATTTATGGGAACAATAACTAAGGGAATGTCTTTTGCAAGGGCAATGTTTTTCATCTTGTTGAGGACATGATTGACGCACAAACTTTTGCCTGTGCCTGTTTTTCCGTAAATAAAAACATTAGAAGGTCTTTCTGAACGCAGAGAAGGAGCCAGAATTTTAGCAATGTCACGAAGATATTCATCTCTGTGCTGAATTTTCTCTGGAGAATAATTTGATTGGAGAACTGCTTTGTCTTCAAAAATTGGTTTTGAACTCATAAATTCATCAAAAAAATCATCAAGATCGTCTCGGGGTGCAACTGTCTCAGTAGAACTCATACTTGTGTCAAATTCATCATCCATTTTCCACTAGAAGTGAATGCGCTTCCAGTGTATATGTAAACATTCTCTTTAGCTCAGAAGTAGTGACGCACAGAAAGAGTAAGACCTGATCATAAGCCGCATTCTGTTCGGTACTATTACGCCGATTTTTGTCGACAATGTACCTTGCTACCATTCATCTAAGCACAGTTTTCTGCTTGCACTCGGACAGTTGTTTGCATTCTGGTGAAAACCTACAAACGCTCAATTACTCTCACAGCTTGGTTAGACCAAAGGATTTCTGTATGAAAAGCATTCCTGCTCTCTGTCCTGTTTTGAGTGTGCGGACTTTCCTTTCGCAAAAGCTAAGGCAGCGAAAAGGTCTAGAAAAGAAGGAAAACATCACCCAAATAAAAACTTAGCCCTTAATGAGTAAAAGAATAGTTGAAAGAAAAACAAGAAACAAAACAATGGTAAAGCCATAAAACAATGCTGTTACGAAGATATCTAGCAAGTTATAGTTTTTCAATGTCTCTGTTTTCAAAACATACTTTTCAAATAGCAAGAAGAGAAATATGAAGATTCCCGGGATTGAAGCCGCGATAAGATTTACGAAAATTGCCCAAAGCCCGAATGCCAAAACTAAGAACACTAAAAAGTGAAATTTCCTTATAAAATGTTTCAAATCTTGAATGTTAACTTTTAACATGCTTCTTGTGGAGGAAAGACTTTTATATATTTTTTGACTTAGAGCAAATTTTTCTCCAAAGATTTTTATTGAAAAGCTAACTTATAGCTTTATGACTAAGCACGACGAAGAGGATCTTCTTATCCTTAACTCTCTACGGGAGAACGCCAAAATTTCCTTGCGCGATCTTGCAAAAAAAACTGGCATTAGTTTTGTGACGGTGATGAAAAGAATAAAGAAGCTTGAAAAGGAAGAGATCATAAAACAATATACGACGTTGATGAATTATGAACAATTGGGCTATGATATTCATGTTCTTATTCAAATGCGCGTTTCAAATGGGAAGTTGTTTGAAGTAGAAAACACTATTGCTAAAACACCAAATGTGTATGCAGTGTACGATGTTACGGGCGACTTTGACGTTGTTGTTCTTGCTCGTTTCAAAACAACAAGACAACTAGATATTTTTGTAAAAAAAATGCAACAAATGGATTTTGTGGAAAGAACAAGCACACGCTTTATTCTCAATACAATAAAGGAAGAAAGCATGCAAGCCTGAAATTTCCAAATCTCACATTTCTTTTTTAAGATAAACAAAATATAATTTCTTTCCCCATATTTCTTTCAAAAAGTAACGTTTGTTAATATTATGGTGAAGTTACGCCATTTTTGTTTCCAGATTCTAGAAAAATAATTAACAATAGTGCATTCAAAACAATGGTACAATGGAATACACAACAACAAATCTGGTTGGTGGGATAGAAAACTCTATTGCTGAGTTATTAGCTCAAGATGAAAGGGTAGCTCCCGTAGTTGGAATATCTCGTGGTAGAGATCTTGTTTGTGATAATCTAGTTGGATATACTCCTTTTGGAAATCCAAATCCAAACTATTCTTGGAGGTGGAGGTGAAAAAAGGAAGCTTTTGAAAAACTGCAGTTTTTTCCGTTTGTTTTTAGAATTAAGGACTTGAAAGGGAAAAATTCTACCTAAATTTATAAAAGAGTGCGCTTTGACTTTCAATCAAGATGTCTAAGAAGGAAAAGAGAGTCAAAATCTGCTTTGTAACTCCCAAAGCTTATCCTCTTTTCCATCCGAAAACAGAAGTTTCTTTTGGTGGGGCTGAACGCCAAGTTTATCTTCTTGCAAAGGAGTTAGTAAAACATAAAACGATTGATGTTAATTTTTGTGTTGCTGATTTCTCTCAGAAAGATATTGAGATTTATGAGCACGACATCAAAGTATGGAAATCCTTTCGTTTCCGAGAATTTCCTTTTCTCTCTTTCTACAAACTTTACAGGACCTTACGAAAAATAGATGCTGACTACTACATTTTCCGAACTGCTAGCTTTGGTGTCGCTGTTCTTTTTTATACTCTAAAAGTCTTTCTTCCTGAGAAGAAACTCATATACATGGTTGCTCATGATGACGAAAGTTACTTTAAAACTTTAAAGAAAAAAATAGGTTTGTGTTCAGCTCTTCTTTTTCGACCAGTGTACAAACTTTGTGATGTTCTTGTTGTTCAATCTCAGTTTGAGAAAATGGCTTTTTTGACACAAAGAAAAAAAGAGCTTTTTCTTATTAATAAAATCCAACCAATTGAAATCCCAGTGAGAGAGATTGAGATGAAAAAGAAGAAAGAGATTCTTTGGATTGGCAGACCTCAGCACTGGAAGAGACCAGAGATTTTTCTTGAACTTGCAAGGAAATATCCAAAAGAGAATTTCACTATGATTCTTACAGCTTCGGACAACCTCACCTATTGGAATTCTCTTAAAGCTGAAGCAGAAAAAATAAAAAATCTTCAGTTTCTTGAATGGGTAAAACCAAATGAGATCCATGAATATTATCGCAAAGCAAAACTGTATGTTATTACATCAACAAATGAAACCTTTTCTCATACGATGATGGAAAGTTGTGAGACTATGACTCCGATTTTGAGTTTAAATGTAAATACTGATGATATTATCACAAAGCATGAACTTGGTTTGTTTTCTGGAGATGACCTTACTCTTTTCTATGAGCAATTTGAGAAACTTGTAAGAGATGAGAATTTGAGAAAGAAATTAGGAAAGAATGCACGCCAGTATTTAGAGAAACATCATGGCCCTGAGCAGTCCGTAGAAGTCTTTCTCTCTTTGCTAAAAACGAAAAAAATATAAGTATTTTTTCTTAGCTAGAAAGTATGGATGATAAAAAAGGTATAGTTGTTTCTATCACTCTTCTTCTCTTACTTGTCATTGCTATTATAGGAACACTAATGTTTCAAGGTTGGTTTTTTGCCTTTTCTTCAAACATATTTGTAAAGACAGAAGATAAAGGAAAAGAAAGCATTTCACTAGAAGCACTCATTGGAGATTCATTATTCATTAATAATAGAGACACTGCCAATATTACTATAGAGGAAGTTACAATTGCTGGAAAAGAATGCAGTATAAAATCCGTGCTTACAACAGGAATGAATATAATTTCTCTTGAGACATGTAACTATAATTCTGCTCTAGGTATTCAAGATATTGTTGTACGTACTCAAAAAAATCTTTACGAAAAAAAATTTTATTCTTCTATTAATACTTTGAATACAAAAACTCTTAACTCTTTTTCAGACTTTCAAACTGGTTCTTTTTATGCTGAGGGATATTATCCTGTTACTCTTTCACCCGAGGGAGATATTCTTTTGTCTCAAGCATATGTTTACTCAGCTTCTTCTCTTCTTCCTTCTTTTTTTTATAAAAATAATAAGTTTGGAGTTGCTCTTGGTTCCAATAACCTTTTGTATATTAGTTCTAGTAGTTATCTTGAAGAAAGTGCAGGTGATGCTGGCGTTGCTGTTATTGATACCCAAGGAACTATTTCTCCTGAGGATGATCTTCTTTTAGGAATTTACAATCAAAGTTCTACTCCCGCGCTTTCTATTCCTGAGATTTATTCGCTAGAATATGATGATGATAATGATTTACTCTATGTTGGGGGTTTTGGAATTTACAATACTAATCCGTATGAGGGAGGTGTTTCTGTTATTGATACACAAGGTACAAAAACTCTTTCTGATGACATTCTTCTGGGGAACTATAATAAAGATACGTCTGTTGCATTACGTTCTGAGACCGTTCAAGGAATTTTTATAGATAAGATTAATGATATTCTTTACCTTAGTACTTCTTATGATTACAATACTTCTTATCCTGGAGGGTATAGGAATACTTCTGGTGTGTATGCCATTGATAGGATGGGAACAAAAACGCTTTCTGACGATGTTCTTTTAGGAGTTTACAATGAATTTAGTTCTCCTTCTCTTAATGGAGTTAATACAATGAGAGTTGGAATGGACTATGATAATAATCTTCTTTTTCTTCCTGCTGTGAGTGTCGGAGGTTTTACTGTTATTGATACCCAAGGAACAAAAACTGTCTCTGATGATACTTTGGCTTACAAATTGCGTTCTTCGACAAGTCCTGTTAGTATTACTTCTCACGGTGTTCAGGATTTTGAATATGACAACACAACAGGATACTTGTATCTTTCTTCTTTTCAAGCTAATTTAGACCATCTTAATTCAGGATTTTATATTATTGATACAAACAAAACGAGTACACCAACAGATGATCACATTGTAAATTATTATGCAGCTGGAACTACGCCTGCACTTACAGGTTCTTTTGCAACACAATTTGAAAGGTTTGGAAATAAGATTTATCTTAACGAATATTCTAATTTATTGGTTATTGATACTAAGGGAACTGATAATCAAGGTGATGATGAAGTTTCGACTTATGAGGGATATGGTTTTGAAGCTTATTATTATTCTGGAATTTTTCTGGATTCTGGAAACTCTCTTCTTTACAAAACAACTCCATTTGGTATGGCCGTTCTAAATCTTGGTTCTTCTTTGTATAACGCTCAGGGTATTTACTATTCTCCTGTTTTTGACAGTATTTCTGATCCCTACACCATCCTTTCTTGGGACGAAACAAAACAGTTAGGACAAAATGTAAGTTTTTATTCTCGTATAATCGATGAGAGTTTATACTTTATTGAAAACTTTTCTTCTTTTAATCTCTCTCAAGTTGGAGACTTGAACGCTTGGGGACAGTCTGTAAGTTCTATAAACTTGGATAATGGAAATTTAGTTTTTTCTAATTGTAGTTTTTCTAATTGGTGCGATACAAGTATTAATCTTAGTGAAACATTTCCTGAACACTCCCCAGTAAAAGTAAGGGTTAAAGTTGATTCATCTAATAGAACTAATAAGGAACTTTATTTTTATGAGAATGATTGGTGGGCAGATGATTCTTTAAGTTTCGAAGAACTTTCTGATTGGAAAGAATTACATTTTGATTCTGAAAAAGGTATTGAAACACTTGGTTTTGAATTCTATTCTTCCACAAGTAATTTAGACCCAGCTGATACTTTATACATTGATTGGATTCAAGTTGAAAATTTGAGTTCTTCTTGGTCGAGTTGGGATGGTCCATACATAAATGCTTCAGGAGAAGTTTTAGATCTGAATTTTTCAGATAAAAGATATTTTCAGCTCAAACTTGTTTTGGAAACCAATGATACAAGTTCAAGTCCACAAGTTCACTCCTTTACTTTGAGTGAATGATTTTTGTATCTCCCCTTAGGAAAGTTTTTTTTTGAGTTTGTTTAGTTGAGTTACTTTTTCTTTGAAAAACTCGTCAAATCTATTTTGGTAACTGAGCAACAGATCTGACATAAAGAGACTTCCTATGTGGTGTGGTAAAATGACATAATCGGCTCCTTTTTCATAGAGTTCAATGGCATGATGGGTTTGATGTGTTGTAACAATCAAGGTAAGTTCTGAGCGTTTTTTTCGAAGAGTGGAGAGAAGAGTTTTGCTAGCTTCAAGAGTTGGCACTGTTGAGATAATGAGAGAAAGAGAAGTATTTTCTGCAAGTTCTTTGTACAAGTCTGGATGCGTTGCGTCGGCGTACAGAGCTGGAATGTGTTTTTTTTTGAGTTTCTCAATAACTTCTGGGTTGTAGTCAATAACTAATACTTTTCTTTGTAAACCTACAAGTGTTTCAAGAAGATCTGAGCCAACTCTGTTTGCACCCAAGAGGACTGTGTCAAATTCTGTTTCTTTGTTTATTCTCTCTTTATCTTTGAGGTGTTTTCTTTCAAGAGGAGAAAAAAGGGGACGCAAAAGTTTGAAGAGAGCTTCTCCATTCATGATGAGATAAGTCGATGCTGTTATGGTGATAATGCCAACTAAAGTTATCATGGAAACCTGTTCTTGTGAAAGAAACCCTGCATTAAAAGACAATGTTGCAAGAATAAGTGAGAACTCTGAAATTTGGGCAACTGTGAGACCTGCTAAAAATCCGGTCCGCGAAGAATACCCTAAAAGGGTCATCAGAAAAAGGACAATGAGAGGATTTCCAACGAGAACAAAAAGAGAAAGGAGAAGTGCTGGAATTAGAATGGGGCTTAGTTGTTGAAAAAGGAAAATGAGACGCTCCCCAAAGGACAAAAATTCAATTCCTGAATTGAGAGGAATCATCTGGGAACCAAGAACTATAAAAAACATAATGAGAAAGAAATCACGCAGAGGAGTTACTTTGGAACTTATTTCTATTTGATAATGAGAAGAGGCTAGGGCGATTCCTGCAAGAAGAGCTCCTATTTCTATAGAGAAACCAAAGGCTGCAAACATACTTGAAACTCCAAGACACCACGCTATAATAAAGACAAAAAGGAGTTCACTGGAACTTGCTATTTTACTGAGAAGCTTTGGAAGAACCTTTTTTGACAGAACATAAGTTAAGACAAGTGCTAGAATACCTAGTAAAATAGTTTGCAAAAGGGTTGAATTCGAACCCCCCTCTTTAATACTAAGAGTCGCTCCGACAATCATGAGAATGAACACGGCTATGAAATCCTGAACGAGAAGAAAACCTAAAGAAATTTTCCCATACAGTTTGTCGAGGTCGTGTTTGTCAGAGAGAAGTTTGACGATAATGATTGTTGAACTAAACGTAATTGCAATTGCCGTTATTGTTGCTGCAATAAAGGAAAATCCTAAAAGACGGCAAAGGAAAAAACCAATAAGGGAAGTAAAAAGAACTTGTCCAATGCCTGTTATAAGAGAGACTACCCCAACTTCTTTTATGAGTTTGAAGTTAAGATGAAGGCCGACAATAAAGAGAAGAAAAGAAACTCCTATGTGTGAAAAAAGTTGATAGCTTTGTGTTTCAGAAAGAATATTGAAAAAGAGTGGTCCTGCTATGATACCAACTAGGATGTAGGCAATGATGAGTGGCTGACGAATGAGATGCATAAGAAAACACACCCCGAGAACAAGCATCATTATTACACTTAACTCAAGAAAAAATGCGTCCATGAAATGGAGAAAAATCTTTGTTTTTTATTTTCTTTGCCGTTTCTTTGAAGGAGTAAAGGAAAGAGAAAAGGGACGAGGGTTTGGAGATGAGAGAAGAGGAGTTAGGGATTTGGCGTAAGGTGATCATCATCACGAATTAATGGGCTATTTAAGATTCGGAATTTTTTGTTTGTATTCCAAATACTAACTAAAGCATTAAAATTCTTATCTGGTTCAAGCATTACTTTTGCTAATTCATCAATCTCTTCAAAATCTTTTTCTGTTAAGGTATCAAATTTATTTGCAATATACATTGGCTGTTGAAGGTATAAAATTTCGTTATTCATTAGACAATGAAAGTCGCGTATGATTGCTCTTATTGCTGCTTTAAGTCCCATTTCTCCTCCTGCAAAAACATATGTTTCAGGTTTAGATTTACCATTGCGAATACTTAACCAAACTTTTGCAGCCCAGTCAAATTTTTCTTCTGGCATATCATATTGATTAAAAGGGAGAAAGTCAAAAAAGCCATCTGCATCAAAGGTTATCCATTTGTTCTTTTCTTGATTCCAATATTGATTTATCCAGTGATCTCCACTTGTTTCAAAAAAATACGGAGCAAAACCTGAACGAACTCTACAAGGAATTCCCTTTGATTTTAAGATTGATGCCATTAATATTGCAACATAACGACAAGTAAGAACAAGTTTATCCTCAACTTTTCTGTCTTCTTTAAAGCCTCTTTCATCAAGTCTTAACAACTCTGCAATCATAGAACTTGCTGTAGGAAGGATATCGTCGTCGCATCGTAGTCTGAGTTCAGGAAATCTATTCATGTCACCATATCGCAAATCTTTATTTGCATGTTTATTTCCATCTCTTAATGTTATGCGATGGATTATTTGATGACTAACTAAATGTCCGATTTTTTCTATGTCATTAGGAAGAGTTTGAAGAAATTGCTTATAGCAAGCGGGATTTGTGAAAGTACTATATTTCAAGTAATGATTGAGAAGCTGTTCGTCCATAGTTTTTAGGAAGTATAGTCTCATATAAAGTTTTGTTCTCTTTTTTTCTTGAGTTTTGAAACCTAGCAGTAGCAAGTCTATCCTCCTTGCGATTCAAATTTTTTGAGGCCTTGTTTATAGAGGAATGTGTTGAGAGCTCCTAAGACAAAGAGCCAAAACAGACCGACTGCACAGAGGCTTGCGTATTGTTTCCAAGTGTACTCTTCGAGAAGAACTTGTACGGGAATATAAGCCAGATATTGGAATGGGAGAAAACTCAAGGTTGTTTGTAGCCAGTCGGGCATGATGTACAAAGGAAGCATTCCTCCTGAGGTGAAGGAAATAATAAGAAAAAAAGCATAACCAAATGCCCAAGCTTCGTCAAACCAAAATGCAAAGTAGGAAACAATAAGGCTAAGGTAGGAAATAAGAAAGTACGTGAGCAGTACAAAAAAGATGAAGGGGAGAATGTGCCAGTAGTTGAAAGAGATGAGTTTTGTTATGGCGTTGAAGAGCAAGATGAAGAGAAAAATGATGGTGAAGGTAAGCAAAGACCAAGCCCGTGATTTGACGTTGTATGTGAAAGGAGAAATATTTCGTATGAGCAAGTACGTAAGATCTTTGACTGCTGTTCCTCCTTCACTTTTTATGATGTCAATGAAACTCCATTCCAAGTACAAGGTGTTGTTGATGGCAAATGCTAAGAGAATGTAAACAATAAAGGAACTAGTGACAAAGGAAACTCCTTCTTTGGCGAGTGTCTCCCAAAAGGAGAAGAGAAAGAGAAGCACAAAAAAGGTAAAAAAGATTTCAAGGATTAGAGAACTTTTGTAGTAGAGTGAATTTTTGAGTCCTATTCTAAAAAACAAGAGGTAATTCTTGAGGCTTTTTTTTCTTTGTTCTAAAAACATGTTTTGGCTTCTCAAAGGAAATTTATAAAAGTTCTGTGTACTGTTTGTTTATCCCATCCCACTTTCATAGTGTTCAAGTCCTTTTTTCCAGACAAATGCCGCCAGCAGCGCCAAAGCTATAAGCATCCCTATTTCGTAAAGTATCCAGACAAAAGAAAAGTTTCCCCTTAAAATTTCTGCAGGAATGGTCACGACAAAGATGAGCGGGAAGATGAAAGTGTATGTAAACTGAAAAAACTTGTTTGTAATCGTGAGCGGGTACTTGTTAAATAAGTGAGTTCCATTTTCGAGAATGAGAAGAAACTTATTTTCCTTAAGCCAAAAAGAAAAACAGCGCAGAATAAAGAAGAAAAGAATAATAATTATGTTTCCAAAAAATCCAAAAAGAAAGGCTATGACAAGAGTTGAAAAAGATACTGAAAAGGAAAGGAGATAAGATAGGAACAAGAAAAGAAAAACACAAAGATTAGATAAAAACGAGGTTATCGTAACTTTGTAAAAAAGGGCATTCATAAGAGGATGAAGCGGAAAGAGGAGAAAATAATCAAAGCCTCCCGTTCGTATTAAACGAAATGATCTTCTCAAACCTGATTCAAAAATACTTCGAATGACCCAGAAAAAATACATGAATAACATAAGACCAAAGACATCCTTGAATGTCCAGCCATTTAGTGTGTTCTCATTCAGAAAAAGGATTTTCCAGAAAAGAAAGGTAAAACTAATTTCTAAAGAAAATGCGAGCAAAAAAAGAAAGAAATTAATTTTGTATGAGAAAAGCCATTGTACGGCGACGATGTACTTCCTCCGAACAAACTTTGCATAATAAGAAACTTTTGATTGTTGTTTTTCCATTTCTTTACCCCATCCCACTTTCATAGTGTTCAAGTCCTTTTTTCCAGACAAATGCCGCCAGCAGCGCCAAAGCTATGAGCATG
The DNA here is from genome assembly GCA_023898345.1 of Candidatus Woesearchaeota archaeon. Classification (GTDB taxonomy): domain Archaea; phylum Nanobdellota; class Nanobdellia; order Woesearchaeales; family UBA583; genus UBA583. The sequence continues at coordinate 1,415,094 of CP060218.1, read as the reverse complement.
CCTATTTCGTAAAGTATCCAGACAAAAGAAAAGTTTCCTCTCAGAATTTCTGCAGGAATGGTCACGACAAAGATGAGTGGGAAGATGAAGGTGAAGACAAACTGGAAGAACTTGTTTGTAATGGTGAGCGGGTACTTGTAGAAGAAATGAGTTCCATTTTCAAGAATGAGGAGAAATTTATTTTCTTTAAGCCAAAAAGAAAAACAACGTAGAATAAAGAAAAAGAGAAGAAAGAGTATGTTTCCAAAAAATCCGAAAAGAAAGGCTATGAGAACTGTTGAAAAAGATACTGAAAAGGAAAGGAGATAAGATAGGAACAAGAAAAGAAAAACACAAAGATTAGATAAAAACGAGGTTATCGTAACTTTGTAAAAAAGGGCATTCATAAGAGGATGAAGCGGAAAGAGGAGAAAATAATCAAAGCCTCCCGTTCGTATTAAACGAAATGATCTTCTCAAACCTGATTCAAAAATACTTCGAATGACCCAGAAAAAATACATGAATAACATAAGACCAAAGACATCCTTGAATGTCCAGCCATTTAGTGTGTTCTCATTCAGAAAAAGGATTTTCCAGAAAAGAAAGGTAAAACTAATTTCTAAAGAAAATGCGAGCAAAAAAAGAAAGAAATTAATTTTGTATGAGAGAAGCCATTGTACGGCGACGATGTACTTCCTCCGAACAAACTTTGCATAATAAGAAAATTTTGATTGTTGTTTTTCCATTGTTTACCCCATTCCACTTTCGTAGTGTTCTAGTCCTTTTTTCCAGACAAATGCCGCCAGCAGCGCCAAAGCTATGAGCATGCCTATTTCGTAAAGTATCCAGACAAAAGAAAAGTTTCCTCTCAGAATTTCTGCAGGAATGGTCACGACAAAGATGAGTGGGAAGATGAAGGTGAAGACAAACTGGAAGAACTTGTTTGAAACAGTGAGTGGGTATTTATTTGCAATATTTTTGAGTTCAACAAGAAAAAACATGTAGGTAGTTTGCTTGAACCAAAAACTCAACGAATAGAGAATAAAGAAAAAAAGAAGAAAAATGAAACTTCCAAAAAGAGCGAAAAGAAGTGAAGAGAGAAAATTGAGAAGTGAAACGTGAAAGGTAAGGAAATAGAAAAAAAGTAAAAACAAAAAAGCTAAAGAATTAGAAAGAAGGTAAAAAGGAAAAATAGTGTGGAGAATTGCAGAAAGTATAATGGGTACTGGTCGAATGATAGCATAATCTAATGCTCCGTATCGCAGACTTTTAAAGAATATTCTTGTTCCACTTTCAAAAATATTGTACATTATCCAGAAGAAATAGATAAAGATGATGAGGCCAAAGGAATCTTGAAATGTCCAGCCATTTAAGGTATTTCTATTGAAGAAGAGAACTTTCCAGAAAAGAATTGTCAGAAATATTTGGACTCCAAGAACACATGCCGAGATAATCAAATTTATTTTATACACTAAGAGTTTCTTTGCTGCAATACTGTACTTCCTCCGAACAAACTTTGCATAATGCCTAAAACTCATTTCTCTTTTTGATATATTTCTTTGATTGCGCTTTCTAGTCGTGGTTGGTGAATGGCAATATCTTTTATTTCTACCATGTTAAGAAGTTTTTTGATGAGTGTGTTTTTGTTCTCGTCCTGAAAGACCTTGAAATGAACTTTGTTTTTTTCTTCTAAAAGAATTTCTCTTTCTTTCAGGAATTTTGTAAAGGCTTGTTTGTCTGTTATGTGTTCGTAATCTAATTCTATTGTTTTGTACGCCAAATATTCTTTGTTAAATCCTCGAAGAGAACCGTCATAAATAATGTCTCCTTCGTCAATGATGATGATTCTTTGGCAGGTCTGTTCTATGTCGTCCATGTCGTGCGTCGTCAAAATAATGGTCGTTCCAAATTTCTCGTTTACTTCTTTGAGAAAATGACGAATGTTTTCTTTTGCTACTACATCAAGTCCGATTGTCGGCTCGTCAAGATAAACTATTTTCGGATTGTGAAGAAGAGCTGCTGCTATTTCGCAACGCATTCTTTGTCCGAGGGAAAGTTTTCGAACGGGCAGGTCAAGCAGGGTTTTAATGTCGAGAATTTTTCCAAAGTATTCAATTCTCTCTCGAAAATCTTTGTCGCTGACTTCGTAAATATCCTTATAGAGTTTGAAACTTTCAATGACGGAAATGTCAAATTCGAGAAGGCTTCTTTGCCCGAACACGACACCAATGTGCTTGTAGTTTTCTCTTTTTTCTTTAGGGTTGGAACCCATAATTTCGACTGTACCTGCGCTTGGCGTTAGTATGCCAGTCATCATCTTTATGGTTGTTGATTTGCCAGCGCCATTTGGTCCAATGAAACCGACAAACTCTCCTTCTTGGATGTCAAATGAAAAGCCTTTGAGAATTGTTTTACTCTCGTATTTTTTGTAAAAAATATTTTTTATGCTCTGAAAAATTCCTTTCTTGTGATTTTCAATAGGAACCTTAAAATCTTTGACAAGTTTCTCAATACGAATAATTGGTTTTGCTGTCATTAATAAAAGTTAAAGAAGAATTTTTTATAAACGTTACTTGCTTTGAAAAAAAGCTTGAGAATGAACTTTCCATCCATTTTTTTTATAAAGGTCTTTCTCTTATTTTCTTCATCATGGTAAAAAAATCAATACTCATACTGTGTTTCCTCTTTGTCGTCGGTGTGCTTTTTAGTAGTTGCTCGAACTCTTCTTCAACTACTAGTGCTGATAACACTGTTCAGGTTCAAAAAGAAAATGGGGCTGTTAGTGATTCTCAAATTCAACAGGATTCTTTGGCTTTGTTAATTGCTGATGGAACATACTCAGAAGATCTCTACTACGATATTCCACATCATACAACTCAGGATCAGGTTCATTTGGACATGGTAATCTCCGAAGGTGTTGTTGATTCCATCAGTCTTACAGCCGTCAAAGTTGATCACGAGTCTAACAGTTACATCAATGCACTTAATTCAGCTCTTCAAACTCTCGTTGTGGGAAAGAGCATTAGTGAGGTAGAACTTCCAGACATTGTCGCAGGTGCTTCTCTTACAACTCCTGCATTAAAGGAAAAATTAGAATCATTAAGCAGTACTGCTTAGTCTTATTCTTTTTCTCTTCGTTTGTACAAGTAGTAAGCAATAAATAAGAAAGCCATTACAAGGAGAACGACAAAAACAAGTGTCCATGCAAACGGCGAAAGAACTTGTCCAAAATACTTTTGTTTCTCTCTTTCATCACTTTCTGCTTGTTCTTCTGCTGCAACTTGCGCTGCGGCAAGTTCTTGCACCTCACTCACAACAACACTGTCGACAGGACGCAAAGAGTAGTAATAGTTCCCATCACTCTCTTCCACAAACTCAGACAAATATTCCTTGCCACTAAGCTCATCATAAACAACAAAACTTTCATCACTGAGTTTTTCATCAACATAATACAACTCAGTATACGTTCCTGAAAGCTGAGTCTGATATCGCTTGCTACTGACAATTTGCAAGTCTAATTTTTTTGCATTTAATTTACGATTACTGTCCTCATCGCCAGAAACAGTACACGCCCGAGTTTGAGTTTCAACATCAACACAAGCAGCACTGTCAGTGACAAGGCGACTTTGTTCTCCATTTACACAAACACTCCACTGACCATACTCAAAAGAAGAAACACAACTCTCAGTTCCAGTTTCATTACCCAAAATCTCAGCAAGTTCTACAAGGTCAGAACTCTTCTTCTTCTTGGAGTTACTACTACCTCCACCGCCGCCGCCAGAAGAACTACTACTACCACCAGAAGTACTGGAAGAACTCACCTCAACAATCGTGTACTCACTCCAGCTTGTAACCGTAAAGCTAAGACTCGTCCCATTTGCAACAATCTCACTACAAACAGACGAAGGACAATCAACACCGTCGCGCTGCACTTTGTACTTACTGTAACTAATATTATGCAAAGTGAGACGAGCAGAAACATTAAACTCAGGAAGAAGGAAAGAGTCAAGACTAGCATGACCAGCACCAACAGAAATTTTGTCTCGAAGATCAAGTGTTCTCTCAATCTTCAAAGGAGAAAGAAAAGCAATCTCACCATATTGGTTTGAAAAGATTGCATCGCCCACAGAAAGAAGTTCACTAGAGTTCAAAGCACTAAAGTTTGTCGTACGACTCATGTTCCAAGTGCTAGCATTAAAAATAACTTCAACAGTGCCAGGCTCATCAAAAGAGTCAGTTGTAAACACAAGATCATAACCGGAACCCAAACTATTTCCAGCAAGATCAGTTCCTAAGGCGGACAAATGGAAATGGTACGTAGTCTCGTACTCAAGATCGACAGCAGGAGAAAGTTTCAAACTTCGCGATGCGTTGTCGTAGCTCGAACTAAAAGCAACACCCTCATCATTTGTCACAGATAAAGTTCCAACAGACATTGCCTCACTAAAGGTAAAGTAGATGTCTGAACTAATCGAAACGTTGCTTGAACCGTTGAGAGGAGAAGTACTAATGAGCTGAGGAGAAACAGTATCAACATATGCTGTACGAAAACTTCCGACGACAAAACCTTTGTTCCCGGACTGGTCAAGAGAACTAAGTTTGTAGTAATAGAGAGTATCTGAATCGAGAGCTGTTACACTGACGCTGTGCGAATCACTAAGACTACTTGAAAGACTCGTATTTTTTCCATACGAACTACTTAAACCATATTCAAGATAACTTTGAGAAGGTTCATCTGTCCACCAACTCACAGTTGCATTTGTACTGCCAACTGCCACTTGGACGTCATACAGAACTGGTGCGGTAACGTCAGAACTGGTAACTACAAGTTCACTTGGGGAATCAGTTCCGGAACTGATACTGCTACTCACATTCTCAGAGAGAACGGCGACAAAATAATACTCGGGATTACCTGCTGTACAAATTCCAAAGAGATTACCGTCGCATTCCCATTCTGAAATCCAAGAAGCAAGTGCTTGATTGCCCGAGAATTGCGTACTCAGTGTCATAACAGTTGTATCAAGTAGGTCATCTTCGTAAATCGTAATGGTAAGGGATTTTCCGTCACAGTTCGTTCCGCTGACAATTGCTTCAACTTCTTCTCCATCTTGAGCAAGAAGGGAAGACCAAGAGGCAGAACTTAAATGACAGGAGGGAACGCTTCCAACGGAAAAGGAGATTTGGTAGTCATCGGGATTGCGATTACCAGAACTGTCGGAACACTTCACATAGTACGAGTAACTTTGGCCGTCACTGAGGCCGGAAACCAAGGTGCTGTGTGAGAAAGCGCCTGTGCTAGAAAAGGGAATCATTGTGCTATAACTTGTTCCGGAAACGGGGGAATACCGACAGGTAGCAGCTTCATTGCTTGTCACTTGTAATGTGATTTGACTTGTTCCTGCTGCAAGTTGCCCGCTTGGAGAGCCGCCACTTAGGAGGGCTGGACTCACATCAGGAGTTAAAATGTCGAGGTAAAAAGACATGGGGCCTTGGTTTCCTGCAGCATCGTATGCTTGAACGGAGTAGCTGTAAAAGGATTGTTCGGTGACGGTGGAATCCACATACACGGGGTTAGTGCTTATGCCAATTTGGCTAGTCGGTGTACATTCTTGACCGCTGCAACGGTAAATGCGATAAGAGCTTACTCCGACGTTGTCGCTGGCAGCGGACCAGGACAGAGTAACTGAACTTCCAGTAAGGGAGGTGTTCGTAAGCCCCATAACTTGGGACGGAGGGGTTGTGTCAACTTCTGTCTGGCATGTTGATGAACAACCATCCCCACCTACAGTATTTCCATCATCACAAGTTTCGCCAGATTCAAGAAGATTGTTCCCACAAACAGAAGAGGAACTAGCAGAAGAATTGACAGTAATTTGGAAAACGTGCACAGTTGGTTCTTCTCCATAAGCAGTTGTTACATATAATCTTCCACTATTTTGATCGTACACTACACCACCACGATTAACTGAAGCACAATCATATCCTTGAGTAATATCATCAAATTCCCAAGTTGCATAAGGCATCACTTCCCAAGAGTTCTTTATTCCATTTTTAACATCTAGTAAGTCGTTGACATCGTAAGCCCAGATAGCATGCTTGTATTCGTTATGAGGTCCCTTCGCTAAAAAACAGGAGTATGGACATTCTTCATTTGTTCCGTAACAATAGGGATGTTGTGCTCTTGTTCCAAAAAATAATAAACTTCGAGTTCCGTTTGGAAAAGCAATTCCTCCTACAAGCGACCCTTTTGCTTCAAAGTCTGGGTGACTGTATTGATCAATAGGGTAAAAAACAAGAGTTGTTCCAGTAATGGACCCATTTCCAATTTGATCAGGATTAAAAACAGTTGCTGAGGGTCCATCTGAAGAAGATCCAATTATGGAAAGAGCAGCTTGTCCTGTTAGTGCGGGTCCTCCTAGTAATGATTGCCATTCTGTTGGGATGTATCCCATGTAGCCTCCTAGGGCTCGTGGATACGCAGTTGTATTTGAAAAACCATACCATCCTGAAAAATCTCCTGATTGAGAAAGGTCAGTGCTTGAAGAAACTGCATGTGATTCTCTTTGTGTATAGTCAGCGTCATAGTACGTAAAAGCTGTTGTAATGAGGCGATTATGGTAAACAAGATTGCCACCAATTTTTATTCCATTGACTTCTGTTGGGTCAATATCATTGAGGTGTCCTTCTGTTATATCTGTGCATGGCTTGAGAATTTGAGCAGTTCCACCAATGCTTGGAATACTAATTTCAGCTGTTAATTGATACCAGTCGTGACATCCAAAAAGCAAAGTATTTGTTTCTGGAAGTAAACCCATTCCTTGTCCACCATAACTTAGAGCTTCTCCATTTGAATCAGTATTAGGAACCGTAAAATATCCTAGGTATGTTATATCACTTTGTTGAACAAGAGGCAAAGTTCTTGGATCGTTCGTACTTGAATTTGTTCCTGTTGTGACATCTAAAATACTAGAGTATGGTCCAAGATTCATTTCAATATCATAGGCTCTTACTCTATATCGATATGTTGTCGCTGCTTGTAATCCCGAGTCAGTGTAACTCGTCCAAAGAGTTGTAGTAAGACCAACAAAATTAGTACATCCAGCTCCTTTACATCGTTCAATTTCGTATCCGTCAACCTCAAGATTTGCAGTACTTGCAGCATTCCATGATAATAAAAGAGAACTTGTTGTTACGAGAGAGCTTGAAAGATTTGTTACTTGATTTGGTCCAACACTTTCACTTTCTACTATATATTCATCAGCTCCAATGTCTGGGTTAGAGTCACGAGTTTGAGCATCAATATCATCACTTACTCCTAGATTTTGACCCTTATCAATTGCTGAACTTGCGGTTGATAGAAGATGAAAATTATATGTTTCAGGATCGACAAAGAAGGATGCACTTGCAACAATATTATTTTCTTGAGTGGGAGTTGCTCCATCTCTCACCTTTAACTGGGATGTGTAGAGATTATTTTTGATAAGAGGATTTGATGCAGCAAAACGTGAATCAATCCCAAGGGCACCAGTATTATCTGAAAAAACGGTGTTATGCCAAACCTTAGCATTGAGAGCTGCTTCTAACCCTATTCCTGTATCAAAAAAAGATCCTATGTCAGATGCTACAATATTGTTCTGAATAATTCCGCCAATGTGCATAACATCTGTTACAGCAAAGCCTGTTCCTGAAAGAGGATTATCTGTATAAGTTCTTGTTTCTGTTGAAGCTGAGCCAGGACTTAGTCCAAATCCTATTCCCCTTGCTGAATTTATGATGATATTACGTTCTACAATTGTATCTCTACTTTGAGACCAAAAATGAATTGCATGTTCTGCGAGACCGCTTCCATCACGACAGTAAAATCCTTTGAATTCATTATCTCGAACAATCCACCCTTGAACAGAATGTCCGTCAATTCCTCCTGTGTAACAGTTATTTCGTACATGTGTGCTTCCCGTATCTGTTAGTTCTAAATACGAACAGGCAATCAAACCCTTGTCGGCGTAGTTTGTTCCTTCCGGATTAATTTTAATGAATTGTTCTGCACCATCAATAATTTTGAGATTATAGAGAATTGCTCCATCGGCATCACCTACTACATGAACAGGGTGATACCATGCATGACGCAGTGTTAAATCAGTAATAGTTATGTTTTTGGCATTTATGTAAATGATTTCAGCAGCTCCTGTAGAACTATATCCGGCGTCAATGATGACAGTATCACGATTCCCAGAGAGAGAACGCAGTGTAACGTTTGGGTTTGTAAATTCAAGACGATAACTTGTTCCCAAATTGTATGTTCCATCTTCTAAATAAATGGTAGTTCCTGAACTTGCTGATGCAATAATGCTTCGTAATTGCTCAGCTTGAGAAGGATTTACTGTTATTGTTGTGGCGCCTGATACTGGAGCTGGATAAGGAGAACATTGTTGTGAAGAAGAGGAAGTGCTCGTGCTTGTATTTGTAGTAGTTAGGGAAAGTGTAGTACTTAAACTTCCTCGATTCCCTGCTGCATCGAGCGCGCGAACTGCAAGACGATATTGGGTTGCAGCATTTAAGGAAGTAAGAGTAAAACTTGCTGTTACACTTGTTCCAGCAAGAACATTTGGAGTGCATGTTGATCCTTGGCAAAAAAGAATTTCATAACTCGTTACACCAACATTATCTGTTGCAGCAATCCAGCTTAGAGAAGCAGAGTTTGAGCTTAGTGATGAGAGAGTTAAACTGCTTACTTGTGAAGGAGCTGTTGTGTCAGATGAAGAACTTCCTGATCCTTCAAGAGGAGTGTTCATGTCAGTTTGAATTTCTGACTGGGAAAGAGCTTTGTTGTAAATTCTTACATCATCTATGAGACCTGTAAAATATTCATTATCCCAAATATTGTTTCCTCCAATTTGTAGTACTTGATTTGTTGTAATAAGTGAACCTGAGAGTGTTCTTGAAGTAACTTGTTGGCCATTAATATAAAATTTCACCGTTGTCCCGTCATAGCTTGCAGCGAGGTGCGACCATTGGTTTTGTGTGAGTGTATTTGGACTTATGGTTCCTTCTTCTGCGTTTGCTATGGTGAAGTAGGCAGAGGGGACTCCACTTCCCGAATTAGCATAGAGACAATAAGCTATTCCTGTTGAAGTTTGTTTCATAAGAACAGTTGCCCAGTTGTTTGTTGATGAACTTGGCTTTACCCAAGCTGAGAGCGTTATTTGATTTGAAATATCTAAACTCGAACTATCTGCAATGGTTACTATATCTCCATTCCCATTAAAGGAGAGTGCTCCATTATTTTTTCCAGAAGTACTCCATGTAGCGCCAGTTATTACTCCGTCGTTTCCGTTTTGTGTTAGATCATTGAGTGTAGTTCCGCTTCCCTCATTAAAGTTGTAAGCTGCAACTAATTCTGTTGGAAGTGTTTGTGGAAGATTACTTATTTGAACTGAAACTGAAGAAGTTGCTGTGTTTCCCGCGTAGTCTTTTGCAACTGCTTGTATGGTATAACTCGTATTTGCATAAGTTCTGGTATCTAAGGTGTACTCGTAGGGAGCTATTTTATCTTCACTCCCAAGATTTTGGCCATTTATTTTGAATTGGACTCCTGCAACTCCCGTATTATCTGAAGCTGTTGCTGTTAGCGTAACAAGTCCTGAAATTGTTGAACCTGAAGATGGTGAACTTATCGAGACACTTGGAGGCGTAGTATCTGGAGTTGAAGAGCCTGAATCAGCATTTAATTGATATACAACAATAACCGGAGCATTGTCATACCCTACTTGATCTGCTCTGCCAATAGAGAGAAAAAGACGTCCAGTTGCAGGATCAAAACTTCCACCCGAGAGAAGAGTTGAGTCAAAGGGAAGATCTAAGATTCCATAATCATATGGTCGGACTTCGTATGCTTGCATTTGCCCGTTTTTTACTTTTAGCATATCATCTACATCAAAAAGCCAGTAGAAATGGTAGTAGTCATCAGCATCATAAGCACAATATCCGCCACAAAGATTTCCGTCGTTTTGCGTTATTTTGTATCCAACTCCACTCACGAATCCTCCTCCTGATCCAAAAACTGCATATGTTCTTGTTCCAGGGATTATGAGTCCGTAAGCTCCCCCTGTGATGTGATTAAGTATTCCATTCGTTGCATCATCTACATTTGCCATAGGATGAGTTAAATCATAATCAATGAGAGAAGTCATGTCAATATTATCATTGGGGTTATTCAAGGAGAGAACTTGATCAGCACTGAATATGTGAGCTGCTGGCCCTACACTTAGTCTTGAAATGATAGAATCCATCCCACTTGTTCCTCCTGCAAGGTGTGTTCCCTCCAATACTGGTTGCCATTCTGTCGGGATAGAAGAAATCCAGTACGCGGCATGTGCTCCGGGAGGAAAACTGTAAAAGCCTTTTATTTGAGAATTTGCAATGTCAGAGGCATTTTCTACAACTAAGGTTGTCTGATAAGTATCTCCAGCAGCATCATACCATTCAATTCCATTTACAAGTAGTGCTCCTCCGTCTGCTGTGCTTACGTATTCTAGTCCTCGAATTCTATTAATATTTTGAGTGTTTCCAGTTTCTGTACGATCAAGTACTATAGAGAATGATTGCAAGGGTGGGCCTGCTATGTTCAGGTCACTTAGTTGCACACTATTAACGAGTTGAGGCACAGAAAATTCTGCTATGGCATTTTGGTAATCATGACCGACTATGAAGATACTATTTCTGTCTGGATTGTATTCCATTGTTCCAATTGCATAATTTATGCTGGATTCTCCGTACTGGGCTGTTGAAATTCTAAATGCTCCTATGTACTCCATATCAGAAATCTGAAACAAGGGTTGATCTTGTGGTGCAGAAAATCCAAGGGAAGAACAAAAAAGAAGCAAGAAGAATAGACTAAAATTTTGAGCTCTTATATTCAACTTCACACTTTTTTTTAAAAATAAATTCTTTTAATATTTTTTTACCTCTTAAAGTCAGTTGCATAAATGCTCACCTCCAGTGAGATTTTGCAACCAAACAAAACACTGCACCATTCTAAACACACTTTGAAGTTCATACTTCAAAGATGTACAGGCATCTCCAAACTTTCGTTTAAATGCCTAAAAATACGTCCTACTGCTGTTCTGAGCCCATACTCAGAAAAATATTTCCATAAGTCAAAATCAATTTGTTGCAAAGTAGATTCTCTATGTCTCAAAGGTTGAGCTAAAATTTTTGGTTTAGCATTTTTGCGAATGGGAATTATTGTTTGAATTTGATTTTTGTAACAAAAATCAAATAATATTATTGCGTCATAGCCTCCGTCTCCAAATAATTTTTCTGGAAAAATTGTTAATTCTCTTAAATGACGAGCCAGAAATCTCCGCCCTTTAGGGTGTGGGATGAATGGCGACATTTTTCCCAATCTTTTTTAGTGTGTTTCTTTCTAAAGGTCTGTCTCGTTTGAGACAGATTCAAAATGAGAAATTACAAATCTTATAGACGAAGTCACTGCGTAGGATGGAGTGAGTTTCATCTTCAGTGGTGTACCAAGTATCGGTACAAATTATTCAAGAATAATCTGTATAATAATATTTGTGCGATCTTTCTTGTGGAATGCTCTAAATGTTACAACTTCAAACTTCAAGAATTTGAGATTGATATTGACCATGTTCATGTTATTGTTTCTTTGCCTTTAGTTATGTCTCCTCCACAGGTTGTTATGTATTTGAAAGACTTTTCTTCAAAATGTTCGGTTTTTACAATTTCCAGAACTTAGAAAATTATACAAAACTGGGAGTTTGTGGGGAAAAGGAAAATTTGTAGGAAGTGTTGGACATATAACTTTAAATGTTGCAAAGCGTTATGTGGAGAAGCACAGGAAAAAGCAATGACTTGAGACAGTGGAACTCTTATCCTTTAGGGTGGGGAGGATGTCAAATATTTCAAAATGAATTTCTGGATAAAGCTCCAGTGTTTGTTTGGTGTGAGTTCCTTGTGTTTTAGTTGTCAAAACTTGTTTTTGATTTTTTCAATAAATCGATTTCCAAGCACTAATCCATCAAGACCTAGTGAGAGGAAAGCCTTTATTGAATCTTCTGGGGTTTCGACTATTGGTTCATTTTTTCCATTAAAAGAAGTGTTTAACAAAACAGGAACTCCAGTTCTCTCATAAAAATTCTTAATTAGTCCATAAAAAAGAGGATTTTCTTGCTTTGACAATGATTGAACTCTTGAAGTTTTATCTACATGAACTACTGCTGGAATTTTATGATTCGCAAGAGACGTTGAATTTAAAACAAATGACATAAAAGGACTTTTTATCCCATTAGAAAAATATTCCTCTAAAAAATTTTCAAGAATGCAAGGAGCAAAAGGGCGAAACATTTCTCTTCTCTTAATTTGAGAATTAATTCTATCTCTTACTAATGAATTTCTTGGGTCTGCTATAATACTTCTATTTCCGAGTGCTCTAGGGCCAACTTCTGATCTTCCTTGATACCATCCTAAAACTTGATTTTGTTCTAATCTTTGAGAGACTTCCTCGAACAGTTGAGTCTTCTTATTAAATGTTTCAAATTTAACAATATCTTTGTATTTTATTAGACATTCATCAATCTCTGACTCATCATAAGAAAGACCCAAATAAGAAGTTCTTACTTTCAAATCTATATCTATGTTATTTCTTAACACTATGTCAAATAGCTTACCAAGTACCTGTCCATCGTCTCCAGGTGCTGGAACTACATAGATTGAATCAAACAACTTGCTTTTCGCAAGAACTCCATTTGCAGCGCAATTCAAAGCAACTCCTCCTGCAAGGCAAAGGTTTTTACTACCAGTAACATTTCTGATATTTTTGGACATTGATAAAATAATTTCTTCCAGTATAATTTGCCCAGCATAGGCGATATTCATATCAGTTTGTGTAAAGGGATCATTTCTTTTTCTAATTTGACTTCTCCGTAATTTTAGTGAAAAATCTTTGATTTTCTGAAATTTCTAAAAAAACAGAAACTCCCGTTTAGGGAGCCTCTTTGTCTCAACAAATTCTGTTTTTTAAAACGAAATTTAGTTACTCTCACTTCGTTCGGAAATAAAGGGACGTAAATCAAACATAATTCTTTCCTCTTTTCAAGAGTCGCTACGCTAAAGAAATATTGTTGTCTTTACTCTAAAGCCCTTTTAAGCTCAGGACTTGGCGAAAGTCAAGTCCCAAGCAAAACTAAAATGAAACAAAGAAAACACAAAAACCACATGAAAAATGTAGATTGGAAACTTGTGAGATTCCTTGAAAAAAGGGCTTTAGACATTGATCCTGCAACACATTTCAATCCAGAAAAGTATTGCAAGAATATTGAAGAAAAATTAGAGAGATATAAAACTTCGCGAAGAGCAAAGTTTCTCATAAACTGCCACATAGTTTTCGTAACAAAAGGAAGATGCAAAGTGCTCTTCAAAGAAGTACGAGAACTTATTGCGTATTATCTACCTGAAATTGTAAAGGAAAATGGTTGGGAAGTATTCGCATGCGAAGTTATGCCAGAACACATCCACATGTTCGTAAGTTTGGATAATTTGACAGACCTGAGAAGATTTATTCAGATGACACGGCAAAGACTTGAAGACTGGATTGTACAAATGTTTCCCATTTTAAGAAAAGCTCTCAAAAAAGAGCTTTTCAGTAGAAGCTACTTTGGAAGTAGCATTGGAAATGTAAGTTCACTAACAGTTTTTGGGTACATCAGAAACCAATGGAAGGAGTATGCTTGCTATGCAGAAAAATATAAGATTGCAAAAAGAATGGAGATAAACAAACAAAAATCTTTGGACACATTCTTTGAAGAAGTTTGAGAGTTTAGAACAGACTCCCATTAAGGGAGCCTTCTTGATTCTTAGTAATTCGTTCCAAATCTGTCTTGAGCCAAAATCTTGTTCCTCCCACCCATAAAATTTTGAACCTAAAGTATTGTTAAGAATAGCTTTAGTTAAAGCTCCATTAACAGATAAAATGCCATTTTTATCTGTGACTAAAAATTTTCTAAAATATTCTAAAAATTCTGAGTCCTCTCCATATGAAGCTAAACCCATAGTCTTCCCTTCTTCATGTAAGTTGTGCATTCCTGCCAGAGCCCCAATTGCAGTATAGAAATGGCCCACAGAATTATCTACAAAAAAAGTTAAGTTTGTCTCAAAATTTTCAACCAATCTTAAACCAGTCAAATCGCCATACCAAAGCGAAGTTGAGACATTTTTGCCAAATTCTGGACCTTGTCCATCTATCACTAATATTGCTGAGTCGGGAAAGCCTGAACCATAAAAGGTTGATAATGCATGATAGTAGTGATGTTTTTCTTTCAATAAACCTACTTTTGGATCATGGAAATTATTAAAGGGACTATTAATGTCAAGTTTTGATCCTAGCCTATAAAGTAGATTTTTATATGCAATTTCCGAATCAAAATCGTGTTTTACTCTACTCACTCTTTCAGAAGCTTGTACATAAATCTCACCTTCGGAAGTTAGTACAGCAACTCCTCCATCATGATAAGAACTGGAGTGACTTTGAATGACTGTAGGGTAGACCATAATTTAAGGTTCACTGAAATCTGGTAATTTGTAGATGTTTAAAAATCTACTGTCCGAGGCACAGTTTTTTGAGAGTCTCTCTGTTTTTTTAAAGTTCTCTGAGTAAGTTCAGCTAATACCATTTCAATTCCATTTTCTTCACCTACTCTTTTTGAACTTCCGTCGGGGAAAAAGATTGCACTTTGACCAAGATATTTAATGTTCTTCTCTTCCCCGCATCTATTACAAAAAATGGTTATAAACTGATTTTCTAAACTTCTAGCTTGTAAAATTGTTCTCATGTAATCAATACTTACAGTCATGGGTGAAAACAAAATATCACAGCCATTCTGAGCGGCATAATGACACATTAAAGGAGAAATGTTATCAAGACAAATTTGGATGATACCTTTTAGTTCTCTTCCATTAAAGCTTGAAATTTCTTGTTCTCTAAGGGTTCCTGAAAGAAAAATATTTTTCTCATGCTTGAATAGCAGTTCTTTAGAATAATGATTTCGGATTTTTCCTCTATCTATGCTCAATGCCTGATTATATGCTCCAAATTTTGTCAAAACTGGAAGTGAACCAATATATGTCACATTATTTTTCTTTGATAATTCGAGTAAATTTCCTAATACTGATGGAAGTTGTTCTTGTGGAATAAGTAGGAAATTATAATAACTAGAAAGAAATAACTCTGGTAACACTATAACAGAATCTTTGAGATGTTTAGTCTTTTTAACAATAAAATCAACATTTTGTGCACAGCTTCTCTTTTGAGGATCAAATTGCAAAAAACCAATCTCCATGAAAGAGTATAACTGCTAAAACTAATAAAGGTATTGATAGGCTCTGTCCCTTGTGGAGAGTATTGAGAATGGTCGAAAAACCCAAAATTCTGATTTGGTTTTTGATCTTCTCAAAAGATAAGCTCGTAAAACCCCCAAATTTGGGGACTCGTTGCTCTCGCCTCACAAATTCTGTAGGTTTTTCGTTACTCTCTATCATTTTATCCGAGATTCTCTTCCCTCATTACAAAATTACTTGAGCCCAAAAAGTTTCTGTATACCGAAAGTTTTTGCCAGAAATTTTTTCTGTTAAGCGAAACTTTTCAGATACTCTTCCTCTTCGCCTTTTCGTTTCACTTTTCCGCTAAGTTGTCCGCAAGCGCCAGATATGTCGTCGCCCATGCTTTTTCGGATGGAAACTTCAATGCCTTTTTCTTGTAGTATGTCGCGAAATGTGAGAACATCTGTTTTTTTTGGCATGACAAAACTTGCAAATTCATGGGGATTGTAAATAAGAAGATTGACATGGGACAAGCGTCCTTTGAGCAGAGCCGCCAATTCAAGGGCATGCTTTTTTTTGTCGTTCACGTCTCCAATTGACATCCTCCCCACCCTAAAGGATGGGGATTCCACTATCGCACATCATTGCTTTTCCCTGTGCTTCTCCACATAACGCTTTGCAACATCTCAAGTTATATGTCCAACACTTCCTACAAATTTTCCCTTTCCCCACAAACCCCAGTTTTGTATACTTTTCTAAGTTCTGGAAATTGCAAAAACCGAACACTTTGAAGAAAAGCCCTTCAAATACATAACAACCTGTGAAGGAGACATGACTAAAGGCAAAGAAACAATAACATGAACATGGTCAATATCAATCTCAAATTCTTGAAGTTTGAAGTTGTAACGCATAGAGCATTCCACAAGAAAGATCGCACAAATATTCTTATACAGATTATTCTTGAATAATTTGTACCGATACTTGGTACACCACTGAAGATGAAACTCACTCCATCCTACGCAGTGACTTCGTCTATAAGATTTGTAATTTCTCATTTTGAATCTGTCTCAAACGAGACAGACCTTTAGAAAGAAACACACTAAAAAAGATTGGGAAAAATGTCGCCATTCATCCCACACCCTAAAGGGCGGAGATTTCTGGCTCGTCATTTAACACGTACTCGTAACTTATTCTTTTGTTTGTTTGTTGTGTGTAGTAATCGCAGGCTTTCATGAGCTCCGACAAAGGATAGCGTTTGTTGAGCGGCATGAGTTCAGAGCGAAGTTTGTCGTTTGGTGCATGCAGGGAAATTGCAAGGCGCGTGTGAAGATTGAGGTCTGTAAAAGCGTAGATTTTTGGGACAATTCCCGAGGTGGAAACTGTGATGTGTCGCGCGCCAATTCCTAAACATTCTTCGTCTTTTAGAATTTGTATTGCTTTGATAACTTCGTCAAAATTTAGAAAGGGTTCTCCCATTCCCATAAACACAATATTTGTCACGATCTCCTCTTTGTGTTTGAGGTGGCGATTTACAAAAAGGACTTGCTCAATAATTTCTTGACAACTTAGATTTTTCTCAAACTTGTTTGCTCCTGTTGCACAGAATTTGCAGCCGACTGCACAAAATACTTGCGAAGACACACACACTGTCCGTCGTTTGTCTTTGTGGTTCATGAGTATGTCTTAGCACAATTTCTGTTGTGGGCTTTCATTTAGCGATAAAGGTCTCACAACTTTAGTTCTAAAAGTTAAGATGTCACTGGACTTCCTGTCGCAATTTAGACCTTAATTTGCATAAGGAAAAATTTTAACCGCCATTTATGCAACTGACTTTACTTCTTCTTAGTGTTTTTTACTTTGTTTTGTCGATAAAAGATTCTGAGATTGTTTCATCACTAAACTCTGTTACGATCCACATTTGATCTTTTTCTTCTGTAAAATAATATGCAGTTGTTGCATTAAACTCTGTATCAATAGAAATTCCTTTACAATAAGATTTGTTTTTGTACTCTTCGTAGCTGACAATTTTCGCATCTTGTGTATTGACGCCGTCAAAGGAGAATGGTTGTCCGAGAACACACCAACCCGGCATTTCTGGCATTTCTTTACCTTGATCTTCTCCAGAAGTACCTTGGATTGGAGTAGTTGTGTTTGACGTTGAGCATGATGCAAAAAATACTAGAAGAAGAACGCTTAGAATGAGTAGGGAGATTTTCATAGAAAGGCGAAACTCTGAAAACTTATAACTTTTTCTTTCTCTCATTTGCTTGCTTTTTTTCCTGCTCTTTTCAGAACTTTTTTTGCTGCTTTCACAATGTTTGCTGTTGAAATGCCGTATTTTTCTAAAAGTTCGTAACCCTCACCACTTTCGCCAAAGCTATCGTTGACGCCAACTCGCTCCAAAGGAAGAGGCAGTTTCTGGGAAAGTGTTTCTGCAAGAACAGAGCCAAGTCCTCCTGCAATTTGATGTTCTTCGACACTCACAACACAGCGTGTTTTTGCAAGAGATTTTAGAACTGTTTTTTCGTCAAAAGGTTTTATGGTACTGCAATTGAGAACTTCTGCAGAAATACCTTTCTTTCTTAGTTCAAGAGAGGCTTTGAGAGCAAACTGCAGAGCAAGTCCACAGGCAATAATGGTTATGTCTTTTCCTCTTTCAAGAACTTGAATTTTTCCTATTTGAAATGTGTCTTTTTTTGTGAGGATATGTAGTGATTTTTCTCTGGACAAACGAAGATAAACCGGCCCTTTGTACGCTGCAGCTGCGAGTGTTGCTTGACGTGCCTCTTCTTCGTCGCAGGGAACAATGACTGTGAGATTAGGAAGTACTCTTGTTATAGCCATGTCTTCGAGTGCTTGGTGTGTTGCTCCGTCGGGTCCTGTGCCTAGTCCTGCATGTCCACCAATTATTTTGACGTTGCAGTTCGAGTAACAAACACTCACTCTAAGCTGATCCCAGTTTCTACCAGGATTGAACACAGCGTAGGATGTGACAAAGGGAACTTTGTTGTTGAGCGTCATTCCAGCCGCGGCCGATAACATGTTCTGTTCACAAATTCCAGCTTCAAAATATCGCTCGGGAAATTCTTTTGCAAACTCTCCTAATTTTAGAGAGTCTCGAAGGTCAGCTGTCAAAGCTACAATATTTTTGTTTGTTGTTGCTGCTTCACAAATTCCTTTCCCAAAACCTGAGCGAATTAATCCTAGTGAGGAGACAGGAAAAAAGCCGAGTCCTTGTACTTCTTTGAGATTTTCCCCCTCTGTTTTTGCAAAGAGTTTTTCTGCACGCGAAGTATTGTTTTTTTCTTTCATTCTAGTTCCTCCAAAGCTTTTTCTGCTTCTTCTTTTGTCGGCGCTTTGCCGTGCCATTCTACTTTGTTTTCCATGAAGGAAACTCCTTTTCCCGGAATTGTTCTTGCTATGAGAACTGTCGGCCGCTTTTTTTCTTGGAGTGCTGATTTGTACGCTTTGCGAATGTCTTGTGGATTGTTTCCGTCAAGCGAAATCGTGTGAAATCCAAATGCTTCACATTTTTTGTCGAGCGGGTCAAGATGCAAAACCTGTGTTGTGCTTCCGTCGATTTGGATGTAATTTCTGTCAACAATGAGAATGAAGTTTGAGAGTTTTTCTTTTGCTGCAAAAAGAAGTGCTTCCCAACATTGTCCTTCTTCTAGTTCTCCGTCTCCGACAAAGCAATATACTTTGTTTGTTTTCTTGTCGCGCCTGAGCGAAGCTGCTAGCCCAACGGCAAAGGAAATTCCTTGTCCGAGTGGTCCACCGCTATGTTCAACTCCAGGAAGCAATCCTTTGTGCGGATGACCTTGCAGGCGCGAACCAAGTTTTCTAAGGGTGAGAAGTTCTTTTTTTGGGAAGTATCCATTGTCCGCAAGTGTCGCGTATAGGACGGGGCAAGTGTGTCCGTTTGAAACAATGCAGAAATCTCTGTTTGGATCAAGTGGTTTTTTGGGATTGTGCTTGAGAACTTCTTTGTAGAGAATGGTGTAGAGCTCTACTTGTCCAAGGGCACCCGCGCTGTGTCCAGAGCCAGCTTTGGCGAGCATGGAGATGATGGAACGTCGAATTTCCTTTGTTTTTTCTTTAAGTTCTTTTTCTTTTAGGATTGCCATTTTTCCTTTATTCTAAAGATGAGATAGAAAGAATTTTTATAAGAATGAAGCACTACGGGCAAGTTTGTACTTCCTCTCTTAGAAAGCTCCATCTACAACAGCAAAGAAAAAGGAATCTTGAGCCTCTACTCTTGACAAAAAAGATGTTTTTACACTGGAAATTGCTTCTTCTACGGGAAGGTCAGGAAAGGCTTCACCAAGGGCTTCAAGAACTTTAGAGTCTGTCTCAATATGTGAAAGAAACTTTGCTTTGAATATTTCTGGATTTGAAATGCGTTCTGAAAGTCCCCAGCGTAATGATTCAAATCCTGTTTCCATGTGGGCAATAATATCCCTCCTTATTTCGTCAGAAATTCTTCCACTAATAGAAGTTGGTCCTGGAACTTCTACTCCTTTTATTTCAATTTCAAGTGGTGTTCTATCTCTAAAAGAAATATGAACATCCATCTTTCTTCCGGGTCTTACTGATCTTTCAAGAGAGAAAATTCCTTCTGGAAATTTATCTGCTAAGTCGTCAAGAGAAGAAAGAACAGAGTAAGCTCCTGTCCAGTGAAGGTTTCTCCCAACTCCATTACTGGCGCGAATTTCTGTTCCAAAACGAGCAAAGTTTCTGACTACTTCTTGGAAGCCTCCTTGGTCTCCAACTCTTGAATAGACTTTTCCTAATCCTCTAAAAACAGGGTTGTCTGGACTGCATACTTCAAGGAGATCTACATACCAATGTTGACTGTCTTCAACACCTTCAACAAGGTCAATTGCCCATTGAAGACCTTTTTTCGATGTTGGTGATAGGGCATCAATTTTTCGTAAGACGCTTTGTACCAGCTCAAGAGGTAAATCTGCAATTTCATCTATGAGAGAACTAGATCCCATACCCTCAGTTTCTCTTAGGATTCTTGCAATAATTTCTTCAGCATCTTCAATCTCATCAAAGAGACCTGTGTAGCGTACTACTTCTCCTGTTTCATCAATAACTTCTGTAAACCCTTCGAGAAGTTCGTATGTTTCGTAACCAACTTTGTCAAAAATGTATGTTCGGCGCGGTGAAAGTTTTGAAAGCTTTTCAATAATCTTAGCAGCATCTTCAGCGGGATAGGAAGACAGAGCTTGCACATATCTTTTCATTTCATCGCTTGGTGAATCTCTAAGAACCCTCATTAGTGTTTCTCCCGCATCTGGAAAATTCTCAAAAAGTTCAAGGAAATCGTCTGCAATGGATGTATCAAACATATCCTCGATAATTTTTCTTTGAGCTTTCAAACGCATTTCTGGACTTAAGTGTCTTACAGTTTCTACAACTTCGTCGTTAAGGGGCGCTCTTGGAATGTCGTCGGCATCGGCGAGAAAATATCTTCTTCCTTCTTTTCCTTGCTCTGCAATAAAATGGCCGGTTCTCTCTGTAAATTCTTCTCCTACATCTGCAACATCTTCAAGAACGTCTATTGCATGTTCACCGCTTTGGGCAAGATCAACAAGGTCTTCTCCTACGTCTGCCACTTCTTCAAGTGCATCGACTGCTTTTCCAAGTCCTCTTGAAACTCCAACTGCAGTTTCAACTGTTTCTGCTGCAACTTTTCCTCCTGTAAGTGCTGTTTTTACAGCGCCAAGGCCTCCCACTAACCAAAGAAGAATATCAATAATGATAGGTCCAAGATAGAAACCCATATTGTAAACATATTTCAAAAAACTTTCTTCATTTAATGTTTGATATATCATAAGAGCACTTGATTCTCCCATTGATTTTCCCATTGCTCGGGCAACTTGTGTTCCTTGATCTCCTACAAGTTTTAAGACAAGTTCTTTGAGTTGGCCAAATTGAGTAAAAAGTTGGACAATTCCCGAGAGATCATCATATACCCGATATAAAACTCCGTGTAGAGTAGCTACTAAGAAAACAGGAGTCGAAACGGGAGATAAGAGACTCATCTTTATTCCTTGACCCATCATATTGTAGAGTGTTCCTTTCAGTTCGTCAAGAGTTATTGGCGTACTTGAGTCTTCGTCGCCAGCTGCAAGACCTGCAACTACTCCTTCTAGTATTCCTTCAAGAAATTCACTTAACATACAGTCTTGAAGATACTCTGTGAGAGCTTGAGGAACAAAGGTCGGTGATGAATAGCAAGCAAAATATTCTGATTCGAAAAGAGGAAGGACTGATGCAAAAAGTTTTGGTGATGCCATGCTGTCAAATTCAGTTAGAAATGACTGTAAACTTTCAGAGTCTCTTATTACAGCATGCTGCATCAGAAGATCTACAATATTCTTAGCACATATGTTAGTGTCTGCATCTTCACAGGAAGCTGCCAATGTCGAAAGCTCATCCCGTACTTGGTATAGTTCTAGGACATTTTCGTCGGAGACTACACAGACAGGTGAAAGAGTTGGAAGACAATCTTCTTCTAATGCTTCCTCTGCACAAACTTTTCTTTCTTCATCTCCGGGAAGGAATTCAATTACCATTGGACCTTCTTTTTTTATTCCTCTTTCTTTTCTTTTTCTTCAAAAAATAGATTTCTGTAAATTTTTGAAGCGGTCTCGTCTTTATTTTGTAAAATCTTTATTTTTTCTATTTTAAGTTGGTTTTCAAGTTCTAAGGATTGATTTTCAAGTTCTTGTTTTCTTATCTTTTCATCTTGCAGACTAATAGAATAATCATCAAGAGCATTTGATTCTCCAAGAAGAGATTCAACCATAACTCCTTCTGTTCGCAGAACATTCTTATTTGCGTTTACGATAATCCCGGGGACTTCAAAGGAATTATTATTTTCGTCTTCATAAAAGGAAGTAAAGTCTGGTTTTATTCTATACAATTCTGGACTTGACTCTGGAACTAGTTCAATGAATTCGTGAGTTCTTCCTTGATAGTCTCTTAGAGAAGAAAGTTCGGTAAGTATTTGTGTTTTCACTTCTGTTCTTTTCTCCTCTTTGATAAATGTTTCAAGGATTTTATCTAATTCATAGAGAGGAACTTCAACTTTGGAACCTCTGTAACCATTAAAGAAAGCAACTCTAACATCAACTAAGTGTAATACTGTAATATATTCTTGAATCATTTGTCGGAAAACAAAGTTGAGGGTTCTTCCTACATTAATATTTTTGATTTCCCGAACAGTTGATTTTTCTTCTCCTTCTTCTCTTTTACTTTCAAAGGAGGTGTTGATAGAAACATCTCTTTTAGAAGAAGCTTTTGCTGAATTTTTAGAAGTTGCCGTAGAAACATTTTTGGCAAACTCTTCCCGTGCTGAGGACACACCTCCTGATACTCCTCCCGAAACAGTTGCACTTCCCCATCCCCAACCTGCTTTTGCACTGGCTTCCGCATGATAATTACATTCTTTTTCTTGAGAGGATGTGTTTGACTGTTCATCTGAGACAGATTGTTCAAATTCTTCTGCGCTTTCGTCTGTATACGAATCTAAAATACTTGAAGCTTCAATAGAGGTTTGTGAACTTCTCTTGTACGAG
Organism: Candidatus Woesearchaeota archaeon; assembly: GCA_023898345.1. Taxonomy (GTDB): domain Archaea; phylum Nanobdellota; class Nanobdellia; order Woesearchaeales; family UBA583; genus UBA583. Next base: position 1,392,187 of record CP060218.1, on the reverse strand, counting down.
CTAACGCTGATTGTTGTTGACTCTCCTGGTAAAAGTGAAAAGGTTTTAATTGTTCTACCAACTCCGTATGAGCCTGAAAATGTTGAAAGTCTATATTTTTCAACAAGGACGAGACAAGGGTTTGCTTTTTTTGCGTTAGAAACAAAACGATGCATAAGTCTTCCTGACAAAGCTCTGTACACGTCGAGAACTTTTCCTTTGTTTTTCATCTCTTCGTATTTTTCTTTTGAAATCTCAAATTTTGATAATAAGTCTTCGTTTACCATTTTTTTCTTTTTATTTCTTCCTCAATGCTTTTCTTGCTTGCCTTGCTTCTTGTCTTGCTTCACGTTTTTCTTCTCTTGCATCTTTACGTGCTTCTTTTTTGTCTTGGCGAGCTTCTTTGCGTGTTTCTTTGATTTCTTGTTTTATTTCTTTTTTTTCTTCTTTTGTTTGAGCACTTTGTTTCTGCTCTTTTAAATCAGCAATTGTACTCTTTTTTTCTTGATTGATATTTGCAATAGAATCTCTTTTTTCTGCAGAAATTTCATGTATAGTCTCTTTTTTTTCAGTTCGAATAGATTGTCTTTGGAATTTTTTATCTTCTGAGAGAGAACTTTTCTCTGACTTCTCATTTTTTAAAACAAGATTAACTTTTGCAACTGAAGCAACTTTGGGTCTTTGTAAAGCAACATTTGTAGATGAAGGGATAGAATCACTTTCTTCTCCTGCATTATCGTATGCTTCCTCGGGAATTACAAAGGCATTTGGCGTGAAGTAGCTTTCATCATATTCCAGTTCTATAAGATATTCTCCAGAGTACGAAGTTGGCTCTGGGATATTGTAGCTGATGGTGCTAAATGTCTTCTTTTGTTTTTCTTCTAGGTCGAACGAATCTTTTTCTTCCATAATCTTTTTTTTAGGGAAACGATTTATAGGAATATAGCACTACCAAAAAGTCAAAAGAAGACTGGAAATACTTTTTAGAGATTTTTTTATTCTTGTCTTTGGATGCTTTTTCAAAGAAAGAAGTTTTTTGGAATTTCCTCGAATGGACTAAAGGAAAACCTTGTTATCTACATCCCAAAATATGTGAGTTTTTCATATTGAAATTATGCAGAAAAATATAAGATTGCAAAAAGAATTGAGATAAAGTAGAAAATAATCTATTCTATTTTTTTAGTTCCATCCTTTAGTATTATGATTTTTTTCTCTTTCATTTTATTATATAATTCTTCCAAGATTTTTTTATTATTTGAGTAAAGTTCTTTATCAGCTTCAATCCATGCTAATTCTTTAAGAGTTTCTGATGAATGATAGCGTAAACTTTCATTTGACGACTTTGAGAAAAAAATACAAATGGTTGGACTAAGTGGAATATAACAAACTTCTTCTTTACTTTCCGTAATTAAAGCCCAGATTAAACCTGAATCAGGCAGTATGAACTGAGATGTATTATTGCCAACTAATAGATGAATTAACTTTTCTTGTATTTTTGTTTCCAGTAGAAAAGCATTTAGTGATTCAGATAGAATACATAATGTAGTATGATTGTTTGGTGAAAATCTTTTTTCTAATTTTGGCTCAATAACTTTTTTAAAGTTGGAAGGAATAGAATTTAATATTGTTTGGTAAGAACTAGTACTTAAAAAATCAGTAGTATCTTTTTTGTATTTTGGAGTTCTAACATGTTGGATATAACAATAAAATATTATCAACTGTTTTTCTTCTTGACTTAAATCAAGTGCTTTTCTTTTAATAATTTTTTTAAATATTTCTGTTATTGGGTTCTCAATAAATTCGCTTAAAAAATCTTCAAATCTAATTGTCTTTTTAGGAGAAATTGTTTCTTCGCTTGTCAATTCTTCAATCTTCTCTTGACCATAAAAATCCTTTCTTCCAAAATTAACGAGCTTTGAAGGTTTTCTTATAGGAATTTCTTTCTTGTGAACTCCCTCACTTTTATCACATATCCAAACTCCTTGTTTGTCAACAAAATTTTTAAAACTGCTTTTCTTGGAATTGAATGCTGAAATCAATTTTTTTCTTTCATAATAACATTCCAAAAGAGATAATATTTAAAGCTAATTAGTTGGAATTACCTAAACTTGTTTTAGGAACTTATTCTTATTTTCTTTCCAGTAGTTTGTACAAAGTATCGAGATTGAGTTCGAGTGCTGCTACAGGAACAAGCATGCCAAAGTTGTCCAAAACTTGAGGATGAACTTCTCCTATTTCTCCAATTAAACTGTCTTTGAAAATAATGCTTGCTTGTCTTCCTTCAATAAAATAAGAAGAAGAACTTGCAAGTGTTCTGGCCTCTACTTCTTGGAGTTTGAGCAGTGTATCTAAGATTCCTTTTATCTGAGTGAAGTTTGCATCGGGTCCTGCAATGCACACACAAACTCTTCCTTCGTTGCTTGCTCCTGTGTCTGCTGATTTGTCGGGGAGAATAACAAAACCGTTCTCAAAGATTTTCTGTGGGTATTTGTTTTTTCTGTTGATATGTAAGGCTCGCAAACATTCTGGTAAGATCATTGTACGGAGCATGTTTAATCCTTGATCTTCGCTGTCTAAAAGTCGGATATATTCTTCTTCTTTTTCTTCTCTGAGCATGGAAGAGAATTGTTCTTTTGTCGAGGTGAGCATGTATGTGTAGGTTTCGAGAAATCCTAGGTTTACGAGCATTTCTGAAAAACTGTCTCTAAAACTTGTGCTTGGCAAGAGGGATGCTACGCTTCCGATTTGAGGAAATGTCGGCACAATGTTATTGTAGCCGTAAGCTCTTGCTATGTCGTCGGCAATGTCGCAGTCGTGCCAGATGTCTGAGCGATAACAGGGGATTTCGACAGTTAGTTTGTCGCCTTTGCTTTCTTTGAGAGAGAATTGAACTTTATTGAGATAGGCTTCAACTTCGTCTGGTTGAATGTTTGTTCCTATGAGTTTGTTTACATAATTTAAACTGAGTGTTTCTGTACTGTTTTCGAGGGAAAGTTCGTATGTTGTTTTTGGGTATTCTACTTTTACTTTTTCGGCTTGTGCTCCTAATTCTATTAGCGTACTGACTAAGACTCGCAAAATGTTGTCGAGGTGGGTAATATTGTGGCCGGAAACTTCTATGAAGAGGTCTTTGTGCTGCATGTCTACTCTTCCCGTGTCGTGTGAGTTGATGATGGGTGGCATGCTCAGAACTTTGCCTTTGGCGTCGCGAAAAACGGGAAAAATATCTTTTCCAGCGAGAAGATGGGCATACTTTTTTCCGGTGTCGTGCTCTACCAGAATGTCGTAGCCACTCATTTCTTTCTCTGATTCAAGGGGTCTGAAGACAATGTCGTCGGGCTTTTCAGCTTTGAATATTATGGGAAAAGAAATTTCGTCAAGTGGGTAAATTCCTATTGCAGCTTTTTTTCTTCCTCTTCCAAAGGAGTCATGGATTTTCTCCTGCAATGCAATAATTTCGTCTAAAAATTCTTGGTTCATTGGCGCGTCTCGAATTATTGCTGCAACTGTTTTTGGCCGAACAGCTTCGACGGATTTGTCTACAATAACTTTTTCTTTTGCTTTGAGAAGCTTGTATTCTCGTAGTTTATGTACGAATCCTCTGTAATATGCAATTGCTCTTGCGATCCCAACTGGTGAAATCATGTCCATTTTTTCGGCGGTTATCTCGATTTTCAATTCTGGGTCTTTGTCGGCGCTTTCACCTTTGAGGTCCATTCCTAAATTGATGAGCGTATCTTTTATTTCTTCCACACTTAATTTTTTTGGAAGATGTTTGTTGATATGAGAGTGTCTTGCATATACGTAAACCATTGTCCTGCTTGTCTTTAATGTTGGGGGCTTTATATGGTTTTTTGTTGAAATGCTCTTATGTTCTAAAACATAATCATGGCACAGTTACAAATATAGGTGTAATTTTTCTTTGTTAATTCAAAGAAAAATGAGAATTCATGTTAAAAATAAATATTCTCTAAAAAAGAAACAATGGATTATTAAACAGATAAATAAAGGAGTTTCTCCCTCCTATTTATCCCTAATTCATAAAATTCCGAGAAGAACAATTTACAATTGGATAGACCTTGACAAACAAGGTCAAACTTTAGAGAATAGACCACTTGGAAGAAAACCTACAAATATAAATCCAGCTTTCTTTAATATAGTTACAAAAGAATGGCACAAACTTTTTTGTGGGTGCCATAAATTATGGCTGGAACTCAAAAAACAAGGTTTTGGAGTTTCAGAAAGACAAATACAAAAGATATTTCATATCTTTGGTTTCAAAATGAATACTAGAAAGAGACCTTCACAAATAAAATTTGTAAAGTATGAATGGCCAAAGCCAAATATGCTTTGGCATACAGATTGGACAACTTGTCCATTTACTGGAAAGCAATTAATTGCTTTCATTGATGATCATTCCAGATTCATAGTTCATGCAGAGTATTTTGAGAATGCAACGGCAGAAAATACAATTCTTGCATTTCAAAATGCAATTAATAAATATGGTAAACCGGAAAATGTTCTAACAGATAATGGAACTCAATTTACTCCTGCCAGAAATCCTGGCAGTGAAAATGGACTTTTTGCTCAATTCTGCATTAATAGTAACATAAAACATATTCTTGCAAGAGTTCATCATCCACAAACCAATGGAAAAATTGAACGTTGGTGGGGGACATATAAGCTAGAATTTGACAGTAGATTTAATAATTTAGACGAATTTGTTAAGTTTTATAACGAAGGAAGATTACATCAAGGAATTGGATATTTGTATCCAATTGAGAGGTTTAAAGTTTAACCTCAATTATGTGTGCCATAATTTCGGTTTAGTATAGTTGAAATGCTCTTATTCGTGTAAGGTGAAGTATTCTTGGGCAAAATTGTTTCCTTCGTTTGTCTCTGTGTATTTCTCTTCTGAATCAAGGTAGGCTTCTGCTTTGTATGTTCCTAAACTTTTGAGGGAATCAATACTACAGCTAGCGTCGTCGTCATTCCCATCTACGAGTATGTGGCAGCTTGCCTTTTGGTTACCATCTTCATTTATAATGAGAACTTCTATTTCGTATTCATCTTCTTTTGTTAGGCCTTGGGAACTTATTTCCATATTGATTTCAATTTCATCTTCAAAGAGTTCAAAGTTTGAGGGAACTTCAATTTCAAGGCTTTTTATTTTAAGGTCGATTGTTTTTTCTTCTTCTTCATCCATACTTTCATTTTCTTCAATACTATCTTGTATTTGCCCTGTTGTGCTTTCTTCGATTTCTGTCGTCTGTTCTTGTGCTTGTTCAGACTTTACAGTTTCCTTTTCTTGTTTTTGCTCTTCTAAAAAATCTTGAGCAACTTTTTGCAAGTCTGGGTCTGGTGTGTGTTCATTTGCTGAACTTTGGCTGCTGCTTTGTGTGTTTTGGGATGCTGAACAGGATAAGAAGAAAAGAAAGATAAAAAGTAGAAAGAGAAGAAGAATATTCTTAAAACTCTTATTTTGAAAGGTGTGTTTCATCGTTTCATGCTGTTTTTTCTCAATTCTTTTATGATGTCCATGCTATCTTCTTTGAGTAGGTCTAGCTGTGTGTACAAAGTGGAAAGTTCTATGAGATTTGCATTACGGTTTTCATTTTTTACTGCGAGTTTCACTTCTCCCTTTTCGTCTGTTAGAATCTGGATGTGTAGGTCGATTGCCATAGGAAAGGAAAATACAAGGGGATATTTAAGTTTGTCGTGGCATTTGACTGAAATGCCAGAAAACTCCTACTCCTCAGCCTAAAGACAGGACGGATTTCTTTCAAACGATAATTTAAGGAAAAGACTTAGTAGCTAAATGTTCGTATGTGTGATGAATTAAGGGTTGATATTGGGCAAAGATAATCTCTTAGTTTTTCGATTTCAGGATCAGTCATTTGCATAAATCGAGCAGGGTTCATTGTTACGAGTTTCGACTCTAGAGCTATAGCAATAGGAGTTGTCTTTCCTTTTCCTGGCACATTTGCGTTTGAGAACAAAGTGAGAAAATTAGTCAAACTTGAAGTGTCCGGAGTATACAGTCCTCCAGATATAAGCTGTAGTCCTGAGGAATCAGTGTCATTTGTCGTTGTTACCGCAAGAAATGTTTGTTCGCCAGTAAGTTTTAGAAATCCGAGAAGAGTGTTTTCTGAGTATAGAAGGATGTAATTTGGGTCTTGTTCTGTAATTCTAAGAAACCTTCTTTCTGCTGCAGGACAACAAACATTAAGTTCTCCTTCACCTTTTCGGAAATCTTTGATTTGAACCAGAGGGATTTTTACTCTGTCGGAGATAGAAGATAAATTTGGAGGTATTCCAGTGACTGTTGTAAATTCATGAGCATAACAATAATCGTCAAAATTGTAGACCCCTCTAAGTGAACTCTCAAACATAGTTTTGAGCTAATGTCCCTAGATTTATTTAGTTTATCTTTCTCTTTGTACTAAGACGTATTTATTGAACGCCTCTCTTTTTGATGAATTTCCCGTTATTTTGAGAAATGAAACCAAAAACCTACCAGAAAACGTTCAAACTTTGTTGTATAAAAACTCTTGAAGCAATGCAAAATGAGATCACAAAGAATCAAGCTTCTTCTTGATGATTACTCTCGTTTTCTTACTCATGTAGAATACTTCGAAAAAACAACAACCGAGAATACACTTCTGGCATTCCATAATGCTTTGCCAAACGTGGCAAGCCAAAAAAGATTCTTGCATATAATGGGCTCATTTCACAAACACTCAGAATCGGGAGATCCCAAAATAATTTTACCTGAGTTTGTAACCAGAAGAGCATTAAGTATATTCTGGAGTGGATGAATTACCCACAGACAAATAGGCAAGTAGAAAGATGGTTAGAAACCTACAAATTAGAGTTCGGTGAAAGAATACTCTCGGTGAATTCATTGCCTTTTATAACGAGAAACGAAGCTATCAAGGGATTTACTATAAAGTGCCGGCTGAAAGAGACAGCCAAGAATTTAAACATCCATCAATTATGACTTAGCACAGGGCTTTTTCAAAGCTTTTTTGTAAAAAGAATTTTATTCACTTCTTTGAAATTTCTAGCTAAAAAGACGTAATCAGAATTTTCTTTTGCTAGTTTTTCTAAAATTTTTTTGTTACTAAAACTGTATTTTGTTGCAAGAACTATGACAATAAGCGAGTTTGCTCCTTTTTCTTTTGCTTTTTTTGCTGAAAGTATATCTTTTCCAGAGTCTGTTAAAAAAAATGTTTTTTTCTTTTTAGAGAGAAGAGATATGATTTCTGCTTTTGAATCCCAAATGGAATGTATTTGGCCGTAAGGTAACTTATTTTTTTTATAGAAGTCTTCTAATTCTTTTTTTTGGGAACCTGAAATAATATGAATATTTTCTTTTCCTAATTCTTGGCTGCTTTTTAGGAGAGTGTTTTTAGCTCCTGGAAGCATTTGAATTTCGGGGAGTTTTGCTTTTATTTTTCCTTCAGTTTTTCTATAGGTCGCATTAAATTTTTGGTATTGACTTTGACTTAATTTTATTGTTTTAAGATAGTGGGAATCGTAATCGGAATCGTGACTTTTTCTAAATGTTTTTAGTGTTGGTTTTTTTGCTCCTATTTTTTTGAATTGTTCTTTCTCTGTTTCCCAAGCATGTTTTAGGGAGTTTGCAATAACGCCGTCGTGGTCATATAAGCCTATTTCAAATTTCATTTTTTATGAGCAGTTATTTGCATAGTTGAAGGAATTTGATTCATTTCAGGAAAATAAATATTCTTCTGACTAGTATAAAAAATTGGAACTTCCTTTCTAGAATGTGAGTTTTGTAAGGGAATTAGTTCTTTTATCGATTCAATTTCAAATCCTATTTCTTCTAATAGACTTTTGTATGTTTGCTCTTTTCTGTTGAAGACAGGGAGATAAAAGTAGTTTTGTTTTTCAAGTATTGGATATTGAACTGTCATGGTTTGGATATCACTAAGACTAGATTCGAGTTTAGCAACTTTTTTTTTAATCATTGCCTCTACAAATGCAGGATGAACAAATTGAAAAATTGCTTTTCCTCCTTTTTTTAATAGTTCTTTAGTTTGGAGAAGATATTCTTGTGCATCTGCAACATCATTAAGAACATATATTGAGAAAAGAATATCACTTGGAGTTATTTGTTCTTTGAATTTCTCAAAATCTCCGGTTTCAAATCTTATCTGGATTTTTCCTATTTTCTTGTTTTCGTTTTTTGTTTTTTCTAGGAGTTGACTTTGGGGGTCATAAGCAATTATTTCCCCCGTTATATTTTTTTCATTAAGATAGTTTGCAAGTTCAAGTGTTTCAGTTCCATCTCCACATCCAAATTCAATGATACATACCCCTTTTTCACTTTCAATTTTAGAAATTTCTTCTTTTAGGGCCGGTCTTGAGACATTTGCTCTGTATTTCAGGTCATCTGTTCTAGCAGTCCATCCTTCTCTAGCTTTTTCCCACAGTTTTTTAGCCCATTCTTCTCTTTTTTCTTTCATTCTTAGCGAGACTATTTTTTCTTTCTTAAAATTTATTTCTTCTTTTTTTACAAATCGAAATATTTATAGTAGTTTAACGTTCTCTTTCTGTATGGATTCTATTGACTTGAAAATTTTAGGAGTTATTGTTGAGAATGCAAGGGTTCCTCATAAAAAACTTGCAAAAAAGTTATTAGTTTCGAGAGAGGTTTTTGACTATAGAATTAGAAAACTTGAGGAAAGCAATGTTATCTTAGGTTATCAAGCTCGATTAAATCTTAGGCATAACTCTTATACTCAACCTTATCTTGTTTTGTTGCAAACAACGACTCTTCAAAATGAAGAGCAAATTCTTCGTCTTATTAAAAAAAATGAGAAGACACTTTATATGGAGAGACTAGGGGGAGTTTACAATTATCTTCTTAGTTTTTTTTCAAATAAACCTTTTGAACTTTCTCAATATATTGATTTTTTAGATGAAAGCTTTGGGGAATCTAAGCTTTCGTTAACTGTTTTTATTATTCTTGAGGAGATTAAAGATTCTCAAGAGGCTCTTTTTAACGAAGAACTTTTTTCTAGTACGCTTAGGAGTTTTGAACTCATTGAAGTTCAATTTTCTTTAGGAACTATAGATAAAAAAATTCTTCAAATTCTTTTGGAAAATGGAACTAAAAGTAGTTCTCGAATAGCAAATGATGTTGGACTTTCAGCAGTTGCAGTTAGAAATAGAATAAAAAATTTGGAAAAGCATGGAATTATTGTCGGTTTTAGAACTCTTATTGATTTGTTTCTTTTAGGTTTCCAATTAAGTAATATCTTTCTGAAACTTAATGCAAATTCTGAAGGGATTAAGAAAAAACTAAGGTCTTTTATTTATACTCATGCAGAAATTATTTATGCAGCAAAACTTGGAGGAGAATTTGATTATCTTTTTTCTGTTGCAAATAGAAGCAATAAGGAACTTGGGGAATTTTTAACTCTTCTCAGCACTACATTTCCCTCTTTGAAAGGTTTGCATATTCTTCCTGTTTTTGAAACTTTATTACATCAGTATAAGTTCTGAATTTCTACTTTATCTTTCTCTTTTTCAGTTCATCGACAAGTACAGAGCTTATGTCTATGGCGTTTGTCGGGTGTTCTATTGTGTTGACGGTGTGGATGTTGTCCTTCTTTTATTTAAGAAAAGTATAAATAGTGTTTCTCTTCATTCCAAACATGCGCTCGCCAAAAAAAGCTATTTCTCCCGTCATTGCCGTTGCCCTACTTCTTGTCGTTGCTGTTGTTGCAGTTGTTTTCTTCAGTACCTGGTTTGATTCCTTTCGATCTGCTCTTTTTGCAAAAGCCGAGTCCGACACAGCAAGCGGCCAAAGTATTGGGATTGTCGATCTCGTTGGCGACGAGCTCTTTTTTCAGGCTGGAACGGGAACTGCTGTTTCTGTCGTCAAAGTGTCAGGAAATGAATGCGAGTTTTCGACAGGAGAGTTTTCTGGACTGCACATTTTCGATTTGGGTTCTTGTCTTGACGCAAGCGGCGACTCTGTCGAAGTAAGTGTTGTGACAAACAAGCAAGTGTACAGCCAGAAGTTCTTTGTGAAAGAACACTATCAAAGCCACGAGCTTATGCCTGTACTTCTGTGGAATGTAACGTATGAAAATCCTTTGGGGGATTTCTTTTCCACCAGTATTATTCTTGATTCTTCAGAAAATCTTTATCTCAGTGGAAGAATGTTTAATGGAGTTGACTATGATGCTTTTTTTATGAAAACTGATCCTAGTGGAAATGAATTGTGGAATAAAAGTTATGATTCAGGTCATGGAGATGATTTTTTTTTTAATCTGGGAAAGGATAGTAATGAAAACATATATGTTGTTGGTCGTTTACATAATCCTTCAAATATGGATGGGATTCTCATAAAATATGCCCAAGATGGTAGTGAAATTTGGAATCTCACTTATGATGGTGGGGACGATGATAGCTTTGGGGCCATTTTTCTTGATTCTTTAGATAATATTTATCTGGGAGGATGGACTCATATTGGCAGTGATTATTCTTTTCTTCTTGTAAAATCTGATTCAAATGGTAATCAGCTTTGGAATGTGAGCTATGTGGTAGGAGCATATGATGTCCTTGAAGCCCTTGCATCTGATTCTCTCAAGAATATTTATTCAATTGGATATTTTGATAATGTGAGTTCAGACCTTATTCTTGTTAAGTATGATTCTAACGGTAATAGGCTTTGGAATGTGACTCATGATATGGGAGATGATGAATATGCATATAGAATTGCAGTTGATAGTAAGGATAGCATTTATGTAACAGGGGAATTTAAATCAGGAACTTATTGGAACGGAATTATCATTAAATATGATACTTTAGGAAATGTACTTTGGGAAAGAACTTTTGAGGGAAGTGGAACATATGCAACGGCATTTGGTATTGCTGTTGATGCTTTGGATAATGTGTATGTGGGTGGGGGTATAACTAAAACGAATTATGGTGGCATTTTGCTCAAATATGATAGTTTGGGAAATGAAGTTTGGAATGTGACCTATGATAATGGGTATTATGCTTCATATTATGGAGTTTCAATTACTTCTTCGGGAGACATCTATGTTGTGGGAGAATCAGATGATGTAGTAGATACTGATCTCTTACTTCTCAAGTACGCACAAAGGTAAGCCCTTCCTTTTCCGACAGAACAAAAGTATAAATACTCTTTCTCTTCATTCCAAACATGCGCCCGACAAAAAAAGCTATTTCTCCCGTCATTGCCGTTGCCCTACTTCTTGTCGTTGCTGTTGTTGCAGTCATTTTTTTCAGTACCTGGTTTGATTCCTTTCGATCTGCTCTTTTCACAAAAGTCGAGTCCGACACAGCAAACAGCCAAAGTGTGGGGATTGTCGATCTCGTTGGCGACGAGCTCTTTTTTCAAGCAGGAACAGGAACTGCTGTCTCCATTGTCAAAGTGTCAGGAAATAACTGTGAGTTTTCCACTGGCAAGTTCTCTGGACTGCATGTTTTTAATCTTGGTTCTTGTCTGAATGCCAGTGGCGATTCTGTCGAGGCAACTGTCCTGACGGACAAGCAAGTGTACAGCCAGAAGTTCTTTGTGAAAGAACAATACCAAAGCCACGAGCTTATGCCTGTACTGCTGTGGAATGTGACATATGATGGCGGATTTAGTGATTGGGGCTGGGATGTTTTGACAGACTCAGACGGAGTTGCTCTTGTGGGAGAATCTTCAAATGGAACTACGTTTTCCTGTCTTCTTTTTCAGTATGATACAAATGGTAATGAACTATGGAATAGAACATTTAGTATTTTTGAAAATGTTTCTTGTAATTCACTTTTTTTGGATAAATTAGGGAATTTTTATTTGGGAGGTGTCTCTTGGAATGACCTTGAGGGAGATTTTCTTTTAGTAAAATTAGATTCCTTTGGGAATGAGTTATGGAATGTAACGTATGAGAATGGAGAAGATTTGTACGGTTGGGCAGTTACAGTTGATGACTTTGGAAATGCTTACATCACAGGTGAATCATATACTTCGGAAAATCTTTTTCTTGTGAAATATGACAGTTTAGGAACTCAATTATGGAATATAACGTATGAAAATGCCTCAGGTTATGGGCTAACTGTTGATGAAAGTGGAAATATATTCGTTTCTGGTTCTTTTAGGAACTCAGATTTTCTTCTTGTTAAATATAATAGTTCAGGAACTGAACTCTGGAATGTTACTTATGCAGGAAGTGGATATAATGAAGCGCATTCTCCAGTTTTAGATAAAGATGGAAATATCTATATAACAGGATATTTTGAAAATTTAAGTTATGATTTTCTAACACTTAAATATGATTCAAATGGTAATGGAATTTGGGCCTCTTTTTTTAATATTGCCTATGAAGGAAGTTTTTCTTTGGTTCTTGATTCTTTAGGGAATGTTTATGTTGGAGGACTTATTAATACTGGGGGCACTTATGATTATTTGATTGTAAAATATGATAATGGTGGAAATGAACTGTGGAATATTAGTTTTGATACCGGAGAGAAGGATGTAGGTAAGGGTCTTTCTATTGATGCCTCAGGTAATCTTTACCAGATTGGGCGTTCTTACAATGGTGTTGATTACGATTATCTTCTTGTAAAATACGCACAAAAATAGTTACTTTATCTTTCTCTTTTTCAGTTCGTCGACAAGTACGGAGCTTATGTCTATGGCGTTTGTCGGGTGTTCTATTGTGTTGACGGTGTGGATGTTGTCAAATATTTTTGCCATTTTCAGCAGAGCGCTCTCGACAAAGAGTCCGTGCACTCCGATTGCAGTTATTTTTGATGCTCCTTCTTTTTTTGCTTTCTGGGCTGCTTTTATCATAGTGTTTCCGGTTGAAATGATGTCGTCTATAATGATGATGTGCTTTCCTTTCATATCTAGTTGCTTTTTTATTTTCACGTCTACTTTTCTTGAGCTGTGGCGGGTTTTGCTTAGAATGGTGTTTTTGAGTCCTGCTTGTTTTGCAATTTCTTCTGCCCATTGATAGGATTCTGAGTCTGGGCCTATGATTGCGAGATTATCTTTTTCTTTTGCATAGTTTTTTGCAATGTAGTCTGCGATTGCTTTGTTTGCAGTTAGATTTTTTGCTGGTGTTTTTATGATTTCTTTGAGCTCGTGAATTCTGTGCAGGTGTGGGTCGACTGTTAGAAAGAGGTCTATTCCTGCATTGCTGAGGAGTTCTCCCATAATAGGAGCGTTGATTGCCTCTCCACTGTTGAAGCGTTTGTCTTGTCGCATGAAGGCTAAATATGGAGAAATGAGAATCACTTTTTTTGCTTTGAGATCTTTTGCCGTTTTTGCTGCAAATATGATGTTTAGTATGGATTGATTCGGGTTTGGTTGGAAGCTTTCGACAATGATGAGGGTTTGTTTGGCGACTGTTGTGTTGTAACGTAGATAAAGGTCGCCGTCAGGAAAGCTTTTCACTGTCGTTGCTGTGTACTTTGCTTTGAGTTTTGTCGCTAGTTTTTTGGCGAGTGCTGTTGAGTTGCTTAAACTTGTTATAATCATAGTTTTTTTTGTTTGTTTTTCTTTAATTTTTTGTAGCTCCACTTTTGGAGGGTGAATGAAAAGGGAAAACAGAGTTAGAAGAGTTGCAAAGGGTATAACTTTATAAGAACTTTATCTAATGTAGTTACATGACAAAATCGTATACATGGGAAGAAATAAGGGCTGTTTTAGAAAAAGAGCTTAACAAGACAAAACATATCCTAACCTATGGAACGATTGGCTCTTGTAATATTGAACATGATATTGACACGATAGTAACAAAAAAACCAGATTCAAAGAGTTCGGACTTTTTTAAAGAAGTTCATGTTCTGTTTGAAAAAATTGATTCTTATTTGAAGAAGAAGTATAACTGTAAGTTAATACGAACATCACGCTTTTCAGATGAGGAAGAAACCAAATATATTGCAAAGTGTACACCAAATGATTTAGTTTTTCAGGTTCTGACTTACGTTTCTTTTTCCCAAATTGAAAAGCATTGGGTTGCAGATTTGAATGGTGAAGAAGATTTAGTTGAGATCTTATCTTACTCTTCAGATTTTTTATTGGGAAATTTTTCTTCTCTACTAGAGAGTAATTTTAAGAGAAACATATATGATTTTCTTTTTATTAGGCTTAATGATTCTGATAGAATTAACTCTCATTTTCCACAACAATTTTTAATTGGGAGAATGAATAGGTTATTTGATTTTATCTTAAGAAAAAGATTAGGTCTGAGATATGAATTTGTTGATTCTGTTGAGCAGATAAAAGAGGAGTTTTACAAAATTTGTGATGTTTTAGATAATTTGAATAAGAAAAAGAAATAACTTGAAACTTTTTCATCTGAAAGTTTGTGCATACAAATCTTTTTGAAAACTTTTTTTTCTTTTTTCGGTGGTAAGGATACTTTGTCTTGCAATGAATTTTAGGTATATTTTTAACGATTGGTGTATTTTCGTTTGCAATGTCTTCAGTTTCTCCTTTGCTGAATTATTTGCCTTTGGAAGCTTTACAACAAAAAGATTTTGGTAGATCGCTTGTTCCGTTTTTTTATGTTTTAGGTGGAAAGTCATATTATGGGACGCTTCTTGATTTACCTAGACTTGTGAGGAGTTATTGTGAAACGCATTCTTTGAGGATTCCTTCTTTCACAGACTTTTTTTTTGACACTCTTTTAGGTGATGAACAAATTTTTCGTAGTTCACGAGAGACTTTTCTAGATGTCCTTCTTTATGCCTCTTTTTTTTACTCCCAAAATCAAACTCCAAATTTCTTGTTTGGACTTGTTTTTCGGAATGAGGAGGCTTTGGAGTCAAACTTTGTGTGTGGTGCTGTTGTTGCTCGTGGCAATGATGGACAGAAGTTGGAGAATTTAGTTTTACAAAAATGATTTTTTCAGTTTTTTCCTTATGCGATATTTTATTAAGTGCATTGTTTTTTGTTTTTTCTTATGGCTCAAGGAAAAACGAGTGTCAGAGAAGAAAAAATAAGAAAAACTGAGGAGCTTAGGGGTTTGGGGATTAATCCTTATCCTAATAGCTATGTATTGGATTGGACTCTTCTTGACATTAAAAAAAAGTATGATGAAAAGATTTCTGCTCATGAGGAAACTCAAGATTTCTACAGAATTGGAGGAAGAATTATTTTGAAAAGAGATATGGGTGGTTTGACTTTTATGACGATTCAGGACGAAGATATTCGTTTGCAAATTACGTTTATGAAAAAGAATCTTGGGGAAAAATATAAGCTCTTGAAATATTTTGATGTTGGTGATATTGTCGGTGTTTATGGAAATGTGTTTAAGACAAAACTTGGGGAGCTTTCTTTGAATGTTCAGGAGTTTGATATGCTTTGTAAGTCACTTTCTGAACTTGGGGAAAAATATCATTCTATTCAGGATATTGAAATTAAGTATAGGAATCGTTCGCTTGATATGATTATGAATCCTGAATCTAAGGGGATTATTAAGAAGAGATTTTTGATTACTCAAAAGATTAGGGAGTTTATGATAAAGGAGGGTATTTTGGAGGTCGAAACGCCGATTACTCAGATCTCGTATGGTGGCGCTGCCGCTGAGCCTTTTGTTACTCATCACAATGATTTGGATATGGATTTGTACTTGCGTGTTTCTCCTGAGCAATCTTTGAAGAGGGTTATTGCTGGGGATATGAGGGCAGTTTTTGAGATTAATAAGAATTTTAGAAATGAGAGTATTGATAGAACGCACAATCCTGAATTTACAATGCTTGAGGCGTACATTGCGTACAAAGATTATGAGTATTGTATGGACTTGCTTGAGCGTTTGGTGGAGTTTGTTGCTTTGGAAGTTTTTGGAACTTTAGACTTTGAGTTTAAGGGGGAAAAAGTTTCTTTTGCTAGGCCTTGGCGACGTTTGTCTGTGAAGGAAGCTTTGAAGCTTGCAAAGGGTTTTGATGTGGACAAAATGAGTGATGAGGAGTTGTTCTCAGAGGCTGAAAAGATTGGCGCTGAACTTCCTAAGAAATCTCGTGGTTATGCTCTTTTGGCTTTATTCGAGGAATTTGGCGAGCCTTTGGGTGTTCAGCCGACACACTTTGTCGACTACCCTGCTGAGTCTACTCCTTTGTGTAAGCAACATAGGAAGGACTCTTCTCTTATTGAGCGTTTTGAGAGTTTTGTGTGTGGGATGGAACTTGCAAATGCTTATTCTGAACTTAATGATGGAAAGAGACAAAGGGAATTGTTTGAGGAGCAATTGAATTTTAAGGAAGGTGGCCAGGAAGAGACATGGGGAGATGGTTTGGATGAGGACTTTTTGGCCGCAATTGATTTGGGTATTCCTCCGACTGGCGGCATTGGTCTTGGGATTGACAGGCTTTGTATGGTGCTTTTGAATCAGGATTCTATTAGAGATATTATTTATTTTCCTACTATGAAACCAAAAGAGAAGGAAGAGAATATTCCTCAAAAGAAAAAGGAAACTATGCTTGCTGTCGCTTTGGTGAACAAGGGCGCTAAGATGGAGCTTTGGCAGGAACTGAACACCGTCGCTCATTTGAACGCTGCTTTTGGTGCAAGGGAAGGACGAAAATTGTTTACGCAAGATCTTGTTAGTACTAAGGATAAAGAGGATATTCGTCTTAATATTCAACATGCAATTATGCTCAAAGAAGTTGCCAGTAGTGATATGATTCGTGAACTTGTTGTTCAGGCAAAGGAGAAGAATCTGGAGTTTGCGCAGTTTACTCGCGAGATGCTTGAGACAAGTGATGATAAAAAGGTCGCTAAGGGAACTTTGGAGAAATTGTACAAAGAGATTGAGTTTTTGGGTGTTTTGATCTACGGAAAGAAGAAGGATGTCGAAGCGCTGACGAAGGAGTTTCCTTTGTACGCGTGATTTCTTTGTCGTGTGTTTTTAGAAAAACTATCTTTATGCTACCTAAATTCTGGCTAAATGTGTCATAGTTTTGTGCTACCTAAAATTTTCTCAAATAGTGAGAGAATTTGACTTGTACTCCATAAATCTGCTTTTTCCCTTTTTCTGTTTTTTATTTTTAAGTTGTAATTTATACTTTTTGAACCTAAATTCTGACTATAGTATCCGGATATTTTTTCACCTCTATTTTCAATACTATGAAACTTGGGTCCAAAATAAGTTTTCTATAAAGAAATATATTCTTCCTATTTTAAAGAATGGTAGGTTAGTTACTCGAAAGAATATAAAAAGAGTAAGTACTTTTGAACATTAGGCTGTAACTTCTAATTAGCTTCTCTTTGTGGAATTCTTTCAATGAAAGAGAAAATACTAGTGGTGACAATCAAGTTCTGTAATAGTCTCAAGTATTACTTTGATTGCGTCTTGAGTTGCTTGGTCTTTTTTTTGCTCTTCTTGATGTTTGTCCCAGTTTGCTTGTTTTCCTTCTTTGTAGGCTTTTTGTGTTTCCCATTCTCTGTTACATATCAAAACTGCAATACATTTTGCTTTTTTGACAGAGGAACAAATGAAAGCGGAAGATGTTTCCATTTCTACTCCTATTGCTCCAAGACTTTTGTATTTTTCAGGAGAGTATTTTAGTTCATTAAAGGTTCCATTGTAGTAAGGTGTGTAAATATTAACACTGTGAATAATTCCTTCGTTTTTTGTTTCTATTTCTAGTTCTTTTGCTTTCTGAAGGAATTTTAGATATAATTCCATGTCTGGGACTGCTGGAAAGTACATCGGTGCATAAGCATCTGTTAGTCCTTCTGATCTGATTGCTCCTTGTGGAAGATAGATGTCTCCTATTTTGATATGTTCTTGTAATGCTCCAAATGTTCCTAGTTTGAAAAGATATTGTGCTCCTTGGGAAATTGTTTGGTCTACAACGATTGCTGTGTTTCCTGCTCCCATTCCTGTTGCAATGAGTGTTATTTCTTTTCCTTTGTAGTTTCCTTTTAGTACAGTGTAGTTTTTATTTTCAACTTCTGAAACTTGTGTGAGGGATTTTGCTATTCTTTGAATTATTTTTACATTGTGATGAAGAATCACATACTTTGACATTTCTTCTCTAAAGTGTGGCGTCTTTTTTGTGTTATTTTGTATGGGCATTTTGAGGTAGAGTCTTGGTTTTTTATAAGAATTTTGTTCTAGCTTTAGTTTTGCGTTATCTTTATAATTTCTTTTGTTTTTCCTTTATTTATGGTGGAGTTTTTTGAAGTGGTGATGTGGCGGCCTTGATGGTCGTTTGTACTCTTCACGTTCTGGCTCGGATAGTTCTCTTCCCCATTTGGGGGCTTATTCTTTCTTTTGCTGCTTTTTAGTTTGTGTATCTTTTTGAAAATATCAAGAAGTTTTTGATGAAGGTTATGAAAAAATGAATGATATGAAAATATGTTTGGAGAGAGCTCTTTTTGAGCTTGGAAAGGAAAGCTGTGATTGTCGGCCGTGAAAGTGCTTTGGAAGAAGGATCTTGTGCTTCAATGTTGGCAGCTTACTCTTTTGTCGCTGATGTTTTGGAGTTTGGTTACAAGGTTGTTAGCGTTGAAGATTTGCTTCAAGTGTCTCATCTTGCTTTGCCGTACAAAGATGTGGATAGGTATTTGCGGGCTTTGAAGCTTGAATTGAGAGAGAGTGAAATTTATAAGAGTCAGCATTTTTGACTTTTTATTAGAAAATATGCTAGGAAAATGGCTAAGGAAAAAAATACTGAAAAGCAACAGGAACTTTCGATTACTGTTGCGCGTGAAGAGGATTTGTCGGAATGGTATACGCAAGTTATTGTGAAGTCAGACTTGATTGATTATTCAAAGGTTTCTGGGTGCATTGTGTACAAACCGCGTTCGTATCAGATTTGGGAAATTATTCAAAGGGAAACGGATAAGAGGTTTAAGGAAGCCGGTATTCAAAATGCGTATTTTCCTTTGTTTATTCCTGAATCTTTGTTAATGAAGGAAGCAGAACATTTGGAGGGCTTTGCTCCTGAGGTTGCCTGGGTTACGCAAACGGGAGATTCTGAGCTTGGAGAAAAACTCGCAATTCGTCCTACTTCTGAGACTATTATGTATGATTCTTATTCCAAGTGGGTCCAGAGTTGGAGGGATTTGCCTCTTCGTTTGAACCAGTGGAATAATGTCGTGCGTTGGGAGTTTAAGCATTCGACGCCTTTTTTGCGCAGTCGGGAATTTTTGTGGAATGAAGGGCACACTGTCTTTGCGACAAAGGAAGAAGCTGTTGCTGAAGAGAAAGTTATTATTGGTATTTACAAGGAGATTTTAGAAAAGTACATGGCTTTGTACGGTGTTGTTGGAAGAAAGTCAAAAAACGAAACTTTTCCTGGCGCTGAGTGGACACATTCTATCGAGTGTTTTTTGCCAACTGGAAAGGCAATTCAAGGTCCTGATTTTCACCATGACGGACAAATTTTTTCCAAAGCTTTCAACATTAGTTTTTTGGATGAGAAGGGAGAGAGACAATTTGCTTGGCAGAATACTTTTGCAATTACAACTCGCATGATTGGTGTTTTGATTATGACGCACTCCGACGACAAGGGTCTTGTTTTGCCACCTCGTCTTACGTACAACAAATGTGTGATTGTGCCTTTGCTTTTCAAGGGAAAAGAAGAGGCTGTTCTTGAGCAAGCTCGAAAACTAAAGGAGAGACTTTCTTCTTTTGGCGCTGTTCTTGATGAGAGAGTCGGTGTTTCTCCTGGCTTTAAATTTTCGGAATGGGAAATTAAGGGAATGCCTCTTCGTCTGGAACTTGGTCCTCGTGATTTGGAGCAGGGACAAATTGTTGTGGTGAAGCGACATTCTGGAGAAAAGATTCTTGTTCCTTTGTCGGATGCTGAAAAGGAAGTTGAAAGAATTTTGAATAAGATTCAAGATGAGATGTTCGAAAAATCAAAGGCTTATACTTTGTCGAACCGTGTTGTGTGTGAGAGTGTTGGAGACTTTGAGAAGGCTTTGGCAGAGAAGAAGTGGCCTGTCGTTCGCTGGTGTGGCGATCCCCAATGTGAGGAATCTTTGAAGGATTTGTACGGGGTTAAATCGAACAACATCCCTCTTGAACAGGATAAAGTAGCAAAAGGGAAGTGTGTGTTCTGTTCACGTGATGCAAGTTGTTATGCTCATTTGTGCAAGAGTTTGTAGTTTCTTTAGTATACAAGCGGGTGACTGATGTCATCCATCTATAAAAAATCTTTTCAACGCTTAAGTTTTTAAAGCAGGTTTTGTTTGCTCTTCTTAGAATGAAGCGTATTGGTGGATTTAGAAGAAAATCAAGGTATAAAATGCAGAAGAAAGTTTCCGAGATGGGAAAAGTTCCTATCGGAAGATTTTTGCAGGAGTTTGAAGAAGGTCAAAAAGTGCTGTTGAAAGCGTATCCAAGCTACCACAAAGGTTTGTTTTGCCTGCGATTTTATGGAAGGATTGCTGATGTTACAGGCAAGCAAGGAGACTGCTACAAAGTAAGTCTCAGAGACGGAGGAAAGCAAAAAACATTTGTTGTTCACCCCGTACACATGCTCAAAGTGTAAAAATGACAAACTATGAAATTGTTTCAAAAGAAGTTGTCTCTAATAAAGAAGCTTTTGATATTGTAAAAGAAAGAACAAAAGAAATAGAGCCAACATACAGAGAGGAAAAAATAGTTGAGTTTCTCAATAAATTTCCACTCCACACAAAAAAGGACTACCTAGCTTTGAAAAAAGAACTAGAAGCACTAGAACTCGCAAGACTTGATGAAGCATATCTCATTAAAATTATTGATCTCATGCCAAAAAACGGTACAGAGCTAAGAGCCATCACAAGTACATCGGGTTCACTCATTGTCGACGAAGATGTCAAGAGAATCCTTGATGTTCTAGCACCATACCGCAAGTAAACTCTAAAAATTTTATTTCTCTTTAAGAGAATGAATGTCCTCAACTTCTTCCTCTGAAATTTCAACAGTAGGAGAAACATTTTCGTCCACACCTTCTTCTAAAATAAGCGAATCCCTTTCATCTAAATCCTCAAATTCTTTCTCTTTTTCAGCCTCTTGCTTTTCTTTTTCTTCTTCCTGTTCCTTCAGCAAAGCATTAAGTTCCCTCTCTTCCTTCACCATTTCCTCATCCAAAAACACCTTCATGTCAGAATTAGCCCTCTGACGAAAAGCATCCGCATCAACTTTGAAATATTCATAAAATTTCTTTGTCACACTAAAATATTTTCCAATTCCTCGTTTTTCGTACGTTACAAACTTGTTCCTAAAAAGAAAAGCGACATCCTCTCGGACAACACGCCCCAAAATTTCACTCATTCTCGTTCTTGTAACTGGCTGTTCATAAGCAATAACTGAAAGAACCTTCAAAGCAGAAGGAGGAATTTCAAGACCGGAAAGAAGTGCCGAAGTGATATCCTCAAATTCAGCTTTCAAAGCCATACGAAAACGCTGTCCGTCCTCGTCAATATGAAAAGAAAAACCCCCCTTAAATTTCTCCTTAAGCTCATTCAAAGCATTTTTTACCATCATCTCAGAGTCCAAAGTTAAAGCAGTCTTTATTTCGGTTATACTCATCCAATCAGCAGAAGTAAAAAGAAGAGCCTCGATATTTGCCTTTATAGCAGAAAAATCATCCAAAACATGAAGATTCTCATCAGGTGTCAAATCATCCGTTTTTTCATCAAGAAGACTTTGTTCCTCCTCTGTCATGCCAAAAAAGAGGAAACCCAATTTATAAAGATTTGGTGCTCAAAATCAAAAGAACACACTCAAAAAACTGTCGATATATTTATATATTTCAAAGAACACACTTCGACCATGGAACAAGAGAGAGAACAATTATACATGCCTGCTGCCATTTATCCGACAAGTAGGCCAGACCTCGCAGTTTATCTTGTCGCTCTTGCTAATACAAATCCTCACAAACATTCTTCTCTTGAAACACAAGCGCCACAACTCCTCATAAAGGTCCCACAAAACGGAGATCCTTTCCTGTACAAAGCAGATGTTGGGGAAAAAATTACAACAGAACCACCAAAATATACAGCATCTGACGCACTTAGTGCTTACATTTTGTTCTCAAGCCAAGATCCTTCAAATGCAGTGTTAGAGGCCATATACTCAACAAAAAAACCCGAAAAAAACATTGAAATGGGAATTGAATACAAAACAGATCCTTCTCCTGATGAGCTCAATTTTCAATTAGAAAAAGAGCCCAAACCAAAGTACAGAGTTGGCAGCACACAGTTACCTCGAGAATTTTTTGAAAAACTTGGTTTGACCCCCATCACAACAACAAACACAAATAAAGACTACTCCTTTACAGCCACCCCTCCACAACTAGAACAAAACGAAGAACCCCGAAAAAGTTTAGAAAGTGTACAAGAACGACCTAACCTTGAAGGAAAAATAATGCTCAACCTAGAGCCACAAGTAGAAACACAAAATCAGGCCCCTAGCCTCACAAGAGTACTATACCAAGGAACAGATGCACAAAATTCTTGGGGAGTATCTCCCTCCGTATTCTACGGAAGTCATGGACCTTATACCCATCGTGATTTAGCGCTTTATCAAGCAGGAATGAGAAGAGGGTCATACCATCGTGGCGGACAATCTGGATACTACCATTAAATCCTAAACAAATCCAAATATTTCTCTTCCATCTCATGCAAGTCGCCAGGAACAATCAAACACAAAGGTTCAGGAAATTCTTCTTTCTTATCTAGGTCCATAAGTTCCTCAAAAGTCCCATACACTATTTTCTCATCAGAAAAACCAAGCCGCGAACAAAGGACAGCATGCGTTTCAGAGTCCAGAACCTGACAATCCTTTTCCTCAAGTTCTTCGTTTTCTTTCATCATCTTGGGAATCGTAAGCAAAAATTCCAAAGCTTCATGTGCCCTCAAAAAACGAGATTTTCCCTTGTACGCGACGTCATTACTCGGGTTCAAGTCCAATAAAAACAAAGAATGAGCCCCCATCTTAAAATTATCTAAAAAAACCAAATACGGAGTTCTTGGCATAAATTTTTCACTAAAAAAAGGAATACTCGTAATCTTGCCAAACTTGTAAAACTGCAAGCCCGTGTGCGTAATAAAATTAGCAACAGAAACATTCGACAAAACAGAGGTTTCCAGCTCCATTTCCCGTGCCCGAAGTAAAAGATCTGTGTGAGTCGTAGCAATAAGCGGATCGCCCATAACAAGCAAAGCAACATCGTCTTTTTGTGCAGGAACAAGCATCTTTTCTTCAATCTGACTTTCAACGACAGACCTGTCAGCAAGCTCAATCTCAACACCAAGATACTCACTCAATTCCTCAACCTTATTCTCATAAAAAGAAGTATAATACTCCAAAAAAACAAGCTTACAATTCTTAATAACCTCAACTTGCTCAACACTAATATGTCCGATTTTGTACCCTATCCCAATAAGATGAAACATAAAAAAGAGAAAAGCAAAAACCCTTATAAACTTCGTGATTTCTCCACTTTTCACAATGGCAAATTTATGGCATGACGTTGACAGAAAAAAAGCTGATGAATTCAATGTAATTATTGAAAATCCAACAGGATCTAGAGTAAAATACGAAGTCGACAAAGAAACGGGACTCATTTGCTTTGATAGAGTTCTCTACTCTCCAATGCACTACCCTTGCGACTACGGGTTTATCCCACAAACTCTCTGGGAAGATGGTGACCCAATTGACGTTCTTGTCATGACACACGAACCTCTCGTACCAAGTTGCCTCATAAAATGCCGACCCCTAGGAGTTCTCGACATGATTGATGGAGGAGAAGGAGATGCAAAGGTTCTAGCAGTTCCTGTAAAAGACCCTCGCTTTGAAAACCTCAAAGAACTAAGTGATGTAGAACCACACATACTCAAAGAAATCAAGCACTTTTTCACAGTGTACAAAGACCTAGAAAACAAGAAAGTTGAAATAGGAGAATGGAGAGACAAAGCAGAAGCAGTAAAAGATATCGAGAAAAGCTTTGGATTATACGACAGCAAGTACAAAAAAGTATAGACTTAAGTTTTTACCTTATTTTTTCGGACTCGAACACACATACGTTTTTAAATATCTAAATAGTAAAAAACCAATGAAAAAGCTTTCTCTATACAACATCATTAAGAAAGATTCAGCAAATTTTAGAGAAGACATTAAAATTATTGAAACACACTTAGCTTCAAATGAAGAGATATTTGAACTTGATTTTACAAACATAAGGACTATTAGTCCTTCCTCAGCTCATGAAATTACTTGCATATTAAGAAAGCACAAGAATCTCAAACTTTCTGGAATGAATGAAAAAATTATAAAAATACTTGCAGCACAAATTAGGACAAGACAAATCCCCCTTACCTTATCAAATTATTTTTTAGAACAAAGTCATCAGGCTCAAGCATAATCTCATAGATTTTTGAAAAATCTGTTTTCAGAAGATTGTTTAATCTAAGAACAAGTAAAGAACCCCATATTGAAAAGGGAAGTTGGCCTCCAATAATGTTGGGTTCTAAATCAGAAGTAGACATATAACAATAAGAATCATTTGAAATCAAAAGAAATTCTCCCAAAACCTCCTTATTGAGAACTAGAGTTTTAAGAACTTGCAATCCTCTCCCCCTTTCGGGATCATTAGTTCCAGAAGCCTTCTCGAGTATTGCTTTTTGCAAAGCAATAAGCTCCGACTCGGCTTTCAAAGATTCTTGAAATCCCCTTCCATTGTCATAAAGTGCAAATTCTAAAATATCATCATTCCATTTTTGAGCCGTATAAACAACTGAGCTTGCTTTCGAATGATCTCTTAAGTTATTAAAAACTTCAACTAACGCCAACTCAACACACTCACGAATATTCTCATTACTCGAAGAAAGTAAGTCATAAAAAGCCTTAGTTAAAATATCATTTTCAGAAGAAAGAGTTTCATCACAACATTCAATTTTTATCAAAGGTAAATACGTTTCTTTTATTCTCAGAGTAAGAGCATCAGAAGTCTTACAACTAGGAAAACCCAAAGTTTTCAAATAACTTTCAAGCACACTAGCTTTCAAAACCTCTTTCTTCAGAAGCAAAAACATAATGATATTAAAAGGAACAGCCTCGCGCCAAACAAGATCATCTTCATTCAAATGTTTCATTTCATCCAAATAAAATTTCAAAGACTTAGGAATCATAAAAAGAAGTTCCTCCTCTCATTCATAAAAGTATTGAGAAGTTCAAAAAACTGAAATTTTATTCCTAAGTTAGATGTACCACGCAGGTCTGCTCCAATTGGGCTAGGTACATTTTAGCGATTTCTTAACTTAGTTTTTGTTCTTCTCAAAAGATAAGCTTGTAAAACAACAAAAATTAGAAATTTATTGTTCTCATCTCTCAAAGTATGGAGATTGTAACTTTCTATTGAAAGAAAAAATGTGAGAATCCTTTTCAAACATCATTTCTACATCAGCCAAGACACAACGCCAAAATTTCAACTACTTTTTCATAGTATAAAAAATATTTAAGCAAAAAACAAAATTGTACACAGTACAATGTTAGGAAGAGAAAGTATAAACAAACTCCGACAAAGGGAATGTTTGGCCTTTACACTCCTAGTCTTTACTCTCTTCCTTCTCCCAAATATTTTCGCGACAAATCTCCAGATGGAATGGGGAAACACAACAATTTCTCCACAAACATGGACAAACATAACTCTCGAAAATTCTTACGTCTCACCAATAATCATAGTCTCGCCACAATACACAACAACGACAGAGGACAGAGGGATAGGAGTGTGGCTCGACAATGTTTCAGAAAATTCCTTCCAAGTCTATGCTGCCAACTACCTTTTTGACTCCACAGACAGCATAAAAGTAAACTACATAGTTGTTGAAGAAGGAAACTGGACATTCCCAAATACAAGCTCCATCATAGAAGCCGGAAAGTTTTCCACAAACAGAGTCGGACTTGCAGGAACAGGAAACTGGGAATGTCCCGTCCACGGAAACAAAGTCTACTTCACAACAAATTTTTCCTCAAATCCGCTCGTTCTCTCAACAAGAGCGACAAATAACAACAACGCCTGGGGAATCACCTTCCAAAACAACTTAGACGACGAACTTCTCTCTCCTGACATAAACGGAGCTTGTATTGGTCTTTCTCAAGCAAATGCACCAACTGTAAATCCCATAACAAACTATGAGACAATATACTGGCTTGCTTTAGATGAATTTCACACAACAATAAACGGAGTTGAAATTGAGTCTCTATGGAACCTTGCAGACACAGGAACAAGCGCAGGAAACTGGATTAACGGATATGCAGACTCGTCGCCATTTGCGCAGAACTTCCAAAGCAGCTTTTCCACAACACCAATAGGCGCAGTCGTATCACAAAGTTCCAACAACGGAGGAGAAGGAGGTTGGGGAGTTTTGTACAGCCTGACAACAACAGCTATCAACATGTTCATCGATGAAAATATCGACAGATCACACACTAAATCTGAAAGCGGAGGAGGATTTGCTTTCACTGCACCATTAAGTTACGGAAACGAAGCACCAGATTCCCTAAACATTTCCATAGACCCAAACTTCACCTGGCAAAACAATAACGTTCTGATTTCCGTAAACGTAACAGATCCACAGTCAGTTTTTACCATCAAAAATGTAACAGGAACAATACTATATCCAAACACAACAAGTAAAAATTTTTCCTTTAACAACAGCGCGCCACAAACAAAAAGTCTCCAGACGACAGACCAAGAACCAGCACAAACAAATGTAACAGTGCCACCAGATGAAAGCATTTGGCTCGATGGATGGAACTATCGAAAAAATTTCAATATAACGGGTTCAAACGTTTCTGATGTAGATAATTACACATTAAAATTATATATTTACAACAAAGAAGGAAGCGATTATGAGAACCACGTCTACCTAAACGGAAAAGCAAAAAGTGATTACTCCGATATCCGTTTTACAAATTCCCTTGCAAACACATCAGGAATTCTTCCATACTGGAAAGAAAGAGAAGGGGCTGACTACGCAGTATTCTGGATTAAATTTGACAACATCAACATGACGCCAAACAACACAAGCTTCTATCTCTACTACAACAATTCCCTTGCAACATCAACAGGAAACGGAAATGAAACATTCCTGTACTTTGAGGACTTCGAAAATTACACCTCAACCGCTGATTCAGTCATACCACCAACTTGGCAAAATTACAATTTAGGAACAGTCCTACTTGACACAGAAACAAACGGCAACAGAGTATTGAAAAAAACAGCAAACAACGATCCAAACGGAGGTAAAACATCTCTAGGCGTCAATTTTTCAAACTATGAATTACTATGGAAAACAAACAGAATTAATTCTCTCAACGGAAAAATAAACCGGTACGCCATAAGTGATGAATTGGCAAATGGATACTCCACATATTCAAGTAACTTCGGACCAAGTATGACATATAAACTTGAAAAAAGAACACTCGGAGCTGCAAGTGCCCTCCCTGGAGGAACAAAAACATTTGCGACAGAATACAATGTATGGTACTACATGAAACTCAACAGATACGAAGGAAACTTCAACTTCGTCTTTATGGACCTAACAGAAACTGTCTTCGAAACATTTCAGACATATGACACTTCCTGGACAAACTTTAATACGTTATACATACACGGAGGACAAGAATATTGGTCTGATGATTTCTTACTAAGAAAATATGTTGACGCAGAACCATATTTTTCATCTTGGGGAGAAGAAAAAAAATGGAAAAATGCAATAGATGGAAATACTACATACAAAACATATTCCTTTGTCGACAGTTCAAAAATTCAAAACCTACTATCCATAACCATCACAATGAATATTACACAAAACTCATTTGGCGCTTCAGACGAGAATTCAAACACATACCCATCTTTAGAAATTAGTTTCTCAAATTCTGAGAATGCAGATTGGCAAATTATCGGATCAATTTATCCAACAAGTCCCGGAGAATATAACCTAACAACAACAAACACAAATATTTTGGAAAATTGGAGATTTGAAGACAACAGAAATGTAAGAATTAGAGGAATAAACCTCGACAATTTCAATACAAGCCTATATGATCTTATAGAGTGGAATTCACTAATACTAGAAATAGAATACCAAGAAAGCAGTAATGAATGGTTTCTAAACTTTAACGACACAGGAGACGCCGGAATATACAACGTGACAAACATCATCGTGTGCGACAAAGGACATTTATGTAACGACAAAAGCTACGACAATGCAACATTTGAAATCACAGACAAAGGAAACATAACACTATATTCACCATATGACAATGAAAAATTCATAGGCATAAATCAAAGCATTGATTTCAACTGGACAATAAAAAGCTCCTTTGTAAATAATGATTGTATGTTTTACATAGACAATATCTGGATCAGAAATGTTTCATGTCCAACAGATGTAAATGTCTCAACACAATACAATTTTTCCCAAAAAGGAATTCACACCTGGAAAGTTGAAAGCAAAGATGAATTTAATAAAACTGCATTCAGTGACATTTACACATTCTACATTATCCCAAACATTTCCATAAGAATGGATAAACAAATTAAAAACACAGGTCCAGATGTTTATCTTGTCAAAACAACAACAACTTTATACACAGCAGAATCAAATACCACCCTTTACTTTGACACAGTTCCAACAAGTTATTCCGGGGGATCCTATTCCAGAATCTACGATCTTTTCCAGCTCATAAGTTCAGGAACTCGCAAACTATACTATTGGAAAATAAATCAAAGCGAAGAAATAAATTATTCCTACACTTCAACAAATCCAAACTATAAGCTTTCAAACATATTTGTTGGCGGACTGGGCTAAAGACAAGAGCATCAAGTTTTAGGTTTAGATATCTATTTTTCTGCCCTTCTTCAAAATATCCTCACAGACTTTCCTACTTTTTCCACTTACTCCTTCTAAATTTTTATCAATAAACAAAATTTCAAAAAAAGTTAAACTTCTTTTTCCAATAAAGTGTGTGTAATAAATTTGATCTTTAGGAATAGTTAAGAGAACTAAAATATCAATATCATTGTGTGTTGGACCCTTATTAATAATACTACCACCAAGATAAATTTCAAAAATTTTAGTATTTTTTTTTATTTTCCTTAGAATGTCAAGAATATCTTTCCATTCTCAATCCCTCTAAAATATCTAGCACTCGCAAAACGACCATCATATTCTTTTTTCTCTTTTTCAGAAAGGAACTTTCTCTTAGTAAAGTAAGAATCAGGAATCCTAAGGTTTTTTTGAAAAATAAAATAAAAATCATCATAGTTTCCCTCAAAATATGCCTTCCGAATCTTTGCAACTTCCTCTATACTTAATCTCGGAGAAAATAAATTCTAAAACACTTTTTAGTTAAATTAAGAAGCTCTACTGTTTCCCCCAAGCTACAAATATTTATAAGACTTCCCTATTTTTTCCTACTTACCATGGTAACGGTTACACTACCCGACGGTTCTAAAAAAGAGTATGAAGGGGCTGTTTCTGTTATCGACGTGGCAAAGTCAATCTCAGAAGGACTTGCCCGCGATGCAGTTGCAGCTAAGCTAAATGGAATTCTACAAGACACCACCACAACCATTACCACAGACACGACACTCGAACTTCTGACAAGCAAAAACGAAGAAAGTCTTAGCATTCTTCGCCATAGCGCAGCACACATCTTAGCACAAGCAGTCCTAAGACTCTATCCAAAAGCAAAGAGAACAATCGGACCAGCGACAGAAAACGGGTTCTTCTACGACTTTGATATGGGAGAAGAAAATCTTACAGAGAAAGACCTAGAAAAAATTGAAACTGAAATGAAAAAAATTGTAAAAGAAGATTTGCTTATAGAAAAGGAATTCAAAAGCTTCGACAAAGCATTGGACTTTTACAAAGACAACGAGTACAAACAAGAAATCATCAACTCCATCAAAAATAAAACACTCAAAGAAGAGGAAGAACAAGAAGGAGAAATTGCAGAAGAAGGACTTCAATTTTACAAACAAGCAGAATACAGCGATCTGTGCAAAGGACCACACATACCCCGAACAGGAATGCTCAAAGCCTTCAAGTTAGAAAGAATAACAAGAGCATACTGGAAAGGAGACGCGACAAAAAAGCAACTCTACCGGGTGTACGGAACAGCATTTTGGAAGAAGTCTGACATGGACGCCTACTACACACTCCTCGACGAAGCAAAAAAGAGAGACCACAGAAAACTCGGAAGAGAAATGAATATCTTCACCATTTCCGAACTCGTCGGAGCAGGACTACCACTTTTCAAACCAAATGGTGCAATGATGAGAAAAGAAATAGAAGATTACCTTTGGGATCTTCACAAAATTAAAGGCTACAAAAGAGTCTGGACACCGCACCTCGCAAAAATAGACCTCTACAAAACATCTGGACACTACGACCACTACAAAGAAAACTTCCAAGTCAAAGGGAAAGACGAAGATTTCATGATGAAACCCATGAACTGTCCGCACCACATGCAGATTTTCGCAGACAACCACCACTCGTACAAAGACATGCCCGTACGTTACTTTGAGCCAGCAACAGTGTACAGAGATGAGCTTTCCGGAGCACTAAGCGGACTTGCAAGAGTACGATCAATTACACAAGACGACGGACACCTTTTTTGTCGAGTTGACCAAATAAAAGAAGAAGTAAGTATTATCGTAGAAATCATAAAAGTATTTTACGAAAAAATAGGAATGCTCGAAGACTATTGGGTGAGGCTCTCTGTACGCGACCCAAACACACCAGAAGAATACCTTGGAAGCGACGACAAATGGGAAGCGGCAGAAACTGCACTTGAAGATTCCGCAAAAGAAAACAATCTCCCCTACAAAAGAATAGAAGGCGAAGCAGCATTTTACGGACCAAAACTTGATTTCATGTTCAAAGACGCAATCGGAAGAGAATGGCAGCTTGCAACAATCCAATGTGACTTCAATTTGCCAGAACGCTTCGATCTTTTTTACACAAACGAAAAAGACGAAAAAGAAAAACCTGTCGTTATCCACAGAGCAATAGCAGGTTCACTCGAACGATTCATGAGCGTCATAACCGAGCACTACGCCGGCAAATTTCCCCTTTGGCTCAGCCCAGTTCAAATAAAAATCCTAAACATTGCCGACAGACACATTGAACGCTGTAAAGAAATAGAAACAAAATTAATAGCAAAAGACTTTCGCGTTGAAACAAACTTTGAACACCTGACGACACCAAATAAAATAAGACTTGCCCAAGCAGAAAAAGTGAATTATATTGTCATAATCGGAGACAAAGATATAGAAAACAAGACAGTCAGCGTACGAAGTAGAGACAACACAACAAAACAGTACACACTCGAAGAATTCATCACAAAACTAGAAGAAGAAAAAGAATCGAGAAAGTAAAAATCTTTTCCCATTCAAGTACTACTTTCCATGAGAACACAAACTTAAAAGAAAACTTTGAGAAAGTTCCACATGCTCGACAGAACCTTTTGCCACGTCGAAGGAATCAGCATCCTTTCAGAGAATCAGTTATGGAAAGAAGGAATTTATTCCTGGGATGATTTTCTTGAGAAAAGACACAAAATAAACTGTTTAAGTGAAACAAAAAAGCAAAAAATCGCACAAGAAATTTTCTTTTCAAAGGATTACCTAGAGAAAAACAATCTCGATTATTTTGCAAAGAGATTACCCCCAAAAGAACTTTGGCGTCTATACGGCCACGGCAAAGTAGCATTCGTTGACATTGAAACAACAGGACTTTCCCGTTACACTGACGACATAACACTCATTGGAATTTACGATTCTGAAAACGCAAAAATTTTCATCAAAGGACAGGATTTAGAACAAGCCTATGAAGAACTAGAAAAGTATGATATTTTTGTAACATTTAATGGGAAACAATTTGATTTGCCCTTCATAGAACACAAAGCCTCCAAAAAGTACGAAAAAGTTCATCTGGACCTTCGCTTTCTTCTCTCAGAATTTGGACTTCGAGGAGGCCTGAAAAAGATAGAAAAAGAACTAGGCCTGCAAAGAGACGAAGAAGTGTGCAACGTCGACGGGTACGAAGCTGTCAAACTTTGGTGGCGCTATTGCAAAGGCGACGAAGAAGCCCTAAGACTCCTCCTCAAATACAACAGAGAAGATATTGTAAACCTCAAAACCCTACTCGAATGGTATATTGGGAAAAAAGAAGAATATTGTAAAGAACTACAAGAACATTCTCCAATCTCCTTCCCTAACCACCCCACAATAATGTATTCATCAAAAAGTGGTGAATATTCGAAATATTTATAAATTCTTAGAGTCTAGGTTATTTATGGTTTCAGATTCTGGAAAAATAAAAGATGCATTTATGAAAGTAAAGCAAGACGTAACGACCCTTCAAAAAGAAATTCTTGAACTAAGACAAGAAGTGGCCTCAAACACCCCCACAAACAAAAGAAGAGAGCAAGAAGTTCTTCCATCAACACTTCCAAACATCGAGAAAGAACTTGGAGAAATCAGATCTCTGAGCAAAACATTTCAAGAAAAATTTCTAGATAATTCCCTTCGTCTCCAATCATTCTCTGAAGAACTAGACAAATTTCGCGAAGACTTACTTCTAACAAGAAAAAATTCCCAAAATACACAAACACAAATTGACACCAAAGACCAAATTGAGAAAGGAGTTGAAGAACTCCGCCTAGAACTAAGTACAGATCTAGCACAGCTTGCAGCCGACGTTCAAACACTCAAAACTCAAGTCTCCTCCTCCACTCAAGAGACAACTTCATTCAACGTGGAGAAAATGATGGCAGAATTTGCAGAAATGATTAATGAAAAAATCACCGTCGAAATGGCTGCAATGAGACTAGAATTCCAAGAGGAACTCGCACAAAGAGAACTACGAAGCCAACTTTCACACACACAAAACAACTCCCAAAAAGAAAGTCCAAAAAAAGTAAATTCTGAAAAAAGTAAAAAAACAAATACTGCTGAAATTTCCCCTAGAGAAATCGAAGAAGTAGTTTACGAAGATGCTACCACTAAGAAATCAGGAGGATTGAAAAAAACTCTACGTAAGTTATTTGTCGATGAAGACGAAGATGAAGAAGACACTGTAAAAGCAGTAAAAGAAGCTTCAAAAGGAAAGAAATAGCAAAATCTCATGACATTCAAGACTGACGAAGTGAATGTAACAATTGGATTTAGAAACAAAGGAAATAATGCAAGAGCTCTTCTCTTAGGCAAAACAGAAGACGAATGTTTTCAAGAATATCAAAGAGAACTTGTAGGACTTGAAACACTTCTTAGACAAAACAATGTCCAAGTTGCCAGAATTCCACACTTAGCTTGGGCAAGAGACATCTATGCTTTTTGGAATGAACAATTCTACGTCACATTAGACCTATATCTCAAAGATGAAAGACATCCACTAACTGAGGGAGGGGCACTCTTATTTGGCAAAGACTATATTCTCGTTTCAGATGCTCTCCCAGAAAGTCTCAACATAAACAAAGAAGAAACAGCTAAAAAAGTATGTGACTTATACAAGCTCCAAGAAACCATTTTTGTTCCAAGTCCAAAAGAAAAAGATCATATTGACATGGATTTGCTTTTACTTCCAAGCATAAACGCGCTCCTTGCAAATGAAGAATATTATGAAGAACATCGCGAAGAACTTTCAGAAATAGCTAAGAGAAAAAAGCTTTCACTAATTCAGATCCCTATGGCATACGCCTCACTGCCTGAAATCCCCCACATTCAAGTTTATCCTGCAAACTCTCTAGAAATAGAAAATAAAACAGGAGAACTTCTCATCTTCACAGCAAAGCCAGACGGAGCATCTCCCCTACACCAAGCTCTTGATGAATATAGAAACGTGAGAATCATAGAAGTGCCTTTCACACTTCATTGTGCTTCAAACGGATCAATAAGATGCAGGACAAACTTCGCCCCCCTAAATTACACATTTTAAGTCAAGAAGCACGGACAAAAGTTTATTAACAATTGTTTAGAAAAGAAAGTACAATGACACACAAATTACCAACACTGCCTTACAGTTTTGACGCACTAGAACCGCACATCGACGCGCAGACAGTCGAACTCCATTACACAAAGCACCACCAAGCCTACGTTGACGGCCTGAACAAAGCTTTGGAAGCACTAGCAAAAGCTCGTGAAAACGGCGATTATTCTTCAGTAAAACACTTGAAAAGAGAACTAGCATTTCACGGAGGCGGGCACGTCCTTCACACACTATACTGGGGAAATCTTTGCCCAACATCACAAGCCAAAGGAAAAGCTAGTGGAGAACTTCTAGCACAAATCGAAAAAACATGGGGAAGCTTTGAAAATTTCGAGAAAGAATTCAAAACATGCAGCGCCGTCGTCGAAGGAAGTGGCTGGGGCGTTTTAGTCTCCTTCAAAGGAAATCTTGAAATTCTCACCGTTGAAAAACACCAAGATGTCTACCTCATAGACGCAGTTCCTATTCTTGTCTGTGATGTTTGGGAGCACGCATACTATCTAAAATACCAAAACAAAAGACCAGCTTACATTGATGGATTTTGGTCACTTGTAAATTGGGAAGAAGTAGAAAAGCGTTACGAACAAAGTTTGAAATAAAAGAGTTCTCACATAAACTCTCCCAATCCTTTTTCTTCTTTTGGAGCTTCATTTTTCTTAGCTCTTTTTTGAAGAGATTCCTTAAATTCTTGCCGAATAACAATATCTTCTTTTTCCTCAATATTTTGTTGCACTTCCTTTGCTCTCTCAAGAACATGCTCCGGAATTCCAGCAAGTTTTCCCACATAAATCCCATAACTCTTGTCCGTTCCTCCCTTAACAATCTGACGAATAAACTCAACCTTTTCTCCCTCTTCTCGAACAAGAACATGATAATTGCGAATGTTGGCGAAAAAGCTAGAAAGTTTATTAAGTTGGTGGTAGTGCGTTGCAAACATTGTGTGCGTTTGTTTTTGAGCAAGTTCCTCCGTAATAGCCCAAGCAATCGCAAGCCCGTCGTACGTCGAAGTTCCCCTTCCGATTTCATCAAGCAAAACCAAAGATTTGTCGCTGGCGTTGTTCAGAATGTTTGCCGTCTCACTCATTTCCACCATAAAAGTACTATGTCCCTCAACAAGTTCGTCGTGCGCGCCAATACGAGTGAAAACCCTATCATAAATCCTAAGCTGAGCAGACTTTGCAGGAACAAACATACCGGCCTGCGCCATAATAACAATCAATGCATTTTGCCGCAAGAATGTGGACTTACCTGAGGTGTTCGGACCTGTAATAATCTGCAAAGTTTCCTCCTTTGAAAGAGAAGTATTATTAGGAATATAATGCGTTGTGAAGCGCTCAACAAGAGGATTTCTTCCCTCAATAATCACCGTTTCATCATCATGAAAAGTCGGCCTCACATAATGATAAAGCTGTGCATTAAGAGAATGTGTTGTAAGAAGATCAAGAAGTGCAAGTTTCTCAGCAATATCTTGAAAAGATTTGATATAAGATTTTAGTTTGAAAACAATAGCTTTGTACAGTTCCTCTTCCAGAGCCCTTATTTTTTCCTCAGCGCCCAAAATTTGGCTTTCCTTCTGACTCAACTCCTCTGTAACAAAGCGTTGTGCATTTGCAAGAGTTTGCTTTGGAATATAACGAGAAGGAACCTTGTTTGCCTGTGCTTGCGAAATTTCAATAAAATAACCAAAAATTTTATTGTACTTAATTTTAAGAGAACTAATTCCTGTAAGCTTCTTCTCTTCTTCTTCCATATTGCGAATAAAGGTTTTGGAATGAAAAGCAAGTTCATGCAAAGCTTGCAGTTCGGAGTTGTACTCAGACTTCAAATATCCAATATCGCGCGTGTGCGACGGAGCATTTTCCACAATAGCTTTGTCGAGCAAATCCGTAATTTCAGGCAAGGTGTCAATCTTTTTGATAGACTTGAGCAATTTTGTTTCACAATTCTGTAAAGTTTGACGAAGAGCAGGAATATTTTGCAAAGTGATTTTGAGAGCAAAAAGATCCTTTGGCGAGACAATCTCAGAGCTAATTCTAGATGCAATTCTTTCAATATCTTGAATCTTGCCCAAATGTTCCCTTATCTCATCCCTTTCAAAAATAAGAGTATTCATTTCTTCAACACCTTCAAGACGTTCCTCAAGAGCTTTCTTATCAAGAAGGGGAGCCGTCAAATGCTTTTTGAGAAGCCTAGCTCCGGCGTTTGTCTTTGTGTTGTTAAGAATGCCAAAAAGAGTTTTTTTACCATCCTTTGCATAAAGATTTTCAACAATCTCCAAATTTCGCAAAGAAATACTATCTAAAATCATGTTCTGGGAAAGAGCAATGTATTTGATTTTGTTAATATGGGAAAGATCTAATTTTTGAAGTTTGTAAATGTAAAAGAGCAAAGCGCCACAAGCAATAACTGCATAATCTTTCCCATCAAGTCCAAGTTGACTTGCTTTAAGATTGAATTGCTTCTTGAGGATTTCATCTGCATAAAGTCTGTTGAAACGCATGTCGCTAAGGCTCGTGCTGTAAATATTTGCATTTTTTATGAAGGTATTCAAAGACTTAGAAAAAGAACTTTCATTGTGAATAATCTCATTGGGCATATAACGACGAATAAGTGTTTTTATGTCGTCTTGATCTTGAATTTGGCTTGTGAGAAATTCTCCTGTTGTAATGTCAATAAGCGCAACGCCAAAGTACTCACTTATGTCCTTTGGGCTGTATATTGCCATAAGATAATTATTTTCAAAAGAAGAAAGATATTCATCTTCAAGAATGGTTCCTGGTGTTATGATACGCGTGATACCTCTTTTGACAAGTCCTTTTGCAAGTTTGGGATCTTCAAGCTGTTCACAAAGAGCAACTTTTTTGTTTTCTCCAAGAAGCTTGCGAATGTAGGGAGTGATGGAATGATAAGGAACACCTGCCATTGGCGTGCCACCTCTTTGCGTCAAAGTAATTCCCAAAAGTTTGGAGCATTCTTTGGCGTCGTCGTAGAAAGTTTCGTAGAAGTCTCCGGCTCTGAAAAGCAAAATACAGTCAGAATGCTGTGTCTTAAGTTCGAGAAACTGGCGCATCATTGGCGTTGTCTTTTCTCTGTCGGGAATCATGTCTGTACGGCTTGGCGCTGATTTATATGTCTTGTCGTGAGAATCTAAAAACTTTAAAAATAAATCTCCTTTGTCGTCACTTGAAGTAAAGACAAAAGAAGTATTTATAAATTAAAAACTCTTATCTTTCTCTTATGAAAGAAATAAACTGCCAAGGAAGATTCAAGGAAGTTAGAGAAATGCTTTTTTCAGAGGCCGTACCTCTAGTTCTAGAAGAAAGAAAAGATGTGTTGTTAGAAGATTTAGAACAAATTTGGGAATTAATACAAGGAGATATCTACCTACAAAATGATTTTGAAGATCCATATTTTATAGATGCCATAAATCCTGCTGCAAGAGATAATGTTCGCGAAAATCCTCCACTTACTCCATCTTCACTTGCCCCTCTCTTCCCAATAGAATATTCTATTGAAACAAAAATTATGGCTGCTTACTTAGAATCCCTCGGGAATACAAATTCCACTCTCTTGAATAAGTTGCCTTCATTTGTAGAAAAAAAAGAAGAAAGAAACCATTCATTATTATGTGGTAAAAATATAAGTATTGCTAATACAGATCTAAGAGGATACTATATAGAAGGAGGTTATGGAATAGGTACTGGAGTAAACGGGGGAGAAAAAGGAGGGGGAATTCGTTCAGACTCTCCTTTTTTAATTAATGTATATAAAAAAGATCATAACTTAGTTGCAGTAATCGGATTCTGGGCTCAGGGTAATTCAATGCTAATCTCTCAAATGCAATCATGTAAAAATGCTTCCTTTCCAAGTGAAGTTCCTTTCGGAATTGGAACTATTTCGGTAGCAGAAAAAATTGCTGAAAAGCTTGGATTTGAGAACGTGTTAGTATACACTGCCAAGAATCACCCTCTTTTAAAACAATATCCTGAAAACAAAATTAGACTTATAGGTGACTTAGCAAAACAATGGGATACATCTGCAAAAAAATTAGGATATAATGGTGGAAGAGCTGACTATGTACATGAAAAGAGAATTTTAGTCTCTTAAAACGTGTCTCCAGTTTTCACACGCCAAAGAAAACCTTAATCACACTGCCGAAAACAAAGCTTAGAGCCGCAACCGTCGCCGAAATAAGTGTCATCGACAAAAAGCGCTTCGTGAAAGGAATAGATTTGGCAACAGAAATATAGAAAGTATAAAATGCAATAATGCCAACAGCAAGCGCCAAAGTGACAGCAAGCGCCAAAAAAACATTCGAGAAAAAAAAGTAGGGAGCAATCAAAATAACAACCGTCAGAACATATGTAATGCCTGTGTAAATAGCAGAAGTAATAGGATTCTTTCCATCATCTTCCTCCTCCTTTGACGACAAATACCCTGAAGCCGCCATAGACAAAGAAGCTGCAAAACCTAAAATAAGACCTGTCAAAGCAATCGTTGAAGTGTCTCGAATCGCAAGCGTAAGACCAGCCAAAGTTCCCGTAAGCTCAACAAGCGCATCATTCAGCCCCAGAACAACAGCGCCAGCATAATTGAGCTTCTCATCATTCATCAAAGAAATAAGCTTGCTCTCATGACGAATTTCGTCTTTCTTAATTTCCTTTACCTGAGGAAAAGCCTTGCTCGCTTTCTCGTAAAATTTCTCATCCTCAAGCTCACCTCTCTCCAAAAGTTTGAGCGTGAAACTAGGACCAAAAACCTTATTGAAAAGTTCTGTCTTCTTAACCTGAAAAGAATTTGGCTTAACCACCTCACCCGTCTTGCTCATCCAAAAATTATGGTGTCGCAGTTCATCACTTGCAATCTTCTCCAAAATCGCCTTGTTATGCAAATCCGTCGTTTTCTCTGCCAATTGCTTATATATTGTATGCGCAGTCAGTTCAGCTCGCTGTTGTTGAAGCATAAGTGCCTTGGGAATCTCAGGTAAACTCATAATAAGTAGTTTTACGACAAATTTATAAATTCATTTATATTTGGCTGGGTAGGTTAGAACAGCACCAGAATAGTTTTTGATTTTGGCCTTCTTGTTTGCGGAGCCTCATTTTTCAGTTCTCCGTGTTAGTGAATATTGGCAATTTCTACGCTATTTTTAGCTTTTCTACTTGTTATAAAAAATGAAATTTTACACATTAGGAGGCTGTGACGAAGCAGGAAGAAACATGATGGCTTTCGAGATCGGCGAAGAAATAATTATTTGTGATATGGGTTTGCAACTAAGCAACCTTGTTTTGTACAATGACGCAGTAGACAGTATGAGCCTTGACGAGATGATCGAGAAAAATATTGTCGCAGACCCAAAGCAAATCATGGACAAAAAAGACAAAGTAAAAGCAATTGTTGTGTCTCACGCACACCTTGACCACGTCGGAGCAGTTCAGTACATGGCATCCTTATTCAACTGTCCAATTTACGGAACCCCATTTACCATAGAAGTTCTCAAAGTGCTCATGAAATCAGCACGTAGCGTTAAAGAACCACTAAGAAATAAATTCATCAAAGTAAATGTTAATTCTTCCTTTACACTCCCTTCGGGAATCGAAGTTGAATTTGTCAATGTAACACACTCCATTCCCCAAGCTGCAATGATTGCAATGCACACGCCAGAGGGAGTAATTCTCTACGCTAACGACTTCAAATTCGACAACAGACCAGCACTTGGACAACGTACAAACTACGACAGACTAAAAGAGCTCAATGAAGAAGGAATCAAACTTTT
This sequence comes from Candidatus Woesearchaeota archaeon, assembly GCA_023898345.1. Classification (GTDB taxonomy): domain Archaea; phylum Nanobdellota; class Nanobdellia; order Woesearchaeales; family UBA583; genus UBA583. The sequence continues at coordinate 1,352,432 of CP060218.1, read as the reverse complement.
AGTAGTGGACTCCGTTCGTAGCAACCTCAAAAGAAAAACACTCTCCGAAATTGTAGTAAAAGAAATGCTTCGTGACGTCTTTATCGAAACAGATATCGTAAACACACAAGCAGTTCTCATCACGACATTCGCATCACACATCACAAGACTCAAATCCATTATGGAGCTAACAGCAGAGTTGAACAGAAAACTCGTCTTTTTAGGAAGAAGTATTTCAAAATATTGTAAGGCAGCTCGAAACGCAGGAATCATAGATTTCAAAGAGAAAGGAGTTGTTATCGCAGAAAGCCCATCAGAAGTAAACAAGTGGCTAGACATGGTGAATAAAAACAAGAAAGAGTACATTGTCGTCTGTACAGGCCACCAAGGAGAGCCAAACGCAGTTCTTTCAAGAATAGCAGAAGGAAGAACGCCCTTTGAATTGAAAGAGGACGACAAAGTCATCTTTTCATCAGAGGTCATTCCAACTCAAGTTAACATCGAGGCTCGACAGATCCTAGATGCCAAACTCGAAACCTTCCGTTGCAAAATCTTCAAGGACATTCACGTGTCCGGACACGCAAGCAGGGAAGACCACAGAGACCTTCTCAACATGATTAAACCACAGAACATCTGTCCTGTGCACGGTCACGTTAGACTCAAAGAAGGAATGATAGAGCTTGCAGAAGAATTTGGATACAAGCGAGGAGAAAATTTGTGGGTTCTTCCAGATCACGAAGTTAAAGAGTTTTAGTCGTGATTTTTTTTGATATTGTAAAAAATGAAAATAATAGCATTAGGCGGAGTTTCAACTACTGCCAAAAACATGGTAGCCTTTGAGTTTGAGAGTGGACGCATTGTTGTATGCGATATGGGATTAGACTCCGTTCTTATGACCCAAATAAAATCAGAACTTCCATCATTCACATACGAAGAACTGTTGAAAAGAGACCTTGTAGCAGACATGTCCTATCTTCTTGAAAGACGCGACAAAGTAGCAGCAATCGTTTTGTCAAATGCACTTCCCGACCATTGTGGCGCAGTGCCATACCTAGCAAAAGAATTTTCCTGTCCCATATATGCGACAAAGTTCACCTGCGAAGTTCTCAAACTGCAAGGACTGGATAAAGCAGTAGAAGAAAGACTACGAAAAGTAGACATTAACTCGTCCTTTGCAACAGACTTTGACGACCTGAAAGTAGAATTCATCAACGTCACACACGCAGTTCCAGAAAGCAGCATCCTAGCACTTCATACAAAGGAAGGCATTATTTTGTACGCGCAGGGATTCAAGTTCGACAACAGACCAGCTCTAGGCCTCAAACCACACTACGACAGACTCAAAGTTCTAGAAAAAAGAGGAATTAAACTAGCAGTTGTTGACTCACTGAAAAGCAACGAGTTCAGAAAAACAATGTCCGAAGTAGTTGTAAAAGAAATGCTTCGTGATGTCTTTATTGAAACAGACATCGTCCAAACACAAGGCGTCATCATAACGACATTCCCATCACACATTACAAGACTCAAATCCATTATGGAACTAACCCTAGAATCAAATAGAAAACTCGTATTTTTAGGAGAAGAACTCGCTCTCTACGCAGAAGCAGCAAAAAAAGCTGGACTTATTGATTTTGTCCAAAAAGGAGCAAGAATCGTTTCCAAAAAAGAAGACATACTAAAAGAACTAGCACTCATAGAAAAACAAAAAGAAAATTTTGTGATTGTCTGCACTGGTCACCAAGGAGAAAAAGACGGAGTTCTAAGTTGGATAGCAGCAGGTGAAACAGCGTACAAAGTAACACAAAACGACAAAGTAGTCTTCTCCTCTGACGCCATTCCCGTTGACGGAGCATTTGCATCAAGACAAACAATCGAGAAAAAGTTTGAAAGCACCATGTGTAAAGTGTTTAATGACATGCACGTGTCCGGACACGGAAGCCGCGAAGACCTAAGAGATTTCCTCACCATGACCCATCCAAAAATAGTTGTCCCGTCACGAGGAGATGTACGACAAAAAGAAGGAATGATCGAACTTTGTGAAGAACTCGGGTTAGAAGAAGGTCATGGTCTCCTACTCCTAAATGACGGCCAAACAAAGGACATCTAAAAATTTCTATTTTTCAAAAAATCTAAGTTTCACATACAAGCATGCAACAAATCCTTATATCGTTTCTCAGGATTTTCATGAGAACTAATATACGAACCAACACATAATCCCGTTGCTCCACTGTCAATAAGTTTGCGAGCATTAGCAAGAGAAATACCGCCATCAACATAAATTCTGCAATCAAGCATCTGTCCCCTAATTTTTGCAATACGAGAATAAGTCTCCTCTAAAAAAGTTTGCCCCTCAGCTCCAGGAACAACACTCATAATCATCACCCCATTGATTTGTCGCAAATAAGGAAACAAAAATTCAATAGAAACCTGGGGACTTGCAACAAGATATACTTCAAAACCAGCACTCTTAAATTGCTCAAGAGCAAACAAGAGCATCCCCTTTTGCTCATAAGAAGAAAAATGAAGAAAAACTTTTTTCATGTTCATTCCTTGCAGTTTTTTCAGATAACGCAAAGGATCAAAAACCATAAGATGAACACCCAAAAGAGCAGAACAAGACTTAAGAGAATCTTCAATTTCTTCAAAACTCACACTTTTATGTTTAGTAAAATTTCCATCCATAAAATCAATATGTAATTCCCTTGCAAAAGACAGTTTTTCTAACTTACTTTCAAACTGTTTTTTATCTAAAGCAAAAATTGTTGGAACAATAAGAGTACTTTCCATTGTAATACACAAACTTACTATTTTTTAAATCTAGTGTCTCCCAAGAGAAGTTTTGCATCTTGTGCTAAAACATATTTATTGAACACCCCCCCTTTTGACGAATTTCTCGTTATTTTAAGAAATGAAACAAAAAACATAAAATAAAAAACAATAGACTTTCGCCTACCAGATCGGAGCAAGCTCCGAGATATTCACGGCGAAAGAAAAGTTATTAGAGTTAAATGTCGCCATTCATGCACAACACCCCCAAAGGGCAGAGAGATTTCTGGCCCGCCATTTAATTACTCAAATGGGCTCTCAACCTCAGCAACACTTGCTCTTCTTTTCCAGAAGTACCAGCCAATAAGACCAAGAGCAATTAGTGTCATAGCAATAAAGACCAACATCCAAACCAAACCTGTTTTTCTTACTTCCCCTGCCTTTCCTTTCTGTAAGCTTTCAGTTTCCTCCTGTGCCACTTCCTGAGCAACAGCTTTCTGTTCCAGTTCATTTACAATTTCTTCACTTACTCTCTCAATACTATAGTAATTCTTCCCATTTCTCTCTTCAATGAACTGTGCATAATACTCATCTTCGTTTAAGCTATCAAAAACGATGAATTCATCGTCGCTTACTCTTTCCTGAGTGTAGAAAATTTCCAGATATTTTCCAATTTCTGCTGTATATCTCAGTTCACTTACGACTTGCAACTGCAATTCTTTGACACTAAGATATTTATTTTCTTCTTCGGTATTTTCAATTTCACATTGTCTAATTTCCGTTTTCTCCTCTTTGCAAGTATTGCTGTCTGAAACAATTCTATTTTGCCATCCACTTTCACAAACAGACCACTCTCCATACGTATAATTAGAAATACATTCTTCTTCTATTGCTTCAATAAGTTCCAAGGATGAAGTACCACCCCTAGAGCCGCCACTATTTCCACCTGTCCTAGGAAGGAGATTGTTTTTCAAAGTTTTAAAACTGTTAGGATAGAGCCCTAGATTTCCGACATTATCTTCACTCCGAATATTGTAAAAGTATGTTGTATCAACGGTGAGATCACTTATTGTAACTGAATGAGTAGTTCTCAAACCACTTACATTCACAGCATTCCCATAACTAACGTTTAGTCCGTATTCCATGTAGGTTGTTGAGTCCTCGTCACTTATCCAACTAATTGTTGCACTTGTCTGTGTAACATCAACATTGATATTTGAGAGAAGTGGCGCAGTGATATCAGAAGAAGAAACTATTAATTCATCAACAGTATTTGTGCTACTACTTAGAGTTTGGATTGGATTAGACACAAGAGTAGCAACAAAGTAATATTCGGGAGTTCCAGCTGTACAAACCCCAAGAACATTACCGTCACACTGCCATTCTACAGGCCAGTTAGCTATTGCTGTGCTTCCATTGAAAGAAATCGGGTCAGGATTAGTTTGGACGTTATCATCACCAATACCCCCATCGTCCTCAAATATTTCAAAGTTGAGTTGCTCTCCAGCACAGTTCTGACCTTCGACTATGAGTTGTACTTGCTGACCTTCTTCTGATACAAGAGGCTGCCAGTAGGTATTTGTTAAAATACAGGCAAGTGCTGTGTCCACAGAGAAACTTATTTGGTAGTCATCCACATTTCTATTGCCTAAGCCGTCTTCACACTTAACATAGTAGTTATAAGAACTTCCGTCTGTCAAGCCACCTAACTGGAAATTATGAGATGTTGAGTTCGTATTTGTAAATGGAATCATCATTGTAAAAGCCGTACCTGCAACAGGAGAGTATCTACAAAAAGCAATTTCATCTGATGTGATACTCATTATTGTTTGTGTGGTACCAACTACAAGTGTACCAGTAGGTTGGGCATTAGAGAGAATAGGCGGAGTCGAATCCATGCTAACTGAGAAAATAATAAGGTAATCATTCAGGTTTGCATTACCAAGGCTGTCTTCACATTTCACATAATACCTATAGCTATTGCCGTCGGTTAAATTATCTACCTGAACAGAATGAGATGTTGAGCCAGAACCAGAAAATAAGAACATCATAGCCGAGTAACTTAATCCCGCAGACATAGAATACTTACAAGTAGCAGGTTCATCTGTAGTTACTGAGAGCGTAGTAGTCGTAGTTCCTTGGGCTAAATTTGAAGACGGTTGTCCGTTTGAGATAATGGGTTCTGAAGATCCTGTTTGTGTTGTAGTTGAAACACTTAAAGATTGTAAACCTTCATTGCCTGCCGCATCGAAAGCACTCACAGCATAGGAATATGTTGTGTTTGCAGAAAGTCCAGTATCTGAATATGAAGTAGTTTCCATACTTGCGATCATGCTCCCATTTCGATAAACTCTGTAACCAGTAACTCCAATATTATCTGTACTGGCATCCCAAGAAAGATCAATTTGAGTTGATGAAACAACTGTAGCTACGAGATTTTGAGGTGTAGAAGGATATGTTGTCTCTCCCCCTCTTCCACCGCTAACAAAACCTGCAGGAGGACCAATAAATGAATTACTAAAAGTTAATTCGTCTAGCTTAAAATAACTCTCACTTGTGGTCCCCTGTGCTCCTTCCCAGTAAGCTAACTCATTAAAACCCTCCACTGTAACTCCATTAGGCAAGCCAGAGGAAGTACTTGCATATTCTCCTGACAGTACACCATCTTGTGTATAAATGTAAATAGTATTATTTCCACCAACAACAACTTCCCATTCTATCCAAATCCATTCCCCTTGTCTTTCACCAAATTGAAATGTGTAATCTGATTCAGGGATTCCACTATCAGAAGGATACATATTTCCAAACTCATCTTGACAACCTTCCCCTCCTACACTTTGACAAGCCTGAAACAACTTAAAGTCACTACCTCCCCCGTAAGGACGTAAAGCTAACATTGGACGCTCTCCGTTTGAAATACGAAATAACATCCATTTAGCACCACTATCATTGTCCATTGGTTGGTAAAAATTAGAACCAAAATACGTCAGCATTCCAATGTTCATCTGAGTTTGACCTGGAAGATCTGGCCAGTCGAATGTTCCAATACCCGCAATGTCTTCATTCTTTGCACATTCTGCACTCGGATGATCCATAATTCGCATTTTAAATGCTCCGCTCCCCTCCCATCCACTTACACTCTCATAAGTAATTTTCCCAACACACCCTGAAGAAACATGCATCGCATCAAGCACATCATCAACACTTTCAAAACTATTTACATAAGGAAAAGATGTAATCTGAACAGACCTTCCAGGACCTAGCACTCCCGAAGAGTTTCCTCCACTGCTTTGAGTTGTAGCTAATACACTTGCAGATTGTAAACCTTCGTTACCTGCTGCATCATAAGCACTAACAGTATAAGCATAGGTAGTATTTGGAGAGAGTGCAGTGTTAGAGTACATACTTGTTGCAACGTTTGCAATTTCACTACCATTACGATAAACTTTGTAGCCTGTAACTCCAATATTATCTGTACCCGCATCCCAGGAAAGATCAATTTGTGTTGATGAAGCAACTGTAGCTACGAGATTTTGTGGTGTCGAAGGATCCGTTGTATCTCCAACAGGTGAACCATAGGTTGGAAGCTCTGCCTCAGTATCGGCAATTGCAAAATCATCCATATAAAGCCAATAATCAAACCAATCTCCTTTCTGCGGACCTGTCGCACCTGTAGTTGTTGGCATTCGTAATGTTCTAAACCCATCATTAAATGCAGGAACAAAATTTATTGCCTGTCCATTCACTTCAGTAACCCCGCCAATATACTCTGCTGTCTTAGTCCACAGTGTATCCCCTAATCTTTTAATCCACATCTCGTAAACAGCTTGACCCGGAACAGCCCGCGAGTCTGTTCCGGTAAGATCAATGTGCACTTTTACTAAAGTCCAAGTGTTCTCCAGAATTGGTTGCTCATTTGATAAAGTTTGTCCAAAACTATTTTCTTCATATTCAATATGATTACTCACATTTGCCCCATTCCCAGAATTCCAAACTGTTCCAAAGAAAGCTGACTCACACCCAACAGAGTCACCACCTGGACAAGGATCCAAATAAAGAGGTGCTTTACTTCTTTTATCAAGGCTCAGTAAATACACATAACCCTCATTATTTAATGTTGCTGGATAGTAAGTTGCTCTATTAGGATAAATAAATTTTCCCTGAGAAAAAAGACTCTGCTCATTACTATAATTTTTAGCATAAATCCAAAACTGATACCAATGGTCTGCCGGAATGTATCCTATCTCTTCCTCTCCACTTCCATACTGTAAATAAAAATCAGTTTGTGCTTGAAAGGTTTCAGGTTTTGCTTCCATCACAAGAACTCTGTTCCCCCCACCAGGAAATACTCCACTATAACCCTCGATATTATCTGCTGTATAAAGGTAACCAGCAGAACCCACTGAATCCTGATAGGTTTTAACATCCGACCACCCCCCTTGAGCAACAAAAATATCACTTGCACCCGAAGTATTTCGATTGACCACGTATTCAAAGTCGTCAAGGAAAAGAGCTCCATTTCCGGCACAAACGGATGCCAAAAATAACAAAACAAAAAAACTAAAGCGTCTCAAGCAGTATGCTTCATATTTAGACATATGGTCTTACCAAAAAAAAAGTTTATATTATTTAGTATTCGCTTTGAAGTTGCAATCTCGTTTTATAGTCGAAACACAAAGTACTAGGTCAAGTTCTATAAACTCTAAACTTTTGATTTTATTATTATTTCTACAGTAAAGAAATTGCTAAAATATGTCTATAACGATCGGAGCAGAGCTCCGAGGTATTAAACCCAACGAGGAATAAACAAACAAAAATCTTTGGACACAGTCTTCGAAGAAGCTTGAGAGTTTACAACCAACTCCCATTAAGGGAGCCTTCTTGATTCTTAGTAACTTACTCGAATGTATTCAAATCTTCTAAAGATTTGAAAAATGGAATTAATAAATTTCTCAAAGATTATAGTACTCCGTAGGAGTTTTTAACTTCGAGAACACCATATAGCAAACGAACAGAGTGAGTGGAGAGGAGACAAAAAAAATGGGTTTTGTGGACGACTATATTTCTATTTTAATCAGGAAAACGGAAATCTTGGGAATTCCCGCATTTCTGTACAAGAAGTCTCGCTTTTTAGCGCCTTTTCGTGCATAGCCGATTACATCAAGCTCCATCAACTTCAACACATTTAGAGTTTCCCAACCAAGTCAAGGCCAGGTTTCAAAGTTTCAGCTCCCTTTTTCCATTTTGCAGGGCAAGCAACACCAGGGTGTTCTCTTGCAAAAATAAGAGCATCAATCTTTCTAACAAGTTCTTCAGCATTACGCCCAATAGGTTCATCAGTTACTTCAATTGCTTTGATAAGACCCTCAGGATCAATCACAAACGTTGCCCTATCAGCAACACCACCTTGAGCGCGCAAAACCTCATAAGCTTTTGAAATAGCGTGGTCAGGATCAGCAACCATAGGAAACTGGATTTTCTTAATTCTAGGAGAATCGTTGTGCCAAGCTGCGTGGACAAAGTGAGTGTCTGTCGAAACAGAAAGAACCTCAACATTTCTCTCCTTAAGAGCCGCATAATTCTCAGCCATATCCTCTAACTCAGTCGGACAAACAAAAGTAAAATCTGCAGGATAGAAAAAAAGAACAACAAATTTTCCTTTGTAACTCTCAAGAGAAATCTCTTTGAACTCAGCATCGTGGTAAGCCATTGCCGTAAATAAAGGTGCTTTTTCATTTAATTGTACCATTGTACTTTTTCAAAGTCTCATTTTTATTTAAATCTTCCCTGGCTTCGAATCATAAACAAAAAAAATCACAAGTTTGAGAAACCGTAAAAACAGACAAACTAAACAATAATTCCCTCCTTTTCTAAAATGTCTTGTTTAAACTTTTCCTCAAAATCAACAGCAACAGACTCCTGAACAACATGAAGTCGAAGCAAAGACTTTGCCCAAAACAAAACTTTAGGAAAATTCTCCCAACTCTCATGATCATGCAAATTATTAAGCAGAAAAACTCTCATAAACAAAGGAGCGTAAACACAGTCGACAAGGGAAAATTCCTCTCCTCGAAAAGTTGAATTACTTTCCATTAAAACCTGTTCAAGAGAAATACACATTTCAAAAAACTCCTCAATTCCAGAAGAGAGAACATCCTCATCCCTTGCACACAGAACCTTTTTCAAACAAGAATGAAGTTCAAAAGCATACAAAACCCATTGCATTTCCTTTGCACGAGAAAGAGGATCAGAAAAAGAAAGTTTAGGAAAAGTAACAGCATCAAGATACTCGAGAAAAACAAAAGGCTCAAACAAAAAATCTTTTCCTTCAACAAGAAGAACAGGTACTCTTGCAAATGGAACAAGTTCCGGCATGTCTTTCTCAGACAAAACAGGACGAAAAGAATACTCTGTCTGTTTAAACAAAAGCAGTATAACGCTTGCCTGCGTCAGAGGACAAAGAGGATCAGCAAAAAAAGTAAAACCTGAAGATGACATAAGAACATATCAGAAAAATAATATTTATTCTTTGTCGAGCACTAAGAAGGAACACCCAAAAAACTTCCCCCTCATAAAATTTTTCCCCTTGAAACATAAAAAGCCAAGCAATCACAAAGATTTATAAAATACATTATTCCCTTTTTCCATTTAGAGTAAAGATGAGAAACACAACACGTTCAGGCCACGGTACAGACAGAGAAGCTTTGAGAGAAGAATATGCTATCGTTCTGGATGTTGTACTTGAAGGACAAGATTCATTCAGAGGCGGAGAAATCATTCAAGCAATAGGAACAACATCATTCACCCTACTTGAACTCTCCCCAAAAACTGGGGCAACTGTGAAACCGACAGACAAGGTGTACATAGGAGAAGGACGCAGAGACAAAATCCAGTACATCAAAAGAACAATAGACCCCTCAAAACTTTCAGGAGCTGCCAAATCAGAATTACTGTTTGCCCTCCAAGACATTATAGACGAAAGAGAAAACGATTTTGTTGCCTTTTTCAACAAAGCAGGACCAATTACCATCCGAAAACACTCCCTCGAATCCATTCCCGGAATAGGAAAAAAACACCTTGCACAAATTTTGGAAATTCGTGAAGAAAAACCATTTGAAAATTTCAAAGACATCAAAACACGCTGCACATTCATATCAGACCCACAAAAAGCACTTGCACAAAGAATTGTTGACGAACTAGAAGGAAACGACGACTTCAAGATTTTCACAAGACGCTAAACAGAAAAACACATTTTAGCGCCTTCTCTACTTCTTCTCTGAATTTTTCTTTGCCAAAAAAGTATGCGTATAATGAAGAGGATTCTTCATTTCCCTTTTCAAAAATTTCTTCTTATCCTTAACAAGAACATCTTCCGGAATACCAATATTTTTGTAATAATTCTCATTGTCATAATTAGGAATAATACTTTTAGAGCTATTCTCAAACCACGTAACCTGCGCACGTACATACGTTTGCTTCAAAGCATTCTCCTGTTTTCCATTCCATTCCTCAATAAGCTGCTTCACCGTATCCGACTTCCACTTAATCCCATACAAGTAACAAAGCAGAACAAAAAGCGCCCTCTTTTTTCCATCCTCAAAATTATGATCAAGAATATACAAAATCGTTTTCGGAAAATCCTTCATTTCAACCTCCTCATTAATTTCATATACAAACTCAGCATTTCTTTTAGCAAGCGTATGAATACTTTGCGAAATCATATCACTATAATCGTCCTCATAAGCCTTAAGCAAAAGAACATCAGCATCCTTTCCCCATTCCTCCTTGTAAGCCAAAAATTCAAAGTCACCATATTTCGACGGATCAACTTTCTCAGGTTTAGCCAAAAAGCGTTCAAAGTGTTCAAGATGTTCTTTCTTCACAGGAATACTTGCAAGTCCAGATTTTTCATTCAAAGAATACGGCATACGAAAAAGATGACGAGACGAAATCAAAATAGTATCAACCTCAATAATTTTCATATAATCAAAATTCAAAGAATCCTTATCGTCACAAATCAAATCCTTAATAGGAATAGAATATTTCTCAGCAATATGCTCCAAACTCCCTTCATACTCCAAAAGCGCTTTTGAAAACTTACCCCTCAACTCATACACAATGTACGAAGCAATCTTGCGCGCAGCCTCAGGAAAAAAAGTTCTCGTCTCACCAAGACCAATAATTTGCGAAGAGAAAGCCTCAAAAGGAACAGCAATATGAAAACCCTTATTTCCAGAAAATTTAACACTCACACTCTTAATGTGAAGTTCCCCAAGAAAGTCCAAAATAATTTTCCCAATAATCTTAGAATACTCAAAAGCCTTACCATCAAGATCTAAAATTAAATCCCAACCACTCCTATTTTTATTACGATCCTCTTCATTCTTCTCAGTACCCAACAAAAGTGGATTTGTCCAGCGCTCCTCCGAGCAGTGAAAAGAAAAAACACCCTTCTCAACAACCTTTTTGATATCATAAATATTTTCAAGAACATCCGGACGCTTGCCAAAGTAGCCGTCAAACATAACACCAATTTCCCTTTCCTTGGCAAAACGAAGAAGTGCCTGTTGAATTTCAGGTCTGGAATAGTATGTTTTGGCAACTTTTGGCTCCATGCTGTGGCTACGTCCCTTGTTTTTATATAGTTTAGGAGTTTTCCAAGACACAAGCACCAACAAACAAATTTAAATAACTCCGACTTTCGCTCCCATCATGAAAAAAGAAAAGTACATGTCATGGGACTGTTATTTTATGGCAGTTGCAATCCTTTCTTCCTTTCGTTCCAAAGATAAGAAAACACAAAATGGAGCTTGCATTGTAAATGCACACAAACGCATCGTCGGAGTTGGCTACAACGGACTCCCACGCGGCTTATCTGACGAGTTGCCACATGTCTGGGAAGATGAAGATGATAAGAACATATATTGTTCAAAGCACACCTACGTCATACACGCCGAACAAAACGCCATCCACAATCGAATCTCCCAAAATCTCGAAGACGCAACCCTGTACGTCACACAATTTCCATGTAAAGAATGTACTAAATCCATCGTACAAGTCGGCATTAAAAAAGTAGTATATTTGAGAAAAAAACTTAACCACGAAGAAGAAAATAAAGCAGCAGAATTAATGTTCCGTTCAGCAGAAATAGAATATATTTCTTTTAATGATTTAGACATAGAAGATAAAGAGTTTGTCACACTACTCACTCAGACAAACGAGTTTTACGAAAACTAAAATTTAAGGACTTGATCCTGTCTGTACTCCTGACCAGTTCGAATAGCAATCTCTGCCTTTTGCAACTCACAGCCAACATCAAAAGCATGTTCAACCTTAGAAACTGTAAGTTCACGACTAAGAATTTTATAAGCTTCTAGTGCAGTTCTCGCTTCATACTGAGCAAGCTTTTTCCCACTTGAACTCTGATGCTGCATAACAATCATATCCCCATTCACGGTAATAAGAACACTCCCATTTGGATCTGAATCCCAACTTGTCCATTTATTTGTCTTCTCAATAATAAGATTAACCTTCGAAAAATTTCTCTCATAAATATGTGCAGAATTTGAAACAATAATAAGATTTCCAAGAGAACAACCAACGCCATCACAAATCTGCTTTTGCAAGCGACGAAGTGCAAGCGCATTACGCGGCCAAGCCTCATACATTTCATTAGAACGAATATACGCCGTCAAATAAAGCTTATTATCCTGAATAAGCGCCTGAATAAGATCAAGACAAGGAGGATTTTTACTCTGATAATCAAGTTTAACATTCCAAGTAAAAGCAAGCGCACGACGGGAAAAAGAATCCCTTTTCAATTCCTGAATCATCTGTTCAACTTGATTAATACCATCATGATTCATCATTCGACTCCCATACGTATAAGAAAGTCCATCAAAACCCTGTGCCGTCGTAACCTGAGGAATATAAAATTCTAACTCTTCCTTTGTAAAAGGAAAATGCTCATCAAGTTTTGGATTTTCAGGATCCTCACACCTTATAACACTTGTAAAAGCAATAAGCTCCCTTTGATCCTCTGAGTAATGAGAAGGCTTAACAGTTCCAAACTTCATAATAGTTTTCAAAATCTTATGCCACGCCTGAGCAACCGTTGGAGCTTCAACAAAAAAACCACTCTTCAAAGAAGGAAAAGTTTCAATTTTTGGCGCTTCAGGTTCAGGAAAAAGTTCAAACTCTCCCCAAGAATCTCTCTTTTCAATATGTTCAACATACTCGCAAAGCTGTTCATAATCCCTTACAGAATGCAAATCATGTAAAGTAACATGCTTTCTCAATTCATCAACACTAGCTTTAGAAATATTACTATCTATTGCAGATTCAAACTGACAGTTCAGAATAGTTCCCTTTTCATCAACCCCACTTTCAAAAAAAGCTTTTATAGCAGGAACACAGTTGTTCATATCAACCCCAACCAAAACAACATCTCTAATATATTTATTTGCTAAAAGATTACGCACAAAGGAAGAAATCCCCTCCTCCCTAGAATAGAGCTGCCCAATAGTATTATAAGAGCTAGACTCAAATTTTTGAATATAAATATCCTTCTTACTCCACAAAGTAAGAATACCAACATGATGAAAAGGATCTTTAACATAAACCTGATCTTTATAGTAAATTGGCCATTGAGGACTCTTTGGATCTTTCATAAAAAAACAGAAAGAATCTACCTTTTAATACTTTCTCAGAGAATTTCCTCAGATAAGAAAAATCTAACTTCTATTTACTAAAAGTTTCGAAAAACAAACAAGTTCAAAAGTTACCTGAGAAATATTAAGATCAACAGTTATCTGTCCATCTCTTTGAAAATTCTAATTAGTTCTTCCAACATCTTCAACAAAGAAAAACAACAGACAAGAAATAGCACATAAAATCGGGATCAAGTGGAGGGAGCCATCGGATAATCGGCGTCAGGCTCGCGCTTCACTCGATAGTAGTTACTAAAGCATTAGAATTTATAAATCTTTTGATTGTTGTTATTCAAAGTGACAACATTCAAAGTATTTTTTTTTCTTCCTTATTCTTATCAATTTCAAAAATATGAATACAATTCACAGGACAAGATTCAGCCGCATCAAGATTTCCTTCATAATCCTGAGTTAAAGCCTCCTCATTACTACCCAAAACTTCTTCTTCTCCATTTCCAGTTTTTTCATGCCCAATAATAGACGATTTGCCATCATCCTCCATCTCCCAATACTTAGGACAAACACTAGCACAAGCTGAACACCCGATACAAATATCTCTATCGTGAACAATTTTGTAAGCCTTTTTTATTTCAGTTTTTTTCTCTTCTACCATTTTCAATATTTTAAGTTAGTGTAATATAGTTTTTATTTTCTTCTGTTACATTTTTCTGAATTTGAAGAATACCCTCTGGTTTAGAATTTCCATTAAGATCTACTTCACTATAACTAAGAGAAACATTTCCCGGAAATTCATAGTAATAAATTTTACCATTGTCATTTCCCAAATCTAAAGAGTCATTTAAAATTATATAGTCATTTGTAATATTTGGCTGAAAACGCTCAACTAAATGCTCAGCAATAGTAACATTTCTTGAGTACCCTTGCTGAACCTTATTAGCTATTTCCGTTTCTGTAATGATCATCTGGGCAAAACTATCTCTTTCCTTTTTCAGTTCTTCATTTTTGAATTCAATTGCATAAAGACTAAAAATGTAAATAAGAACACCAATAATAAGAAGCATAAAAATAAAAATAATCGTAAATTCAATTGCTTGTTGAGACTTTTTTCTAAACATCATTAAAAAAACCCAATTTTATATTTATAAAGTTTATTTGAAAAGGAAGGCAACTGGATAAATACAACTAACTAGAAAACTCCACTAATTTTATAATTAACGTTTTCAGAAAAGCAACTGACTTTTGTAAAAAATCCCTGCTCAAAGACCAGACTTACGTCTAAGTTTCGTCTTTAGAAGCTTCTTTACCAAATCCTTTACAATAAAATCAAACTCCCTATCATTAGCGACAAAGAAAACTCGACTTCTTGGCCACCCCTCCTCCAAAGCTTCCTGATAACACACATCCATTGCCTCAACCTCAAGATTTTCAACAATTTTTTGTTCATTATATCCCCTTTCCCAATACACATGCTTCAAAGCCTTCAAGTCCCTATTCACAATAAAAAGAACGTCAACAAACTCAGGACTAAGATGATGAGCAAAATGAGACTCCAAAATCAGAGACGACGACAAATCCCACACTCCAAGTTTCTTTTCAATAGCAACAAGAAGAGCCTCTAAATCAAAATCAAAAGTATCAACAGCATCATCATAAGAAAGAGTAAACTTCTTTGCCTCCTCATTCAAATGCCAAACCTCAGCGTTCAAATACTTTCCCAATGCATTCGCCAAAGAAGTCTTCCCAGTACCAACAGAACCACTAAGAGCAATAATCATAAAAAATAGAAAAGAAAAAAGCATAAAAATATTTCTAAAAATTCCCAAAAAAATTATTCTCCAGTATAAACACAACGAAAACCAATAAGAGAAGAAAGCTTTCGCGAACGCCCTGAAAAAAGAGTAAGAGCATAAGTCCCAGAACCAAAACCATCTTCATAGCCACCCCCTCTTATGAAAACTGCAACAGAAGCACAAAGACCAGTACAATAATCCGGATACTCATTAACATCATTTTGAGCACCTCCTGTTGAAGCTCCATCAAAATATCTTCCAGTCCCCTGAAAAGCATTATATGAAGAAGGAGGTAATTTTAAAGCAGGAACATTTGAAGCAACACTGCCTGTTCCATCATCACTATGATAGCTAAGCCACAAAGAATCACCACCATGGTAACGAGAAGCTGAAAGAATTGTGTCATTCACAAATTCATAAGCATTCCCTGAAAAATCCCAAATGACATCACCACTGGATAAAGTCAATACTCTTTTCTGACCAAAACAAGAAAGACCACTCGTGGTTTCATAAGAAGACGAAGGATAAGAAGTCCAAGTTCCATCACAAGCAGATTCCGAATCACCAACACCATAATAACCCAAAGAATCATTAGAACTCGCTTCCAAACTCTGACTCGGATCATCATCAGTATGACCAACAAAAACAAAACCTGAACCAACAACAGAAGTATTCCAGTTAGAAGGAACAGAATAAATATTGCCAGCAACAGTCAACCATTCATTTTCCGTTATAAGATGATAAGCAGACCCCAAAGAAGTACAATTCGCAACAGCCTGCTGCCAAGTAAGATCAGTCCAAGGAAAACCCTCCGCCAAAGAAGCAGCAACTCCACCAACATCTTTGGCCTCGTATTTCATAACACAAAAATCAGAAGTTGAAAAAGTAGAATTACCTTCAACATAAGAGTAATTATCAGGACAGACAAGCGAAGGTAAAGAAAGCATCTCTTCATTATTAAGAAAAAAATTATTTGTGTAAATCCCATTCCTAGTATAAACAGAAATCTCAGGAGTCGAATCGGCTGCAGAAAAAAGACAAATTCCAATATCAAAACTAGATCTCCCTGAAAACGAAAGATTCTCTAAACAAAGTTCTCCATTTACCCGAATAGAAGCAGAAGAAACAGTTCCACTAGCAAAAAGGAAAAGCGTTGAACCAACAAGATTCTGTGAAATAATTTCCTCTCCCCTATAACTTTCTATACCTTCAATCTGGGAAAAAAATCCACCCATAAAAGAAGAAAAAAAAGTCTGATAAAGAAAAATTGAAAAAAAAACAACTAGCACTAAAAGTAAACTTGTAGTAAGTGAAGAAAAACACTTACGAGAAAAATTCACAATCATAAGTAAAAGAAATACCTAGAAAATTTATAAAAATTTGTTAAAACTCATCTTAAAATAATTTTCTTCATGATGTCCTGGCTCACTTTCTCAATATCCTGATCACCATCAACCTCAATAACATCTCCCTTGTACACATCCAAAATAACCTTTCGTACCTCATCAAAAGTCTTAAGTCTCTCTTTGAAAACCTTCTCCGTATCATCTTCTCTTTGAATAAGTTTTTCACCATCATGATCACAAAAGCCTTCCTTTTGAGACTTTTTCGAAAGAGTATTATACAAAGTATGACACTTAGGGCAGTAAAAACGAGATGTCACCCGCTTAACTAATTTCTTCTCATCAACATGCAAATAAACAAGCTCAATATCATATTTATGCTTAATCAAGTACCCATAAAGCCAGTATGCCTGATCCAAAGTACGAGGAATACCATCAATAATAACTTGCTGTTCAGAGCCAAAATAACGACGAAACAAATCAAAAATCTCGGAGTCGCCAAGTAAAATTCCTTGCTTAAAAACCCTATCATAAAGAGCATTTCCGGGCCTAAGTTCTTTCTTGATAATATCACTCATAACATATCGCTTAAAACCAGTAAATTTTTCTAAAAATTCACCCTGAGTTCCCTTCCCTGAACCCGGGGCACCAAGCATGATCAAAGCAAGACGAAGATCCTTATTTCCCATTTTTTAAATATTACAGCAAGACAGAACCGCCCACCAAGACACAAGCAAGTTCAATCCCATAAAAAGCAAAACTTTCAAAGCTATATAAATTTCACCTGTCCAAAACCATAACTTTTCACTTAAATCTAAACAACCCCTACAGAAACTAAGCCAACCAGAAATCAATCTTCAACCTTTACTCCAACATCACGCAACTCCAAACTTTCTTCCCCATTCACACTACACATTTCTTTTCGTTCAAGACAAAACACCTCGCTAGCTTCACCTTGAAAACTAACAAAAATTTTAGGAAATTTACCAACCGCCGACAAAGAAGAAACAACCTCCCTATAAGCCCTTTCATATCTATTAGTCTGTTCAGAGATATGAGACAAAACAATTTTTTGAGCATCATGACACGCATGCGACAAAGCATCACAACACTGACGCAAACTCAAATGCCCAAGTTTTGACATAAGCCTATTCAAGTACACAGCGCTCAAAGAAGCACAATGCTCTCGAATAAAATCCTCACAATAATTTGCCTCAAAATAAAGAACATCAACAGTAGAAATCAAATGTAAAAGTTCATCAGGAACATGCCCTAAATCAGTGAACACACCAATCTTAGAACCTTCAGAATCAACAACAAACGACAAAGCCTCCCTAGCATCATGAGGTTTCTCCACACAAAAAACACGAAGATCCTCACCAACACAAACAACATCATGATGCTTCACAAAACGCATAGAACCAACACTACAATCACCAAAACCAAGAGCAAGAGCAGTTCCCTTTGACAAATAAAAAGGACAAGAAAGCTCCTTCAAAGCCTTCTCAAAACCAGCAATATGGTCAGAATGCTCATGAGTTAAAAAGACAGCATCAATATCATAAAGAGAAATTTCCATCTCAGCCAGAACCTCCTTTGTTCTCTGAAACGACAATCCCAAATCAATCAAAATTTTTTTTCCACCAAAACCTTCAACAAAAAAACAATTTCCAGAAGATCCAGACGCCAAAGCAAAAGTTCTCATAGAAGAAAAGAAGAAAAAAGAAAGATAAAGTTTTGTCACCTCTCAAAACGAAAACTCACTAAAAGCCTTCTCACAACTAATTCTCCTACAAAAGTTGCATATACAAAAAAAGAGCAAGACAAAACCAAACAATAAACGTTCCAAAAGCAAAAGACAAGTACAAAGAAAAACGCGACATCACCCTATTCACCTCAATCAAAAACCTCTAAAGGCTCAAAACCACACTCCCTATAATATTCTTCACGCGTCATAATATCAATGTACTGTCGTTTATTTTCGTTAGTATCCATAAAAACAGAACTAACAAGAGCACCACTTGCAGCAAGGCCAGCCAATCTCAAGAAATACTTACTCGCTCCCATATCAAGAGAACCAAGGACTTCTTTTTCATTCTTATCAAAAGCATCAAGAACACTATCAATTTCATCAAGAGAAAGCTTTTTTGTATCCGTAATATGATTAGGAAGATCCGTCACCAGACCAAAACCATCGACAACCAAGTCAGCAGTATCAGAAGACTCAACAAATTTTCTCAATTCAAGAATGTCATCGCGACTCTTAAAAGCAGCTGCACTCAAATCATCAATTTTTGTAAGTTTCAAATCCTCAAGCAAAGAAATCTGTTTATTAAGAGCAGCTAACATTTTCACATCCTTTGCCTGCTCAGCTCCATCAGCAAGAATCTTCAATGTTTTAATTCCAGACTCGAACTCATCAACCTTATTCAAAATTTTTGCTTCCTTACCAACAAAAGTAGCAGTTTTGTACATTTTCGAAACATCAGCAGCATCACGAGAATAACGAAGCAGTCCTTTAATTTTTGTCATAACTCTTCTTAACTGAATCATCTTATAAAGTTCCTTTGAACTCTTTTCAATCACACCAACAACCTTTTTTCCAACTAAAACACCTCCAGCACCAATACAAAGAGGAATACCCAAACCAGCAGAAGTAAAAACAGCAATAACAGAACAAGCTCCAACCGCTGCACTCGTTATTGCAAAATCAGCAGAAAAACCAACAACCAATCCCACTATAGCCCCAGAAAGAATATCAGATCTTGCCTCATCATACTGCTCTTTATCCGTTAAAGCATACCTATCAAAACGATACACAACATACAACTTATCATCCAGCGAAAGTTCCTTAT
This sequence comes from Candidatus Woesearchaeota archaeon, assembly GCA_023898345.1. Classification (GTDB taxonomy): domain Archaea; phylum Nanobdellota; class Nanobdellia; order Woesearchaeales; family UBA583; genus UBA583. The sequence goes on along the minus strand of CP060218.1, from coordinate 1,333,029 downwards.
ATTTCATTTGCAAAAGACGCTGATACTGATACGCCACAACATTCGTAAGTGAATTAAAAGAAGGGTCGGTTTCCTCCATAAGAGGTAAAAGTTCTTCCTTCAAATCAAGAAGCTCATTATCCTTAGCATCTATATAACGAAGTCCCATCGATGAGTAATACTTCTTTTCCACATCTCCATCCTTGTACGTTGTTTTCTTTGCCCATTCAATAAAATCTGTATAAGCGTATGAAGCACTCTCCCCCTCATTCCCATCAAAAGAAAGTTGAGCACACGTAAAACACCAATTTCCCTCCGTTCTCCAAGAGGATAGAAAATCATATTCATCCCCACCATATCTCTTCCAACACCTAAGACCCATTTTTGCAATATCCTCAAAGACCTGCTCCTTAGATTGAGCATCAATTTCAGCAACATCAACCTTACAACGACGATTCAAAAGTTTGTAAAAAGAATCACTAATCTCCAACATTTCATTTGCATCCTTTGCAGCATTGACTGTCGAATCAGAAAGAACAGCAACATACGCCTTACACGCCTGATCCTGCGTTTCAGAAACAAGTTTATCTGAACTCTTAAGAAAAAAATTATACACAACAAAAAAAGAAACAATAAGCGTAAAAACAGAAACCATCAAAAAAGAAATTTCTCCAACTCTCCTAAGTTTGCTTTTCATTATTGCGCGCCTCCATACAAAAGAGCATACAAAGCTTCCTTATCAAGTTTGACATAAACCTCCTGCGACGAAGAAGAATCAGCAAACACAAGAGTTAAAGAAACATAGTTCACATCAACATCAACAGGTACCATAACACTTCCATCTAAGTTTGCTCTTGATACCATTGCTGAAACATACTCAAAAGTTTGAGGATAAGAAACACCATTGAAAGAAAGACTATACACATTAAGCACGCCAGAGTCCCTTATTTGCGTCATAGTAAAATAGTTTCTAATATCAGTAAATTTGACAACCTGTTTTCCCTGATATGTTTCACCTGAAACAGCACTCAAGAGAGAATCAAGAGCAGCAAAATTTGCAACCTCAAGCTTAAAATCATTCTGAGAACTCGAAAGCTCATCACCAAGTAACTTGCGCACCTCAGCATCATCAAGCTTAACATACACCGGCTGCGCCAAAGAAGCATCCACCAAAGAAACAATATTCAAAAGAACATAGTTCGTCTCAAGATCAGGAGCACCACCTATAGCCGTTTCACCAGAATACTTCAAAAGACTAGCCTTAAGATACGATAACTGTTGAGGATAAGAAATTCCATTGAAAGAAAGACTATAGACAGAATTCAAATCTACATCCTTCTCTTTTTTCAAAGTAAAATACTGTTTAACATCCTTAAATGTAACAACTTTTTCACCCAAATGCACTTCGCCAGAGACAAGATTAAAGACAGAATCAGAATTTTCCGTAAGAACAAGCTTAAAATCACTTGACCTAAGAACATAATCCGCTGCCAAAAGAACCTCAAGACTTCTGGCTTCCTTTCCAGAATCAACAACAACATTGTCCAAAATCGCCTTGTAAAATTTTTTTCCATCTTCACGAACGCCAACCTCTACCAAAGGATAAGACTTCCCCTTAAAATAAATCTCAAATTTTCCAAATTCAGACGAAGGACTAACCAAAAATTTTTCCTTGTTAAGACCATAATAACCAGCATTGCTTTCAGAATCCACATAAAAATAAGGAACATTATCATACTCCAAAAACAGTTCAAAATTTCCATTAACAGCACTCGACAAAGTAAAAGCTCTCTGACTTCTTATCGCCTCTCGACGCTCAACAGACAAAGGAATAAAGATAGATGAATCACTAAGATCACTATACTCAATATCTTCAGTAGGAACACCAACAAACTGAGCACGACTCAAAAAAACATCATACAAATCCCTACCAACAATTCCAGGAACCTCAACATGAAAATAATCAATATTATCATCAAAAGTTCCAAGACACCAAATCCAGCTCAGACCATCTTCATTTTCACATCCTGTTTTCGAAGAATCAAGATTTTCCCTATCCAAAGATAATTCCTTTCCTAAAAAATACAAAGAAAGCTGACCTTTGCCATTATTCATAACCCTAAAAAATCTCTGATTAAAAGAATAATAGTCCAAAATATTAACATTACTATTATCCTTTGCATAAAACAAAGCCCTTCCACCCTCCGGTAAAATTCTCTCACACAGGTCAGAACCACTACAACCATTGAGTGCCTTTCCAAAATCATAGAAAACTAAAGATGACTCCAAATAAGTTTCAGTTTTATCCTTTTGAAAAGAATCATCCCTCTTTGTAAAAACACAAGAAAAAGGAACTCCAGAAGAATACTTTGAAGAAGACTCCTTAAAAGACAATTTCTTCTTGTCAAGGAGCGTAAGACTTTCACCATTATGTTTAGCACAGTATTCATCAGCCAAAGCAACAAACTTCTTATAATCACAATCAACAACATTTGCCGTCAAATCCTTAAAAAGTTCATCACAACGAACAACAGTATCATCTTGTTTACAAACCTCATTTCCAGTCCATTCAAACTTATACTGAGAATTTTCCTTACAAGTAAAAAAAAGATCATAATTAACAAAATCAAAAATAGGCACATTATCTTTTTTCTTAAAAAAAGCATCATTATCCAATTCCTCAAAATGCTCCTTAGAACAAAGCTGAGAATCAATAAGAACATCTGATGAAGCAGAACTAGCCATAAAAGCAACATTTCCAATCCCCCTATAAGAATTACTAAAAACAAAAGAACTACCATCAAGATCCTCTGTTTTTTTCAAAATTCCATCATCATAAACCCTGCCTTCAAAATATTTATTTTCACCAGAAAATAAGGTATTTGTATTCAAACCACGAAACATGGGATACAAAATATAAGCTTCATGTTCCAAGTCTGCAAGTTCAATAACAGTTCCTTTCTCTCCAAGAAGAATGCTTGTAAAACCCAAACCTAAAGGATCCAAATCAACAGTACCAAAAAAATATCCTCCCTCAGTTTTATCTTTTCGTAAAAGAATAGCTTTAGAAAAATAATATTTATCCTTTGCTAAACCTTTCACATCAAATTTACCACTATCGACAAGCGTATCATAATCGTCATTATGAAGAATGTACACACCATCAGGAAGAATAACATAAAAGTAAAAATCTCCATCCTCATCATACTGAAAAAGTTCAAGATTCTTTAACTTAAACGTAAAAAAGCAATCGCTATCCGTATAAAGAGAATGAGAAGAGCTATACTCAACAAAATCCCTCAAAGACTGAGCGTTTGCCTTCGCAATTTCCAAATTTTCATCTCCCGTCAAAAAAGCCTCTGAAAAAATTTTTATCATAAGAAAAAGAACAAGAACACCAACAATAACCCCAAGCAAAACTTGCAACGCATAAATATTAGACTTTCTTGAAGAAAAAAATAACATAAAAAGAAATCAAAAAAAGTATTTTTAAAATTACTCTGTGAGTAGTGAATAGTAAAGAAAAGTTTTTTTCTTCATCCACGTCAAAAAAATTCCACAAACTCCAAAGACCCTCCCCTTAATTTCCACTGGAAACTATTTTGAGAAGATCAAAAACCAAATCAAAATTTGGGGTTTTTCGACCATTCTCAATACAAAGCTAAGAAAGCAAAAAAAAAAACTAAACCTTATTCAAATAATCCTTAATAATAGAATAACGATAAACCCCCTTCTTTCCCTTTTCATCAACAAGAACAAGCTCCATTCCCTTCATAACAGCCTTAACAAAATATTTTTCTCCCTTATACAAAACAAAATCACCAGCATGGAGATTAACAAGAACAATGCTCAAAAAATATCTATACGTTTTTTTAGAACGCAACTGATCAACACCCGTTAACTTTGCTGATCTCTTAATTTCACAAAAATATTTCTTAGAAAAAAAACTTGATAATGAACTCATAGTTTTACAATTGGCAAAATAAAAGTCAAAACCATCTTCTAATTCTTCCATTTTATTAATTCCCTTAAAAGAAGAAACAATATTCTCATACACATCTTTCTTTATACTTTCAACAGTTCTTTCCTTTCTTTTACCTACCTGTATCCTCCCAAAACTCTTCTCTTCCTTCTTTTCTTTATGTTCATCACAAGTATTCTCTTCACAAGCAATACCTTCCTGATCAAACCATTTGAAACGAATCTGAACTAACAACTCATAATATTCAGGAAAAATCTTTTTAGCTTCCTCACTCATCGCTTGCTGCATTTCAATTTCCACATGAAATCTATCTACTACCATTTTCAAAACTAAAGAAACCTATCTTATAAAATATGATATATATTACTTTATAAATACACCTACTACTAAGTACTAATTATTTTTTTGTTCAAGATTCTAAAGATTTAGAAAAAGAAATCCTGAATATATGCCAAAAGTAAAGAAATCATTAAAATGTGTCTATCCCAATCGGAGCAGAACTCCGGGACATTACGGCAATTTTAAAGACGCGATTTCTAACTCCTTGCTGGGCAATCGCAGCAGAGCTATGGAGTATAATACCCAGCTAAGGAACCAAATCAAAACAACAGACATTACGAGACATTTCTATGCCACTATTTCTAACCCCTATCTAGGAAGTCAAAGCAAAATTGTAACCTATAATACCCAGCTAAGGAATCATATCTTACCATAAAGTTTACTCTGCATAATTGGCATAACATGAATTCTATCAATTCTATGTTCTTTATCGGGTTTGTCTGCTTTATACCAAAAAGGATGATTTGAGAACGAATATCCAAGTTGACTTCCAAATCCTATAGGAAAAGCCCTCATTTGTGGTAAAGGAATAGGACCAACAATAATTTGTGATCTACTACTAAACCCCATTTCTCCAATTTTATTCTTATAAGTATTAGAATCAATCTTCTGTCCAAATAACCTTTCAAGCAAAGTGTCATTAGCTATGGTTAAATCTCCTTCTAACCAAAGACAATCATTATAACCCGAAAGGGTAAAAAGATCAGGTAATTCTTGCAAGGTAAAAGCATCTAGTAAAGACCCTTCTACAAGAAGAGAATGAGGGTCATTTTTTGTGATGGTTGAATAATTAATGCGAGGACTATGAGCAACATACAATGTAAACCACTTAGTCCTAGCAAATTCTTCATCTGACAAAGTAGAAAGATCAGAAGGTTCGAGAGTTCTTTGACAAACTAAAAAACTATCGAATAAGGTATAACCTTCAACTCTTAGAAGAGAACAGCCATACTCTCGTTCTTCGGCTATTTCTCCTCTCCACTTCTCTTGCTCTTCTCTTATTTGTTTGATACCTTCCAATCCTGCCAACTTACAAACATCTGCAATTGATAAGACAGTAAAATCTTTTTCTTTAGTCCAATGCATAGCGCGCAACAAAGGAGTACTTCCCTCAACTAATAAGGCTTGAATACCTAAATCAGCATCAAGACCTTGAAATTTTCTTCGAATTATTCTTTCCATTCTGAATCTAATATTCCCTAAGAAGTTATAATTATTTTGTTCTATTTTTAACCTCTTATTTCGTCTGGAATTTTGTCTAAATACTATCTATAATTTGTCTTTTTAGTGTTCTTAGTCTTGTTTGGAATTTGTCTTTGTCTTGTTTTTCCTTTTTCTCTCGTCAATTTTTAAATTTTTACTTTTTCTTTATATTTCCTTTTTTCTAACTTTTAGAGGTTGTTTTTCTTTTTTCTTGTGGTGTCCTCTCTCTTTTCTTCAGTCATATTTTTTGTCTATTTATTTTCTTTCTAAACTAAAAAAAGACTTATTTTACACTCTTCTAAGACAATATGTCTTTTTTCCTCCCTTTTCCCAATTTCTCTCTTTATTTTTCCTTCTTTTATGTTTCCACTAGAAATCAAGGTCTCACTCTATGTGTATGGGTTTGAAGAAATAAGGAAGAAAATAATGGAGAGATGCTGGGGACTGCAGCAATTTTCAAGATATGATTTATTTACTCAAAACTGGGTGGTTGCAGCAGAATAGCAGGATATGATAATCCTCGCCTATGGAATCAAAAACTGAAGTTTTTCGAAATTTTCAATTTGCTTTTTTGCCTTGAACGCAAGTGCAAGTAGTGTGCTTTATTGTTTTAAGAATACCTATCCAGACTTGCCGATGCGATGTATCTTCAAACAATAGTTAGAATTGCATCTTGAAAATTGCCATAATGTCTCGGAGCTCTACTCCGATTGGGATAGGTATGTTTTAGAACAATTTTTTTACTTATCACTAAATATTATAAAGAAAAGTTTGTCTACAATTCTTACAAACATTTCAGTTTGCCAGGATCGCATAATTCGGTATTGCGCCGGTCTCGAAAACCGGTTCCGTAAGGAATTCTGGGTTCAAATCCCAGTTCTGGCGTTCAATTCTTTTTCTGGACTCTCCATAAAGAAGAAGGAAAAGTAAAAACAAAATGTTTCTCACTGAGAACAAAACTAATATTAGAAGAAAAAATTAAGCTATCACATCAGCATCTCGTCAAAGCTATGGACACGAACCCTCGGATCCCTAACATAGTTTCCAACCTTTTTACAAAGAACATGCTTGACACCAGAACCGTTAATTTTTTTGCTAAGACTTCCTTCGTACACCCCATCGACAACCAGAACAGGACTCTTGAAAGAAGCAACATCAGCGCGAAGAATGTCTCTCACATGTCCGTGTACAGAGACCTCCCCCTTAAGATTAGCAAGGACAAACTCAGATTTTCCAGCAATTTTCTCAACACAAGGACGAAAAGAGAGAGCCTGAAACAAAACTCTTTCCCGATCTTGAACTCTGTCAAAATGAGTTTTTTGTGGAAAAGCTTCTTTCTCTCTTCCAAAAGATCTCCTTTCCTGAAAAGAATTATTTTCCCGTCCAGTTTCAGTTCTAGCAGTTCTTCTTGGAAAACTAGTTCTCATTTTTCTTTCATCACTTTGGGAAAAATCTTTTCTATGCAAAAACTTTTTCTTATTCATTAAACACTGCGCAACCTCGTCAAAGGACAAGTCCTCGACAGACCTTCCCCTTGGAGCAAAACAAACATAGTGAAGAGGAACAATTTCCTTCAAAGACTCAAAAACAAGCCTCCCAGCTCTGTCGCCATCCAAAAAGACAGTCACCATCTTGTCCTTGCACAAAGAAATAATTTTCGGGGAAATGTGTCCGCCATTCACAGAAAGAACATTTTCCATTCCAAAACTCAGAAGTTTCCTCACATCAGCGCGACCCTCGACAAGAATAATTTCCTCAGCCTGAGCAAGACGCGGTCCAGAGAAAATAGCGCCCCTATCATAAGAAAAAACAGGCGCAGAACTCTTGAGCTCCTTTTTGTCCTCATTTCCAAAAAAGGTTTTTTCCAATTCAAGGGCCCTAGTTCTAATCTTTTTTTCACGTTCAGGTTCACACTCACCAAGACTAAACACGCGTACAGAGCAAGGACTGTGAGCAACTTTTTCAATACTCTCAAGCGCCGCCAAAACAAAAGCTACCTCCTGTTTATCAAGAGCGAACAAAAGTTTGCACTCGAAAAAACTAGCACCTCTCTCATATCTTTTTTTAACAGAAATCCTTCCGATTTTCTGCTCCTCACTAAGCTTTTGCAAATCAAGCTTCCCCTTGAGAACATTTTTTGTATCATGAAAAAAAGCACCGATCAAGTCAGATTCTTCCACATGGCCCATAACCTTGACCCGAACAATACCAACATACGCATAACGAGGAAAAACAGCATTATCAATCATTTTAGTAAAAAAAACCTCTGCAAAAGTAAAAGACCAGAATTTTATAAAACTTGGGGCAAGCCAAAAACAGACCAGAACAAAGAACGTGATGCCCGCAGCACTAACCCTGAAAAGCAATCATAGCAAGACAATGACGTCAGATTCTCATGCCAGGATCCTCACTGTGGCGGGCTGTCCCTTCAAAAGCCGAGAAAAAAGCTAAGAGAAGGTAAAAAAAAAAAGAAGCCAATATTAATAAAACTCTGCATATACACCAAGCTATGTACATATTCCTCGAAGACAACGAATTTTACAAACAAACAAAAGAAGCCGCAAAAAAAAGGAAGCTTAAAACCATCACACTTTTCACCATAGAGCTAGGCAACAAGCAAAAAAATAAAGCAGAAATTGAAAAATTCAGAAAAAGAAAAAGCGAGCTAAAACCAGAAAAAACAGCAATAAAAGTAATTCTCTCTTCCATAGACAACAGCACGACAGGCACAGTAAACAGCCTCAAACAAGAATGTGACATCCTCATAGGACAAGGAGGACTCAACAAAGTCAATCGCTACTTCATAGAACAAACACAAATCGACATACTAAAAGACCCACACACGACAAAATACCTCCCAAAAACAGACTTTGTCCACCACTTCAATTCAGGCCTCAATCACGTACTCTGCCAGTTCGCCAAAGAAAAAGACCAAGCAATTCTATCAAGCCTAGGCAGTTTGCAAAAATCAAAGTCATATTTTGCAGCAAAAGATATGGGGAGAATCAATCAAAATCTAAAACTCACAAAAAAGTACAAACTTGTGCACATCATAACACTCATTGCAAAACAAGCAAGCGACATAAAAAACTCCGTCCAGTACGAAGCCCTCATTTCTCTTTTTGACGCAACAACAGAACAGAAAAAACAATCGGCAACTGCAATAGAAACGCTCCTCAAGACAAAAGAAGAAGAGAAGTCTCCAAACTACATCACAAAGCAAATACGAAGAATCAAGTAAAAAGAAGCTTTAACCAAAGCGGTCTTTAAATTCATATTCATCTCTTCTTTCTTCGACATACTGAGAAAGAGAAATGATATCGCTATTTCGTCCACTTATGTGGTACACATCTCCCATATTCAGCCCTATTCTTTCAAGTTGTCTCTCAATTTGCTGAGCAGTTTTTTGAAACTGAAAGTAGTTTTGATGCTTCCTAAATAACTTCTCCACTTCCTCTCCCAATCCTTCTATGTATTCACCCAAATCTGAAGCCATAATGCCTTTCTTTCCATTTGGTCTTTTCAAGATTTGATTAGGAATTCGGGAGCCACCATCCGCGTCATCTCCATAATAGCTATGGTAAGCATCTAAACACTGTTCAAGATTCAATTTCATTATTTTTCACTTCCTCAAAGTTTAAGGTATAAAATTCAATTTTTTTTATATGTATTACTCTTTTGATTATTGTTTCTCTCCCAGCAACATTTTTAAAATCGCAGCAACTCACAAAGCTATGTTATACACAAAAGACGGATTTCCTCAGATAAACGAAATTGTTAAATGTACAGTACAGAAAATTTACGGAAACACAACATTCGTAAGCCTTGACGAGTACAACAAAGAAGGCGTCCTAACCATAGCAGAAATTGCACCAGGAAGAATCCGAAACCTGCGAGACCACGTCGTAGAAAACAAAGTTATCATCTGTAAAGTTCTCAGAGTCGACGAAAAAAACAATCGAGTAGATGTTTCCCTAAGACGAGTTCCCGTTCCCGTCATGCGCGACAAACTAGAAGAAGTCAAAAAAGAAGAGTACTCCGATAGATTTTACCAAGATGCAGCAACAGAACTCAAAGTCTCAAAAGATGAACTTTTTGAAAGAACCTACGAAGTCATCTTTGATAATTACGAAACAGTCTTCGAAGCACTTTACGACATCATGCTCGACAACAAAAAAATTTCCATCTTCAAGAAACTGACAAAAAAAGAGCAAGAAGTATTCGTAAAACTCATTAACGACAAAATCAAGCCAGAAGAAGTCGTATTCAAGAAAAAATTTCACCTAACATCACAGGACAAAGAAGGAGTGGATTTGATAAAAGAAGCTATAAAAAGAGCTCTGGATGCAATTTCCTATGAAAAAATAGCAATAACTTATCTTGCAGCAGGAACCTTTGGCGTACGTATCACACACGACGACGCAAAGTCAGCAGACAAACTTTACGACAATTTCAAAAAGCACCTAGAAGAGCAAGCCAAGAAAAACAAACTAAGTTTGGAGTTTGTTCAGTAACTGCTTTCCAAAAGTATAAAAGAGAAGGAAAAAGAAAACTCGTATGGCAGGATTAGTGTCTCTTATAGAAACAGGAGTGGGGAAAATGAGGAAAGGTGTTGAAAACCTAGGGGAGTTAACTGATGATTGGGCAGGAGTGTATCTATCAAAATGGCACGACTTAGAAAGAGGAGGCAGGAGGGGAACTGTCTTTCGTGAAATTTTGTATTGTGACATAGGTTGTTTTTTGGAGGGAGCAAATTGGGCAATTACAACTCTAGCTCTTCCGCCAATAAATTACCTTGAAAAAACTTTGGGTGACCTTTCTCGTTCATATCAAGTTTCCAAGTAAACTCAGATTTCAAGATTTCTTCATTTTTTCAAGTTCCAATCTTTCACTCACCGCAATTTCACAGCGCCAGTACAAAGCCTCAGCTTGGCTTACGACAAAGCTCGCCTTGTACACCAAAACTTCGACGCCAGACTCAAGAGCCTTCTCAAATTCTTCCTTATATTTCTTATCAATATGTCCAGCAATGCCAAACAAGTTTCCATCTTCTCTATCAACAAGATAGAACATGACAGCCCTATTTCCCTTTTCTACCTCTGTACAAAGTTCTCGTAAATGTTTTGCACCACGCGAACTAACAGAATCAGGAAAACGCACAATTCCCTTTTTTTCATCCTCTTCCTCAAGCAAAGTCACATTTTTGACTTCCACAAAACAAGGTGGACGAGACGAAGATTCCAGCAGAAGATCAATGCGCGAACCTTCAACACCATACTTAACTTCAGGACGAAGAAGTTCATATCCAGCAAGTTCACAAACAGAGCCCATTTCAATAGCTTCACGCACAAGAACATTAGGTAGCATAGTATTGAGAAGAACCCACGCCGAACTCTTTTTAACAAAAACAAAATGGAGTTTGTACTTCAATTTTCCGCCCCGAGAAGAAACATCCTCGATCAAAACCCCATTCTCTTCATCCAAAAGAGATTTCATAGAACCAGAATTAGGACAATGTGCAGTAATAACTTCCCCATTTTCAAGTTGGCAGTCCACAAAAAAGCGCTTGTATCTACGAAGAAATCGAGCTCTAATCAAAGAAGATAAAATCATAAGAACTCCTCAAAAGCGAACTTTTTCAATCTTTCCTTCCCACAAATCAAGCTTAACAAGTTCATTCTTTGAAACGCCAAGAAAAAATTTCAAAATTTCTTGGTATGCCAAAGAAGCAGCTGCAAATGTTGTAGAAGCAAGCACGCCATTCTGACTACAACCCTTACTTTCACCAACCTGAGAAAAAATTCTTGAAAAGGCAGAGCTTTCTCCTTGAAACAAACAAGAACAACACTGTCCGGCCTCAGCGCCATTGTAAAGCCAAGGTATATTTTCTCTCTTACAATAATCATCAATTAATCTTCGCGTTTCAAAATTATCGCTAGCATCGACAATCAAAGCAGCATCAGTACAAACCTCAGCAAGATTTTCAGCCGACAAAAAGCGAGGGACTGCTTCAACTTTCAGTTTATTGTTAATACATAAAAGACGTTTTAAGAGGGCGAGGGCCTTATTTTTGCCAACACTTTGAGAGCAAAATATTTGTCTTTGTAAATTGCTTTCATCAACAACATCGCCATCAAGCAAAATCAGATCTGAAAAACCACCGCGAACCAAAAGTTCTGCAAGTACAGACCCAATGCCGCCACAGCCTACAAGAATAATCTTTTTTTTTGCAAACGTGGTGCGTTCAAATCCCTTTGATTGAAGAAAAAGGTCTTGTCGTGATATGCCCATAAAAAAAGAATGTTTCAAAAGTTTAAATATCTAGCTGTGGAAACTGAAGGGAAGTCAAAAATGTGCTAAGACATAATTGATGAACGCCTCCTTTTTTGATGAATTTCTCGTTATTTTGAGAAATGAAACAAAAAACATACAATCAAACGTTCAAACTTCGTTGTGTGAAAACTCTTGAAGGAGGTTGGTATTCTCTTTCTTATCTCTCAAAGATTAGAGAAGTTCCAAAATCTACTCTTAGCTCTTGGTTTGAAGCATACAAGAGACGTGGTGCGACTTTTGTTGAGCCTCAGAAACGAGGTCCAAAAGAAAAAGAAATAAATCAAAGCTTCCAAGACTTAGTTGTCAAAATCTGGAAGCAATACAAAATGGGGTCACAAAGAATCAAGCTTCTTCTTGATGAAGAAGGGTTTGGAGTTTCCGAACGCCAAATACAGAAAGTTCTGAAAAAGAACAGTCTCCAATTAAACAAGAGAACTCGTCCTGAGCAAATAAAGTTCGTCAGATATGAGCGTAGCTCTAAAGACGAATTATGGCACACAGACTGGTCACAATGCCCATTTACAGGTAAACAGATCATTGCGTTTCTAGATGATTATTCTCGTTTTCTTATTCATGCAGAATACTTCGAAAATGCAACAACCGAAAACACTATTCTGGCATTCCAGAATGCGATTGCCAAATCTGGCAAGCCCAAAGAGATACTTACAGACAATGGAACTCATTTCACAAATACTCAGAATCGAGGTGATCCAAAACATAATTTTACTCGATTTTGTAACCAGAATAGCATTAAGCACATTCTGGGCAGGGTGAATCACCCACAAACAAATGGGAAGGTAGAAAGATGGTTTGGAACCTACAAATTAGAATTCGACGAAAGGTTTAATACTCTCGATGAATTCATTGCCTTTTATAACGAGAAACGAATTCATCAAGGGATTTACTATAAAGTTCCAGCTGAAAGATACATCCAAAACTTTAAGCGTTCATCAATTATGTCTTAGCACAAAGGGAAGTCAAAAAACTGCCCAAACGAAGCTTTATAAATGAGCTTTCAACAAACACAATAAGATGAATCAGACAATTCTGAACGAAACCATCAATCAGACCGCAACCCTCTTTGGATACGCAGCACCATTTACAGTAAATCCGATATTAGATATTTTTCTTATCACTCTTGTCACAGCCACATTCTCAACTCTTGTTAACAAATACCTTAGCGATCAAGTAAGAATAAAAGCGCTACGAAAAGAAATGAAAACTCTGCAGAAAAAAATGCGAGAGCACTTAACAAAAGATCCAAAAAAAGCTCAGGCCCTCCAACAAGAAATTATGGCAAAAAATCTTGAAAATATGAAACATGCGATGAATCCAAAAATTATGTTAGTGACGATGGTGCCCTTAATTTTAGTTTTTTCTCTCGTGCGGACTCTGTACGGACACATGGGGGAATTTCTAAATCTCGGTTTCACAACATTTGGCTGGCTAGGAACCTACATTCTTTTCTCACTTATCAACTCTATCATCATGAAAAAACTCTTTGATGTGGCCTAAAGTTTTCTCCATTCTCTTTCCCCTCTTCCCATTTTTCTGCTCTCTTTCCCTATTCTCCTTTCTCTCTTCCCTAATCCCTTCTCACCATTCTCCTTTCTCATTTTTACCCCCCAGAAGAAAGGCAAAGAGTTTTAAGCAAATCCGCCGCCAAAAAAGCAGCAGACAAAAGAAAATGCTTTGGATAAAACGCATCCCAAAATATGAAAATCTGGAATATCTCTATCTTAGAGAAACACTGTACAAGCGCGACAAACGAAGCCTTTGCCGAAAATCTCCAAGACAGGGAACGGGCAAAGCGACAAAAGAGCGAGCAAAATACACAAAAAAGCACGACATATACTGCGGGAAAATAACATCTCCACAATTACTCCATTTCATTTCCTTTGAAGAATACCTTTCAAAAAAACAAGAAGACTTCACAAAGTACAAACTAGAAGTTTCCTTTGACGAACTTTTGGACGACTACACAGACTATCTCCTGTACATGTACAATCTCAAAAAAGAAGATCTAGCAAGCAAACCAAAACAAGCGTACAAAGTAGCGGGCGGTTACCTTTGTCCAGCAACACTGCAATTCATAAGAGAGTTCAAGCCGCGACAAAATCTTGATCTCAAAACAGAATTAGAGCGATTCTCCTTTCGTTGCGAAGAAGCAGGAATTTCCGACAAAGACATCATCGCAAGTCTTTTTCTCAAACGATTTCCAAGAGAAGAACAAAACGAAGAGGGCCTTCAAGAGGAAGAAAAGCAAAAATTCACTTCACTTTCCGACTTTATTCGGCGCAGCTCATAATTCTTCCTTCTCAGATCCCTATGCTCGTTTCCCTAATCTCTACTCTCTAAAAGTTTCTTTGCAAAGTCCTTGAGCTTTTCAGCATCCAGACTAATGTCGCCGCTGCCGTCAACCTCCGTGTACATATCCCAAACTCCGTACCTTTCAGCAAAAGCCATGAGAAACATCACATACTTTCCCGAGTCGACAAAGTTTTTCTCCTTTCCTTCATCATCAAAATGAACTTGCATTTTATTGACTCTTTTATCAAAAGCGCGCGACAAATCTCCTGGAAAAATCTTGAAAGACTTCGCAACACGAGGTTTACTCGAAGACCCAGTTTTTTGAGTTTTCTCGGTTTGCTCAGAATTTCCTTGCTCAAGTCTTTTCTTTGCCATGTCTGCCCAGTTCGTCGTGCTTTTCTTCAACTCGAAAGGATTTTGAACTTCCTCGCTCATGCTTCAAGAACCTCCTCAGAAACAACTTCCAATTCTCGGTTTTCAACTCCAACCATCTCCAGAACTTTTTGTGCAAGGCAATCAAAATCTTCAACAGCACGCCTATGTTCCTTTGCTCTTTCCGGTGCAAGTTCGTAGTGGACAGCGCTCATTCCAAGCATCCTTGCCTTTCTGATATGCGAATTTTCTCTAATCGGTTCAGCAATAAATTCCTTCTCGAGATTTTCATAAATCATCTTCATAATAGTTTCATTGTCCTTTGCAAATCTTCTATCATATCTATTAGGAACAACCAAATATTTCAAGTCTCTCTCCAGAACGCCAGACTCGTACAAAGCAGAAATATCGTTGATCGTAAGCACAAGTCCGGACAAAGAGTCTGTATCAAAATGAACAGGACTCACCAAAAGGCTCGACGCAAACAAAGCCATTTGTGTCAAACTGTCTGCAACGCCTGGCGACAAATCAAGAAGGACAAAGTCATACTCTTCGGAAATGCTCTTACTTTCAAGAAGTTCATGTAAACGACGATAATAGTTTCCCTTTCCCTCAAGAAACTTAGCGACCTCTTGAAGTCCAATGTCAGAAACAATAATGTCCAGACCTTTGTCGACATTGTACCTAAGCAAGTTCAAATCAAGAATGCCATCGCCAAGAAAATGCGAACTCGTATACTTTCCTTCCTCAAACTTTCTAACAAATGTGCGCGACAAATTTGCTTGAGAATCCAAGTCAATAAGGAGAACTCGAAAGCCTTTTTTAGCAAGCATGGCTCCAAGATTGCTCGACAAAGTTGTTTTTCCGACGCCACCCTTTGAAATTTTCACACAGATAACTTTTGCCATAAAAAAATGACTCCTTTTCTTCTCTTAAAGAGTTGTCTCAGATTACGAGTAGTTACAGTTTACCGAAAATCTCAGATTACAAAGAATTCCAGTTCACGAGAAAAATTGAGTAAGTGAACCTTGTTTATTCTTCTTGACAACCGCGTCAAAGTCAAGTCCGTACGCTCCAAGGATGTCGTCGCTAACGCCCTTAAGTTGCTTCTCAACATAATGTTCATAATCAATTTCATCATCCTTTGTCAGAAGAGAAATATGTTTAGGTCCCTTTTTTGTCATGACATATTCAACAAGTCTACCTTTGAAATCTGTAAGTTCTCTGGCAGCCTTAACGTGGGGTGGTGTCGTTTTCGTGTACTCAGACAAGTTCTTTGTAATCTTTTTCTTATATACTAAGGTTTCGTCAAGCTTTCCCTCACGAAGATCTTTGACTGTCTGCAAAATTGCTTCCTCTATCTCTCTTTTCTTAGCAGCGGAGAAAATTAAGTTTACCAAGTTTACTTGAAAACTTTTGGCAAGATCTGTCCAATCTCCCCTTACAGCTTCCATCCCTGTGAAACTTGTGCTCTGGCTAAGTGCGTCATAGCCGACATATCTTTTCTTCGAGGCGATAAAAAAATGTTCAAAAAGCTTTTCAAACTTGATACTCAACTTACTTTCAACGCCAAACTTGTTCTCACACCATTTCCGAAAAAACTCGTTAATCTGCTTCTCTAATGCTTTTGCAAAAGCCTTCTTCTCCTCAAGTGTTTTCTTTTTTTCTTTACTCATAACAAAAACTGAGTCTGTGTCTCCATAAACGACAGAATGAGAGTTAGATTCCAGAAATGATTTCGTTTCTTGAATGATTTTGCGGCCAAAAGCAGTAATTGCTTCTCCGACTTCTTTATTGTAGAAGCGACATTTGGGTGATGCGACAGATCCATAAAAAGAATTCATGGTGATCTTAAGGGCGTGGCTTTTAACTTCGTCTCCCTCTTTTTTTGCTTGTGTTCTCAGTGCAAACAGTTCTTCAATAAGTTCGGGTAAAATTCCTTTTTCTCTTAGAAATCGTGCTCCATTTGGGGCTTCAATGCTCCCTCCCTTGCTGTATGTAAAAGGGTCGATGTTGAAAGTCATAATTATTGATGGGTACAGAGAAGTAAAATCAAAAACAAAAACGTCTTCATAAAATCCTTTCTCCGGTTCAATAACGAAAGCTCCTTCTATGGGGGTTGCTCCGACGCTGCTATGGAAGATACTTGGGGCAACATATCCTCTTTCGTGGAGCTTTTTGAGGTACATAATGTCCAGAGTTGCAATAGGTGAGCGTATTTTCATAAGGGGGGTGTTGCTAAGTGCTGAACGTTGCATCATCAAACTGGGCAATCTAAGTTTACTCGAAATCCTATCTGTAAGCTGACAATCTCTGAAATTGTATTTGAGGAGTTTGGCAGGGTTTTTTCTGTAGAGTTCTGAAATCGCAGCCAATTTGTCTTCGCTCTCTTGTCCTTCAAAGACGTCAATTTTGCCTTCACCAAGAACTTCTTGGGCAACAGTTTCGAGCTTGTAGTCCTCAAATTCTATGAAATTCCCTTTTATGAGGTCAATTGCATCAAAAACGAGGACTCCTGGACAGAGCATGGTGCTTGAACGAAAAAAGCTAGTACTTTTGCGAATAGTGCACACTTCTTCTGTATGGGGACTAAGACAAAAATGTACATTGTGTGCTTCGGCTCTCTGTTTGAGAACTGTAAAGTCAAAATCAATAACGTTCCAGCCCAGAATAAGTTGAATTTTGCTTTCTCTCAGGAAATGAAAAAGTGTTTCAAGAAGTTCTTTCTCTGTCTCAAGTTCTATGATTTCAAACTCTTCTTTTGTTTGTTTTCTGAGTTCTTTTCTTGTTTTCTCATCTAATTCTGAACAATTAAGAAATGCCTTGTTTAGCTCTTTTTTTTCTGGGGATGAGAGTGCAGCACTAAGAATTTGGGTGTCGGCTCCCGTGCCTTGTGTTTCGATGTCGAGGCTAGCTGTTGTGAGGTTTGGGAAGTTTTTTCCTTTCAAGACTTTAACCTTCTTATCTATGAGGTAGCGTATGTCTTCAGCTAAGTCTCTTTCATAGCTTTGTACTCCTTGCTCTCTAAATACTGTGTTAATGTAATCAAACATCTCTTTGTTCTTCACGTGGATTTCGCTCACTTCTTTTTCTTCTCTGTCCTTGAATTTTCTCTCGGAGATTGTAATAAAAGGACTTTTTGGTAAGAAAGCGAGAGATTTTTCTTTTTCTGCCAAGATTATGTAATCAATTTTTTCAAGTTTTGCTGTGCTTTCCCTCTTTTCATTTATGAAATATAAACTGATCTCGACTCCATCTTCTCTTTGCTTTCTGTCCGTCTGGTAGAGAAATGTTTCCATGGTTTTCTTCTTTCTTCATTGTTTATAACTCTGTCTGTTTTCTCTTTTTTCTCTCTTTGTTTGTGGGTTATTGGGGCTTTTAGTAATATTTGGGCCCCAATTATCAATTTTAATGCCTATATTGTCTTTATTTTATTATTTGGATCTTATTTATTCTTTTAACAAGTATTTTATCTTTATTTTTGTCTTTTTGGTCTAGTTTTCTCTTTCTCTACTTATTTATATAAAAATAATGTAATTTGTTCTCTTATATATTCTATTTATTTAAAATAAGTCTTATAATTAGTTTATTTTTCTTTTTAATTGTTATTTATTTTTAAAATTGTAATATTATGGGGAAAATTTGGCCTGGTGTGGCAGCAAAGAAATTGCTAAAAATTGATGTTATTCAAATTATCAAGATATCTTTTTGGTCTTTTTTCTCTCTCACCTTCGCAAACCTAACTCAGTGGTGGAATTTGAAAAACAGTCCGAAAGTCAAGGGGGATTTTTCAAATATTTTTACAAAATGTCTCTGCAAGAAATATTTATAAGGGTCACTTCATCCGTAGGATTATGGTAAATAGCAGCAATTTTAGAGAAAAGTGTCTCGATTTGCAAAGGGGGAAACTCTCTTGCGAAGAAAATGTTCGATATTTTTTGTCAAACCTAGAAAAAAGTAACGAAAAATATAATATTGTTCTTGAACTTAACAAAGCAGCCGTCGACAGAGCAAAAACACTCGACAAAAAGCGAGCTGCCAAAGAAAAGCTTGGTCATCTTTTTGGGCTTGTTATATGTATTAAGTCCAATATCACGGCTATTGGGCTCGGGGCTACATGTGCTTCAAAAACTCTTGAAAACTTTACTTCTTCTTATAATGCAGACTGCGTACAGAAATTGCTCGACGAAGATGCAATTATCATTGCCTCTTTGAACTGTGATGAATTTGCCTCGGGTTCAGGTGGAGAAAACTCAGCTTACGGAAAAACTCTCAATCCTAAATGCCCTGACAGAATTCCAGGAGGTTCTTCCTCGGGTCCGGCAGCAGCAATCGCAGCAGACTTTTGCGACATAGCGCTCGGTACAGACACGGGAGGAAGTATTCGAAACCCAGCGTCGCACTGTGGGATTGTCGGAATAAAACCAAGTTATGGGAGAGTTTCTCGTCATGGTTTGATTGATCTTGCAATGAGCCTAGATCAGGTCGGACCATTAACAGACAATCTCTACGCATCAGCACTTTTACTCTCCGTAATTGCAGGCCCATCGCCAAATGACGCAACAACACTGCCAGACAAAGTTCCAGATTACACTGAGCATCTTTCTGCAAAGAAGAACTTCGTTATAGGAAGAGTGAAAGAATTTGACGAGCTCATTCACGACAAAGAAATAAAATCTATGTTTGAAAGCACCTGCAAAGAACTTAAAGAAAAAGGACACACAATACAAGAAGTTTCACTTGGGGAATCCATCAAATTAGCAATCCAAGCTTACTATCCCTTAGTTTACACTGAATTTTTTTCAGGTACACGAAAGTTTGATTCCATAAAGTACGGAAAAGTCATTGAAGACACCACCGGCAACGAAGCACTACGAAGAATTTTAGGGGGAAAAGAAATCTCTCGTTCAGAGTACGACGGAGCCTACTACAAAAAAGCTTTGGCAACAAAAGAACTTATTTCGCAAGCCTTCGACAAAGTATTCACCCAAGTCGATTGCATCATTTCCCCCGTAACGCCAAAGCTTCCTCATATTTTCGGAACAAAACTCACGCCAGAGGAAGAGTATGCCTACGATGCTTTCACCATTCCAGCAAACCTTGCAGGGATTTGTGCAGGAGTCGTACCAAAAGAAAAAGTAAAACTAGAAAACGACGAAGTTCCACTCGGCATTCAAGTAATGGCAAACAAACTCAAAGAAGATATTCTCTTCGAAGTTCTATCACTCTTTGAAGAGAAATAAGATTTTTCTCTCTCTTTCTCTCTTCACATTTTTTTCTTCTCTAGACTTTTTCTTTTCAAAAGTCAGGAAACTTTATCCTAAAAATTTCCACAAACGACAAAGGAATGTCCTTTTCTAAAGCCAAAAATTTATTTTCAAAAATTATTTCAGAGTAATTCCTTCCATGGACAAAGTTGTTTTTCTGCCTCTCCTTCTGGTCGTCCTTTCCTGTACGACGCAAGCTTACGAACTCAAAGCTTATTCAAGAACAGCGCCAGAATACCTTCTCCTGACAAATGCAAGCGAGCAGCCAGATTTTCTCACCTTGACAATCGATGAGCAAAAGTCTGTTATGTACAAAAAAATAACGAGGCAGAGTAAAGCAACTCAAATACTTTTCACAAACAACTATGTCCGGGAAGAAGAAGATGAAAACACGAATGTGTACACATCATTTTATCCACAACTCTCTGCTTTGGGGCTGAGTTCTTCAAGTGAAAAAATATCTATTTCTGACGGCACGACGACAAACACGCTTTCCTTAACTCAAGAGCAAAGTCAAGTTTGTGAATCACCGAAGATTAAAACAACGACAGATCTTTTTTCAGAGAAGATTCTTTTTACCATAAGCAGCAGCGACAAAACCTCACTTGAATACTGGGTTGAGAATGAAGATGCGGAAGAGGTAAAAAAGAAGATAGTGACGACAGTGCAAGGGGAAAAATCTTTCACGCCAAAAGAAAATGGCTACTACATAATTTTTCTTGAGCAAGAAGAACCTTGCAAAGTTCAAGTGCAAAAAAAAGTTCTCTTCTATAACTCAGAACTCGACAAAGAAGAAGAAACTGAAAAGGACGAAGAAGAACATTCTTTTGATTCAAATTTGGAAATTCTTAACAAAGAAACACTCCAAGAAACGGGGACTATTCAAATAGCAATATACAAAGGAGAGGACACGACAAAGCGCTCTGTCTACCTTTACCATAATAAAAAACTCATCTTCACAACTCAACTACAAAAATTTGAAGAGCAAGAGAACAAAATTTCCTTTGAAGCAGAAGAAGGAGAAAATATCTTGCTCTTAGAAGGACTCGACAAACACGACGAGTACAGTTTTGAGCTTGGAAAAGAAGAACTTTTGCAAAGCAATGAACAAACCGAAAAAACAAAGTTCAACGTAACAATCGCAAACAAAAGTCTGGAAGGAACAACACTGCTTCTGAGCTTGCAAGCGACAGAGGAAATAAACAGCACATGCTACGTGTACAAAGTAAGAACTCTCGTTTCAACACAAGAAGAACAAAACGGGACTAACACACCAAACTTTCAGCTTGAACTTCTCACAGAGAAATTAGAAAACGAAGAAAATAATCTGACACTAACATGTCGCATATACAAGTCAGGAAGAACAAGTCCAATCTATCTCAAAGAAAATTTCACCTATGTACAAACGGAAGAAAAAAGTTCATCACAGAAAAAAGAAGAACTCGAAACTACACAAACGACAGAGTATGAAACACCAAGTACAAAGAAGCTCACACTCATTCCCATAACTTTGGCGCTCGTGCTTCTGAGCATAATTCTGCTTTGGAGACGCTAAAAGAAACTTCAGTGTTTGACCAAAAGTTTCACATCAACCAAGTACGCACCATGCTCGTCAACAATGACAGGGTTAAGATCAACTTCCTTTATTTCTTCAAAAATTCCCTGTAAGTGAGAAATTCGTACAAGCACGTCAAAGAGAGCTTTTGTGTTACAAGGTTTTGAGCCTCTGTAACCATTGAGCAAAGTACTTGCCTTTGTCGAAGATACCAGCCGCAAAGCATCCTTTTCACACAAAGGCGCCAGAGCAAAAGAGACATCCTTGAACAAACTAACAAAAGTTCCACCAAGACCAAACATAACAAAATGCCCAAGACTCTCATCCTGCTTCAAACCAATAATAACCTCAACACCCTCAACCTCTCGCTCAACCGTAACAGAAAAATCAGAACTAACTGATTTCATCCTTTCAAAAAATTCGACAACCTTGTCCTCAAAATCCCTTTTTCTGACACCGCCAACAATACCCCCAACATCCTTCTTGTGAATAATCTCCTTTGAATCAACCTTGAGAACATACGACGAATTTGGGTCAAGCGACAAAGCAAACATGTCCTCACTCCTATGCAACACATATTTTTCCATCATCTCAATTCCTAAGGCACCAAGAACTTCCCTCGTCAAATCATAATCCAAAAGTCCTTCCTTACCTTCCAGTTTTTTCCTAACACTTTCAATTCTTTCGGCATCGACAGAGAAATCACACTCACCATCATCATACTCAAAAGTTTCATACTTGTACAAATAGTCCAAAGCCTTGAGCGCTTCATGCGGAGTTTGAAAAGAAGGAAAATGCGCTTCATCAAAATACTCCAGAGCAGAACTAATTTGTTTTTGTCCAAGAAAACACGCAGCGATAGCAGGCTTAGCATCCTTAGCAATCTCGACAATAGACTTGGCAATCTCCAAAGCGTCTGTCATAATTTGCGGAGTAAGCAGAACAAGAATGGCCCCAATATTTTCATTGCGCGAGAGCATCTGCAAAGTTTTGGAGTACCTGTCCGAGCGAGCATCACCAAGCATGTCAATAGGATTATTCAAAGAAGCCTCCTTTGGAAGAAAACTCAAAAGTCCCTTTTCCGTTTCATTAAATCCGTACAACTCAAAAGAACTTTGTTCGGCAAGGTCCGTTGCAATAACTCCGGGTCCGCCAGCATTCGTCAAAAGAACAAGACTTTTTTTCTTTGGTCTTCTCTTCAACTTCAAAGCAACAAGTACAGAGAACAGCTCCGACAAGTCCTTCACCAAAATACCATTGCTCGAAGAAATGAGAGTTTCAGCAAGAACGCCATCTTGCGCAAGAGATCCCGTATGAGAACCAATTGCCTTCTTTGCATTTTCACTACGTCCGGGCTTAATAATCACAACAGGTTTTTTTTTAGAAACCTCACGCAGGACAGAACTAAACTCTTCTCCCTGACTTAAAGTTTCCATGTAAAAAACAATGGAAGAAGTTTTAGGATCCTGTGCCAAATACTGTAAAAGTTCCAGCTCCGTAACACCAGCCATATTTCCAAGACTCACAACCTTGGAAAAACCAATTCTCTGTTTGAAACTCCAATCAATAATGGCATCAATAACGGCCCCACTTTGAGAAATAAGTGCAATCCCGCCAAAGTCTGGAATGTCGCGTGCAAAAGAACTATTGAGACCCGTTTCAGCATTTAAAATACCAAGACAGTTAGGACCAATGACCTTAAGATTTCTCTCAGTAATAAGTGCCTTAAGTTCTTCTTCTCTTTTTTTTCCTTCTTCCCCAACTTCCTTAAATCCCGCAGAAATAATAACAAGATGCCTACAACCATTATCCGCACAGTCACGAACAGCGTCCAAAACAAAAGCGCCAGGAATTGCAATCACACACAAGTCGACAGACCTTCCAAGAGCCCGAACATTTTCCCTCGCTTCAACACCCTGTACAAAGCCACCCTTAACATTAATCGGGAAAACTTCAAGACCTGAAACTTCTTTAAGCTTTGAAAAAATATAACCTCCAATCTTAGAGGGATCAGACGAAGCACCAACAACAGCAACACTTTTCGGATAAAAGAATGTATCTAACTCTGACATGCCCAAAGCGAACAAACAAACTATAAATATTTCTAGTGTAATCAAAAGGTAGTGTTCAAACACTAAGCCCCCTTTACTCTTCTCCAATCTCTACTCTCTTTTCCCATGCTCGCTTTTCTCCCCAATTCTCTCATCTCAATTCCACATTCTCCGCAAAATTTTCGTCTCTTCAGAGCAGTTGAAAAAATACTTATGAAAAATAAAATTGTGTACATTGTACACAAATGAAGGAAGAAGGATGCCAGAGGAAGTTGCAAAAAAATCTAGCCAGAGTTTTTGCTCTCTCATTTTTCTTCCTTCTAGCACTTCCACTAATACAAGCAACATGGTGGGACGGACAGTGGGCGCTCAAACAAGCACTCACCATCAATGCAAGTCCGACGACAGAACAAAACTACTCCGTAAAAATAAATCTCAACACGACAAATGTAGGACCATCATGGGACTGGACAAATGAATGTTCACAAAACCAAAGTCGCCTGCGAGTCATCAATGGAAGTGAAAATCAAGTCCTAAATTATTGGATAGAAATGTGTGATACCAGTGCAAAGACCATGACACTTTGGGTAAAAATTCCCGAAAATATAACAAGCACCGGCGAACAAATCTATCTTTATTACGGAAACCAGAACATAGCGCCAAGCACTGGAAATGCTTCAGCAGTGTTCCAGTATTATTTCAATTTCTCGACACTCACCATGATAAGCGAAGGAAGTTCACAAGACGCGTCCGGAGTAGGAGTCATAAGTGAAGGAGGAAGAGTCTTTCACACAGGACTCAATTCTTGGAAAGTGTTCACAAATCTTGGTTCATTCCCTACATTACTAAGCACCGGCCGACAAATCCTCGAAGTCTGGATGCATTCCTCAGACTGCGGAGAAATCCAAGCCCTAAATTTTGACACAGACAACGTACAAAATGACGCCAATAATTACAAATGGTGTGGAACACAAAGCTACGGACGCACACCAGAGAAAGCCTACACAACATTAAATCTTTGGACATTAGTGTATGCCGTTCTCAATGACTTCACCATAACACCAACATACGTGCACATAGCAGCAGACGACGATGGGGGAGTTTCCTCAGACGCCACATACAAAGATCTTAGAATCAGAAAATATCAAAGCACAGAACCCCAAGTAAATTTAGGTTCACAAGAAGCAATAAACACAACAGTTGTAGCACTCCAAGCACCAGAAAATGGAACAAGCACAGCACAGACAACAATAACCTTCAATTGTTCCGTTGCAACATCAAACGGATCGCAACTTTCCTCAGTAACGCTCTACCATAATATCTCGGGAGTCTGGCAAGCAAACGAAACAAACACAGTCAGCGGACAAACAAACGAAACAAGCTTCACCATAGGTGTTCCAGCAACGACAGCAAACTACATCTGGAACTGTGAAGTCCAAGACAATTATTCCAGAACAGATATGTACGACGAAAATTACACCTTAAAAATTGACCTCGACCCACCAAGCATAACAATCAACAACCCAAGTGGAACAATCGCAGACGTAACGCCAATTCTCAACGTCAGCTTTTCAAAACTAGTTTCAGCATGGTACAACATCGACGGACAAACAAACATCACACTCTGTACAAACTGCTCAACAGCAGCCGACAAATACGCACTCCTCCCAGAAGGAAGCTACACCCTCAACATATACGCAAACGACACACTCGCAAACAACAACACAGCACAAAGCATCTTCACCATCGACATGCAAAAAAATTACTATGACTCATTTGAAGACAACAGCTCCATAGCACAATTCAATAGCATACTTTGGACAGCAGGAAAATTAGAATTTTCAGGACTTTCCAGTACCTACACACACGGAATCCTAACAGGAATACAATCAACAAACATGAACTTCATTGCAAATCAATGGGGTGGGTCTTCACCAAATGCGGGAGAAGTAGACATAACCTGTCCAGGAGGAGACGCAAGTTGCTATTTCATAACACCAAACGGAACGACAATATCTGGCTTAGACATTTCAAATGGAGTAACGACCTTAGATAGCGATTCGACAACAACAGGCTGGATAATGTACTCTGTAGAAGACATACACACAAGAATGACAGACGGATCCCCACATGCAGACAATTCAAACAATTTTGTTGCAGTCTGCTACACAGCAGGACAATGGTACTACGACGACAACAACGGCTGCGACAAAACCTTCACTCCCGTTTCGACAGATATTATAGTAGCAAACCTAAGTTGGGGAATCTCCTCAGTAACAGCCTTAACAGGAATGAGTACAAGCGGAACAGACAACATAACCTCACACGAAATAAACGTAAGTCAAAATATCATTGACATAACAAATATAACCTGGACAGAAATAAACACAGATGCAAACAACAATATTTCAGTCGAACTCTCCGTCGATGGAGGAACAACCTGGCACAATGCAACACAAGGACAAGCAATTGAAAATATCTCAACAGAGCAAGGAGCAGCATCAGGAAATCATTCCCTAAAATACAGAGTATATTTCACAAGCAACGGAACATACACCATAGGCCTCGATGACATGAACATATCTTGGGATTATATTTCAACAGGAGCCCCACAAGTAGAACTTCTTGCACCAGCAAACCAAAGCAAACAATTTGGAAATGGAACAATCTCTTTCTCCTGGAACATCACAGACGACGAAGCAACTCTCAATTGTTCGCTCTACATAAACGACAGTCTTTTCCTTACAGCAGCATGCAGCACACTAACACCAATAGAGTACAACACGACACTTCCATCCGGACACTACAACTGGACAGTACAAGTAAACGACTCCCAAAACAACACAGTAAATTCCAGCACATTTTCATTTTATGTCATACACGAATATGCGTACAACATAGAGCGAGCACTTCAAAGCAGCACAGCAAATGATCTCTATCTTTCAAACAGCACCATAAAAAATCTCCTAACAAACACGACAAATCAAACACGCCAAACACTAGCTTTTGTGGACACATCCTTTGTCGACGGCTCGCACACACCAACATTCAATCAAAGTTTTGCAATCAGCAATCAACCTTATCAAGGAGAAATCCTAGTATGGAATCAAAGCTTTGAAGCAGGAGAAGAAAGAGAAATCAGTTACGCACTCGCAGGACTACCAAGCAATTATTCTTTACGAAGAGTCTTGCCATTTGGCTTTGAGTAGGAGAAACTGCAAGATTTACTCATCCTCAAGTTCACCATAAAGTTCCCCTGAAAGTTTGCCCTCAAATGCTTTTTTTATAGTTGGAACAACATCCTTTCTAGTAAGAATTTCTTCCTGACTCAACCAAGCAGTTTCTGAGCATTTTTCAGGTTCGGCATTTGTAGGTTCTCCATCAAAATTTGAGGCGCGAAAGAAAATATCAACATAAGGGTACTGGCCAGACTGGTGAGTTGCTCTATGAAGAACATAAAAAAGTTCAAGCTTATCACTAGAAATTTCTATGCCTGTTTCTTCTTTTGTCTCACGCAAAGCAGTTTCTTTAAGAAATTCTCCCTCATCAGCATGTCCAGCAGGTAAAGAGAAGAATCCTTCTTTGTACCTCGTGTTTTGGCGTCTAATAAAAAAATACTTATCATTTCTTTCTAAAAGAATAACGGCGCAAAGTCTTGGGAGTTGGTAGTGTGACATTTTTCGTTAGGAAGATAAGGAGAAAGAATATTATAAGTTTTTTGGCGAGAAGAAAGGCTCGATTGCAGCACCCCCAATCTTTATAAAGCTCCCATTATTCCTCTTCTACAAAACAGTAGTATCACAAGCGGTGAAAACAAATGTTATGCAAAAAAAAAGCAAAGTCCCATAGAATGAGAGGAACAAACTCTCATGGCGGAGGACACAAGAAAAAGAGAAGAGGATCCGGACACAGAGGAGGATTTGGAATGGCAGGGACAGGAGCAAGAGCAGATACAAAGAAGCCGACAATCCTGAAAACAATTGGAAAATCCTACTACGGAAAAAGAGGATTCACCTCAATCGGACGAAAAGATGCAAACATCATTTCCCTTTCCTACATCGAAAGCAGTATTGCACTCCTTGAAGAAAAAGGCTTCGTAGCAAAAGAAGGCGACGAGAAAGTCCTTGACACAAGACTGCTCAAAGCCGACAAAGTTTTGGGAAGTGGCCAGTTTACGCAAAAGCTTACTCTCGTTTGCAAAGAAATTTCACAAAAAGCAAGAGAGAAAGTTGAAGCGGCAGGAGGAAAAGTAAAACTTCTGCATGGAGAAGAAGCTCCAGAGTCAGAAGCTTAAAGTTTCTGCACTTTTAAAGAGTTACATTATTTCTTATAGAAAAGCTCTTACACAAGAAAGTATGAGACGTATACAACATAGTGATATAGGAAGCAAACCTTATTCCAACAAAGTCTTTACCTTAACAACTGACCCAAAAGCCTACTGTAAACGGGCACTACTGTGGGGCCCAATAACTGTGCTCTTACTAAGTTCTCTCGCATACAGGCTTTTTTTCCCAGGAGTATATTTTTATCTTCTCAGTGGAGTTTCTCTTTTGGCAGTGACCGCAATGGCAATGCGAGGTTATTATCTCCGGAAAAATCATGAGATAAAGAAAAAGGAGTTGTATGAGTCAAACCTGAGGCTTATCAACCTCATGCTTCCAACATCAGGTTTTTTCCTAATTTATTCCTTGTACAAATTTTGGGAGATGGGGTCGTACAATGACTTAGTCTTCACCTACTATTGGCTTCTTCTCTTTAGTATGCTTTTTCTTGGTCGGATAACCATGAAAAAATAGTGGAGGTTTTTCGCCTCATCGTAGTAATATTTTTAAAGAATGTAACTTCTCCAAGATACTATGAGTGCATATGCAAAATTTCTCATGTACCTCCCAGAGGTGCGCAGCCCTCAAAAAAAAGGAAGCCTAAAGAGCCGATTATTCTGGACTTTTTCAATTTTGGTTCTCTTTCTTTTCTTGGCCGCAATCCCTCTTTACGGAATAAATTCGGATCAAGCACAGTATTTCAAGACCTTAGAATTACTTCTTGGAGCAAAAATTGGAAAGCTTATGACCTTGGGAATTGGGCCCATTGTAACTGCATCAATTGTTTTACAGTTGTTTAAAGGAGCCGGAATTTTAAAGTTGGAAACAAGTTCCGAGCACGGACGTTTTGTGTACAATGGAACACACAAACTTCTCACCTTTCTTTTTATCATTGCCGAAGGAATTGTGTATGTTGCTTTTGGGGCCGTGAGTCCCAGTGATCCCTCCTTATTTTGGATAGTAGCTTTACAAATGATGGCAGGAGGTTTTATAGTGTTTTATCTAGACGACATTGTAAAAAAATGGGGAATTGGTTCTGGAGTTTCTCTATTTATTGCAGCTGGAATTGGTTCGGCCGTTTTCCTCCAGCTTTTTTCACCCTTTACACAAGAAGGAGTATTTGCCTATGGGACAGGAGAAGCACCAATCGGAAAATTCTGGGCTTTTTTCTATTATCTTGCAAATCCCGTAGCAGCTGATTCAATTTTTCTCAACCCTATGTTTACTTCCGTGCTCGGACCAGTACTCGTAACAGTGGGGCTTTTTTTCCTAATTGTTTTTTTCCAATCCATCAATGTGGAAATCCCGCTTTCCTTCGGAAGAGTTCGAGGACAAAGTTTCAAATGGCCATTGAATTTCTTTTATTCGGGAGTAATTCCTATTATTTTAGTTTCAGCATTAGCGGCAAACCTACAGTTATGGGCAAGACTCCTTGAAAGTGTTGCAACAAGAGCAGATGCTTCTTCTGTAACACGATTTATCTCCGAACATATTTTAGGCCAATTTCAGGGAGGGTCACAACCAATTTCCGGATTCATAAGCTGGATATATCCACATGATATTTGGTCTAATATTGGAAATCTTTTTTCATTAGATGTTTGGCCAAAAATGCTTAGTTATGTTTTGTATTTGACTATATTCGCAACACTCTTTGCTTATTTGTGGATACAAACATCAGGTTTGGACGCACGCTCACAAGCAAGAAATATTATTAATTCGGGTTTACAAATTCCAGGATTTAGAAAAGACGAACGTATTATTGAGAAAATTTTAGATAGGTATATCGTTCCTCTAACATTAATGGGTGGGGCAGGAATTGGACTTTTGGCAGCGACAGCCGACATACTGGCAGCACTCACCTCAGGAACAGGAATTCTTCTGCTTATCATGGTCATTTACCAGTTTTACCAGCAGCTTGCAAGAGAGTCCATGGAAGACTTCACTTTGTTGAAGAAGCTCATGAGAAAGTAATTTTTTTCTTTTTTTAACAGGAGTTTATGGTTCGAAAGAAGTTCGTGTCTCGCCTCTAGTTCTTCTGACATTTAGTCTGCTTCGCAGAGACGATTTATAGTAAAGTGAAACTTCGATTCCAGTTAACATTGCGGCTTAATGAAGTTTTGTGAGTTTGCAAACAAAATTTGAGTGTAGTAGGTGCAACCAAACGAGGAATAGCTGGAAGCGGTTTTACTTAGCAAAAATTCCGAAGAGTAAATTTAGGGTTCGTTTTGTTTTTAAAGAAAAAAAGTAAATCCTACAAAAAATATTTAAATTCACTAATTTTTGAAACTAATATGGAGGAAAATAATTTCAAACAATTAAACGCTGAAGAAAAAGTAACTTATGTGATTGGGCATTTTTTAAATTATACTGGATATTTAGAAACCTTAATGATAAATAGCTTAAAAAAAAGTAGGCCTGATTTTAATAATAAAGATCCAAATTATAGTCGGATATTGGAGGGATTTGAACAAAGAGTTTCACAACAAATATCTGAACCTGGATTTAAACATGGTGGAAATGTACTTGATCACTTACCACAAGGTCAACAACCAATCCTTACACAAGAAGAATATCTATTTTTATATTCTATGGCATGTCATGCAGTAGGTACTATTTTCCAAGAGTTAAATTTTGCTTCTTTAGCATCTAAAGCTTATAGTCTTGAAGGAACTTTAAGATCTCAAGCTAAAAAGTCAAATTCATTATTAAAAACTTTTTTGCGATAGTTATTTCCAGTTATTTGCCCTTTTTTCTTTCTAGAACTTTAAATTTACTGAATATAACAAGAGATAAAAGGAAAAGGTCACGACAATACTTGGGGTTTAGAGATGACATCCATAATGGCAGACATAATGAAATCTCTTTCAGACAACGCCAAAGCTTCCGATTTATCTTCATATTCAAGGCACTGGGAACAGTTACAAAAACAATCTAAAGAAGAGCTGAAGAATTAGGGAGAAAAAGAAGTTTGAGACCTTGCATGAATAAGTAGCTCTTATCTCTGCAAAAAAAAAGATAATCCCTTCTGGGTATTATACCTTACAAATCTGCCGCGACCTCCCAGCTGGGAGTTAGAAATCGCGTCTTGAAAATTGCCGTAACACCACGGACCCTACTCCGAT
The DNA here is from genome assembly GCA_023898345.1 of Candidatus Woesearchaeota archaeon. Lineage (GTDB taxonomy): Archaea > Nanobdellota > Nanobdellia > Woesearchaeales > UBA583 > UBA583. Next base: position 1,302,194 of record CP060218.1, on the reverse strand, counting down.
TGGGATGATAGTTTTAGCGATTTCTTTACTTTGTAGACAACTATATTACCCGAGATAAGTTACAGTTTTACCATCAAAGCGAACATGATAAGTACCACATTCAGGAGTTCTTCTAAGCAGTCCCTCATCACCGTGAAAAACAAAGTCATTTTGTTCAACTATGCGAGCTGCAAGGTGAGCAATTATAGGATCATGACCAACAACAATCCCTAAAGAAACAGGAACTCCCCTATAAGAACTATATTCTTTTAACAAAGATAAAATAAGTTCAACAGCCGCAGAGCTATCCTTCTGAAAAGTCTCTTTCTCCAAGATGTGTTGCCGTGAAGAAGGATTACGACTAAACTTTGAAACAATGTACTTCAAAGTTTCTACTGTTCTTGGTTGGGTAGAAGACACAAATAATTGTGTACTGAGATAATTCTCAGGGTACTCACCTGTAGCCTCATAAATCTCTCGAGTTCTCTCGCTAAGTATGTTCTCAATTCGAACACCCAAACTACTCGCCTGTTCAAGTCCTGCTGGAGATAAGCTACCTGAAGGAAGTGCAAGTCCGTGCCTTACTAAAAACAAATCGTCCATAGCATCACAAATTTATGTCACATTTTAAAGGTATTGTAAGTGCGACGACAAATAAGTAGAACCTAATAAGCACTCACTATGTACTAACTCCAGCCTCATAAAAAAACTTATAATCTCTTAAGCTTGAAAAAATAAATGGTCATAAGCGTCAAGAACCTGAATAAGAAATTCAAGACAAAGAAAAAAGAAGCAGGACTAAAAGGAAGTCTAAAAGCAGTATTCAAACCAAAGTATCAGTTTTGTGACGCAGTGAAAAATCTTAATCTTGAAATACAAAAAGGAGAATCAGTTGCATTCATAGGACCAAACGGCGCCGGCAAATCAACCACACTCAAAATGCTAACCGGAATACTCTTTCCAAGTTCAGGACAAATGGAAGTTCTAGGCTATGAACCATCAAAAGAAAGAAAAAAATTAGCATACAAAATAGGAACAGTTTTTGGACAGAAATCCCAACTTTGGTTTCATCTTCCACCAATGGATAGCTTTGAGCTTTTCTCAAAAATTTACGACTTAGAAGAAAAAGAGTACAAAAAAAGATTAGACTATCTCATCAAAGTATTTGAGATCAAAGAGTTTTTGTACACGCCCGTCAGAAAGCTTTCCCTCGGACAAAGAATGCGCGCCGAACTAGTCCTAGCACTCCTGCACAAACCAGAGATCATCCTCCTTGATGAGCCGACAATCGGACTAGACATCATGTCCAAAAAAGCTCTTCGAAAAGTAATCAAAACCCTAAACAAAGAAGAAGGAATAACACTCATACTAACAAGCCACGACATGGATGACATAGAAAGTGTTTGTGAAAGAGTGGTAATCATCAATCATGGACAAGTAGTCTATGACGATTCCATGAGCAATTTGAAAAAGCATTATCTCAATAAAAAAGTCTTTGAAATCATTTTTGAAAATCCAATTGAAAAAGAATTTCACAAAAATGGAGTAAGCATTTTAGAAAAAGAAGAATTTAGGATAAAATGTGAAGTGGATCTAAGAAAAACAGGAATAAAAGAATGTATGGAAGAAGTCATGAAAGAATATGAAGATAAGGGAATTGCAGATATTAACATCAGCGACAGAGAAATAGAAGAAATCATTGAGGAAATTTACAAGCAAAAATGAAACTCCAAAAATACCTGAGTGTTTTCAAAATAAACCTTCTCGAATCCCTAACCTACACGACAGACATGATCTTTCATGCCCTCATTTCAGGAATTTATGTTTTCATTTTCATAAAATTATGGACAGCCATATTTAACCAGAATCCAAATTTTTTAGGATTCACACTAAATGAACTGCTCTGGTATTATGGAATGGTACAAATCATCTTGCTTTTTGGTGGAAGTCCCGTAAAAGAAATAAGCTCTTCAATCCAGAAAGGAGAAGTTGTAAATTCCCTCAACAAGCCCTACAATTTCATCCTTTACAATCTATGCGAATCTCTAGGAAAAACAGTTTTTCTTTTCCTCATAGGACTATTTTGGGTTTCACTTATGCTAGTATTCTATGTTGGCCTACCGCCACTAGATTTCAAATTCTACCCTCTTATTTTTCTAGTAATACTCTTAGGGGTTCTCATTAATTACCTCATAGGATTTTCCATTGCAACAATAGCATTTTGGGTAGAAGACGCAACGCCATACCAATGGATTTACAGCAAAATTCTCTTCATATTCAGTGGAGTTTTTTTCCCCTTGGAATTATTGCCTCTCTTCCTAAAAAACATTGCGCAGTATTTACCAACTTCCTTTCTTCTCTATTATCCAGCAAAACTCTTTGTTCAGTTTACTTGGGAGTTATTTTGGAAAGTCTTCTCCTTTCAAATAGCATTCCTGATTCTCTTCTATGGACTGTCTCTTCTTCTCTTTAGTCGAGGAGTAAAAAAGGTGAGTGTAAATGGAGGGTAAAAAATATTTCGCCTTTGTACTGGCTTACTTTAAGCAAAACCTAAGTACAGCAATGGAATATAGGGTAAATTTCATAACTCAATTTTTTTTTATGGTTTTGAATGATTTTTTTTTTATATTATTTTGGTATTTTCTCTTTAAGAAAATTGACAACATAAACGGATGGGGATTTGAGAGCTCTATTTTGTTATTTGCTTTTGCTGGCCTAAGTTATGGTTTTTTAGACTTTTTCTTTGGCAACTGGAGAGAACTAAACAAAATTATTGCTGAAGGATCTTTGGATTTTCACTTGGCTCTTCCAAAAAACGAGCTCTTGCATACTATGATCAGCAAAAGTAATTTTTCAGGCATGGGAGATATTGTCTTTGGTGTGTGTTTATTTTTCTTATTTGGTAACATGACTATGGTGAGTATGGGGGTATTGATAATAGTTACAGCAACAGGAACTCTTGTTCTATTTTCAACAAATCTTATCTTTCAATCCATGGCATTTTATGTTGGAAATGCCCAAGGACTTTCCTCTGCAGGTATGAATTTTTTGACAGGTTTTTCTGTATATCCAATTTCAATTTTTGATAGTACATGGAGATTTATCTTTTACTTTGTCTTTCCTATAGCCTTCATTACAAACGTACCCGTCATACTCCTACAAAGTTTTTCTTTGTTCTGGCTAGTTGCAAGCATTTTTGCAAGCACTAGTATTTTTCTCGTCTCACTTTTCATTTACAAAAAAGGACTTAAGAAATATGAAAGTGGAAATTTACTCAACATTAGAGTATAAACTTCCCCTTATTCCTTGTTTTCTTGCTAATCCTCTGTTCCCTATCCAAAGGAAGCTCAAAAAAGTACAAAGCAGCAACACCGCCTCAAAGAGCAGCACCTCAAAGAAGAGTATCTCTAGAATTACCTATCTTTCCAAGCTCAGAGCAGCGACAAAGCAAAAGGAAGCACCAGAACCGAGCACAGATGAACGCGCCGAACACCCAAGAGCAGACAAAGCAAGCCAAGACTCGTAGCGCACAAACAAGCAAGAATTCCAAAAAAACCCTCAAAGTAAAAAACTAAAAAAAGAAGAAAACAAAGCAGACAAAGAAAAAGAATCTTCAAAGAGATGCACTGAAAAAACTTGAGAAGAAAGGATGCAAGAACAGGCATGAGAAGATAACACAAAAAGCCAACAACAGCAGCGACAGACAAAAGCAAAAGAAAAGTTTGTGAGTCAAGTTCAAACACAAGATTTTGCATGCCAACAACAGCGCCATTTCTCGCCCTTCCAAGAACAAAAAACGTAGCAATGCTCACGACAAAATCAATAGTCGTAATCGCACTCAAACTCAAAACAGAAACAGCCTTTCCCGATTTTCTAAAAAATCCAGAAAACAAAAGTCCAGCCTGCGAACTCCCAAGTCCAGGACTAACACTACAGAGCACAGCCGACAAACCACCAACGCCAACACCAAGAAAAATCTCCTTCAAAGAAAGCGAAACTTGCCTTTTCTTTTTTTGTTCAGGAAAAGAAAGAGAACCCAAAAAAAAAGAATACAATAAAGAACTAACGCCAAAAAGACCAGAGAACAAAAGAAGTAAAGGATTTGCAAAAAGAGGAGAATCAAGAACCAAAAGACCAAGACTACACACAAGAAGAACAAGAAGAAAAGCCCAAAATTTTTCATTCCATCCCTTCTCACTAAGAATCAGAAAAATAACAACCGCAAACAAAACAAAGACAAGAATCACCTTAAAGAAAGAGTAAGCACTCTCCAAAAAAAGCAGAAGCAAAGGAGTACACAAAAGAGCAAAAACAAGCCCAAGCACAGAGCCAAGCGCCGACAAAAAAACAGCATCCTGAAAAAGGCCTTCTTGCATCATCTGCTGTGCGGGAAGCAGAACAAGAGCCGTGTCACTTTGAGCAGTTCCAATAAACAAAGGAGGAAGGAAAGAGAAAAAACTGTTAGAAAGAGCAAGCGCAACAAGAAAGACAAGAGGAATCTGAGAAGAGAAAGAAAAGGAAAAAGAAAAGCATAAACTAACAACAATCTGAGCCAGCAAATTAACATGCAGTCCAGGAAGAAGTCCCGTTACAATGCCACAGACAAGCCCCAAGAAAACAGCAAGACAAAGTTCAAGAAACATATCCTTTTTTTGTATGATCAAGTTTAAGAAAAAGAGCAGGAAGAAGCGGCAACTTTGTACAAGTTTGCGGCAAAGAAATTAATTCCTTGGCTGGGTATTATACCTCGCAGCTCTGCTCCGATCACCAAGCTGGGAGTTAGAAATCGCGTTTTGAAAATTGTCGTAATACTCCGGAGCTCTGCTCCGATTGGGATAGGCACATTTTAGCGATTTCTTTACTAAATAAATAGTCAATCTGATTGAAAATAGTTATCTTGAATTTTTTGAAAAAGAATTTTTGGATACTACAATTAGCACAACAAGCCGCTAGCTTTTTATAACAAGCACACTTCGACAAAGCATGGCACAGTTCATGAGCAACATCCCAAGACGACGAATCTACGAAGTAATGCTAGAATTTGAAGACGCAATGATAGACATGCAAATCCTTCTCATGAATCAGGAAAACTTTGAAACTTACAAAGACAAATTCAACACTGTTTCATATCCTGCGCTCAAAACAGCATTCTACGAAATTCAAGCACTATGCGTTCTCTTTCTCCAAAACAAAAAATTCACGACAGACCAAGAGCAGACCAAAGCAATTCAAGAACTCATGCAAAACCAAGAAGAAATAAAACAACATCTCGCCTCAAAAAAATCACTCTCGGAGCTAGCAAAAGTCGACAAAGAAATACGAAGACACTTTGAAGAAGAAAAAGAAATAGCAACACTCGAGCAAGGAAAAGAATTCTACAAAGACCTCGACACATTCAACACACTCATACCAAAAGTTTTAGAAATACGGCGCGAGGAACTCTAACATGAAACTCTATCTCGAAGAACACGACGAAACGCGGGAAATTCCCCTAGAAAAAGAAACAACTCTCAAAGAACTCTTGAAAAAAGAAAACATCCTCATAGAATCCGTTATTCTCGTAAAAAATGGACAAGTGTGCTTAGAAGATGAAAAAATTACTGACAAAGATGAAGTAAAACTTTTGAGCGTACTTTCAGGGGGGTAAAAATTACTCCTCTACCTTCAATTCGTTCTCAAAACTCTCAGATTCTTCCCTTTTAGAATACAAATCTCTTGCAGATTCAAGCTCCTCAGGAGACCCAATATCAATCCACGTTTCATCAAAAGGAAAAGCATGAATAAGGCGCTGCTCGACAAGGTGACGAACCAACTCCCCAGCATTGTCCAGCTTTGCCAAATTCTGTTCAGTAAGAAATGCCCTAACCTTTGCCATGTCATCCTTAGAAATCATGTAAATCAAGGTTGAAGCAAGAGACGACTTAGGTTCAAGAGGTTTTTCCTCAAAATCAAGAACCTTCTTTGTTTCTTCATCAGCAACAACAACGCCAAACTTCTTGCTAAGAGCCTTAGGATCCTTCAAATCACGAACAGCAATCGAACTTCCACACTGCAAAAAGTGCTCATACAAAGTAGCAAGAGAAAAATCAAAAAGATTGTCCCCTCCCATAATTAGCGTGTCAGCATCTTCCTCAATGTTATCAAGAGCAAACTTAATGTCACCAAGAGCCCCCTTCTTGAGCTCAGGAGAAATAACCCCATTATTCAAAAGAGAAATAGGGACATTTTTCTCATCTTTCCAAGCAACGAACTGCTCGTGAAACGTATCATTTACAACCATGAGCGGTGTTCTCATCTCAGGAAGAACCGATTTAAGATCCTCAAGAGAGTCCATAATGTAGTCCAACATAAGCTTAGATTTTGTAATCGGAAGAAGCTGCTTAGGACGATTCTTGCTCACTTCCTTAAGTCGAGTAGCATAACCAGCTGCTATGATAATAACTTGCATAAGGTAGAGAATGAAAAGTCATTTATAATCCTTCTTTGGAAGAAATATAGACATTTTGGAAAAATTTCTTATTCTTCAGTGCTCACACCATATTTTAAAATTATTGGTGATAAAAAGAGTAATGGCTATGGACGGGGATAAGCAGCGTTATGATCTCTCTCTTGCAGAAGAAATAAAACAAGCATCAGCAGCACCTCCGCAAGCCCAACGAAAACAAATGCCTTCCCAACAATATGACAATCCCTTTGCACAGGAAATATCCCTTAGTGCGATGCCAACAGGAGCAGGACAAAATTCCGTTCAAACTCCTTCGGCAGCAGAGCAAATGCCTATGCAGCAACAAAGTTCAGCTACGCCTCAGAATAATCCATTTCTGCTTCAAGAAGATGAACCACAAACTCAGATGCAAGGGATGTCTTCACAAAATGCTTCTCCTGCAATGTACGCATCACCCTTTGACCAGCCGCAAGCATCAGCAGCACAGCCACAAAGTTTCAGTTCTTATCCCGAAAGCAATCCTTCTCCCGAACAGCAATACTCTCAGCAACAAGCACAGAGCATGCCAGAAATGCAATCCTTTGCTCAAAGACCAGCTCCAGTTCAAGAAGATCCAATAGCACAGTTCCAGAGACAAAATCAAGAGAGTTCTTTAAGCGAAGACAAAATCAGAACCTTAATTGACGAGACCGTCGAGAAAGTCATAGAAGAGAAATGGGAAAAACTAGCTCAGAACATTGAGAAAGTTATCGACTGGAAAGATGAACAAGAAGAAGAACTAGAAAGCCTCAAAAAAGATTTAGCAATCATAGGAGAAAACTTTGCAAAGCTTGAGAAGAAATTATCAACAAGAATCGAAGGATACGACAAAAACATTTTGGACGTGAACAGCGAAATAAAAGCACTAGAAAAAGTATTCCAGAAAATAACGCCAACCCTCATCAATAACGTAAATGAACTCTCAAAAATTGCAAAAGATTTCCGATCCTCAATACCAAAGAAAAAAGACTCCGAAGAGAAAGACGAAGAGGAGAAATAATTCCTACCTAAAAAATTTAAAATCCTTTTTCGACGTCTCGACAAATCCCTGCACGTGAATCTCGTACGTAAACATCTGTCCTTCTTTCTTGAATTTGTGCTTCTTCAATGTTGCAGTTCCAATTCCCTGCTCACGTTCAAGTTCAATAATAATTTTTGACCAGTACCGAACAAGCGAGCCGCCAACCATAGTTTTCTCCTTCGTCTCAAAGTTTGTGTACATCTGATTCGTAACAAGAATAGGAATATTAAACGTGCGAGAAATTTCCGTAAGCAAAGATAATTGTTGAGCAAGTTTAGAATTAATGTCCTTTGGCGAATCACCAAGTTTCAGACGATACAACATGACCAGAGAATCAACAATAATAAGCCCGACATTCTTGTTGTTTGTAATTCCCTTGTGCAAGCCGCGAATAACCCTTTCCTGTTCCTCAAAACTTTTCACAGAGAACACACTAATCTTGTTCAAGTTGCACGATGGACAAATCTGCTGGATCCTTTCCGGAGAAAATCCTCCCTCCGTATCAACAAAAAAAACATGTTTTCCCGATTGAACCTTTGCGCACAAATACTGAAAACAAAGCGTCGACTTACCACATCCGGGAGCGCCGTACACAGTCGTGATAGTGTCAGAAGAAAGTTCATCAAATAACTTCGAGACAAAACCGTCCTCATTCATACAAGAAACATTCTCCTTGTTTTTATAAAATCGCTTAAAGAAAAGAAAATTCATTTCAAAGAAAAAAGAAAAAAACTCAATAAAAAAGTAAGCTTGTAAAAAAGGAAAAAGAAAAGAAAAACCGACAAACTTAGCTTTAGTTTTTCCTAAGAACTCTTTCCTCAAGAGCCTTCAAAGCTTCCTGAATCAATTCCGACGGAGTTTTATTTTCCTTTTTCTTGTCATTATTCAATTCGTCAGACGTTCCACAAACACCCTCCTTATCAATAGTCACAACCTTGTTTCCATGGGAGAGCAAAAGTTTCACTTCAAGCTTTGCAAACTGCTCGTTCTTATGAGAATGAGATTTCAAAGAAATACGCAAAGAATCATACTCACTTCTCTGAGAGATTTTTTTCATCGTTCTTTCAGCACTCTTACGAACATAATATTTCTGTTCTTCATCAAGATCACCAAAGCCGACAAACTCAAGCGAGAATTCCTCCTTCACAAAGTTTTTCTGGTACAAAGCAAAAGCATCCTTGTAAGAGAAAACGCTATGCAAAGTGTCGCCCTTGCAAACAATAAGAGAAGGAAGTTTTTTCTCGACCATTCTTTTCAACGCATCGCCAACAGAAGAAGAAACCTCAATAACATGAGCCTTTCCATTCATAATATTACGAACAGCAAGCGCGCCAGCAGAATGCTCATATTTCTCATTATAGTAATTTTTTGCATCATCCTCCGGAACAGAAAGTTGCGTCAGTAAAAAGTCAAGAGGACGAAGCTCACCAACAATAAGACCAGACTCTGAAAGAACCGGTAGAAGTTCAAGTTTCTTACTCAGCATAAGAGAGCGAGCAGCAGCAATTTTGTCCGTCTCATGAACAGCAAAGACCTCGGACTTTGAAAGCTCCGACAAAGGAGTTTCCAAGAAAGGAAGTTCGCTCTCACAAAGAACACCCATAGCATCGACAAAGTCAAAATAACCATACGAAGTCTCACACACACTATCTCCAGAATCAATAAGATGCAAGACATGCTCACGATTGTCCCTTCCCTTTGAGAAAGAAAGAGTTTTCTTCAAATTCTTCAATTTTTCATCAGCATTGTGTGCGTGAAAAGCCAGCGCCCGCATATCGACAAAGGAAGCCGGCTCCGATTCCAGAATAATATAATGGAAATTTTTTTTCTCATTCAAATCCTTCAAGAAGGCAGACACAGTTCTGTTTTCAGGTACCTTAAAATAGTTGCTCAACATTGTACATCACCGTAGAAGAAAAAGTGAATCCAAATCTTATAAACATATGCCTCTCCAAAGTTTTTTCTCTTCATTAAAAAGTACATACTCTCGGGGTTCATTTTTTTTTTTTTAATAACCTAGTTTCAAGAAAAAACTAAAAAAGGTGAGAGCAAATATCTTATCTATAATAAGATAACAAGACAAATATGGTCGTCAACAAAAGTAATTATAAACTCTCATTAACCCCGCAATCGTCTTGCTCCTCCTTGCTGGCATAAAATTACTTCTTTGGTGTTTGGTATGGCTAAAACAGATTTGTCAAAATGTCCTTCACGAAGCTCATAAGCATCACAATATCCTCCTTTCACTCTTATATTATTCGTTTCCAAGATCCCCAGATTGTATTCATAGTTCTTTCTGGACCCTCCAAAAGGAACGGCAAAAAAAGAATCACTTCCTAGGGTAGAAGACATTAGGTGAAGCAAGTTTTGCAAATGAAAAGAATCAGGATGACATGAATCAAAAGTATCATGACTTATTCCGACTAGATGTATTTCTGTACTATAAGGAAACAAAACAACGCCACAACAATCTCTCACTCGGTGAGTAATAATAGGTTCCCCAACAACTTTATAGTCAGGAAATCCCATAAAAAGAGTTCCTTGATCAGAGAGATATCGATTGTATTTTACTAAGGCATTTGTTACTTTTCGTTTTGCCATTCTTAGGTCCTTCAGAATTTTAAAAGTGTAAATAAGTAAGATATTATAAAATCATCTCTATCTTTCAGGACTTTTAGTATTCTCATTAGTTTCAGAAGTCACACCACCAACCAGTAACGCCAAACACTAATAAATTCATTTTCCCGCCAGATAAACAAGTGGAATCCAAAAAACTAAATTTTTTCTTTGAACTTCTTTTCGCAATATTTCTAACACTATTTTTTTCAACATTTTCCTACGCACAGTTTCCCCAATTTTCATATGAACAAAGCAGTATTACAAGCAACGATCTGAGCGTCACAGGACAAATCTCTTCCGGAACACAGCTCACACTATCCATCAACGGCGTACTAATCGACACACAAGACATCATTGCCGAAGGACAGACCATAACTTTGAATGGAAACATCCCCAGTGTCGCAGCAATTATCGGAGCACCAGTCTACTTCAAGAACAGCGCCAGCGAACAAATCTACCAGCTAAACATTCCAGATCATGACGAAATCGTGCTCAATCCAGGAGAAACATCTTCAGAAATTATCTTTCAGGAAGAAGGCAGCATAACATACACAGACACACAAAGTGGGAACTCCGCCAGCATAAGCGTAACAGACGAACTACAAGAATTTACCTTTGAACTAACACAAGAACAACTCCAAAGCACAAGCAACACACTCGAATTTACGATAAAATATCCGACACCCACCTTGACAGAAACACAAACGGAAACACGAACGCTAAGCTATGACAAATACACGAACGACATAACAATAGACACCTACAAAGAAATAACAAAGTACAATGAAGTCCAAATAAATGGTTCCATTTCTGACAGCGACTCAAAATTAAAATATATCCTTAACAATGAAGGAACAATTGTAAATGCAGGAGCACTCTATGAAATAAAGACCGAAGGAGCAAAGTTTAACGTAACAATACAAGGACTAAAAGAAGGAAACAACAGTATTCGTTTCATAACAACAGAGCCAGACAATGAAAATATTTTTACAGGAGAAAAAATCATTTCAGTATTTGTTGACACCATTGCTCCAACAATAGAAATCGTAAACACAACAGGAGTCTTTGAAGACGAAGATTTCTATTCACAAACTCCTTCCCTTAAGATAACACTCAAGTCAGATGCTCTAACTCTCAATTACACACTTAACAACAAAACCACATCGACAAAGTTCGACAACGGAACTGCGGAAATAACACTTTCATTAAAAGTAGGACAAAACAACTTAACCTTAGAAGCAATAGATGTGGCAGGAAATATTGGAAAAATTGCTCATGCTATTTTCATGGATAATCGAAAACCGACCATTGATGAGCTCGAACCAGAAGAACTGTTTGAAGGTACAGGAACTGCACATTTTTACCTAAACAATTTTGAAGGAAAAACAAACAAAGCAAACGTCGATATTACTTACTTTACTATACCCTCAGGAGCAAAGACCTCAGATGGAAAATCCGTAAGCTGTACAGATTACGAATCCCTTTTTGTAAGAAATCTCGGACAGCTCGACAATGAAGACCCAGACAGCGTCGAACTCAACCTTAACGAAACACAAGTCTCCCTTCTCTCTCTTGTTTCAACGCCAAAGACTATCAGTTCAGACGGTGAAGGAGACTTTGACGGAACTCTAGTTTTACAAACAGAAACCTTTGACAGTGACGAGTACAGCAGCGCCAGCACAACGACGACAGACAATCCTGAAGTCGGAACAGTTGAAGCAAGAAATACGGTGTGTTTTATACTCCAAGACAAATTTGGAAATTCAAATGTATATTCTCACACGATAGTACTAGACACAGGAAACACGCTCTGGAAAGCAGGAGAAGTAACAACAACACCAAATACAATTTATGCCGCAGAAATTGAACAAATGGACAGCGCCAAATCCGGGACCTCTGGAGTTGAGTTTGGAGTAATAGTAAAGCTGACATACCTTGGAGGAGGAACAGTTACAAAGATTAGCAGTTTCAGGATAGAAAGCGACAAAAAAGCAAGTGAAGATTCAAAATATATTACCATAGGAACACCACAAAATTACCGCTTCGACAAAGCAACAAATGAAATGCTTGTTTACTTTCCCGTTACCGTAAAAGCAAGAAATATTGACGTGAAAGATTATCCAGACAAATTAAATTTTGCTTTTGCAGCAAGAATAACCTATGACGTAAACGATAATCAGAGTACCATTGACACAAAAAATCCAATTTATTTTCAGACAACCGTAAACGTAGAACGGCCACTCGATCATGCAAAATGGCTCTCACCAGAAAATATAGATAAAGCAATTAATCTTCTCAACAAGTCCATAAAAATAACTGAAAAAATTGTTGAATATTTAGGCTACGCTTCCATAGGAGGGGTGCTTTGGTGTACAGGTTCAAACTTATATTATAGTTATCTGAAAACACTAACTCAAGACGAAGATCAAAAAAAAGAATATCAAAAGAATATTTTCATGGCCTGCGACAGAGTAGCCTGTACCGCAAGTCCGCCAAAATGTGATGACGCAGGAACAACAGATTTGAGTGTAGCAAATCTTCCAGAAGATGAACGAAGTGGGATTATAGAGTTAACAAAAGGGACAGATGGAAAAACACAAAGGACATACAAAAATACAGATCAAGCTCTTTCAAATGCAGCAATTTACACTGATGAAGTAGACGCAAACGGCGTACAAAGAAAAATGGTTTCCTTTGATTCCTTAACCGTCGGAAATGCCTGTGACTCAGACGGAGACGGAATTAAAGATGGAGTCTACGTAACAACAGACATCACGACATACAATGAAACAACGACAGCAGGAATTTGGAAAAAAGAAGAAACAAGCAGCAAAAGAATCGTAAACAAATGTGCAGAAGCATTTTACGAGTCATACACGTGCGGTAAAGATCCAGTTTCCTATACAGACTACCAGAAGAAGACAGCAGAAGAGAAAAAACTCTGTACCCCAACAGGAACGCCAAAGAGAATAAATCTCAATACTGTAAGCGGAATGTGTTTTCAAGAAGGATATCCAAAATACGACGAAACACGTTGTAACTTCTTCGGGCAAGACGAAAATGGAGTTCCAGGAAAAGACCCCGCAAAAAATATTTTCAATTCCATTCGTTGTGGTTGCATCACAGACACCTACTCGCATATGAAAGGTATCCTTAAAATTCAAGAAGCCCTAAGAGGATGTTTGCAACAAGCAAAGATTGGAGAAACAGACGGTTCATATTGTGAGCGTCTCTTCAGTGTTGCAGTATGTGATGTAGCAACAAACTTCATTTTTGATTACTGGGCAGAAGAGTCCAATGCCAGAAAAGCCTCCGACAAAACCACAGATAATCATGAAGAAAACGCTTTCCTTGCAACACTAAAAGAAGCAAAAGAAGGAGACAGAGTTCTCAACGAACGATACAGAGGAACATTTTATTCACAGTTAGGTTTAGGAACACAAAGCCTTGCAAACAAAGTCTGTGTTGGAGCAATTAGTGGGGACTGGAGCGCATTAACGACAGACATACTAGACTCCGTTGACCAAAACGAAGTTGCACCAACCTTTGCACCTATGTTCCCAACTTCAAGAATTCAAGGCTACAATCCATTAACTGGAAAACTTTCCATAAGATACACACTCAGTTATGCAGTAGTTTCCGGAGGTCAGAATATTCAAACGACACTAAACTTCCGTTGTGCATCAGATCAACCAGGGGGAGAGTATTGTCCTGCAGGAGATAATGATGCAGAGTCGCTTGGTTCGGAAATAAAACAAAAGACCCTAACAACAAGAGCAGGAGAATTAAGCCAAGATACAGTAATAATCAAAGATACAAATGCAAAATACTGGTACAATGTTGTAGAAGTAAAACATGTATATACACTCAAAGGAGAAACAAAGACCGAAACATATACAGAGAAAATAACTCACAAATCAGATACACTTCCAGTAAACTGTTATTGGGATGGAGGAATTTATGGGACAGGGAACGGGATTTCATGTGATATTTTTGGAACAAGCAGTTCAGATGTTGCGTACTATTCATTAGACAGTTCAAGAACAAAAATCGTTCCCACCATAAATGGAGTAAGACCAACTCTGTATCCAGGCAACAAATTACTAGTTGATGTCTTTTATTATGTACAAGGCGGCGCTTCAGAGTCAAACTTGAACTTGCACTGGTTAGCACAGTGTTCCGACACATCCGCACAAAGTTACGTCTCCTTCACAACAGATGGAGCATATTCTGACACAGGAAACGCGGCAGGACATAAAGTCATAACTCTAACAAGTGTTCCTTCTACCTATTCCCAATCAACCTCGACAAAGTTTGCAACAGGAACAATTGAGACAACAGCAGACAAAGATACTAAAATAGGAAAATTAAAAGTAAAATTAACAGCTACAACGACAACAACTGCTACCGGAGCAACCTCAACAACTCCTACGACTTTGCCAGCATTCAATATTCAGAGTATAAAAATAAAAGATAAAGCAGGGAACATTTTAACTCAAACCTCCTCCTCTGTTGTACTCTCTCAAAACAATGGAGAATATAGTGCAGATATGACAAGTTTGAGGTTATCTGATTCTGAAAAAAAGAATGTTGTTATTGAAATGACACTTGACAGAGGCGTAACAGGTGTTGAATTTTATTTAGAAATTAATGGAGTTGATCAAGCATTTAAGATTACAGAGAAAAGTGAGCAGGATAGTCAGCAAACTCTTGACGGAGTAAAAGCAGGTTCGTGCACCTTAAAACTTCGTCTACTTCCTTCATCTGTCGGAGCAATAACAAAAGATGAGTTTGATAGCTACAATCTTTCAAGTGAAGATGTAATTACAAATGTTAACGTGAATGAGGTAGTCAAAAAAGAGTTTGTTCTTGCCTTCCCGCCAACAAGTGGAGAAGCATTTAGTTTCGACATAGTTGAGCCATACGAAAACAAAGTAGTCTGTTCAAGCAATGCAGGAAATCTCAAAATTGAAGTTCTAGGTCTTTCATCAGCAAATACTGAAACCAAAAAAATTGGAGAATTGGTGTATTCTGTGACTCTAGAAAGACAAAAAGTCAATGGTGGGATTGAGGCGGGCAGCATAACCTCATCTGGAGCAACACTTTCACTTTCAAATTACAATCTGCCATCAGGAGTAGAAAAAGAAAAAGTAACTATTGTTGCTAAAACAACAGATGGAAAAACAAGTGTAACAAGAAATTTTTATTTCAAAAATTGTGTTAGTGAAGAAGAAAATACAAACTAGTGTTGGACAAAAAAAATTGGTGAAGAGAAAAAAGTCTTGTGCTTATGGCACTGCCTCTAGCAACCCCCTTACAATTAGGAGTAATAGAATTTAACAAGTTCTTTATTTAGTTGGCATATAAAGGAGAGAGTTTAGGCAAAATAATTTGGTGCCAATTTTTGCTCTTCGAGAGTTCTTGCAAAGTCTTGCAGGGGCTTCTGCTCAAATCCCGTATTTCTTAAGGCGAGCAAGCAAAGAGAAAATGTAACGGGAGATTCAAAGCTGCGAACTTTGTTCGATTTTTTATAAAGAGCAACTGTGAGGGTGTCTGCATCTCCTATATAAGGGAGATTTGCATTATTGTCTACCGCCCATGAAATTGCAGTAAGAAGATTTTCTATTTGTAGTTTACGAGGCATCCGGGGATTGAGGCCTTTTGCAAAATAGTCCAGTAAGCTTTCTCTTGTGGGTAAAGGAATTCTAGAGTTTTCTTCAAATGCCATGTTGTATAGACTAGGATATTCAAGAGCTGCGGTTTGGTTGAGTAAATACCAAGGAACAGAGTCTAGAGAATAAAGATCTCTATTTAGGGGTTTGGCAGGCATGTTAATGGGCCTAGCTGCTTTCGGAAAAAGGATAGATGTGGCAAAATCCGGAAATTCCTCTACAATAGCTCTTGCAGCAGTTTTTAAAGGGGCGTCACGATAAGCAACAATTTTAGGAAGTTCTCCTTCGTTATTTGGAGAAAGAAATGGAGCTCTGCTAATTTTTCCATAGCTGAGGGATGGAGATAAACAAACAGCGGCCAGAACTCCTGCTCCTACTTTGAGAAAGTTCCTTCTCCCTTCATCTACTCCTTCAGTTTGTTGCCCTTGTGTGATAGTAGTATTATCCATTTTCTGCCGCTCCATCGTTTTCAACATATATAAAGATTTTGTCGGAGTTAAATTTTATTTTATAAATTAGACAGAAGTTTGTAATAATCAAGCACACACTGTGCAAGAAATTAGAACAATATTTTTCACTAAAAAACGACAGACTTAAAACAACAACGACAGAGGAAAAAGAATGAGACAAAATTTTTTCACCCTAGTATTTTCCATCCAGTCACTCTCCTTCATCTTTTTGCTTTTCGGTCAATACATCATGCCAAGTTCAGAGTATGCAAGCTTCAATCTTATTCTTCTCTTACTAAGTTCCATCGTTCTTCTTCCCCTAAGTCTGTACACACTTGTAAAAGAAAAGAAAAAAAGTATTCCTATCTTAGCTCTTCTTTCAAGCATTCTAGCACTCCTTCTCATTGTAGCAATAGTCCTAGCATTACGAAGCTTCACCTAAACGAAGACAAAATCCTTTTAAAGCCAGCTCTGTTCACAGTACATACGAGGGGGTCGCCCAGTCAGGTCAAAGGCGCTGGATTTAGGCTCCAGTCCGTAAGGTTCGTGGGTTCAAATCCCATCTCCCTCACTAACATTCTTCTTCTGTCCGTAAGGTTCGCGTGTTCAAATTTTACTCCATTACTGAGTATTTTAACAGGAGCTTGCTGATGGAATAGGCACATTTTAGCGATTTCTTTACTCACTGTGAAATTTATGATTCATAGGAAAGGTAAGATGAAGTGATAGGGAAACTGCCACACTACAAGGAGGGAAATCTATTTTCATTATCAAAAATTAGATACTTATCAAAAATTAGATAATTATTTAAATATTGTATATTTTTACAACGTATGGAAGAAATAGAGTTTGAATCAATTTGGGAGAAATATGGGTTAAGTGACACACCCTATTCAACTACTCCATTAAGATTATTGGGGCCAGTTCGTATAGAGAAACTATTTGCAAATAGAACTGAAATAACCAAAATTCTCGGAGACAGAATTTTATCTAATAGTACTAGCAGAACTCTCATAATAGGGAATCCAGGAATTGGAAAAACTTCCTTTGGAAATTTTTTAAGGTGGCATTTATGTAGAAAGGATCCTGAAAATAGTAAGTACCTGACAACTGCTATCGAATTAAAAATTCAGGAAGAATGGAATAATCAGAAGTTTTTAAGGGCAGTTCTCTCTGCAGTTTACAATGCAAATCTAATTTTTAATTGGTCTAAACAAGGAATAAAACTAAAGACCTTAAAAGATCTAAAAGATTACATCAAAGGATCGAAATCTAAAAGTTTCAGTGGACAGGTAGGAGTAGAACAAGCCAATATTGCAGCATCATATGGAGAAACTCTCACCATTCCAAATGAAGTTAGTACTGAGATATTAGAAGATTTTTTTATGAGGTTAATGAAAGACATAAGGCAATACAAAAAAGGATTAATTTTGCAATTAAACAATCTTGAAAATATTTCTAATGATACGCTGGCTAATCTTCTTAGGAATATAAGAGATTATTTACAAGTTGAGGGCTTACATACTTTATTTCTAGGGCCTCCTGAAGCATTAACAGGACTGGAAAAATACCCGCAAGTGCATTCCGTATTTGGAAAAACAATCTCTCTTGAGGCTTTGAAGAAAGAAGAAGTCCTTGAAGTATTAGAGAAAAGATGTGAAGCCCTAAAAGACCCAAATGGAAGCTACATTTATCCCTACGAAAAAGAGACAGTTTTTACACTGTATGAATCTCTAAACCAAGATCTCAGATTAACATTTAAAGTTCTTGATGACACAACAACATACTACACAAAAGAAGCACCATGTAGAATTACTCTAAAGGAAGTAAAGCTTTATAGTGAAGATGAATCGAAGAAACAGTTTGGGCTAATCAGTATGCCACAAAGAAAAATTATTGCTGCTTTTTTTGATCATGGACCATCTAGTCCAACGCAAATAAGAGAGTATACTAATCTTTTACCAACAAATATTTCACGTGAGCTTAACTATTTGAGAAATAAGGGGATCCTAAATTCTAAAAAATCAGAAGAAGATAAAAGAGTAACCACGTATAATCTTTCACCAAATATGAGGATGATTTTAACCTTCTCTAATAAAAATCTCAAAGAGTTCCAGTAATTCCTTTGTTGGGTATTGTACTCCGCAGCTCTGCTGCGACCACCAAGTTGGGAGTTAGAAATCGCGTCTTGAAAATTGCCGTAATGCCCCGGAGCTCTGCTCCGATTTGGATAGGCACATTTTAGCAAATTTTTTACTTAAGTAAGGTATTTTGTCACGAAAAAGTAATTTTAAACAGGACTCTAAGAAATTATTTTTGCGGTGCACAATATCTTTTGAGAAGATCAAAAACCAAATTCAAATTTTGGGTTTTTCGACCATTCTCAATATTCAAGACAAACAGCTGACGGAGCAACTCTTTGGGTTTGAGGATAGAGATTCTGTCTTTCTCGAAGACCAAGCATTGAGGGAGAGTTGCTCCGATGGGGACCTAGGAAATAAGTTTGAATGGGTTTAAAGAGATAGTTTTCATTTCCACAATATGGCCTAGGAGGCAAAGTTTCCTGAATGAGAAGAAGAGGGATTAATGCAGTGTAGTCAATAGAAAATTTTTCTTTTAAAGCTCCAATAAATTCAGCAGATGATTTTTTGGTAAGGGGCAAGGCAGTGAAAGGGTCATCAAGCTTTCCAAGATACAACTTCCACATTCGTTCAAAAAAAGGAAGAGAAGTGAGATAGTCTGCTCCAACTTTCATGATGCCCAAAGCCCTTCTTTCAATTACGCCTTTTCTATCTGATAATTCTCCATCTAAAGAAACTTTCGTATTAAGAGGCACATACACACAAGTGGCATAAGATAAAGCTCCTTTACCATCTTGTATTTGTGTTAAGGCCTCTGTTAAGGCTTCAAGACTCTCCATCGTCGGAGGAGGACTTAATTTTCCAACTTCATTACTTAAGGTAGTAATGTCTTGTTCGCGGATAAGTTCAGGTTGTACCATTTCGGAGGGGAAGAATAAAGAGACATTTATAAATTTGTGTCAGGTCCGTACAAAATTCAAGACTTCTAAGGGGAAGTTTAGAAAAACAAAGATAAAAATTACCTAGAGAATGAAAGGTACAAGATGATGCTTTTCATGATACATGGAGAGAAGATTTAGAGAGATGTTCTCAAGAAGTCTGACATTCAAGCAAAGTGTCCGCACATTATCACTGAAAGAAGAAAACCAAGAGTTATATGAAAAAAAAACCAAAGGTGCATACATGGTAAAAAAAACATGTTTCCTCCTATGGGCTCTGTTTTGCTCCCTTGCTTTTACAAGCATGGCAAGTGCAGCTCAAGTGACACTCTATCCAACAGGACAGGGAAGCTATTCACAGTGGACAAACGTCGGGTGTTCGTCCGGTTCTCTGGAATGGCAATGCGTTGATGAAACTCCAGCATCGACAAGTGACTATCTTTCTACAAAAAAAGGGAATACTCTTGAGAGCTTTACATTCTCAAGTACAAACCTAAGCAACGTTGAAATAAGCAATATTACGCTAATGTACTACGCAATGCAAGAAGCGCCATCAAAGAAGTGCTTTGAACCACTCCTGCGTATTTCAGGCACAGACTACACAGCAGCAACACAATGCACAAGTTCAAGTTATGCCTACTACGTACAAAGCTACACGACAAATCCAGCAACAGGATTAGCATGGACTCTTTCTGAACTAAATAATCTTGAAGCAGGAATGGAATCCGCAAGTTCAAGTGGCGGAGGAAGAGTAGCACAAGTTTTTGTTATTGTTGATTACGAGAACATTGACTTAATTCCAACTGCCTACGCTTCAGCAAGTCCGACAAGTGGAACCTCTCCTTTACTCGTGTACTTTAACGGCACTGGTGTTGGCGGCGACGGAACACTAAGTTACTTCTGGGACTTTGGTGACGGTAGCAACAGCAGCGTACAAAATCCTTCCCACACTTACTCCGAAGGTAACTACACCGCAACTCTGTACGTTTCCGATATTGACAACGATGTTGCAAGCGACTCCGTAAACATTTACGTCGAAGCTGCAAATCAAGTTCCTACTGCTTACGCTTCAGCAAGTCCGACAAGTGGAACCACTCCTTTGCTCGTGTACTTTAACGGCACTGGTGTTGGTGGCGACGGAACACTGAGTTACTTCTGGGACTTCGGCGACGGTAGTAACAGCAGCGTACAAAATCCTTCCCACACATACTCCGAAGGTAACTACACTGCAACTCTGTACGTTTCCGACATAGACAATGATGTTGCAAGCGATTCCGTAAACATTTACGTCGAAGCTGCAAATCAAGTTCCAGTTATTGCAGCATACGCAATGCAGAACACAACAAACACTTCAACAGCTGTAACCTTTGTTGGTTATTTCATTGAAACAGGAGATGAGCCTTACAATTATATCCTCTGGGACTTTGGAGATGGAACAATCGTAAACGGTTCTATGGTATATAATCACACATACAACGCCTCAGGAACCTACTACGCAAATCTCACAGTTGTTGATGCAAATTGGGATTATGCCTTCTCAAACAATCTTGAGATTCTCGTATATTAAATCAGAAAGAGGAATTCAAACCTCTTTACTTACACAAACAAATTCTTTACACACCAGAAAAAGACAAAGCGAAAAAATTATAACCCGATCCCCTTCTCCAAACAGGTAAAATGACAAAAAAACATGAACCAAAGAAGGATTTTGGCAGATTAGGAGCAAACATTCTAACACTTCTTTTTTTCCTTAGCTTAATCTCAACAGCAAGTGCAACAGACATAACAATGCAGCTTTTCTCAGATAAAACTGTATATCAAGAAGGAGAGCAAGTTCCCCTTTATCTTAACATCACAAACACCGCAGACACAGACCAGAAGCTCCAAGTAAAAGGAAAAGCCCTCATTGGCGACAGAGGAGTGGAAATCGAGTGCTACGATCTCACCGTTCCCAAAAATCAATCCTCCATTTACGAGATAGCGACAATGCCAGCAACATTCACAAATTCTCCAACCCAATCACTATCGACTTTTTATTATTGTGGAGGAATGCAAATGCAAAGCACAAAAACCCAAGCGACAAATCAAGTCCAAAATGCAAGCAAGACTCAAGAAAATTTTGACATAGCGCCATTTCAGGCAACATACACACAAAACAGCACAGAAGAACAAGTCCAAACAAATAATCTAACAATAACCGTAATAGCAGCGACAAATCAATCGCAAGAAGAAAATCAAGAGCAGAATCAAGAACAAAGCGAACAAAATTCCGAGCAAGACCAACAACAATCACAGCAGCAATCCCAAAATACAAATCCTTCTCCAAACACAAATCCAAATTCAAATTTGACGCAGCAACAACAAAGCAACATTGCAAACAACCAGCAGAACCAGCAAACAATTAATCAACTAAAACAACAAATCGACAAAGAAGAAAACATAAATCCAGATGATGAGGAAAAAGATAATGAAAAAACAAATATCTACATTTTTTCAGCACTCGCACTCATAGCAGCACTTCTTATAGCGCTGTACTTTTACATTGGAAAACAAACGCCAGAAGAAGAACCAGCAAGAACCCCAGAAGAAATTCCTCGCTACATAACACTTCTTGAAGAAGTAAAAAAGCAAAAAGAATCAAAAGAAAAAGCCTCTCTCATTTCCCTTTCCATTCGCGAATACGTAAAAGTTCAGCATAACAAAAAGAAAGATCTCACCTCAAGTGAAGCACGCCAATTCTGCGAAGAAGAGCTTCTCAAAGACATACTCAAACAAACAGATGAAGTAGAGTTTACTGGAAAGAAAGGAGACCTTGACAGTGCAAAAGCGGTGAAAGACCTAAAGAAGTTCTATAGTAAAAATGCTATTTAATTGGAATTTTTATTTACTATTAAAAATACCAGTAAATATCATTTTTGGCATATAGTCAAGATTTCTTCTTCTAGTTATTGAGAATCTTGACTATACAAAGAAAAAACAGTTTCAAAAGAAGAAAATCAAATCTAAATCCCTTTCTTTTTCTCAAATACAAAGCCCTCGCCAAAGGAATAAGACTTGTAGCTCATTTCAAGTCCTGACAAAAGAGCAAGAGACGTATTGTCAACAAGCAGACAAAGAGACGAGCAAAAAAATTCAACATCTTTTTCACCCTTGACATTTGTAAATTCCAAAGTATAATCACTTTTCTGAGGACAAGAAATACGAAGATATTTTTTTCCAGCCAAAGCTCTGTCAGCACTTTGAATTTCAAGAAGTTTTGCAGCAGCTTCTTCACTCACAGAAAAAACGACAGGCACAGTTTCAGACTCCGTCGAAGCAGCCCCTTCCAATTTTTTCAACAAATCCTCAAGTTCCTCCTCACTCTTTCCATGACCCAAAACGCCAGAGGAGATAGTTTCCGAAACAGAAGCAGCGCAGGAAATGCAGTACAAACCAAAGTCCAAAAAGACAGCAATAGTCTGAGGATATTTTTTAACAACATCAGCAATAAAATCATCTCGGGAAATAAGCATAGGAGAATCAAAAGTCAGAATATTTATAAACATTAAGAAGAGAGGAAAAGCATGCACGAACACACCATCGCAGCGACAATCATAGCACAAGCAGAAGAGCACGGCAATGTAAAAAAAATAGTTGTGGAAGTAGGAGACCTAGCACATCTCCCCGCAGAAGAAATGAAACATGTTCTCGAAGACATGACAGACTGGGAGATAGAAATAGAACGAAGACCAGCTCTAGTTCTTTGTGAAGCCTGTAACTTTGAAGGAGAACCACTCATAAAAGAGCACATGCACGACCACGCAATTTACGACTGTGCAAACTGTGGAGCAGCCCTTCCAAAAATTCTTGAAGGTCACGATATCATCCTAACAGAAGTCATTGTAGACGACGAAGAGGAAACATCTGAGAGCGAGGAAGAATAAAATGTGTTTAGCAGCTCCGGGAAAAATCATCAGCATTGAAAATGAAACGGCAATTGTAGATTATGACGGGCTGAAAAGAGAAGCAAATATTTCTTTTACAGAGTGTAAAGTTGGAGATTGGGTTCTTGTTCACGTGGGCTTTGCCATAGAAAAAGTAGACGAAGAAAAAGCGAAAAGCATGTACAAACTTCTGCAGGAAAATGAATGAGCTTCTTGAAAACATCCACACTCTTGCAAAAACAATTCCCCGAAACATCACGCTCATGGAAGTCTGCGGAGGACATACAAACACCGTCATGAAGTACGGAATTCGAGATATTCTTCCAAAAAATGTTCGTCTCATTTCAGGTCCGGGCTGTCCAGTATGCGTAACAGCACAAGAAGATATTGATGCCATGATAGCACTTGCAAGAAGCGGCCTCCCCATAGCTTCCTACGCAGACATGATGCACGTACCCGGAACAAAGCTCTCGCTCGACAAAGCAAAAGAGCAAGGAGCAGACGTAGCTGTTATCGCAAGCGCAACTGAGATGCTCAAAGAAGAGAACAAACACAGAATTTTTTTCGCAATAGGATTTGAAACAACAACGCCAATGACAGCGTACTTGCTCGAACACGGCGTAACAGTGTACAGCGCGCACAAAACTATGCCAGAACCCATGAAAGCAGTTGTTCAAGACACAAAAGTCGATGCCTTCATAGGACCAGGACACGTCTCATGTATTATCGGAACACAAGCGTACAAAGAACTTGGCGTTCCCCTTGTCGTTGCAGGATTCGAGCCAGAACAAATACTGCATGCAGTCTACCTTCTTCTCCAAATGATTGCGCAAGGAAAAAAAGAAGTCATTAATGATTATGACGAAGTTGTCAAAGAAGAAGGAAATCTTAAAGCACAGAACCTCATTGCACGGCATCTTATTCCCTGCGATTCCCTTTGGCGAGGCTTAGGATTGCTTCCAAATTCAGGAATGGAAGTAAGAAGCGACAAGCAAAATGCAAAAATCCTCTACAAAAATATTCTCGAAAAACAAGAAGCGTCAAAAGAAAACCCGATTTGTCGTTGCGCAGAAATTCTCAAAGGACACTGCGAGCCACAAGACTGTCCACTTTTTGGAAAAAGTTGTACCCCAAAAACGCCAAAAGGAGCATGCATGGTAAGCGAAGCAGAAGGAGCGTGTGCAATTGCATATCAGTACAAAAAACAAGAAGAAAACTAAGATGCTTTTTTCCTTAAATTATCAAGTTGAACTGTCAAAATTTTGCTGATAGTAGCAACTGCATTACTAAATTCCTTTTCCTCAAGTGCTTCATATCTAACATTTATCTCTTTCATTTCTGCTTGAAAAGGATATCCGTTGCCATAAGTGAAAGAAGCCTCAGGTTTGTCTTGTTTAATTTCAAGCAAAACTGGAGTAATTTTGGGAAGCAAAGACATAAGACTTTTGTCAATTTCTTTCTCTGTTACTCTTATCAGTTCTTCTTTATACTTCTGACAAAGAACGTACCCCAAAAAGGGGGTAACAGAACTTCCACTTATCAAAGGACTAACTCCAAGAGGAATGGACTGAAAAAGATAAAGAGTATATTCGTTCTCTTCTAATTCATATTTTTTTTCTTCCAATGCATTTTCTATTCTTCTTACTAGTAAGTTAAATAAATTTTTATCTGGAATTTTTTCAAGCTCTATTCCTACTTGTTCTTTTTCAAATGGATTTTCATTAAAAAATAAAAACTCACAAGTAGGATTTCTTCTCTTAAGTTGAAACAAAATATTGGCAAGTGTAGAACATAATTCTCTATTTTCTTGAAATAAGTTTTTGCCGCCTTCAATCCTCTTTTTCCCTTGTCTGCCCTCACAGAGAAGAAATCCATAAGGGGCTTTAGTCGAATTGTTATTTCCCTTAGGAGTGAGAGACTGGTATAAATAAACAGTATAATAAGTTTTTGTATCCATTGTACAAATCCAGCACCCCTTCAATTTATGAATGTATTGTTTTAAGAGTGCCTTCATTTGAAGACAAGTTCTCCAACAATTTCTTTCCATCGCAAAAAAAGCTGTGCATTTAGACAAGAGTTTTTGCTATAAGCTCCAAAGCTTTTTCTAAGAACAAAGGTCAAAAAAAGAAACACTAAGGAAGAAGTGTTAGAAAAGGAAAAATGGAAAACAAAAAAATAATTTTGATAACAGGTACAAGCAGCGGGTTTGGACAATTAACAGCAAAAGCGCTGGCAGAACAAGGGCATAAAGTCTACGCATCAATGAGAGACATTGCAACAAAGAATAAAGAAAGTGCACAAGATTTGCAAACATGGGCAGAAGAAAAAAATTTCTTTCTAAAAGTCATAGAAATTGACCTAAAAAGCGAAGACTCCATTCAAAAAGCAGTAGATAAAATCCTAGAAGAAGAAGGAACAATTGACATTCTCATCAACAATGCCGGCAGCGGAGCCTTGGGTTTGCAGGAGAACTTCACAGCTCAAGACTGGCAACAGATCTTTGACGTGAACGTCTTTGGCGTACAAAGGATGAACAGAGCAGTTCTGCCACACATGCGAGAAAAACAGCAAGGACTCATTATTTATGTTTCAAGTCTACTAGGAAGAATCGTCATGCCGACATACGGACCATACACCGCTTCAAAATGGGCACTCGAATCTTTGGCGGAAACATATCGAGTAGAATTATCACAATTTGGAATTCAATCCTGCATTGTCGAACCAGGAGCATTTCCAACAACATTCATGGACAAATTACTGCGAGCAAGCGACAAATCTCGCAACGAAAGTTACGCAGAATTTGCCTCAGTTCCAGAACAATCCTTAGAAAACCTACAAACAACACTTGCGACAAATCCAGCACAAAATCCAAATATTGTTGCAGAAGCAATCCTCAATCTTATTCAAATGCCCGTTCAAGAAAGACCATTTAGAACAACAGTAGACAACACAGGATTAGGAGCTAACATCAAGCCATACAATGAAGAACTAGAGAAGATAATGACAAAGATGTACACAGCATTTCACATGGGCACCCTTCTAAAACTAAAAGAAGAAAAATAATGAGGTTGTGAAAAGAGAGAAAAGCATGTGAAGCTTTACTTCTCTACTATAAGCCTGCAGATCTATTCCGATTGTGAGAAACACTTGTTAAGGAGTTCTCTATTTATTCTTGAGCATACTTGAGGGCGAGATAATCATAAGAAATTCCATCGTACGTCTCTCCTACAAGATAGACATTACCCGAGCTATCAAGAGCAATTCCATATCCATTTTCATTTTCCCCACCATCAAACGTTGTATTCCAGATTTGATTTCCATTTGTATCATACTTAAGAGTTAAGACATCATCTGTCACACCATTATTCGTTGAGCCAACAATATAGATATTCAAAGAGTTATCAAGAAGTAGTTCAACCGTGTCATCATTTTCTCCAGTATCAACAGACACATTCCAGACTTCATTTCCATTTGTGTCATACTTAATAGATAACGTGTCAGATGTGGCTCCATTATCTCTCCCACCACTTATATACACATTTCCAGAAGGATCAACAGCAATTCCACTTGCCCAATCATCTACACCCGTATCGGTTGTCACATTCCAAATTTCATTTCCATCCGTGTCGTACTTAACAGTCAAAGTATCTACTGTGGCCCCATTGTATAACGCACCTACGACATAAATATTCGTTCCACTAGGATCAACAAAAATATTATTTCCTCCATCATCATCTCCCGAGTTATACGTCACATTCCAAATTTCATTTCCGTCTATGTCGTACTTAACAAGAAGAAGATCTTGATCAGCACCATTACTGGAGTAGCCTGTAACATACAGATTTCCAGAAGCATCAATTGCAATCCCTTCTCCCCAGTCATTATTGCCAGCATCATACGTCACATTCCAAAGTTTATTCCCATTTGAATCGCACTTAACAGTTAGCACATCCTCTGTCGCCCCATTATGATACACTCCTGTTGCATAAACATTGCCTGAGGTATCAACTTCGATATCAATTCCACCCGCATAATTTACAGAAGAATAGCTCACATTCCAAAGTTGGTTCATAGTATTATCGTATTTTGCAATAAAAAATTTTTCAGTTCCCGTATCAATTCCTCCTGTTGCATAAATATTTCCTTGCGCATCTAAGACAAGACTATAATACCAAGCATCAAAAGGAAAACTAGAGCTTGCATTCCAGAGCAGTACGGGCAAAAGCTCCCTGCTGTGATAACTTTCCCTAACAAAAAATGTTTTACTATAAATTCCTTTATCCGTGACAACAACAGCTTCGACAGAGCTGCTACTTGCGTCAAGACATGACGTCAAATCAAAGACATGCATCCCAGAAAAAACTCCCGTTGAGAAGTCACATTCGTTATTTGAGACCGTGACAGAAGTAATAGAAGCATTTGTTCCTGCTTGAAAAAATAATTCCTTTCCTACCAAATCAATAATCTCAATTCCAGATGCTTGTAAAGTTTGTACTTCAATATCCGTAAAAAGAGAAGATCGAAACGAATCAAACCATGCACTAAACATAACGACAGCAACAACAGCCACAACCAAGAGCAGAGCCACAGCAACGACAGGAGAAAGTGCTTTTCGCAAAAAAACCATATGAAAAAAAGACACATTACCTATATATATTTTTGTTTAGAACAAGAAGAAGTTATACCGCACATCAAAAATAATTCCTGCTAACAATTTTTTGATTCCTTAGCTGAGTATTATACCCCGGAGCTCTGCTCCGATTAGGCTAGGCACATTTTAGCGATTTCTTTATTTAAGGTATTTTGTCACGAAAAAATAATTTTAAACAGGTCTCCCAGAAATTACTTTTGCAGTGCACAATATATGGAAGAGATAGTGCTCCACCGAAGTTTTTACCTTCGAGAACACCACTCTAGTATGGACGACTATAGTATGCGGGATTTATTCCTGGGCATACTTGAACGTCAGAAAATTGTAGGTTCCATTGTTTGTCCATCCAGTCACATACACATTCCCAGATGTATCAACAACAATGCCTTGCGCACCATCATCATTTCCAGAGTTATATGTCACATTCCAGATTTGATTTCCATTTGTATCATATTTAAACGTCAAATAATCAGATACTCCTCCATTAGTTGTTAATCCCGTTACATACACATTTCCAGAAGTATCAAGAGCCATTCCTTGAGCATGGTCATCACTTCCGCCATCATACGTCACATTCCAGATTTGATTTCCATTCGAGTCAAATTTAACGGTCACATACTCATAAGAGACACTATTATTTGAGCTTCCCGTCACATACACATTTCCCGAAGCATCAACAACTACATTGTCTCCCCAATCATAAACCCCACCGCCCTCAAAACTACTATTCCAAATTTGACTTCCAGAACTATTATATTTCATAGTAAGATACTGCCAAGTGAGACCGTCATATGTATTTCCCGTCACATACACATTTCCTAAAGAATCAGTATCAATTCCTAAACCAAAGTCAGAATTTCCTCCATCATACGTCACATTCCAAACTTCATTTCCTGTTGAATCATACTTCACAAGAGTATAGTCAGTATCTATGCCGTTTGACGTTTTTCCATTAACATACACATTTTCGTTAGTGTCAACTGCAACTGTCAGTGCACCATCATTATTTCCTGTGTCATAACTTACATTCCATATTTCATTCCCGTCTGCATCATACTTAAACGTTAAATAATCATAATTTGTGGCAGTCCGAGAATAGCCTGTTACATATATATTTTCTAAACTATCAACAGCAATCCCATACGCATAGTCATGTCCAAAGGCGCCATCATATGTCACATTCCATATTTCATTCCCATCTGTATCATATTTAAACGTTAAATAATCATAATTTCCACCATTATATTTTCGTCCAGTTACATATACATTTCCAGAACTACCAAGAGCGATACCATAGGCCGCATCAAGACCGCCACCATCGTATGTCACATTCCAGAGCAGTACAGGCAAAAGTTCCCTGCTGGAATAACTTTCCCTAACAAAAAATGTTTTACTATAAATTCCTTTATCTGTGACAACAACTGCTTCGACAGAGCTGCCACTTGCATCAAGACAAGACGTCAAATCAAAAACATGCAGTCCAGAGAAAACTCCGCTTGAGAAATCACATTCATTATTTGAGACTGTGACAGAACTGACCGAAGTATTTGTTCCTGCCTGAAAAAATAATTCCTCTCCAACCAAATCAATAATGTCAACAGTTTGACTTTCGGAAGTTTTAGTTTCAGCAGCCGTAAAAAGAGAAGAGCGAAACGAATCAAACCAAGCACTAAACATAACGACAGCAACAACCGCAACAACCAAAAGCAGAGCGACCGCAACAACCGGAGAAATGCCTCTTCGCAAAATGTTCATAAGAAAAAAAAATGAGTTTTGTATTTATATTTTTGTTCTGAGTCAAAAGAAACAAGAATACTTATATTTATTCCTGAGCATACTTGAGAGTAAGAAAATCATTATTAGCGCCATTATTTGAAGTACCTTCGACATAGATATTTCCAGAAGTATCAAGGACAATTTCAGCTCCTCCATCATTATTGCCAGAGTCATATGAGACATTCCAGATTTGATTTCCATTTGCGGCATATTTAAAAATAATTAAATCAGAAGTTACGCCATTTTGAGAGGTCCCTATTACATACACATTTCCAGAAGTATCAAGAGTAATCCCATAGGAAGGATCATTTCCATTTCCGCTGTCATACGTCACATTCCAGATTTGAACTCCGCTACTGTCATATTTGAAAGTTAACATATCATAGTCTACTCCATTATATGTTCCACCGGTCACATAGACATTCCCTAAGCTATCTACAGCAATGCCATCCCCCCAATCATAACCATTCCCTCCGCTATTTGTCACATTCCAGATTTCATTTCCTAAAGAATTATACTTTACAGTAACATAATCATAATTAAGTCCATTGTAGTAGTTTCCTGTTACATAAACATTCCCTAAGCTATCTACAGCAATGTCATTTCCCCAATCATAACCATTTCCTCCATCATATGTTACATTCCAGATTTGATCTCCGTTACTGTCATATTTGAAAGTTAAAATATCATAGTCCACTCCATTATTTTTTCCTCCTGTGACATAAACATTTCCAGAAGTGTCAACAGTTGTACCATACGCAGCATCTGCTCCGGTACCTGAGTCATACGTCACATTCCAGATTTGGTTCCCATTTGAATCATACTTAAAAGTGAGGTAGTCATTATTAACACTTGTATTTGATCGTCCTGTCACATAGACGTTTCCTAAAACATCAACAGTAAGAGCTGCCCCCCAATCAAGAGCCCCTCCGTCATATGACACATTCCATATTTGATTTCCATTTGAGTCATATTTAAGTGTAAGATAATCCTCAGTAGCATTATTATTTGAATAACCTGTCACATAGATATTTGAGCTAGAGTCTATTGCAACTCCTTTCCCATAATCATGATTTCCACCATCGTATGTCACATTCCAGAGCTGTACGGGCAAAAGTTCCCTGCTGTGATAACTTTCTCCGACAAAAAATTTCTTGCTATAAATTCCTTTATCTGTGACAACAACAGCTTCGACAGAGCTGCTACTTGCGTCAAGACAAGACGTCAAATCAAAGACATGCAAGCCAGAGAAAACTCCACTTGAAAATTCACACTCATTTCCAGACACTTTAACAGAACTAACCGAAGTATTTGTTCCCGCCTGGAAAAATAAGTCCTCTCCAACCAAATCAATAATGTCAACAGTTTGACTTTCGGAAGTTTTAGTTTCAGCAGCTGTAAAAAGAGAAGTACGAAATGAATCAAACCATGTGCTAAACATAACGACAGCAACAACAGCGACAACCAAGAGCAGAGCCACAGCAACAACTGGGGAGAGTGCTTTTCGCAAAATATTCATATGAAAAAATTTAACTTTACCTATTTATAGTTTTGTTCTGAGTCATAAGAAATAAGAATGCTTATTCCTGAGCATACTTAAGAGTAAGAAAATCCATGTCAACTCCATTATATGTTCCACCAGTTGTATAAACATTTCCAGCCCCATCCAAGATAATTCTATATCCGTATTCATAATCTGGACCTCCATACGTTACATTCCAAAGTTCAGTTCCCAAATTATTATACTTGAAAACGAGAAGTTGATAATAGTCGACACCATCATCAGTTTGTCCAGAAACATACGCATTTCCTGAAGCATCAAGAGCAATACCCCAACCACCGTCAAGATTTCCTCCATCATACGTCACATTCCAAATTTCATTGCCTAAAGAATCAAACTTAAAAGTAATCATGTCATAACTTGGACCTGCATTTATTTCTCCTGCTACATATACATTTCCAGAACTATCGACTTCAACGTCTAAAGCGAAATCATCTCCTGATCCAGCATCGTATGAAAAATTCCAAAGTTCATTTAACAAACTATCATATTTTACAAGAAGAAAATCTCTGTCTATACCATTTGAGAAAGCTTCTGCCAAATAGAGATTTCCAGCGGCATCAACAGCAATTCCATTTGCTCCATCATCTCCATTACCCCTATCATACGTCACATTCCAGATTTGATTTCCATTCGTATCATATTTGAGCACTAACGTATCTTCGTCAATACCATTAGACTCACTTCCTGTAATGTAAAAATACGTCTCTCCATCAAAGAAAAAATCACCTGAAATGTCATTCTCACCAGAATCATACGTCACATTCCAGATTTGATTTCCATTACTATCATATTTGAAAGTTAAAATGTCAGAATCGACTCCATTATTTGAATCTACCATAACATAAACATCACCAAACTTGTCAACCGCAACTCCATATGCACCATCGTCGTTTCCTCCATCATACGTCACATTCCAGATTTCATTTCCATCACTATCATATTTTATTGTCCAAGCATCATAATCCGCACCATTATAAGAATCTCCTGCAACATAAACATTGTCCAAGCTATCTAGTGCAATACCATAGGCTTCTTCATCATCTCCTGCATCAGAGCTTGCATTCCAGAGGAGTACGGGCAAAAGTTCCCTGCTGTGATAACTTTCTCCGACAAAAAATTTCTTGCTATAAATTCCTTTATCTGTGACAACAACAGCTTCGACAGAGCTGCTACTTGCATCAAGACAAGACGTCAAATCAAAGACATGCAAGCCAGAGAAAATTCCTGTTGAAAACTCACACTCATTTCCAGACACTTTAACAGAACTAACAGAAGTATTTGTTCCTGCCTGGAAAAATAAGTCCTCTCCAACCAAATCAATAATATCCACCCCATTTGCCTGTAAAGTTTGTACCTCAATATCCGCAAAAAGAGAAGATCGAAACGAATCAAACCAAGAACTAAACATAACAACCGCAACAACCGCGACAACCAAAAGCAGAGCAACCGCAACAACCGGAGAAATACCTCTTCGCAAAATGTTCATAAGAAAAAATCTCCTTATATCTATTTATAACTTTGTTCAAAAACAAAGAAGTGAGGATAAAATCTATCTATGATAGAGTATAAGCACAACGAAAACCTCCACTAGGATCAGTAGCTGAAGGACCAATGTCAAAGTTGAGGGTTAATGCTCCAACGGCAAGTCCTCCATCCCAATCACCACTTCTACTAAACACTGCAGTTTGCGAACAATAACCTGTACAAAAATCAGGATCTTCATTTATTGAATTATAAGTTCCCGTCAAACTCATTCCATCTAGATATCTCCCCATTCCCTCATCTGCATTCCAACCATTTATTGGCAACTTTAAAGCAGGAACATTTGACGCAATTTTACCAGTTCCATCATTACTCGAATAACTCATCCACTGTTGATCTCCACCATGATAAGGATAAGGAGAACCTAACGTTGCATTAGCATAAAAAGACTCATTAACCCACTCCCAGACATTGCCTGCAAAATCCCAGATAACTTCACCATTTGAGAGAATCAGAGTTCGTTTTTGACCTTGATAAGCTCTAGGGTCATTACTGGGAAAGTTATCATAAACTCCGTCACCAGGAGAGGAAGCACCATCATTAGTTCCATAATATCCGTTCCCATCATCAGAATCTGCAGCCAAAGCATTTGAAGGACTATTATCATTATGGCCAGAATATAAAAACCCAGTCCCTACAACTGAGGAATTCCAATTATTTGCTACAAGGAGTACATTATTTGCAATAGTCAACCATTCATTCTCAGTTACGAGATGATAGCCAGAGCCCAAAGAAGTACAGTTTGCAATTGCCTGTTGCCAAGTCAAAGAAACCCATGGCGTTCCAGTAGCTGTTGAATTTGCAACCCCTCCATCATTTTTTGCCTCATACTTCATCACACAAAAAGAAGAAGTAAAATAGGTAGCACTTCCAGGGACTGCAATATAGCCCGCAGGACAATTAAGAGCTGAGATTCCATTCTTCAAGTAGAATTTTTTCGAAATGATATCTGTATCTGTTCGTAAAACAACTTCATATGTATCAGAAAGAAGTCCATAAAGACAACTCGAAATAGGGATGTCATTCATACCTAACGACAAAGAAGACGTTACTGCGCAATAATTCCCGCCAATCTTTAAGCTAGTAACACTAAGATTATCCTGCAAAGTATTTACTACATACAAACTACCTTCATTCAAATCAATAATATCTAAAGCATTTACTCCTGAGTTGGTCTTCACCTCAAGAGTGGCCTGAAGGGATTTCTGGTAAGATTGAAACCAAGTTTGAAATCCAAATACAGCAACTACAATTACTACAAGTAAAAGCATAATAGCAATAAGAGGA
Organism: Candidatus Woesearchaeota archaeon; assembly: GCA_023898345.1. Classification (GTDB taxonomy): domain Archaea; phylum Nanobdellota; class Nanobdellia; order Woesearchaeales; family UBA583; genus UBA583. The sequence continues at coordinate 1,268,208 of CP060218.1, read as the reverse complement.
CCTATGCCTTTTTTTCCCTTCCTAGAAAAAATGACAGAGGAGATTTTTGTTGAATTGTTTTTGTCAAAAAAAAAGAAGCATGACTGTAAAAGCCGAAAAAAATGAAAGAGAGGAAAATCACTATTTTCTTTTTCTTCTTTTTCCAAAAAGCTAATAACATATGTAAAAAAAATATGTTAAGAATATAAAGTTTAGTTTTCTTCTTTTGGAAGTTATTCTCATTCTTAGAAAAGTAGGAACAAAGTAATCCAAAGTTAGAGATTTCTCCTATCTTTAGAAGATTAGGAAAGAGTTTTTTACAAACTCCCCGTAACAAACAAACTCAAGAAATGAGCGCAGATATAACCAAAAGTATAAGCAATAAGAATCACAAAGGAAAAGCGCAAATAACGAGTAAAAGAGAGCTCCTTAATTTTGCTCATTGCAACAACACCTGCCGCAGAACCAATAGAAAACAAACTTCCCCCAACACCAACAGCGTACGTCAGACTAAGCCAACTAGCCTCCGACAAAGGAAGATTTGACTTAAGCATAATTGCAGTAAGTGGAATGTTATCAACAACAGCCGATGCAAGACCAATAAAATAATTTGCAACATAAGCAGGCATATAATCATACAAATAACTAATTTTATCTAAAATTCCTACTTCCTTCAAACTTCCTACTAAAAGAAGAACTCCCAAAAAGAAGAACAAAGCATCAAACTCTGCAGATTTAATATAATCAAGAATACGTAAATCTTCATTATTCTTCATTTTATGAATCCAACTTGTAAGAAACATAATCGAAAGACCAAAGAGGAAGATCAAAACAGGAGGAATATGAAAAAGCAAATGTCCTAAAAGAATAGAAATAATTGTCAGAAAGAAGACCGCCCCAATTGCAATATCAATAGAATGAATTCTCATGTCCTTCTTCTTAATAATTTCAATAGAACCAGTAAGACTTCTAGAAATAAAGAAATAAATAAGAGTCAAACTAATAAGAGCAGGAATAAAGAGCCATAAAAGATGAGACATGGCAACCTTACCACCAAGGAAAATCATTAACGTAGTCACATCACCAGTAATAAGAGCAACACCACCAGCATTAGCCGCAAAGACAATGACGACAGCATAGCGTAAAACCTTTTCTGTTTCAATTTTGAGAGCTAAGAGAATAGTTAGGGCAACCAAAGTTGCTGTAAGATTATCAGCAACCGATGAAAAAAGAAATGTGAAAAGGCCCATAATAAGAAGCAATTTTTTATGGCTAATTTTTTGAGGGAGGTATTTGTAAACTGTATTTTCTATTATGCCCTTTTTGTCAAGATAAGCAACAAAAGTCATTGCTGAAATAAGGAAAAGCCAAAGCATAGCAATTTCAAGTACATTCTCGTCAAATTGTTCTTCCATTTCATGTGCATGGCCATGAATACTTGCAACAACAAAGAGGAGAACCCAACACAAAGTTCCGAAAAAAAGCGCGGACTTGGCTTTATTCATACGAAGAATTTCTTCGAGGATAATCGTGGCAAAACCAGCAAGAAAAATCAAAAGGAGTATATATTCAAGCATTCATGTAAGCACCTATTCTTTTTTACAGCCAAGCACTAAGCCCAAATCGCTTTTAAAGCTCAGTAAGACGTGGAGAAAAATTGCACAACATTTTCTAAACAGAGAGGAAAAGATTCTACTCTATTTTTAGAACATGCTGTTCTCAAGACTATACTAAACCGAAATTATGGCACACATAATTGAGGTTAAACTTTAAACCTCTCAATTGGATACAAATATCCAATTCCTTGATGTAATCTTTCTTCGTTATAAAACTTAACAAATTCGTCTAAATTATTAAATCTACTGTCAAATTCTAGCTTATATGTCCCCCACCAACGTTCAATTTTTCCATTGGTTTGTGGATGATGAACTCTTGCAAGAATATGTTTTATGTTACTATTAATGCAGAATTGAGCAAAAAGTCCATTTTCACTGCCAGGATTTCTGGCAGGAGTAAATTGAGTTCCATTATCTGTTAGAACATTTTCCGGTTTACCATATTTATTAATTGCATTTTGAAATGCAAGAATTGTATTTTCTGCCGTTGCATTCTCAAAATACTCTGCATGAACTATGAATCTGGAATGATCATCAATGAAAGCAATTAATTGCTTTCCAGTAAATGGACAAGTTGTCCAATCTGTATGCCAAAGCATATTTGGCTTTGGCCATTCATACTTTACAAATTTTATTTGTGAAGGTCTCTTTCTAGTATTCATTTTGAAACCAAAGATATGAAATATCTTTTGTATTTGTCTTTCTGAAACTCCAAAACCTTGTTTTTTGAGTTCCAGCCATAATTTATGGCACCCACAAAAAAGTTTGTGCCATTCTTTTGTAACTATATTAAAGAAAGCTGGATTTATATTTGTAGGTTTTCTTCCAAGTGGTCTATTCTCTAAAGTTTGACCTTGTTTGTCAAGGTCTATCCAATTGTAAATTGTTCTTCTCGGAATTTTATGAATTAGGGATAAATAGGAGGGAGAAACTCCTTTATTTATCTGTTTAATAATCCATTGTTTCTTTTTTAGAGAATATTTATTTTTAACATGAATTCTCATTTTTCTTTGAATTAACAAAGAAAAATTACACCTATATTTGTAACTGTGCCATGATTATGTTTTAGAACATGCTGTTCTCAAGACCGAAAAGTATATATACTTCCCTTTCAATATGCTAGAATGAATTCCCTAACTCACGTTCCGACAGTTCAGATCTTCAAAACCTATTCTCCTGCAAAAGATACTTCTTTTACTTCTTCTTCACTCGTTTCCCGTGCTTTTATCTTTGCATCCAAAGCCCATGAAGGCCAGCTTAGAAAAACAGGAGAACCCTACTTCACCCATCCTCTAGCCGTTGCCCAAGTTCTTCACGAGAAATTCCACGACGAAGTTCTAACTACAGCAGCTCTCCTTCACGACACAGTTGAAGATTGTTCTGTGAACATTGAAGATATTTACAAAGACTTTGGCGACGAAGTTGGCTTTTTGGTTGACGCACTCTCAAAAAATCTTCTCACCTTTTACAAAGAAAAAACTTCAACAGACTTTGCCGACAAAATTGAGCGACTTTTGTACGCGGGAATGAAGGACGTCAGAGTCTTTCTTCTCAAGATCGCCGACAGAGAACACAATCTCCTCACCCTAAAATATCTCAAAGACAAAAAACAAGTGCGCGTTGCCTTTGAAACACAAGCGATATTTTCGCCGCTGAGTCGCCTGCTTATGTACAAACGCGCCAAATCCATCCCTGCCTGTACACGACGGATGAATGCCTATCTGGAGCGACATAAACTCTTTAATGCAACCCAACTCAAAACCTTCCTTCTCAACGAAACCTTTACCAATCTCCCCTCATCTTTCTTTGACCTTGTTTACCGCAATGCAAATGCAGTTATCTGGAGAGTTGAGAGTGAAAAAATGTATCACAAACTTTGTACACTCCCTCTTCTCAAAGGAAAAATTGAATTTATCAACGTAAAAAGTAATGGAAAATGGCTCACTGCTGATTTTAGATTTAACAAAGGTGCAGTGTACAACGATAAGCATCTAAGAATAAGGTTTTCTTCCTTCAAACTAAAATAAAATGGGATCGTCAATACGAACAATAAATTCAGAAGTTGAAATAAAACAAGATTTGTACAGGAGTTTTAAGCTAACAAGGGCTTTTGAACAAAAGGCCTTTTACTTAGGCAAAGGAGCACAGATCTATTACGATAAATTGAATATTGAAGGAAAATCACATATCAAACCTGTAATGAAACAGGAAGATTTATTTATTTTTTTTAAAGAAAATATTGCCTGTGGGAAGGAACCAATAGCTTTTGTAAGTCTGGGATGTGGGAATTCAAAACGAGAGAAAGAAGTTCTTAAGCGGGTCCACGATACAGGATATGAAATAATCTATTTTGGAGTGGATTCATCTATGACAATGCTTCAGAGTGCAGAACAAACTCTACTTGATTGTCCTTTTGAGAAAGTTTTTATTTGTGCTGATTTCTCTCTTGACTCGTTTAAACGGGAACTAAATAAGCTTTTGAAAGCATATAATAAACGAGTTTTTGCTCTTTTTGGAAATACTTTGGGGAACGTTCCGCAAAATTTTATTGCTGATACACTTAGAAATATTTTAAAAAAAGGAGATATTCTGTGGTTAGAGGTTCTTACTGTAAAAGATCTTGATGATGAAACAGCAGCAAAGCAATTTGAATGTTATCTGAGATACATTAGTGATCCAGACACAAAAAGTTTTTTTACTTATCCTCTTCAAGAAATAGGAATAAATCCCGAAGATGGAGAGTTAATTGTAGAGATGAAGAAGGAGCAGATCATTAATTCTCTTTTGTTTATTTTTAGTTTCAAAGCAAATAAAAAGATTGAATTTTTAGTTGAAGATGAGATAGTGACTCTTCTTCCTGAAAGTACAATTGAGATGCTTGATATAATGGCATACAGCAAAGAAGAACTCATTAAATTTTTTGAAACTCGCCAGTTTAAATTCAAAAGTAGTGGGAGCAATAAAGCCGGAGGGCCAGTTCAGTTTGCTTTTGAGAAACTCTAGTTTCAGGTAATTTCATTCCAATTTCCCACCAAAAATACTTAAAACAAAAAGCGGCGCCAGACTTATGGACTCCTTTTTCGAAGAAATTTCTTTTCCCTATTCAAGCCTGCGCAAAGGTCAGGACACCTTCATAAAAACAGTTTTCGAGTGCATAAGCGAGAAAAAACCCTGCCTTGTCAGTGCGCCGACAGGACTCGGGAAGACCATTTCAGCAATGGCACCAGCAATCTACCACGCCAAAAAAAATAAGCAAACCGTAGTTTTCCTCACTTCAAGACAAACCCAAGCAAACCAAGCAATTGCAACCGTAAAAGATCTCTGTGCAAAATCAAAAGACAAAATTTCCTATGTGGCCTTCATTGGAAAACGCAACATGTGCGCGCATGCCGACAAAGATTTGTACCCTGCCTCAGATTTTTTTGAGTTCTGCAAGCGCACACGACAAACGGGAAAATGCAAGTTTTTCAAGAATACGCGCGACGAAGAACAGACAGACTCCATGCAAAAAGTGCTCGACATTTCCTCAGACGCATTCATGTCCGTCGAAGGCTTTGTACAGCTTTGTGCCGACAACAAATTTTGCCCCTTTGAACTTGCAGCAAAAAAATCATTCAAAGCCGATCTCGTCATTTGTGATTACAATTATCTCTTTGCACCAGGCATGCGAGAAAGCTTCTTAGGAAAAATTGGCCGCCAAATAAACGAATGCATTGTCATTGTAGACGAAGCTCACAATCTTCCCTCAAGAATCAGTGCAGCCTACTCAAATTCCCTCTCACTAGAATTAATACGCCTAGCACTCAAAGAACTCCAGGATTACGTGAAATCAAAGACCTACGACAAGTTTCTTTTTGGACTCGAAGCAGCGCTACAGAAATATGCACAAGAAAAAATGGAAGGAGACAAAAAAGAATGCCTTGTAGGAAAAAAAGAATTTTTAGACTCCTATCTTTCATCTCTAGGCGATACAAAACTTAAAGACATCATCGACAAATTCACAGAACTTGAAGCCCTAGTAAAAGAAGATCGCATGAGCTCACACTTAGGAAAAGTTGCAATATTTCTGAAGAAATGGAAAGTTCTTGATGAAGAAAGCTTTTTGAGAATCCTTGAAAAAGAGACAAAAGCAGGAAAAACAAGCTTAACTCTGAGAATAAAATGTATTGACCCAAGCAGCATAAGTTCAGAAGTACTCCTCTCAAGTGCAGCCTCCGTCATCATGTCAGCAACACTCTCGCCAATTTCCATGTACAAAGATATCCTCGGACTTCCTGAAGCAAAAACATTAGAATTAGAAAGTCCTTTTAGTAAAAAAAATCAATTAATGCTAGCCGTAACAGACGTCAGTTCAAAGTACTCAGCCAGAAGCAAAGAGATGTTCACAAAAATTGCTAAACACATAACGAACATACTAAACAGCGGCCACGACAAAAATGCTATCGTCTTTTTTCCCTCCTACGACTTCATGGACAAAGTGACAGCATTCATTTCCATGCCAAAACTTGAACGCAAAGTTATGAAAGAATTGCGATACATGAGCAAAGAGCAAAAAGAAGAAATCGTCCATAATTTCAAGAATGCAGGAGGAGTTTTTGCAAAACCAAAAGTTCTCTTCGCAATAACCTCAGGATCTTTTTCAGAAGGATTAGATCTTCCAAAAGAAGCTTTGGAAATGGTACTTGTCGTAGGATTACCTTTAGGTGTTCCAGATTTGACGACAGAAAGAATAATTGCCCACTATGAAAAGAAATTTCCTCGCAAAGGACAATTTTATGGTTATATTTATCCAGCAATTTCAAAGATTATCCAAGCAGCAGGTCGTTGCATAAGAACAGAAAAAGACCGCGGAGTAATAGCATTACTTGACAATCGCTTTCCTTGGCCACTATATGCACAAAGTTTTCCGAGCACTTGGGAGATGATAAAAGAAGAAGATCCCTTTAAAATTTCAGGACAAATCTCAGAATTTTTTGAAAAATAATGGTGTTTTAGAAAATCAAAACCAAAAATTTGTAAGGTCAAGGAAGAATACTGCCCCTCAAGAGTAAAATCGTTAGGTTTATAAATAAGCTTGAATTGAGAGACTTATAAATAAACCAGTACGACAAAACAAAAATGGCTGATATGTTAGTAATATACAGAGTAATGCCCGAGGACGGAGAAGTTGAATTCGAAGTTCTTAAGGAAAAATCACTTGAGTGCATAAAAGCGTACGACAGCAGCGTACAGGTGCGACAAAGTGACGAGGCAGATGTTGGCTTTGGTCTGAAAGCTCTTCGAGTGACAGTCCAAATTGATGAAACAAAAGGAAGTGAGGAATTGGAAAACACACTTCGAGAACTTGATGAAGTTGGAGACGTAATTGTCGAATCAATGGATAGGTTATAAAAACAAAAAATGGAAGATGTAAGACCGAATACAAAAATTGTGAATATCGTTATCTCAACGTCACTTGAGAGTAAAATTCCACTTGAACGACTTATCATGGATTTACCAAATACTGAGTACAATCCAGAGCAATTCCCTGGTCTTATCATGAAAATCCGTGAACCCAAAGCATCATTCCTTATTTTTTCTTCTGGAAAAGTAGTGTGTACAGGAACAAAATCTTTGGAAGAAGTTGATCTTGCCCTAGAACGACTAATTGACTACTTGCGAAAAGTTGACATTGCAATCGAAGTAAAACCAAAGGTTCGTATTGAGAATGTTGTTGCAGCATCCGATATTAACATGAAGTTAGACTTAAACGAGATTGCAATTAAGCTAACAAACGTTGAGTACGAACCAGAGCAGTTCCCTGGTCTTGTTTTCAAAATCAACGACGAAACACGAGCAACCTTCCTTATCTTTGGAAACGGAAAAATCGTGTGTACAGGAACAAAGTCCGACAAAGACGTACATGTAGCAATTAAAAATCTTATGGCAGTTCTCAAAAACGTAGGCATCAAGAACTACAAGCAAGAGAAATAATTCCTGCATTTTTTTAAAAGAATCTCTCTTAACTATTCTCATGACAAACTCATCTCCTGTATACAAACTTCTCAACGGACAGACACTAACAAAATCACAATTTCTGAAATACGTAGAAGAGAAAGTCTTCAAAACAATGCGCAAGTACAAACTTTTTTCCTTGGACGACAAAATAGTAGTTGCAGTTTCTGGTGGCAAAGACTCACTAACCGTTCTATATCTCACACACAAATACCTAAAACGCAAAGGATTAGAGAAGAATCTTCTTGCATTAGCAATAGATGAAGGCATTGAAAATTACCGTTCAAAAACCCTCGACGATCTAGAAAAGTTCTGTAAAAAATATAAGATTCAACTAGAAATTCGCTCCTACAAACAAAAATATGGGAAAACTCTTGATGAAAGTATAAAGAAGATCAAAACAAGCAAGGAGAACATTTCAGCATGCAACATTTGCGGGACATTTCGCAGACAAAGTCTCAACACAGCAGCACGCGAGCTAGGAGCGACAAAGTTAGTGACAGGCCATAATCTTGACGACGAAGCCCAAAGCATTTTGCTCAATATTTTCAAGAATAATTTTTCAATACTTCCACGACTTGGACCGGCAAACGGCGTAGTAACAGACTCAAAATTTATCCCAAGAGTAAAACCACTCTATCACATAACAGAAAAAGAAGTTAGGCTTTATACGCTGCTCAAAGGTTTTGATTTGCATTACAGTGTCTGTCCTTACGCAAAAGATTCTTTTAGAACAAACATTGCCGTAATGCTCAATGAACTCGAAGACAAGCACAAAGGAGTAAAGCACAGCATAGTACAGTTCTATCTCCAAGCACAAGGAGCACTCAAAGAGCAATTTCTCGAAGAAAAAGGGAATCAAGTAACGCACTGCAGCGTTTGTGGCGAGCCATCTCAAAGGCCTGTCTGCAACACTTGTATGATGAAGAGTAAAATTCAAGAATAAGTTTTTTCCTTAACCACTTACTTTCTTGTACAGGACGACAAAGAGACCGACACAAACAGCAAGGAAAGAAAGCACCAGTGTATACCATGCACTATTGAAAGCAAGAACCGCTAAAAAGGTAAAGAACACAACGACAAAGGCGCAGCTCCAAGCAAAGCGATTACGAATCCACAACTCATAGCCCTCTGTTCCCATAATCGGAAGAAGAGTTATAAGCGCAATCCAGCACAAAGAGAGCATCAACCACCCATAAAGATCAAAAAGACCATCAAGAAAAACTTTCATGAACAAAGCAAAAAGAGCGTAGTATGCAAAGCCAGCAAAGAGAGATTTAGAAAAACGATAATCCGTAACATCAACATTGCGAAGATAGAGCATTTCACCTTCATATTTGTACTGAGAGCCCGTAAAAATATGTGGAATCTTTTTCTTCTTAAACGTCCACAAAGAAGGAAAAATGAGAAGTCCCAACGTCAAAACATACAGAAAAAGGGAAAGAAGAGTAAGGGGAATTCCCTTAAATGAATCCTTTGAATGGTGCTGTTCTGCAAATTTTGCATGGGCCGAGACTCTGTCTATATCATAAGATAATTTCTCAAATCGTCTAAGACCATAACGATTAAAGTAAATCTGTTGCAAATGAATTTCAAAACCCTGCCTGTACGAAGCATATTTCATAAGGACAAGACGACCAAAAAAAACTGTAGCCAAAAAACAAAAAAAAAGAAGAAAAGAAATAATCATGCTTTCCTCTTTGCTAAAGCGAACAGCCAAAAGAGAAAACATAAAACTAAGCGCAAGGACAATAACAAGGCTATCCATAAATTCATCCTTGTTCGGATAAAGATACTCCTTCATATTTCTTAATCCTAGCACACCTTTATAAAGATTCTCTGCATTGCACAAGTGGACACAATGAAAGAAAAAAACAGAGAAAAACAAGGGGGAGAAAAAAAAAATTCACTTATTAAAGAAGAAAAACTAAAAGGTTTGCGTCCAAGTTTGCGACAAAAAAAAAGATTTATTCTAGTAAAGGTCCATTGTCAAACGCCCTTCTCCTTCAAAGAACTTTCAGAACACATAAACGAACAACTTCTGCTCTACATAGGCACAATAGATTTTGGAAAAAGTGGGCTTTGGATTATTCGAGAACAATTTGAAGAAGCGCGCCAAGAAATCATTATTCGCGTCTCCTGCACATTCAAAGACAAAGCAATAGCAGCCCTAACACTTGTTTCTCAGATAAACAGAAAATCTGTAAACCTTGAAGTTCTCAAAGTCAGTTCGACACTCAAAGGACTACGACAAAAAAATCTCCCTTAATCATCATCATTATTTTCCTTTATGATTTCAATTTTGTTATCTGAAACCCTAAAAATAACATCTTCGCCATCCTTAAATTTCGTCATCTTATACAGAAATTCTGGCAGCACCATTTTTCCATTTCGCACTGTAAGCTCAGACTCAAAATCACGAGAACCAATTTCAGAAATTCCCATCTCTCCCATCAAATCCTTTGTCGTGACCTTGTCTTTTTTGTCGCGAAGTTTTCTAGTTTCTTCGTACATATACTGCGCCATTTCACTAGCAATGTCCTTCTTAGTAACCTCCGTAATTTTCTGAAGACCCGGTGAAGTATTTATTTCCAAAATAAGCGGGCCAAGTTCAGATTCAATAATGTCAATCGCACAAATTCGAGCTCCAATTTTCTTCGCAGCAGCGACAGACATAGCCTTTATTTGTGGAGTTGCGACAAAAGGTTCAGCACTTCCTCCCTGATGTGCATTTGCACGAATTTCATCAGCTTTTGCAATTCTTCTCATAGAACCAATAATCTTATCTCCAGCGACAATAATTCTAATGTCGGAGCGAATGTTGATATAGTCCTGAACAATAATCGGCTGTTTGAAGACATCCAAAGCGTCAACCATAGAACTCGCAGACAAATAACTTTCAGTGAAAATAACTCCCTTTCCATGCGTTCCAGCAGGAAACTTCAAAATCATAGGGTAGTTAAGCGTTTTAAGAAAAGCCTTAGTTTCAGAAATTTTTGCCGCAAAATACGTTGCAGGCATTTTCAAAATCGACTCATTAGAAAAATAAAGGTGAGTCAGAAATTTGTCGTGTGCAAGGATATGTGCATTCGGGTCCAACGGAACAAAACATTTATCCTTGTAAATCTCACTAAGTCCGTACAAAAGAGCAGCATACCGAAAAGATCCTCTCATGAGCATACAATCATAATCCTTAAGAGGTTCACCATCGTACAGAACCTCGGGTTTCTTGTCAATATGAATTTCAAGCTTTCTGATATCAATCAAGTCAGCTTCATCAAAGACCTTTGCTGCAGCATCCAAGATCATCCTAGAAGACACACTCCCTAAACTGACTAGTGCAAAACGTAATGCCATAACTGCATAGGAAAAAAGACTACTCTTTAAAAAACTTCAGGTTTTTAAGATTCTCCTCTGAGTTTATGAAAAAATAGGGGGGCTGCTGCTTATTTTGGCATAAAGGATTTTTTGACTATGTCTGTTTTTTGTATCACAGAAGAGTTTTATTAAAAATTTATAAAGAAATCCGTCTAAAAAACTACATGAGTGCGTTTTCTTCACTTCACTTAGTAACTGCTGGCATTGCAGTCACTGCTCTCGTTGTAAGCTTTCTTATTTTCAACAAAGTTTATCAAGAAAAATACAAGCGGCCTTGGATGTTTATAGGAATTTCAACAATTTTTTTTACTATCAGCGAAATACTTAGATTCTATACCGAATTTTTCACTTACTTTTTTGCAGGGAGCAACACCGTAACACAGTTCATTTTGTTAGCAACAAATTTCATTGCACTTACCTGTCTCTGTTACGGAATTTTCCTTGAACATCTCATTCTTAAATACTACAAAGGGCGTTTTGTAAAAATGAATTTAGTTCCAGTTCAGGAGGAGCAAGTAAGAACAGACGTCAAAGTAAGCATCCGTACAGGAGCATCATACATAGCGACAAAGAAAGATGAATTAGAAGTGAAAGAGCAATTCGCATTAGCAACAAAAAAAGGTTTTGAAGGATTCTTAGTAACTGAAGAACTTCCAAAAGAGGTAAGAGCAACATACAGCCTTCTCAAGACACCCATTGTTTGGCTTCATTCCAGTTCTCAAGAAGATTCTGCAAGGGGACAACTCGATGAGAATTCAGAACTTTTAGACCCTATGCAGTTAAATCAACTTATCGTCTACATTGATAGTTTTCTTGAACAAAGTCAAAATCCCTACATCTTTATTGTTTTAGATCCCTTTTTCAGAATGAATAGTTTTGCAATAGTTTTTGAGTTCATAAAATACATCTCCGCCAAAGTTCAAAGAAATCGAGGTGTCCTTGTTTGCCTAGTTGACGAGAAAAGCATTGCAGGTACAGAACTCACAGAACTCGAATCAGAACTTCGTCCTTACGAATCAAGTTCAAAGGAGTAAAGATATTGCTAAAATGTGTCTATCCTAATCGGAGCAGAGTTCCGAGGGCATTACGATAGCGATTTCTTTAATCTCACTAAGGAATAAAAATAAGCCTTGCTATGCTTTCTTTCTCTTCTTAATATCCCTTTATAATTTTAGACTGGGAGAAGTCTCTTTCAGAATTGTCCCATACGAGTTCGCCATTCTTAGTTTTGACGAAAAGAACACGCATGAACGGAACAATGTGGCGCTTTCCCTGAGGATCGTAAATTTTGCACGACACGGGGGAAGCTCCAATTTCGATAGAGTCAATCTCAATATTTTTTTCACTATTATCTTTGTCTAAAAGAGTGAGAATATGGCCTCGCAGCTTTCCTTCATAATGGAGAGTAAAGAGAAAATTATGTGTGGTGAAGACCCCTACTCCTTTTTTTTCTTCCATGGACAAACAAGTTTACTCTTATTTAAGAAACTGCCGCCACGTCAACCCAAAGTATCTTTTTTTTCTACTGGCTCTCAACAAGGGCTGCGTAGTCCAAAATAACTTGAAGCCGAAGAGCTTTATACCTTTCCTCTTCTTCCTGATGACGGTGTTCAAACAGAAGAGATATTGCTGAGGGAGCTTTCAAAGTTTCTTCCTTGATGAGTTCACGAGTTGTGAGTAGAGGGGCAGCGACAAGATCAATATGGTAAAGAACATCAAAAAAAGTATTTTTCAAGAAAGAAGAATTTTGCTGAGAATAGGCCGCCGACAGATCCGAAACATGAAGGTTCTTCTCTCGTGCAAACAGCAAAGGATTTGGAAACTCCTGAGATTCCCTCTCAAAATCAAACTGTTCAACTTGAGAAAAAAGAAGAGAGCTTGAATTAAGAGGAACTTCAAAAGGCTTTTGATAATTATTAATTCTAAGAGCAGTTGCAAGAGTAAGAGCATGATTAAACGAATAATACGAAGTTTTTGCATGTTCATTTGCCTTTTCATATAAGCACTTAGGAGCAAAACAAGAGCTATTTCTATGTTCCCTTATCAGATCGTCAAGCACAGCATAGTTTTGTGAAATGAGCACATTAAGCTCAGGAAACGGAGTCTCAAGTTTCCCTCGCAAAGCATCATATTGAACATATTGTTTTTCAAAAACGAGATGGCCAGCATCAATTTGCTCACTAAAAAGATGAAAGACAATAATGTGCAGAAGAAAAAGAAGAAACACTGAAAGAAGAAGAGAAAAAATAAGATTTTTTTTCAGCAGGGTTTTTTTGCGGAAAAGAAATTGTTTTGAAAAAAAAAACACAAAAGTTGCAAGAAAAAAAGAGAAAAAAAAAAGCGCGTAAATAATCCCTAGAGCAAGAACCTTGTCAGGAAGCAGAAAAGAAAAAACAACAAAAACTATCATTCCAATGGTAATGCCTAGAAGACAAGAGGAAACATAATAAAAAAGAGTAAGAGGATGAATGTGCAGAAGAAAAACAGTAAGAGCAAGAAAAGAAAAGAGAGAAAGAAGAAAGACAAGTTGAGGAAGAAGAGTTTGGGAAAAGCATATGGAACAAAGAAAAATGAGACAAAAGAAAAGCGCAATCAGAGCAAAAGTTTGGCGTTGAAAAACTTTCATAAGAGATTAACCTAAATTTCTTTCAAAAGATTTTGTAACTACTCAACATTTCTTTACTTGTTTCAAAAAGAGATGTAAAGAAGAATGTACTAAAAGTGAAATTAATGAAACAGACCCTTGAGACGCTCAAACAAACTTTTATCTTTGAGAGTTTTTGCATAATCCATGAGGATCGATTTCTGTTCCTTTGTAGTTTTTGCAGGAATTGTGACAGTTATCTTCACGTACAAATCGCCATGTGTTTCAGAGTTGAAAAGGGGAAGTCCCTTCGAGCGAAGACGAAGCATTGTTCCAGGTTGAGTTCCTTCAGGCACAGCAATAGAAAGAGTTTTATCAAAATGCTTGAAATCAACTTCGTCTCCTAAAATAGCCTGAACAAAAGTAATCTCCAAAGAGGTGTACAAATCAGCTCCCTCCGTTTCATACTTTCTATTCTCCTGAACATAAATTTTTACATACAAATCTCCGGAACTGTGATTTGAAGGATCATAGTCTCCCTTTCCAGCAACACGCAAAGTCATGCCGCTCTCAACGCCCTTAGGAATAGAAATGGTGACCGTTTCACGAGATTTTTTAACACCACTTCCATGACAAGAAGAACAAGGATTCTTAATTTCTTTTCCCGTACCTCTGCAACGCGTACAAGGCCTTTGTGTTCGAATAGCTCCAAGAATAGAACGCTGGATTTCAGTTACCATTCCACTGCCATGACAAACAGAACAAGTCATAACATCATTTTTATTTTGAGCTCCCTCGCCATCACAAACTTCACATTTTACATCCCGAGAAATCGTCAAATCTTTGTCAACACCAAAGTAAACATCCTCCAAAGTAATGTTAGCCTCTGCAAAAACTCTCGTGTCTTTTGTTCGAGTTCTTTGTCCCTGCCCGCCACCAAAACCAAAAGAACCAAAACCAAACTGCTCAAAAATATCATCGAGATTTATGCCAAAATCTCTAGGGTCAAATCCTGCCCCGCCGCCACCAAAACCTGAGGGTCCGTCTGCCGTTCCATACTGGTCATAACGTTTTCTTTTCTCGTCATCTAGCAAAACTCCAGCAGCTTCATTCACATCCTTGAACTTATTTTCGGCATCACTTTCCTTTGAGATATCAGGATGGTACTTCTTAGCAAGCCTTTTGTATGCCTTCTTAACTTCTTCCTTGCTAGCACCCTTCTCAATCCCTAAAATTGCATAATAATCTTTTGACATTCTAAGTGAAAATAAGCAAGACTTTTTTATAAAGCTTTTCTCAAATTCCGCAAAATTCTTGTTTTTTTCAGGATTTAGTTAGTATGGAGATTGTAAGAGGTTTCAAGTCAGTTGCATAAATCATTTGTAAATTAAATTTCTACTTGATTTCTAAGGTTGCTGCGACTGGAAGCCCAGTGACATCTTAACTTTTAGAACTAAAGTTGTGAGAACTTTATCGCTAAATGAAAGCTCACAACAGAAATAAATATGTTCACGAAGGATTTATAGTTTTGCATTCTTGGTTGAGTCAAGAATGGCAACCTGTTCAAACAGGTTGCAAAGGCAGACCTGAAATTTATCCCGAAAATTTCATTGAATTTTGTTCAAGACTAAGATTCATTCATCAACTCACATTTCGTGAGTTAGAAGGCTTCCTTCTTGCTTTAAGCAATTATTTGAAACTTCCCAGAGTTGCTGTTTATACTACACTTTGGCGTAGAATTGTACAAAAAGCAGAGGTTAAACAACACAATTTTACAAATAAGAGATATAAGTATTTGATTGTTGATAGCACGGGAATGAGCCAAGTAAAACGGTCAGGATACATGGCCTATAAATGGAAAACAAGGAGAAGTTTTACCAAAATTCATTTTGGTATTAATGAAAGACATGAAGTTGTTTTTTTTGATGTCACCACTGAAAAAGGGGGAGGAGATGCAAAAATTGCTTTAAGGAATTTAAAGGAAATAAGCATTTTTCCAAAAAAAATATTTGGGGATGGTGGCTATGACGCAATAGAATTATTTGATTTTTGTTACAAAAATCAGATTCAAACCGTAATTCCCATTCGCAAAAATGCTAAACCAAAAATTTTGGCTCAACCTTTGAGATACAGAGAATTTACTTTGCAACAAATTGATTTTGACTTATGGAAATATTTTTCTGATTATGGACTCAGAACTGCAGTAGAACGTAGTTTTAGTGCATTTAAACGAAGGTTTGGGGATGCTTGTAGATCTTTGAAGTATGAACTTCAAAGTGTGTTTAGAATGGTGCAGTGTTTTGTGTGGTTGCAAAATCTCACAGATAGGGAGGATTTATGCAACTGACTTAGAGGTTTCAAAATCTTTATCAATCAGGTTTTTCGAGAAAAAACGAGAGAGAAAGGAAAAAGCTCCTGTTTTTTTAGTTCCAGTAGTTACGTCTTCAGGAAGATGTCGAATGTACATAAGGGCATCATTGCTTTGTCCCCTTTGATATAAACAAAATCCTGTAGTGAGAAAATGCTCCTGTCCGGATTCAAGTGGGACTTTTACAGCATTGGGAGAAAGGCTAACTTTTAGGGAACTGGGAGCTTGAGCAATATAAAAAAAAGTCCAAGAATTGTTTTTTGTTTTCCTCAGTTCAATGTAGCCAAGAATTGTATCAGAGTTCTTCATGTTAGGAAGACAAACAGATGCCCCTCTTCCTCCAAGTGTGTATCTTTTTTTTTCTTCTCCCTCAGTTTCAAAAGACAAAGCTTTCTGTTCAACTAGAGAAGAACTAACAAAAATCTGGTAAGTCATAACTACTTCTACCATAATCTCTTTCCAAAAGTTTTTCAAATATAAATTTATTGTTTTAAAATTCTTCAAAGACAAGCCTTTTGGAGGAATATAGTCACGACGACAATTAATAAGAATCCTAAAGTCATGAGTATGTACCAAGAACGATATTTACACGAATGTAAAATGGAGAACTACGAAAAACCTACATAAGTTGTGAGACGAGAGCAACGAGTCCTCACATTTGGGGGTTTTACGAGCTTATCTTTTGAGAAGATCAAAAACCAAATCAAAATTTTAGGTTTTTCGAAATTCTCAATATTTCCCAGCTCTGCTGCGACACCCAGCAGGGAGTTAGAAATTGCGTCTTGAAAATTGCCGCAATGCCTCTAAGTATGTGCTCCGATTAGGATAGGCAGATTTTGGCGATTTCTTTTCTTACCTAATAATCACCATTATAACAAATCTTCATCAATGTCAATTTCTTCTATGTCCAAGTCATCATCATCATCTTCGACTTTAGGACTCTCTTCTTTTTTTGCTGCAGTTTTACCCTTTATTTTTTCTTCTTCTATCAGTTCCTTTGCAATCTCATCAACACTTTTCATTTCAATAGTCAAAAGAGAATTAACAACAAGTTGTTTGTCTCCAGTAACACTCGATTGAGAAATATTCCCTCCCAATTCTACCTTTGCTCCAACAATGCGTTTTGTAAAAGCCTTGTACTTGTCCATGTCCTCGGCAAGACCAATAATTTCTTCTGCGTCCATTCCCATAAGCTGCTGTGCTCTGTCTCTAAAACCAACAACGACAATATTTCCCGTACTATCATCAACAACAGCCGAGACAATGGGAATTTTTATAGCCGTAACCTCGCCATGCTCAGAGCATTTATGGATGTCCTCATCAGCAAAAACCTTACGAAAACATTGTGGACAGCCAACATAAAAACGCGGAATGTCAAAGTCGGTGACAACTCCTTTTATTTTAACATTTTTTTGTTCTTCTTCAAGTTCAGAAATTGATTTGTGCACAAATTCAGGGGCAGCAGAATAAGCAAGACTCTCAACCACAATTCCCTTTGGATTCACTTCTATTTCTGAATATTGTCCAAAATGTACCTCTAGTCTTGAAGTATCACGATTATTTTCTCGTGTATATGCATTAAGAATTTTAAGAATGTCTCCTTCATTGACTGTCTCCAGAACCTCAGTCTTATCATTCCAGAAAACAACTCTAATAAGAGCACTTTCATCTCCGACAAGAAGGGATTGGACGGCACCAGAACTTCCCTTTTCAGAAGAAAAACTAACTTTACTATATTTTTGAAGAACCTTACAAACAAAACTAACAGGCATTTTTGGTTCGGTAATTTCCTGTATTTTCACAAGGGTAACGTCACGTTTAGGTTTATCATTTTCAAGTCTGACGCCCATCTCGTTTGCCAGAATGTAAATGGCCCCCTCCTCGGAAACAAGCCCAGAAAGTTCATTGACTTTTTCCTTAATGAGAGAAGTAACTTCCTTTATTGATTTTCCACTTTGCTCAGAAAGAGAGGAAATAAGTTTTTCTTTTTCGGTCATGTTCATGACTCATTAGTAACAGTCTTATAAATTTTGCGTTCAAAAGTTCTCCGGGGTAGTTCATCTTGGAAAAAGAAAAAATGTGGGGCAGATAGCCTTATAAGTGCAAGTTTTTCCATACGAACTATGAAACGGAAAATCTTGTTTTTTTCTTCTTCAAAAAGTGTTTCTCCTCTCATTACAACGATACTTCTCCTAGCTATGACTGTCCTTATAGTGCTGGCCTTTCAGACCTGGTTTCAGAGTTTTTCCTCAACAAACCTTACACAGATAGAAAGTGCTTCAAAGAATGCTTATGTTCCTGAAATTATGACGCTTTCAGGAAAAGAACTTTATCTGAAAAATTTGGCTTCTAATAATATGACCATAAGTAAAATTTTCATTGACAAAAAGCTTTGTCAAACAAATGTTGAACTTTTGCCAAATGTATCTCAGATTGATGTGCGGCTCTGCCTTGAGGGGCTAACAGCAGACAAAGTGGAAGTTGAAATAGTTTCACAGCAAGGAATTGCTTCAAAAGAATTTTTTTACAAAGGAAGTTCTACTCTTATGCCACACTTAATCTGGAACATCACCTATGGGACAAGTGGAACTGATTATGGGTTTGAAATTCATGTCAATAAAAATCATGAGGTCTATATTCTTGGTACTGGGAATAGTGATTTTTTCTTAGCAAAATTTGATTCGAACGGTCAATATATGTGGAACGTTTCCTATGATTATGGAACATGGGATGGAGTTTATGGTTCTTATTTGGACAAAGATGGAAACCTGTTTGCGACAGGAGGACTTTCAAATAGTTTTCCTGATTCAAAGGCTTTTACAGCAAAATTTGACAGTAATGGAAATGAACTTTGGAATATTTCTTATGCTCCTCCCCAGGGGAGTTATGGGCAAGGAGTTGTAGTAGATTCTCAAGGTAATGTTTATGTTTTAGGAGGTGAAAAAAGTAGTTATTTTTATGCAACTCTTTTCAAATATGACAGTAGTGGAAATGAGCTATGGAACAAAAGTTTTGATGATGGAAATGAGTCCTCTGTTTGGGCTTTGGGAATTGATAGTTTCGATAACGTATATTATACAGGAGAAAAAGAAAATTTTGATAAGTTTTATACTGCAAAATATGATAGTGAAGGTAATCCTGTTTGGAACATTACAATAGACGGCGTTGGGAATGATGATTGGGGCTATGATCTTGTTCTTGATTCAGAAAACAATCTTTATGTTGGAGGAACAACAAACTATAATTACCTTCTTCTAAAATATGACTCAGACGGAAACGAACTTTGGAATATTTCAGGAAATGATCATTTTTATGTTACTGGACTTGATGTTGACCAATTAGACAATGTGTACTTCGTAGATGCTAACATCCTAGAGAAATACGATAAAAATGGTAATCCTGTGTGGAATACAACATTTAATTCTGTAGATGCTTGGGATGTTGATATTGATACAAATGGAGACGTTTATGTTATCGGGTACAGAGGAACTAATCCAAACTATGATTTTATGATTTTAAAATATGAACAGAGTTAACTTGTACTTAAGCAGCTTTTTTAGCTCCCTTTTCAAGCTGTCTTTGGATCTGTTTTCCACTTTCTTCTCCAACGAGTGCCAAACACGCATCAATTCGTTTTTCAAAGCTAAGCAAATTTTTTGTAAGCGAATCTTTCTCTCTTTCTGAAAACGTTTCCTTGAGAGGTTGAACAAAAAGAATGTTTCCTTCTCTTGTTTTGTCAGCAAGAAGCCTAGAAACTTCTAGAAAAACTCCTGATGAAGGAAGATTTTTATGGGCAAGATCATCTACAACCTCTCGAAGTTTCTTGGAATTACTTTTGAGATTATCAAGAAATTTATTTGCTTGGATAGCAAATTCAGTTTTTTCATCAGCAAAAGGGAACTCGCGGACACTTTCCAAGTAGTGTTCCAAAGAATCAACTGCTTCTTTCAAGCTAGTCAACGCCCTCATAACGCCGCCAAGTTCAGGTGTATACTCCCTGTCATTTGCTGCCCCTCTAGTAAACCAAAATCCCATTTTTTCCTTATTCGCTCCTCCCAATCAAATCTGCTGTGCCTGCTCCAAGAACTGCCAAAATGATGCTTGCGCCAACAACCTTGTACAGGCTCACAAAAGAAAGAGGAAAAGAGATTTCTCCAAAAAGAAGATTAACAAAAATAATCACTAAAATTGAGACGCAGTACAAAATGGTTGCCCGTAACGGGAGAAAAGTAAAAAGGGAATATCTCTGAACCTTTCGAAAACCCGTATAATAGAGCATGAGAATAATAATTGCAAAAGCGATAATGTAAAGAAGAGTCGTTCGAACTATATCAAGATGCGGAGCAATTTCTTTAGTGGCTTTTGCGAAAGCAAAGTGACTAATAACACCAAAAAAAGCTCCTATCGTTCCTTTGACGAGGTCTCTACGTGTGATATGTTTCATAGGTTCAGACGCACTTTTTCTAAGCTGAGTTTCTATTTTTGCAAGTTCCCTCAAAGCATCAATATCCGTTTTTTTCTGTTCAGATTCCAAACGAAGTTCTTTTTCTTCTAAGTCTTCAAGTTTTTCCTCTTCCCCAAGAATTTTTTCCTGTTGGCGCATGATCTTATTCTGGTTACTAAGAATTTTATTCAATCTTTCATTAATGTCAACAAATTGCGAATGTTCTAGCGCTGAATGTGGAGAAGGTTTTGCCATTCCTTACAAACCTCCCTTTTGGTGTAAATAATTAAGATCAATAACATATGTTCCTTCCTGTATCTTGTAAATAAGAGGTTTCTCTTTTTTCATAAGTTGATTAATATCAATTTCATATTTTCCAGATTCAATAATACGTACATTTTCAAGCTTAAGAATAATTGGAGTATCGACCTCTTTAACATCAACGACAGATTCAAGCTCCTTTATGATCAAATCCTTGCTCTCCTTACTTAGTTCAATTTCCTCTTGAGAACTCTCTTCAGGAAGTTTCTTAATGTACAAAAAAAGTTTTGACCCGCAGGCAGGACAGCCCTTCAAAATAGCGTTCGAAGTATTTGAATAAACTGCAGAACAAGCGAGACATTGGTGTGGCATACTTTTCCAGAGAAGATTTTCTTTTATTAGTTTATGTTATGTTTAGGAGTAGTAACTATAATCTCTAAGAGAAAAAAATGTAAAACCTGTGCTCCGTAGAAGTTTTTAACTTCGAGAACACTATGTAGCAAACGAACGGTGTGAGTGGAGAGGAGACAAAAAGAATGAATTTTGTGGACGACAATAAAACTAGTCCTCGCCACGAGGAGCAAGAATAAATCCCAAAAGGAGCCTGTCGACAACTTTGTACTCTACCTTCAAAGGAAAATCATTTTTGAAAGAAAGTTCAACAGTTCCAACAATCTTCTCTGCTTTAATGAATTTTTTAAGGTATTCTATCGAATAACGACATAAATATTTTTCATTTTCATTCTGCAAGCGAACGTCCACATCTTCTTTAAAATCAATTTTTCCTGACATGGAATTTGTTTTTCCTTCAATGGTAAACTGTCCTTTTTCAGCTTTGAAAGAAACTCCTTCCTCAAGAAAACTCAAATCATTAATAGCATTAGTAAACTCAGAAGAAGAAGAAACAATTTTAAGAGGAAAATCAAGATTTGGTACCTTTTGAATATTTTCGTCGACAAAGTCTATGAGGGAAATTCCAAATTCTTTTTTGTTTTTTCCTTCACTTACAATGCGTAATTTTGCATTGTCCTTTACTTCCATGGTTAGCTTTGCTTTGTCGTCACAACGTTTGAGAACATTTGAGAGATGTTCAAGACTGAGAGAAATTTTTTTTTCTTCTGTAAGTTCATACTTGTCAAAGTTTGTCGAAAGCAAACGAAAGACGACCATAACAACATTATTGGAATTAAGAGCTACCATTTCCATATAATCTTTCTTGAAGACAAGAGTTGCCTCAAGAACAATGTCTGAAATAATTTCCATACTTTTCTTGAGAAGAGAAGGGTTTTCAAGTACCAGTTCCATAATGAAGAGGAGGGAAAGCTCCTACTTAATAAATGTTTCTCTTCTCTTCAGTAAGTACGTTTGAACTATGGTGCTCTGCAGAAGTTTTTAACATCGAGAACCCTATCTAGCAAACGAACAGAGGGACGAAGAGAAGACAAAAAGAATTGTTTTTCGGGTATGTTCTGCGACAAAGGAGAATGTTTCAGCATGGAGTAGATTTTTAAAAGAACAAGTTCAAGATAGGCCATGCACAAACACTATCACATAACGGAGACAGAAAAAAAATGGATAAAAGTAGGCTTTCATCTTTTAGGCTTTTTATTTTTCATTTTTCCCCTTTTTTTTGCTCTTTTCACAGGAAACGTTTTCACGTCCTATCACGGTTTCACAGGCTTTGTTTCTATTGAAGAATCTCCAGAAATCTATTGGGTGATTGTTCGTTTTTACTCCTACTTTGCTCTCTTCTACGCAGTTGCAGCTTTATTTCTCTCATCTTTTTTTCATAAAAAAGTTTTACAAAAACGACAAAGCTAAAAAAGGTTTTCCAAAGTTTTTTTCGCCCACTAATCAATAATAATTTCTTCACCAACTTCAGGAACATAAACCTTTGATTTTGTATTTTTCTCAGCAAAATTTCTAGCAGCTTCAAGAGCATCTAAATCACCATGTTGAAGGATGAGGTGTTTTGCATTTATTTTTCTCTGCAAATTTATGATGCTGTCCTGTCCATAATGAGCTGAGAAGTCAAATTTTCTCACATGGCATTGAACAGGAATTTTTTTTCCTTTGTGGTAGAAAACATGGTCCTCAAAAAGAGAGCGACCCGTAGTGCCACTTGCTTGAAATCCAGTAAGAAGAAGAAAATTATTCTTATCATGGATCATGTGTTCGGCGTAGAAAACAGAAGGGCCTCCCTGTACCATTCCAGAAGAAGAAACAATAATAAGCCCCTTTCGTTTGCATATCTCCTCTCGGTGATGTTTATGAACATAAATTGCTTTGTCTGCAGCACTCTCAAGAAGCTCGCGGTTATTGATATAAGGATCGTTTGATTGCATAACAATGTCCATGATGCGGCGCGGCATCCCATCAAGATAAATGGGCGCGTCAATATTCTCTCGTGCAAGAAGCATAAGAACTTCCTGAGCACGACCGACACTAAACACGGGAATCAGTACAGATCCACCGCCAGCCAAACCTTCCTTTACCGATGAAAGAAAACCCTCCTCTGTTGCTTTTCTATCCGGATGTTTTCGTTCTCCGTACGTATTTTCTGTAATGAGAATATCAATACCTTGCAACTGCTCAGCAAGTGAGGGGACCATGAGCAACGTGTCCTCCGTATTTATGTCAGCAGTGTAGAGAAGTTTTTTTCCTTCAACATTCATTAAAATACTGGCCCCACCCGGAATATGTCCAGAATTAAGAAACTGGAACGAAATTTTTTTATCCTTTGTAAAATATTCTTTATCATATTTTACAAACTCTAGGTCGTGCTCAACAAGGTGGATATCTCTTTCGACATAAGCAGGATGAACATGCTTAAGAAGTTCCAAATGATAAGAATCCTCTAAAAGCTCATTTGTGATTTTCCACGTGAGCTTTGTCAAATAAATAGGACAGTTCAAACGTTTGTGCTCCAACATAGGCAAAGCTCCACTATGATCAAGATGCGCATGTGAGATAAAAACACCATCAAGTTCATGAACATTGTCCAGATATTTTGGATACTCAATTCCCTTATACACAAACTTAACACCAGCATCAAGAATGTAGCGTTGTCCGTCTGTTTGAATTTCGATGCAGCTTTTTCCGACTTCGCGTGCTGCCCCATGAAAGATGATTTTCATTCCATATGCGAGCATTGTTCCTTATACTGTTTTTTCTATAACCTCACAGTACTCACTAAAAAAATGTGCTTTGGTTTTATAGTGCGCCGCAGAAGTTTTTAACTTCGAGAACACGACATAACAAACGAACAGAATGAGAGAAGAGGAGACAAAAAGAATTATTTTTGGTGACGAATACATAGTAAGATTTAGGTAAGTTTTATCGACTCTCTATAATTCCTTCGTCACTTTAAAAAAGTAAGAAATGTCTATATAGAAAAATATTTCAACTTCCAACTATGCTTATAAAAAAAGAAAAAACTGAGGGTTTTTCTCTTCTTGACAATGCAGTTATCAACCTCATCATCGAGAAGACGAAAATTAACAAAGAAAAATATAGCTTGGTTCTCTCAAAAACAGTTATTGTGTACGTTGTGCTCATTGCTGTTGCCATGTACTCTAAAGTTTCCAACACCATTTCAAACGAAGTCATGGTAATTTCACTTGTTGTAGGGACACTTCTTCTTTTTACAGTTTACCTTTATGTCATTGAGCACTTTAACAAAATGGATCGAGACATAGACGAAGTAGTTTCACTGCTCCAAACAAAAGCTTTCATTGAGCATAAAAAGAAGACAAAAGAAGAGCACTAAGTGGCCTCCTCTTACTCTAATATTTTTGACTATTTCTCTATTTTTCTGCACACAAACAAAAGATCCTTTTCTTCTTCTAATCTGAGTTCAACGACAAAGTTTTCAAGAAGTGTCTCCTCAATACGTTTTGCCTTTTGGGACATTTTCAAGAACGTCACGCAAAATATTCCTTCGTTTTTGAGAGTCCGCCAAACTTCTTTTATAACAGATTCAGGTTGAGGAGTATCTTGCAAAACTGTAAAGCTACAAACTCCCTGTAAACTTTCATTTTGAAAGGGAAGTATTTCTATATCGACACAAATTTTACAAGCACTTGAATTAAGAGAAAGAAGCTCAAAACTAAGGTCCAGAGAAATAACACTTGTCTTTTCCAAATACGAGTTCAAAACGCCATCGCCAGAGCCCAAGTCGCAGACAATGCCTTCCTTTGGAAAGAACGGACAAAGGAGCTCTATTTTCTTTTTTTGTTCTTCATGGTACAAACGAGCATAGCCCCTAGCAATTCCATCATAATAGTTCTTGGTCCTGTTCATATTTTTTTGATTTTTTCAAAATAAGCAAGTGCTTCATCAATAATGGAAAGAGTTTTAGCCTCTTTGCTACAAAGTTCCTCGAAATTTTGGTGAGCACATTCTTCGACACTTTCAAAAATGTAGTCTGCAGAAGAGACAAGAAATGGATGTTTCCAGTCTTCAACCACCTCTTCCTCAAAAAGAAGCCTGCTTTTTCTATGGGGGCTATCAATAGGCAAAATAAGAAGCACAGGTTTTGCAAAATACTTGGCTATGAGACATTCCATAGACGTTCCAGGTCCAAGTGGATGTTCTGCATTTACCAAAACAAGATCGCAATTTTTTATTTGAAAACAATCCTTTCCAAAGACGCCCTTCGCATCACCCTCACTAGGTCTATCATCTTCAGGATCTAAAAAGTCAATATGTGTGGAAGTAGTTTGCAAGACCGATTTGTATCTGTGCTTCCAATTGACAAATGTTTCTTCTTCCTCTTTTCCCTTAGGAAGTGAACCTGCAAGATAAATTTTAATTATTTCAGGTTTTCGTTTGTCCATACTCACAGGCGTTCACACTACTTTTATAAACTCTTTCTCATTTGAACTGACATGGATAAAGACACAGATTCCTTCAAGGAAAAGCTTGTAGATATATTCAAGCAACCTCGAATCCTCCTTCTCCTTCTTATTGTCATTCTTGCAATATTTGCAGTTAATTATGCTCCAACAGAAACAGGAGTAGTTATCAATGGTGTTGCCGCAGGCTCAGATGCTGAGCGCGCAGGTATGGCTTTTGACACCAAGCATTCACTAAGGAGCCTAGAAAAAATTCTCAGTATAAACGGAGAAAAAGTTGAAACGCCCGCAAATTTTTACACCTTAGTTGAACAGCTCGCTCCAAATAGTAGCTTCAAAATAATAACCGATAGAAAAGAAGATGGCTATTCTATTGTTTTGCAGCCACAAGGAAATGATAGTAATTCACAAGCTTTGGGGATTAGTGTTAGAGATGCAGCCAAATCAAATATTCGTCTAGGAATTGAATTGGAAGGAGGATCACGTTTAATTCTTAAACCAACAGCAGAGCTTTCCAAAGAAGAGTTTGACTTACTCATCAACACACTTCAAAGCAGGCTTGACGTGTACGGAGCTTCGGGAACAAAAGTGAACTCCATTTCCGATGCCTTCTCCAATGAGCAATTTGTCGTTGTAGAAAGTATCTCTTCAAATAAAAATGATGTATATGAATTAATTTCACGCCAAGGAGAATTTGAAGCAAAAGTTGGGAATCAAACTGTTTTTACTGGGAATGATGTGCTAAGAGTTCTCAATGATGCAAGACACTCCGGACTTCAAGGGTGTTCGCCTTCAGGGGATGGTCAAGTCTGTACATACGGGTTTCAGATAGAAATTAGTTCTGAAGCAGGAGATCGCTTTTTCAATGTAACAAAAAATCTAGATGTTCAAGGAGGTTACCTTTCAGAAAAAATTTCTTTTTACCTAGATGGCAAAGAAATTACTTCCTTAAACATTGCCTCAACATTCAAGTATCAGAAGATTACTAATCCTCAACTTACAGTTTCAGGAAAAACAATGCCCACACTAAAGCAAGCACAAGAAGACGGACAAAAAGAGATGAAGTTTTTACAGGCGATTCTCTCTACACAAAAGCTGCCGACAGAGCTTGAGGTCGTTCAAAGCTATTCTATCTCCAGTTCGCGAGGACGGGCTCTTCTCTCGAATGCAATGGGAGTAGGACTTTTGGCGCTTCTTCTTGTCGCAGCAACAGTTGCTCTCAGGTATAGAAAGTTTACTATTTTTATTGGTATTTTTGTAGCTCTCATTTCAGAATTAATCATTGTTCTTGGAGTAGCAGCTTTCATGAAATTGAGTATTGATCTTGCGGCAATAGGGGGACTTATCGCAGCAATAGGAACAGGAGTTGATGATCAAATTATTATTACGGATGAACAGTTCAGAAAAAAAAATGCCGCAAAGACATCAAAAGGAAGACTCAAAAAAGCGATGGTCATAGTTCTCCTCTCTTATGCAACAACAATGGCAGCCATGGTTCCACTTTATTTTGCAGGACTAAAAGTCATCCAAGGATTTGCCTTCATGATTGTCGTCGGAATTACGATAGGTGTACTTCTAACTCGTCCAGCATTTGCAGCCTACATAAGAGTCCTCACATCCTCACGTGCCCAAAGAAAAGAAGAGCAAAAATTTGAAGAAGAAAACTAGGGATTTTTCGACCATTCTCATTAGTTTGTATTATCCCGTTCCTCCAGTTCCTTTATAACAAACGAAGAGATGAGTGGAGAGGAGACAAAAAGAATTATTTTTGTGGACGATTATAGTATTGGTTCAATATGAACAAATTTTTACTGTCTTCTTCAATTAAGTTTTAAGAAAATATGCCTGCCCCTTCAAAGTAATTACTAAGGGTTATAAGAGATGCAGTCTAAAAGAAAACATGGTAAAAACCTCCACAAAAAAAACTACTGCTGCAAAAAAAAAATCCAGTAAAGTTTCAAATAAAAATTCTGTGAAAGCTACTCCAATATCTAAAACTTCAAAAACGACAGGGCGTACAAAGAGCTCCTCTCCAAAAAAAATTCCTTCTGCAAAATCTTCTGTGCAGGTGCAGAAAGTAACAAAAAAGAAAGGAAGTGAAAAGAAAGTATCTCTCGCTCCGAAGATGATAAAAGAAGAACAAGTCGTGGTCAAAGAAGGCTTTCAGCTTATCCGTCAAATCAATGACCAGCTCGACAAAGTTGCAGCAGCCAAAGATACACTCCAATCGGATATAAAACGTCTTGAAAAACGAGTTGCAGAAAAAGAGAGTGCTGGATTGAGTATGAAAGAATCATTGTTTGTCCAATTCAAAAATGAAATTCTAAAAGACATAGAGCCACTTTTACAATCACTAAATCTAAGTGCAGTCCGAGAAGAAGTACTAAAAGAAGTCTCAAAATATTTTGAAAAAGAAGTAAACAAAGTATATTCCGAAGTAAGTGAACAAGGAGTAGAAGCCAGAAAGATTCTCAAAGAAAAAATCGCAGAACTTGAAGCCAGAATTGTTGATATTCTCAAAACACAAAAAAATCAAAAAGCAACGCTGGAGAATTTCTCCGAGAAAATGTTCGATGACGCACTTGCGAATATAATGAATGTTATGGAAGAAAAACTTTCAGTGTTCAGTAGCAAGCTCATTAGTAGTACAGCAGAGTTCCAGACACAACAGGGAAAGCTTGAACTTGTTATTGATGAATTAAAAACCGCAAAAGAAAAAAGTGAGAAAGAACTGCAAGTACTAAAAGAGCAGACAAAAAAACTTTTTGGTGATGATGCAACAACACTCAGTTCACTTGAAGGAAAAGTAAATGGGCTTGAACAAAGCTTCTCCTCTCTCAGTTCTTTACTCGAACGCTACGAACATGATTTGTACGACGGATGGAAAGCACATGCTAAGGACATTCTCTCCCAGGTTGAAGGTAGTTTTGCAAAGAATGATACTGCGACAAAAGAGCAGATGGAAACCTTAAAGAGTGACACTATGGAACTCGTTGGCGAATATCTCAAAGGTCTTGACAAAAAAATAGAAGAAATCGAAGGGTTTTCTCAACTTGCAAAAAATCATTATCTTGACATTGACAAGAAAGTCTTAGAAGTGGAAAATGTGATGAAGACAAATGCTGTAGAATTACAAAAAGAAGATCTAGCACTCAAACATTATCTTGCAGAGAAGTACAATGAAATTGTTGACGTTTTTGCTGATCTTTCTCTCAAAGTTCAAGAAGACGTAAAACACACACGCGACGAAGTAGAAGCTATGTATTCCCAAATTGAAAATTCCTTCGAGAAAGTAATCGAAGAAAAACTTGCAAGAGGACTTTTGACTCATAATGAAAATATGCTACGTCTTCAGACAAAAATTCGCGAAGAAGAAAAAGATATGCGAGAAGAACTAGAAAAAAAATTTTTTACAACAAAAAGCCAATTTTCTAAATCCTTTGAAGACCAACTAAAGAAATTTGACGAAGAAATGTTAGCAAAAGAATCCGAATTCTTAGGAAAACTCAGTATTATTGAGAATGAGAAAGCACAAATGCTCGGCGATCTTGAAGATTTCAAAAAAGAAATTGCCCTGCTAACAAAAAATTATGTTGATGAATTGCATGGGGAACTTACTCGAATTAAAGAAGAAGAAAGAACCTTCGATACAACTATTAGCAATGTTTTAGAAAGTCTAGAAATAACCGCAGCAGAGAAGAGTGCCACTTTGGAAAATCAAACACAAGAAGAAATAAAGAAAGTAAGAGCAATCTTAGAAGAACAGAAAAACTCATTCATCGCTCATGAAAATACCTTTAAAGATACCTTTCACGAAAGAGTGCTAGCCTTACAAAGTTATTTTAAACAAAAAGTCGCCCAAGTCGAACAAAAAATCTTGGAGAAAAATGTAGGGGAAGCAAAACGCCTTATCGCCCCAGAGCTAGAAAATTTAGAACTTCTTTCGGGAAAAATTGAAGCTAAAGAAGGCCAATTAGATCTCAAAATGAATGAGATTGAAATGAAAGAGAAAGAGTATTTCGATAACTTACAAGCTGAGTTCAAAAATTACCAAGGCCTAGTAGAACAGCAAGCTGCAAAAGGAAGAGAATTTAATAAGAAGATAGAAGAAGACATTTCTAAATTTGAAGCAGAACACAAAACCGTTCTCTTAGGGCAGCTTCAGGAATTAGCAGGAGAAAGAAATCGAGTTCTAGAGGAAATAGAAAAAGAACAAAAGAGACAACTCACAATTTTTGATGAGCGCCTGTCTGCTCTTGACACAGTATATGAAAGACTAGAAAATGAAATTTTTGAAGTTGGAAGCAAAATGCATGACATAATTTTTTCAGAACTTCAAGATATTTCAAAAGAGAAAGAAAAAATCCAAGAGTTATTTACAAAAAAGAGTCAAAAAATTGATGCTGAAATGGCATTCATGAAAGAGAAACAAACACAAAGTTTCATGAAAGAAATTGAGGAAATCTCCAATCAAAGGAAAAAAGCCCAAGCCGAATTAGAACAAATAGTCTCCTCTGGTCGCACGACTCTGTTAGGGGAATTGCAAGCCTTAAGTGTTGAGCGAGAAAAACTTGTAGACCAACAGCACAAAGATAAACTTGTACAAGACAAACACATTGGAGAGTCTCTGACAAAAGTCAATCAGTTGGTACTAGAAGTTGAAAGACGTTTAGGTGAAATTCAAGTTGCCCAAAAAGAAATTGTCATGGAAGAGTTGCTTAATTTAGGAAAAGAAAGAGAGAAATCTGAACATGCTTTGCTAAAAAGAGAAAAAGAAGCAGATCAAAAATTGCGAGAAAAAGTTTCTCATTTTGAAGACACTGGGAAGCAAGTCCTAGAAAAAGTGAAAGATCAAGTACAAACCGAGCGCTCAAGAGTAGAAGAAAGGCTTATGGGACTTGAGAAGCAATTGAATAAGCGCTTTTTAGAGATGGAGACACAAGTAACACAATTTAAAGGACTTGTTCTCGATGAAGTAGAAAGTCTAGTGAAGGATGTAGAAGAAGCAGTTCAGAAAAAGTTTTCAGAGTTAGACACGCACAAACACGCCTTTGAAACAGCTGAGATGAGTGCACTCAAAAGTATTGATGATATGAAAAAGAATCATGCGTTTTTGGAAGGAGAATATCGTATGGTTCGTGACGATGTGAATGATTTGAGAATAAAATATCAAATCACAGATGCAGGTCCAAATTTGCTAGATGTTGAAGAACTAGTTCATCATATGAATAGTTACGAAGAGCAACTAGTGAATTTGGTAGAGTCGCTCAAGAACAAAGGTGCGACAGACAAACAAGTTTTCCACGCTCTCATTAGTAAAGGGCATCCAAGAGTCTATGTACAGATGGTTTTGAATCATTACCTTGAAGCCTTTCATGGGAGACTTGCAGACGAACTGAAATGGGAAAAACCTAAAATTGCTGAGACACCAAAGAAAAAGAAGTAACCTAGTCCACCTATTTTATGGATGTTTTTCCACCTGTCTCTATATTTTAAAAGAGAAGAAAGAAGGTCTTATTTGAATTTTCCTACAACATCAATACTTTCAACATGAGACATAATAGCACTTCGGCAGCAAAACCTCTTTAAAGAAAGCTCATCAAGAGACTCCCTAATAGATTTTCCTTCCTCAAGAAGCTTCAGGTACTTTTCCCACTTACTGCCGATTGGCTTTCCACAAGAGAAACAACGTACTGGTACAATCATACTAACTGACAAATGAGATTTTCTTTATAAATATAGTGTTCCCTAGTTTCAATTCAGAGAT
This sequence comes from Candidatus Woesearchaeota archaeon, assembly GCA_023898345.1. Lineage (GTDB taxonomy): Archaea > Nanobdellota > Nanobdellia > Woesearchaeales > UBA583 > UBA583. The sequence goes on along the minus strand of CP060218.1, from coordinate 1,236,961 downwards.
TAAAACCTCAGATGAGGAAAAGAGAAGTCAATGGGGGCCTATGTTTGAGAAGAGAAAAAATCAAGTAAAAAGTAGGGGTTTTTCCCACCTTTCTCAATAAGAAAAGTTTCTTGTTTTAAGATAAGCTGAATTTATCAAGAAAGCTAATCTGGAAGTCAGGGGTCAGCAGAAATCAGTCTGGCCATCTCAACAACGTCGAGCAAGTGTATGTGAATGGGAGTCGTTTTTAGGATTTTTTCATACAGAAAAAACTGTGTTTTGAAAAAACAAAAAGAATTTGAAAAGTTTTGTCCCAAATCATATAAAGAAAAGAATTTCAAAAAAAATATTCAAAAAATGGTTAAAATAAATTCAAAAAATATCGGCATCATAGTTGGAAGTATTTTGCTTATGACATTGGTAATTTATTTAATATTTAACCCTAGTTGGATTACACACCCAAAATACATGATTGATAAACAATATTGTGAAGTTGATAGTGATTGTACCATACAAGGAAATTATTGTACTACGGTTAATATCTATAACTATAAGGAAAGTTCATCACGCTGTGAACTTTACATTCCTGGAACTAAGTGTCTATCCAATCAGTGTGTTGCTAAAAACTTTGGAGGGGAAAACTAAAAAGAATTTGAAAATTTTCAAGACAAATCATATAAGGAAAAAACGTAAGGGAAAAAATAAGATGAATAAAAACATAAGTGAGAAGAAAAAGTTAGTCTTGTTGATTGTTATAGCAATTGTAGTTGTAGCAAGTTTTTATTTGATTTTCAAGAACAACATTATTGCCATGCAGAAAGGAGTTGATGTGAAGTACATTAATGATCCACTGTATTGTGAGCAGGATAGTGACTGTTTTAGTAGTTGGAGTAAAACTTGTGGGGGCATAAGCAATATCTATCAAGGCGGAGGTTCTGTGAGTTGTAAATTAGCCCAGTGTGGACCTATAACTTGTAAAAATAAGCAATGTACTTTAGATTGTAACGGAGATGAATCTAAATGAAAAGAACAATAGTTTTTTTAATAACAATTTTAAGTATTACTTGTGTTTTTGCTTTAAATACTACCATTAATAACTCATTAAATGAGACAAATGTGGCTATTAGTTATAATATTCAAAACTCTTCAAATTATCATGTGCTAAGACATAATTGATGAACGCCTCCTTTTTTGATGAATTTCTCGTTATTTTGAAAAATGAAACAAAAAACATACAATCAAACGTTTAAATGCATAAATTCAGTAAAAGAGTACAAAAGTTTTTTAATAACATGAAAGAAAATATCACAATGTCCTCCAATCGCTCTCAGATTTCTATCCTTATTATTTTAGCACTTATAGTTATCATAAGTATCATTGCAGTTTTCATGTTTTCTACAGAAAAGTCAAGCAAAGATCAAAATGATGACGAAAATGTAGGCGAAGATTTTTTTTTTGAAACAACAAAAACAAATCTCGAAGCTTGTTATGAGAAACAAATTGAACAAGCAATATTCAATTTTTATAAATTTGGAGCCTCAGTAAATCAAGAAGAGAACAATGAGCAAACCTTCCTTTCAGAACCGGCCTTATACTACGACAAAGGAAAAATTTTACTGCCAACACTACAAAGCCAAGTTACTGCTTTAGAATATCTTATGAATGTTTCAGTACAAGAATGCAACAAAGAACAAGAATTTGAAAATTTGGGCGTGGAAATCACCAGTGAGATTTGGACAGTAAAAATTCTTCCTCAAGACAACCCGGAAAGTGCCCATCTCGAAGGTACGCTATTACTCCAGAAAGGAGAAAAAATTCAAACCTATACCTTACCAGAAATTCCTTTGTACGCTAATATGAAAGAAATGCAAAGTATAGTAAGAGAACTAGTGAGCAAGCAACTTGAAGTTGGCAATGCAATACCCCTAGGCGCTCTAACAAATCTTGCTTACGAATATAACTTTAGTTATGAGTACTATTTTTTAGAAGAAAGTGAAGTGATGTATACCCTAAATTTTCATCGAGAAGATAACAAAGCCTTTGAGTATAATTTTAGGGCAAAGTATGAACCTTGGGAGGAACCAATACCATGATAAAAAAAAGTGTTATGATTTTCTTGTTACTTTTACTCTTTACAAATTATGTGAAGGCAGCAACAGAAGATGAAGACCCGTGGAATGAAGACAACTTTGTAGATTCATTTTCAGAAAATCCTGAAGAAGGGTGGAAAAAACTTGCAGAAGATCCAAGTTCATTAGAAAACGAAGAAATCCTAAACAAAGTATTCGAAACCGATCCGCAAAGAGCAATAGAAGTCCTTGATACTGCAGGCACACTCGGTAGTTCAGCAATTGGCAAAATAAAAGACTATCTTATTACAAATCCAACTGCTCTCAATTCACACGCAAATGTCAAAAAAGAAATGTTTCAAACACTAGGGATTCAGGACAAAGGAGTAAGCATAAAAAACGTTCAAAAAGATCCTAATGGCAATCTTATAATTACTAGTGATGGAAAAAATGGGCTAACCTTTAATGTAAAAGACATTTCCGGAAAAGCAAGTCTTTTAGAAGACGGATCCCTAATTATAGAAAATTCTCAAGGAGGAGAATGTACAGTTAGTGGAAAAGACGGGGCCGGTCAAATGACTGTTGAAAAAAAAGATGGAAAAGAAATTCTCAAAGTAACAAATGCTAATGTTGTTCTATCAGAAAATTCACCTTCTCTTTCAGTTGAAATAAAAAGCGGTGAACTGAGCTATGAAGGATATACAATAAAATCGGACTTCCCAATTTCTGTAGAAAAAACGACAGAAAAGCTTTCCCTTTCAGGAACAAATGTTGAAATCTCAAAAGAAGATGTTACATATCAACTTACCGGAGAAATGGGAATGACAAAAAAAACCTTAGATTTTGAAGAAAATGCTCTTTTAACTTATTCTGAAAAAGGGACAGCTAAAATAAAAATAACAACAGCAGAAAACGGATTTCTTATAGCAGATAAAAAAACCTGTGAGAGTGCAAAAAAATCCTGTTTGAGTATCGAAGACAACAAATATGTCTATCAGTCAAGACAAAATACAAACACCTTTTTAGAAGTTTTAACAGATGAAGAGCTTACCATTCAAAGCCAAAAAATTGAAGATATGAGTTCACTCACATTAAAAAAAAGAGGATCAGAAGAAAAGCAAGATTTTCAGTCTTACACATTCAAGAAAGAAAGCTATGCCACAATGGGAGGGAATAATGATCTTTTCAAGAACGTAAATCTTTTAGCTCATGTCGAAAACAAAGGAACAAATTATTTAATAAACATAAGATATAATGAGGCAATCGGACAGTCCCAAGTTTTTCAAATCAATGAAAAATCAAAGTATTACCAAAGTCTTGAGCTTCTCTTTTCTAAGAGCAATGAGGAATTTAAAGAAGTAGAAAACGAAAAATCTATTGTTGAAGCATTAAAAAAATTGGGTGTGGATTCCTCTGTCGGAATGAGAAAAGAATTGTATTCTATTTTTTTTAAAGAAACAAAATCCTCTCTTAGTTCAAATGATAATGAAAAATTACTCTTCACTCTAAAACGGGGCATCCAAACAGGGCCGACGCTTGCAGAAATAAAAACCTATTACTATACTGAGAAAGAGAATAACAAAGGAGAGAATGGCTATAACCTTGCTGCTTTATTGGCAATTGCAGAGCAAGAAAGTAGCTTGGCTGCCTTTGATGAAAACGGTAAAATTACAACAAGATTTGAGTGCGCACATTTCAAAGAGCTTTCAGGTCAAAGTAGTTGCCCACAAGGTTCTGGCAGATCAGCATTTGAAGAGGCATATAAGATAGATCCAAAAGCAGCAGTTCTTGCTAGTTCCTTTGGTTCACATCAAGTCTTAGGAGAGTTTGTTATTGATAAATATGATGGAGATACGGAAGCTCTTCTCAAGGATATAGAAACACGTGAAGGAGCAAGCTATGAATTATTTTTTTATTATATAGAACATCATTACAGTAATAATCTAAAGTCTGGGGGTATAAGTGCAGAATTGAAAAAAGAAAATCCAGACTGGGCAACTGTAGCCATGTACTACAATGGAGGAAATTATAAACAAAATCAATATGACACAAAAGTAAGAGAAAAGTTCGAGGCAATAAAGAAACAACAAGAGGAGTTCAGCCAAATTGTTTCGACGGCTAGCAAAGAAGGAACAATTTAGGATTTCTTTACTTACTTCGTCCATTTGGGAATAAAAGTTCTATGAGCTCATGACTCAAGATCTTATAGTTTTGACTTAAGCTAGCAAGTTGGGCTTTGTGTGAAGAGTTTAAGGTAAAAAAAGGATTAGCAGAAAATTGAGAGAGATTTTTGGAGAGTTTATCATACGTAGTAATCCACTTTGAGAGAGATCCTTCTTGAAGAGTTAATGGTTGAAGAAGTTCTGCCTCTTGTCTTTCCTCAAAAGTTCTTAAAAAGAGAGTTTGAAATGTTTGTCCCATATATGTTAACGTTTTAAGACAATCCTCAAGGTATGCGCTTTCCTGACTGCAAGTTGAAAGTCCCTGAGTTGAAAATCTGTCAACAATTTCAAGAAGATCATGTTTATTTCCGTTTTTAACGCTCTTCTCTAGTGTTCCCAATTCAGAGCCAGAAATTTTTCCACGTTCATTTGAAGTTACAACTGCACTTGTCAAGAGATTCATATAAGGAGCTACGGTTTCAGAGGAAGGGAGTGCTGCCTGAGTTTGGTTAGCAAAAAGGAAAGCTGAGCAAAGAAGTGCCTTTAAGTTTTTTTTCATGGAAAATAAAGAAGAGCTAAGATTATATATTTTTCTATGCGGAACTCCAAGATCTGGGGCCAAGCTAAGGAAGCAAAATACGGTGTCGGCAAAAAAGAGAGCTTCCTTATTTTTGTCGCCGTCCCTTTCAAAGAGGACAAATATTTTTAAAACTCTTAGACCGCAAATCAACATATGAAAACACGACTACTTTCCATCTTCCTTTTTTCTCTCTTTGTCGTCAGTTTTGTCAGCACTCTTTCTCTGCCTGTACATGCTGCTGACACTTTAGCATACATATTAACAGTTGACTCTACAGAAACTATTACTGGGAGTGTAACCTATAGTAAAACAACTTTTAATATCTACTATAAGGACGGTGACTACATAATTAGGAATATGGATGAGACTGGTTTCTTCGGAACGGGCGGCTATTTTGGTAGTAAATATTCGTCTCTTGAAGATGTAATGTCAGAAATAAAATCCGTCAAGTTTTCGGGGAGTAAAACTACTATAACGGGGACAAGTATTCAGGAACAGGGAAGCAATAAAAAGGTTACGGTTAATAACAAGTTAGAGGTAACTCCAATTACTGACACCTCTGCCTCCACTCCTGCCACCGGAACTGCTGCGGATATTACGTCTATCAAAAAGGTGGATGGGAGGTTAGTTATTGTGAGCGATGGGAATCAGTATGATTGTTCACTTTCTCCTGAAAATTCCGCGAGCTTAGCATCATGTATTGAGAAGGCGGGGTTAGTTGGTAAGACCTTTGACATGAGTGCTGATGCCGGAGAAGGGGCTACTAACGTTCCAATAACTGCAATAATTGAAGCAGGATATGAGTTTTCTTTTGCTGAAACCTCAATCTTGGCTACACTAGTGAAGAAATCTGCCACTCCTGCCACCTCAGGTTCAGGGAGCAGTGGGTCGGCAGCTTCTTCCGAATCTAGTTCAGAGTTAATACTAGGTTCCTTAGAACCAGAATTCTTTCAAAAAGTTGAAACGCTTGCAAGTGAAATTGGAACTACTCCTGAAGCACTTTTAACTGTAATGAGTTATGAAACTATAGGGACACTTAATCCTGCTATAAAAAATCCTGTTTCTTCAGCAACAGGCTTGATTCAATTTCTCGAAGATACCGCAGGGAGCTATGGTACAACCACAACAGACTTAGCAAAAATGAGTAGAGTTGAACAGATGGAATATGTTGAAAAATATTTTTCAAGTCTGAAGGGGAAAGCGGGGATTGGCGTTGCAGATTTATACTTGTCTGTCTTCTCAGGAACAAGTGGCAAGTGTATTGGAAAGGAAAATGATTGTGTTGTTTATAGGAAAAGTGATGGAGATAAATATACACAGAATAGCGCAAACTTTGATGCGAATAAGGATGGAATGATTACAAAGGGAGAAGTTACTACTGCAGTTGTTAACAAATATGGGAGTATGGGAGAGAAGCTCTATGCGTTATACACAGTAACAAATAAGTTGAAGGAGTGTGTAAATGTAAATACAGGGGAGTGTAATAAGCTAACTCAAGAAAAAAAGGCTTTGGAAGACGAGTTGAGTTTCAGAGCAAGAAAAATAAGTGTTGCTTCTGCAGGAACTGGGACTACTAGTCCTTCAAGTACAACTGCCACTACAACCCCAGATGTTCCAGCATACAAAGCAAGCTATGATAAAGCTACTGGAATATATCAATTTACTGATTGTACTAATAAGGAGGACGATAAGACTTGTACGCCTGCAAAGTCTTTCGCCTCCGTGTACGAAGCTGCAGCCTTTTGTATTAATGAAAAGAAGGAGTATTGTGAAGCAGGTGTCGTCAGTGGGGACGGTGGAGTGTTGACAAACACCGTTACAAAGTTAGTTGCCGCAGATACAGACACTGTCGTTGCATATTACCTTAAGATGGGTGGGGCAATTTGGGGAAAGATAAACGATTTTGGATCATCACAATACTCTGCAATCTCCACAGCAAACGCCCTCCTTGCCGAACTCCCCATGTACATCAATGGGGGTGCTACCATTACAACAGAGAATATTGAACAAGCTAAGAAAATCCAATCAGCCTTGCAAAAAAATGGTCGCGACATTAATAATAAAATTTACGCGGATCAAGTCTCGAAAATAAAAGACTTGAATACACAAATCGAAGCTCTCGAAGCCAAAGGAACACTTGGCGACGACGAGAAGAAAGAGTTAGCAGCGCTCAAGAAGCAACGTTCCTCTTTAGAAACTCTCGTAGTCGGAGTCAAAGATTACACAAGTTTGCTTTTAGAATTATCCGCCGAAGACCAAGAAATAGCCCTACAAGGTTTGCAATGTAAATCAGATGGAATTTTAGGTTCTCTTTTTTGTCTCATCAGCAAAAGTCACACAACGAAGACGCAAGTCCAAGAAGAAATGCAGGAGAAAATAAATGAACTCGAAAGTAAGTGCAAAAATAATGCTTGCTCCGGAGACGATTACAATGCAGAGCTCAATGATTTTTTGTCAAAATATATGGCACAAGTAGGTTGCGGTTCTCTAAGTGAGTGCAAACAAAAGCTCGACGAAGGGACTTTGTGTCAAGGGGCTGCAAAAGAAAATTGTGAAGAACAAGCTCAAATCTTGGAATATGCCTTTGACGCAGTAGGGGATTATTATTACGTAAAACCAAGTACAGGATTTTTAGTTTTCGAGTTCCTCAATCTCAAAGATGAAGCAGTGAATGCGCTAAAACTTTTCGGAGTAGAAAAAGATTACTCAAATGTTCCCTCTCTACTCAAAGAAGAAATTCCATCGACTGTATGCCTTTTGAAAATTGACGGCTACCTCGACAAAGAAGAAGAAAATGGCGGCGGAGTTACACAGTACGGCTGCGAACTTGACGGCGACAAATCCTCAAACGACGACCCGAGCTGTGTGAATGTCTTACTTGATCTTCGCGCCCAGAGAACTCCTATTGCTCCGGACAATACAACCGTAATCACCTACTCCATGTACCTTCGCGGTTCAACAAAAAGTGATGTGCAGTACATGATAGCACTCTCTTATTACGAAGATGGCAAAAAGAAAAAATATCCTTTATCCGAACTCATTAACTTGAGCAAAGGAGGAGTTGCTAGTCTCTATCATAATGTTATCTTCGAAGTAAATTCCACCGGAACTGTTGAGCCCAATAGCTTTGAGATTGGCGTTGTTGCCGTATATCCCGATAAAAGTGTGTACACAAGCAAAACCTATCCCATAGTACTTATTGAAGTTGGGGATGTGTACACAGGAACAACATTTGCAAACTCTGCAGGCAACACAGCAGCGCAAGCACAAAGCGATCCTCTGACGACGGACGACATGTTGAGTCTTATATAGTGCTCGACAGGTCTGCTGGCTCCGATTGGGCTAGGCACATTTTAGCGATTTCTTTACTTTGTGGACGACTATCTAAAAAGAATTTTTGGCAGATTTTTTTGTCTTCCATTTCAAGTCATAAAAAATATTTAAAAGGGGGTCTTTTTAAAGAAAAATAGGAAACATGAAAAAAAGAATAACTATTGGTCTCATGGAAACTGTTGTTCTTGAAAATGGCAGAGAGTACAAAGCAAAAATAGACACTGGAGCAGACACAAGCTCAGTAGATGAAAGTATCATAAGCAAGATGAACAAAGAAGTAGATTCTCACAAAACTGTGCGTTCTTCTCTTGGCGAAGCAAAAAGGCCAACCGTCATTTTGAAATTGACCTTTCATGAGCAAGATTTTGAGCAAAAATTCACCGTTGCAGACAGAAGCAATCTCAAATACAAAGTTCTCATTGGAAAAGACATTCTAAGGAAAGGAAACTTTCTCATTGATCCCTGTAAGTAATTTAGCTTTTTTGGTTTTTAGCTAACATCTTTATAAATTCTATAGTATTTCTTCTCTTACCATGGCAATAAAAGCTGTTATCGGTTGTAAAAATGGGAAAAGCTACCAAAAGGAATTTTCCCAAGAAGAATCTGAGTCTCTTAACGCAAGGGTGCTCGGGGAAGAGTTTGACGGTTCCATAGTCGGCTTTTCTGGAGTCACTTTTCAGATAACAGGAGGTTCAGATGCAGAAGGTTTTCCTATGAGAAAAGATTTGAACGGAACAAACCGTAAGCAAATTCTTCTCGCAAAAGGAGTAGGTTTCAAAGGAAAACTGAGAAAGAAAAGATTTGGGGGTCTTCGTGTAAAGAAGACAATTGCTGGCAACACAGTGTACAAAAAAACTCACCAACTCAATCTTAAAGTAGTAAAAGGAGATGAAGTTGTAGAGAAAGCTTTCGCTCCTCAAGAAGAAGCGGAAAAGAAAAGCGAATAATTTTTTTTTTTTTTTTTTTTAACTATGTATTAATCTCAGTTCTACCGTCTCGGTTTACATAGTCCGTGTCGTCAAGCGTAGTTCCAGGTTTGAGACATTTGCCATTTTTTTGAGGCTTATCTGAAATAAGGATGCACTCTAAACCTTCCTCGCATTCAATCTCTGCGTACGGAGTAATGCACGCTTCTCCCTCTCCTGCATGTATTGTAGAATCATTTGCAAGAGGAATCGCAAGAAAATTGGGGGGGGAAAAAACTGAGAGCGATAAAACAAGAAGAAGAAGAAGAACACCAAAGCCCAAACTCAAATAAAAAAGATTCATCGAAAAAACGTAAGGCATAAAAGAATATAAAGCTTTCATCTCACTGACAAATGAAACTTTGTGTTTTATACTCTGGGGGAAAGGACTCAACAGCAGCACTGCACGAAGCCGCCAAAACAGAGGAAGTAGTGTGCCTCCTTTCTATAAACTCAAAGAATAAAGAGAGCTACATGTTTCAAAGTGCAGCAAACGAAATCACAAAGCTTCAGGCTCAAGCATTAGGACTTCCACTCATTCATTGGGACACAAAAGGAGAAAAAGAAGAAGAACTTGAAGATCTAAAAGCCGCCCTAAGTTTTGCCAAAGAGACCTACGCAATAGAAGGACTCGTGACAGGCGCCATACATTCAGCATACCAAAGTGCAAGAATACAAAAGATTTGCTATGAATTGCAACTCTGGTGTATCAATCCACTTTGGGAGACAAAAGATGAGGCATTTGTAGAAAACCTTCTAGTAAATAAATTCAAAATTATGATTGTCGGCATTTTTTCCTATCCTCTTGATGAAAATTATTTAGGAAGAATCCTGGATGAAGAACTTTTTCAAGAACTAAAAGAACTAAACAAAAAATATCATATATCCGTTGCCGGAGAAGGAGGGGAGATGGAAACAATAGTTGTAGACGCACCACTTTTCAAAAAAAGAGTTAAAGTAGAAGCATATGAAAAAGAATACAAAAATAATTGCGGTTTCTTAAAGAACATCAAAGCAAGACTTGAAGAAAAATGAAAGTACTCATTATTGACATGAACGCAAAAGAAAATTCTTTATTTTCAAAAGAATTTATTTCTCCTATAACAGACATACTCGACGAAGAAGTTTGTGTTTGGCAAATTTCTTCCTATAAGGAACTACCTAGCGTAAACCTTGCAAAGTTTGAGAAAATAATTCTCAGTGGCAATCAGGTCATGGACAAAGGACCAAGTGAAGAAGAACGAAAGAAGTATTTTTCGTGGCTGCTCACAGCTAAGAATGACATACTGGGGATTTGTGCCGGGGCCCAAGTTCTAGCACAAGTGCACGGAGCAGATTTGTACGAACAAGCAGAATTTGGACTCTTACACATACAAGTTTTAGAAGAAGATAAACTCATAAAAAAAGAGCTCAAAGAAATATATTCTGTCCATTCAAAAGCATTTACCATTCCAAAAGGCTGGACCTGTCTTGCAAAAACTTCTTGTCCTCAAGTTGTTCGCAAAGAAAATCACTATGCAATTCTCTTTCATCCTGAAGTTCGTAACAAAGAACTCATAAGAAGCTTTTTAAAACTCTAAGTTCAAGTTCTCTTCCATGGGAACCATTTTTGAAAAAATAGTCGCAAGAGAAATTCCTGCTGATATCATTTATGAAGATGCAAAACATTTGGCCTTCTTGGATATAGCTCCTTTAGAAAAAGGACACACGTTAATCATTCCAAAAAAAGCATACCTCACTGTAATGGAAATGCCAGAGACAGACTTTTGTGAGCTTATGGTAGTTGTTCACAAGTTAGCAAAACACTTTGAGAAGACACTCCATTGTGGAATAAATATTTTAAATAATTCTGGAGAAATTGCAGGGCAAGAAGTTCCTCATGTACACATCCACCTTGTACCACGCAGAGAAGAGAAAAGCATCTACAATAAAAAAGCTCACGTAAACTATCTTCCAAACGAAATGGAGATTTATAAGAATAAATTAAAATTATAAGTCTAGTAAGTTCTATTCTTCATTTTTCTTATCTATGTGTGTTATTCCAATTCCTTTAAATTGGACTCCCTTTTTTTCTTCTTCTACTGTCGTTTTTTCCATCGACTTGTACCAACTTATTGATCCATGATTATAGTGTTTATCTAGTACGAGCTCATCTTTTTCTAGTTCTTTTCTTCCTTTTTTTACAAATTCTGAAAACGCTTTTAGGAAATTATCTCTATATTTTGTTGAAGTTGTCTTAGGATTAAAGCGAAAACTAATTCCTTTTTCCTGAGACACACAGAATAAAAATATTTCATTTTCTGGACCTTCTACTGCAACGACAAAACCTTCTTCAGGTAAACTTACTCTATTTATTGTTTCAGAAAATCCCAAGGAGTTTAAGAAAAATCCAAAGATAGGTGTTTCAATTCCATTCAAGGAGGTATAAGCCTGGCTTATGAAGTTCTGTGCTTTTGAGTAAGAATATTTTTTTTCTTCTTCGGTGGGCCACCACATAGCATATGTACCGTCGGGAATTTCATCTACTTTTCTAAGGTCGCTTGCAAGAAATTTTCTAAATGGGGATTTTGAAATTACATTAGAATTAAGTTTATCTGGAGCATAATAGCAAAATTCTTTCTTAAAGTTCTTTTTTACAAAATTTTGTATTCCTTTGTACTTTTCCGCAAATGTATTATTAACTTGAGGATATAAGAAAACAAATAGTTGTTTAGTACCAATACTTATTTCACAAGGTACGTCGAGTATTCCTTTCTCATCAAGATATGATTGAGAGACAGCATCAAGTTTGCCTCCCTTTTCTTGGATTCTTCTTTTTAACTCTGCTGCAAAAGTCAGCAGGAAAATTATGTACTCTCCATTAAGGATGTCTTTTTTTATAGGGATATTAGGTAATGAGGGTATGCTAGATTTAAATTCAATAATCTCATCTTTTCTACTTTTTTTCTTAAATAAGTTTTTAATCATTTTGTATTTTTAAGGGATGTCCTTTAACATAATAAAAGTTTCTTAGGATTTTTTTCTTTTTTTCTAAAGAGAAAAAATGTGTAAAAGTAACAAATTGGCTAAAATGCACTTGCCTCACAATCAGAGCAGGGCTGCAGTGATAATGCTCCTGAGCTAAGGAATTAATTAAAACCCAGGCCACGAAGCACACTTCGAAGGAAACTATTTTCAGCCTCAAGTTCTTCAATACGCCTCTCGTATTCTCCCTTATGTACTCTGTCTGCAAGCAAGTGGTACTGCTGCGCTGTATGGGAATTTGGGCGAATATGAATGATCGGTTTCTTTCTGTAAACTGCCTGTCTCATATTCTTATCGTCTTCAATAACTGAAGTGATAGGAGTTTCCAAAAGGCTTTCAATTGCACGAAGCCCCAAATCGTAGTTATTGCGCCGAACTCTGTTAAGAACAACTCCTTTGACAGGGATTCCAATTTCCTTAGCAACAGTTACAACCTTAAACGCGTCAGTTACAGCAGGGAGTTCAGGATTAGTCACAATAATCAACTCATCCGCAAGCTTGATAACTGAGAGAGCTTCACTGCCCAGACCCGCTGCACTATCAACAATAACATAATCACTCATTTCCTTCAGGTCGTCAAAAACTTTCTTCAGTTTCCGAGAGTTAATTTCTGCAAAGCTGCGTACAGATAAACTACCTGGCAAAAGTTTGAAACCTAGTGGGTGAATATAAAGAGAGTCTGTAAGATTTGCCTCACCTTTCAAAACATCATTGAGAGTTACTGGAAACTTTGTAAGGCCAAGATGAAGACCAACATTTGGGGTTGTAAGATTTGCATCTACTAAGACCACATTCCTTTCCTGCTTTGCAAGAGCTGATGCAAGATTAACGCTGGTAGTTGTTTTCCCAACTCCTCCTTTTCCAGAAGAAATAACAATAAGCTTTCCCATATGAGCAAAAATTATTCTTATTATTATATAAACCCTTAGTACTACTAAAGAAAAGTTTCAAGTAAAATTGTAAAAATTATTGGTGGAGAAGAATTGATTCAGAAGCCAATTTCAAAGAAGTGTAAAACTCAAAAAGCTTCTGCATATTAATGACATACTCCTCTCCATCAAGATAGGTAATAATACATAAGTTTTTTCTATATTCACCAATACTATCAAAGTCTGAAATTAAGAGCTTTTTGAGAAGAAAATATTCAGAAAGGTCAACTGTGATTCCTCTGTCTGCAAGAGAGTCTGAGAGGAGCTGTACTTTGTGGTGGACACTAGCATTTGAAAAATCTTCTGAAACCATAGTGGCATAAGCAAGAGAAAAAAATTGCTCATAGCCTGCAACAATAGTTTCCATGATGCGCCTGAGCATCTCGGAAGTGCGAGTAAACTTGCAGGATACATAGACCATGTGTTCTATGGAGTTAAGGTGCCTTCTCAAATCTCTGTATGCTTGTAATTGTTCTTCCATTCTTATTCTGTTAAACCTACTATTGCCTGAGCAATATCGCCTTGTGATTTTTCAAGTGCCCTCCTAGCTTCATCCTTTGAAACTCCGGCCTGCTCTGCAACAACACTTACGTCCTCTTCACTAATAGTTGTCTCAAATGTTTCTTCTTCTTCTCTGTACTCACCAGTAACCTGAAAACTTGCCTGTCCTTGCATAATGACCTTCGTTACAGAAGGATTGTCAAACACAAGTGTTCCTTTAGAAGTTTTCATAATAAGCTGAGAAACCTCAAGCTCATCCTGAGAAATTCCCATTTGCTTCATCATCTGCTTGAGCTGCCTTGGATTAACGCCAGGAATCACTTACCTACAACCTCCACTACAAAGTACCATTTCCATTTTAAATGTTGAAAAGAAGAAAGATGATGAACACCACAAGAAGAGAAAAAACAACCACAAACTTTGGGCTGAAGCCAATCTTAGAATGATAAGTGCTAGAGACACTTCCAATAAGGCCACCTTGTCCAGATGGAAGAGAAATGCCTCTTTGTTTTGCCATAAAGATATAAATATCTCTTAATATATAAACGTTTCGCGCCCGACAGAGGAGGAACAGTTTATTGTTGTAAGAAGACTAGTAAGGCTTGTGAATGCGATGTATCTTTAAAGAATGACTAAAAGAGTGCATGAGTGTCTAAACTATAAAAGAGATTTTATGATGCCTGGCCACACAACAAGAAGAATGAGACAAAGACTCAGAAAAGAAACCAAATTGTATGTTCGCAGCGCCGTCTCTTCATTTCGAATAACCTTGCTAATCATAAGAAAAGCAATTTGACCTCCGTCTGTTATCCAAAGAGGTAGAAGATTCATGATCCCAATTCCAATACTAAGAAGAACCAAATAATTAAGGAGAGTTCGAAGATAAAGAGGAAAATTTCCAAGCCAAGTCTTATCATCCTTATTGTCAAGTCCGACAGCAAAGTTTGTAATACCAAGTAAAGATCGATTTGCTTCCTCACTAAAGAAAGGAGAAATACTAACTTCTTCAAGAAGGCCATTGTGCTCAATACTCAAAGTAACGTTTTCCTGCTCTGAAAGATTATACAAGTAGGGAAGCAGAACACGTTGACCTGAAAAACTATCAAGTACCACAAACTCAAACTCAGAAACAGCTTTCCCATCAATACTTTGAATACTACCCTCATTAATTCCAAAAGCCTTAAGTTCACTCTCATTCATAACTCCATTAAAACTAACTTCGGAAACTTCCATTGAAGAATGGAGAAGAGGTTCTGCTGCAAAAAGAAAAAGAGCCAGAAAAAGAAAGCCAAAAAGAAAGTTACTTGTACTTCCGGCCCCCATGACTGCAATCTGCTGCCAGCGCGGTTTTTTCCTCAAATCTTTTTCATCAGGTTCGACAAAGGCAGCCGGCAAAATCGGAAGGAAGAGTGCACCAAAAGCAAAACCACTAGATTTTATTTTTATGTTGAATCGTTCTGCAATAACGCCATGGGCAAATTCATGAACCACAACAATGACAAAAAGAGAGACAATCCAGTACCAAAAAGGAACATAGAAAATAGGGACAGCACCATCAAGACCACTTTGAGTTTTAAGAGGCAGAACAAGACCGCCGCCACTTGAAAGGTCTGCTTTAAGAACCATATCTAAAGAATAAATCATAAGACCAAGAGAGAGAAAAATTCCAACAACTCCTACAAAAATACAAAGAAATGCTAAAGCAAGATAGGTTCGTTTATATTTTTGCGACCAGCGCTTCATCTTATCAAGTCCAAGACTTGTTCTGTACATAAGCATGTAAAGAATCGGAAACCTTCCTTGTATTGCAAGATTTTCTCTCTTATAAAAAAGGAAAAGTGAGAGCAAAAGAACAAAGATAAAAAATGCTGAGTTCTCAGAAAAAAAATCTGTGACTATCATAAAAAAAAAAAGAAAGCTTTCTTTTTAAAAATTCTTTGTATGGGGCTAGTGATAAAGAGGGTTAAAAGATGTAACTTTTTAGTAAATCTAAAAGTATATAATCTTGAGTATGTATCAAAAATAAAAATGGTTTATGATGCAAACATGGAACTTTCTTTGCTTCTTAACGATGTCTCAATGAGCATTCAAAAAATAATTAGACTCCCCTATAATGAGAGGGAGATTACAAATGTGCTACAGTTGCTTCAGAGAATTCTTGATGAGGGTTATCTTGATGAAGGTTCTGCCTCAAAAAGATTAGTTGAAGAGTCTCTTATTGGACTTTTGAGGACATATCTTCAGGGAAAAGATAGGAGAGTAGTTGAAGAATCTTTGGGGCCTCTTTTTAGTCAGGTAAGAGACCATTGGATTCAAGAAAAAAAGCTCTCCCTCTAACAAATTCTTATAAAGTACTTAGCTTCTCCTTTTTTTCATGGAACTAAGTAGTATTCACGAACAAATACAAGCGTACAAACTTTGCTTTGAAAAAACAATAACAGACATTTCTTTTGAAGAATTCGATAAAATCTTTTTCTGTAAATGGTATTTTTACAACAGGACAACGCCAATGGACATCCAAGAGCAGTTCGCACATATTACACTAACAATAGTCGAAGGAATGCTTCGTCATCACTTAGGAGAAATTGATTACTTCACAAACGCCAAAGGACAAAGTTTTCTCTCTCGCTACGACAACGAAATTCTGCAAGAAAAAGAAAAACAAATTGAAGAATATTATCTCACACTCGCAGCATTGCTCAAACAATCTGCGGCTTTGATTTCAGTTTTTGACAAAGCAATCTTTCACAAACTACTAAGCGCAGCGTACAAAGAAATTACAGACTATACAAAGTTTAGTCACGAGACAAATCTTTCTCTCAGTGAGAATCTTCTCGCAAAGAAAAAAGAACTACATGTAGAAAAGAAGAAAAGACACGAAAGTTCCATTTTTTCCTAAGGTCTTCTATTCCAGCGCCAAATATTGCTTTTGCCGAAGATAAATATTTCTCGTTCCTTCTTTTTTTATGAGTTGCCTCAAAGCTTTGTCGTTCGTTGCAATAACAAGATGTTCTCTTTTTTTTTCTTGAAGGAGTTTCAAAATATCCTTATCCACATAATGTTCCTCAGAAGAAAGCACACAAAAAGAGTAGCGATGAAGCAATGTGGAAATAAGCAGGAGGAATTTTTTATTTTTTGTTTTCTTTCTTTCAATAGCACTCAGTTCATGTACCGTGCCCTCAAGAATGCCAAACTTAGCACTTTGTCCAACAAGTTCACGAATGACAGAAATAACATCAATATGAAACTGAAACATGACAAAAAGAAAGTTTGTATCAAGAAGAACAAAAACTCCTTTTTCAGAAAACACTTCTTCCATTTCCTTGCGAGGCAAATCAGCAAGCAGTTCTTCAATAGCTTTTTTTTCAAATTTATTGTTCATTTTCTCCAGGATTTTCTTTTTTTCCTAAACTTGCTTGTCCATTAAGATATTCAGGAGTTGTTGCTTGGAACTGCAACTTTGCCGTCTCCTTATTGTACTGCGCAAGCGCCATAGGACCAAGTTTGTAACCGCCATCTTTTTTCTCAAAAACATACACTCCATGATTCCCATATTTTGCTGAACCAGGACCAAGAAGAGGAGTTTTACCTTCCATCCGAGAACGAGGTCCATGAATATGTCCAAAAAGGTAAGGCTTATTTGTTTTAAGAATTTCCTGATAGACCCTTTGTTCTTCAGCACCGGCAAACTGGGGATGTCCCGGATCTCCATGTCCAACGACAAGGTCAGTTTGTGACAAGTCAAGCTGAGGAATCTTCTTGAGATTCTCTTTAACAGTCTCAGCTCTCTCTGGCTTAATTTTTTGTTCAAAGTAATTTGTCAAGTCCGATTGTCCAAGTCCGTATGTTTCCCGCAGTCTTGCCATGGTAAGAAGTTTGTCCAGTTGCAGATAGCTCAAACTCTTATCCCAAACCTCCTTCAACTTTTCATGAAGTTTTTTGTACGAAGCTGTTCGTTTTGTTTCAGGATCTTTGCGAACATCACTCCAACCATAACCAAATTTTTTAGTAAGCTCAAAACCCATAGACTCCCCAGTACTTCCAGAAAGATAGTTTCCGACACGAAGACCGCCAACAGTCTTAATATTCCCAGGATCAATCATGTACTCGCCAAGTTCTTCTCTCATAATGGCTTCAATGTCGTGATTTCCAGCAACTAAGACAGCATTGTCAGAGTTGAGACCCTCAGCTTCAAGAATTTTCTTAATTTTCTTATAGCCTTTTCGAGCATGATTGTCATTTGCCTTTTTCAGCAACTCATGAACCTTGTCTCGAGTTTCTCTAAACTTTTTCATTTCCTCAGGACGCAGCCCTTCAGGTTCTTCCATCATGTAAAAGCTTTGAATAAAACGAGAAAAAATTTGATTTGCATGCTCGCCTAAGTCAGCAAGGTTTTGTCCTCCCGTTTCAAAAGTTTCAATATCAAGACCAAAATAATCAAGAAATGCAGAATAATGAGAAACAAAATCTTTCTTTTCATCTGCACTTAGTTCACCTTCTGAGGCAATACGATGAGGGTTAAAAGCATTGAGACCTTGACTTTCTTGGTCAATTAAGTCTGGGAGAATATCTCCTGTTGAGACAAAAATATTTTGAGAAGGATCAAATTCATGAAGTCCTAACGTACTCCTTAGTCGCTGTTCCAAATCTTCATAGCCAAGATGAGGGTCTGTGAAATGGATAACTTTTTTTCCACCCTTTTCCAAAGCTTCTCTACTAAGATTTTCAAAAGCGTGCAACTGTTCATCTGCTAGCTGTTGACGAGCAAGCAGGCCCCGAAATGTTTTCTCTTCCGAAGAAGTAAGCTTTCCCAGTTCCTGTTTTTGCATCAAGTTTTGAAATTGTGTTGTTCTCTCATTTTCTTTCAGAACTGCTGCAACTTGGTCTTTTGGTAGAGGACTTTCCTTGAGAAAACGAATTTCTTCTTCAGAAAGAGGAGTACGAGAAGAAAGTTTTTGTTGAATTGCAGAGAACATTGCTTGCTCCTGCCTTTGTCGAAGTTCCTGCAACTGCTGCTGAGAAAAAGTCTGTGAAGGAATGGGCTGTTTTGTGTCAAAAGCAGAAGTTTTTTCTTGAAGTTCATCTTCTAAATTCTGCTTCTTTTTTTGGCCTTGATTTTCACCAGTTCCAGCAGACTCTTGCGAAGACATGAAAGAGTAAGGAAGAAAACTTATATAAACATACTGGCTTTACAAAAGAAAAAAATAAAATTACTCTTTCTTTTCCTGTTCGTCTTCAGGAACTTCTTCTTCGTCTTCGCCATGGTCATGAGCACTGCCAGCGCCATGAGCATGTCCGTGTTCAAGCTCTTCTTGTGTCGGCTCTCTCACTTCAACAATTTCCACGTCAAAGTTCAAGTTCTTCCCAGCAAGAGGGTGGTTGAAATCAACAACGACAGAGCTTTCCTTTAGCGCTTTTACAACAAGAGGAAAAGCACCCTCTGGACCCTGAGCCATAAGCTGAAGACCTTCCTTCAATTCAATCTCAGGAGGAAACTGGTCTTTAGGAACTTCCTGAACAGCAGCATCGTTCACCGGACCATAAGCTTCCTCACAAGTAACATTCACAGTTTTCTTATCGCCAGCCTTCAAGCCAACAATTGCCTTTTCAAGACCAGGAATAATCATTCCGCGCCCGTACAAAAAAGTAAGCGGTTCTCTGCTTTCTGAAGAGTCAAAAACTTCCCCATTTTCAAGAGTTCCTTTGTAGTGCATTCTCACAACTTTACTATCTGAAATTTCCATTTTTTACATTAAATGAGAATAATCCTTTACTGAAAAACCATCCTCGTACAAAGGGCAAGGGAATGCACATTTATAAGAATTGTCCTAAGAAAAAAGCAACAAAAAAGAAAACATTACTTCTTTGCAACAGAAGATGCAAGCACTTCTTCATCGAAGTCACCAGGAATTTTTCCTTTGTCGGCGTACACAAAAAGTGCAGTACTAAACACAGCATTAGCGACAGAAAAAAGTAAGTAAACAAAAAGCAATAAAACTCCAGTGATGCCAAGAGCAGTTAGAACACCAGCCGAACCAAAAGGACTCAGAAGCGAAAAGAGAAGAAAACCAAAAACAAGAACAAGAACAAAGGCTACAAACTGAATTGCACCAAGTCCAAAAATGCGAGTAAATTGTTCTCCCCAAGTTTTTCGCAAACTGTCCGAGGATTTCTTAATAGCATCAAAAGGCGTCAAATCATAGTAGACCATCGCCGGAACAACAAACAAAGTAATAAGACTCCATGCAAAGCCAAACATACTAATAACAACACTCATAAGTAAATTTCCGACAAGTCCAAGACGTTCAGATGCCTTTTCAAGAAGTCGCAGCAAAAGCCCAACACTTGCAGAAACAACCGACCACAAAAAGACTAAATAAATACGTGAGAATACAAAAGAAAGACTTTCACCAAACGTCGCATTCCCGCCTTCAAACCTTTTCTTTGTCGTATACACAACAGCAGTATTGAAAAATGTAGAAATAAATGCTAAACCAAAATACAACAAAAAGACAATAAGAAGAGAAAGAGCACCAACCTGATCATTATCAAGAGAAAAATAGCCTCCAAAAAAGATTCCCGGGACAATAAGTGCCAAAAGGAAGAGGAGTGAAAAAACTCCGCTAAGAAGAGGAAAAAGAAGAAGCTCCTTATCCTTTCCAATAACAGAGAAACTTAACTTAGTGAGTTTCCAACTTCGAGAGAATGTTCCCATAGCCCAAAGTAAAGAGAGAATTTTTTATAAATTCTACGAAATCCTTTTACGACTACACTCCAACTTTTTCCCTAATCCCTCATTCCCACTCATCATTCCCTTTCCTACTACAACAAAACTTTTTAAAGGGATTCCCTTTGGATTTTCCTATGACAGACTCATCATACGGAGCAGACAACATTAAAGTTCTCAAAGGACTAGAAGCCGTCAGAAAACGTCCCGGAATGTATATTGGAGGTACAGGAATTGACGGATTACATCACCTTGTAAAAGAATTAGTAGACAACTCCATCGACGAAGCACTAGCAGGACATTGCGACAAAATAAATATCACCATCCATCCTGACAATTCCGTCACCGTAAAAGATAATGGACGAGGAATTCCCGTAGACAAGCACAAAGAAGGAATTTCAGCAGCCGAAGTTGTTTTCACCGTTTTGCACGCAGGAGGAAAATTTGACAAGAACTCGTACAAAGTTTCAGGAGGGCTGCACGGAGTAGGAGCATCCGTCGTAAACGCACTCTCGACAAAACTAATTGCAAGAATCTTCAAAGACGAAAAAGAGTATACACTAGAATTTGAAAACCAAAAATCAAAAAAAGGACTTGAATTTGTAGGACCAACAAAAGAAAAAGGAACAGAAGTAACATTTTGGCCAGACAGTAGCATTTTCCAAACCATCGAGTTTGATTATAAATCAATGAGAAAGCGCTACAAAGAACTAGCCTACCTCAACCCAACAGTCACCATCGTGTTCACAGACGAGCGTGCAAACAAAGAAGAAATCTTCCATTTTGAAGGCGGACTTTCAGAGTTTGTAAAAGAAATCGTTCAAGGTTCAAAGCAAACAATCAAAGATATTATTGCACTTTCAGCAGAACGAGAAGATGTACGAGTTGACATTGCACTAACATACACAGATTCTTACAACGAAACACTCGAAGGGTTCGTAAATAACGTAACGACGCCAGGCGGAGGAACACACGTTTCCGGTTTCAAACTCGGAATAACAAAAGCAATAAAAGATTACATCAACAACAACGGAAAAGCAGCAGACAAAAAACTTAATTTGTCCGGAGACGACATAAGAGAAGGAATAACTGCCATCATTTCCGTTCAAGTTCCAGAACCACAATTTGAAGGACAAACAAAAGACAAACTCGGAAATCCAGAAGTTCAAAACATTGTTTCCACAGTTTTCTACGAGAAATTTTATTCCTACCTAGACGAAAATCCACGTTCAGCACAATCCATCATCGACAAAGCATCACAAGCACAAAAAGCAAGAGAAGCAGCAAGAAAAGCAAGAGATTTAGTCCGAAGAAAAAACGTTCTTGAATTCTCATCACTTCCGGGGAAACTTGCAGATTGTTCAAGTAGAGACCCAACCCTTTCAGAACTCTTTATCGTAGAGGGAGACTCAGCAGGAGGTTCAGCAAAGCAAGGCCGACAAAGGGAAACACAAGCAATTCTTCCACTCAGAGGAAAACCACTTAATGTTGAAAAAGCTCGACTTGTCAAGATCCTAGAAAATGAAGAAATCAAGACACTCATTACAGCTCTTGGAACAGGATTTGGGGAAAACTTTACAGTAGAAAAATTACGGTATCACAAAGTTATTATCATGGCCGATGCCGACGTAGATGGAGCGCACATTGCAACTCTGATACTTACCTTATTCTTCCGACACTTTAGAGATTTAATTCTCAAAGGACACATATACATCGCAATGCCGCCACTGTACAAAATAAAACAAGGAAAGAAAGAAACATATTTGTACAATGATTTAGAATTAGAAGAATTTAGAAAAGAAAATCCTGAAATAAAATTTGATATCCAACGATACAAAGGTTTAGGAGAGATGAATCCAGAGCAACTTTGGGATACGACCCTCGACCCAGAAAACAGATATCTGAAAAAAATCACCATTGATGATGCAATAGAAGCCGATCAAGCTTTTTCCATGTTAATGGGCGACAAAGTAGAACCACGTAAGAACTTTATTGTTGAGAATGCACAATTTGCAACAGATCTTGACATCTAATTTTTTTCTTAATTGTATTTAAAATAAACTTTTTTTTTAGAAAAACCGTGGATCAGCTACCCCCAAAGCATCGTCCCCCCCGCGATTCCTCAGCATCCGATGAAAAACATGAGTGCTGCTAGGTTCCCCTCCTGACACGGTTCGTTAGACATTAGACCAGAGAAGACAGGGCTTCTACCTTATCTTCGAGGACTGACCCACAAAAGGAAAAAAAGAAAAGAACTTTATAAAACTTCAGGTTAAGAAAAAGTATGGAAATCATCAACATTAAAGAAACTACATACAAAGAAATAGCTGAAATCAACAAAAAAGTTCCGGAGTTTGGACCTTACGAGCAAACATACTTTGAACAAAGGTGCAAAGGAAAAGATCCCCTACTTATTCTTGCATACGTCAACAAAGAAGCTGCCGGGTATGTCTTAGGCTATAATAAATACAACGACGGTTCATACTACTGCTGGATGGCAGGAGTAATACCTGAGCAAAGAAAAAAAGGAGTTCTTAGAAAATTGATGCAGTACTTAGAAACATGGGCAAAAAAACGAGCTTATTCAAAAATAAGAATAAAAACAAGAAACAGTAGAAGGGAAATGCTTTCCTACCTTGTAAAAGAAAATTTTCTATTTCTTGAAGTTGTACAGTTCCCAAAAAGCATTGAGAATAGAATTCTCCTAGAAAAAAATATTCAAGAAAAAGAAGAGAAATAGTTTCAAGGTTCGCCAACAACAGCTTTACTAGAGAACAACTTTTCCTTAACAGTCTCGACAGGCAAAGCTCTCAAAAGTTTCAGACTAAGTCTATCAGGATAAATTTCAACATCTCCCTTTTTGTAAGCATCAAGAAAGACAATCAGGCCTTGCTCATCTTGTAAACTTTCATAAAACGACGACAAGAAAAGGAATCCCTGAAGAGAAACACCTCCACTAAGACCCTCACTAATTTCTGAAATAAGAACGGGCCGAGCAGCCTCTGCAACAGTTCCTCTAATGCCATTTTTTTCCAAGATCAGATCAACAAATGCATCAACATCGCCATTGCCATCCATAAGCGTGTGAAGATCTTCAGAACTCAAAATTGCATCAACATCAACGCCAATTTTTTCTAAGCTTGAACTAATATTATAACTTTCACCTTCAATCATTTCACTAAAAACTGAATCAGGTACAATCAGCTTAAAGTCATTTTCATTGTCCAAAGTTTCATCGCTAAGAGACAGCTCCTCGCCATCAAGATTCCTCATAAGGGAAAAATCAATTTCCTTAGAACGGACTGGAACAAGTACACCAAAAGACACCTGAGAAGAATCATCTTTGTACAAAACATACACGTCAAAGTCACTAGTAGTTGTCAAATGGCGAGCATCAAGATAGACTAAACCAAAAACAGCGGCAACACCAAGAAGTAAGATAAGAAAGATCGAAAAAACAATCGCAACCAACTTCTTAATGAACTTTACAACAATAAAAATGCCCAAGAGGACAAGGACGAGTACTAAAATAATTCCAAAATCCATACTGAAACTGAAAGAAGATTTTATTTAAAGATTTGCTGCCACTTATTGAAGAGAGGAGGTTTTACTCCCTAAGATATTCTCCGATGTTCATCAAAGGTCGGAAAAGTAAAGTGCCATTTTCCTTTCTAAGTTGACCATAACCAAGAAGAGAGTCTTCAAAAAATAAAAGATACTGTTTTTCTAGGGAAAGCGAGTCACCGTTTTCCAAATGCTGCTCAAAGACATCCTTCCCATACGTAAACATCAAAGCGGCCTGTTCAGATTTAACAAAAGCGCATGCTCCCCCTAGCTCTCTTACTTGTTCAAGAAGAAAACGAGACGGAAGTATTTTCTGTAATGTTATAAAAAGAAGGTAGTCCTCGTAAACAACATCATCATCAAGATCTTCTTCCCTTAAGAAAATGTGGCCATTTTTTTCAACAAGGGATTTATCTTGTAAAAAGAAATCTATTCTTTCTTTTTCAATTCCAAATAAGTCAAAAAAACGAATCAAGTCTTTTTTATCCATTACTCTTGCGAGTTTTTTCTCCTATATAAAACTATAGGGTCAAGCATTTTTTAGAAGGAGAACTGCAAGCCATCATCTCTTAGTAGAAGAGATTGCAAGCCGTTGCAGTTTTGAATATTCACTCTTTTAAGAATATCGTTGAGACTGGCATTGGAGACAGCCTTTTTCAATAATTCACGTACTTATTATTCTTTTTTATACTTGAGGAAAATAAAAAAAATTACTGCTTACAAGAGACAAGATAATATTAGAAAAAGAAAACAATAATGTACAAAGTACATAATGAATAACAACGCAGGAGAAAAAAGAAAGAATTTGGTATCTGTCCTAGTTCTCATTTTTACTCTCTCTTTTTTCTCTTTGCTACAAAACGTTTCAAGTGTGCTTATCCTAGATAACAGTTCTCAAATCTATGCAAGTACACAGCTGGGACAGGACGGAACAAATCCCATTAATGTTACTTTTGATTCTGAGACTATTGTTCAAACTGCCTACACACATAGTAGTTCCCAAAATGCAAGATTGTATATAAACGAAACAGGAGTGTACAAACTATCCTATTCCTGCACATTAGAAAATGTCGGTGCAACTAATCGAGTCATAATGGAAGGATATCTTCAGAAAAATAATATTGGGGAAATCCTTCCCTCGCGCCAGTACTGTTATGTACGAGATAGTGAAGATGACAGAGACAAGTGTGCTCTAAGTGCAAGTACTTTTACCAACCTGAGTAATGGAGATTTTGTAGAATTGGAAATAAATAAATTTTCCGGAAGTGCAGGCTCCACTCTCACAAGTAAAGATTGTTATCTGTATGCACAAAAAGTAAGGGTAGGTATTATGCAATATGTTGATACAATAGGAGCTCAGAATTATGATGGGTTATCGATAACTACTCTTAATCTAACTAATCAGACTCATATGAATTCAAGTTATTTTCAAAATGGAACTAACAAGATAAAAATTTTGCAAGACGGACTTTACAAAATCTACACACAAGTTTGTACAAGGAACACAGCACAGGCCAACAGGCAAATAGTTTTCACAAGACTCCAAGCAAACGGATCAAGTGAAGTTCCATCATCCAGAGCGTATACTTACATCCGTCAAACCGGAACAGGAGGAGATAGAAATTGCGCAGAGTCAGTATTTATGGCAAATCTGAGTTCAGGTACAAATATTTCTCTTCTTCTTAACAAATCAAATAATGAATCAACAGGAGCCAGTGTAACGTTAGCAAACATGAGTTGGCTTAGTATTGAAAAAATCGAAAGTGAGACATTAGCAGTATATGAAGAAACAGGAGGACAAATTATTGCAGATCTTAGTAGTAGTCCAATCAGTTTTGACAAAACCATCAGCAGTACAAAGCTTATTACAGCACTGAGTACATCGCAATTTAAAATAGAAAAAAGTGGATTTTATGAAATTTCTTATACGCTAAATTGGGATGATTTACAATCAAGTGACAGAGTTATAGCTTGTGCTTTTTTACAAATCAATAGCAGTGAAATTGCCCCAGCATCAGTGAGCTGTGATTATTCAAGAGGAATTAGTTCAGCCCATAAAAGTGGGATTTCAGAGACATTTCTTCTTTATTTAGACAAAGAAGCTTCTGTCGAACTTCTTGCAAATACAAGTGGAAGTCTCATTTCAATTCTACCTCATGCAACTAGTCTTAGTATCATAAAACTTGAAGAAGCTCCTGAAGTCAATTGGGAAGAAAGTTTTTTGGAAATTACAGGCGAGTACAAAACAAATGAGGCTAAGCAGTCTGTGAATATCAGTGCTTATCAAAATAATACAGATATTACCATAAGTTGTATAAGTGGTAATTGTTCTTTAATTACTATAAATGTAAGCACATCTTTTAATCTTTCATCACTCGAAAAAACAGAAGTTCTTTTCACATGTAATGATTCCAAAGTTGCTAGCTATTCAGCAGTTTTTTCTCTTCATTCAACTGAAGATCCAAGTAATGAAAATCTGAATGTTAGTTGTAACATCTTTCCAAGACTTGCACAAATTTCTCCAATCCTTCTTTTTCCTTTGGAGAATCAGACATTACGTGTTCCACAAAATAAAACATTTTCTTTTCAATCAAATATATCCTGTTCAGGACTTACAAGCAACACAACTTGTGGCAATGTCACCGTTTACGCACAATACAATGCTCCATTTGGAAGTGGAGAAGATGGTGCGCTTGTAGTCTCTTCTCTAAACACAACTATTAACACATTCACATATCTTCTTTCAAATAGTAGTGCAGGAAATACAATATTGCAAGTTAACGATAGCAGTTTATTTGCGCAAGGAGATGAAATTTTGATAATTCAGATGCAAAATGGCAGTGGCGGTAATTATTCAGCAGGTACATATGAAATTGCAAATGTACAAAGTAGTGGGCCTGGCATCTTAGAAGTGAAGAGCAGTCTTTCACATGATTATGGGTCGGGGGAATTTGACAAACAAAATGCTCTTGTAACCCAGATTGTAAAGATTCCTCAGTTCACTAACGTGACTATCAATTCAGGAGCATCTCTTTCAGCACCTGCTTGGAATGGATATGGGGGAGGAATAGTTATTTTTAGAGCGACAGGAACTCTTAATTCTAGCGGTTATATCAATGTGAGCGAAATAGGATTTAGAGGGGGAGATTGTGCAGGTTGTGGAAATGGAGATTGGGGAAAACAAGGTGAAGGATATCTTGGTTTAGGAACAGAGTCAAGTGTGAACAATGGGAATGGTGGTGGTGGTGGGTATGGACCATCAGGGTACGGAGGTGAACCAGCTGCCGGAGGAGGGCATGCAGGACAAGGGACAGATAGTGCTGGAAGCTTTGATGCTCAAGGAGGAGAAAGTGTTGGCAACATAAATCTCAGTACAATTCACTTTGGAGGAGGAGGAGGAGCCGGTGGAGACAATGATGGCCAAACTCCGTATCCGCAGTATATTTCAGGAGGAGGAATTGCAATTGTTCTTGCCAAAAATATCGTTAATGCAAGAGTGGAAGCAGATGGAAAAACGGGTTTGTTTCCAGGAGGGGCAGGAGGAACCGCAGGGTCAGGCGCAGGAGGAAGTATTTTGCTTGTCAGTGAAAATTTAACCTTAACTGATGTACATGCAAAAGGGGGCCCAAACATTTCCGGGTCAGGCGCCGACATAGGAGGAGCAGGTGCTGATGGCCGAATTAGACTTATCTACAACTCCCTTAGTGGAAGTACTGATCCCAATGCAGGTTCAAATGATTCACTTTCCTCAACAACAGAGTTTACAAGAATTTCAACAGTGGACGCAGACACTCCTCTTTTCACCTCTTCCTTACAAGGACAAAGTTGCGTTCTAAATGATTCACAATCTTGCCTTTTGAATTGGACAGTAAATGCAACAGGACTTATTGGCAGCAGTATTGTTATTAGAGTGTATGCTATTTCAAATTACTCCCTTATTGCAGCAAACGTAAGTGCTAACGCAACTATCAATATTACAAATCAGACTATTATTACTCTTCTAAGCCCTGCAAATACAAGTAAAAGTATTTCAAATGGGACCATCTCTTTCAACTGGACAATGGAAGGAGGAAATGAAAACCAAACGTGTACATTATACATTAACAACAATGCAAGCAATAGTAGTACCTGTCTTAGCTACCAAAACAACTCAATGACTTTGACACTTGGAAGAGGGTATTATTCTTGGAAAATTGAAAGTGAAGATTCCTTTGGAAATAAAGAAAACTCCTCTACATTTTTTTTCTATGTGATTAAAGACAAAGCAATAAGAGTAATAAAAAAAATTAGTTCTATAAATACGGATCTTTATGCAACTAATCTTAGTGTTGAGAATCTTATAAACGATGATTCACTTTCCTATACACTTCTTGATTTTGTTGATATAAATTTTAACGATGGGTCTCACAATCCTGCAAAAAATTTCACAAATATTAGCAGCGGTTGGAGATTTAATGGAAGTACTATTGGATGGATAGGAAATCTGAGTAATAGCAATAAAGAAAATAAGAGCTATGCCTTAGCAGGTCTTTCTTCATCGTATTTCCTCAGAAAAAATCTTGCATTTGGAGTTGAATAAGAGAATTTGAAAACAGAAGAAAAAACCGTTAATATTCTCGGTTCACAGTAATAAGAAAAACTCAAATTTTAGAATTTAGGATAAATTCCTTTCTCTTTCTTTTTTATGTTGCATGACAAAGAATTCCCCAGCTCTGTACGAACTGCGCACAAAAGATCCTGAGGCCACATATAAAAATCCCTTCTCTTCACCAACAAATTTGTACTGTTCAAAAATTTTCGGCATAACATATTCCTTCACTTCAAGAAGAGAAGTTTTCGGTTTGAGATATTGTCCAATAGTAAGAAAATCACAGTCAATAGCACGCAAGTCGTCCATTGCTTGAAGAACCTCCTCTTCTGTCTCACCAAGTCCAAGCATTAATGCTGATTTTGTATAAATGTGCGGAGAAACTTGTTTTACATAGGCAAGAACATCAAGAGATTGTTTATAGTTAGCCCGAAAATCTCTAACCTTTCTTTGCAGACGTTCGACCACTTCTATATTATGAGCTATAACATCAGGATTCGCATCAATTATTTTTTGCAGGTCTTCATGGTTCCCTGCAAAATCTCCAATCAGGACTTCGACATATGTTTGAGGACTTTGTGTTTTTATCTCTTTAATACAAGATGCAAAATGTGCAGCACCCCCATCAGGAAGATCATCTCTGTCGACCGAAGTTAAAACTGCATAAGAGAGTCCCATTTCAGAAATAGCCTCAGCAAGCATATGAGGTTCGTGTGGATTAACAGGTCTTCCTTTCATTGCAGTTTTTATAGCACAAAAACGACAGCCCCGCGTACAGACATCTCCCAAGACCATAAAAGTTGCCGTTCCCTCATTATGCCAACACTCAGCCATATTAGGACAATGTGCTTCTTCACAGACAGTAACAAGGCCTCTCTTTCTCAAAGCAGACTTTATTTTAGTGAAATCAGTTCCAGCTTTAGGTGAAATACTAAGCCAATCAGGTTTTGTTTGAAGTGGTGATGTGCTCATACTTAAGTTTTCTCAGACACTCCTCTTAAAAAATTATGCTACTATGCAAGAGGGAGTGGAAAGGAGAAAAGATTTATTGCAGACAAAATGCTCCAGTGCAAAAGAAAGTTTTAGTATGAAAAAGTAAGCACAAATATAAGTAAAGAGCTATGCACAGGAAGTTTTAAAAACGAGAAGAGTGGCTAGCTAAAAATGGAAGGTATTAAAAAAAGTTTAACGAAGAAAATTCCAAATGGCAAGCTCTTACGCATAGATCTTACTTCTCGGGAGGGGCATATAAGTGAGATCTCTCTTACAGGTGATTTTTTTTTACACCCTGAAGAATGTATTGTGGATATTGAAAAAGCATTAACTGGGAAATCTATTGACGTAAAGAAAGCAGAAATTCAAGATATTATTGAAAACGTGCTCGGAAAAAAACAAGCTCAGTTGATGGGAGTAAGCCCAAGAGATATAGCCGAACAAGTCCGAGAAATTTTAGATAAAAAACATCGCTTTCGCCTTCTTCCCATGCAAGTTTTTGACGCAGCAACAAATATGGCTCTTGATGAAGCAATAGAAGAAGCAGTTCGTGAAGGAGAATCCTTGCCCACAATTAGAATCTATACCTGGAAACCGGATGCGATTTCCATCGGATATTTTCAAGGACTCGAAAATGAAGTCAATCTCAAAAAATGTAAAGAACAAGGGGTAGATATTGTAAGAAGAAGAACAGGTGGTGGAGCAGTGTATCACAGTGAAGAAGGAGAAATTACCTATAGTATAATTGCCCCACAAAAATTATTTCCAGCAAATATTATAGCTTCATACAAGGAAATTTGCATGCCACTAGTTGAGGCACTTGAATTAGTGGGAGTAAAAGCTGAGTTTTCTCCAATAAATGATATTAGTGCCAATGGAAAAAAAATTTCAGGAAATGCACAAACAAGACGAGACGACATTCTTCTTCAGCATGGAACTCTTCTTTACAGTGTTGATGTTGATACAATGTTTTCATTGCTTACCGTTAGTAAGGAGAAAATTGCTGACAAATTTATTGCAAGTGTTAAAAAAAGAGTAACAAGTCTTAGTGATGAAAATCCAAAAGTTGGAAAAGAGGAATTCATAGAAAAACTTATTGAGTGCTACAAAAAAAGATTTGAAATAGAACTTGGAGAATATAGTGAGAAAGAAGTGCAAAGGGCTAAAGAATTGGTAGCACAGAGATATTCTCAGCAGAGTTGGACTGCAATGAGATAGGGGTAAAAAGTAAGAGTTTCTGAAAAAAGACTTATTGTAAAATGAGCAAGGGATACTCTGTTGCTGTGCCAAAGTCCCAGAGTGAAGAAGACCAATTAAGATAAATGCCCGTATTAGTCGTCGGAGTCTGCAACTCGCTTGTCGTCTTGCCTATACCCAAAGCAGAAAGTGCCTGTCCGGATGTGTCTGTGTCCCAGTATGAATCTAGTGCTGTCGATGAAGCCGAAATTCCAACAAGTCCGCCAACATTAGAGGAGCCAGTTACAGCACCAATAGAGTAACTATTATTAATAATATTTGAAGAATTTGAATTTCCAACAAGTCCGCCAACATTAGAGGTACCCGAAACTGACGAAGAAGAATAGCTATTATTAATAGTAGAAGAAGTAGTTAGATATCCAGCAAGTCCGCCAATATTAGAGGGGCCAGTTACAGTGCCAGTAGAATAACTATTATCTATCGAAGAATAACCGTGGCTAGCTACAAGCCCACCAACATTATCACTTGAACCACTCACGGCACCACTTGCAGACACATTCCTAAGTTGTGAACCCCAAGTACTTCCAACAAGTCCGCCAATATAAGAGGAGCCAGTTACAGTGCCAGTAGAATAACTATTATCTATCGAAGAATAGTAAACATAACCAACAAGTCCACCTACATCCCTTCCCGAAGTGCTAGGAAGATTTGAAGAAGAATAACTATTGTCTACTGAAGAATATTTCAGGTAACCAACAAGCCCTCCAATATTCATAATGGAGCCAGTTACAATACCTGCAGAATAGCTCCTGTTAATAGAAGAATACTGACTCCTAGCTACAAGTCCCCCACTATCTCTGCTTCCATTAATGGTTCCAGAAAAAAACGTATCATTAAAAGAAGATTGCCAAGAGTTCCCAACAAGTCCTCCAACCCATCTACTACCATTAAGAGAGCCTGAAGAATGACTATTCTCAAAAAAAGAAGTAGAAGCGTATCCGGCAAAACTCCCTATAAACTCGAAGCCAAAAAATTGAGTATTCTCCAAAATAAGATTCGAGAGGTTGACAGCATCAATAATGGAAAAAAGACCAATATAATTACTTGAAGGGCGATTAATATACAAATCTGAGATTACATAAGAATCTGCAGCAAACGTCCCAGTGAAATAAGGCGGACCACCAAAACCAATGGGCTCGAAGCCAGCGCCAGAGTTCCAGCTTTGTGTCTGAGAACAATCAATATTTTGCGTCAGAGTAAAATTTCCTCCTAAATAATTGTCTATATTTTGCAATTGGTAGCAATCACAAATCTGCCAAGGGTCAACAAGAGTTCCAGTTCCACCAAAAAAATTTTCAGGCGTATTATTCGAACAGAAAGAGGTAGGAGATTCAATAAAAAAATAGCTTGAAAAAATATCTTTCTCGGTTGTCACTCTTGCCTCAACTTTTCCACTCAGACCAGAAAGACAATCAGAGATGTCTAGTATACTAAGAGTGTCTGCAGAGATGTTTCCTGTGAAACGGCAAGAGTTATTTGAAAGTGCTATTTTAATAATACTAATGTTTTCTCTTTGAGCATTATAAAAGTAGAGTTCTGAGCCCTGTAGATCTTTGATTCCTGAGTTGGCATTTGAAGAAGAAGAGTGAGTTTGAATTTTTGTGAGTGTTGTTGATTGAAAACTCTGGAACCAGACCTGAAAAAAGAGTATTGAAGATACTACTATGATCAAGAGCATGATGCTCGTAACTATGGGGGAGAAAGATTTTTTCCTCATAAAGAAAATTTATCTAAAGATACTTTTTAAGTTTTATCTCGTTTAGAAGAGAAGTCAAATTTCTAAATCTGTTTGTTGTTACCAAAAGAAAAGAACAAAGTCTCTTAAATAAAATCTCTAAAGGACACTTATGGAGAAAAGTCTTGAGGAGCTTCTTAGCAATCACAAAAAACAAATTGAAGAACTTGATAAGAAGCTTAAAGAGAGCGACAGTACAAAGCTCAAGTACTTTGTTGCCTTACTTACTTTCATTATAGCCTTAGGAGAATTGGGTCAGTTTATTCAATATTTTTTTGGAACGCAGCCAATAGCAACTCAGTTTATTATTCTCTTTTCCTTTCTTCTTTACCTTGGTTTTGTTATTCGACTCATAGAACGCTGGTACGACAAACAAAAGTCTCAGATTCATTCCGAGTTTGTTGAGAGCACGACAAACATTCTCCAAGCCATAAAAGAACAAGTACCCGACAAAGAAAAAAAAACTCTTGTTCAAAGAAGACAGAAAAAAAGAGCCAAAAAAAACTAAAGCAAAAGCAAAATTTGTGGATCGCCAATAAGTTCCATGTAGCGCTTCAAAAACTTTGCAGCATCAGCGCCATCAATGATTCTGTGATCCACTGTAAGAGAAAACGTAATCATGTCTCTTATTTCAATTCTGCCTTCAAACACGACAGGCTTTTTCACAATTCTTCCAATGCCTAAAATTGCAATCTGGGGATAATTCAAAATAGGAGTAAAAACCTGCCCTGCCAAATTCCCAACACTACTTATCGTAAAAGTTCCGCCACTCATTTCAGCAGCCGACAAACGAGACTCCCTTGCTTTTCCAACAAGCTCTTCAATGTCCTTAGCAAGAACAACCATGCTTTTTTTGTCAGCATCACGAAGAACAGGCACGACAAGTCCCCTTTGTGTGTCACTTGCAATACCTACATGCAAATCAGAGTACCTCTTTGCTTCCTGTTTTGTCTCATCAACAAGAGCATTAAACTTTGGATAATCTTTCAAAGTCAAAGAAAGAGCCTTGATAAAAAAAGGCAAGTACGTAAGTTTGACGCCCGCCTTTGCAAGTTTGTCCTTCTCCTGCGAGCGCAAAGCAACAAGCTCCGTTACATCACATTCGTCACTCAAACTTACTTGCGCGCACTTCGACAAAGATTCCATCATCTTCTTTGCAATAGCACTCCTAATTCCACTAGCAAAAGAAATGCTTTCCAAACTTTTACTTTCAACAACTTCTACTTTTTGAACTTCTTCTTTCACTTCACTCTGAATAGCTTTTGGCTCTGCGATTTCATGAGCAAGAACATCATTTGAACTTCCCTTTCTTTCACTAGTCTGTTTAGAGACCCTCTCCAAATCTTCCTCCGTTACACGATTGTCTTTTCCCGTCCCGACGACAGTAGAAATATCAATGCCTAATTCTCTTGCTCTTTTTCGAACACTCGGAGTTGCAAGAAGACCATAGCGAGAAGATGGCTCTGAAAGAGAAGGCACTAAGCCTTTTTCCAGGTCTTGTTTCACAGAATTTTCTTCAACAGGTTTTTCTTCCTCAATATGCGCGACCGTCAAATCGCCTTCCTGTACAGAGCTTGCTTGAACCAGTTCTTTTCCATCCTTCAAATCACTAAGAAGAATCTGTCCCTGTGCGCCAGTTCCAGAAACAGAAGAAAGGTCAATTCCTCCTTCCTTTGCAGCGTGACGTACAGCAGGCATCGCCAAAACTTCTGCTCCGACACGAGGAGAACTTGGTAAGGGAGCAGCAGCAGGGACCACAGGTTTTTGAACCGGAGTCTCAACAGGCTTTTCAAAATTGTTCTTCGCAAGTTTGTTCATGATGGAGGAAATACCTGTAGTTTGAATGCCGAGTTTCCTCCTCTTTGCCTCTTCCTCTTCAATTTCCTTTGCAACTTTGTGCGTGTCCTCAACATCCTCAATCTCAAATTGTGCTGCTGCTTTTGGACTCTCTTCTACTTTTTCAGGAGGCGGACTTGGGGAAGCAGAACTTTGTCCCTCGTTGCTTGTGTCAATACGAATAAAGGTTTGTCCGACAGTCAAATCGTCTCCTTCTTTGAAAAGAAGCTCTTTCACAACACCGCCAACAGGGGAAGGGATGCCGACAACAGCTTTGTCCGTCTCAACTTCAGCAAGAGCTTGGTCAGTCTTAACAGTGTCCCCAACCTTCACCTTCCAAGAAACAAGCTTTCCCTCAGTAAGACCCTCTCCAACATCAGGAAATGGAAAATCATGAATCATTTTTCTTAAAACTCTCTCACTTTTCGGATGGACTTAAGAACGCGCTGCGGATTAGGAAGGAAATAATTTTCAAGGGCAAAATGTGGGAAAGGAATATCCCAAGCACTAACTCTCTCAATCGGAGCTTCCAGTTTGAGAATACATCTTTCCTGAAGATTTGCAGCAATGTCCGACGCCAAAGAACAAGCACGTGTTGCTTCCTGAACAACAACAACTCGTCCAGTCTTATTCGTACTCTTCACAAGAGTTTCCATGTCATAAGGCCACAAAGTTCTCAAATCAATAATTTCCAAATCGACGTCCTTGCACAGTTCAGCAGCAGCCTCTACAACCTTAAGCATAGCACCCCAAGTAATAATCGTAACATCCTTTCCTTCCTTCACAAGCTTTGCCTTTCCCAGTTCCAAAGTATATTCTTCTTCCGGAACCTCTTCCTTGAAAGAACGGTAAATTTTCTTAGGTTCAAGAAAGACGACAGGATCAGGGTCACGAATTGCACTAATCAAAAGACCCTTCGCATCATAAGGTCCAGACGGCATAACAACCTTGATACCCTGACAATGAATAAAAAAAGCTTCAGGACTTTCAGAGTGGTGTTCCAGAGCACGAATTCCCCCACTACAAGGCGCCCGCAAAACCATAGGCAGATGCATGGTGTTGTGAGTTCTCTGCCTGAAGCGCGCCATGTGCTGCTTAATGTGATGAAAAGCCTGATACGAAAAACCACTAAATTGAATTTCCGGAATAGGTTTCATTCCTCCAAGAGCAAGCCCAATAGAAGCGCCGACAATACCAGCCTCAGCAAGCGGCGTGTCCACAACTCTATCCTTTCCAAATTCTTCCTGTAATTTATCTGTAACACGAAAGACTCCTCCGTTCACACCAATATCCTCTCCAAGACACATAACGCTGGGATCCTTTTGCATTTCCTGTTTCAAAGCAGCATTAATTGCTGCAACCATGTGAACCTTCATTCTTTCTTTCCCTCCAATTCTTCCTTGAGCTGTTGCTGTTGTTCAACAAGACACCAAGGTTTCTCCGCAAAAACATCATCAAACAACTGTTCGTAGCTCGGAGCTTCAACACTAAGTCCAGCAGCGACAGCATCTTCAACTTCCTTTGTTACTGTGCTGACAACCCAATTCTTATACTCATCACTCCACGTTCCTTTCTTCTGGAAGTATTTTTCAAGACGAAGGAGAGGATCCTTTTGTTTCCATTCCTCAACAAGCGCAGGATCTCTGTACTTAGCTGCATCATCACTTGTCGTGTGGTCTCCCATTCTAAATGTCAAAGCTTCAATAAGTGTTGGACCCTCACCACGTCTTGCCTTCTCAATAGCTTCTTTGGTGATACGATAAACACCAAGAACATCATTCCCATCAACTTGCACACCTTCAAAACCATAAGCAATAGCTTTCTGAGCAATAGTTTGAGTTGCAGTCTGAATTGTTCGAGGGGTAGAAATTGCCCATTGATTATTTTGGTTAAAAAAAACAATAGGGAGTTTGTACACGCCAGCAAAGTTCATAGCTTCGTGAAAGTCTCCTTCAGAAGTTGCTCCATCCCCAAAATAAACCATGACGACCTCATCTTTTTTCTGTAATTTGGCAGCCCAAGCAAGACCAACAGCATGCAAGAGCTGAGATGCAATAGGAATAGAAAGAGGGAGATTGTGGGCACCGTCAGGATTTGCAAATGCACGCGTGTCGCCATTCCAGCCTTGAATAAGTTTAGCTTTATCTACGCCACGTACAATAAAAACTCCCATTTCACGAAAAGAAGGAACAACCCAATCTCTTTCTTCAAGAGCAAAAGCAGAGCCGACTTCGGACGCTTCCTGGCCACGAGTTTGAGCATAAGTTCCAATTTTTCCACTTCTCTGAAGATTAAAACATTTCTCATCCATAACACGAAGAAGCATCATGAGGTGATACAACTCTTTGATTTTAGACTCATCGAGGTTAGGATGCAAAGTCATGTCGATATTTCCATCCTTATCCATTACCTGCACATAATGCACGCTGAACTGACCTTTTTCTTCAATTGACATGAGAAGTAAAGGAGAGATTTTCTTATAGTCTTTCTTTACTATTGAGAAGAGAAGATATGCCACACATCAAAAATAATTCCCGCTAACAAATTTTTGATTCCTTAGCTGGGTATTATACCCGCCACAGCTCTGCTGCGACCACCCAGCTGGGAGTTAGAAATCGTGTCTTGAAAATTGCTGTAATATCTCGGAGCTCTGCTCTGATTGGGATAGGCACATTTTAGCGATTTCTTTACTTAAGGTATTTTGTCACGAAAAAGTAAGTTTAAACAAGTCTCTCGGAAATTACTTTTGCAGTGCCAAATATTCACTATTTCATTCAAACAAAAAAAGAGAGAAAAAAACTTCTGAGCACTCTCTATAGAAAACAAAAAAATATAATCTCCTTGCAAAAAAAAAAAGATATGAAAACAAAAAAAGCCGTTACTATGCAGATTCTCCTTTTCATTATGATGGGAATTGTGTTTATAGGATTACTTCTCTTTGGTTTATCCCGTTTTTATGGGGCTCAAGAAACCTTGTGTAAAACAGAACAAGTTCTTTTGCAGCAGGACATACAAAATGCAATAGCATATTGCGCTGATCCCTTAAACAAAGGCAACAATAAACTATTTTCCTTAAGCTACTGTACAAGCAACACACTCTGCATCGTAAGTGAGCAAGCCTATGAAGGAAACAGTAAATTAGCCCAAGATTTAAAAAAAATTTATGAAGGAAATGACAATACAGATTCAGCAGTTCTTCTCAAAACAAGCTATTCCGGTTCAGGAGAAAATTATGAAATTACTGACTACCAAATACAAAGGGCCATAAAGATTGAAGAAAACACACTCGAAACTCAGTGTTGGACAGATATACAAGGGAGAGGCAAAATTGAGATGAAAATTCAATGTTAAATTATCGTTCGAAAGAACTCCGTGCTGTCTTTAGGCTGAGGGAGGAGTAGGAGTTTTCTGACCTTTCAGTCAATTTTTTCTCTCAACTTCATCTTCTTCCGAAATTTCTTTTTCAAAAAATGTGTCTTTTGAATCTTCAGTTTCTTGAGGTTCAGTCTCACTTTCTTTCTCATCAGCCTCAATTTCTTTTCTGAGGTCACTTGAGGTTTTCATGTCATTGTAAATATCTTTTTTAAGAGAGTGAGAAAGAAAAATGTTCTCAATAATCACAGCAATACAAATGCCAATCATGAGGATTCCACTAAAATCGAGGCTTGTACTATTAAAAATAAATATGTAGACAAACTGGCAAAACAAAAGCCCCGAAAGAATGTGGAGAAAGAAAAATCCACTCCTACGAAGCGTGATGAGAAAAAATAAAACCAAAACGTAGCAGAGAGAAAAAATTCCTGCCCCTACAAGAACGAGCGACGTTGTAATCTTTGACTCCTGTGAAATATCATAAAA
Organism: Candidatus Woesearchaeota archaeon; assembly: GCA_023898345.1. Classification (GTDB taxonomy): domain Archaea; phylum Nanobdellota; class Nanobdellia; order Woesearchaeales; family UBA583; genus UBA583. Next base: position 1,198,861 of record CP060218.1, on the reverse strand, counting down.
AAAATAAAAAAACATGGCCTGAAATAAAAATTGAATAAAGACGAGGAAAAGCAAAAGAAGTCTTTTGTGAAGACTTTTCTTAGCATTATTGTCTGGAATTTGAAACAGAACATTATCAACATCTTCCTTTTCGGCATAACCCTTAAGACCTTCCCGAATTTGGTCCTTAGTATACCCTTTCTCTAAGTACTCTAGTGCATATTGGCGAATGGCTTGACTATCCATAAAAAATGAGGTGGGGAAAAGATTTATTAAGATTGCGCAGATAACTTAGAAAAATGGATAAAGAAAAAATTTTGCAAGAAGCAAAACAGATAATGGATTCTTTTGCAGATACTCTCTCAAAACAAAGCGAGTCCAAGACAGAGCTTAGCTTCAAACTTGAGCGAAAAATCTGTATGCGAGAAGAGGGAGAAGGAACGCCACTAAATGAAAATTTCAAAGTTCTTTTTTTAAAAAATGCAAGAAAAACTCGTGGAGATGCCATAGTGGCAGAAAAAGGATCTTGGGTGTAAAAAAGAAAGTGGAAAAACAAAACCAAAAGAGCAAAAGTCAAAAGCCTCAAGTTGGGGCGAAAAAGAGCGCGAAGAAGCAAGGTGCGCCAAAGGGCGGGAGTATATTCATCCTAATTATTATGCTCGTTTCCTTAGTCGGTTTTGCAATGATGAGTGGAGGGAGAAGTAATAGCCAAGGGGAAAGCACTCAGCTTAGCGACATACCTTTCCAGCAGATGACAGACCAAACATCAGGACAAGTTTTTTGGGGGGCAAGACTAAATGGAGAAGACATTATTTTTCTTAACATTGATCAATACAAAGACCGCGAGGATCTGAAAACACTTGCAGAACAAATTGGCCAGCAAAGCACTGTACGCTTATCACTTGATGAAAGCTTTTCAAGTAGCACCGCCTTGTTTTACATTGAAAAAGCTTTGAGAGGGAGAGGAATTTCCTATACAAAAGAAAAGAATTTGAGTTGTGATTCAGACGGATCAAATATCCTTTTTTTAACCTCAGATGCCGAGAACAAAGATGAACAGCAAGGATGCATGGTTTTTTACGCTAAAGAAGGAGAAGCAGATTCAGAAGCTGAAGGTCTTTCCTACTATCTCGTTTCTCTTGCTCCACAAAAATAGTTTTTTTTTTTTTTTTAACTTTTTATCTTTTGTCTTTTTCCACTCTATCTTTTTTACCCATTATTCACTAAGGGATGAGGATAAAGGGTTAAAATCACTCCCTCTTCAAAAAAAGCATGTCAAGTAGAGTTCTGACAACGCCCGTGGACGAGTTAGTAGCATTTGTAAAAGATAATCGAAATTGTAGTATTGCCAGAATTGTACAACATCTCAACTTACCCCTGGAAGCAATCGAAAGATGGCTTTTAGTCTTAGAAGAGTACAAAGTTATCTTCGTTGTTTATCGGGGATTCGAAGGCTTTGTGAGTTACAACGAGGACAAAGAGAAAAAATCGCGCTCTGACATCGATGTTATGCATCTCAAAGAAATTTTCCTAGAAAAAGCAAGGGAACACAATCTCTCTCTTGACCAAACAAAAAGATTGTGGCCCTCCTTCATCCTAAAATATCAGGCAGAAATTCAGCAGTTGTTCATAAAAAAAGCACAAGGATATGGGATAACTCAACAAAACAGAATTGAGGCAGCTTGGCTAAAATACAAAAAAGATCTTGAGGTTCTCGCTTAAACATGGTAATTGATATCGATTCATTTCTGGCAAAATATGCAAAAGACGAAGACGTGTACGAAGAGGAAGAGCGCGCAGGCGTAAGTCTCGAATTTCAGCAAGAAGTTGAACGACGAGTTCAAAGTAAGATCGAAGAAGGGATGGAAGCCCAAGATCTTCAAATTTTACGAGACGTCTATGAAGAGATAAAACATTTTGATGAAGACCTTCCAAATAAGTTTCTGGCTCTAAGTGGTTCAGGAGAAAAAGCTCTCAAAGAAGTTGGAAATAGATACACAAACGAATATTTTCAAACACTTTCACAAATTGTTGCTCAAAGTGAGCAGTACACCCTTACTCTTTTTGCATCCTTAGACAAAGTTATCCTAACAAATGATTTTACCTCAATTATGAATTTTTTTAATGATCTCCTCAAACAGTATCACCTTTTTCCAAGAGAGTTTCTAACTCAGAAAATAACTTTAGCAAACAATATCCGTGAGCGGCAACTCGTTATAGAAGGAAGACTTGAGCAGTACAAAAACAAAGAAGTCATAAGAGTAAAAAGCAGAATTCGCGAACTTGCAGAAGAGTTGAAAAAACATATGGCAAATCACGATCCACTAATGATGGAACAGACCATTGAGCAACTTCACCACTTAATCAACAAAGTGCCAAAGGTCTTTCTCTCTGAACTTCATTCTGAGAAAGTTGCCGTAATCAAATTGCTAACAAAAGCACAAGCATATCTTGAGAGAGAATATCACAATGACTTTGAGCAAAAAGAAAAAGAAATGCAAAATCTCTTTTCCCTCTTTCACGAATATTATTTAGCAAAAAATTTGGGAAAGACACTTCTAGTATATGACCAAATAATTCACCTTTTCAGAGATCTTCCGGAAGTTTTTTTACAAAGAAAAATTGGAATCTATCAGCAAATTAATACTATTTTTGAATCCGTGAATAAACTGCAAGTACAGCACAGTGTTGACCTCTTTTTGCAAAGTTATACTGCAAGTAAAGCCATAGAAAGAATAAGAGAATATCTTTTATACGTACAACGAGTAAACAAAGCAGATCCTAAAATACTAGCAGAAATTGAACAAAAATTAAAAGTTCTCCCTCGGCAATATCACGATGAAAAAGCAGAGCTTGGAGCACGTATTCTTCAGATCAAGAATCGCTTTCCAAGTAGTTCGCATACAAAACAAATAAATTTGCAGCAAGTTCCAACGAGCAAACCAACTCTGAACACAGATTCAAAAAAACCAAGTTTGGAAAAAGAAGGAAGTCCAAGTAATCAGAAAATTAGGGATGTTCAAGAAGGTCAAAGTCAAAATACTCAATTTTTTAAAAATGATCTTAGGGAAAGTCAAGAAAAGCAAGTTGAGCGCATAAAACACTACTTTCAGGAATTAAAAGAAAAAACCAATCCCGTTGAACTTCGTGAAGTCTACCAGAAATTTCTATTAAGTGTGAAGCTCTTACGTCAAAGCTCTGAGAAAAAGCAACAGCTCATTGCAAAAGCAAAACAAATCATCTCTGAAAAAAGGTTAGGATAAAAATGAAAATTGTGGAAACATACAAGATAGAATTTGAAAATACAAAAGTTCCTATTATAGTATTCCACAACAAAGGCGACATAGAACTAAGCTATGACGTAGGAATTTTGGAGATAGGAGAATATTCCGAATTTATTATTGAGAAAATTAAGGAAGATCTCATTCGAGAAGGAATCTTTGAAAAAAAAGAAGGAGAAAATTTTAATTATGAAGATTTGAAAAAAGCCTATGTCAAAAAAGTAGAAGAACTGCTCAAATTTTACTTTCCAATGTTAGCTCTAGAAGAGCGAAGTCAACTAGTGACGTATCTAGTTCAGAAAAGTCTCGATCTGGGTTTAGTGGACATTCTTATTGCAGATTCAGGAATAGAAGAAATTGCAATTAATGGACCAAATCAGAAAGTAATGGTTTACCATCGAAAACATGGGTGGCTCAAAACAAATCTAACCTTTGCAAATGATGAAGAAATAAGAAATATTGCTTCAAGAATCGCTCTTGAAAACAGAAAATTTTTTTCCAATCTAAATCCTTTGTTAGATGCTCACCTTCGAGGAGGTCATCGTGTGAATGCAACACTCAATGCCATTTCCACAAAAGGATCTTCTATTACAATTCGTCGTTTTTCCGACAAACCCTGGACAGTTTCCGATCTTATAACCTCAAAGACAAGTTCCTCCATCGCACTTGCCTTAATTTGGATTGCCATAGAAAATGAATTTAGTGTTATTGTCGCAGGAGGAACAGGTTCCGGAAAAACTTCATTTCTTAACGCCATCAGTTCTTTTATTCCAGCAACTCAGCGTATCGTGTCCGTTGAAGATACAAGAGAAATTCGACTTCCCCAATACACACACTGGGTGCCAATGGAAGCAAGGCAGGCAAATCAAGAAGGAAAAGGTCAAGTTTCTATGTTGGATTTAATTGTAAACTCCCTCCGTATGAGACCAGACAGAATAGTCATTGGAGAAATTCGTAAAAAAGAAGAAGCAGAAGTTCTTTTCGAAGCAATGCGTACAGGCCACAGTGTGTATGGGACCTTTCACGCAAACACCGCAGCCGAAACCATACTAAGACTTTCAAGTGCACCAATTGAAATTCCGAAAATTACTCTTAGTTCCTTAGGATTAGTAGTTGTTCAGCACAGAGACAGAAGAAGTGGAAAACGTGTGACCTTGCAAATTGCAGAGATGCGAGAAAATGGAGATGCCCACGTTGTGCTTCAGCACCATCCAAAAACAAACAAACATTATTTCAAAGCAAAACCAGTCGCATTTTTACAAAAGTTAGAAGAAATGCAAGGAATTTCGGAAAAAGAATTTATGATGCAACTCAGAGAGAAAGCAGTCATCCTTTCCTACCTTGCTTACTTTAAGATTAATGATTTAGCAGCAGTTGGAGAGGTAATAAATGAATATTACTTAGACAAAGAAAATCTCATAAAACAAATAAAAGAAAGACTCAAGAAAAGAAAAATTCTTCACAAGAGCGTCAAATGGAAACACCAGAAACCAACAGAGGAAAAACCAAATAAACAAAAGTAAGAGAGACAATGGGACTAACATATTTTATAAGAGGTATTGTAAGAAAACATCCAGAGTTAAAGTTAAAGCTAAAGAAAGCCGATAGAACCGAAACACCTTTCCAGTATGTTTTTATTGTTTTACAGATGACCCTTATGTTCACAGTCTTTTTAGGAATACTCCTTTTTGCTTTTTTCAAAGATGATATTGGAATACTATTTCTTGCATATCCAGCACTCCTTTGTGCAACGCCTCTCATCTTTAAATTTTGTTTCACCTTTATTGATGTGTGGGTCGTAAAAGAAGCCCGAGCACTTGAAGGAGACTTGTTATTTGTTTCAGAATTTTTCTTAGTAAGTTTAGAGTCAGGACTCCCTTTAGGAAACTCTATTCAGCGCCTCAGTACAGTAAAAAGACCCGGTGGACGCTTTTTTTACCGATTATACGCAGATTTCAAAACAGGAAAAGACCTTGAACAAGCAATCACTGACGCTGCAGGATATTCTGCATCAGATAATCTAAAAATTCTTCTCAAAAGACTTAAAGACAGTCTTGATGTGGGAGTAGATCTTAAAGAAGTTTTAGAGAATTTCATTGACGAAATGTCTGAGAAAAAAATCATTGAAATTAGAGCTTATTCTAAAAGACTTAATCCAATTGTTATGATGTATCTCCTTTTAGGAATTGTATTGCCCTCATTAGGTGTAACCTTTTTTATTCTCGGAGCCTCAATGTTAAACGTAACCTCAGGTTTTCTTCAACTAATTTTGTTAGGCATTTTTCTTTTCATGCTTCTTTTCCAGTATATGGCCTTTGGTCTTTTCAGATTCTCGCGCTCAACAGTATAAGAAAAAATGGTCAATCTAAATAAAGTAAATAAAGCAGAATTGGGAAAACTTCTCACACCACAAAAAGTTTACACTTTTTCTTTTAAGAAACATCTTGAAGAAGTTTATCAAAAAGTGTATCAAGATAATCTCAATTATTTTATCATAACAAACCTTTTTTTCGTATCTCTTATCTGTTCATTAATAGCATATATTTTCTTGTATCCTCATCTTGTTCATCTCTTTAGTTCCTACATGAGCTTTTTTCCTTACAAAGTAGGTATTATTTTTGTAAGTTGGTTTCTTCTTTCTCTCTTAGTTTTTTATTTTGCAATTTTTGCATTTCTTTTCTATGTTGATTCACGTTTCAAAGCAACAGAAGCAGAAATTGAAAGAGATCTGCCTGATTTTATTGATTCTCTTGTTTCAAATTTGAAAGGTGGAATTTCAATTGAAAAAGCTCTCATAAAATCTGTGAGGCCAGAACAAAAGGCCCTTCTAAAAGAAGTAGCACTCATCAACGAAAAAGTTATTATGGGCTATAGTGTATTAAGTGCACTTGAAGATTTTAGAAATCGTTTTAATTCTCCCATCCTAAATCGTACCATTTTTCTAATCGAAGAAGGTATGAATGGAGGAGGATATCTGGCGGCACCCTTAGGAAAAATTTCAAAAAACCTCAAAAGGATTTATGCTCTTGATGAAGAGATAAAGGCAAATTCCTCAGGATTTTCCATTATTATAAGAGCAATAACATTAATTGTGGCTCCACTCCTATTTGCTTTAGCTCTCACACTTTTGACATTCATAGGAAGTTTGTTCAGCCTCTTAACAGGAACAGACTCCACAGTTTTTACAGGAATTGGTACCGTGCCAGCAGAATTTCCAATATATTTGAAAATTTTTTCCTTCTCTATGCTTACTGTCATCACCTTTTTTTCCTCTCTCATAACCTCACAATTGAAAAACGAAAAATACTATGAAGCATTAAAGTACCTTCCCTTTTACATTTTAGTGACACTTTTCCTGTACTCTTGGTTTTCAGATCTACTCCTTGGAGTTTTCAGCGGAGTTGTCAACTTTTAGGAAAGGAGATATGGTGTTCCTCAGAAGTTCTTAACTTTGAGAACACTATATAGCAAACGAACGAAGTGAGTGGAGAGGAGACGAAAATAATTACTTTTGTGGACGAGACTAGATTTTTTTTAGAATCGTTTTCCAATTGTTATGAACTTTTTCCTTTTTCTCTATTTACGTTTTTTTAATTCCTTAGCTGGGTATTATACCTCGCAGCTCTGCTCCGATTGGGAGAAGCATATTTTAGCGATTTCTTCACTTAAAGACAGAAGAATTGAAAATAATTTACTTTGCAGGGATGACTAAATTATTTAATCTATATATATTTGAGATAAAGCATGGCTTTTAACAAAAGTAATCGTGGACAGGCTGCCATTGAGTTCCTCATGACTTATGGTTGGATGTTGCTGGTTGTTCTTATCGTAGGAGCACTCATCTTCAGCTTTGTCGACTTTGGGTCATTGCTTCCTAATAAGGTTGATTTGAATAATCAGTTGAGAGGTTCAGCTGCTGAGTCTTTAGCTTACTCAAATGATGCTGCAAATGGTGACAATGTAAACGAGATGAGGATTGTCTTTAGTTATATTGGAGCAAAACAAGCACTCATCAACTATGACGGAGGAGAAATTATTGATTCACTCGGAAATAGCTGTTACTCATATAAGGTTGAAAACCTTGACACTAATGGGATTGCAGGTTGTGACACAGATCAAGCAGGTGCATGTGATGATGCAGCTGTGACAGCCCTTACAAGGCCAACAGGTGTCCCTTTCCTTAACGGGCAGCAAGGTATGATTAGCCTTATCTGTGGTGGAACAGGACCAACTCCAGCTACCATTGGAAATGCTGCTAATGCTCCAACCGTGGGAAACCTTCTCCTTAACGATGTACTTGAGGGAGAATTAACAATTGGCGTAGTAACTCCTAAAACTGGTCTAAGTGTACCAAGTAAAGGGCCTATTAGAATTGTAATAAGCCAATAAACTATTTTTTCTTTTTACAAGATGTTACAAGAAAAAAAAAATCAGTCTTCTATAGAATATCTTGTAATTGTAGGATTAGCTTTTTCTCTGATTGCAGTGTTAGGCGGACTTTTTCTTAAAACAAGTGTTGAATCAAAAGAAGTTTTAGATGTAGAAGCTATCAATAAAAACATGAATGCTCTTATGGACGTTGTTGAAAAAATTTACCTGCAAGGGTACGGAGAAAGAATTACTCTTATTCAAACATATTCTGATAACATTGAAAATATAACTATTGTTCATGTCAACGGAGCTGATATGGGTTCAGGGCCAGTATTTTTTGATTACATTAATGTGTCCTATTTTACTGGTCGGGGTCCAGAAGGAAAAGCATACGTTACATATCAGCCAAGTGAAAATTATATTCGAATAAACTGTACCCTGTGTACGTACGAAGCAACAGCAGACCCGGACATTTATGTCTCTTACTATAATGAATCCCTTTTTGCAGGGGGCAACAAAAGAATAAGAGTTAGCTCAGATAACAATGGGGAAGTTCTCATTGATTTTGTGAGAACCTAATATTAGCGATTTTTTTCAACACCAACACGCAGACAAAGTCCAGCAACCGGACAAGAACTGCAATGCGGACTAATTGGCCGACAAATTTTCTGCCCAAAAGCTACAAGCAGAGTATTGTAAGCATTCCAATATTCCTTTGGAAGTTTTTCTCGCAGTGCCATTTCACTTTGTTCAGGAGTTTTAGTTTCAATAAAACCAAATCGGTTTGAAATTCTGTGAACATGCGTATCGACACACATAGCAGGAATTTGATAGCCTTCACTCAGGACAAGATTAGCAGTTTTGCGTCCAACACCGTCAAAGCTAAGAAGCACATCCAAGTCATCCGGAACTTTTGAGTCAAACTCTTCGACAAGACGACGACAAATATCGGAGATAACTTTGCTCTTGCGTTTGTAAAAACCAACAGGATAAATTGCTTTTTGAATTTGGCTTTCAGAAACAGAGAAAATGTCGTTCGGTTTTTGAAGAAGTACAAACAATCGTCGAGAAGCTTCAATCGTCACCTCATCCTTTGTACGCAGACTCAAAAGAGTTGAAAGAAGAACCTTGAAAGGATTCCTTTCTTGAAGAGCAATCAAAGTAACAACAGGAACATCCCAGGCTAAAGACTCTTCTTGAAGAACCCTAATGATTTCAAGTAAGGATTTTTCACTCATCATCTTCAAGTAAAAGCAGCACTTCCAAAGCTGTACTAGGATCATTATAATCAATCAAATCAAGTTCACTTTTTCCTCGCTTTACAGTTATTGTTTGCAAAGGAGCATTTCTAAAAAGAGATTTGTAAATAGCATATGATTTTTTACGAATATTCAAAGAGACAGGAAAGTGAGAAAGAATGTTTTTTTGCTTTTCACATTCCTTTGCGAACTGTTCAGGTCGTGAAGCCTTCAAAGCAGAGAGAATCACGAGAATATCTCTTGTCTTTTCCTTTTTCATAATCTCTGCAAGTTCCTGACTAAGCAACTTATTTCGTAAAGAAAGATCCAAAGGGTAAAGTGTAAGCAGTTTAAGGGAATACAAAGAATTAGCAAGTTTGTACTTTCTCATTTGAGGATAAAAGCGAGACAAAAGAACACCCTTGCTTTTATGATAAAAATAGCGTTCAAAACCAAGCTGCAACTTAGCAAGCACCATGTACAAAGCATCAGCTTCCTTTGTCTGGCCAAGTTCATTAAGTTTGTCGCTAAGTGAAGAAAGGCAAGAAAGAAGATAGGCATTCTTTTTCGCTTTGAACGTCAGTTTTCCCTTTGCAGAATATTCATAGTAGAGAAGATACAATTCATCAACATGTTGGAGAAGAAAAGAACTTGCTTTCTGAATGCCCTTGAGAAGTTCAGGACTGCACAGTTCAAGCTTGCACAAAAGCTGTTCACTAGCAAAAAGAAATTCACTAACACCACATTTGCCGTCGTCAAACTCAAGCTGTCCAAAGTCGAAGTCTCCCTCCTTAGTCTGATGCGAGAGGACATAATCAAGATATTTTTGAGCCAAACTATGTTTCTCCTTGAAGAGAAGAGGAAGAACAAAGAACGCTTCACTTGCATGTTTGAGACAAAAGTTATGTTCTTTCACATAAGAAACAAGGCAGTCCAAAGCCACTTCTTTCAGTTCTTTCATACAGCCATCCAAAGCCTATTCCTTTATTAAAGTATTGAGAACTTTCAAAGAAAGCTAACAAGTGTAAAAAGTATTTTTTTAAGAGTAAAAAAAGTGCTAAACTGTGTCTACCCCTGCCGGGGCGGAGCTGTAGGGTACAAGCCCAAGCTAAGGGACGAAGATTTGAGTTTTTTCAAAATTCTCAGTAGTTTCCTCTGGAATATGCCTCCCTACAAAGGTCGGAGAGTTTTTCAGCAGGAATCGAAGTCGGAGCCCTTCCCTTAATTTGAACTTCATTGCTACCGCGAGAAGAATCAAAGTAACAATGAACCTCTTCAAAGGGTTCTCCTTGGTACCCTACGATGAATTTGGTCTCCAAACCACGGTTTTTAACCTCTGCAAGTACAAGTTGGCGGGAGGGGTTTACTTTGCTGGTAGGATTAGTAGTCCAGCCAATTTCAGCAACTTGCTGAGAAAAAGCAGGGCCTGGAGCAGCAGCTAAAGACGCACAAAGTGCAAGGGCGTATGTTAGAGTTTGTCTCATTTTGTGAGAGCTAATATCTTTCTTCATATAAATGCTTCTAAGGAAAACAGATGTTTCACCCTTCAAATTTATAAATTTTCGAGTATTAGCCTAGCCCATGTTCGGCAAAGAGAAAAAACAAAAATCCTCATTTTTTGAGGAAATTGAAGAGTTCATTAAGAGAAAGATAAAAGAAATACTTCTTTCAGCAGCAAAGCAGCATATGGATGATTTGAAACAAGAATTTACTGTTCGCCTTGTCAAAAAAATTGAAAGAAAAGTAAAAAGAGAAATACGAAAAACTGCAATCATGTTTTCAGCACTTTTCCTCATGGGACTAGGAGCACTCTTCCTTTTGTACGGTCTTATCCTAACAGTACTTTCTCTGTTGCAAGTTCCAAGTTTTTTTACTGCGCCACTTTTCGGGCTTCTCTTACTTTTCTTAGGTTTTATTCTTTATCTTTTGAAATAGAGGGCTACGAAAAACCTACATAATTTGTGAGACGAGAGCAACGAGTCCTCAAATTTGAGGGGGTTTTACGAGCTTATCTTTTGAGAAGATCAAAAACCAAATCAAAATTTTAGGTTTTTCGACCATTCTCAATAAATTTTTTCAAACTTTTATTCCACAACGATCGCCGGCTGAGCGGGAATTGCCGTGCTAGCCTCACCAAACTCACTCGCAGTCTTCAAGACAATCTTACAAGAATATTCGCGTTCAAGAAAAGCAAGAAGAGACTCAAGAATTTCTCTTTCTTCTTCTTCTTTAATGTAATTGGTAATTCCTTCTTTGAAGACTTTTGGAAGAAACTTTGCAATAAACTTTTTCTCCTCGGGAAACTTCTCATTAAGGTGCATAAGAATTTCTTTGAAGTCCTTTTTTTCCTCAAGAAGAAATTTTATGGCATCGAAGAGTTCAAACTTTAACTTTGGCGCTTGTACAATCGTAAGCGAGGAAATCTTTTCGAGATTCTTCATTTCCTTCACTTTGTTAATACGACTCACAAGATCAACACTAATAAACTGCTCCCTCTCCGTCATCCAGTCCAAAGCTTCCCCTTTCTTTGTCGGCCAGCCAGCTTGACTTGCAAGACAGTTCTGTCCTAAAAGCTCAAAAAGTTCCTCTGCTGTATGAGCAAGAACAGGCGCCAAAAGCAGAGCTTGAGTCAAGATGCAGCGACTAATAACTTCTTTATTGTAACTTCCGCCAGTTCTTTTTGTGTACCACTTCAAATGATTCGACAAATCAAAGTACGCAACCTGCATGGCAGAGCGCGTCTCGGAATTATTGTAATGTTTATCACAAGCATCGATAGTCTGATCAAGAACATAATCGAACCAGCTATCAATTCTTTTGTACTCCTCTCGTCCTTTTCCATACTGATCCTTTGCAAATTCCATCATCGCAGCAAGCTTCCCGTTAAAACCAAGAGCCAGCGTCGTGTCAAAATTAGCATCATCCAAAGTTACATCACTTGCAAATGCCATGGCGAACCTACTTGCATCAACACCATACTGTTCAATTGCTTCTCGAAACGTAATGAAGTTTCCCTTTGATTTGGACATTTTTTCATTATTCAAAAGAATGTATCCGTTTACAGAAATTCCAGAAGGCCAGTGTTCCTTTGGAAAGAGCGCAGTATGATGAAAGAGCGAAAAAGTCAAATGGTTTTGAATAAGATCTTTTCCAGAACTTCTAAAATCATAGCCGCCTTCATACCAATAAAGAAACTCCTCTCTGATACTTTGAAGAAGATCTTCTGAAATCCCACTTTCTTTTGCTACAACACTAGGTTTTCCTTCGCCGAGAAAAACATAAGTGAAAAATGAATCACCAATTTTTTCAATCTTTATATTATAATGATCTGGATTTTGAAGGTAATGAGCAATTGTGTAGTAAGCCATGTAAATGGTGGAATCAGAAAGCGATTCAATAAGCCAAGCCTCATCCCAAGGAAGTCTCGTTCCAATTCCTTTGTCGCGCGCACAAGCCCAATCTTTGAGCCAGTCAATTGTGTAATGATAATTTTGTCGAGTCTGTTCAGGATAAAAGCGCATCTTGTCAACACACTCATGAGCAAGCTTTTTCCATTCAGGATTGGAATAATTGAGGAAGTATTGATTATCAACAAGAGCAACGACAGCGCGCGCATTTTGCCGAGAAATTACTGGCTGCGTCAAAGTATAGTAACTTGTTGCAAATCCCTTTTCCTTGAACTGAGTAATAAGCGCCTCCTTAGCTTCAGAAACACTCTTCCCTTCAAATTCCTTAATTTGCTCAGTAATAATTCCTGTGTGGTGTTCCTTTTTGTACAATTCCTTTGTCGCTTCCTTTAATTTCGGATCAAGTTGGTCTTTAATTCCCATGCGTTCAACAATGTCTTTTGCAGGAATTTTTCCATATCCTGAAACCTTGATGAGAGCAATAATCGGAAGTTCTTTTTTGAGATCGCGCAATGCAACGTAGTCGTAGGGAGCGTGAGCAGGAACAGACATGACGACGCCCGTACCATTGGACATGTCGACAAAAGAAGCAGGAAGAACTGGAACTTTGTCGTGCGTTACAGGATTAATAAGTTCCTCATCAAGAAGTTCCTTTCCCTTAAGAGAAGAAAGTTCCTTTGGCGAGAAGTGTTGCATTTCAAGAGAATACACACAATCCTTTGAAACAATCCAAATTTGTTTTCTTTTTTGATCAAGAACTTCAACTTCTACATATTCTCCTTCAGGGTTTATCCACATATTGGAAACACCAAAAACAGTTTCAGGCCGAAACGTCATTGCAGGATACACTCTTCCCTTACTGTCTGTAAACTTCACTAATGTTACTTCCTCTGGTGTCACACCTTCTCCTTCCTTTCGGTCATGATCGCCAATAGGTTGCTTTGCCTTTGGACACCACACGACAGGATGAGAACCCTTTACAATGTAACCTTTTTCCTGAAGTTTATTGTATTGCCAGCGAACAAACTTGTCGAAAGGAGGGTTTATGTCTGTCGTGATGAAGGAGCGCCTCCAGTCAATAGAAGCTCCCGCTTTTTTCAAGTCTTCCTTCCATGCCTTTGAAAAGAAGCTTATCCAGTGTTCAGGATTTTCAAACAAGGGAATGTCACTTTCAGGAATACCAATCTGGAGAAGAAGTGCAATCTGTTTTTCATCTCTATCTTTAACGAGTTGGGCTGCAGCGACAATGGGCTGTCCCGTTGCATGAAAGCCTTGAGAAAAAAGCACATTAAAACCTTTGAGTCTTTTGTAGCGCGCCATAACATCACAGCGCATGAAAGAGAAGAGATGGCCCAAGTGAGGATAACCATTCACATAAGGAAAAGGAAAATTAACAAAAAATTTTGTACGTTCATCAGGGTTGTTAAGAAAAAGACCTTTTTCTTCCCAGACTCTGTGCCAGTGCTCTGTACGAAGGGATGGATGTTCGTCGTTCATTTTTTAACCTCTGTAGCAAAGGAAAGTGTCAATTCTTATATATTTTTGGGCAGAAGATGGAGAACTGATGACGAAAAGAATTTAAGAGAGTGGAGAAAAAAATATTCTATGATACAACGTAACTATGATTTTAATGAGGTTAGGATGCAACAGGCTTACGGGAGTGAAGACCAACTTAACTTTTATCACATACTACCACCTAAGGACGGAGCCATAAGTTTGCAAAGGAGACTATGTAGAGATGATTTTGTTGAGAGCAGTGGTGAAGGGCTTGGCTTTTTTTACGCTCCTGATCGCTTTGTAAGGGAGGCACATGGAAAAGCTTTGAAAGAAGTTCTTTCTTTTACAGGTTTTCCTTCCTCTATTAATACTTTAGGAATACCTAGTATTTTTCCTATTTCTGTTAACAGAGGAAAGTTAGAAGTTTTACTTAATGGGAGTCAAACAGGAGTTATTTGTGGTGTATACTTGGGAGGTCTTGATGAAGAGACTGCAGGCCAGTTACTTGTTCAGTACGGCGGTTTAGAGCAAAAGTATAACTAAATTTTGAAGAGAAAACTCCAAAGTTTTTTCCTTGGCTGGGTATTATACCTCTCAGCTTTGTTGCATTGGGATAGGCACTTTTTAGCAATTTTTTTTACTTTAGAATATTAAAAGTCTAATCTCTATTCTTTCTCAAAAGATCTTCATCAATTTCAACCAACCTTTTTTCTGAATAGGATCCAAAAGAGAAAGTAACTAGTCCAATATATCTACCAATATTGCCAAAAGATTTTAATTTTTCTAATTCCACAATAGTTGTTTGTCTTTCAGACAATAGAGTAATGGACCCTGTTAAGTGCGATAAACTTAATCTTTCTAACAAAGAAGTTAATCCTGAACTTGTTGGATCAGCAGCTAAAGACTCACTTCCTTCAATAACATTACTACACAAACCAAACACATCATCTAAAAAATGCCCTTCCTGTATAACTAGTTTTGGTAATTTTAATAAATAAACTTCTTCAGTTTCTATATCTCCCTGATAAATTGTTCCATATCCAACTTTTGAGAAAATAAACCTTTCCTTAGTTTGAAAACTATTAAGTAAAGTAATTGCAGAAGCTTTAGAAAATTCACTACACCTATTTCCTCCAAAATAAATTTTTGACATCTCTCCACCATAACGAGAAAGGGGATTTTTATAATTTACACCTAAGAAAGTTTTATTTGGTACATAAATCAAATTTTCTACTCCTTCTAAAATAGCTTGATTTGGCACGATTAGGTTTTGATTCATAAGTAAAAAATTATATGAAGTGTTTAAATAGTTTTCTTGGCATTGTGCGGCAATTACAGCTTGAATGGCTATTTAAAATTTGAAGAACGCCAGAGCTGGGATTTGAACCCAGAATTCCAAAAGGAACAAGATTTCCAGTCTTGCGCAATACCGGATTATGCGACCCTGGCAGAATATGCAAGAACCTTGCACTAAATGAGGGAAATGAGAGGCTTTTAAAAAGATTTGTCAAGCTTTTTGTATAGCAGCTCAGTTAACCAGTAATGTTTATAAAGCTCATTTCGTTCCTTCAATTATCAAAATTGGGACCTTAGCTCAGCTGGTAGAGCACTAGACTGAAGATCTAGGTGTCCTGGGTTCAAGTCCCAGAGGTCCCACTAGTTTTGAGATTGGGGGTAGGAGACAGGGGTCTGGCGTTTCTTTAGTTTTTGGTGTTGAGAGTTCTTCTAAGGGTGTATTTTTGGAGATAAAACGTGTGTACAAACAGCATAAATCTGATTATCATTCATGGCTTGAGAAGGAGAAACTGTCTCGATGTTATTTGCTTGAAATGAAGAGAGTTGCTGAATTGATTTTTTGTAGGAATTTGAAAGAGGTTGCTGATTTAGTACGCTTTGTGTATGCTCAGAAGTCTCCTAAGTATTATATTCTAGGGTTTAGGAAATGGGTGAAGTATTGTGAGGAGTTTGATTTGCTGCCAGAATACTTGATTGATAGGCTGAAGAAGAAGATTAAGACGAAGGAAAGGGCTGGAATTGATAGCTATGTTTCGTCGAAGGCTGATGTTGATGGTTTCCTAGGAAAGGTTTCTGAAATTGGTTTTGCTGATGAGATTGCTGTGAAGATTTTGTTGGAGTCTGGATGTCGGGTTGCTGAACTTCGAGAGATGCCGAGCGGATTTGATGAGAGTAAAGTTGAGGTTCGGGGTGATATTGTGACGTACAGTTTGTTTCATGTACGGGGGAAGAAGCAGGCTTTCTACTTGTTCTTTACTTTGAATACTTATGAGCTGTTGTTTCTGGAGAATATGAAGTTCATGAAGAAGTACAACATTGAGAAACTGAAGACTCATATTAAACGTCACGATATGTTGGGGCTGAAGTATCTTAGCAAGTATCATTTTACGCTGATGTTGACGAAGGGTGTGTCGCTGGAAGTTGCTAACTTCATCCAGGGACGGGTGAGTCAGAACATCGGGTTTCAGCATTACGCTGCAAAGAAGGAGCTGGCGTTACTGGAGTACAAAAAATTATTTATGATCGAAAAATATTTTTGAAGAGATAAAGTTTTTGAATTACTAGAATAAATCTTTAAGGTTATTATATAAATTCCTTATATCTTGTAAGATCATCTGTGATAATCACATCTACATCCATAGTTTTTCTTTTGAAAAAAAGTTCTTTGTTTAACTTTCTTCTTTCTGGTGAAAAGTATCCTTTTGGATGATCCAGATGAAGTACTTCAAATCTGAGTTCATTTGGAAAGTCAACTAAGGTAAACTTTTCTGCTAGTTTATGCTGTAAATCTCTATCCTGATATCCCCAACCCCTGAAATCTAAACAATAACCACCAACATCTAAAATATGTTGAGTTCTTGCAGCAATTCCACCATAGTGAAGTGTATGGAAAAAAGTAACAGGATCTTTTCCTTCTAATTCAGAAGTTTTTGTGGCTCTAATATAATCATCAACATCAGCAGTAACGGTGTAACCTCTTTTATTTGTTGTTACAACTAAGGTTACCTTTCTCTGGTTTGTAATACCGACAAATGGATTTGGAAAGTGTAAATCATGAAGTGCCTGTTCAATACCCTTAGTTCTCACCCATTTATTAAATGTATCAAAGTCTTCTAAGAGAACTCGTTTCATGGGGGGTTTGTTAAATAAGAGATTTTCTTCTCTGTTAACTTTTGTGAATATATTTTCAAAAAAATTATTGTTCAAAAAGAGAATATCGCTATCATTCAAGTAAACAAATTCTGTATCTACAAATGCCAAGGCCCTGTTTCTTACTCTAGAAGGAGAGTAAAAGCCATTTTCAATATTTGGTTCCTCATAGATATATTTGACTCCCAATTCCTGAGCCTTTTGTTCAAAAGTAGGTTCTGTATTTTCTTCAGAGACTATAATCTGAACTGGAAGATTTTGAGACTTTGCTGAAAGGATTGATAACTCTAGACGATCTTTGTCAAAAGAACCAAAGATTGGATAAGTAACTGTAATTGGCAAATTCATAAAATATCTAATTGCTTAAGAATTTTAACTCTTCTTATTTTTCATCAAATTCAAAGTTCAGTATTTCACAACCCGAAATTCCTTGTTCTCCAGCATTTGTATAGAAAAGATATAGATTTCCTTCATCCTCAAAAATTTCAGGATCTCTTAATTGTCTTACTCTTTCCTCTGATTTTCCTGAAGTTGATTCCTCTAGAGGCAAGTCTGTTCCCTCATATTCTGTTTCAGGTTTCAAAACCTCAAATTCTTCTCTAACTTCCCACTCAGCTGGTTCTTTGTCAAGAGAAAAGCTTGTGCAAAGAATTCTTTCGGGATTATCTCCAATTTTTGAATAAAACAAATAAAGTAGGCTATCTTTAATGAGAATTGAACCATGGCGCATGTTTGGTATAATTTCTTTTACAATTTCAAATGGTTCATCAAAAGCCCTTGACTTCATGATAAATCCTCCATCATTTTTATTTTTAGCAAATGCGTAAAAATGGCCTTCTTTTATATCGAAAACTCTAAAATAAAATGGACCCAGAGGTTTAGGATTACAATCAAAGGATAAACCATCTTGTGAAATTCCCACAAAGGAGAGTTGAAGAAAACCGGGAAAGTGCTCAGATTTGGCTTTTCCATGGAAATACATGATTATTTTCTTGTTTTCATTATCTATATGTACATCAGGAGATGCAATATGATCCTCACATGGAGCCTCTTCCAAGTGCAGAACTCCCTGACTGTGCAGTCTCCAAGGTCCTTCTATTGAATCAGCATATGCTAAACGAATATAGGATCCCTTGTGATGAGCAAAATAAAGATAATACTTGCCAAGCGGGTTTTTGATCCAGTCAGGAGTACGTATAATAGAAGGACCGTTAATATTGCTACCTAGCAATCCTTTGAGACCATCCAGATCCTGATGAATGAGAGGATTTCTGTCAAATCTTCTAATTTTCATATCCAAGTCCATGTAATGTGTATATTAAATTTTTGTTTTTACTGATTTTGTGAAAATATTTTATCTAGAATAGCTGCCCTCATATAAACTCCATTACTCACTTGTTTTCCAATAAGACTTATAGGTGATTCAACAAGTTCTGAAGTAATTTCAACATCTCTAGTAACAGTTTATTATTTGGTTCATTCATTATACGTTCCCATACTTGAACCCTTCTTTACTCTCTGCAATAACATCCTCGTTAAGAGAAAAGTAAAGAAAGTAGGCTGTTCAAAACAAAAAGGAATAATCTTATTTTTTCTTTTTATAACAATAGTTCACATTTTAATAAGTCTATTTTACCATAGGATAATTGTACCAAAAGAGAGCACTTGTACAAAGAGTCACGAACTTCCTTTCTCTCGATGAGGACAGCCAGGCCAACAACAAGGTCGCTTCTTTCCTTTTCTCAGATTTGAGAACATCCACTCAATCCTCTTTTCTCGTGTCTCCTTTTTCTTAGCAGAACAAATCCAACAAATATATTCATTCCTTCCAAGAGGAGTGTTACTTTCCCAAAGCTCTAAAACAACAGGGTCAGAAACTAATGCCAGTTTTACGTCAGCCGGCAGAGAATGAACAGTACCATCTGAAATCTTTACTTTCATTTTAGCAACGAAGAGAGTTTACGATTCATAAATATTCCTGAGAAGAACAGAACCAGCAACCAAAAGAAAAAGAAAGAACAGTAGCAACAAGTTGTGCCAAGACATAAAAAGAGCTAAGTCTTTCATCCTTTCATGAGCGACAACAAAAAAAAGTTCTACATTACAACACCAATCTTTTATGCTAGCGGAAAACCACACCTCGGACACGCATACACAAGCATTGCCTGCGACGTTCTTGCAAGGTGGAAAAGAAAGACAGGACACGAAGTATTCTTTCTCACAGGAACAGACGAGCACGGACAAAAAGTTGCAGAAAAAGCAAAAGAAAATAAGATAAGCGAACAAGAGTACGTTGATTCCCTTATTCCAAATTTTAAAAAAGTTCTTGAAACACTCAATATTACAAACGATTTTTTCATACGCACGACAAATGAGCAGCATAAAGCATTCGTGCAAAAAATGCTTTCCCTTTGTTACGAAAAAGGCGACATTTATCTTGGCGAGTACGAGGGTTTGTACTGTGTCGGTTGCGAGCGCTACTACACACAAACAGAACTCCTCGAAGGAAACATTTGCCCAGACCACAAAAAGCCCTGCGTACAAATGAAAGAGGAATCCTACTTTTTCAAACTTTCAAAGTACCAAGACAAACTCCTAGAACTCTTTGAAAAAAATCCTCAATTTCTCTCACCAAACCAGCACGCAAACGAAATCATAAACAGAGTAAAAGAAGGACTGCGCGACATTTCCATTTCCAGAAATAAGAAAACACTCACTTGGGGAATAGAAATTCCCTTTGACAAAAATCATGTAACCTATGTTTGGTTTGACGCACTTTTCAATTATCTTTCAGCTTTAGATATGAATGAAAAAATGGAGTTTTGGCCAGCTGATGTTCACCTCGTCGGCAAAGAAATAAATTGGTTTCACACTGTGTACTGGCCAGCTTTTTTGATGAGCGCAGGATTTGAAATGCCAAAAAAAGTATTTGCCCACGGTTGGTGGACAGTCGAAGGACACAAAATGAGCAAATCCCTTGGAAATGTTCTCGATCCCATTCAGTTAAGCGAAGAACTAGGAAAAGACCAATTGCGATACTACCTTTTGAGCATAGGAACATTTGGTGACGACCTCAATTTCACAAAAGAAAGTTTTGCAGAAAAAATCAATAATGAACTCAACAACGACTTTGGAAATCTTGTCTCACGCGTACATACCTTACTCACAAAGTATTTTGGAGGCTCTGTTCCAAGCGCTGAAAAACTAGACAAAGAAGAAGTTGAACTTACGATGAGCCTAAACTTTTTCCCTGACTTTGACGCGCACATGTCAGCCCTGCGTTTCAAAGAAGCACTAGATTTGCTCTGGGAAAAAATTCGTACAGTCAATGCCTACATCAACAAAGTCGAACCTTGGAAAATCCAAGACACAAAAAGACTAGAATCAGTTCTCTCAGTTCTCACCTTTGCCGTACAAACCTTTGCAAGATACATTGAATGCTTCATGCCAGAAACAGCCCAAAGAATCAGAAAACAATACAATTTTGAAGAACAAGATTTCAGCTCCTTCACAGCAATTCCGGCAGGACACAAAATAGGAGAGAAAGATAATTTATTTTCTAAAATAACACTTGAAAAAAAAGCCGAAACAAAAAAAGAAGACTCTGAAAAAAAAGAAGAAAAGAAAACAGGATTTGCATCCTTAAATCTCACCGTAGGAGAAATCATTGAAGTCAGCGAACACCCAGACGCTGAAAAACTCTTTATCGAAAAAATTGACCTTGGAAATGGCGACATCCGACAAATCGTCTCCGGTCTACGAGCATACTACACAAAAGAAGAAATGCTCCACAAAAAAGTCATTGTTGTTGCCAACCTCAAGCCCGCCAAACTAAGAGGTGTGCGCTCCGAAGGAATGATTCTCGCAGCAGACGACGAAGAACATGTTGGCCTTGTCCTTGCAGATGCAGAAAGAGGAACACAAATTTCCTGTGGGAAACTTCAAGCAAACGCAACAACAAGAATAACAGTAGACGATTTTTTCGCAGTAGAAATGAAAAGTACAGGAAAAGAAATCCACTACGAGAACACAGCACTGACAGCAAACAAAAAAGCTTTGTACACCGACAGAAATATTGTCGGCAATGTACGATAAAAAAAAAGTTACTTTGCCTTTTCAGCTGCCTTCCCAACCCAAATCGTTGCAAAGACCGCAATAATTGTTACAAGAATCGCATAAATCCAAGGCCCTCCCGAAGCAAGAAAATAAAGAGCTCCTCCCTCAGCAAACAAAGATTTGATGGCGTCGTTCCAAGCCAAAGCAGCAACAAGACCAAATGCCGCCGTCACAAGTGCAGCTAGTTTTTCAATAACATCTTTTTTCATAGTACATACAGAGAAGAGAGCAAAGTACATAAAGTTACTCCTAAACTTCAGAAAAACAACGTAGAGAAACTCCCATTTATTGAAAATAACTTTTCACACCTCAAAGGAACTACAATGTCTTAAAAATATTTTTTTGTAAAAAAATCACATGGAGTACTATAAAAAAGAGAGTTCTGAAGTTCTTGAGAGTCTGCAGTCAAATTCAGGAGGCCTAAATAACGCCCAAGCAGAAAAAAGATTGCAAGAGTATGGCCCAAACAAACTAGACACAGAAGTGAAAGTTGAAAAGTGGAAAATCTTCCTAGAGCAATTCAAAAGTTTTATCATTTACATTCTTTTAATTGCAGTTGTTCTTTCACTTCTCTTCAAAGAATTCACAGACGCCATTCTTATTTTAATTATCCTTTTTGTCAATGCCTTCATCGGCTACAAACAGGAAATCTCCGCCGCCAAATCTCTCTCCGCCCTCAAAAAACTCTCCGTCGTCAAAGCTAAAGTCTTTAGAAATAAAGAGCTTACCCTACTTTCATCCGAAGAGCTTGTGCCCGGAGATTGCATACTTCTGGAAGCAGGCGACAAAGTTCCAGCAGACTGTAGGATCTTACAATGCTCCAATTTGAGCATCGAAGAAGCAGCACTCACCGGAGAAAGTTTGCCCGTACAAAAAACAAGTGAAACACTAAAGAAAGATGCACAAATTGCAGAACAACACAATATGCTTTTCTCCTCAACAAATGTCACAAACGGAACAGCAAAAGCAGTCGTCGTAAGTACAGGAATGAAGACAGAAATAGGAAAAATCACAAAGCTCATCAAAGAAGCAGAAGATGAACAAACACCTTTGCAAAAACGACTTGATTCCTTTGGAAAAAAACTTTCCTATGCCGTCATCGTTGTTTGTTTGTTCATCTTTGCAGCAATTCTCTTCTCAGATAAGATGGCAGGAGGAGAAATGAGTCTTTTACAAGCAACAGGAGCTGCTCTTGCCGTTGCCGTTGCACTTGCTGTCGCTGCCGTTCCCGAAGGTTTGCCGGCTGTCGTCACCATTGCTCTAAGCGTCGGAGTGAAACGCCTTCTACACAAAAAAGCCTTAGTTCGCAAACTCTCCTCCGTAGAAACTCTAGGTTCTTGCGATGTCATTTGCACAGACAAAACAGGAACACTAACACAAAATGAGATGACCGTTCAAGCAGCTTGGACACTCGATAACGAAGCAAAAATTGACGGAGTCGGCTATCATCCGCAAGGCACAGTACAAGGAAAAGTTCATCCCCTTCTTTTCACCATCGGGCTTCACTGCAACAACGCCAAACTAGAGAAGGAAAAAATGTGGCGAGTCATTGGAGACCCAACAGAAGGAGCACTCATCGTCAGCGCAAAAAAAGCCCTCAGTTCAGAACAAGACTACAAAAGACTTGCAGAAAATCCCTTTGACTCAGACAGAAAACGAATGAGCGTACTCGTAGAACAAAAAGGAAAGAAAGACTTATTTTGCAAAGGAGCACCAGACACAATACTTGCCGTATGTACACACGCCATTCACAAAGGAAAGAAAGTTCCTCTAACAAAAGAACTAAAAAAAGAAATCATGCAGCAAAACGACAAATATGCATCACAAGCTCTAAGAGTACTAGCCTTTGCCTACAAAGAACACGTAACAGAGAAAACCTTCAAGGAAAAAGAACTTACCTTTGTCGGCCTACAAGCAATGAAAGACCCCGCACGTCCAGATGTTATTGAATCTATTGCAAAAACAAAGAAAGCAGGAATTAGAGTTATCATGATAACAGGCGACTACAAAGAGACAGCACGTGCAATCGGACAAGAAGTGGGAATCGAAGGAGAAGTCATCACGGGGGAAGAACTTGAAAAGATGACAGAAGAAGA
Source organism: Candidatus Woesearchaeota archaeon (assembly GCA_023898345.1). Classification (GTDB taxonomy): domain Archaea; phylum Nanobdellota; class Nanobdellia; order Woesearchaeales; family UBA583; genus UBA583. The sequence goes on along the minus strand of CP060218.1, from coordinate 1,175,711 downwards.
TCTCACAAAAGCACTTGAAGGCAACACAAGAATTTTTGCAAGAGTAATTCCCGAACACAAACAAAGAATTGTCGCAGCCCTTCAGAAAAAAGGTCATGTCGTTGCAATGACAGGCGACGGAGTCAATGACGCGCCAGCGCTCAAAAAAGCAGACATTGGCGTTGCAGTAGGTTCAGGAACAGACGTTGCAAAAGAAGCAGCAGACTTTGTTCTTCTTGACGATTCCTTTACACACATTGTCGATGCAATAGAAGAAGGAAGAGGTATTTATGAGAACATCCAAAAGACAATCATGCACTTACTCTCAGGAAACCTCAGTGAAGTTCTCATTATCTTTGTTGCAGTACTCTTTGGACTCTCACACGAGAATCTTCCTTTGACGGCAGTGATGTTGCTTTGGATTAATCTAGTAACAGACGGAACGCCAGCAGTTGCTTTGAGTGTCGACCCCTACGGAAGAAAAATCATGGAAAAAAAGCCACGACCAAGTTCAGAAGGAATTCTTCCAAAACCCTATCTTTTCCTTATCACATTTTTAGGAGTTGTTTCAACCATCATCACCCTGTCCTTTTTCTCTTTTTACGGAGGATTTAGCGAACATCACGAAAGTATACAAATTGCACAAACGATGGTTTTCACCTTTTTGATCATTTCGGAGATGATTTTGCTCCTACTCATCAGAAAACAATTCGACATAAAAATGCTCACAAACACATGGCTTTGGGTATCAATCGGACTTTCCTTTGTCCTGCAAGCAGTTTTGCTCTACACACCGCTGAACAATGTATTCAAAATAACTCCTCTGACATTCTCTCAGATTTTATTCCTAGGAGCAGGAGCTATAGCTTTGTACCTGAGTTATGTCATCTATTCCTTTGTCGAGAAAAGAGTTACTAAAAAAACAGTAGTATAAAAGTAATGAAATCGATAAAATGTGCCTATTCCAAACAGAGCTGCGGGATTATAAGTTAAGAAATTACCCTTCCAAACTTTGTCCTGTGACATTCATAGCTTCTTCTTCGCTTGCCTCTCGCCTCGGAACAAGCATGTACACGTCAGAGGGACTTTGTGTGTCATAATACACAAGAAGATATTTACAAAGCACAGCATCACGCCTGCTATCAGCATAACACGAATCCCCTCCGTCTTTTATTCCCCTCAAAACACTTCCCGTTTCATCAATAGCATCAAATTCATTCTCTTCCATAAACGCCTTCAAGTCATCACTCCCATTGACAGAAAAAGAGACTGCCTTTGAGAATTCTTCTAGCGTATAATGATAATATGAATATTCCTCAGTTCCATTAGGAAGCAGACTTTGTACAAGGTCTTGTTCATCAGGAACAGGAACAGCTATGTCTTCCTTCAGTGTATAGAAAAGAGCAACAAGAACAAGAAGAAAAAAAAGAACAAGAGACAAAATCTTGAAAGCAGAACAAGAACATTTTTCTCTCTTTTTTGTAGAGTGCGCGAGCTTCTCAGATTCTTCTTTTTCTATTTCCTCACTATGGTCTTTCTTCATAATGCAATAACTAATCAAAAGATTTTTTTAAAGGTATAGGAAAAAGAGGAAACTCCCAAACAGTTCTTATCGTGCAGACTACCGTAACAAACAAGAAACCAGAACTACTTTCCAGTACGAGCAGGCAGATAGTCCTGCCCCAGCAGAGTCTCTTGAGGAAAGACGTTATATGTACAAGAACGACAATAAAGCTGACAAAGCGGCTGCTGCACATCACCATAAACGGCTCTCAAAGCTACCCTAGAAGGAAGAGATTCAAGGAACGGAACTTCCAATAAGGACTGTAGGTTTTGAGAGGGCCCTTCACGCACTACTCGTAAATGCTGAGGCGCTCCCAACTGAGGAGGTTGAACTTTTTTTTCTGAACAAGAATACCCAGCAAGAAGAACTGCGAGAAGAGGGCCCCAAATGGCAGAGAGTGCTCCAAAGGTCGATCCTCCATCATGAACATAGGAATTATGGTGACTCATAGTAAAAGAGAATCAAATCCGAGAGTTAATAAAGCTACGTAAAACCAACCAGATTTTTCTCCTTTCCCTAAAATTCTTCCTCGAGTACCTGATTTACAAGATCCTCGGGATACTTATTATACAGTAAAACCTTCTTCAATGCTTCTTTGCTATGCTTATTTTTATTTGCTCTAACATATCCCCTTGCAACTTCATATGTTCTTTTAAAATCAGAAGAGGGAGGAACAGAAGTATTTTTCTCAGAAACGATTGTCTTCCCTTCACTGCTCTGAGAAGGAACTTCTTTTTTCTTTCTGAAAAGAAACACAAGAGAAAGAAGAAGCACAACACCAAGACCACCAAGAAGATAAACAAGAAAACTCCTTTCTTTTTCAGCTAACTCAATACCCTCACTACCAACAGTTTCCAATTCAGAAACGAAAGAGGCATTTTCAGTTTTTACGGGATGTTCATCAGGAATTTTTACTTTTGGAGAAATTTCTCTCAAAATAATGGGGAGTTGCAAACCAGAAAGAACAAATTCGCCTTTATCATTCGTACAACGCATTCCTTCAAGTTCAGAGCCATCACAAACAAGAAGGATTTCACCAGATGCGTTACAAGAAGGACTCAATTCCGTCTCAACAACATTTTTACCAACACACACTTCCTGAGATGTCCAATTAAAAGGAATCATATGAACTTCAACAGGACCAGAAACGTTTTCAAGGCCCGTAACTGCAAGAACATTTTCAAGATTTTCCGAAGGACCAAAAATAAAACCAACATAAGAAAGATCAAGGTCAGAAGTGGAAAAATCATGCTCAAAAACAAGTTTCGGCCCTAAACCATCACTGAGCTCAATACTGACATTTTTAATTCCAGAAAAAAGAAGAGAATCACTTATCTGTTCGCCATCGACAAAAACACGATACAAATCTGCACTATCCTCTCCCAAAATAAGGGCAGAATCTTCAGCGAGAACACCCCGAAGAAAAACAACTGAGAAAAGCAAAAGAAAGACAAGCAAAGCCTTTTTCATAGAAAAAAAAATACAACCCAATATTTAAACATAGCGAAAAAAAGAAGGTAAAAGGCCCTTGAGAAGAAAAGTCAAGACAGTACCTTTAAATATCAAGCTGACTTACCATAAAGAAAAGACAGAATTGAAAATGAACAATCACAACCTAGTTCTCATAGCAGTAGCCTTACAAGTCTATGCTTTAGCGTATCTTACTCTCTTCGTTCAAATGTTCACAGCTCTTAACATCAACTACTTTTTTCCTCTCTCATATCTTATCATGTTTTGCTCACTTGTATTCTATCTCCTTCTTGAACGTTCTCACGTACCACGGACACTCTTAATGGGAATTGCAAGTTTTGGCATCATTCTTTTCCTTGTAAGCTTTTTTTCAGAAAGATTTATAGCATTCATATTTGATTTCTCCCTACTTGCCTGTGTTTCAGTAGCCCCACTGTTTGCACACAAAAAAAGCGCCAAAGAAACAAACCTCCAGCAAGTTCTTCAAGACAGTTTTATGCTCACTCTCCTCATCTTTTTTTTTGCTGTCCTCTGGGAAAGATTTACTCAGGAAGAAATCATAAATGAAATTCTCACTCTCACAATCGTTGCAATCCTTGGAGTACTCACACAGTTCTTTCCAAACACACCGCCAACAAAGCAGAACTCTCCTTTCGAAAAAATAGGCACACTTACATTCCTTGCAGTCCTTTCTCTTGCCACAGCATTCGGGCTTTACATAGCAAGCGCAAACTTTGGCTTTACAGCATACATACTTGCTCTCTTTGGCGGACTAGGCATTTTCTTTGCAGGTCTTTCTTTCTACACAGAAAAAGAGGTTTCTCCCCATGAAAACTGAAGACAAAACCCTACTAATCTATTCAGGAATTTTTCATGCACTCATTTTTCTTCTCCTTCTTTTTTTCAGTAAAAATGGATTCTTTTCCTCTCTCATTTCAGCCTGCGAAGTCTTTCTTGCATTTTTTCTTCCAGGATTTATTCTTGTTCTTCTTTTTTTCAGAAACAGAAGTCTAGCAGAAAAAGCGCTTCTTTCCTTTGCACTTTCCTTCTCACTCCTCCCCATCATTGTTTTTTACCTCAACTATGTAGCGCACGTCAGAGTTTCCGCCTTTTCCTTCTTTTTGTCTCTCATTCTTCTTGTCGGCCTAGGCATTGGCGGCAAACTCCTTTTTTTACAAAGCAAAAAGAAATAGTTATAACTAAAAGAGAGTTTCCACCCTTTATGAAAACTAAAGTAATCATCATGGCAGGAGGCAGCGGAACACGCCTTTGGCCTCTGAGCAGAGAATACTTCCCTAAGCAATTCCTCAAGTTCGAAGAATTACAAGGAGAATCCCTTTTTCAACAAACCATGAAGCGAGCACTAAAACTCGTCAAAGCCGAAGACATTATTGTCGTAACAAACGAAAAACACAAGTTTCTTGTTATGGGCGAAGCCGAAGAAATGAAAATTCCTCTTCCTGAAGAAAACATCATTGCAGAGCCATGTGGAAAAAATACACTTCCAGCAATTGCCGTTGCGATGAAAAATCTTGAGCAAGACGACACAGCGCTCGTACTTTCCTCCGACCACCTCATCCGCAACGAAGAACTCCTTTTATCATCTCTCGACAAAGCAAAACGCCTTTCCAAAGAAGCACTAGTTATTTTCGGAATTCACCCTTTAACAGCACACACAGGCTACGGGTACATTCACGAAGAAAATACAAAAGTTCTGGAATTTGTCGAAAAACCAGACTTAGAACGAGCAAAAGAATATTTACGAAAAGGATATTTATGGAATTGCGGAATCTTCTTTTTGCGAAAATCAGTTTTTGATGAAGAACTCAAGAAATACGAACCAAAAGTATATTCTCTCATGAAAAACAAAGACCCACTTTCTTGCTACAAAGAAATAGACGAAGTTTCCATAGACATAGGACTCCTCGAAAAATCAGCACGTGTACGGGCCCTTTCTCTGGAACTAAACTGGAGTGACTTGGGTTCCTTTGACGCTCTCTACGAAGAATTTTCAAAAGACGCACAAAACAATCATGGAAGTTCAGGAACAGATTTTTTCGGAGCTTCAAACTGTCTCGTCCTCAGCGACGACCCAAAGAAACTCATTTCTCTTGCAAGTGTTGATAATCTTATTGTTGTAGACACCCAAGATGCACTCATGATTTGCCCAAGAAACAAATCTCAAGAAGTAAAGCAAATTGTTGCAAAACTCAAAAAAAATAAAAGTCCACAAAAAGACTTCCACCTCACCGTGTACAGACCTTGGGGATCGTATACCATTCTTGAAGAACAAGAAACACACAAAGTAAAACGCCTCACTGTAAATCCGGGAAAAATTCTTTCTCTCCAGTCACACAAACACCGCTCCGAACACTGGACTGTTGTAAAAGGAGAAGCTTACATTGTTAATGGAGAGCAGGAACTCAATCTTAAAACAAACGAATCCACATACATCCCCGCAGGCAACAAACACAGATTAGGAAACAAGACAAACAAAGTTCTGGAAATCATCGAAGTACAAAGCGGCTCATACTTAGGTGAAGACGACATTATCCGCTACGAAGATAAATACGGAAGAAAGTAAGTAGTTCTATCTTTCTCTATTCCTCCCTCTCCATTCACATCCCGCCAGTTTTCCCTCCAAAGTTACACCCAAAATACATATACATTTTTCCTGTCCGTAAGTAAGGATGAAAAAAGGACAAAAGCAAGGAATAGGAGCAATTCTTGCAGTTCTTCTTCTCATTGTTGTGGATTATCAGCTCACTTGTCTTCAACATTTGGTGGAACAGTTTCAGTTCTACAACCTACTCTTCTATCACCCAAAAGTCCCAAAATTCCGACACCAAAATTCTAAGCATTATCGGCAAAGAGATTTACTTCAATGCTGGAGAAAACACGACAATCGAAAAAATAAAAATCGGCGGCAACGACTGTGGAGTCCAAGGAGACTATTCCGGAATTGTAACGCTATACCTTGTCGGTTGCGTCGACGAAGCTGGCTTAGGAAAACAAGAAGTTGTCGTCATAACATCAAAAAACATTTTGTCGGAATATTTCTATCTCGAAAAAAGCGAAGAAGTTTTTCCCGAAGGCGCCTTTGTAACAGTGTGGCGTACGACAAATACCGGAAATTCCTCCAGCAACCAAATCTCCCTGCCACTATATTCGGGAGGAAGCTATAACTTTGTCGTCAACTGGGGAGACGGACAAAACGACACCATAACAGCATGGAACCAAGCCGAGACAACACACACATACGCCAATCCTGGAGACTATAAAGTAAGCATACAAGGACAACTGACAGGTTGGAGTTTCAACAATGGAGGAGACAAAGAAAAAATCCTCTGGATTTTGCAATGGGGAACATTCAATCCCGGAAACTCTGGAGGCGCATTTTACGGAACAAGCAATCTCGACATTCGAGCAAGCGACCCCCTCAATTTGTCGGGCGTGACAACCCTGAGTTCTTTTTTTAGAGATTCAGGTATTACAAGTCCTCCAAACATGAACAGCTGGAATGTTAGTGCTGTTACAAATATGGCATATACGTTTACGGGTTCTAATTTATTTAATCAAAATATTGGCTCATGGGACACAAGCAAAGTTACAAGTATGGCATACATGTTTAATGGAGCAAGTTCCTTCAATACTGACTTGAGTTCTTGGAATGTCGGCAATGTCACAAGTATGCAAAATATGTTTTTTTCGGCAACTGCATTCAATCAAGATATAGGTTTGTGGGACACCAGTAAAGTAACAACTATGCGAGAGATGTTTTGTAGAGCAAGTTCTTTTAACCAAGACATTGGCGCATGGGATGTTAGTAAGGTTACAACAATGTATGCAATGTTTCGAGAAGCACCTTTATTCAATGTCAATCTTAATTCATGGGATGTTGGAAACGTTACAAATATGCATAGAATGTTCAATTATGCAAGTGCGTTTAATGGCAACATTAGTTCATGGGACGTCAGCAACGTCACCATTATGAGTTTAATGTTTTTTGATGCTAGTTCTTTCAATCAAGACATTGGGGCGTGGAATGTCGGCAACGTAACAGACCTTAGCACTATGTTTCGTGGGGCCATTTCATTCAACCAAGATATTGGTTCTTGGGACACAAGCAAAGTAACAACTATGCAAGAAATGTTTAACGGTGCAAGTTCTTTCAATCAAAACATTGGGGCGTGGAATGTCGGCAATGTTACAAGCATGTATGCAATGTTTATTTCTGCAACTTCGTTCAACAGTGACCTCAGTACATGGAATGTCGGGAAAGTTACAAACATGGATCGTATGTTTTATAGTTCTAGTTCTTTCAATGGAGACATCAGCACATGGGATGTTTCCAATGTCACAAACATGGGACAAATGTTTCAAAGTGCTTCTATATTCAATCAGGATCTCAGCACATGGGACGTTTCCAATGTCACAAATATGCAATATATGTTTTTCTATGCAACTTCGTTCAACAGTGACCTCAGTACATGGAATGTCGGGAAAGTTACAAATATGGGACAAATGTTTCGATTGGCATCTGCATTTAATCAAGACCTCAGTTCCTGGAACGTCTCCAAAGTTACAGATATGTCATACATGTTCTCTTCTGCTACTTCCTTCAACAGCGACCTCAGTTCCTGGAACGTCAACAATGTAACAGATATGAGGTACATGTTCTCTTCTGCAACAGCATTTAATCAAGACCTCAGTTCTTGGGACGCCAACAATGTAACAGATTGCACAAGTTTCAGCTCCGGAACAACAGCTTGGCTTCTTTCAAAACCAACATTCACACAGTGTACGCCCTAACCTCTCTCCTTTTTCTCCAGTCTCCCTTTCCTCGACTTTTTCCCTGTTTCCCCTTTTCAATACTCCTATAAGATTATTAAGTTTATATTTTCACTTCACTACATGAACAGACTCCAACACAGCAGCGACGGACTTGCACTTGGCAAAGATCAAATGCACAGACTCCTTGATGCTCTCAAAGAATACGGAGAACTCATAGGCCCCGTACACGACGGACAGTGGCTCCGTATGCAAACTTTCTCCAAGTATGAAGAACTCTGTCTCAAAGGAATTTCTTGGTTCACCTCAAAAGAATATTTCTTTCCACAACGACAAGTTCTCTTCCAATTCGACGGACATTCCCTTACACGACAAGAAGAATTTCCAAAACGAGTTCTCTTTGGTCTACGCCTTTGCGACCTCAATGCAATAGCAGTCAACGACAAACTCTTTCTCGAACAAGAACCACAACACCGAGAGTACAAAGGATACAGAGAAGGACTAACGCTTGTAGGATTGTGGTGCGACGAAGTGCAAGACAAATATTGCTTTTGTTCTTCCATGGAACTCGAACATTTCTATGACATCTGCCTCTACGACAGAGGAGATTACTACCACATCAAAGCAGGATCAGAAAAAGGACAAGAAATTCTAGAAAAACTGCAACTTCTACCAAACGGACCCTATGAAAAAGAGTTTCCCACTGGAGAAATGAAACTCAGTACAAAAGACATTGCAAAATTCTTCGACAAAAACCAAGTCTGGCAAAAAGGAGCAAAAGAATGCCTTAGTTGCGGAGATTGTACAACACTTTGTCCAACCTGTATGTGCTTTGACGTGCAAGACGAAGTAGAAGTCGATCTCACAAAAGGATTTCGCATACAAAAATGGGATTCCTGCATGTACAAAGATTTTACACTCGTTGCCGGAGGACACGTGTACAGAAACACAAGACTCAACAGATTCAAACACAGAATCTATCACAAACTCGTCTATTTTCCACAAAAATTTGAACGCTACATGTGTACAGGCTGCGGGCGCTGCATACGAGGCTGTCCGACAAAAATAGACTGGATTGGACTCGTAAACGAGATGGAAGGTGAAACACAATGAGCAAAGACTACATATTTTCTAAAGAAAGACACATGGACGAAAGCGATGTTAAAATGCTAACAGTCGACAAAGTCACACAGCAAACAGACGAAGAAGTTCTTCTTCGCTTCAACGTTCCAGCACTCTACGACCCGGGGCAGTTTTTCCAAGTCTCACTCTTTGGAATCGGAGAAGCTCCCATCTCCATTTGTTCTTGCTCAGAAGACTATTTTGAGATGTCCGTTCGAGGAGTAGGAAACCTTTCCAAACAGCTTTGCCAGCTCAAAGAAGGGGACAGTGTCGGACTACGAGGGCCATACGGAAACGGCTACCATCTCCAAAATTTTGTAGGAGACAGCGCCATAGTAATTGCAGGAGGTTGTGGAGTTGCCCCCGTACGCGGCGTAGTACAATACCTTAAAGAGCACAGAAACGACTACAAAGACATAGCATTGTTCTTTGGTTTTCGAGCAGAAAAAGACATTCTCTTTGAAGAAGACTACCAAGCATGGAAAGAGAAAAACATGGACGTCGATGTAGTACTCAGCGACAAAAGCAGCAGACCTGACATGAAGCACGGACTCATAACAGACATTCTCGACACACCCATTCTTCAGACAAACGAGAAAAAAATAGTCTTCATCTGCGGACCGCCACCAATGATAAAAGCAGTGTGCAAAGTGCTTCTCGACAAAGGATTCCACAAAGACCAAATTTACATTTCCGAAGAGCGACAGATGAAATGCGCAGTAGGACGATGCGGACACTGCATGATTAACGGAAAATACTGCTGTACAGACGGACCAGTTTTTCGCTACGACGAGCTCTGCGAAGAAAGCGAAGGCTACAAGGAGGAAGGAAAATGAGCGAGAAACTAAAAGTCGGAATTTTTGGAATAACAGGTTGTATGGGATGTCAACTTAATATTTTGTATCAAAAAGAGTTGCTGCAAATTCTTGATGCAATTGACCTGCGAGCATTTCCCGTAGGAAAAGAAGTAAATCTAGAAAACGAAGAGTTTGACATCATCTTTCTCGAAGGAGTCGTCGTAAACAGAAGAGACCTCGAAGATTTGCAAAGGTACAGAAAAATGACAAAAAAGCTTGTTGCAATCGGAGCCTGCGCAACAGACGGATGCGTACCTGCAATCAAGAATTTCATGAACAACAAGAACGTCGAACGAAGCGTGTACAAAGAAAGCGAACTCGAAAGCATGCACTCACTCGACCCAAGACCAATTGACGATTTTGTAAAAGTAGATCATTACATTTACGGCTGCCCCATGGACAAAATGGAATTCCTGCAGTTCATGAAACAAACACTCTTAGGAAAAGAATTCAAAGTTGCTGCAAAACCTATTTGTTATGAATGTAATCTTCGAGAACGCGGATGTCTGCTAGAACAAGGAATTGAGTGTATGGGGCCCGTCACATTCGGGAATTGCTCCGTCATGTGTCCACTCAAGAATTATCCCTGTGTAGGATGCAGAGGTCCATATCCAGATGCAAACTTTGAAGCATACTTCTCCATGCTCGAAGACAAAGGCGTCGACAAAGAGACCATCGCTCGTCACATGAACAGATTTGCAGGAGTAAAGTTTGCGCGCCTCATCCAAAAAGAGAAAGAAGGAAAGGGTGAAGAAGAAAAAGAAGATGAGAATTCTTGTATGGACTTGTTCTGCCACGTTGCAAAAGACAGACTCAAAAAAGGAGATGCATCCTGTTGGGGAGGAAACTAAAATGTCAGAGAAAAAAATTACACTCAATCACATTACGAAAGTTGAAGGACACGCAGAAGTCGACATAGCAATTGAAGACGGAAAAGTAAAACATGCACACGTTCATTCCTATGAAGGAGCTAGATATTTTGAAGGACTTATCAAAGGAAGGAAATGGGACGAAGTAACACTCATCACGTCCAGAATTTGCGGGATTTGTTCCTGCGGACACACCGTTGCGTCCATCAAAGCAATTGAACACGCCTGCAACATAACACCATCCCACCAAACACTCCTTCTCAGAGAACTCCTAACCATTGGAGAGAGAATCCGCTCACACGCATCGCACATTTATTTTTTCTGCCTTCCTGATTACCTAGGCTTTGAAAGTGCAATCGCCATGGCAAAAGACTACAACCAAGAAGTAAAAGACTGCTTAGAAATCGTACGCGTCGGAAACGAACTCGTAAAACTTATTGGCGGAAGAGACATGCATCCCTTTGTACCAGTTCCAGGAGGACTAACAAAAGTTGAAAGCCCCGAGCGATTTGCAGAAGTGCTAGCAGAACTCAAAGCAATTCTTCCCCTAGTCAATAAAACCATTGATCTCTTTGCATCCCTCAAAGTGCCAGACTACGAAAGAAAAGAAACCATGTATTTAGCATTGGATAACCATCACAGCTTTCCTCTTCACACAGGAGAACTCGTCACAAACACAGGACTGCGCTTCAAACCAGAACAGTACAAAGAATTCCTCGAAGAACACTTCCATAAAGGTTCGACAGCAAAGTTTGCAGCAATCCAAGGAAAAGAGTACAGCACAGGAGCGCTCGCCAGAGTAAACATCGCAAGCGACAAACTAAGCCCTTCCGTTCAAGAAAAAATAAAAGAACACAAACTAGAGTTCCCAACAACAAATTTGTTCATGCAAAATGTAGCACAAGCTTTGGAAATTTTACAATGGCTTGAAAGAGCAATAACAATCATAGAGAACAACACTTTTGCAGACGAAGAGCAACACAAAGTCAATCTCGAAAAAGGAAAAGAACACAGAGGCGTTGGCGTCATTGAGGTTCCCCGAGGAATTCTCTTTCACGACTACACCTTCAACGACGAAGGATTCCTTGTAGAAGCAAACATCATAACACCAACAGTACAGAATCTGGCAGAAGTAGAAAAAGACATCACAACATATTTGAACACTGTTCTCGAACAAGAACCAGAAAAAAATAAAGATGAGCTTGTTCTCGAAGTAGAAAAATTAATTCGAGCATTCGATCCCTGCTTTTCCTGCTCAACACATTTCCTCAAAGTAAACTGGAAAGAGAAATAGTTCCTATCCAATACAATTCCAGTTCAAAAGTACTCTTTGACTTGCAATCTCGACAACACATTCGGGATCGCAATTTGCTTTTTCTTCAAAAGGCTGCATATCAAAACGATAGCGACCAAGTTCAGCCTCACAAACAGGATTTTCTTGAACAACACGTCCAACCTGCGTACAGGCACTACTTTTCGTCAAATCAAGAGCAAGTCCCATTGAAAGGGTCTTGCCATTAGCATCCTGACAATAGTCAACAGTTTTTTCGCTGGAACAAGAAGAAAGAAAAAAGGAGAAAAAAAAGACGAGAAAAGTAAGTGCAAAAACTTTGTTCATAGAGGGAAAAGAAAACTTTTTCTTTATATTCTTTGTCTCAAATGTTCGAGTGATAAAACTTGACATCCTCCTCAGTCTAAAGACTCAGGCTTTGCCTGACCCCGTCTTTTAGACGGGGCGAGGATTCCACGTTAGCTACATAAACTTATGTTCTTCCACATACTTTTTTGCTTTCTCTAAGGTGATATGTCCAACACTTCCTGAGAATTTTCCTGGACTCCACAAATGTCCTCTCGGATAAACTATCCGTAAATGGGGCATAAGAATAAACAAACATTTTGAAGTGTAACCTTTCAACTTACTAAGAGCCAAAATTGGGTCCATCTTAAGTGGGATGGACAAGATGAGATGAATGTAATCCAAATCAACTTCACTTTCAATGTGTTTGAAACCATATCTTTTACATCCTTCCTTCAGAAGAATCCTACAAAAATTCTTATACTTTTCAGAGATAAAAATTTTGTAGCGGTACTTTGTACACCACTCGACATGGTGTTCGTTCCACCCTACACAACGGCCGTTGCTATAGTCTTTGTAGTTTCTCATTTTCAAATGTCTCAAAAGAGACAGTCAAAGACTACATAACCATAAAATAAACCTTTCAGAAAAAGTCGCCATTCATCCTCGGCCTAAAAGCACGAGGATTTTTGGCTAGCTAATTTAATGAATTATCAGCAGAAAAATTAGCTGAATGTATTAATCCACAAGACCATCATTTTAGAAAATACAAAATTACTGAATTGGGTTTAGAACTGTTAAAAGCAGTCGAGTGATTAAGAATCTTTAAAAACAATTTTATTTCTAAATTATTAAATGGTATTTAAAACAACAAATTTCTTTGAAAGTTTAGGTGTAGCATCAATAGAAAGAATACATTCTCAAATGATTAGTTGGATTTTCAATAATTATAAAGAGTTTAAAGAAAAAACATTTTGTGCATTTTTAGAATATTTTGGGATAAATATTAATTTAATTAAAGAGGTTGTAACTTGTACAGAATACAAAAGCATAGATATATTATTACTAATTAACAACACTGCTTTAGTTGTAGAAAATAAAATTAAAAGCTCTGAGCATTCTAATCAACTTTTACGTTATAAAGAAATTATTGCTAATGATTTCAAAAAGAATAATGTTAAATACGTATATTTGACACTTGGAGAAAATTCTAATAATAATGATTGGAAAAATGTCAGCTATTCAGATTTACTTTTGGCTTTAAATGTCCTAAAAACGAACAATAATAAAATCAAAGTATTTGTTGATGAATATAAAGATTCAATTAAGCGTTTATCTGATGTTGTAAAAGACTTCTTAGAAAATCATACTCAATATACTAATGTTTTTACAGATGGAAGTTTAACTAAATATGACAAAAGACCTAAGTTAGTAAGTTATTCTGAAAATGCACGATATGTTGGAGAGAATCAACTAGAAACAATATTTCAGAAATTATTTTTAGAGAAATTGATTAAAGCCCTAAATCTTAAACAACAGACATTTATTTTTGAAACAAGAGGTAATGCTGCTTTTAGGTTTGTTTTTAGAAAAATAAAATTTGGAGATAAACATTTTAATATTGATTTTCAATTTCAAAACGGCACCATAAAAGTACCTTTGGGCTATTGGGGGATAGACAAAGAAGTAGATTATGATATGACAAAGCCTGATGATATTCCTTTGAAATTAAAAAAAAAATATTTTAAATTTATGAGAGAATACTATGATTCACAAGTAAGAAGAAATAACAGTAAATCAAAGGCTTACATATCTGTTTCAAAACAATATGATAGTTGGGGGATAAAAGATTTTAAAACAATTGTTTCGGATCTCAAAGAAGAGATTGAAAAAATTGCAAAAGTGGTAGATAAGATTGAATTTTAAATATATTTTTTATTTATACACTTTTAATCTTGGTTTGAATATGCCTGTGTTTAAATTATGTTTTAATCTAAATTGACTTTTGTTTTTGTTAACACTAGTATAAATTTCTTTTCCTCTTGTACCGATTGATGCACCAATAGAAAAAACACCTCTCTTTATACCAGAATATAAATAGGGACCATGCTTTCCCCAACCACCTGCAATCATAGCCTTAGTTTTTTCAAAGTTAGTTTTTACCTTTCGTGTTAATTTCATTTTAATAAGAATTTTCCTCCTTCCTATTTTGATTTAACAATAAGATTGCTTCCTCAGCAGACTTAATATTATCTATATTTCTTTGAATCAATTTTATCTCTTCATAAACTTTAATTGGAACTGCAAGCTCTCTTACATGACTTTCAATCCTTTTCTTTTCACTTTCATTAAATTTATTTAATGATTTTTTTTCCCAACCCTTCTCATTCTCAACAGGGTCGCCAAACATTTCACCATCTTCGGTTGTTATCACTCTAAAAAACAGTGAGCATGCAAAATCAGCGCCCTTTCACTTCTTTCCTTCTTCGCCGTTTGAAAAAACTCCTGACCAAAAAGACAAGAACAATAAGACCAACAATAATTGAGATTCCATCTTGAATCATAGAGAAAATAGTTTCAGCGCTATCCTTGAAGTACATTCCAATAAAAAGAAAAATACTCAAATAAATGAACTCAGCCCAAACAAGCCCAAAGAAAAATTTCCGATAAGAAAGATCCTTCAAACCAAGAACATAATTTAGAATCGGAGCAATTCCCAAAATAAGAGTCCTTGACAAGAAAATAGTAAGATAATAATGCCTTTCAAGTTTGTCTGTCGTCTGTTCAAAAAGTTTTTTATATCTCTCTTTTTGAAGCCGACGAAGAACAGCATCCCTATAATAACGAGCAAACGCAAAAGCAAGAGAGTCCGCCAAAGTCAAACAAATTGCAAGAACAAACGCAAGAGAAAAAAGAGAAGAATAAGATTCCAGTAGCATTCCTTGCAAAACAAGAAAAAACGTAAGACCCAAAGGAACACCAATTTGCGTCAAAAAAGGAAGGAGAAAGATAACATAGAGAAGATAATTCTCAACAAGAAAGGTAAGAAACTCATTCATTTTTTCTCAAGAGCTTGAAGAGAAAGGACAAGTTCCTCGCAACTAATATGTTCATCATCACAAAGTTCCTGAAGAGGAGAGTGCAAATCTTTCGGACCTAAAGTCTTATTCAACCTTAATTCAATTTCGCTATTCTCAATTCCAAAATGTTTCTCAATAAAAAAAGGACTCATCCAAACTTCAACGTGGGGGACCTCATCAGGAGAACCTTTGACATAATCTTTGTATTCTTTGTAAACGCCCCTTTTTTCAAGAAGAGAATGAGTTTTGAAAACAATAAAAGAAAGCAAAAAAAGAATAAAAAATATTTTGAGAACTAAAAGAAGAACTGTTTTTTCCTTTCTTTTTATCTTTGTTTTTTCTGTCATTTCCTTCACGAAGTACTAGTTTCTACAATGTCATCCTGCCTAGTGCCAGAACTGCCCGTAGTTTCGTCTGCCCAAATAGATTGTTGTTCATTTTTAAGAGTAAGCGTTCCACTTTTTGCAAGCTTGTATGTGTAAGAAAAGCTCCCAAAAGCCTTTGTCGTATATGTGTCTCCTTGTGAATCACTAAGATCAATGTCACAAACGTAAACTGCCTTTTTATAATTGGAACTGAGACCCCAGTTTGCATCTGCTACTTTGAGAAGTTTTCCATTTGAGTCGACAAGCCCTTTTTGACAAGAAGAAAGAGCACTTGTGCCAAAGCTAGCATCTACATTTTCTAAAGGAATAAAATAACCTTTTGTTTGACTTGAGCCGCCCTTGTCTTCAATATAGAAAAGAAGCTGGTACTGATTATTGACATCCTTATTTAACTCAATACTTGTAACTTGAATTGGTGCTGCCTGAGAAAGCTGCGAACTCTTCGGGCTTATGCTTTGTGTTTTAGTATTCACCTCAATTTCCACATCAAACTCCGTTGTGTATGTGTACTCTGCCGTTAAAAAGTAAGTGATCTGTTGATTTGTCTGCTTTGAAAAAAAATCTTCACCAACAAGAATCGTGCCCTTCTTCTCAAACGTCTGATCATGTTCAAGAAGAAGAGAGCCTTTCTCAAAGACATTATCATAAAAACCACTTTGCAAAGACGAAGAATCGAAAGCATAACTTTCTTGAGAATTTGTTCCTTCAACGGTTACGAGTTTGAGAGTACTTTGGTCAAGTTCTATTGGCGCTAATCCACTGTTTTTCAAACTAATGTCGTACTCAAATTCTCTTCCATTTGCCCATCTACTTTCAGTAAGAGAAAAACTCATTTCAAGACCTAATCCACTTCTATCTGTCGTTACGGGGTTCTTTCCAATCGATCCACTACTGCCCCCACTAAGAGAGCACGAAGAAAACAAGACAAAAAAAAGAAGAGTCAGAACAAAAGACTTACGAAACATAAGCATTTCTTTGTCGACGTATTTATATAAGTTTCTTTCAACTTCGCAGAGTATGGAAAATGAAGATCTTAATGGCGAACTTGTTTTCTATAACTTTCAAGGCCTTCTTTGCTCCTAAGTACCCCCGCATTGCCAGAGCCTAAATAATCAATGATTAGCTTATAGAGGCCATGATCTGCTGAGATGTCTCTCCCTTCCTCCAACCAGGGAATTGAAGAAAATCTCAAACATTCTCTACCAAATACTTGTTCATTTGGTTTTTCTAAAAAATTTCTCAGGGTTGTTACAAAAGCAAGATATTCTTCTATTCGCACAAAGAATCTCCATTCTCTCTCATCATATTCCCTAGCTAAAATTAAACTTCCCTCAAGAATTTCTCCTTGTGAGAAAGGAGTAGTTCTCTGTTGCAAAGATTGGCTTACAAGAGAATAAGTCGCCTCTAATTCTTCCTTATGTCTTTTAAGGACATCTGGTAAAGTAAGTCCTCCTTCAAGAGGGTAGGCTTTGATTATAGATTCCCAAAGGAGTAAGTTATCAGGACACGTGCGAGGATCCTCTCCTCCAAGAATTCTACATAGGAAATAATGCGCATCTCCTTCAAACCCCAATCTTGGTTCTAGTCTCACACCTAAATCTAAATTTGGTACAACTACACCCATTGCTAAATGGAGAGCCATCACACGAGGATTTATAAACCTATCGCCGACAAAGTTCCAGCAAGATCTCCTTCGCCGACAAAGCCAGCGCGTCCAAATCCTCAGCTCCGTACGGAACAGCAAGCAAAGAAAGTTTCTTCAACGAACCACACTCCCTTTGAAGAGATAAAAAAAAACCCAAGTCTAAGTCGTGGCAACTCACACTATGTTCAAGCACCAAATCGCTTGGATCAGTAAGAAGACAAACCCTGTCTATGCCCTTGACAACATCAAGCATCAAAACATTTTCTTCTAAAAAAATCAAACTATTAAAATCAAAAGAGCATTCAAAATGAAACAATTTCAAGTCTAAATCATTTGCAAGTTTGCGAGCAAGCAGAAACGGGACAGAGTCCTCAACCATGTCCTCACTTCCAAAAACATGAACAATGTGTTTCATTCTTCTATCGCTGTCACCAAAAACAGGACAAACCAAACTTTATAAAAGTTTTATAACTATCAAGATAAACATGAAAACCTTTTTTGTGCGAGTAAATCTAGTTTTACTTGTCTCAACCCTTCTCCTTGCAGCAAGCACCACTCTTTTTCATTATCACCAATATTTTTCCCTAATTATACTCCCTATTCTTTTCCTAGCCCTTGCGTTTTGGTACTTCCCCCTTGTTGCGCTCTCGCTTCCAGTAAGTCTTGCCTTCTATACCTTTTTTGTTTACACAAACATAAACTATTTCTTCATTTTAGGAATTTGCCTAATCGCTGGCCTCTTTCTCGTCCACATGTTTCACCCGACACTCAAAGTGCCAGCAATTTGCTATGTTTTAATCCCCCTTTTTCTTCTTGGACATGCAATCTGGTTCAACATCCTTCCACTCGGTTTTGAAGAAAAATACACCCTAGACTTGACAGACAAAAATCTCAAAGACGACACAGTGCGCAATCTCTACCTTGACAAAAAAGCAAGTCTTGGAGAACTTTTTTACGATGCCCAAGGAAACCCCTACATTGAGCAAAGCGAAGCACTCAAATTTCGTTTCAGAGCTGATCTTGTGAACACGACAAAAGCAAACCTTTTCCTTAACATTCCTCTCAGTTCAGAGACTGACATTTATCTAGCAAACAACGACAGATATTATATCCTAAATATTAATTCCTCTGCCTATCCCTACAAAACAAAAATCGGTGAAATAATACTCCTCGGTCCCAAAGCAAACCCCGAATTAGAAGCATCTCTTCAAACAGCAGATCCACTTCTTTTTGACGAGCCTCACTACTATTTTTTTCCACAGTCTCAAGAAGCATACTACCTCTTTATAGATTTTTCACAATTTAATATCAGCAACAAAAACGTTCTTCTTGGAGGTAACATTCCTGAGTACAAACCAGCGTACACAGGAGATGGACGACGCTTTGACGGAGAAGATGATTTTGTCGTTGTAGAAAACACAGCAGATAATTTTACAAACCAAAGCTTCATTGTCCAAGTCGAGTACAAAAACACAGACGCCAACAGAAGCAATCAAGAAATCATAGGACATTACGATTGGGAACTCTATTCTGACGAAGGCGACCTCTTTCTAAGGATGGGAAGAATGAACACCAAGCAAGGAGATTTTTTAGAGTTGAGAACAGAGCATACAAACAACACCTGGGAAAAAGCAGCATTCTACTACACACCACAAGATTCTCTCAAACTATTTAAAGAAGGAGTTCTCAAAGGAGTGTACTTTATTGGGAACGATACTATTTACGACCAATATAACAAAAATAGAAGTCTCACAATGGGAAAAGCATATCACGGTTCAGCAATGTACTACGAAGGAGAAATACGCAGCGTACAAATCCTTAACCCTGAGCTAACAGACAAATACATTGCTTACAGAGAAGTAAAATCCGTTCCACTCGAAGAAGCAAATTCCTTTACCATTGTACCACGCTCAGCAATTAATCTCACAACTATAGAGGTAGATCTTAAAACAGAAAAATGAACAAACAACGAACACAAACAATTCTAGCACTAAGTTTCTTCCTCTTCCTTTTTCTAGTACTCTCCCTCATTTTAGAAAGCTTTCATCTCTATCAGATTCAATACTTTGTCAATCTCAAAATAATTCTCGTTCTGAGTATGGCAGGTTTTGGCGTTGCAATTTTTCATCTCTTTCCATCGTCCTCAAGCGTCAGAGCACTTTTGTCTTTTTCCCTTATTAGCATTTTCTGTCTCTTTCTTCTCAATGCACAAATCCCCCTAAGCTTCGTAAAAAATTATGACGCGCTCCTTTACCTATTTGCGACCTCACTAGTCCTTCTAACCTTTCTCTCTTACAAAAGCTATTTATTCGACTTTCATGAAAAGCCAACAAGTACAAAGTTTTCTCTCGGTTTTCTGTTAGGAATTGCAGGCCTGTTTCTTCTCTTTCTCATAGTACAAATCTACAGACTCTATACAACAGGCATAGGGACAGACGAAGGAAATTTTCTCTACGCAATCAAACAACTCAGTTACGGAGAAGTTCTCTTCAAAGATTTTTGGATTCGTGAAAGCCTAGTGCTTCTTTTCCTCCTTCCCTTCCAAGGAATTTTTGGCAATAGCATCGAAAACCTGCGTTTCTTTGTTTTAGGAGTTCACATTCTCATTTTTGTAATGTTCATTCTTCTCATGCGTCAATACAGCACAGATAAAAAACAAATTTTTTTTGTTCTTGTTCTTACAACAGTTGTCCTTCACTTTAACGGAGCCTTTGAATTTTATTCCGGAGTGTTCTATCAACTGTCCTACCTCTTCAACCTTTTCATTATTTTTCTTCTCACACATTATTACTTCAAAGAATCAAAAGGGTACAGTCTCGCAGCATTTCTCGGAGCACTCGTTGCAATGTCCACACTAACATACAAAGGAGGAGAAATTCTCTTAGTGATTATTCCAGTAATGATTATCCTCAAAAAAGCTTGGGAAGTCAGAGAGAATATTGCAAGAATCCTTCTCTTCTTTCTTTTTTACTATCTCATTGTTTTTATGTACTGGGTATATTATGCAATGAAAACAGATTTCACTCACATTTTCAATTTAATCTTAATTGATGTTGTTCTTAACGCTTTAATCCTTCTTATTGTCTTCTTAATTGGACTTGGCATTTTAGCTCTGCTTATTCGTAGCAGACTTCTTGCAAGCAAATTTAAAATCAGCGAAGATCTCATTTTGCTCCTTCTTAACATTATTCTTTTAGTTTCCTTCGTTCTTCGATTTTTTGAAGACCCTGAGCGTCTGTACTGGTCCGTGTACGGAGGCTTAATTTTCAATTATCTCTTCCTGTTAATGTTTATCCAGTTTGCAAATATTTACCTTTCCTCAAACAGAATTTTTCTGGCCCTTATCTACCTTCCCATCAACATAGCATTATTAGTTATGGGTTACGGAGAAAGAGGATTTTACACAGAAGTTCTTCCCTACTATCATATGATTGCAGCATACATTTTCATAGCATATAATATTCTTCTTCTTGCCTTTGCCTTCAAACAAAATACCTTAGAATACAAAAAAGAAACAAAGCTTTACTTTTTGCTTATTCTCACATTTTTCTGGTTCATAATTTCAATTTTGGGAGGACCACTCATGCCAACACGTTTTCAGACCATTTCCATTTTCTTGCCGATTCTCCTCCTAAGTTTCAGTTTGATAAAAACGCCAATGAAAACTCCCTTGTATATCTTCATTCTCGTTGCCCTAACCTTTACAGTATATACAAATGCAACCCTTCCAAATGATTACACTTTCTACGGCTACGACAATTTCAAAGAAGCACGTGATTATATTAATACAAACCTTGACGAATACGCAACAGTTTTCTCTCTTGACACACCACTGCTCACAGAGACAAAGTTTAAATCCATCATCTCCTTTTACTCAAACTCAAACTTTTACAAAGAAGAACCAAGCTACCTTTATCCAGGAATGCGAGAAAAATATGCCGGAAAAGATATAGCATTAAATCAGAGTGAGATATTTGCCAAAATAGTAAAAGAAAGACCAGAATACATATTCGGAACCTCACGTAATACTTTTAAGTTTTTCACCCAAAATGAAGAGTTTGCAGAATATCTCTCTCAAAATTACGTTGAGACAAAACAAATCGGGAGAATCACCATAATGCGCCGTCGCAGCTGGAACGTATAAAAAATGATGCAGATATATGCTCTTTCAAATAAAAAAATTCAGCAAATTGAACAGTCAGAACTACAAGAAAAAAAATTCGATAAAGTCTGGATAGATATAAAATCCATAACAAAAGAAGAAAGTGTACTCCTTCAAGAAGCATGTAACATTCATCCTCTTATCGTAGAAGATTTTCTTCATGCCGACAGCAGAATAAAGGTAGAAGAATTTTCAGACTATCTCTTTTTAGTATTTTATACATTCAGAAAAAAAGAAACAATTCAAATTCTCGAATTAGATTTTGTTCTCAATTCAAAATTTCTTATAACACATCACACAGAAGACATTGACAAATACGAAAAAATTAAGAACAATTCCCAAAAATTAGCATTACTTCTTGAAAAAGGAACAGAATACCTATTTCACCAACTCATCGATAATGAAGTAGATGCAATGCAACCAATCTTAGAAGCTATAAGTGACAACATAGATACATTAGAAGAGAGAATTCTAAGTTCAGCAGACCAAACAAACATTGCTTCAGACATTCTAAGTATGAAAAGGGAGGTAAGCAAAATGAGAAGAATAATGATGGCACAAAGAGAAAAATTTTCATTTATTGCAAAAAACAATCTTCCCTTTATTTCAAAAAAAGCACTACCATATTTTAGAGACGTGTACGACCACATAATTGTTGCATCAGACATCATTGAAGACCTCAAAGAAAATATTAATAGTGCTTATGAAATTTACATGACAAATCTATCAAACAAGATGAATGAGGTCATGAAGATTTTAGGAATTTTTGCAACTATTTCACTTCCCTTAACAGTCATATCAGGAATTTTTGGAACGAACTTTTTCAATCTGCCGCTAGCACACAACGAGTACGGTTTCTGGGTAATGATACTTGCCATGTTCCTCATGAGTACATCTATGATTTACTTTTTCAAACGACGTGGCTGGTTCTAAAAAAAGATCTCAGCACTATTCAGCTAACAATTCTCATCCTTCGAACCAAAAATTCTTTTTTCAAGATACTCTCTCTCAACCTTTCTGTACTCGCCTTCCTTCAAACCCAAAAGCCCAAGAGAACCAATTTTTTGGCGTATCAAAAGTTCGACAGAGTAGCCCCTTTGTTCAAACATACGCCGAATCTGTCTCTTCCTTCCTTCATACAAACAAACTCTATATCTCAGATTTCTTTTGTGAGCAATAGAGCAAGGTCGAAGTTTAATACTCCCCAACTGAATTCCTTTTTCTAAAATTCTCTTATCCTGTTCACTAAGTACTTTATCCAGTTTTACCTCATACTCCTTTCTAACCTTTGACGAAGGATGAATAATTCTTTGTGCAAACTGTCCATCATTTGTCAGAACAAGAAGACCCGAAGTGTCTTTGTCAAGACGCCCAATATAAAAAAGCCCTGCTGCTCTGTCACGCTTTTTGAGAAGATCAAAAACAGTTGAACGCGAGAGCTCATCAGAAGCAGTACAAACATAACCCAAAGCTTTGTTCATAACAATATAACACATCTTAGAAACAGTGAAAGAAATCTTCTTTCCATTAACAGTAATAGTGTCTCGATTTGTACAATGATCACCAAGTTTACTTTTTTTTCCATTTACACAAACAGCTCCATCAGCAATTAGTTGTTCAGCCTTTCTTCTCGAACATAAACCACTCAAGGCAATGAATTTTTGCACGCGTTGTTTTTGCATTACTCATACTCATAAACAAATAAGTTTATATATATTTCTTATCACAAGCTAAGAAGAAATGAAATCTCAAAGAGACAAATTCTTCGAAGTTGACAAAAGAAATTTAGAAATTGGACTATACATTATTCCACTCCTCCTTTTTTTTCTTACTTCTCACTTCATTACTATTTCCTGTGTAGAACCTCCTCTCTGTTCAGAAGATGAAAGTATTTTCAAAGTACCATCTTTATATATCGGAGCAACATGTTACGAACAATGCTTAACAATCCCAGAATACATTCTCGGCTATTCACTCATGATAGTTCTCTACTCTATTGCACCACTCATTATCTTTTTTTACTTAGTAAATCAGCTCAATGATAGAGGACAAACAACCTTCATCAAAATTCTTGCATATACGGGATTCATAGTTATTTACTCAATTGCCATCCTTGTACCCTTGTACCTTCACATATAGTACTCCGCAGAAGTTTTTAACTTCGAGAACATTATATAGCAAACGAATGGGGTGAGTGCAGAGGAGACAAAAGGAAGGATTTTTGTGAACGACTATCTAAAAAAGAGAGGGTTTAGAGGTTTTTCCACCATCCTCAATAAAATTTCTTTGCCCATCATTTCAAAGTTTGCTTCCAAAGGAGTTCAAAGTATTTTGTATAACTCTTAGCTACCTCTTCACTTTCAATAAGAGTAGCTAAAACTTCTTGAGACCAAATGATCGTTGCCACATACCTATCATAAATAATAATTTCAGTTAGAGGTTCAAAAGCATCCTTAAGAAAACGAATGGTATTGAGTTGAGGGTTTTCAATTTCCTTAGCATACTCCCTTAAAGAATCGTTGAAGATTAACCTTCCCTTCATTCCTTTACTCTTTTGTTTTGTGAGAAAATTTTTCCAAAATATCATTCCAAGAGAATCCAGAGATTCTTTTGGAGCTCCTATCACTAAATAATTCTTTCCAAGCTCAAGTTCATGCCTGAAAATTTGTTTTACTCCCTCTATGCCCGTGAACATTCTAGCAAAGGATTTTTTTGTTTCTTGTCTGTGAGTTTGTTTTATCTTTTCCTTTAAGTGGGTAAGTTCTTTTTCAAATCCTTGAAACTCCTCTTGTTTTTTTTTTAACATATTCATCAATGACCTGAGGAGATTCACAATAAAAATATTTTTTATTTTCAAGAAGAATTTCTGAAACAAGACCCTTTTCAATAAGTTTGTAAAGATTTTCATAAACAATATTTTTGTGAAATTTTGTTTTTTGAATGAGGTCCTTTGCAAAAGCCCCACCTAAATCTACTAATGAAAGAAAAACAGTTGTTTCATTTTTGCTGAGCCCATAACTTAGTAAGACCTTATCTCCAGTAGTCACAAATATGACAACCTATCTTTATCTTTAAACTTTTCTTCTCACAGAGAATGGAAAATGCAAAAGAATATATTACAACGAAAGAGGGTCCAAAAGAAGAAGTTAACAATCAAATGCACCGCCTCATAGAAGCAGAATGGGAAAAACACGAAGATCCAAAACTTTTAGAAGTTGGTTTTGGAAGTGGTGAAATGCTAGATAGATATCCAAGAGGAAGTTCTTGGGGAATAGATTGGAACAAGGAGATGGTAGAACATGCACAGAATGCCAAGAGAAATGTTTTTCGAGAAGATATCTGCAATCCAACTTTTGTATTTATGCAGAAATACGAGCACTTCTTTGATTTCATTGTTGCCAATTATGTCTTTAGTGAAATGAAAACAGAAGACTTAGAAAAAGCTTTCAAAAACTGCCATACTCTTCTAAAAGATACTGGAAAATTATATTTTTCACTTACAAATCCACGTATGAGACACAGAACAGATTTACCTGGATACAAGATTATTTTTTCTCAAACGTATGAGTACGAAAAAAAAGATCTTTCCTTTAAGGTTTTATTATGGGATGGAAAAAAGTATGCAGATGTTGGAATCCTTGACTATCACAATCCTGTTGAAACATACATTGATATCATAGAGAAAAAATTTACTCTTGAACATCTTTATGAAATTTCAGGAAGCGTAGGCTTTGCACATG
Organism: Candidatus Woesearchaeota archaeon; assembly: GCA_023898345.1. GTDB lineage: Archaea > Nanobdellota > Nanobdellia > Woesearchaeales > UBA583 > UBA583. The sequence continues at coordinate 1,150,470 of CP060218.1, read as the reverse complement.
CCTTAGTTTTTCAAGTAGAGAAACTAGAATAATAGAAAGCTACAATACAAACTCTAAGAAAGCAAAAACTGTTTGCTGTCATGGAAGAGAAAAAAAGAAAACTTAAATAGAAAGTGTGAACAACCAACATCATGTCATTAGATTATTCCATTATAGGGAACTGTAAAACAGCGGCCCTCATCGACAAAGATGCAAGTGTGCGTTGGCTTTGCTTTCCGAACTTCGATTCCCCCTCTGTTTTTGCATCTCTTCTTGATGATGAACTCGGAGGCGTATTTGCAATATATCCCTTAGGGATTGGTTTCTATTATAGCAAACAGCAGTACCTCAAAGACACAAACGTCGTCGAAACAGTCTTTTACAATGAACACCACAGTTTCAAAATAGTTGACTTTTTCCCCCGGTACAAAGATAAGAACGGGAACGTCGTTGTAAAAAACATTCTTGTACGATACATCAAAGTGCTCTACGGAAAACCAGCAGTACGAATCGTCTTCAAACCTAAACCTGATTACGCCAGAGGAAAAAATAATATTGAGACAACAGACACGACAATTTCCGTCAGTAACAAATCAGGAGACACAGTTCACCTCACGACAAATCTTTCAACAAAAGACCTAGTACAGTCAAAACGACAAATCATCGAAGGCGAATATTTTTGCGCTGTGAGTTACAATGAATCTTTTGAGAAGTTGCGCCTTCGTGACATCAGAGATTATATGAAAAAAACAACAGATTACTGGAAACAGTACATCAAAGACATCACCATTCCAAAACAATACCAAGTAAGCATCAAACGCTCTGTCCTCACTCTCAAACTTTTAACATACGAAGAAACAGGCGCCGTCATAGCAGCAGCAACAACATCCCTTCCCGAAGCAATCGGTTCGCAAAGAAATTGGGATTACAGATACTGTTGGCTCCGAGACAGCTCCTTTACCATTAACGCTTTGACGCGCGTGTACAAATTTGAAGAAGCAGTAAATTACATGAACTTTCTGAAAAACAAAGTCTTCGACCCCAAACATTATGTCGACGGAAAACTTGATTTGAAAATCATGTATGGAATAAACGGAGAACGCTACGTACAAGAAGAAGAGCTTTGGCACCTGAAAGGATACAAACAATCCGTTCCAGTACGAATCGGAAACGAAGCCTTCTCTCAAAAACAAATTGACGTTGTCGGAGAAGTGATTGACTCCCTGTACGAATTCTATGTACGTTACAAATATGCAAAAGAACTCGACTCACAAATTTGGGAAATTGTCAAATCTCTTGTGGACTATGTAGAAGAACATTGGATGGACAAAGATTGTGGAATCTGGGAATTCAGAGGAAAACTCGAACACTTCACCTTTTCAAAACTTCTCTGTTGGGTTGCAATCGACAAAGCAATAAAGCTTTCCCAGCACTTTGAGAAAACAGATATGGATATAGAAAGATGGAAGAACCTAAGAACAGAAATACGAAATTCCATCATGGAAAATGCGTACAACGAAGAAAAGCAAGCTTTCACCATGTACTACGGAAGTACAGATCTGGACGCGTCCGTTCTTCTCATGCCCTACTACAATTTCATTTCAGGAAAAGATCCAAAAATGATTTCAACTCTTGAAGCAATGGAAAGAGAACTCTTATCTGACTGTATGATGAAGCGATACACCATCATTGACGACTCAGGAAAAACAGAAAATGCTTTTTCTATTTGTACATTCTGGTACATTGATGCATTGTACATGAGCGGTCAAGAAACAAAAGCAAAAACACTTTTCCGTCATATCTTGCAGTACGCAAACGCAAACGGACTCTTCTCCGAAGACATCGACCTGCACACAAAAGAACTGACAGGAAATTTTCCCCAAGCATACACACACATCGCAATTATTAATACTGCAATTTTGCTCAGCAAGAAGAAAGACCTCAAACCAGAACAAGCAAAGTACAGAGTAAACACATTAAAGAAAAAGACAACAAGGGATTAACATTCCAAGGGAGAAAGAAAAGAAGAGATGAAAAAAACCAAAGCTCCCGAAAAACATCAATTCCATGACATCAACAAATTTCCAGCTGAAACGGGACTCTTACTTTTTGGAATCTCCATGAGTAAAATTTCAAACTCCCAATCAGCCAAGAAATGCTTTGAGTATATAGAACACTTAGTTTGCAAGATTGAAAAACCGCATGTTGGTTTAAATTTTATCTATTCTGATTATTTATACTTCAACTCAGACGAACAAGCTCTGGCCCTCAAGAATAAGTTTCAGGCTCTTATGATAGCGCACAAAAATGAATTTCAAAAAATACTCAACAAACACAAATGGTATGTACAAAGCGCAGTAGCATTTATGACTTGGGGACAGTTTATACTGGAAGCAAAAGAGTTTCCGGCATATCTTGGAAAGCTAAAAAAACTCTATGAAACAGACGAACTCTTTAGACAATACCTTAAGAAAGATGCTATAGATTGCGGAGTAGAACTAACCGAAAATCAAAAACTTTTTTTCTTGGAAGAAATCTTGCTCATTTACTTAGTAGCAAAGGGAAGAATTGCACTTCACAACGATTTTGTTCAAGGAAAAGAAAAATGGAAATTATTTTGCTATCCGGGAAAAACTTTGTACTCTGAAATCTATCTCTTTCAAATAAACCCTTTCAAATTGTCTAATCCTGAAAACAAGTATGAAAATTCTTATTATGACTTAGAAGAAAAAAAGATCTATGATTTTTTGAACATTGATCTGAAAACCTTTACTACTTGAAATATATGCTCATTCACAAAAGTACTTCTTTTTGTCTCCTCTCTACTCACCCCGTTTGTTTGCTAGATAGTGTTCTCGAAGGTAAAAACTTCTGTGGAGCACTATTTTCGTTCTTCTTATTACTTCCAAGTTTTTACAAAGTCATTAAAAACAAAGCTTCCAAAAATTATTAAGATATAGGAAGAAAATGGAGACAAACGATCCAAACGAAAATTTTCAAAATGGAGTTTTAGAATTAGATTTGCGAAGCACTCCAACTCTAAGTTCTCCAATAGACCCCGAATTCAAAAAGAAATATTCCAGATATAATTTTGAGCGACTCATCGTACGAACAAAATACCTTACCAAGCAGTACGACAGTGATTTCCGCCTCATAAGTGTAGAACCCTTTTTTGTTGATGTTAGTCTCTACAATCCGCACAAAATTTTTAGTGCTATTGACAACTACCGTGACGGAGGCATCATTGTGCGAGTTCTTGATGTAAAAGATATTATTGAAAATTTTTACGAGATTACCATTGAAGAGTATTATTTTTCTTTGCAGATGATAAAAAATATTTACAAAGATGCAAAGGTGTACGAAGAAACTGGAGAGACAAAAAATAAAATAATCCAGCGTTGGTACAAAGAATTTGGAATTTTGGAGTATCTTCTCAAAGACAAAAATGTTTTAGAAGTAAACATTAACCCTCCAGGTTTTAATACTCCAATTCGTATCATCCATGAAAAATATGGGGAGTGCGTAACAAACATATACCCTTCTCAAAGTTTTCTGGACTATTTTGTAACACGTCTAAAAATGAAATCTGGGCGTCCACTCAACAAGGTCTCACCAGAACTGGATACCGAAGTTATTGTAGGAGGAATTAAAGCTCGTGTTGCAGTTGTTGTCGACCCTTTCTCTATTTTTGGACCAGGTTTTTCCTTGCGTAAACACAGAGAGAAGCCTTGGACACTTGAACTTTTTATGTACAACAAAACAATCAACGCCCTCTTCTCTGGATTCATGAGCCTCGTCATTGCTCACGGAAGATCCTACATAATGGCAGGACCAAGAGGTTCAGGAAAAACTTCACTTATGGGAGCATCCTTGCTTGAAATTCCAACAAACGACAGATTAGTTACCATTGAAGATACACAAGAAATTCCTATTGAGACCTTCAAAAAACTAGGTTATGATATCCTTTCACTTAAAGTTCGTTCAGCTCTTATGGATGAAGGAATGGAAATTGATTTCGAAAAAGGACTACGAACAACTCTGCGTCTTGGAGATTCTTGTTTGATCCTAGGGGAAATTCGTGGAAAAGAAGCTAAAGTTTTGTACGAAGCTATGCGTGTCGGAGCAATGAGTAATGTTGTAACAGGAACCATTCACGCAGATACCGCCTACGGTGTGTACGATCGTGTTGTCAACGATTTAGGAGTTACAAAAGGTTCCTTCAAAGTAACCGATTTTATTGTGCTCATAAACTTAATTAAAGACGCATCAGGATCACGAAAAGTAAGAAGAGTTGTAGGAGTAGTTGAAGTTCTCAAGGATTGGGAGGACGAGCCGCAGTTTCAGACACTTTTCCAGTACAATCCCGACACCGACGATCTAGAACCAACGCAAGTTCTCAAAGAAGGAAAAAGTATTGTTCTCAAAGAACTTCTCAAAAACACACGTACATATAAGAACATGAGTGATGTTATAACAGATATTGAACTTCGTTCAACAATTAAAAATATCATTCTTAATGCAGTAGGAAAGAAAACTGAATTTTTAGAAGCCGAGCATACAAAAGCTTTGTCGACGATGTTCTTGAAATTATATCGCAACATAACAGATTTTTCAAACAAAGCTGCCATTCGTAATTTATACCAAGAGTACGAGCAAATGGTAAAACGGTATCTAAATGAAAAGCATATATGATTTGGGAGAAGCGCTGCCGCTGCGCTACACAATGGAAACTATGGACGCAAGTTTGAAGTTTACTCTCTTTCCATACAAAGCGTCGACAATTATCAATACCTCACTCCTCCTTTTCTTAGGGTCAGCACTTATTGGGATGGTCCTTGAGCAAGTCTTTACAGCAGAAATTCTTTTTACGACCTGTGTTTTTTTTGGACTCATAGCAGCAGCCATAACATACATTTACCCCGTACACATCTATAAACTCACTCGAATTATGGAGTACAAACAAGAAATGCTCAATACCATCATGCGTTTCACAACCTATCTTTCCATGAAATCAAACATGGAGCACGCACTGTACAATTCACTTGCAAACACAAAGGGAATTCTAAGAGTTCAATTTCAAGATATTCTTCTGCGCTTAGAAAGAAAAGAATACATTAATTTGGGAGAAGCTTTTCGTGAGTACTCTACCATTTGGAATCAATATTCACCAGAATTTGTAGACTCATTAAAATTATTAGAAGTTGCAGCACTTTCAAGTGGAAGAGAAGCTGAAGAAATTATGGAAGAATCTATCTCTCAGATCATGCTAACCTACAACATAGAGCAAAAAAGACAATCCGAACTTCTGTCGGAGAGCATTAGTAAAGTCATCACCATTGGAATTATGTTTCCCGTAATGTTTCTTATGCTTGTCCCTATGGTGTCCGTTTTTCTGCCAGACTTCATCAAAGCAAGCATTCTTTTTTTTGGTTTCAATATTCTTCTTCCAGCATTCTTATTCGTGGGAACCCTAAATTTTGCTGCAAAACGTCTTCAACTCTCCAGTATTGACATAAGTTCAGCAAAAGAATACAAACCCCTAACAAAATTACATTACATTATAGGAGGGGTTGTTCTTTTACTTTTCCTCGTTCCATCGACAATCTATCTCATACAGCACGATCCATCTCACGTTTCCTACGATTCTTTCAACCTAGCAACAGTCTTTTATGTTTGGCTCATACCAGCCGGAGTTTCTCTCTCAATTTTCATCTTGGGAAGCATGTACTGCCGAAGAAATAGGGCCCTTTATGAAAATTACAGACAAGTTGAAGAAGACCTTCCACACCTTCTTAATTATTTTTCTACTTACTTAACATTAAGCGTTCCAATGGAAAATATTTTCAAAGAAGTAACAAATGATTATACAAGACACGGTTTTCAGAAACATCCAAGTGTTGCCTTGCTCAATGAAATCTCATTTAAACTCGCTCACCTCAAGACAAACCTAAAAAGCTTCATCAAAATAGACCTAAAGAAAATTTCTTCCATTTTAAGTTTTAATGAGATATTAGAACAGATAGTAGCATTTGGAGAATTTTCATTAAAAGAAGCATCAAAAGTTGCAAAGAAAATTCGTTCCCAAAGAGTTGAAATCGTAAAACTAAATGACTACATCCTTACCATGCTTAATCCTTCATTAGGACTTATTTCAACAACAATTTCCATGCTTGCTCCTCTTCTGAGTGCTCTTGCAATTATTATGTCTCTTTTTGTAGTTCAATTCATCAAATTTCTCTCGGAACAATTAGAAACTATTGCAAATCTGGGAAACGCAGGTCAAAGAATTACTCTTGAATTAATTAATATCGAAGAAATTATCTCCCCTGTTTATCTTGAACTTATTATCGGATTTTACCTTGTTGAAATTATTATCATCTTAGGTATGATGAAAGCAACTATCAAAGATGGCTATTCCGTCTTCAAAATTGTAGAAGCAATAAAAGGATCGCAATTAGGATTCATCATTTTCACACTCTGTCTTTTCGGAGGCTATTATGTGTTTATGACAATGTTCAAAAGCACCCTGGGAATATCACTGTAGAAAATGAGATTACTAGCAGAAATAATTGTACTTGTCATTATTGCCCTTGCAGGAGGAGCAGTTATTTTCCAGATTGTAAGTAGTGTTAGCTTTTTTGACGAAGAACTAGACAACTCAAAGTTTTCCTATATTGAGAATGGGACACATGTCGTAATTTCAGGAATTTTTGACGTAAGGAAACGCTGTGAAGCAGAGTTCTTTTACGATGGAGCTGAAGAGCCCTTCTTTAAAGATAGGAGTGACGTCAGAACAAGCTTTCGCCTTGCAGCAGCCGAACAAGGATCAGGCGAGTACAGAGTCGACTTAGAATGTTGCACCATACAAAATACCTGCGAGGTACAAAATTTCACTTTAACAAAATAAGTCTACTTTTCTTATGTCCCTTGAGAGTTTTCCTTCATTCTCAATATCTTTCATCTATAGCAAACGAACTGAGTGAGTGCAGAGGAGACAAAAAGAGAGATGTTCAATAAATACGTCTTAGCACACCAAGAGAAAGCTTAAGGTAAGAAGATAAGCTTATAAAAAAAAGTCTTCAAAAACAAAACATGAGAGAAAAAATAAAGGATTTTCTGGCAAAACGAGGAGCTTACTACGAACCAAGTAAAAAAAAAGAAGGTGAAGAACTTCCATACAAAGACAAGACAGAACTCGACAAAGAAGCAGAAGAAAGGAGCACAGGAATAAAAAAAGGAGATGAAGCACTAGAATATTTCAAGACACGACGGAGTATAAGGCGTTTCTCTCCTGAAATGCCCGATTGGAAAATTATCTATAACATCATCGACGCCGCGCTTCATGGTCCGCTAGCAGGTAACCTTTGCAACATAGATATTATTGCCATACAAAATAAAGAGAAAATAAAAAAAATTTCTATGATCTGTGCCCAGCAGTCTTGGATTTGTGAGGCGCCCATAGTACTAGCAGTTGTTCGAAGAGACACCTTTCTTTTAGACTTATATCCAGGAGAAGGAGAAAAATTTTCTATTCAAAACGCAGCAGCAGCGACAGAGAACATCCTTATGCTGGCTCACTTCTACGGCCTCGGAGCTTGCTGGGTAGAGTCTTTTGAAAACGAAGTTCTTCACGACGAATTAGGGGTGGGGTCTGAACGCTTTGTTGATGCTATTATTCCCCTAGGATTTGCTCGTGAGAAACCAAAAAATGTTGATAGAAGAATTGATGATTTTCTTTACTTCGAAAGTTTTGGCAACAGAACACGCCCAAAAGCTCCGGGAAGAGGTCCCTTTACAAAACCCTTTTAGCGATTTCTTTACTTTTTGTCAATATCTTGAAGAATGAATGTCTGTAAAGATGGCCTCATAAAATTTTCTCTGCCTTCGACCATGTCTTCTTTCCACTTCTGTAAGAAAGCCCCTCTCTAAGTCTTCTCTCATGGCAAGCAGAAAAAGAAGGTCGCTTGGGATCTCGAATTCCCAACTAAGGTAAGCAAGAGCAACTCTTTTTTTCCATTCTCCATATGTAATTCCAAACTCAGTAGGTGCATCAAGTTCTTCAGCTTTGTAAAAGGTCCTATTTCTCAAAGTTCTGTCAACAATATCTCTTGGGGGAACACTGCTGCAATTCACTGGAAAGGACAAAATTTTAGCTGTCAGTGACATAAATAAGAGTGAAAAAAATTCCTTCCTTTTAAACTTTCTCACAAGAGAAATCTATAGTGCTCCGCAGAAGTTTTTAACTTTGAGAACACTATAAAGCAAACGAACAGGAGGTGTGGAGAGGAGACAAAAGGAATGGGTTTTGTGGACGACTATAAAAAAAGTAAAGAAATCGCTAAAATGTGCCTATCCCAATCGGAGCAGAGCTCCGGGGTATAATACCCAGCTAAGGAATTACTTCCCAATAGAAGAAAAAATGTTTTCAATAATGCCACCTTGATTATCGAATTCTCCTTTAATAACAATCGTAATAACAACGATAAGAACAATAAGTGCAATAATTGCTAAAAGCAATTTAACAACATAGCTAATTTCAAGATCTCCTTTTCGACTTAATACCTTCATAGGAGATAAAGCATAAAGCTCCCCCTATCAATTTTTTTCTTGTACTTGCCAATATCTTCCCTATCCTTTGTCGCCAAAATTGCAAGAGGAGAAGAAAGCTTAAAACTTGAATACTTTGCAAGGGCTGCCGCAAAAATCTCTTGTAACAACGCCATATCTGTCTCTTCAAGTTTCAATTCATTTTTTTTAGAAACTGAAAGCTGCTCCAGGAGTAAAACCTTTACCTTCCCCTGCAAGCGTTCAATCTCTTTTCTCTGTTCCTTCCACTCCTTAAAGAATTTCTCTGAAGCCTGCGCCAACTGTACAGATGGAACTCCAAGATTTTCCGAAGCAGCCAAAAGAAGATTTTCTCTTTCTTGCACATAAGACAACGCGTGCAAATGGACCTTGTACAAAAAACGAACAACTCCATCCTGAATCTTCTGAACATCCACAATAGTAAAGAAACCAATGCCTCCCGTCCTTTGCATATGCGTTCCACCACAAGCTTCAATGTCACTCTCGTCAATGTGAACAACACGAATAGATTTCATCGGAATAGCACCACCTTGGTACAAAGAAAATCCATATTTCTTTTCAGCTTCATCCCTATCGACTTCTTCAACACTCACAGTCCTATCAGCAAAAATAACCTCATTAATTTGTCTCTCAATTTCATCAAGCTGTGCCTTACTAGGAATCTCATAATGGGTAAGGTCCAAAGAGCCAAGTTCAGGTTTAAGGTTAGAGCCGTTTTGCCAAACATGATTTCCTAAGACCTTGTGAGCAACATGATTAAGAATATGTGTTGCTGTGTGGAGCCTGCGAAGCTGTTCCCTATGGTCCAAATCAACTTCCATTTCAATAATTTCTTCCATTTTTACTTATGAATTCCCTCTTAATTTTTATATGTTTACTTCAAAACCAAACCGACAAGAAGAAAACAAGCACCTAAAAGAAGGTAGTTCCAGCCACCACTCAAAAAAGAGACATACGTCCCAAGTATTTGAGCAAGTCCAAGAACCAAGAGAAGAAATGCCATAAAAAAAGCGAGAGAAACTTCGCCAATTTGAATTAACTTTTTTGTTACTCTATCACGCACATACCCTTTTGCCTGATGAACAAGTTCTGCCTCAAAACGCTCAAAAATTTTCTTGTCTCCCATAATTTTTAAAAGAAAGAAGGCATTTATAAATGTATGGAGCTCTTTTCAGAAGGCGCAGAAAGTTCTTTGTATCGTAAAGACAAAACAAGTTTAATCAAGATACGAGAAGCGAAAACATATCGCATAGAAAGCATTGATTTGCGCCTAAGAAAAGAGCGTACAAAAAGAGAAGCAAAAATTTTAGAATACCTCCACCAAAAAGAAATTCACGTACCAAAACTCCTCGAGATGAAAGTAGAAAAAGAAGAAATGAGTATAACCATAGAATATCTTAATGCAAAAGTGCTCAAGGAAGTTCTTGATGAAACACTCCTGTCCAAAGCCTTTGAAGAAATTATGAACATGCATGAAGCAGAAGTCGTCCACGGTGACCTAACGACACTAAACATGCTAACAAAAGAAAAGGATGTATTTCTGATTGATTTTGGTCTTTCAAAATTCTCAAAGAAAATTGAAGATAGAGCATCAGACCTTCATTTATTTTTTACCTGTATAAAAAACGAACATCCACAATTATTCTCCCTCAAGAAGAATCTTCTTGAAAAATATAAACTTCTTAGCTTTGGAGAAGCTGTTGTAAAGCGACTAGAGAATATTGAAAAAAGAGGAAGAAATAAAAAGTAGAGAGGTTTTTCAAAATTCTCAGTAAAATGCAAAGCGAACATCTTCTCTAAGACAGAGACCAGCAACAAATCTAAAGTTCATTTATTTGAACATGTTTCTGCCGTAAGAAAGCAAGAATGGTTTGTTTTTCTGCAAGGCTTAAATTTCTCATTGCATGAAAGTATTCCTGAACCTGATACTCTTGTTCATAGCGCCCAGTAAAGGAGTTGCTAAAATTGAGAACAATCTCCTTCTCTTTGACATTCGCATAACTAATTTCAGCATATGTGGCAAAGTACATTTTCCAGCCAATTGTTTGCAAAGTAGTTGTAAGAGCTAAGTCTTCATAATACAAACCATTCTCAAAAAAAAGAATTTTATACTCTGTTGGTTTAAAGAAAAGAAGATACACAATTCCAGCAGGAATCAAACTTGCAAGAAGGAGCTCAATAAGTTTTACAAATTTAAAGAGAGAGAAAAGAGAAAAAAATTGAAGGAGAATAATAAAGCCAAGAAGCACTCCAATTCCCAAAAGTCCCAGTGCAATATTTTGTTCATAAGAGCTCAACGCTTTATCCAAAAAACCATTATAGCGAAGGTCAAGCTTTAAAGAACCATATCCCTTTGGGAACTCCATAGAAAAAAAGAAACTCAACGCTTTATATATATGTCGCTGTTATACCGCACATCAAAAATAATTCTGACTCTTTGTTTTGTGCAATCGAGTGCTAGGTTTCACCAAATTGGTCAATTTTCGAGTGAAAAGAATTTATATAGTGCTTTTTAATAAAAAACCCATGGGGTATAATTTCACACTAGGAAATTCCTTAAAGTCAAGAAAAAAATTGTTACATCTATGTTCTTGGTTGTTGCTATTCATAGCTTTTTTGAGCAGCACTTCTTTTGCTGCTGTTGACGAAAGTTTGTGGAAATTAAGTTCGGGAGAGTTTATTCCTGCAAAGATACCAATGCATGTTGTGTATCCAAGACCGGATGATGAAACTTCTATTCATGCAAGGCATAAATTTGCCCATCCTGATATGCCCTATGAAATTCCAATAGGTATTCAAGGAGGGTCTTGGCCTTTTAGTTATGAGATTCTCTCTGGCCCAAGTGGTGCTTCAATTGGAACAATTCCAAGAACTGAGGAATATGGGGTAGTCAGCTGGAACCCTCCTAGTTCTGGAACCTACACTTTTGTAGTACGAGTTACAGATCAAGAATATAATATAATTGACGTTAATTGGTCTGTAACGGTTGATGCTTCTAAATTTGTTTTTATTGAGGACGGTTATTCAGGAACAAAGGTGGGGACAATTACTCAGCCACTAGAAGATATTTCAGATTGGTACAAAGGAGATGCTTCTGATAATACTTATCATGATAAGATCATTGTGTTTAGAGGTGGAGAGTATGAATTAATAGGAAGTTCAGCTAATAATTATAACGTTCGTCTAGAAGAAGATTCTAAAACAAGAACTTTGATTGGTTATCCGGGGGAAACTGCAGTCATAGATGCTTCGAAGGCGAAAATTATGGTTCAAAGCAATATGGATGACATATTTGTTGCTGATCTAACGTTTACTAATGGAAGACAGGATGTGGCGAATGCACATTATTTTTGGGTGACAGGTGTTTCCAATAGAGCTTCATGGTGGAGAAATCATTTTACAAATCTGGGTCCAGGTACTGCGGGTAACGACAATACAGGAACCGTTTTTTTAAGTAAGACTACTGCTTACAAGCAGAATATATTATACAGTGATAATCTTTTGACAAATATTAGTAACAGGAACGGAGGGAATGGACATTATGTAGATCTCTATGATACCGATTATGTAATAGTTGAGGGAAACAGAGGAGAGAATAGTGAGACCGGGTATGGATTATGGATGAAATATACGGGAAGATATGTGACCATCAGGGATAATTTTTTTAGTAATACTATAGGATATCAGATTGCTATTGGAAATACGATTGCTGATTATTCTGGCTACAATGAAGTTTCTTACAATACTATAAAGACTGATGATACCGCGGGGATTTTTCTTGCTTCTATGGAAAATGTAGGAACGACTACAAATAATTATTTTTATAGAAATACATTTGCAGGAGGTGGTGCGACCATTCTGCGTTTTAGAGGCAATGAAGATTATATGACTGATGGTAATGTTATAACAGCATATAATACGCAAAGCCTTAATAGTTGGGATGAGGATATCTCTACTTCAATTCATGAACCTAACCTTCTTTTATTAAGTAGTACTCAAGCAGTGGACAGTCAAGGTAGATTGGCTGGAACGTATACTCAATACTATGGGAAGAAAGGAGCTGAGATAAATTTGAACTCTAGTGGGGGAGGCGTTTCTAATGATTCCGAATCTCCAACGGCTCCAGCTAATCTGAATAGTCCTTCTCAAACAGTGGATTCTATTTCTCTTTCATGGTCTGCTTCAACTGATAATGTTGGAGTTATTGGTTATAGGGTATTTCGTGATGGAAGCTTAGTCGGAACTATCACGGGGACAAACTATAATGGCACAGGTTTGAATGCCAATACTACTTACAGTTATTATGTTCAGGCTTACGACGGAGCAAGCAATACTGCAAATTCTACTACCCTTTCAGTTTCTACCCTAGCTGAACAAAGTGGAGGAGAGGAGAATATTAGTGTGGTGGATAACAATATTTCACTTACTGTTCGTGTTGACAGTACCTACAATGATAATGCCTATGATTTGTCTCATCTTATTGATGGAGATATTCAAACAGAATGGGCTTCTGCACAGAACATTAGTAACCCAAATTGGGTTGAACTTGAGTTTAATACAAGTATGAATCTTAGTAGTCTTACTATATACTGGGGTGATAATAATGGAAATTATTACATGCAGCCTGAGACATTGCAGATTCAATATTTTGATGGCAGTGCGTTTCAAACGTTTACAACTATTGGGGGTTCGAATGATGTTCCAAGCAGCATAATTAATGTAAGTGCCATGCCATCGACAAAGATCTTGCGTTTGTATCAGGCTGCAGGAGAAGGAAATGTAAAGTATGCAAGTGTTTTATGGCTTGCTGAAATTGTAGTGGTTAGTGATGATAATGAAAGTCAAAGTAATAACAGTGAAGACACACAGGCCCCTTCTCAAGTAAGTGGTTTAGTTGCAAGTGAAGTGACTTCTAGTAATGTCGGTTTGACATGGTTGGCAGCTAGTGATAATGTTGGAGTTGTGAACTATGAAATTGAACGTTGTACTGGTAGTGGTTGTTCTAATTTTGTGTTAATAGGAAATACAGGCAGCCTTTCATTTGAAGACACTACTGTGGCGGCAAGCATCAGTTACAGGTATCGTGTTCGCGCAATTGATGCTAGTGGCAATAATGGCTCGTATTCTTCTATTGTGGGGATTACGACAGAAGCTTCCCAGACAGAAGTTGACACAACCCCTCCGTCCCAAGTTATGGGGCTTACGAACACCTCCCTTACTGGAAGTTCAGTTACTCTGTCCTGGTCCGCTGCCAGCGACAACGTCGGAGTAAGCTCTTATCGCATTTACCGTTGCAGCGGTCAAGAATGTACACCGACTAGCCAAATTGGCATAAGCACTAACCCCGTGTATGTGGATTCCACCGTCACCGAACAATCCTTTTACAGCTACTCCGTTCAAGCATACGATGCTGCAGGAAACCAAGGCCCCATGTCTTTTTACCTCGACATTTTAACTCCTGATGTGAGTCCAGCCCTCCTAAGTGGCGGCTCTCCAAGCGGGCAACTTGCAGCAGGAACAAGTCAAATCACATTACAAGTGACAAGCAATGAAGCTGCTACCTGTCGGTATTCCCCCGTTTCCGGAACAAGTTATAGCACAATGATTCCCTTTTCTAGCACAGGCGCTTTCTCACACAGCACCTTGGTTTCCGGCCTCAGTGACGGCCAAAGTTACTCGTACTATGTGAAGTGTTCCGACAGTTCTGGTAATCGCAATCCCGATGACTACCAAATCTCCTTTTCCGTTGGAAGCGTTCCCTCCTGTCATTTAAGTTCTGCCTCTTGGTCTTCCCTTCTTGCTCAAGATGGAGAAGAAGTTGAAGCAATTGTCAGCGGAACGAACTGTGACGGAAAATCCCTTACCATTACGATTTACGAAGATGACCTACTTGATACAACTGTTATGACACTGAGTACGCAATTCTCGGGCAATCAAGCACTTGCTTCTTGGATTTCAGAATGGGAATGCGACGGTAATCTCTTTGGAATTTGTACAGCAGGTAATCCCGAGTATTATTTTGTCGCCGTTCTCTCTGAGAATGTGAGTAGCAGTATCAGTTCCGGAACTGATTCCCCAAGTGAACTTGTAGTTACCAGTTCTGACGTTACCGCACCAGTTCTGTATGACGTCCAAGTGGCAGTTGGCAGTACAAATGCAACTGTGAGTTGGTGGACAGATGAACCTTCTCAAAGTTATCTTGAATATGGTTTAAGTAGTTCGTATGGAAAAAATACGAGTCTTTCAAGTAGTCTTAGTGATTCGCACAGCGTCAGTGTAACAGCTCTCGATTCAGATACTCTCTATTACTACAAACTTAGTTCTCTTGACCAGTCCGGGAACAAAGGTTTTGTCGTCGGAAGTTTTCGTACAGCATATGTTGATACTGTTTCTCCTCAGCTCATTAGTACTTCTCCTCTCAACGGTTCAAGCAACGTTTCGATTAGTTCAGACATCTACTTTACCTTTAGTGAGGCAATGTCTGTTGGAACTTTATCTGTGACAAATGATGAGGGTGTTGCTTTTAGTTCGAGCTACGACAACGCATCGCGAAGTTTGAAACTTTCTCCTGCTGTCGATCTTGAGTACGAGACTACGTACCATTTCCATTTGTCCGCCTTAGGAACTGATCTTGCTGGAAATAGTTTGGGTTCCGGTTATGATCTTGTGTTTACAACTGACTCTTTTGATGAGCCTGGCACTGTTGAAGTTATTTTTAATGCTAGCACTTGGAACATGAGTCGTACGACAAACTTTAGTGCTTTGAACTCTAGTGAACTTCTTTCTGTGGGCGATGCAATCTTTTCAAACCAATATGGTGAGATTGCTTTTCTTTCTCCTTTGAAGATTGAGAGAACACTTGATCTTCGAGACAAAATTTCTGTTGGTGCTGGTCATGCTAGTCTTGACTCTTTCCTTCTTCCTGAGTTTAATGTTTCTGCTCGTCTCACTTTGCATAATATTAGTTACAGTAAGTACAAAGTGCAGCGCGACGGTGTTGATTGTCCTTCGTCTGTTTGTAGTGAGATTGTTGCAAATGGGACGAGTCTTAGCTTTACGGTTACAAGCTGGAGTGAGTACACGATTGTTGAGGTGAGTTCTTCCAGTACTTCTGGTGGTAGTAGTAGTTCTTCTGGCGGCGGCGGTGGAGGTAGTAGTAACTCCAAGAAGAAGAAGAGTTCTGACCTTGTAGAACTTGCTGAGATTTTGGGTAATGAAACTGGAACTGAGAGTTGTGTTTCTTCTTTTGAGTATGGTCAGTGGAGTGTTTGTGTAAATGGAGAACAAAGTCGCCTTGTCACTGACAGTGCTGCTTGTGTTGATGTTGAAACTCAAACTCGGGCGTGTACTGTTTCTGGCGATGAGGACAGTAATCGTAAATTAAATGCAAAAAAATTAGACTTGCAAATTGTCAGTAGCAAGCGATATCAGACTCAGCTTTCAGGAACGTATACTGAGTTGTATTATGTTGATGAAAAACTCAGTGATGAAAGTTTTGTTGTTTATGATGAGCTTAGTGGCAAGGAATATTTGTCTGAGTTTGTGGAAGAGAGTGATGGGAACTATTACTACTCTTTGCGTCCTGTCGACAGTGTTGTTGTGAGTGAGGTGCAAGAACTTGCCGCAGCGCAAGTTGCAGCAGAAGAACAAGCAGAAACTGATGAAAGAGAGAAACAAAAGTATTTTGGGCAGATATTTACTCCAGCGACATGGACAGTTCTCTTTTTAATTTTGGTTGTAGTAGGCATTGGACTTATCGTAGTTTATCTGTACAAGCGACGCAATGTCAATGAGTTTTAGTAGTGAAAAGAAGAATATATTTTTTTCTTCAGAGAATAGGTTTCTCTTCATTGTCAAAGAGATGTTAACAGAGGGAGGGACAGGTAGTGTTTTCTTGATATACAGCACATCAAAAATAATTCCAGCAAACAAATTTTTGATTCCTTAGCTGGGTATTATACTCCGCAGCTTTGCTACGACCACCACAAGTTGGAAGTTAGAACTCGTGTCCTGAAAATTGTCGTAATGCTCCGGAGCTCTACTCCGATTGGGATAGGCACATTTTAGCGATTTCTTTACTAAGGCATTTTGTTACGAAAAAGTAATTTTAAACAGGTCTCCCAGAAATTACTTTTAGAATGCACAAGATCTTGTAACGAAGTAAAAATCTCTAAATTTTATGTATAGTCGCAGAAGTTTTTTACTTCGAGAACACCATTTACTTAAAACTAAAAAAGAAAATATTTTTGAAAATGCCAGAGGCGAGATTACTTTTTTCTAAAAAAATCCATCATTTCAATAGGGAAAAAGATAAATTTCTGAGAGGCATCTGAGGAAATGTCGTTTATAGTTTGAAGAGAACGAAGCTGCATTGCTCCAGGGTGTTTTGCAAGAATAGAAGCTGCTTTTGCAAGATTCTCGGACGCAATAACTTCACCCTCAGACTTGATAATAATGCCTCTTTTTTCACGTTCAGCCTCGGCCTCTCGCGCCATAATTCTCTGCATGTCCGAAGGAAGCTCAATATGCTTCAATTCCACACGCTCAACTTTCAAACCCCAAGCATCTGAAGCCTTATCAATAACCGTTCTAATTTTGTCGGAAATAGCATCCCGATTAGCAAGCAATTCGTCCAAAGTTACTTCACCAACAACATCTCTCATTGTCGTTTGAGAAAGTTGCGAAACAGCATAATAAAAATCCTCAACATCTAAAATAGCCTTTTTCACGTCACTAACATAATAGTACGTAACAGCATCAACATTCACAGAAACATTGTCCTTTGTAATACAATCTTGTTTAGGCACATCTACAGTCTTAACCCTAATGTCAACACGTTGGTAACTTTGAAAAATAGGCACAACAATATTCAGGCCCGGCCCCAAGTCACAACTATAACGCCCAAGTGTAAACTTGATTCCCCTCTCGTATTCCATTAATTGTTTTATTCCTCCAAAAATGAAGACAAGAACAATCAGGACCAGAATGAAAATAAAAACTCCTCCTATCATGGTAACAACACAACAGGAAAAGAATTTATAAAAATACCGTTCGTTTGGCTCTGTCCATAAATTCAAAATCAATTTTAAAAGTTAATTCCTTAGCTGGGTATTTATACCCCGCAGCTCTGCTGCGACCACCCAACTGGGAGTAAAGAAATCGCGTCTTGAAAATTGCCATAATGCCCCGGAGCTCTGCTCCGATTGGGATAGGCACATTTTAGCGATTTCTTTATTTTTGCTAACAAGAGATTTATTTTTGACTAAAAATAGTTATCTTAAAATGTTTCAAAATAAAATTATGGACAGAACCGTTCGTTTCAAGAAAAAAAGAGCTTCACTTCTTCAAGCTCCAAACAAAAGTATAAATAGTGTTTCTCTTCATTCCAAACATGCGCTCGCCAAAAAAAGCTATTTCTCCCGTCATTGCCGTTGCCCTACTTCTTGTCGTTGCTGTTGTCGCAGTCATTTTTTTCAGTAGCTGGTTTGATTCCTTTCGATCTGCTCTTTTCGCAAAAGCCGAGTCCGACACAGCAAGCGGCCAAAGTGTGGGGATTGTCGATCTCGTTGGCGACGAGCTCTTTTTTCAAGCAGGAACAGGAACAGCAGTCTCTAATGTGAAAGCCTCAGGAACTGACTGCGAGTTTTCAACAGGTATTTTTTCAGGGTTACACATATTTGATTTGGGTTCTTGTCTTAATGCAAGTGGCAACTCTGTTGAAGTAGCAGTATTTACAGATAAAGGAATTTATAGCAAGAAGTTCTTTGTAAAAGAACAATACCAAAGCCACGAACTTATGCCCGTACTGTTGTGGAACAAATCGCCAGATCTGAGCAATAATGTTTGGTTTTATGATCTAGCACTTGATTCAGAAGGAAATATATACTTAGCGGGAGGGATTGATAATGGAGACTCTGATTTTCTCGTAGCTAAATATGATAACAACATGGAGCAACTCTGGAATGTGACGTATGATGGAGGAAATTATGATGATATCTCCTCAATTGCACTTAGTCCAAAGGGAGATATCTACGTAAGTGGATATTCAAATAATGGAGCAAATGATGACTTCATAACATTCAAATATGACTCTAGCGGAAACGAGATTTGGAATGTGACGTATGATGGAGGAAATTATGATGATACCTCCTCAATTGCACTTAGTCCAAAGGGAGATATCTACGTAAGTGGATATTCAAGTAATGGAGCAAATGATGACTTCATAACATTCAAATATGACTCTAGCGGAAACGAGATTTGGAATGTGACGTATGACGGTGGAAGTGATGAGTATGGGAATGGAGTTACTGTTGATAGCTTAGGAAATGTGTATATAACGGGGGGGACAAATAATGGAGCAAATTATGACGCCATAACATTCAAATATGACTCTAGCGGAAACGAGATTTGGAATGTAACTTATGACTCAGGAAATAGTGAATGGGGAAACAGAGTTACTGTTGATAGCTTAGGAAATGTGTATATAACGGGAGGGACAAATAATGGAGCAAATGATGACTTCATAACATTCAAATATGACTCTAGCGGAAATGAAATTTGGAATGTAACTTATGACTCAGGAAATGGTGAATGGGGAAATGAGATTGTAATTGATAATTTGGGGAATGTATATGTCGTTGGGGCCTCAACTACTGCTATCACTCTACTTGTGAAATATGATACAAATGGAAATGAAATTTGGAATGTAACCTATGATAGTGGAAATGATGAATGGATGACAGGAATAGAACTTGACAGCTCAGGCAATATCTATGTCGCAGGGTACATGGACGTTGGAGGGATTTATCCTTATCTTGTCCTCAAGTACGCACAAAGGTAAGCTTCACTTCTTGTTGCGCAAAATCTTCTTCCACCAAGCTCCATTCTCTTTGTACCAAGCAAAAGTTTGTGCAAGGCCCTCGTCAAAAGAAATCTCCGGTTTCCAACCCAAAGCAGTAAGTTTCTTATAATGCACACTGTAACGACGGTCATTAACAGCTCTGTCCTCGACCTTTTGAATATACGTATGGTTTTTTCCTGCAAGTTTGAGAAGCTTCTTTGTCACTTCAAGACAAGAGTATTCATCCTTCGTTCCAATATTATAGGTCTCAAAAATTTTTCCTTTCTGGAGAATAACATCAACAGCACGCGCCATATCATCAACATGAATGAAAGTACGAACAGGCTTAGGATTGTAAAGAGGAACCTTTTTGTCCTGAAGAAGCAAAACACTAAACAAAGAAATAAGTTTTTCAGGATATTGGTAAGGTCCATAATTATTATTTCCACGAACAATACAAATAGGCATTTTATACGTCTTCATGTATGAACTAACAATCATTTCAGCAGCAGCCTTTGAAGCAGAATAAGGATTATTCGGAGAAAGTTTATCCTCCTCCTTAAACGAACCCTTCAAAATATCTCCATACACTTCATCCGTACTAATATGAATAAACTTCTTAATATTAGCAGTACGTGCTGCCTCCAAAAGCACATGAGTCCCATAAGCATTCGTCATCGTAAAGCACAAAGAATTTCCAATAGATGCATCAACATGACTTTCAGCTGCAAAATGCACAACAACATCACAGTCCTTAAGCACTTCCTCAAGCAATTCTAAATTGCACACATCACCACGGACAAAACGAAAATTTGGCGAATTTGAAACTTCCTTAAGATTATCAAGATTCCCAGCATACGTAAGTTTGTCAAAAACAACGATCTCATGCTCAGGATACTTTTTCACAAAATATCTCGTAAAAGCACTACCTATGAAGCCCGCCCCACCAGTAACAAGAATTTTCATCATGAAAAGCAAGGCAAAGCTTATTTAAAAGTTTATCAGTAAAAACTGCATAACTTCAGAGTAAAAACAGGTGTGTAACGACATGGGAGATGTCATTTTATTATACACTTTAAATCTCAGATTTAAAAGTCTTAATTTTTATCTAAGGATTATGCAACAGACTTAAGTATAATTAAATAGAGAATTTCGAAAAATTTCGATTTTTAATTCCCTAGCTGGCCATTATGTTCCGCAGCACTGTGCGACCATCTCGCTGAGAGTTAGAACTCGTGTCTTGAAAATTGCAGTAATGTCCTGAGTTCTGCTCTGATTGAGATAGGAAAATCTTAGCGATTTCTCTACTTTATTTGGTTTATTTAATCTTCTCAAAAGATCAGGTTGGAAAAATCTCAAATTTGAGGACTTGTTGTTATCATCTTTCAAATTATTTAACCATTATCATTTTATTTCAAAATTAAATCTCCAAGGTTCCTCTTTTCCTTTTGAAAAATCTTTAGTATTCATTGGAAAATTATGTCTCACAAGAATTACTAATTCGTATTCTCCTTCTTTTTCAGTATTAAAACTAAAATTAAATCTCTCTTCGTCTCCTTTTTTAATCGTTATGATTTTTTCATCATCACCTCTTAACTTATAATTAGAATGTATTTCTTTTCCATTTAATAAAACATTAGAAATTTTTAATTGGACTGGAGAAGTACCCTCATAATTAGACTCTACTGTAATTTCAAAATCAATAGGAGTTTCATTTAAAGGATAAGAACTATCTTTTAAAGAAGAAGAAAGAATAATGGGGTTCATTGTTTGTGTCATATCTAATTCATTAATTTGAAATTGTTGCCAAGCTATTAAGAATGTTAATATCAGAGTAATGAAATTGAAGAGTTTTTGGCTTCCTAAAAAACTGAAAAGTTTTTTTACATTTTTCTTAACTTCATTCAACTTGAACATTTTTACTTATATTCTCTAATAATTTGTGATTTCCACCATAAAAGCTAAAATTGAAAGTATAATTTTGATTGTTAACATATCTATTTGATTCAAACTTAATTGAATATTTTTGAATATTTTTTGGGGGAACAGCTTCAAAGGGAATTTCTTCATTTAATCTTATATACCTATTATAAGTTTTCCATTTATCATTATCGTATTCAATTACAAGATTTAAATTTAAATTTTCATTAGTTGGATTTTTGTAGTAAATTTCAAATTCAATATCTTCATTGGGTGAAATTTTTTCTTGATAATCAATATATGCGAAATATTCTTTTTGAAATAAGGGAAATTTTAGTTCTCCATTATTAATTGAAATTATATTAAATAAAAAAAGAATTATAATCAGCAATACAATAATCGCAATTATTTGTACATATCCCCTTTGATTTCCTCTCATATAAGCAAAAGAAATAGGGATATTTATAAAGAATACGATTCATTTGGTGTGTAACGTGCTAAGTTACAGAAAGTAAAAAAAAGAAATGTTAAACCGAGGAAGCAAAAAATTTTTAATCAAAAGGTCAAGGAAAAAGCTATGGTACGAACAGCACAAGACATAAAAAATCTCATAGAGACAAAGCTTCCCGGAGCAAAAGCTCAAATCCTCAATCCCTCTGGAGACGATGCACATTTTGATGCAGTAGTCACTTGGGACGGATTTAAAGGAAAAAAACTCCTTGAGCAACATCGAATAGTCAAAAATCTTCTTATGGAACACATTGATGAAGGAACGTACCTACATGCATTTTCCCTAAAAACAAAAAGCGAATAATGTGAGCAGACTCACAGGTGGGAAAGATGTCCTTGGCAAGTAATTAAAAGAATATGTAAATAAAAAATATTCCCAAAGACTCAGATGAAGAAAAAGAAAGCTATTTCTCCTATAATCGGAACTGCCCTTTTATTGGTTGCCACCATCGCAGCAGTTGTGGGCTTTAAAATATGGTTCACTTCCCTATCTACAGGGATTCACTCTGACCTTGAGACAAAAACAGCATCGACAAACAACCTTGACATTGAGAATTTAGTCGGGGCAGAGCTGTACATCACCAATAAGGGAACTACAAATGAGAGTATGAAAGAACTTTTGATAAATGGTCAACCTTGCGTGCCTTCTACGGAATTAGATTTGGGAGTCACTAATATGGACATCAGTTCCTGCATTAAGAGAGTAAATAAGGAGAAAATAGAAATTAGCATGATTACTGAAAAGAACATACTTTCAAAGGAATACTTTATAGATTTGAATGCTGTTCATGTGAAAATGCCCTCTCAAGTATGGGTAAATACTTATGATCAGGGAACGTACAGCGACGATGTATTAGGTCTTGCAGTTGACTCCAATGATGACGTGTACATGGCATCAAGACCAAGATCAGCTTCAAATAATCAGGATTGGGATGCCGTGAAATTTTTATCAAATGGAAGTTATGAGTGGAATGATCTAATTTCAAATGGAGTTTATTATGAAGGGACAGAAGGGATAAAAGTGTATAATGATGATGCCTATGTTGTAGGAATATTATTTGACGCAGGCGTTTTCAAACTTGCGTGGGCAAGATACAATACTTCGGGGTCAAGATCAGGACCATACTTCAATTATCAGGGGGTAAATACTTATGGGACTGCAATAGACGTCAGAAATGACTTTGTATACGTGGGAGGCTACCTTGGTGGTAGTGGGGGAATCTTTTTGGCAAAGTATGATTTATTGGGGAACCTTATTTGGGAAAAAAATTATACTGAGGCCACTAAGAACGCTTTACTTTGGGGTCTTAAAGTGAATTCACAAGAAGAGATTTATGCTGTAGGTCACAAAGATAATTTAGGGAATCGGAGCTTTGTAGTAAAATTCAATTCCACAGGTTCTGAGGTGTGGAATTATAGTGCAAAGCTCTTCTTCTTAGATTATTATGACTGTGCATGGGATGTTACATTAGATAATCAAGAAAATGTTTACGCTGTGGCCTACTCACTTAATCCCACATTTACTGAGACCGTAGGGCTTCTTATGAAGTTTGATCCTGATGGAAATCAGATATTTAATATAAGTCTGCCAACGAATTCAAGTGTGCTAAGACATAATTATTGAACGCCTCCTTTTTTGATGAATTTCTCGTTATTTTGAGAAATGAAACAAAAAACATACAATCAAACGTTCAAACTTCGTTGTGTGAAAACTCTTGAAGGAGGTTGGTATTCTCTTTCTTATCTCTCAAAGACCAGAGAAGTTCCAAAATCTACTCTTAGCTCTTGGTTTGAAGCATACAAGAGACGTGGTGCGACTTTTGTTGAGCCTCAGAAACGAGGTCCAAAAGAAAAAGAAATAAATCAAAGCTTCCAAGACTTAGTTGTCAAAATCTGGAAGCAATACAAAATGGGGTCACAAAGAATCAAGCTTCTTCTTGATGAAGAAGGGTTTGGAGTTTCCGAACGCCAAATACAGAAAGTTCTGAAAAAGAACAGTCTCCAATTAAACAAGAGAACTCGTCCTGAGCAAATAAAGTTCGTCAGATATGAGCGTAGCTCTAAAGACGAATTATGGCACACAGACTGGTCACAATGCCCATTTACAGGTAAACAGATCATTGCGTTTCTAGATGATTATTCTCGTTTTCTTATTCATGCAGAATACTTCGAAAATGCAACAACCGAAAACACTATTCTGGCATTCCAGAATGCGATTGCCAAATCTGGCAAGCCCAAAGAGATACTTACAGACAATGGAACTCATTTCACAAATACTCAGAATCGAGGTGATCCAAAACATAATTTTACTCGATTTTGTAACCAGAATAGCATTAAGCACATTCTGGGCAGGGTGAATCACCCACAAACAAATGGGAAGGTAGAAAGATGGTTTGGAACCTACAAATTAGAATTCGACGAAAGGTTTAATACTCTCGATGAATTCATTGCCTTTTATAACGAGAAACGAATTCATCAAGGGATTTACTATAAAGTTCCAGCTGAAAGATACATCCAAAACTTTAAGCGTTCATCAATTATGTCTTAGCACACCAATGAATTCAACCTTTTTTAGAGTTAAATACCATAATAATTACTTGTATATTGGTGGAGCGGTTAATTGGCTAGGGACGATTTTTAAATACGATGTATATGGAAATCAAATTTGGAATAAGACTGTTTTTCTAACAAATTCTTCGGGGGTAGGTGGGATAGATATTGATTCAAATGGTGATATTCTTTATGCTGGCAGCGGTTTTGGTTCCGACATATCCTTTGGTAAGCTTAGGGAATCCTGAGTTTTTTTAAGAAAGAAAGTAAAGAAATCGCTAAATTGTGCCTATCCTGATATGAGTAGAGCTACGGGGTATATACCAAGCTAAGGAATTCAAAAAAGATAATTTTATAAGATATTTTTTTAACCAATAATCTAATGTCCCAGAAAAAGGCAATAAGTCCAATCATAGCCACAATATTGGTAATTCTGGTAACTACATTGGGAATTCTTAGCTTTCAGGGATGGTTTAACCAATATTTTTCAAGTAGTACTAGTAGTATTGAGAGAACTGCAGGGTCAGCAAGTGGAAGTCTTTTTATTGAAAATTTATTTGGGGAGAGTCTATATGTAAAAAGTATTGAAGATAATCTGACAATTTATAGAATAGAAATTGGAGGAGTTGATTGCGGGTTAAATACGACAGTAAATACGGGGATAACTGAAATTGATGTAGCTACTTGTTTAGAAAGTTTGGATAGTTCTACTCACTCAGTCGTGTTAGTGACAGAGAACTCCATTGTTGAGAAGAGTTTTTTTCTGGAAAGAATTATAATAGATTATGTAAGTGTAAGTGCTTGTGGAGATATTAGTGCATCAACACTAGAAAATTACTCTAAAGTTTACCTGATGAATTCTATTTCAAATCAAGATGGCAATTGCTTTACTTTCTCAACAGGGAATCTAACCTTTGATTGTATGGGCTACTCTATAACTGGAGATGGGGATACAAGTGGATTTGGATTCTACATAAACAGCTTTGATGGAATTACAATACAAAATTGTGACATCAGTGGTTTTGATGATGGAATTTACATGAATGCTGCAGATAATTGTTCTGTCCTAAACACTAGTACTTCTAATAATGGTGGTGGAATTAGGTTAGTCAATAGCAATTATAACCTATTTGATGGCATAATTTCAAACTATAATACAAATAATGCCTTAGGTTCTGGATATGATGATGGAATTTCCTTTGAGATAAATTCTAATTATAATATTTTAAGAAATTCACAATTATCCCATAATCATGATAATGGTATAACTATTTTCTCAGGGTCAGATAATAATCTTATTGATACTGTTGTGTTTGATAATAATTCAAATGTCTTCAATGATGGAACAATAGATATTTTTTCAGGCACGGACAATAATCAGGTAAGAAACAGTATTATAACAAACACCCCTTCAGGGAAATATCATGCTTCTGGCAATGGCAACAATAATTCATTTTATAATAATTATTTTGATAGTTCTACTACTAATTACGCAGGTAGTTTTTCTTATAATTATTCAGTTGGAGCTTATAATATTGGAAATTATTATGAAAGTTTTGGGCCCTGTCTTACAAACGAAACTCGTGGGTCATATGTTGTCTGTACTAATCCCAGTTCCTTTCTTGTAACAGGAACAACGTATGATTATGCGCCTTTAGCATCTTGGAGTTGAGTGTGGAGAAAACAAATATTTTTAACTAAAAGTTTAAGGAACATCCTATGGACGAAGATATCCAGACTCAAATTGAAGATCTCCTTGCAAACAATAGAATTGTTTTGTTTATGAAAGGGACGCCAGAACAACCCTTTTGTGGCTACTCTGCCCGAGTCGTTGACGTGCTAGACAGCTTACAAGTAGAATATACGGCGTACAATCTTCTTGAAGATCCGCAAATGCGTGAAGCCATAAAAGAATTTACTCAGTGGCCAACAATTCCGCTTCTTTTTATTGATGGTGAGTTCATTGGCGGGTGTGATATAACTCTTGAACTTGCAGAAAGTGGGGAGTTGCAAGATATGCTAGGTCTTAGCACAGAAGAATAAAGAAAAGAAATTTTTTACTTATCAAATTGCTTCAATATTTTTTCAAGAGGACACCAATTTGTAAAGCCGAATTGAAAAAGATTAAGCCCGACAAACATCGTAAAAAGAAGCCAATACTTGGAAAAGAAAAATCCAAGAAGCGCGCTTGTAAAAACAAAAAAGCCAGCTACAATACGCACACCCCTCACACTATTTTTTTCCTTCATGTTTCTTTTTCCTCCCCTTAACTAAAAATCCAATGACCAAAAGAGCAAAGAGTCCAAGACCAACATACACATACGAGTTCTGTTTCACACCCGTTACCGTAAAGTACGCACGCCGATTGAACGTGTAAATATTGTCGTCACCCTCGTCAGTGTCTCCCTTTGCCCTCAAGACCAATTTTAAATCATGAGCCTTAATGTCAGCACTGTCCAGAACATCAATGTCAAACACAGCAAGACCAGTCTCACCAGGTTCAAGTTCACCAATGAAAGAACTTCTAAAGTCAAATTCAAAAGGTTGAGAACTTTGTTTTAAGACTCTCACATCAACACTTTCAGCACTCTCTTCACCGACATTCTTCACCCAAACCTTTAGGGTTGAGCTAGAACCAGCAAGTCCTTCACCTTCGACCTTTTCAATAACAAGATTAGGTTTTTCTTTCACAAGCAAAGAAATATTTTTCTCAAGCGTGTACGAATTATCATCCAAGTCCATATACTCAAGCGTGTACGTCAAAGTGTATTCGCCAGCTTTAAGTTCGTCATCCAGATTAATTGTAAAGTCAATATCCTTTGATTCTTGAGACGCTAATTTTCCAACAGACAATTCATTATTATCAGAATAGCTAGGATCAATTCCTTCTTGAGCACTAAGTTTCACCTTAATATTTTTCGCAGTTTTTTCGCCGACATTTTCCAAAGAAGTGTACAGTTCGACAAACTTGTCGCCCGGACGAACCTGATTAGGATTTGTCGTTATGCTGGAAATATCCAAAATAATTCCTTCCTTTTTGACAGGCATTTCAAAAGTCAGCTCCTCAGTGTAATCAAGAGCATTTCCATTTTTGTACCACTGTCCAACAAGTTTAAATTCGTAGTTTGCAGCAGGAGCATTATTGAGAACCTTAACCTTAAAAGTTTTATAGTATTTTTCGCCAGAGTACAAAGTTCCCTTAACATCGTCGCCCCTACTGTCCGTAATTAAAATATATTTCTCCGTAAGGTCGTCGTCAGCTTCAAGCTTAACATTGAAACTATACTCGTCGTCTCCAATTTTACTAGAATCAAAAGGAGCATTTTGAGCTTCATACTGAATAACAATGTCAACCTCATCTCCTGCAGAAATAATTGCAGGGTCAAAGTGAATGTAGTTCAATTGCAGATCTGCAAAGCTAACTTGTGCAAAACTGAGCAGTACAAAAAGACCAAGAAAACTTTTGAAAAAAGTTCCAAAGTCCAGTTTTTTTCTTTGCGTATTTTTTTCCATTTTTATGCTGAATGTGAATCGAGAGTTTGTCCTTTGTCATAAAGGTAAATTAAAACAGGCAATAATAATATTGCGCCAATAAGAGTTGAAAAAATTCCTATTGCTAAAATAACACCCAAAGTTTTCATTGCCGGAAGCACGCCAAAGAGCAGCGCCAAAAATCCCGCAATTGTCGTCATACTCGCACCAAACATAGCACGAAGTAATTCTTCCATGACACTTTCCAAAGCTTTCTTAGGCTGATGTTTTTTTCTAGCTTCAAAATAACTATGAACCTGATGAATACCAAAGTCAATTCCAAGACCCATAATCATAGCAGCGCTCACCATACTAACAACCGTTATCGTAAAGCCAAGATAGCCAACAATTCCCATCGTCCAGATAAGAGCATTCATGACAACCGCCATAGGAAGCATCCCTTTGACGAAGGACTTGAACGTGAAAAAAACAATGATGGAAATTCCAATCATAGAGACAATCGTAATCTTAAGAAAATCATTAATAATGATGTTAAAGGTTGCTCTGTCAATTGCACTAAAACCAGTAATGCTAAGAGAAAGATGTGGATTGTACACTTCAAGAGATTCAATATCGTCCTGAATTTGTTCAACAACCTTGTTAATAATCTCAGCCGACGAACCCGTGTTTGTACGAATTGCAATAACCGCAAGAGAGTAATCATCATTAATGAACGTATTTACCTGTGGCGTTTGAGCAATAAGATCCTGACTCTCATAAAGAGTTTTCGGAACGCCGACAAATGTCGTAACACTTTGAACTTCCAGAACATTTTCTTCCGTTTCTATTTTTTCACTAAGAAGATTAATGTAACGAAGAACCTCAGGATCACGCATGTCGACAGTCCTTCCATTTCCCTCCAAAACAAGATAAATCATGTCAGCGCCAAATTCTCCTCTCATATCATTCATCGTTTGAATTTCGGGAATATTCTGAGGAAGAACCCTCTCAAGAGAAGGCTCAACATTACTTACCAAGTTAAAAATTCCAGGAATAAATGCCAGATTAATAAGAAGAAAGGCAAACAAGAAAAATTTAGGAAACTTAACTTGCAACTGAACAAGGCCTGAAGCAAACTTTTCAAACATGCTCAGCACCTCCATTTAGCTTTTTTGTTTTGCTTTTCTTTTCCTCTTCAAGATGAAATTCATGCTCAATTCCAAACTTCATTTTTTTCTTAATATGATAAATGATTTTTTCTTCCATGATTAAAAGAGCAGGAAGTCCAAAAATGGAGAAAATAAAGGAGTAGACAATTCCGATTGCCATAAGCATTCCAAATCTTCCCATCTCCGGCATATCTCCAAAAAGAAATGCCAAGAAAGCAACCATAGTCGTAAGAGACGTAGCACTAAGTGCAGTTCCCGTTTCAATGACCGCAAGTTCTATGCTCGTCTCAATACTGTGCCCGTTTTTTCTTTCATGTTTGAATTTGTTCATGATATGAATAGCAAAGTCAATTCCAATTCCAATAACCATTGCAGCAACACCACCCGCCAAAGTGGAAATCGGCAAGTGTGTGTAGCCCATAGTTCCGTAGAGCCAGTTAACACTGACAAAAACGACAAGAATAGGAACGATAGCAGAAAGAAAAGAACGAAAGACAAGCATAATAATAACGAAAACAAAAAGAGTTGAAATCCACTGTGTACTATTTCTATCTTGATTAATAAGAACACCAAGTTTCTGTTGAATAATCGGAGTTCCCGTATAATGAATATCAATATTGCTAGGTTTTCCAACAGAATCCACAATGTCCTGAACCTCAGAAGAAAGTTGATTCATTCTGTAGTCGTTTGCAGCAATGTCCGTTCTCACTAACATAATAGTTTTAGAATGGTCATCATTGACATACGCCGACATATCTGAGTTTTCAGGAAGAGAAGCAATACTATACACATCGAGAATATCATGTTCCTGAAGCAGTTCATGTTGTACTACTCCAAGATAATCTCGAATGTCAAGAATATCATTTGTCCCTGTTGTCAGAGTAGAATTTCTGTTGAGTTCGAAAACAATAGCAATCATGTCTTCACCAAGATTATTGTCTCGCAGAACATTAAAAGCTTTGATTTCAGGAGTTGTCTTAGGCATCATCTGCTCTAAAGAAGCCACAGTTTGAACTTTGTTCACTCCGCCCCAGATAGCAATGGTCAAACTAATAATCAGTAAAATAGTAAACACCGGATGCTGAATCTGAAAGTGCGCAATTTTTTTGAGTAATTGTTTATACATTTTACACTGTGCAGTTAATGGACACAGCTTTATATTTATAAAGATTTTTTGGAGTTGAATAAAAGAAGATTTTTTGAACTTGTTTGGATAAGAGAAATGAATATTTACAATTCCTTGTCGTTGAGACCAGACTCATTCACAAAGAACATACATTCATTCTCAGGCAAGTTTGGCGAGTCGACAAGCTTTCCAACTCTTGAACCTTTTTTCCCCTTTCGAAGATAGATTCTAAATGTTGAGCTGTGCCCGACAATGTGACCACCGATTGCCTGAGTAGGATCACCAAACATAACATTAGGTTTTGCCATAACTTGGTTCGTCACAATAACACAGCAGTTGTACATATCAGCTACCTTCAAAAGTGTGTGCATGTGTTTGTTGAGTTTTTGCTGACGTTCCGACAAAGTTCCTCTTCCAATAAATTCAGCTCTGAAATGCGCCGTCAAGGAATCCACAATCAAAAGCTTGTACGTTCCTTCCTTAAGCAAATCCTCAGCTTTTTCAGCAAGTAACATTTGATGATCAGAATTGTAGGCTCTTGCAATTTTTATATTTTTAAGACAGACATTAGGGTCAAGACCAGCGCCAGTTGCCATCTGAATAATACGTTCAGGACGAAAAGTATTTTCCGTGTCAATGTAAATGACCTTCCCATTTAGACCACCTTCCTCTTCAGGTTTTTGTACATTCACAGCGAGTTGGTGAGCAACCTGAGTTTTTCCAGAACCGAATTCACCAAATAATTCACTAATCGCACCAGTTTCAAAACCACCTCCCATAATCTCATCAAAACTTTGCGAACCAGTCTTAATCTTGTTGACCTTTTGTCGCTTCTCCAGTATGACGTCTCCCGTCTCAAAGCCCATATCAAGCATATCTCTAGCAGCTTGAATCATCTTACGAGCAACAGAGTCAGAAACGCCAGCTTCCTCCGTAAGAACGCCAATGGAAGAAACAGCAACAGCAAGCAAAGTATCAATTCCTGCAGCAGCAAGTTTTTCTGCAGTACTAGGACCAACACCAGGAAGGTCGGAAACAGTTAATTCTTTTTTTTCAGCCATATTTGAAACGGTTTTTCGGTTGGGTAGAAGTCTAAGACACCCAAGTTCTTCAACAAAACCGTAAAAACCTCTTTGGCTTGTCTTAGATACACAAAGTTTGCGGATTTTCGTTTAAAATTCTTTCCTGTTGTTTTTGCAAGGGACAGATTTTTTTCAGAATATTTCTTCTTTAATTTGCAGTACTTTTTCAGAAACGATTGTAAAACTGTATTGAGATTAGAATTCCAGAAATAAGAAATCAGAAGTAGAGAAATCCTTTCCAAGACTTTTACATCTTGAAAAGGAGTAAGTTGCCCGCTCATTTGAGTCATGAGCAAACTAAATAATGTGGAAATCATTTATAAATATTTTGGTAGACTCCAAGAAATGGCATGAGATTGGAGGAAATTACTGGAAACTATTTGTTATTTTCCAAAAGTAGTCACTTTTATTTAAATAAAATTTCTCCCTAATCAGAGTATGTTTGAAAGAAAGGACTTTGAGCTCGTAAAACACGGTGTAGAGTCCATTTTAAAGATAAATTACCTAGGAAAAGAAAATTTTCCTTCGATTGAGGACAACGGCTTTGTTATGCGAGACATCATTACAAAGTTAATCGCCATGCCATCCACGACAAAGATAATTCTCATCCACAACAAGAACTACGAGTACAACAATGAGCAAGTTGAACTCCTCAAAGAAGTTTCTCGTCTCTTTCTTCATCTTACAAAACAAAAAGATTTATTCTCTCCAAGTGAAATAAGTTCCAAAGACGATTTTTGTATTAAACTTTTTTTCAACAGGTACGCCGAACTACAAAATCTCATCCTCAAAGATTTCCCCTCTGATCCCATCGGAACCTATGTTTCTTTGAAACGCCGTTTGCGAGACTACAAGTTCGAGAAAGAAAATTCAGAACAACGTTGTGCAGAAGTAGACAACAAGTACGAAGCTGCACTTGGCTATTTGCTCATGAGAGTTGAAACCCTAACAATCGTACGAAAAACAAAAGCACATTTGTCCGGACACAAAATTGGATCGCGCTATATTTACAAAGATTTTTTTTCAGCCAACATCAAGCCAAATTTTATTTACACCTCCCTGCTCAAACGTTACCCCATCGAAGCAAAAGAATTAGACTCCTACACACTCCCCCACGGCAAAGTAACCATCTTCGAGCTCGACAAAGAAGCGAACAACCTCTATCATTTGACGCCAACAGAGTTTATGCTAAGTGACGAAAAGTACGGAATTTTAAACTTAGCAAAAGAAGTCATTGCAGAACACCAACCAGAATCAAATGATTTTATTGATCCAGAAAGACTGCGAGAAATTTTTCACAATATCTCAAGAGATCTCATTGAAGAAATCGCAGATTTCAAAGGAGTACGACTACGCCAAAGAGAGCTCGAAGAACTAGCCGACATACTCATTCGTTACACTGTCGGTTTTGGGCCAATTGAAGTTTTGCTAGATGATGAGAAAGTGCAGGACATTAGCGTCAATTCGCCAGCAAACAAAACTCCCATTTTTCTGACACATTCTGACTACGAAGATTGTCGAACAAATATTATTCCAGAGCAAGATGAAGTAGACGGCTGGGCATCACGTTTGAGAATGATGTCCGGAAAACCACTTGACGCGTCAAATCCTCTTCTCGATACAGAAATTCAGACGCCAACTGCCAGAGCGCGTGTTTCAGCTGTTGGAAAACCACTCAATCCCTACGGAATCGGTTATTCCTTCAGACGCCACAGAAACAAACCCTGGACTTTGCCGCTTTTCATAAAAAATGGAATGATCAGTGCAGAGGCAGCAGGACTCTTGAGTTTTATTGTAGATGGAGCAAGAACCATTTTAATAGCAGGAACAAGAGGTTCAGGAAAATCCTCATTTTTAACAGCAATCATATTGGAGATAATGAGAAAGTACAGAATCATAACCGTTGAAGACACCTTAGAATTACCCTCAATTGAATTTTCAAAATTAGGTTACAATCTTCAAGCACTAAGCGTACGAAGCGCACTTTCCGTGTCCAAAGAAGGAATGAGCGCTGACATGGGAATTCGTAGTACACTTCGTTTAGGAGATTCCTGTCTTATCGTAGGAGAAGTTCGTTCGACAGAAGCACTGGCACTGTACGAAGCCATGCGTGTCGGAGCTTTAGCAAACGTCGTAGCAGGAACCATCCACGGAGACAGTCCCTTTGGTGTGTACGACAGACTCGTGAATGATCTTAAAGTTCCAAACACCTCCTTCAAAGCAACAGACATCATCGTAGTTGCAAACCCCGTAAAAAGTGCCGATGGACTTCACAGAGTAAGAAGAATTACCCAAATAACAGAAGTAAGAAAAAAGTGGGATAACGACCCATTATTAGAAGGAGGGTTCTCCGATCTTTTCAAGTATAATTCAAAGACCGACAA
This sequence comes from Candidatus Woesearchaeota archaeon, assembly GCA_023898345.1. Taxonomy (GTDB): domain Archaea; phylum Nanobdellota; class Nanobdellia; order Woesearchaeales; family UBA583; genus UBA583. The sequence continues at coordinate 1,116,853 of CP060218.1, read as the reverse complement.
ACTAGAAATTTCTGACGAACTCATTAATGGAGAATCCGACATCCTCAAAGCAATAGGAGCAAACGTCAAACAATTTGCGGGAAACTGGGATGCCATTTGGGAGAACATTCGACTTCGTTCAAGAATAAAGCAATTACAAGTAGACTGCGCCGCCAAATTCCTTCTTCCCTCACTTCTCGAAGCACAATGTGTTCTTGATGCAAACGATATGTTTCACAAAATAGCAGAGAAAGTAAATGACGAACTAGGACATCTCGACCCACGACAAATCTTTAGCGAGTTTGAAGACTGGTACAAACGATACATTAAGAAAGAACTTGCAAGAATCGAAGAAGAAAAAATACAAAAGCGAGATTCAGGAACACTGTAAAAACACAAGCGCCTGGGGGGATTTGAACCCCCGACCTCTTGCTTACGAGGCAAGCGCTCTACCACTGAGCTACAGGTGCGACAAAGAAAGAAGTTTTTTTTGCTTTAAATGAATTGTTGTTTGAAACTTGAAGAGCACAAAGAAAAAGAAGAAGTTCAGGTCTGAGTATTTTTTCTTAGCTTTGTCAACTTTTCTAAATTTTCATACATTCTTCCCAATTTCTCAATTCTTTTCCTCAATTCATCTTCAGGTGAATTTGCAACTTTTCGAATTCCGACAAGGACAGCATAATTCAAGATTTTCCATAAGTCATAGTCTGTAAATAAGACGACATATTTCAAGTCCTCCTCTGAGAATTCTAATCTATAGTGCAAATACCCAATATCAGATTCTCTTTTCCCATAAAATGCTTCCTCAAAATCAAAGAAAAAACAAAGCTCGCTCAAAGTAACACTAGCTTGGGATGACGTTCCCGGAGCCAACCTCATCAACGACCTTGACCTCAAACTTCTCTCGCCCACAGGACAAACATTTTATCCCTGGACACTCGACCCGAACACACCCGCACGAGAAGCTTGGCGTAACGAAAGCGATCACCTCAACAACGTCGAGCAAGTGTACGTGAATGGGAGCAATTTGTAGAGATATTTCATACAGAAAAAACTACGCTTTGAAAAAAAAAATGTTTTGCAAATTTTCAAGACAAATCATATAAAGAAAGAAATTTCAAAAAAAATATTCAAAAAAATGGTTAAGATAAATTCAAAAAAATTGAAGGAGAAAAAAGTAATATTTTGTCTAGTAAGTTTATTTTTATTACTGCTAGTTGGCATATTTAGTTTCAGACATCATATCGAAGCAGAGTATAAAGGTGTAGATGTAAGATATTTACTGGACCCCTATTATTGCGAAAGCAAAGAAGATTGTGTTATAGAACGCTGCACTGTTATCAATCGTTTCAATACGCAAGGTGATTCACAATGTCAACTTGAGGTTTGTGATAAATCTTGTTCTAACAATAAATGTGTAGCAAATAATAGTCCAGTTTGTTGGGAGGAAAAATATCAAAAATGAAAACCTCTTTCCTATTTTACTTCATAACAATGTTTTTTCACTTAATTATTGGGCCTATTTTAGCTTCAGATAATATCTCGAACAAAATGAATCTCTTAACCTTTTTTCGAGAAATGAAACAAATGCCACAAACTTACAAAAAATTCAGCTTACTCCTTACTCATCTAAACAAGATACAGAGGTAATTATTGGAGATTCTAATTTTTAGTCAAAAAAAGGAATTAGTAACGCTAGCTTGGGACGACGTTCCCGGAGCCAACCTCATCAACGACTTAGATCTCAAACTCCTCTCACCCTCCGGACAAACATTCTATCCCTGGACACTCGACCCGAACACACCCGCACGAGAAGCTTGGCGTAACGAAAGCGATCACCTCAACAACGTCGAGCAAGTGTACGTGAATGGGAGCGAATTGTAGAGATATTTCATACAGAAAAAACTACGCTTTGAAAAAACAAAAAAAGGTGAAAATTTTCAAGACAAATCATATAAAGAAAAAAAATTCAAAAAGAATATTCAAAAAAATGGTTAAGATAAACATAGGTGAGAAACAAAAGATTTTTGTTGGGAGCATAGTTATTGTGCTGTGCCTTATTGCCCTTGGTTTTATGTATCAGAATAATATCAAAGCGTATTACATGGGCATTGATGTGAGGTATTTGAACGACCCTTTGTACTGCGAAAAAGGGGATGATTGTATCTCTACAAATTGTTCTTTAGGCAATAAATATTTTTCTAATAACTGGAATACTACGGAGTGTAGCAATTCGGGGATAGTAATTTCCTGTGGGTCTGACAATAAATGTGCTGTCCTCTTACAGGCAGGAGGGGAAAGTTAAAATGAATAGAAAAAAACCTTACTTTTTCTCTCTTTCTTTGTTTTCATATAAAGAAAAGAATTTCAAAAAAAATATTCAAAAAAATGGTTAAGATAAATTCAAAAAAAATCGGCTTCATAGTTGGAAGTATTTTGCTTATGACATTGGTAATATATGTAATTGTACATCCTGCTTGGATAACTCATCCGAAAGATATGATGGATAAACAGTAGTATTGTGAGCAAGATAGTGATTGTTTCCAATTTGCTACTTGTGAACCAATCAATGTTTACCAAACAAATTATGAAGAAACAGGAATTTGCAAAATAGTTACTTGTGGAATTTCAAATTGTGTCAATAATAAGTGTTCAATAAATAATTCATGTGTGCGTGCAAAATGAAAGCAATAATATTTTTGTTTGTAATTCTTTTTAGCATAACCTCAGTTTTCAAGACAAATCATATAAAGAAAAGAATTTGGAGAGTAAAAAGCATGAAAAAATATTTCAAAAAAAAAGTCTATAAAACTATGATACGAAAACTGTTCGCAGGTACAATTCTTTTGTTCTTGTTAGTCTTTGTAGGATTAGTTTACGCTCAAAATCTCAGTTCTGAAAATTCATCTTTGGAGGTAAAGGAGTTGAATGAAAGCAACTCGTCTTTAAGTAATATAAAAGTATATGACAAAAAGCAAGCTTTAGAAAAGTATATTCTAAAAACAAGCAAAACCGTTCCTACTGAAGGCATTGATGATGATTTAAGAGAAAAACTAAGGAATGCAAATTCTCAGTCTTATTTAGTCTTTCAATTTTTTACACCCTTATCAAAAGAGGACATATCTGTTCTCTTTGAGAAAGGAATAAATGTTCTCGAATATCAAGGAGCAAATGCTTACCTTGTAGCCGTAAGTCCTAGTTCGACTCAGTACGTACTTGAATCAGACCAAACAAATTTTTCAAATCTCAATTATAATCCGCAACTAAACTCTTTTTTAGGGAGTACAAAAATTCGTTCAGTTTTAGATTTTAGCCTTGAGCAAAAGTTTGGCCCTGTTCTCCAAGCAAATACCTTAAGTAGTGATTATCTTGATGAAGAAGCTTATGCGTATCTGACTGTTCATATTCACAAAGATGTATCTCTTGATGATGCTCAAATAGTACTTGAGAAAAAAGGTTTGAATGTTGTAAGTCAGCTTCAAACTCTTCATGCTTTGACAGTACGTGTTTATGTTGGTGATGAAGAATGAATAAGAAAAAATTAGCAATTATTCTGGGAAGTATATTTCTTGTCTTAATTGCCATCTACTTAATACTCAATCCTGCTTGGATAACACATCCAAAGTACATGCTGGATAAGCAGTATTGTGAACAAGATAGTGAATGTCGCTTTGATTATATAGATTGTCAAGGTGTAAATTTATATCATGAGAAAAAAGGTAGTACTAACTTTGGAAGTGTTTGCCTTAATGATTATTGCGGAACTTCCTGTAATGAAGATCACCAATGTGTACTAGAGAGGTGCTATGAAAAATGAGTTATTTTAAAAATAGTCAATTTTTATTACTGATGATATTATTACTTTCAGTTAATGCATTTTCAAATTCTCTCACATATGAAGAAACATTATTCATCTTATCCAATACAGACGAAATATTATTTATTGATGTTGAATTACAGAATAGCAAAAATTTTTTAGATAGTTCTAAAAATGTTAGTAAAATTCCTATTCTTTATGAAAACCCTTATGATTTACAGGGGAGCAATATAAATATTTTACAATATGAAAGAGAAGTTGCGAGTAACCATACAGATTTTGCAACTAGACTACAAATCTTAAATTTGGCTCCTTCTACATCAGACCATGCAACTAGGGTTGCAGGTATAATGATAGGGGACGGAAATCTAAATTCAAGTTATGTTGGGGTAGCTCCTGAAGCAAAAATTTATGGGTACCAAGAAGATTTATTACCTTTTGGATATAGTTATGACTTAGAATCTAACTATAAAACTGGAATTGATAATTACAGTATTAATGTAATTTCAAATTCCTATGGACATAAGCAATGTGAAGTATTGGGAGAATATAATTCTTTTACTCAATTAATAGATGAATTGGTTTATGGAAATTATACAACTAGAAAAGTTCCAATAGTTTGGGCTGTTGGTAATTCTCAAAACTGTAATCTAACAACGGGGTATTTTACTATTGCTCCAGAAGCAGTTGCAAAAAACACCATTTCCGTAGGTAATGTTTACGACAGTGGTGTTATTAGCTTTACATCGGGACTTGGTCCAACAAATGGTGGAAGAATAAAACCTGATTTAGTTGCACCTGGAAATGGAATCACAACTACAAATGGAACAAATAATTATGCAACTGTTAGCGGAACCTCCATGTCAGCGCCACACGTCAGTGGAACCATCGCGCTTATGCTCGAACGGTGGAACAAGTCCGGCTACGACGAAGACCCGCTCCCATCGACAATCAAAGCCCTTTTGCTAGATTCGACGACAGACCTACACCGTAGCGGCAACGGGAGTGAAATCATCGACGGCCCCGACTACGTGAACGGGTACGGACTACTCAACGCCAAAGGAGCTGTGGACCGAATCATCAACGGAACATTCCTAGAAGCAAACATTTCAGACATCTCTGACGTGGACGTGTACGCAATCAACATCAGCGCACAAAGCTCACTCAAAGTAACGCTAGCTTGGGACGACGTTCCCGGAGCCAACCTCATCAACGACCTTGACCTCAAACTCCTATCGCCATCCGGACAAACATTCTATCCCTGGACACTCGACCCGAACACACCCGCACGAGAAGCTTGGCGTAACGAAAGCGATCACCTCAACAACGTCGAGCAAGTGTACGTGAATACAAGCGAAATCGAGTCCGGGCAGTGGCTCGTTGTTGTGAGTGCAAGCGACTGTAACGCTTTGGACTGTCCGCAAAAGTACAGCCTTGTAAGCGAAGAAGAACTTGCCCCAGTTTCCCCCTTTAACAACAGCTACGGTTTAATCGGATACTGGAAAGGCGAAAATACTTCCCTCGACAGTTCAGCAAACAACAAAAGCGCCACACTCGGATCAGCCGTGACGTACACCACCTCCGGCCCCTTCGGAACAGCCTTTGACCTCCCCGGAACATCAGGTACAAGTTATCTAGATCTTCCCATCAATGGAACAATCAAAACACTTTCCTTTTGGGTGAACTTTCGCAGCGGCACCGGCAACAAATACCTCGTAACAAACTCCGACGTCGGATACCTCGGCCAAGGAACCGTTGTGAACTGGCCCGGCGACAGAACAATAGACTCCCTTCTCGGAAACGGAGTATATGCCTTCAATGATTTCGGAACCCTCTCTTTGAACACCTGGTACTACGTCACCTTCGTCAGCACAGGCTCAGGCCAAGAGTACTATCTCAACGGCGCGTACAAAGGCCTAACAGTCGGAGCCATCAATTCCCTTAGCGAAGCCTCCCTTTACCTTGGAAGACACCCAACACCCAGCTACGAAGTGAATTGCCTTCTCGATGAAATCAGTGTGTGGGGTGTTTCCCTTAACCAAAGCAGCATCTACCAACTCTATGCAGCAAGCATGGAAAACTTTGACACACCAACCTCACCACCAAGTAACTCCGGCCTTCCAGCAAATGCAAGTTTACTCGGTCATTGGAAAGGCGAAAATTCCGTACTCGACAATTCCTCCTATCACCATGACGGCAGCAAAGGCAGCTCCGTGACCTATAACAGTTGGGGCATTGACGGCTCCTCCTTTGACCTCCCCGGAACATCAGGCACAAGCTATCTAGATCTTCCCATCAATGGAACAATCAAAACACTTTCCTTTTGGGTGAACTTTCGCAGCGGCAGCGGCAACAAATACTTAGTGACAAACTCCGACGTCGGATACCTCGGCCAAGGAACAGTTTTGAACTGGCCCGGCGACAGAACAATAGATGCGCTGCTTGGAAACGGGACATACGAATACGATGCCTTTGGCCAACTCTCATTGAACACCTGGCACCATGTCACCTTCGTCAGCACAAGTTCCGGTTTGCAATACTACCTTAACGGCACTTTTATCGGGAGCAAAAGTGGCGCTGAAAATACACTCCCCGAAGCTTCGCTTTACTTTGGCCGCCACCCCACAGCCAGCTACGAAGTGAATTGCCTTCTCGATGAAATCAGTGTGTGGAATACAAGCTTGAACGGCGACGAAGTTTTCCAGCTTTTTGAAGAAGGCATTAGTTATGAGTAGAGAAGGGAAACAATAGACATTTCCTTTTTCCAAATCTTCACAAAGACAAACGACAAACATATATAAAGCTCCGTCATTTCGCCAAAACTATGGGAAATATAAAAATAGGTCTTGAAATACACATGCATCTCAGGACAAAGGAAAAGCTCTTTTGTACTTGCAAAATACCTGAACAAAACTCTCCAATAAACACGACAATCTGCGAGCGCTGTACAGGCCAGCCGGGCGCAAAGCCAATGCTGCCAAACAAAACAGCAATTGCGCATGTCATAAAATTAGCTTTGATTTTCAATTCTTCCATCACAAAAAACACTTACTTTCAAAGAAAACACTACACCTGGCCAGACATGCCGACAGGATTTCAGCGAACCATTTCCGGAGGACACATAGCGCCAAACGGAATAGGAGGAAGCTTCAAAGGAATTGAACTTGAAGAACTGCACATAGAAGAAGACCCAGCAGCATGGGATCCCGTAACAGGAGAAATTAATTATAACAGAAGTGGATTTCCCCTTGCAGAAATCGTGACAAAACCCCAGTTCACCAGTACAGAACAATTACGCGACTGGCTTGAAGAACTCATTTTAGTTTCCAAATACCTCAAAGCGCTCAACGAAGAGTACGGAATAAAGTCCGACGTCAATGTTTCCATTGAAGAGTCCGACTATCAAAGAGTAGAAATAAAAAACGTAAGTTCCATCACAAACATCGTCAAAGCAGCAGAAGCAGAAATAGCAAGACAAAGAGAATGTGTAAGTAAAGGAGAGCCAATAAAGCAAGAGACCCGCCGTTACAACGACGAACTAGACGAAACGCAGTTTATGCGCTCCAAAGAAGACGCACAAGATTATATGTTCCTTCCAGAGCCAGACCTTCCCAATCTCATCATCGACGACAAATGGATAGCTGAGCTCAAAGCATCATTGCCAGAACTTCCAGAACAGAAACGCCAAAGGTATGCAGCCTATTCCCTTTCAAAAGAAGACATTGAAGTTTTAGTTGCAAACGCATATTTAACCCAGCTCTTTGAGCACGCACTAGAACAAAAACCCAACCCAAAAGAAGTTGGACTTTTCCTTCGTCGAGAAGTTCCAAGAGTTTTGAATTATCATCATGAAGATATGCACACACTAGAAGAAAAGAACATCAAAGAAGAACTTTCAAACCTACTTGAGCTTCTCGGTTCAGACAAGATTTCTTACACGACAGCACAAAAACTTCTCGAAAAATTGTATGATGAGAAATTCGACATCAAGGCATATGTTGAAGAAAACAATCTCCTCCAAGTTCAGGACACGGCGCTCATAGAAGAACTCCTGAGAAAAGCTTTAAGAGAAGCACCAAAAGCAGTAGAGGATTTCAAGAACGGCAACGACAAAGCACTGAACTTCATTGTCGGCATCGTCATGCGCGAGACCAAAGGAACAGCAAAGCCGCAAGTCGTGAACGAAATTCTAGCAAAAGTCATTCAAGAATTCTAACTACTTTACCAATCTCTTATCCCCTTTCTTCCCTAATCGCCACCAAACATAAACAAATCAGAAGCATGATAATCCGAAATTCCGGCACTTGAATAATTGAGACTCGCATTTCCAGAAAGAGACAAACTCACATTCCATTCCCGAATTGTTCCAAAGAAAAAAGGACCATAAATATCAAACGTGCTGTCATACATTGGCGTGTGAGAACCATCACTAAAGTTTAGAGCGACAAAGTCATGCACACTAGCATTCATTGAAATATTGTTCAAAAGATTAGAAATGTTAAAAGTAACAATAAATTGATTTGTGTTAATATTTTTCAATTCCTTTTCAAAGTGCAGAGCACTATCATAAATTAATGTAAAATAATATGTTGAAGAATTTGTAGATTCATTTTGTTCATCACTTGCTTCAACAGTCCAATTATGCACACCCCTATCTAAGTCAAGAGACAAGGAATTATTACCTGATGTACAATTAAAGCTGCTGTTCAAAATCCCATCCAAGAAAAACTTACACGTCAGATTTGTACTCTCATCACTAATATTCCACAAAAAAGTAACGGTTGAATTTTGCACAATCTTAGAAGCATTAACAGGACTCAAAAGAGTAAGAGTTGGAGGGTTATTTTGGCTTTCTTCATCACCAACACAAAGCATCTGAGGTTCACTTCCTTCTCTATATTCCCTGTAATAGAAGGTATTCGGGAAATTCGTAGTGCTTGCCCTACTGTAAGCTCCAGCAGAAGGCAAACGAACACCCATATCCGCAGCTTGTCCGCCAGCATTTTCCTGCATCCGATACTCAACCCAATATCCATTTCCAGAACTCGTTGAAAAAGATCCACTGTACGTGTTGTAATTGCCGACAGTTCCATGAGCGCCATACCAGCTTGCAATAGTAGAACTATAATTTCTGTCATCATCAGTCTTGAGAATAATTTCCGAAGCATCATCACTGTCCGTTCCAAAGTATGTAGTACCGCTCTCATTTGCCAAGAAAAGAAGACGATATTGCAAGAAGAACATATCATCACTACCATACGGATTTGAAGTTTCATAAATTTGTGTAGCAGTTCCATTTCCGAAAATACTCGGATTCAAAGCAAGAGCATCTTCAAAGTCTTGGTGTGAGTACGCATAATCCGCAACACTCGGATAAGGCCAGCTAAAAGAATTAAGCCAAATCTGATTTGAAAAGAAAACACTTGCAGCAGAACTAAGAGGAGAAACAGTTGAATCATTTTCATAGTACAAATAGAGGACCGTTTCATTTTGACTAGTAATCGTTGTAACATTTACCCAAATCCTAGCATGAGAAGCATTTGTTGAGATAATGAAATAAGAAAGAGGAGTTGTCGTATTCGTTTGATTTTCATAATGAACAAACCGCAGATCAGAAAAGTCACTTTGCATTTGAGCAGTTTTTTCAATATCCAGATAAACAGGATAATTTGAAAGAGAACTCGTAAGATCAGAATGAAGAATAATTTCTTTGCGAGAAAGGAAACTTGTATTCCACCAAGGAGCTAAGAACTTTGACAGTATTTGCAAAGTACTACTATTTGTTGTTTTATTAAAGGCATCCGTGCAACTGATAAACCAATCTGAAGTTTTTGAACACATTGTAGTCACAAAACTAAGATTTGTATTTTTACTAGGACTATTCATTGTAGCAACAAGCATATTTTCAATGTACAAAGAACAAGAATTAATTGCCGAAGAATCATTAACTTGGAACGTGAACTGAACTGAAAGGTCAGAAGTACTTTGACTTGTATTTGGAGAGATAAGAGTTATAATGGGGTTTTCTGCATCGACAAAGAACTCACTAGTTTGAGAACTACTATTTCCACTAAGAACATCAATTGCATAAAAGCTTATGTTATGCACACCACTTGAAAAAACAAGAGTTGCAGTATAATTGTCACAGTTTGTACAAGCAGTAATAAAAGAGCCACCATCAATACTATAACTAAGATTCCCTGTTTCAGTTAAACTCACATTAATGGGTAAATTTGCAGAAGAGAAATTTGTTCCATTAAGAGGAGAATCTAAAATAATGTAGATGCCCTCAAGTTTTTCCTCTGTACCATAAGTATAAGCCGACGGACTGGATGTGGAATAACGCTTTACAATAAAGTTATCAAAGGTAGCAGTACAAAGCGTAGCTCCTCCATGGGAAGTCAAAGAAATACCAATATCTTGTATGCTATTTGTAGAAGAAATTGTTCTCGTCCCACCAAGATTAGTCCAACCCGAGTATCCCGTTTTTGAATAATCTCCTCTAAACGTAGTTCCTGATTTAATAACTCGCAGATAGCTAGGATTTGCAGAAGGATTGCCGCCATTACTATTTGTTTCAAGATAACCATTATTATTTTCATCTGTTTGCATAGCATAACCATCAACAGGCCTTCGCACATTGAAAATATATCCTGTAGAGGATCCTGCACTTGTCATGTCATTTTTGAACATAATTCCGGCCTTAGCCCAAGAGTTAGAGTTTGTCTGACTAACTGCTGTGAGAAGGACCTCAACATCTCCAGCAATGTTATTCAAAAAGACAGAACTATATTCATCAGCTCCAGTCCAAGTATCTGATCCTCCCGCAGTAAGACTAAGAACTCCAGAGCCTTCAGAGAAAGCAGTTCCTGAATTTGCATCATTGTCCACACTTGAAAGAGAAGCATTAATACTTGCATCTTCAAATTGGTCACAATAGATATATGGAGCACAATAAGTCTCAGAACTTATTCCAGAAGGATACTTATAGTAAAGAAAAATTCGTGAAGCACCAGAATTAACAAGGTAAGGGATTAAAATTTGTACAGTTGCATTTTGGTTTGCAGCACTCCAGTCAGCAGAATAATGGCCGATTTCTGTACTACTATTTGAACTGCTATTATAAGAGACAATTCTCAATGAAGTTCTATCACTTGTAAAACTAAAGTTTCCTCCCGTATTGCTACTATTAAGGATAAGATTTGCCGTGTACTGTGTAATACCAGAGCTTGGCCAACTCACATTAATTTCCTGCCGATAAAGGTAATGGTAGTCCCACCAAGGAGGATCGTAACTAGTAGCCTTTACACTTGAAGAGGAGAAAAGAAGAGTACTAGAGTAAAAGAGAATAAAAAAGAGGAAAATAATTCTTGCGAGGACTTTCCTAGCTTTGCTCTTTCGCATCTGAGAGTAGGTTTCTTTTCTCATAATATTGTACTTTGTACATTAATAATTTTACTTTTTGAGTTTTTGTTTTGATTAAAGAGAGGCGAAATTTTATATATAAAAAAAAGAAGGAGAAACTATGAGGACGAATGAGGTAAGCTTATTCTTTTTATTTATGGTAGTAGTTTTTTCCCTTTCTTTACCACTTCTTTCTTCATCGTATGCTGACGAATCGAAACAAACTATCCAAGTCATACAAAGTTCAGAGCAAACTCTTTTTGCAAATGAACATTCGTCTAAAGACGAGAATAATATTTCAGAAGAATTTAATGAAGAAAAAGAAGTATTTGAAAAAAAAAGGAAAAACACACTACGTTCTCTTTTGCAAAGTGAAGACAATAATCAGAGTTCAAAAGAGAAAAGTCTGAAACTTACAGCAGGCAAAAAAAAAGAAGAGTTTCAACTTTCTGCAAGTGAGACAGATCCAGAATTTTTAGGTGGACCCTATACTTTGAGAATGGGGGTAGAGTTGACATCCGATGGAAAGGAGTCAGGAGGCATTCTTCGCTTTGGTCCAGCAAACAAAACTCTTTCTCTTTCAGATGGCAACGGTTTTTTTGAAGTAGAAGATTTTAATAACGGAGCATATGTACAGTTCAAAGGAACTTTCAATTTTAACAGTCCAAAGTTCTGGATAGACTACAAAAAATCCGAACTTTTTCTTTCAGAATTTAACTTTGACTGGAGCGCTGACAAATGTGCGCTTCGTTTTGGCGACGAGAAAGGGTGGTTTTTCGAAGCTGAAGGAAACTGTTCTCAGGAATTTGAACACGGAGCAAGTGTAAACGATCTCTGGTTTGAAGCGCAAGGCCTAAGAGGGAACGCACAGTACAGGCTTGTCCAAGCAGATGTGCAAGGGAATGAAGAGTAAGCAGAAAGCAGAAAAAGCCTTTGTAAATCTTTTAGAGTATGAAATTTCAACTTGGTTTGTACAGACACAGCAAAAGTGCACAGATCTATGAAGTCATAGCAGTTGCAAGAGATTCAGAAACATTGGAAGAAATTGTTGTATATAGGGGCCTTTACTTTGATAAAGACTTTGGTAACCAACCAGTCTGGACACGTCCTTTATCGGACTTTTGCAAGACTGTGATTATTGGCGGGAAAGAGCTACCACGCTTCGACTATCTTAGAGAAAAGAACTAAGGACGCCCCTATTTGTCAATTTCACACACCGTGTACAAAAACTTTCCGCTCTTCAAAGGAGGGATATCTTCACATTCTTCAAAATCAATACGACAGCTCTCGCCCATAATTTTTCGAATGGGAAGCAGAAGTTTTGGCTTTGCTTTTTCAAAAGCTTCTTTGTCCTTGAGCACAACTCGAATAAGCAACTCTTCATAATCTTTTTGAACAACCTGAAAGCGCTGTACAGAGTCGTCATTATACACAGAGCTAAAAAAATGAATGAAAAATTCACCAGAAACCAAAGTCCCGTCCCGTTTAACAAACATATTCATTTCCCGTCCAAGAATTTCTGAGACTAAAGGCATACTTCTTCCACAAGAGCATTTTTTTTCCTTTGCAACACGCGCCATGTCGCCAAGTTCGTAACGCAGAAGCGGCATAGAGTAATTGTCCAAAGTTGTCACATATACCTTTCCAATTTCACCTGCTTTTACTTCCCTCATATTCTCATCAAGAATTTCTACGAAGAGAGAAAAACAATTAAGATGAAGACCAGAATTCTCCTTGCAAGAACAAGCAATATCACCAACCTCACGCGAGCCATATTTGTCAAGAACTGGACAATCACCAAATGCCTTACAAATAACGTCCTTCATATCTGGATAAAGCGTACCTGCCGAAGTCATTACACCCAAAGGTTTGTGGACTGAAATCCCCTCCTTAAGAATAAAGCGCGCCAAAGCAGCAGCAGGTTCAACATATGCCTCAATGAGTTCAGGTTTGAAAGCATTAATCTCCTTAACAAACTGCCTCATTTTATCCTCATCCATTGCAAAAGCATTGAGAACTTTTCTTTTGTACAAGAGATTTTTGAGTTGAGCTTTCCAGCCAAGACTTCCTTGCATAACATCTCTATCAGAACCCCAAAGTTTAATATTTTTCAAAGGAAGAGTATCCGAGAGAAAAGAGTAGAAGAGCCATTTTTGCGCAATCGTAACAGACCAAGAATGTTTATCCTGAACAAAAGCAACAGGGACGCCAGTCGAACCGCCAGAAAAATTTTTGTAGCAAGCTCTTTCATGACAGTCTGTACTTGTAAGTAAATCCTTGTGTTCCTTAAGCTCCTTTTTTGTCAAAGCAGGCAGAGAATAAAAGAGAGAAAGATCCTTGCCCTCAGATTCAAGAAAAGCTTTTAGGGATGATTTGTAGTAAGGTACATATTTAGCGCAGTGCAAAAGTAAGTCCCTTAGCTTTTCCTCTTGTCGTTTCTTAACAAGATCATAATCAGCAAATTCAAGCTGCTTGAGATTCTCATATTCGGCTCCAACGTCCTTGCCCTGACTTTTCAGAAGACCTGTAATAATGACCTTTCTCATGGATTTTTAAAGGAGAGAGTCTAAAGGACTTTATAAAATTCCCGTCTCGTGGGTATCACAAAAGAAAGAAACAGCAAAGCTCAACAAAACTAAGATTTTTCAGTTCCTTAGCTGAGTATTATACCCCGCAGCTCTGCTCCGTTTGGGATAGGCACATTTTGGCGATTTCTTTACTGGTAATCCTGGAAGGGTCTTAAGGCTCTTCCTCTACAACTTTACACATTTTGAGTAATTTCTTAAGATTTGTTTTTTACCAAGAGAGACGCTCCGACAGATTTATATGCTGGCAAGTTTTACATTTCACAATGAAAAAGAACATAGAATGTCTAAGTTTCGATGATGAGAGGGCCCGACAAATAAGCAAAGTTTTGTCAAACGAGACTGCAAAAAAAATTCTTGTTTTTCTCTCAGAAAAAGAAGCTCCAGAAACAGAAGTTGCAAAAAAATTAAACCTAGCACTTTCGACAGTTCACTACAATATTCAAGAATTACAAAAAGTCCAACTTGTTTCATGGACTCATTATCAGTATTCTACAAAAGGAAAAGAAATAAAATTATACAAAGCAGCAAATCGAACACTAGTTATTACTCCAAATGAAAACCTAAAAAAAACCTTTATGGAAAAGCTCGATTTATTTTTTCCTTCTTTTTTAATTACGCTCGCAGGAATCATTTTTCTTGAACTAGGTGGAAAACAAAGAGAAAATAGTATTTTCGTTATGCAAGAAGAAGCAGCAGATACAATGATGGAAAAAAGTGTTTCCCTTGCTGCAAGTAATATTGAACAGGCCAATTCTTTTTTTAGCACTCCTACATTTTTTTTTATTTTGACAGTTTGCACTCTTCTCCTTTTGTATATTCTTTTTAGGAAGCTCACTGAAAAAAAAAGCAAGAAGAAGTAAAGTGAGTTGGCAATCTCCGTACATATCCTGATTAGCTCTTGTTTTTAGAAAGGTCTTTGTACGAGAGAAAGTAGAAAAAGTGAGCAACAGTACTAAGAAAGCCCAAGAGCAGACAAAGAAAAAAGGCAAGGAGAAGGATGCCTAAAAGAATGCCAGAAGGATCAGAAGCAAAGTAGGAGGTCACAAGTTTTCTAAAGAAAAATTTTAACGTTGATTCTGTTGCAATAAAAACATAAATAATAAGAAAAATTGGAAGCACACGAACCCAGGCTCCAGAAGAAGTTTTTTTGTAACTAATTGAAAAAATCTCTCTAAGTTTCTTCTTTTTTTCCACATAAATTTGCGCATTAAGAAAAAAAAAGCGTAGACTAAGACTTAGCATCCAGAGAAGAGAAAAAAGTGCAGTAACAAGAAATGCGAGGAGCTCAAGTAGTGTTGAAGGCTCAGGAATGTAAGTTATTTCTAAAAAAAAGAGAGCTATTGGTGAAAAATATGCTATAAGATATAACAACATGACTTTGACATATGTAGGATAAAAAGAAAGAACTAAAGAGAAAAAAGATTTCGAGAAAAAAGAAATCTTCTCCTTTGATTCTAAAACCTGAAGTATTCCCGACATACCCATACACGTAAAAAAATAAGATCCTAAGAACCAGAGCAATAAGAAGAAAATACTAGTGAGGAGTATGTTTGTTGTAGCAGTAAACGAAAGAGAAGAAGTGTTTTCAGTTCCAAGAAGATAGTGCTGAAGAACTTCTTGCAGATGTATTGTGTCAAGAAAAGTGCTTACAATAAAGAAAAACCAAACAAAAGAAAGAATAAAGGGAAGCAAGAGAAATTTATTTTTGAGGGTGAGGCGTACAGAGAGAAGAATGTTTGAAGAAAAAGGGGCCATATTTTCTAAGATGTTCTTTCCTTTATTTCTTTTTTTGTTAATGTGTGTTCATCCTTAGGGTGCAGAAAAGGAAGAAAGCCAACAAACCAACCTTTCCCAGTAAAAAAAACAAGAATCGAAGTCAGAACAATGGAAATAAAAACCACAGAAAGAATGATCGTTACAAAACTTCCAAGGACATACTCTTGCAAAAGCCCACTCTGGACAGCAATGCCCGCCAAAACTGCAGCAGCCAGACCTTTCGGGACCAAGATCTCCAAGAATGTTCTTTCCATAGAATCAAGTTTTTCACCCGCAAAAACAAGCCGAACACAAAAAGGTCTTACCAAAAAAATGGCAAGTGTAAGTAAAAATCCAATGGCAAAGAGATTCCATTCAGAAAAATCAATGAGAATTCCAAGATAAACAAAAAAGAAAGTTTTAACAAAAAATGAAATTTCTGAGTAGAAATTTTTTGCACTTGGAAGAAGGACATTATGAATAGCTTCTTTCTCCTCTTCATCCCTAGAAATTTCATCTTTCTTTGATGAGTTGTTGTCACCTTGAAGCATAAGACGCAAAGTTTTAGCATTTCCAAGAACAAGCCCAAAGGCTAAAGACGCAATCGCTCCACTTCCACCAACAAAAGGACTTTCAACAAAGGCGTACAGACCAATAAGAACAGCAATAGTAAGAAGATACGATTTCATTAAAATTTCATACTTGTACAAAAGACCAATCCAGAGAAGACCAACAATAACACCAACAACCAGAGCAAGAGAAAAAGAAGAAAGAACAGATTTGAAAATTCCACTTGCAATAATTTGCCCAGTTTTCATAATTTCAAGAATAGTCACTGTCCCAATAATACAAAGCACATCACTCAGAGCAGATTCAAGCATAAGAATAGTTTCGTGTTTTTTTTCTTTAAGGGGAATAGTTTGCAAGAGGGGAATAACGACAGCAGAGCTAGTTCCTCCTAAAATCATCCCCGTCAATAATGAAAGCAAGATATCCCTATAAAGAAAATAGGAAACCCCTGCAACAACAGCGACAGAGAAAAGAAAGGTGACAACCGTGAGGAGCATAGAGCGAGAAAAAGAACGTAAAAGAGTTTTAAAATCAATCGAAAGAGCACCAACAAAGAGAAGAAAGAGCAAAGCAAATGTCGTGAATAATTCAGAACCAAAGCCAAAACTTTCAGGTTCAACCCATTGCAAAACAGTCCCTATAAGGATTCCTACAATCATAAGAAGAAGTACATCTGGAATATTTGTTTTTTTGAAAATAAGTTCACTAAAATAACCAAGAAAGACAATTCCTGCAATAACACTGAAAACTGCAATAACATCCATGAAAGAATTGCTTAAGTTTCAATTTATAAATTTGAGTAAGCTCTCAAACTGTGGCAAAGGCTAAAGTAATTATTGAGAAGGGTGGAAAAACCAAAACTTTTGATTCCTTAGCTGGATATTATATATACCCTGCAGCTCTGCTCCGATTGGGATAGGCACATTTTAGCGATTTCTTTACTTGGTTTTTGTTCTTCTCAGAGATAAGGTCGGTAAAACTCTCAAATTTGAGTGAGGACTCCTTGCTTTCATCTCACAAATGATATTGGTTTTTCGTAGCCCTATAAAAAAATCGCAAAAGCGCTGACTAAAGAAGAGAAAAAAAGCTGTCTCTGAGATTTGAGCAAAAACAGAAAGAGAAGTTTGATGCAAAAGGGTGCTGGCAATCCCTAAAATAAGCTTCGAGAGCCATTTTATTCACCTTACAAAGACTACAAAAGAAAAAAAGTAAAATAAGAACGAGTCTCAAACATGGTACAAAAAGTACTAAAAAAAGCATCGGAAAAACCGATTGAGATTTTTGTTTCCCTCTTTGTAATCTTAGCAGTTGCCATGGTTCTGCTTAAGATGTTTTCAGGAGGAGTGTCAGACAGACAAAACCAACTCAATCAACAAGCAGCAGAAGAAGAAGCAAAGCAAATTTGTACGACTTCTTGTTCTCAGGCAAAAGCAAACAACTGTCGAACAGAGGATGTTATTGCATACTGTGTAAAAAGTTTTAGTTTAGACTGGGACGGAAACAGTGACAACGGAAACGGTGAAGCTGATACGGGAACGTTCACAATGTGTGAAGATAGTATCTACTGTCCACTAGTACAAAAGTGTGATTGTGGTGTCGAGCTTTCTATGGATAAGTGTCTGGAAATAACTGCAAAGTTTTACAACGATCATGACGGATACACGCAAACAATGTTTGACGATAAATTTACGTATTCAAAGACCGGACAGTGTACAGAAGGAGATGGAAGTTGGCGTAAATTATATGGATTTGAATCTCAAACAATTAGTTAGAGAAAGCAAACTATGAATACAATCATTGCTTTTTTTTTTTCTGTAATAATTTTTGTTTTTGCAGGAGCAATGGCTCTAAATCTATTTCACGAAAACGGACAAATTCTTGACAGAGGTCTTGCTGAAGCGACAGTAAGAGAAATTCAAAGTAAGGTTGATATTTATTGTCGAGACCCATTTACTTCTGAAATATTTGATGTTGATTACCCTGGACAAATTGAAATGTATGTGGACACTGACAAAGTTTGCACATTTCAAGAAGATAGTCCCTCAGATTATATCTACTGTAAAAAATTTCTTTGTGAAGTCCAAATGTGTGATTCCACAGGAACTTGTGCAGAAGGGAAAAGTATCATTTTTGAGGAAGGAGCAGTGGCAAGCATCTATAGGTTTGTCATGACAAGGGAAGGACAAAAAATTAAAATACAATTTGATAACAGCTAAGCATGGATGACACCATAAAAATAATTGTATCTTTGGTTGTAATTTTAGCAGTCGGTTTTACTATGATTGCTGTATCCTCAGATATTCTCGCAAATTCGAAAAGGACCGTAGACAGAGTTCCCGGAGCAGTAGGCTCAGAGGACAAATTGCTTAACGAAGATTTTGACAATGAACAAATAGGGATTCTTGTGAAACAATGTTATGATAACAATTACGGAATAAAAAACTCCGATCTTTGTTATATTGTAAATAACAAGGGCAGCACAAATCTGGCTCAAAGTTATTTTCCTGCTGATTTTTTAGAAGGAGCCTCAATTGTAGTTGAACCTTCTCCACTTACAGAAAAAACCTTTTATATTCGTTATTCTAGTATAGGGGGAGATGCAATAATTACTGTATCCGCAGATGCAGAATAAATCCTCAATTTTTACCTTCCTTTTTTAATCGGTCAGAAAGATGGTGTAGTGCTAAAGACCTCGGAAAAATGTTAATTTTTTCTTCTCTGCCCATTTCCGCTAAAGTTTTCTCCTGTCCCTCAGGAATAAAACAGACATCAAAGCCCCAACCATCTTCACCTCTCTTTTCTCTACTTATGTGTCCTTTCATTTCAGCAACTGAAACAAGCAGTGATTCCCCATCAAAATAAACACAAGTACAACGAATAAAAGCCGCCCGGTTTTTCTCCTCGCCAAGAAGTCTCAAAAGAGCAGTATCGCCAAGTTTTTTCTCAAAATACTTGATAAAAGGTCCAGGCAAGCCCTCTAGAGCATCAAGATGAGCACTGACATCTTCTACAATGACAGGTTTTTGCAAAAGAGAATATGCTTTTTTTGCTTTTTCTTTGGCGATGTACTCAGTGTCTAAACTTTGTACTTCTTCAAGATCCAAAGCTTTCATCTCAACTTGGAAATTGTAAAGAAGCATTTCAAATTCTCTTCTTTTATTTTCATTTCCTGTTACAAGAGTCAGAGTTTTTTTCATTCTTATATGCTGCACATCAAAAATAATTCCATCTAACAAATTTTTGATTCCTTGGCTGGGTATTATGCCCATCAGCTCTGTTGCGATTGGGATAGGCAGATTTCAGCGATTTCTTTACTTAAGGTATTTTGTCACAAAAAAGTAATTTTAGACAGGTCTCCTAGAAAGTACTTTTGCGGTGCACAATAACCTCAAAGAAGAAACATTTAAAAGAATTCCCAAAATTCCATATGAAGATGCTACGAGAGTTCATCCATTTTGTTTCAGTTCACCTTCACCAAGCAGTTCCGCAAAAAAGTGTTAGGATTTCTCATACCAGAAATAAGGTTTCCTTTTCATATCCTACGCAAAAACTCTTTGCAACACTCTCTTCTCTTTCAAGCCTACAGCCAAGTCCAAAGTACCATCCTTCCAGACAGCAACACGAACTTGGCGCTCCAACAATAATCTTACTTCCTCTAAAAGCAGGAGAGTTCAAAAAGATAAAGCACCAACTCAGAATTCTACTTCTTGATTGTCACATTCATTTTGTTGGCATGGACAACGAAAGAGGTGAAAATTATACACGTTCCTTTACAAATCAATCAAAACTTGCCCATTTTCTCTCGCAGTTCAAAAATCTTAATCTCCTTGGAATAACACACCTGTCCTCTTACTCAGAGCATATTAAACTCACTCTCTTTCAGCTCTTCTACGAAGAAGATCTCTTTGTGCGTGAATTTGGTCTTGAATATTGTACCAAAGTAAAAGAAGAGTGTTTAGAAAAAAGAAACAAAGAAACAAAAACACAAAACACAAACATTCTCAACACAAAAAAATCAAGCAGTATTCTCTTCCGTAATTTTTCACACAACCGCATCAATCTGGAAAAATTCTATGCCTTTTATCTTGATTTTCTGGACGGAAACGCTGACGAAGAACTTTGCCGCGAAATCAAAGAAGAATTTCAGCATTTTTTTCATCTACCAAGAAAAGATTTTTACTATACCTTGCGTTCCCATCTCGACAAAGTCATTGAAGACAGAACAGAATATGTTGCACAAAGGACCCTTGAAGAAATGGAAAAGACCAAAGATAAGGTTGCTGTGATTTGCTATGAAAAAAGGTATTTTGGAAGACTCATCACAGCTCTGCAAAAACGCCAAAAAGGAAAAATTTCTTTGTACGCAGTCAAATAGTCGAAAACAAGAAAGCCTCACATTTGGCGAGTTTAGGGGATTTTATCTTTTGAGGAAAGCAAGAGCGAGAGAGAGGAGACAAAAAGAAGTACTTCCTTAGCATGCCCACCCCGAAGCTTTACTCCGATTGGGATGGCCATATCTTAGCGATTTCTTTATTTTGTAGACGACTATATTCTTTCATTTCGAGTCATTAAACTCCTTAAAAACAAAAAAAAAGTTGAAAAAGATTTGAAAAAGTCTAAAAAATGGCCAAAAAGCATAAAAAGAAAGTTTAATTTCACCTACCATGGTCCTTGACAAGCGAGACATGAAAATCATTACTCTTTTGAGTAGCAATGCCCGTCTCCCCAATAATACAATAGGTAAGACACTGCACATTTCAGGGGAAACTGCTAATTCTCGAATAAACAAACTACTCACAAAGCAATTCATCAAAGGATTCAAATTAGGCATTAATTATGCCCTACTTGGTTATGAAGAATATGATGTATACATACGACTCAAAAATTATTCTGAAAAAGATCTTTCAAAGATAATAAAAGAGTTGTGTGCAAACAAATTAGTGAGTTGGGTTGCAAGTTGTTTTGGAAAATATGATCTCAGACTTTCCTTGATTAGTGCAAAGCGAGAAGATTTTGCCGACTTCATTGAACAACTTGAAATCAAACAGGCAGCGTACATAGAGCGCTATGAGATAGTTCAATTAACCGAAAAATACAAGACCTCACAAACATCCCTTCTTTCAAAACTTCTGGATCTTGACAAAGCAACGATTCTCAAGCTCAGCGCCAAAGGAAGTGGGGGAGAAAATCCACATCTCCACAATTTTATTGAGCATGGCCAAGCAATCGAGCTTGACGACAAAGACAAAACTCTTCTTTCTATCCTCAGTATAGATCCAAGAGCAAGTCTCGTACACTGCGCTGCCAAAATTGGAATAACTGCCGAAGCTGTCAAATACAAAATGAAGGACCTAGAAAAAAAAGGGGTTATTCGCTCATATTCCGCAATTGCCAACGCATCTCTCCTTGGCAAAATGCAAGCTGTTTTTTTATTCAAATTACGAAAAAATCAAATGAAAGAAATGATTTCCTTTATTGCAAGCATCGACAATGTTACTTCCTTTGTCAAGCTTTTTGGCGCTTGGAATTTTTCAGTAAGTATTTTTGCATCCGACGTCCAAGAAATTCACAACACACTTATGTCCTTTCGCAACACATTTCCCGAAGCAATCATAGATTACGAAATGCTCTTGCTCTTTGAAACATACAAGTACCCGCAACTCCCAGAAGTGGTGTATGAAAAATAAGTTTTTTTTTTTAAGTTTAGTTACAAGCTACTTACGAAAAAAGAATTTCTTCTAAGCGTTTGAACAATAAGTATGGCTTTGTCAGAAAGAGGATAAAAGTGCCCAATTCGTTTTTCAAAATAATCTGGGAAAATTGAGTATCCACCTGAGTTTTCTTGTATGGGAAGAAGAGAATAACCAGCAATTCCAAAATCTTGACGCAAAAGGGATGAGAAGAGAACCCTTTCTAAATCTTCAGAAGGTATTTTAACAAAATATCCAAAATCTTTTTTTGAGTTAGGACTTGTTATAACATAATGGGGGGACTCATCTTTGGGCAAGAGAATACCTATATATTCTTCTGCAACTTCTTCTATGATAGAAGAAAGTGAGAGATAGGGAGTATTATTTCCATTTAAACTAGGGAGTAAAGGTCCGCATACAAATACTCCCTGGTTTTTGAATGCCCTATCTTCACCCCATTCAATTTTGGACAATATGCAGAGTTTTCCATCTTTTTCACAAATGGGAGTCAGAGAAACGCAAGTATCAAGGTTAATAAGAAGAGTAGAAGTTCTTTTAATCTCAGACATATTGGAGATGGGGGAATCCCTTTCCAGAAGAGAAAGTGTAAGCTCTGTCATTCCTCAAAAGAAGCAACTATTAATTTAAAAATTTTGCCGCAGGTTCTCAAAAATTTTTGCTTCAATAGATGAAAGAGGATAATCAGTAAGTTGAAAAGACTGACGCCGGTATGCGCCTCTTCCATTTTTCAAAAGAAAAAAGTTGTTTTCACCTCCTAAAGAAAGAAAAGAGAAACTAGTTTGTCTAAATGCTTCACCCCAAAGAGAAGCAGTCAGCAAGTTCTCAAAATCTTCCTGAGAAGTAATCTTCCTCACGAGACCAAAAGAAAGCGCAGACGAAGTTGAAATGCAATAATCAGGAGATAAAATCCTAGTTTCCTTTGGCAGAAGTAACTGGGTAGTGCTCTCATCATAAGCTTTTTCCTTTAACAGAGAAGTAAATGCTTTGGAGAACGACCAGTCTGAAAGACCTAAAGAAACACTGCCCTGAGCATATGTTATAGAAGTATTAAGCTCTCCCTTTTCGTTAGTTTGCAATTGAGAGAACAAAAAAGGTGGCTTATTGGAAAGTTCACAAAGAACAACAACAAAGGCATCAATACCAAAAAAATCTACCTGTCCATAGGAAAGTGTTTTCTTTCGAAGAGCTTCTTCTGTTGCACGCCGCCAAAGGGGAGGTCCTTCAACAAACGTTCCTTTTAGTTTGCCGTCTTCCTGAAGAGAAGGATTTTTCACATAAACTACAGAAAAAGTTTCCAAAGAAGGAGATCTTTGTGAAAGCAATTGTTCATATTCCCGTACAATGTGAGGAGTGAGACAGTCTTTTTGCTGAAGAGGATCAATTCTTTCAGAAGAAGGACGTATCTCAAGAGAAGGTCTTAAGTAAAAAAAGTTTTCATCCATTTTTCTAGGAAAAGAAAAGAATGGTAATAACTTTATAGGTTTACCTCAGACTTACAATAAAAAGGATGATAATCTTTCAAAAAAATTATCGAACAATTACCTCAAGCATTGGCTTTTCAGAAAGCTTCTGTCCAAAGCCCTGCACGTCAAAGCCAGCTTCCTTAGCTTCGAAAAGATCCATACAGTTCTTTCCATCAACAAGCACATTTCCAGACATAACTTCCTTGAGCTTTGCATAATCAGGGAAACGGAACTCCTGCCAGTCCGTCATAACAAGAAGAGCCTCAGCCCCCTTGGCAGCCTCGTACATTTCAGAAGCATACTCAATAGAAAATTCAGGGTGCTGTTCCTTAACATTGTCCATAGCAGCAAAGTCAAAAGCAACAACATCAGCCTTCTCTTCCAAAAGTCTCGCAATAGCCGTCAGAGCAGGAGACTCACGGATATCATCCGTTTTATTCTTGAAAGCAAGACCCCAAACAGCAATTCTTTTTCCTTCCAAAGAACCAAGTTTAGCTTTAAGTTTGTCAACACCAAGTCCTTTCTGGTGCTCGTTAACTTCCTCAACAGATTCCAAGATTCTAAAAGGAAATGAGTTTTCCTTTCCACTTTCAATCAATGCCTTAACATCCTTCGGAAAGCAAGAACCGCCGTAGCCGACACCAGCGTGAAGGTACTTTGAACCAATTCTTTCGTCATATCCCATTCCCTTTGCAACAGCCTTGACGTCAGCGCCAACAAGCTCACAAAAATTTGCAATCTCATTAATGAAAGAAATCTTTGTCGCAATAAAAGAGTTTGAAGCATATTTGATAAGTTCAGCACTCTTAATGTCCGTAAACACAATAGGGTAACCTTTTTTTTCAAAAGGAGCATAAACCTGTTTCATCAGTTCCCGAGCTTTTTCCTTTTCTGTTCCAATAACAATCCTATCAGGTTCCATAAAGTCTTCAACAGCACAACCCTCACGAAGGAACTCAGGATTAGAGGCAACAGCAAACTCCTTTTCAGTTATTTCGCTAATGACCTTGCTTACCATGTCAGCAGTACCGACAGGAACAGTGGATTTGTTCACAAAAACCTTGAAACCAGTAAGATTTTCTGCAAAAGTTTTAGCAACAGCGCGTACAAACTGAAGATCTGCCTTGTGGTCTTTGTCTGGCGGCGTACCAACAGCACTAAAGACAACATCATTTGCTCGAACAGCAGCAGCAACATCCGTCGTAAAAGAAAGCTTTCCCAGCTTAACATTTTTTTCAACAAGTTCCTTAAGTCCAGGTTCATAAATCGGAATTTCTCCGGCTTTTAGCATAGCAATTTTCTTTTCTGAAACATCAGAACAAATGACCTTATGGCCCGCCTCAGCAAGGCAAGTTCCCGTTACAAGCCCAACATAGCCCGTACCAACTATCGTAATATTTACCATCGTAATAAAAAGAGCGAAGAACTGATACTATTTAAAAGTGACTTTAAAAAAAAGAAGACAAAGCAAAATTTTATATAGAAAAATTCAAATCTGTCTTGCATGGACTACAAACAATTAAGACAAAAAGACATAGCTCTTCTTCTCGCACTTTATGAAAATTCACGTAAAAGTAACCGTCAACTAGCAAAATCCTTGGGAATTTCAAAAGAGACCATAGGAAAAAAAATTGAGGAGTTCAGCACAGAAAAACTCATTAGAGGATTTTCTTTAGGGATAAATTATGCAAAGTTAGGATTTCATGAATATCACATTCTTATCCGTTTCTCCTACATTGATACAGAACAGATAGAAAAACTTATTTCCTTTCTCGAAAGGCATCCAAACACAAATTGGATAGGAAAATCCTTTGGACGCTACGATCTCAAAGTAAATGTCATGGTACAAAACCCCGTTCAAATTACGAAAATTATACGAGACATAAGTTCACAAGTTAGTATTATAGAAGAAATAGATTCACTCTACACAGTTGAAAAAATAAAAGCAGCCCCACAAAAGTACCTTCAAAATTTATTTTCAGACAAAATTGAAGTAAAATCCTTTGAAAAAACACCAAAGAAAACAAAGAAAGAAGAGAAAATGGTTCTTGACGCCAACGACAAAAATCTGCTCTACGTCCTAGGGAACAATCCTAGAGGAACGTATGCAGCAATAAGCCAAGCCTGTAATCTCAGTCCAGAGTCATTGCGGTACAGAATAAAGCGCCTAGAGGAAATGGAACTCATCACAGGATATTCCATAGTCTTCAATGCAAATCATTTCAATAAAATATGGTGTCTTGCTTTTTTCACTGTCGAGCCTGCAAAATTGCCAAAACTCAAAGAAAAAATTTTAGAAAAAAATAATGTAACGACCTTCTTTGAGACCCTAGGAAAATGGAATATGACCATTAATTTTTCAGCATCGACAATCCAAGAGCTTGAACAGACAATGAGTGAATTGCGAGCAGAGTTTTCAAAAAGCATTCGTTCCTTTGACTTCTCCATTTTTTTTGAAGACATTTACAAATATCCTCGCCCACCAGAAGCCATAAAAAAATGAAATTTTGAAAGTTTGCAAAGAGCTGCTGAAAAGTTTTATAAAGTTCTTCCAGTTCTTGAGAAGTTATTATGAGTTCTCTTGAAAAAGTTATCAGACTCGAAGAAGAAGCACAGACGATTATTTCTAAAGCGCAAAGCAAGGCGCAAACGAGAATAGAAAAAGCGCAAAAAGATATTGAAGAGCAGGAAAAAGCAGCTCAAAAAATGATTTCAGAAAAAGTTGAGGCAGAAGCTCAGAAGAAAAAAGACGAGGCTAAGAAAAAAGCAAAAGACATACAAGAAGCAGCAGAAGAAGAAGTCAAAAAACTTGCAACCTCAGCGCCGACAGAAAAAGCACTAGACTTTGTGATGGAGGAAATAGAACGTGTTTAAGCCAGTTAGCATGTCTAAAGTGAGAATTTTTGTCCTCAAAAACGATATGAACAAAGTTTTGAGTATGCTCTACGACCTAAAACTCATGGAATTCTTTAGTGTCAAGAACGCCAAATTTGAGCAAGTCGGAGCTGAGGAGCACGAAAAAGATTCAGGGGATCTTCTCAAACTGCGTTCAACAATTACCCTTCTCAAGCCATTTTTCACAAAAGAAGTTTCAGGAAAAGAAGAAGAAGAACAAGTCATGAAGAAAACATTTGAGCTAGAAAGTCAGTACTCAAAGATATCAAAAGAACTTCTCTTCATTGAAGATGCAAAGCGAAGAAAAGCAGTCATAAAAGGACTCAACATAAAAGAAAAAGACTTGAAAGATCCAAAAATCAGTATAGGTTTTCTTCACAGCAAATCTCCTCTAGATCTAAAAGTGCTCGACAAAGCAGGGATCAGGTACAGAAGTACAACCTTTGACGAAAGACTGTATTTCATAGCTTATTCAAAAGATATCCCACTTCACTTCACGCCATTTTATCTTCCACAAAAAGTTGATGCTCATCTCGAACAAAAATTGGCAAAAGAGAGAGCTCTCAAAAAAACACTCTTTGCGGAACTGAAGGAATTAGCAAATGAAAATCTTCGCCACCTACAAAGAAAAGAACTAAAGTTAAGTAAGCAAGTAAGTTCAGAAGAAGCTAAAAATCATTTGATCGCAAGCAAAAACATCACCGTTCTCAATGGGTACATCCCAAATGCTCTCGTAAAAAAACTACGTTCAAACTTAGAACGAGAACTTGCAGATAGCTTTGAAATGGAAGCAGAGCCGGCAAAGGATGCACCATCACTTCTTCAAAATATCACAGGTGCCGACAAATTTGAGACTCTTCTCAAAATGTACTCCCTGCCAAAGTATGGAGAATTCGATCCTTCCTTCATTATGTTTTTGATTTTTCCACTCTTCTTCGGATTTGTTCTCGGAGATGTAGGTTACGGACTAGTTTCCCTTTTTGCCTTTTCTCTAGCAAAACTCAAATACAAGAATCTCAAAGACTTCCTCAGCATTTTACAACTCTCCGCACTAAGTTCCATTCTTTTTGGAATCATATACGGAGAATACTTTGGTTTTGAACCCTACCATATTTTTTCAAGAACAGAAAATGTTATGGCACTCTTACTCATAGCAGTTGGATTTGGAGTTGTGCACATCAACATGGGATTACTCATAGGTTTTTACAACACACGCCATCATCTAAAACACGCAATTTGCGACAAATTATCGTGGATTATATTACAACTCGGAGTAGCATTAGCAATCCTTGGTTCTATAGGGGAAAGTTCAGGACTTTTCTACGCAGGACTAGCGACAGTTCTTTTAGCAGTTGTTCTCATCTTTATTGGACACGGCTTTGTCGGCCTCATAGAACTTCCTTCCATTTTTTCAAACATTCTCTCCTACGCACGTCTCATGGCAGTTGGCTTTTCCTCAATTGTTATTGCAATCATGGTGAACGAGTTTTCCATCCCCTTATTTGAAGCAGGACTCCTACCCGCTTTAGGAGGAGTTCTTCTCTTTGTTGTCGGACACGTGTTCAACATTGTTCTTGGAAATTTTGAGTCCTTCCTTCACACACTACGTCTGCATTATGTAGAATTTTTCACAAAGTTTTACTCTGGCGGCGGTCGCGAGTTCAAGCCCTTTGGGCAGCGCGACTTAGATTCTGAAGAATAGGTAGAACAAAAGTTTCTCCTATCTGTGATGACAAATTTTTATAAAATACTTTTTTCTCAAAAATCTCATGGTTATGAATCAAAAACAGAATAAGGCTCAGGGTCTCCCTTTGAACACTATCGTTATAGCTCTTCTTGTGATAATTGCCTTAGTTCTGATTATTACTTTTTTTGTAAGTAAGATGAATAAATCGGGAGGGGATTTTAACAATGTTCGGGAAGGGAGTCTTTCATGTGAACCTGGATCGACAGCAATTTCTGAGGAGTATGCCAGAACTATAGGTGTTGACACAAAGGAAGAGTGCGATGCTGTCAATGGTGATATCTTCTTAAGTGTTGAAGGAAAGGACAACAAAAAGCTATGTTGTGCAATTAAGTAAGTCCAACTCCTAGAAGAAGTTTCTCCTATCTGTGATGACAAATTTTTATAAAATACTTTTTTCTCAAAAATCTCATGGTTATGAATCAAAAACAGAATAAGGCTCAGAGTCTCCCTTTGAACACTATCGTTATAGCACTTTTAGTAATCATTGTGCTTGTAGTTATTGTGGTTTTTTTCACGACAAGAACAGCAGACGCCGGAACTACCATTACAAACACCAACGACGATTTTCGAGGATGTAAAATTGGAACCTTTGTTCTTCCAGAAGATCAGTACACGAGCGCCAGAATAACAGCTAAGACCACGGGTTGTTCAGAAGGAGAAAAGAGAATTTCAACGGCAAGTGTTCCAGATGGGCAAGTTTGCTGTGCAACACCTGTGACATCATCATAATTTTTTTTAACTATGGTTTAACCAAAAGATATTTTTAAATATCCTCAAGTATTCTCTACCCTATGGTAACCCAAGTTAATTTGAAATTTCAAGATAGTTTTTATGAATTAGCTATGGAATATGTAGAAAAAAAGGGATATATGAATATCCAAGAACTTCTAAGAGAAAGTTTAAGAGAAAAGATTTTTGAAAATAGTGAAATAAGAACTGAATATAAAAAAGTTCTTGCAAGTCAAGAAGCAAATACCTTTCATAATTTCGAGAAAAGTAAAAAAATCTTGGACAAAATGAGGAAAAATTCGACTTTAGAATGAGAGAATTTCAGTTCAGTGCTTTATTTGAGAAAGTAATGAGAAAACTCAAAGGACAAGAATTAAGGAATCTTATTTCTAAAATTGATGAAATTATCTCTAGTGAAAACATTGATCATTATAAAAATTTGAAGTATGACCTTAGTAAATTTAGGAGAGTTCATGTTAACTCTTCTTATGTTATTTTATTTTTTGATGAAAAAGAAAAAATTTATTTTGTCGATTATGCGCATCATGATGTAATATACAAACCTAGTAAGAAGACTCTTGAAAAGTACGAAAAGGTAAAATTTTAAATTTTCGTTCGAAAAAAATCCTTGACTGTCTTTAGACCAAGGATGAATTGTGTAGATAATTCCTTAACTGGGTATTATAACTTTGCAGCTCTGCTGCGAGAACCCAGCCAGAAGTTAGAAATCGTGTCTTGAAAATTGCTCTAATGCTCCGAAGCTCTGCTCCAATTAGGATAGGCACATTTTAGCACTTTTTACTTATCCAAAAAAACCTTCCAAAGTTTTTACATTTTTTATCGTTTTGAGTTGGCGTTCAAGCATTTCTCTGTCAAAGTCTTTAGTTTCCAAAAATCCTGCAATTTTTTCTTTGTCGGCGCTTTGCCAAGAAAGTTCCAAAGCTTGTACGACAGGCATTTTCTTGAACGTGTTGAAAACTTCTACCCACGTGTATGAAAAATAATCATGCCAGCCTAAATTCTTGAAGAGATCATCCCAACGATCTTTGTATTCTCGAACTAATTTTACAGCTTTCTTTGGTCCAATACCCTTGATGCCAGAAGGATTAAAGTCTGTTCCGCACAAAATAGCAACAATAATAAGTTCATCAAGAGAAAGATGAAGGTTCATTAGATTTTTTTCTAAATCATAAAATTCAATTGCTAAATCTTTGTACTGGCTTGTACCAGGAATCTTTCTTCTCGTTGAGATAGAGACATTACGCAATAAGTAGCGAGCGCCAAAGAGAAGAGAGTCAAAGTCCTGACTAGCACTTGCCCAAACGAGTCCTTCCTTTGCAAACTGGGCTGCCTGAGCTTCCCCCTCACTTGGAGCATCAACAATAGGAAAACCAAAAGCAGCAATAAGTTCTTTTGCTTCTTCAATCATGTGCGAATCCAATTTTGAAAGGCCCTGAGCATATTTTCGAGCATCTTCCATAAGTCCCAAGTCCAAAGCTTCCTGATATTTTCTATCTGCTTCTATTTTTTTCTGCAATCGAAGTTCTCTTTCCTTTTCCTTAAGTTTTGGCGCTTTCCCATCAAAAACAAAGACTGCTTTAATTTCATTTTTTTTGAAATACACACAACGATTGAAAAGACCCTTAAGGTGAGAAGTGACATTGCCCCTAGAGTCCGTAAGCGGAGATCCGTCGGCCTGTCGAATACTGGCTAAGAATTGGTAAAGCATGTTAAAACTGTCAATAGCGATTTTCTTGTGAGAAAGGCTAGACAACTCAATTTCCTCGAATTCAAGAATATCTTTTATCTGAACTCCCATAACAAGCCACTTCTTTCACTCAATATAAATGTTTCCTGTCTCTAAGAGAAAGATTTTCCTTGTACTAAGACGTATTTATTGAACACTTCTCTTTTTGATGAATTTCTCGTTATTTTCTTACTCATGTAGAATACTTCGAAAATGCAACAACCAAGAATACATTTCTGGCAAGCCAAAAAAGATTCTTGCAGATAATGGGCTCATTTCACAAACACTCAGAATCGGGAGATCCAAAAATAATTTTATCTGAGTTTGTAACCAGAATAGCATTAAGCACATTCTGGGTAGGGTGAATCACCCACAAACAAATGGAAAGGTAGAAAGATGGTTTGGAACCTACAAATTAGAATTCGACGAAAGGTTTAATACTCTCGATGAATTCATTGCCTTTTATAACGAGAAACGAATTCATCAAGGGATTTACTATAAAGTTCCGGCTGAAAGATACCTCCAAAACTTTAAGCGTTCATCAATTATGTCTTAGCACACTCCTCGAAATAAAGAAGAGGGTGGGTACAATGTTTCTATAGACTATCTTACTTCGCTAAAAACTTGTGATTCAGGGATGGAGGGAGCTATTGAAAAGGCACTTAGAGAATTACAAGAAAAAGGGAAAGCATTGGAGGAACAAACAAATATTTCGTGGGAAGATGAGTTAAGGCTCCGCATTTATACTGGGTCATTAAAATCGGTTTCGTTTTAAGAAGAGCAAAAACTAGGAAAGAAATTGGATGACTCAATGGACAACAAAAAAGAATATTTTAGAAAGAGAATTGAACATCCTATATTAGCATACTTAGAACGTCCTAGTTCTGATTTAAGTTCTTTTATTGAGAGATATCAAGAAATATTATTCTGGCGATTATGAATCTGCTAAAAACTATGCCAAACGAAATCTTGGTTTTTTTGCAGATGAGATAGAAGGAATAGGTCCATGTACACTCAATGAAGTGAGTATAGTTGCTCTCTGGAAGAGAATGGAGCTGGATTTGGGGCTCTCTTTTTACGCAATAAGAATCATAGAAACGGCATATGCTTCTTTAGTATTACCAGAAGACAGAAGAAGGGGATTCACAAGACAGGTTTATGAAAATAGAAAGTTTCCTGAAGAGTTTCTTTTAGAGAGAAAGCTAGTTGAGTTGTATTATGACAAAATTAAATTCTGTCTTGGACTTGCACATCAAATGCGCAACGGGAGCAGAAAATTTGAACAAATGCTTTCCATAGAGCAAGCTTCAGAATTTCTAAATCAATATCCTACATATTTTTATTCTGTTGGAGATATGTATGCAAATGGAGTATTGATGCAATATCTGGAACTCGGGGATCATTTGTTTCATCAATCTTCGCTGAAGTAAGAAGATACTTTTTTGACTCTGGAGAATCTCTCCGAAAAAGAAGTAAAAGGAGCTCAATTTTTTCCTTGTCTGCTATGCTTGTTTCTCCGAGAACAAACTTTTCCTTTGGACAAAGAGCATGTACAAAAGATAGACCGTGACAAAAACTCCGTCGATCATTGCCCAAACCTGAAAATTTGCAGGAAACAGATTAAAGACCCAATCAAGGACAAGGTGAGTCATATAGCCAAAAATAAAAAAAACAAGAGGAAGCCGCCAAGTTTTCTGAAGGAAAGGCAAAGCAAGAGCAAGAAGAACAGGAATGAAAAAATAATGAGTTAGAGATTTGTGAAGATTTTCCTCACCAAAGAGCAAGACGAGCGCAAAGTCAAAGTCTGGAGCAATGCCACCAAAAGCAGCAATGTACAAATATATTAGAGGGAATTTGTAGAAGCGACGAAGAAGCAGTGCCAAAAAAAATGGGACAAAAGCATGAGTTGCAGAGAAAGCCATACCAAAACAAAAGCCAAGATTTTTATAAACCTCCCGAAAAAAAACACTATGCGACTCCAACCAAAATATTCCTTTGAGTTTCTCTCTGCACTAAGTCCAGAAAGTTCAGAGACACAAAACGTACAGACCTTCGCTTCCCTTCTCAGCGACAAAGACAGATTCCTAGCACTCCTTCCAAAGCTCGACGCCAGACTTGAGCACATAGAAGAAAAGCTAGCCTACCCCCTTTACAACACATACGACTTTTACATTGTACGCGACATGAACAGAGCAAGTTTTTCCGAACCCATAACAATAGAATACTCCATTTTTCCCGAAGAAATGATTCTCTTTCTTCTCAAAGAAGTTCTCAAAGTAAGCATCACAGACAGATTCATCGACGAAGAAGAACGCGAACAGACCCTACTTTCCTTCATCACTTACCTCGTACAAACACGACTTTCTGAGCTCAAACTTGACGGCTACCTTGAAACCTTGTACACAGAAGCAAAAAAACATTTTCCAAACATTCAAGAAAAAGAATTCAATTTTGAGGAAAAAACACTTAAAGAGATAATTCAAGAAAAATATGAAGAACAATGGGGAAACTAAGAATGCAAGAAGAAGAAATTCTAGAACAATGCAAACACCTCTTAGAAAAAGTAGGAACAATTTTAGAAAAAGGATTTTACGAAGCAAACAAAGCCCTTGAGTACAAAGACAAAGCCTGTACAGACTACCTCACCCGTTACGACAAAGAAGTCAACCATTTTCTCAAAGAAGAACTACGAAAAAACTTTCCAAACTATTCGATTATAACAGAAGAAGAAGAAGCACTCTTGCAAGAGAGCGAGTACAGCTTTTATGTCGATCCACTCGACGGAACAAAAAATTTCGCAAAAGGAATTCCCATTTTCATGACAGGAATTTCCCTTGCTAAAAATGAGGAAGTCATTCTCAGTATCACACATCAACCAATCACAAAAGATTTTTTCTGGGCAATAAAAGGAAAAGGAGCATATCATAACGGAAAAAGAGTTTCTGTTTCAGAAGAGAACAATTTAGAAAAAGTTGACTTAGACATGTGCTTTTCCTCAGGAAATAAAAAGTTAGGATCAGAACTTGTTGCCAGCCTCCATTCAAAAGCGTGTGCACGTTCCCTTCATTGTGCACATTACGGACAGGCTAACGTTGCAAGAGGTGCCTGTGATGTTTTTGTGTCGAAAAACGCCAAACCCTGGGATTACTGCCATTATCTCCTAGTGCTTGAGGCCGGTGGCAAAGTAACGGACTTTCAAGGAAAAGATTTTGATCTTTCAAAGAAAGAGTTGCTCTGCACAAATGCAAAAGTGCACGCCAAAGTTCTAGAACTCATCCAAACACGACAACAATGATCTCGCCCATAGCAATTTCAATAGGTCCACTTGCCATCCACTGGTACGCCTTAGCTTACGTCTTAGCCTTTCTCTTCGGTTACATATACATAACAAAAATCCAGACAACAAGTAAACTTTCAAAAGAGACACTCGAAGACATCTTTCTTTACTTCATGGTCTTTTCCGTGTTAGGAGGACGACTCTTTTACATTCTTCTCTACAATCCCCTCTTCTATCTCGCAAATCCCCTAGAAATCATCAGAGTCGACAAAGGAGGAATGAGCATTCACGGAGGAATATTCTTTGGCTTTCTAGTCCTGCGACACTTTGAAAAAAAGTACAGACTTCTCTCTTTTTCCCTAACAGATCTTTTCTGTGTTCCAGCAGCCTTAGGACTTTCCTTTGGTCGCCTTGCAAATTTTGTAAATCAAGAACTCGTAGGAACGCCGACAAAATCTATCTTTGGAGTTGTTTTTCCCTTGTACGACACACAGCTCAGACATCCCGTAAC
Source organism: Candidatus Woesearchaeota archaeon (assembly GCA_023898345.1). Lineage (GTDB taxonomy): Archaea > Nanobdellota > Nanobdellia > Woesearchaeales > UBA583 > UBA583. The sequence continues at coordinate 1,082,660 of CP060218.1, read as the reverse complement.
TTTGTACGCAAGTTTGAAGAACATGCTTCTTTTTCAAATTCTCCTCTATCTGCAGTGGTTTGAAAAATTAAAGACTGGAATGCTAACAGTTCTTTTTCTTATTCTTTACAATATTCCTCGCTTCTTCATAGACTTTCTTCGCGAACCAACAGTTTCCCTAGGAATACTTTCCCTAGGGCAATTCTTATGCCTACTATACACAGCTTTTGCTTTTTACCTTTTCTATAACATAAAGAAAAAGCCAGCAAAGAAAGAAAAGAAAAACACTTAGACTCTCTTAAAAAAATAACTTTTCAAATAGAATGCAGTAAAGGCATAAATAGAAACAGAGTAGAAAATGAATCCTAAAATTAAATTAAGGTAATCAATCCACAATCTCGTCAGAAGAAGAAACGTGTACCGAAGCTGAGTAGTTTGCAATGCGTCGCTATCCTTGCTTCCAAACGAATCGATGTACAAAAAATCCTGGCCCCTATACGACAAGAAAAAACCACTATTTCTATCAGCATCTAAGACAATCCCATCTTCCATCTTCACATTTCCAGCACCGTCTTCATAGAAATAAAAAACATCCTTTCCAAGATAGTAGACAAAATCTGTGCTCTCTGAACCCAAGAGAATAATGCCCGGAAAATTTTCTCTAATATATTCATCATTGACTTCTAAAAAACGAGAATCAATGAGCGGCAAAGAATCCTCAGGTTTATACAAACGAGAGACATTGCGTACAAAGAGAATAAGATCTTCACTACCATCATTTCGCAAACTAACATAAATGTAATCCCTTTGTTTTTCAAGAGGAGTCAAGAAACTAACATTCCCATTTATTTTTTCAATATCGGGACTAAAATGCATGACAGTAACATTAACACTCTTTCCCAAAAATCCTCCTAAATTAGTAGCAAATTCACGAGAGCGAGTGTCAGTATCTCTAAACAAACGGGTCTCCTTTGTTGGAAGCGGATAAGCCTGCACTTGCTCAGTTCGCGTTGCGTCTGCACTAAGCATAGATGCAAACACATTACTCGCCTCAACAGAAAAAAAGCTATAAAAGAAAAGAACAGAATACACAAGAAAAAACAAAAGAACACAAGAATGCAAGATTTTTAGAAAATAAGGAGCTAAGAGATCATAGCGCACATAAAAGATAAGTGCCATACAAACATAAAGAGCAAGAAACAGAAGAAGAATGTAGGCGTTGGAAACAGAAGCCGTCAAAGGATTCGTATAAATATCAATCCCTCGTATAAGAGTGTGAGGATTGACAACTTCAAAACCCAAAGGCGTTGTATCAAACTTGATAATTTCATAATCTTCAAAACGCCAAGAGCCAGTATTTTCAGTAAGCGCAAATAAATTAAAAAAAACAAAACTAAGCAGAGAAAGAATAAAAAGAAGAAGCAAACGTTTAGGAAGATAATATTTTTGACCTTTAAGTGCAAAATAATACATGACAAAAGGCAGAATGAGCAAGAGCAAAAAAAGTAAATAACAATGAATATAAAGAATGATACTACTAATCCAAGAAAGAATTTTGAGAAAAAGAGATGTGTTAGACGTCCAAATTTGTTCACTGTCTACATAAAACTGACTATCACTAACATTAAACGCATTAAATAAAGGGATGTGCTCCTTTCCCCCAGCATTCAGGTCAGCAAAGTACAAAGAGTTTTGAGTGCCAAAAAGATAAGGGACCAGAAAAACTCCAGCATCAACTAAAAAATGAAGAGCAAGAATAAAAGACATTCCAATAAGGACCGTATTAATGTTAGAAAATTGCTGCAAAAGTTTTTGGTAAAAATCATTTCCAGAGTTTGAGACATCTCGCAGATAAGAAGAAACCTTATGATTAGTATGATCATGTAAATAACGAAAGACGTAGTATAAAAGTCCAAAAACTAAAATAATAGAATCAACTGCAAGAGCAAACCATTCCATAAAGAAATTAAAGACAATAAGAGAAAAGAACAAAGAGAAAAAAAGTAAAAAGAAAGCACGAAGAAAAGAAGAAAAATATGTTTTTCCAAGACGCAGCGACGCCAAAAGACCAGTAGGATTTGTCGGATGATTACTCAAGAGAGAAAAACATAAGATAACCGTAAGAAGAAGCCCAAGAAGAAAAGGAGTAATAACTAAAACGACAGGATGCTGGGAAGAAAGAAAGTCAAGCAAAGGTTTGAAAAGAACAAACTCGTACGACAAAGTTCCAGAGACATAGCCCGAAACATAGAGACGCAAGGATTTGAAAATTGTCATCAGACAAAACGCAAGGACAAAAAGAGCATCATAAAGAGGAAGGCGTTTTCCATAAACAAGTGTGGTAAAACTAACCTTATAGAAAATAAAAGCGATCAAAAACCATGATAAGAGCTTCTTGAAAAAATCTAAATCGCCCGTAAGAATATTAAGAAAATCAAAAACATTGAGGAGAATAAAGAGAAGAAAATAAAGAGTAAGACTAATCTGCCTCATACCCACTTTGTTCATACTTACGTTTTACTAAAAAAGTTTATAAAGCTTGTTTTTGTACAAGAAGTAATGAAAAGTGCAGGCAAAAGCTTGAAAGAACTTTCAGTACCACAGAAAAAAATTGTTTTTGCTCTCAATCTTTTCCTTGTTGTTTACGTTATCATTAGTTTTTTTTTCAATTTTAGCCTTGCAAGTTTTTTTTACATAAACATCTTAGTAACACTTCTTGTTTCTTACATTATTTTCAAGACCAGTAAAGAATTATCAAGACTCGTAATTATTACAAATTTGTTTATTCTGTTCTATTTTTTCTACCCTCAACTCTCCTCTTTATTTTTTCTTTTTTTCAACAATAAAAATGAGTTTTTCATTCTTTTTTATGTCTCATTGTTAGGATTTGTTTTTCTTCTCTTTAGTGGTTATCACAAAGAGCTTTTCAAAAATTTCACTAAAGTTTCACCCTCGGTTGTTGGTATTACAGCACTCCTAGGACTTTGTTTTGGCGTTTTGTTTTATGTGATAAAAGAACCAATTCCAAGTATTTTTTCTAGTACAATGACGACAAATATTCCTCAGTTCACCCTATTCTTGGCAGTTTCAGCATTCTTCGTAGCTCTTTCAGAACAACTTGTTTTTACTGGATTTTTATTTTCCGTATACCGTAAGTTAACTCAAGAGCTTGATGCTTACTTACAAACTGCAGTAATGTTTGTTCTTTTTCATCTTCTAAGATTCAAACTTCTTGTAGTGCATTATTACAAAATCTTTGCCACTTCCTATCTCTATTACATAAGTGCCTACTACCTCCTTCTCTTCATCTTTTTACTCGTTGCCATTTACTTGCGAACATTTACCTCAAAGAAATATAACGGACTTTTCACATATACCATACTTTTTCATTTTTTCACAGATTTTTCTCTTCTCCTTCTTTATCTTCTCGCTAAAGTTCTTCAAGGTTAAAAGAAGAACAAGCTTTGCATCTTCTTCTTTTCATTCTTTCTTTGCTTCTGCGCTGTCACTCAAAAAGAATGCTAAAGCTTTAAGTGAAATATGAAAAATAAAATTTTTATGACACAAGAAATGGATGACATCAAACAAGAGATTTCCTCTGGAAAAAAAATTAAAGTAGCAATTAATGGATTTGGCAGAATTGGGAGAATGATTCTAAGAGCAGGCATCACAGACTCAGAATTGGAGTTTGTTGCTATTAATGATCTTTCAGGAGCTCAAAGTGCAGCATATCTCTTTAAACATGACAGTGCACAAGGTCTCTTTCCTCAGGACGTCAAAGTTGAAGGGGAGGCTCTTCTCATAGGAGACAGAAAAATTCCAGTTTTCAAAGAAAAAGACATCCATGCACTGCCGTGGTCAGAGCTTGGCGTCGACATAGTTGCTGAGTGTACCGGAGTCTTTCGAGATGCAGAACAAGTAATGGAGCACATTAATAATGGAGCAAGAAAGGTGTTAATCTCAGCACCAGGAAAAGGAGATTGCTTCTACTTAGTGCGTGGCGTAAATGACGACGAATACGAGAATCAGCTCATTGTTTCAAATGGATCTTGTACAACAAATTCGATGGCAGCAATTGTTAATGAAATTCACAAAAAGTACGGCATCATCAGAGGAATGTTTGCAACAGTACACTCTTTAACTGGCGACCAACGTCTCATTGACACAAATCACAAAGATTTGAGAAGAGGCAGAGCAGCACCATTTAATATTGTCCCAACAACAACGGGAGCTGCAAAAGCAGTAACCCATCTTATTCCAGAACTAAAAGGAAAACTTCATGGAATTGCATATAGAGTTCCGACAATTACAGGAAGTATTACAGACTTGAACCTTGAACTTTCAAGAGACGTAACAAAAGAAGAAATAAATGCATTCCTTAAAGAATTAGCCCTTGGTACCTTGCAAGGAATTATCGAGTATAGTGAGGAAGAATTAGTTTCTTCTGACATCATCGGCAATCCAAATTCAGGAATTGTTGACAGTCTTTGTACAGAAGTCGTTGACGGGAAAATGCTTAAACTTGCAATTTGGTATGATAACGAATGGGGTTTCTCAAATCGTATGGTTGAAGTTATAAAAGCAATTTCAAAATAGGTTTGAGTCCTCAAAGGTAAAGGTTCCCCTTATTCTCCAAAATTTCTTGGGGGCTTTCTGCTTAAGTAGTGAAAAAAATTCATAAAAGGTTCTACCTGAGAATAATTGACAATGTCAGTCATGCTTGAATGGATTAAGTTAATTGCGATTATTGGTGGCGGAGTTGCAGTAATCGTAATTTTTGCAGGGATGCAAAAGAGGAAGGGCAAAGAAAAAAATCAAGTGGATTCTTTCTCTTCAAGCTCCGCGGGATCAAGTGGAGATTATTCAAATAATCAAATAAAAGAATATATTTTGACGTACAAAGGAAAATTTGAGAGAGAAGGGATTAAAAAAAGTCTTGTTGCAGCAGGTCACCCAGAAGCAGAAGTTGAGCGCTATCTTCAAAAGTTTTTTTAAGCCTATTTTTACTTCCGTAGCTAACGATTTACTTCGCAGCTCTGTTCCGATTGAAAATGAAAAAAAAGATAGAAGAAATCCAGCAAAGAAATTTCAGGGTTGAAAGAGATAAAGCTTGGGAGATTAGTTTTACAAGAAAGTTCGCTATTGCTGCAATGACTTACATAGTAATGGTTGTATTTCTCTATATGATTGGGGTTCAAAAACCAGCAATTAATGCATTAGTCCCTACACTTGGTTTTATTTTATCTACACTTTCGTTACCCTTTCTCAAAAAGTGTTGGCTCAAATACATATACAGTCAAGATTCTAAATAATGAGAAAAAGGAAACTAATCAATATAGTAAACTCACACTCGAATAAATATTTTTTTGTCGCACTTACTGTATGTCCAAATGAGCTTACTGTCCAAAATTCCTTTTTTGAGCAGCAAACCAGTTCAAAATATGAAGAAAATCTTTTTCATCTAATTCTGGCCAGAGCTTTTCTGTAAAGTAAATTTCACTATAGGCACAGTCCCAAAGCATAAAGCCTGAGAGCCGAGGTGCATCCCCACTGCGTACAATAACTTCCGGGGCCTTGCTCTCATTAAAATAAAGGTGCTTCTTAAGACACATCTCGTCAATATCTTCAAGAAGCAAGTTTCCCTTTTTTACTTCCTTTGCAATATCTTTCACAGCATGCAAAACTTCATCTTGTCCCCCGTAGTTTAAAGCAATGTTAACTGTAAAACGAATCTCGCCAAGGGCTAAATTCCACTTTTTCATTCGTGAAACCATCTCTGTTAAAAATAAATAATTTCCCAAAGAATTTTTTTTTTCTTGTTTTTGCATTCCTTCAATATCACCAACAAGACGAACAAAAATTCCATTTTCTTTAAAGAATTGCTCATTTGCCTTTAATTCAAGAAATGATTTCATCAAAGAAAAAATTGTTTGTTTTTCGTCTGTGCTTCGTTTCTGATAGTTATCAGTTGAGAGAGCCCAAAAACTAGTTTCCTTTATTCCATATTTGACCTGTAAAGCAACCATTGCAAGAAATTGTTCCATTCCCTTTTGATAACCCCTCGTCAAAGAAAGGCCATTTTTTTTTGCAAACCTTCGATTTCCATCCATAATAAACGCCAAATGTTCCATTATTTTTAGGAGGAACTTAATAAAATTTATAAATGTTCTTTGGTATATTGAACTATGTTGAAGCAAAGTTTTTTTCTCTTTTTTTTCCTGTTGTTTTTACCACAAGCTTTTTCTCTCTCCGTCGACCTAAGTATTGAAATTCAAAAAACAGAAACAACACTTAACTATATTGTTTCCTTTGGGGAAAACGAAAGCGTATCCTCACTGGCAATAGAAATGCCACAAAATGCAAGTGTTGAGAATGTTCTAGGGAATCGAGGAGAAGTGCCATATGAAGAAGCAGGAGATTTCATCATTTTACGTCCGGATGCAAAAGAAAATGGAAAAACCTATCTTGTGAAAATAATCTCTGAGGATACCTCGCTACAAATTTATGAAAAAAAAGCCTTCTCGATGTATACCAGCTTCAACTCAGAAATTGATAATTATTCCGTTCGAATTGCATTACGGGACAACATCGGAAAAATTGAGTCTGTTTTCCCAAGGACATACAAGATAAGTTCCGATGGAAAATTTGAATGGACATTTTCAAATCTAAACGAAGAAGTTCTTTTTGTCATAAATTTTGATGAGGTGTATGGACTTGAAGATGACTCGCAAGATAAAACGGACACTCTCTTAGTTCTTCTTCTCTTTATTCCCATTCTTCTTTTTTTCCTCTTCTTTTTTTTTCTCTTGCGAAGAACGCCAAAGCAAACTCAAGCAACACAAAGCCCCCAAGTTCTTCCTATAAAGAAGGAAACTATGCCTGAAAGAAACGAAGAGCAAGTAACACCATTAGAAATACAAGCTCAAGAAGAAAGCGAAAAAGACCCTGAAAAAGAAGAAGAAGAAAAAGCTCCAATAGGTTCGCCTGAGAAAACAGGAGATGATAATTTTGAGCAACTTATCCATAAATACCTAACCGAAAACGAGCGAGACGTTGTTCAAGTAGTAAAAAAACATGAAGGACTTTCGCAATATGACATTTTGAATTTCCTACCAGCTCTGACAAAATCAAACTTAAGCAAGATTGTAACAAAACTTCATAATAAAAAATTTCTCAATCGCATTAAAGTCGGGAAAGTCAATAAACTCCATCTTGGCGAAAAACTAGAAGAAAAAAAGTAAAGCACGGGAGTTTTTCCTCACTGCAAACTCTTATATATAAACAAAGCGCCGCCAGTGTATGGAAGAACTTGACATCGAGCTTCTCAAAGAAATGGGGGCATTGACTAGGCAGATTCGAAAAGAGGCCAGTAAACTCATTGTTGAAGGAGCAACAGATAGACAAATCATTGATTATGTTGAAAAGAAAATATTCGATCTTGGTTATATGCCCGCATTTCCCTGTACAGTTGCAGTAAATGATATGGCGGCCCACCTGACAGTTTTTGATAGGGAGTACACATTCAAAAAAGGGGATCTTGTCAAACTGGACTTTGGGATTTCAAAGAACGGCTTTTGTACAGATAATGCAACAACAATAGAAATTGGAACGAACACATATGAGACACTGCGTAAAGCAAATTTTGAAGGTCTCAATGCAGCATTTGAAAGTATTGGCGAAGGAGTAAGTATGAGCAAAGTCGGAGCAGCAGTTGATGCAGTTGCCCAAAAATATGGTTTTGAAACCATTCACAATTTGAGTGGACACCAAATCGCAAAAAATAATTTACATTGTGGGATGAATGTTCCCAATTATGATAATGGAGATTCAAGACAAGCGGGAGATAATATGGAATTTGCAATAGAGCCTTTTTTTACGGTTGGACAACCAAAAATAAAGGCAGCAGGTCCCTCTCACATACTTCATCTAGCAAGAGACAAAGCTGTACGAGACCCCATTGCAAAAAAAGTGCTTGATCACATTAAAGCAAGGTATCCTCATCTTCCCTTTTCAAAACGTTGGCTCCTCAAAGAAGTTATGGAAAAAATAAAGTCGACAGATCCAGCGGGCTTTGACATGCGCCGAGTCGTATATGCTGTGAACCTTCTCAAACAGCAAGGAATTCTTTACGAGTACGAAGCACTAGCAACAGTCGACAAAGCTATGGTTAGCCAATTTGAAGATGCCATCATTCTCAAAGATGGAGAAAAAATAATAATTACTCGACTCTAAAGAACTCAAAGCTAATCTTCTTCACCTCTTCAAACTCCAAACAAAAGTATAAATACTCTTTCTCTTCATTCCAAACATGCGCCCGACAAAAAAAGCTATTTCTCCCGTCATTGCCGTTGCCCTACTTCTTGTCGTTGCTGTTGTTGCAGTCGTTTTCTTCAGTACCTGGTTTGATTCCTTTCGATCTGCTCTTTTCACAAAAGCTGAGTCCGACACAGCAAGCGGCCAAAGTATCGGGATTGTCGATCTCGTTGGTGACGAGCTCTTTTTTCAGGCAGGAACAGGAACAGCAGTCTCCAATGTGAAAGCGTCAGGAACTGACTGCGAGTTTTCAACAGGTATTTTTTCAGGGTTACATATATTTGATTTGGGTTCTTGTCTTAATGCAAGTGGCAACTCTGTCGAAGTCGCTGTATTTACAGATAAAGGAATTTATAGCAAGAAGTTCTTTGTAAAAGAACAATACCAAAGCCACGAGCTTATGCCCGTACTGTTGTGGAACAGAACTCTAAATCTAAGTGATGATGCTTTGTTATATGGAATTGCCGTTGATAGTTCAGGCAATGTATATGTAACAGGAAACACAAATAATGGGGCTAATTGGGATTATCTAACGTTGAAGTATGATACAGATGGGAATGAACTTTGGAATGTGACCTATGACGGTGGAAATGATGATGTGGCAATTGAAATTACTGTTGATAGTTCAGGCACTGTATACATAGCCGGTTATTCAGACAATGGGGCTAATCGGGATTATCTAACGTTGAAGTATGATACAGATGGGAATGAACTTTGGAATGTGACCTATGACGGTGGAAATGATGATGTGGCATATGGAATTGCTGTTGATAGTTCAGGCACTGTATACATAGCCGGTTATTCAGACAATGGGGCTAATCGGGATTATCTAACGTTTAAGTATGATACAGATGGGAATGAACTTTGGAATGTGACCTATGACGGTGGAAATGATGATGAGGCAAGGGGAGTTACTGTTGATAGTTCAGGCAATGTATATGTAACTGGTTATTCATATAATGGGATAACTTATGATCTGCTAACGTTTAAGTATGATACAGATGGGAATGAACTTTGGAATATGACCTATGACGGTGGAAATGATGGAGTGGCATTTGGGGTTACTGTTGATAGTTCAGACAATGTATATGTAACAGGAAACACAAATAATGGGGCTAATTGGGATTATCTAACGTTGAAGTATGATACAGATGGGAATGAACTTTGGAATGTGACCTATGACGGCGGAAATGCTGAGGGGGGAAGGGGAGTTATTGTTGATAGTTCAGGCAATGTATATGTTACAGGTTTTTCAGATAATGGAGCTAATCTTGATATACTAACGTTCAAGTATGACTCTAGCGGAAACGAACTTTGGAATATGACCTATGACGGTGGAAATGATGAGCAGGCAAGTGGAGTTATTGTTGATAATTCAGGCAATGTATATGTAACGGGAAACACATATATTGGAAAATGGCTCACACTTATTTTCAAGTACGCACAAAAATAAGAAAAAATAACTCATCTTTAGAAAACAAAGTTAGCTTTCTTCACTTCTTCAAGCTCCAAACAAAAGTATAAATACTCTTTCTCTTCATTCCAAACATGCGCCCGACAAAAAAAGCAATTTCTCCCGTCATTGCCGTTGCCCTACTTCTTGTCGTTGCTGTTGTTGCAGTCGTTTTTTTCAGTACCTGGTTTGATTCCTTTCGATCTGCTCTTTTTGCAAAAGCCGAGTCCGAGACAGCAAGCGGCCAAAGTGTGGGGGTTGTCGATCTCGTTGGCGACGAGCTCTTTTTTCAGGCAGGAACAGGAACAGCAGTCTCTAATGTGAAAGCGTCAGGAACTGATTGTGAGTTTTCAACTGGGGTTTTCTCAGGCCTACATATATTTGATTTAGGTTCTTGTCTCAATGCAAGTGGCGACTCTGTTGAAGTCGCTGTATTCACAGATAAAGGAATTTATAGCAAGAAGTTCTTTGTGAAAGAACAATACCAAAGCCACGAGCTTATGCCCGTACTGCTGTGGAACAGAACTCTAAATCTAAGCGATCATGTTTGGTTTTATGATATAGCACATGATTCAGGGAATATTTACTTAGTTGGAGGGATTGAAAATGGAGTAACTCCTGATATGCTAACATTGAAGTATGACTCTAGCGGAAATGAGATTTGGAATGTGACCTATGACGGTGGAAGTTATGAACTTGGGTATGGAGTTACTGTTGATAGTTCAGGCAATGTATATGTAACAGGAGAAGGAGATAATGGAGTAACTTCGGGATATGCTAACGTTTAAGTATGACTCTAGATGGAAACGAGATTTGGAATGTGACCTATGACTCAGGAAATGATGAAGAGGCATATGGAATTGCTGTTGATAGTTCAGGCAATGTATATGTAACTGGTTATTCAGAGGGGGTAACTTCTGATATGCTAACGTTTAAGTATGACTCTAGCGGAAACGAACTTTGGAATATAACCTATGACTCAGGAAATGATGAATGGGCAAGTGGAGTTACTGTTGATAGTTCAGACAATGTATATGTAACAGGAGAAAGCTATAATGGAGCAGATAATGATGTGCTAACGTTGAAGTATGACTCTAGCGGCAATGAGATTTGGAATGTGACCTATGATTCAGGAAATGATAGTGGGGCATATGGAATTGCTGTTGATAGTTCAGACAATGTATATGTAACAGGTTATTCAGATAATGGGGCTAATTGGGATTATCTAACGTTGAAGTATGACACAGATGGGAATGAACTTTGGAATGTGACCTATGACTCAGGAAATGGTGACTATGGAAATGGGATTGCTGTTGATAGTTCAGGCAATGTATATGTAACAGGCGATGCATCAAATGGGGCTAATACTGATATGCTAACGTTCAAGTATGACTCTAGCGGAAACGAACTTTGGAATATGACCTATGACGGTGGAAATGATGAGCAGGCAAGTGGAGTTATTGTTGATAATTCAGGCAATGTATATGTAACGGGAAACACATATATTGGAAAATGGCTCACACTTATTTTCAAGTACGCACAAAAATAAGAAAAAATAACTCATCTTTAGAAAACAAAGTTAGCTTTCTTCACTTCTTCAAGCTCCAAACAAAAGTATAAATACTCTTTCTCTTCATTCCAAACATGCGCCCGACAAAAAAAGCAATTTCTCCCGTCATTGCCGTTGCCCTACTTCTTGTCGTTGCTGTTGTTGCAGTCGTTTTTTTCAGTACCTGGTTTGATTCCTTTCGATCTGCTCTTTTTGCAAAAGCCGAGTCCGAGACAGCAAGCGGCCAAAGTGTGGGGGTTGTCGATCTCGTTGGCGACGAGCTCTTTTTTCAGGCAGGAACAGGAACAGCAGTCTCTAATGTGAAAGCGTCAGGAACTGATTGTGAGTTTTCAACTGGGGTTTTCTCAGGCCTACATATATTTGATTTAGGTTCTTGCCTTGACGCAAGTGGCGACTCTGTCGAAGTCGCTGTATTCACAGATAAAGGAATTTATAGCAAGAAGTTCTTTGTAAAAGAACAATACCAAAGCCACGAGCTTATGCCCGTACTGCTGTGGAACAAATCGCCAGATCTGAGTCAGAGTATACCACTTAAGGATGTTGCAGTTGATTTAACAGGAAATATTTATGTCGTAGGAAGCGATAACAAAAGTGGAACTCTGGATTTCTTTGATGCAAAGTATGATAGTAACATGAACCAAATTTGGAATCATAGTTATGACTGGGGAACAGATACTGACACCGGAGTTTCAATTGCTCTAGATAGTTTTGGAAATGTATATGTGACAGGAATGTACAAAGAAGGAGGTCTGACAAAATGTCTCTCCATTAAATATGATTCTAGTGGAAATCATATCTGGAATGTTACATACGATAAAGAAAATTATACTAATGTTGGAGAAGAAGTTAGAGTAGATAGTTCTGGAAATGTATACGTTGTAGGCTATTCAACAAATGTTGGTGCTTCCTTTCCTTGGGATGCCTTTCTCGTAAAATATGACTCTAGTGGAAATGAGTTGTGGTATGTAAATTATAGTGATAATGGAAGAGACACAATCGGTAGAGGACTTGCTATTGATAATGAGGGGAATATTTACGTAGGGGCGACATCCTTCTTTAACTGGGCAGATTATAATATTATTCTAGCAAAGTTTAATTCCAACGGAACTGAACTTTGGAATAAAAGCTTTGATAGTGGTTATGATGAAACGTGGGTAAAAATTGCTCTTGATAGTTCAGATAATCTCTTCATTGCTTCTCATATCAATAGAAGTGGCAATTTTGAACCTCTTTTAATTAAATATGATTCCTACGGAACTGAACTTTGGAACATGACCTATGATGTTGGAGGAAATAATGCTTATAGCAGGAAAATTGTTATTGATATTTCAAACAACATTTACACAAGTGGTAGAAGCATTGGCCTTACAGAAGATATACTTGTAATGAAGTATGATACAGATGGCAATGAACTTTGGAATATAACCTATGACGGCGGAAATGATGAGTATGGCTATGGGGGAATAACTCGCGACAGTTCGGGTAATGTGTATGTTGTAGGGTACATGAATGTTGCAGGGAATCTTCCTTACATTATTCTCAAGTACGCACAAAAATAAGAAATAATAACTCGCCTCTAACGAACAAGTTCAAAGTTAGCTTTCTTTACTTCTTCAAGCTCCAAACAAAAGTATAAATAGTGTTTCTCTTCATTCCAAACATGCGCCCGACAAAAAAAGCAATTTCTCCCGTCATTGCCGTTGCCCTACTTCTTGTCGTTGCTGTTGTTGCAGTCGTTTTTTTCAGTACCTGGTTTGATTCATTTCGTACCTCTCTTTTCACAAAAGTCGAATCTGAAACAGCAAGCGGCCAAAGTATCGGGATTGTCGATCTCGTTGGCGACGAGCTCTTTTTTCAGGCAGGAACGGGAACAGCAGTCTCCAATGTGAAAGCGTCAGGAACTGACTGCGAGTTTTCAACAGGTATTTTTTCAGGATTACATATATTTGATTTAGGTTCTTGTCTCAATGCAAGTGGCGACTCTGTTGAAGTCGCTGTATTCACAGATAAAGGAATTTATAGCAAGAAGTTCTTTGTGAAAGAACAATACCAAAGCCACGAACTTATGCCCGTACTGTTGTGGAATGTAACATATGATGGAGGATTTGTTGATTGGGGCTCGGATCTTGTGCTCGACTCCTACGAAAATATATATGTTACAGGAGACTCAGAAAATGGGGTTGATTTTGATTATCTTACAATAAAATACGATAAAAATGGTGCTAATTTATGGAATGTGAGTTATGATGGAGGCGAGGGATATGATGGAGCTTATGGTATTGCACTTGATACCTTAGGCAATGTGTATGTAGTAGGAAAAACATACAATGGAAGCCATTATGACTTGTTAGCTTTTAAGTATACGAATGAAGGGAGTAAGATATCTAACATAAGTTTGGACTCAGAAATTGGAGAAGATGAAGTTGGCGTTTCTATTTCTACATATAATTATACTAAACCGAAATTATGGCACACATAATTGAGGTTAAACTTTAAACCTCTCAATTGGATACAAATATCCAATTCCTTGATGTAATCTTTCTTCGTTATAAAACTTAACAAATTCGTCTAAATTATTAAATCTACTGTCAAATTCTAGCTTATATGTCCCCCACCAACGTTCAATTTTTCCATTGGTTTGTGGATGATGAACTCTTGCAAGAATATGTTTTATGTTACTATTAATGCAGAATTGAGCAAAAAGTCCATTTTCACTGCCAGGATTTCTGGCAGGAGTAAATTGAGTTCCATTATCTGTTAGAACATTTTCCGGTTTACCATATTTATTAATTGCATTTTGAAATGCAAGAATTGTATTTTCTGCCGTTGCATTCTCAAAATACTCTGCATGAACTATGAATCTGGAATGATCATCAATGAAAGCAATTAATTGCTTTCCAGTAAATGGACAAGTTGTCCAATCTGTATGCCAAAGCATATTTGGCTTTGGCCATTCATACTTTACAAATTTTATTTGTGAAGGTCTCTTTCTAGTATTCATTTTGAAACCAAAGATATGAAATATCTTTTGTATTTGTCTTTCTGAAACTCCAAAACCTTGTTTTTTGAGTTCCAGCCATAATTTATGGCACCCACAAAAAAGTTTGTGCCATTCTTTTGTAACTATATTAAAGAAAGCAGGATTTATATTTGTAGGTTTTCTTCCAAGTGGTCTATTCTCTAAAGTTTGACCTTGTTTGTCAAGGTCTATCCAATTGTAAATTGTTCTTCTCGGAATTTTATGAATTAGGGATAAATAGGAGGGAGAAACTCCTTTATTTATCTGTTTAATAATCCATTGTTTCTTTTTTAGAGAATATTTATTTTTAACATGAATTCTCATTTTTCTTTGAATTAACAAAGAAAAATTACACCTATATTTGTAACTGTGCCATGATTATGTTTTAGAACAATTTCTACATATAATAACAAAATTTATATTACAGGATGGAAAAATAATGGAATAAATAATGATTTTTTTGTAATTGCTTATGACAATGAGTGGAATGAGATATGGAATGTAAGCTATGACAAAGGAGGAGATGATAAGGGTAACAAAATTACTGTTGATAGTTCAGGAAATATTATTGTTACAGGATATGTTTCTAATACGAATGAGGACGTTTTTACGGTAAAATATGATTCAAACGGGAATGAACTTTGGAATAGAACATTTGATTTAGGAAATAAGGAGAGATCTAGTGATATTGTAACTGATAATTTAGGAAATATATTTATAGTAGGATATTTACATAATGGGGCTAATTGGGATTTCCTTCTTATAAAGTATGATTCAAGCGGAAATCTGCTCTGGCATATTACTTATGATTCAGGAAGTTTTGATTACGGGTATGGTATTGCTATCGACAATAGTAACTATGTGTATGCAACAGGAGGTTCTTATCAAGACCTCGATAGTGATATTTTAACATTCAAATATGACACTGCTGGAAATCAAATCTGGAACGTTACTTATGATCATAAAAATGGGGATGATTATGGAGGTTTTGGCCTTGCTGTTGGCAGTTCAGGAAATGTTTATGTCACAGGACAAGTTTTCAATGGAGTTAATGACGATTACATACTCCTCAAGTACGCACAAAAATAAATAAGAAAAAAAATTATTATTACTCGCCTTTAGCGTCAAGTTCGGCGTCCGTTACTTCTTCCTCTTCATTGAGGATCTTCTCAACCTTCTCTACTTTGTCACCTTCTTCCAAGTTCACAATACGAACACCCTTTGTGTTTCTTCCAATAATTCTCACACCGCTGACAGAGATACGAATGACCTTCCCCTTTGTCGTCACAATAAGTAACTCGTCATCCTCAGACACGGCCTTCATCATAACAACCTTTCCATTTCTGTCGTCCGTTTTAATATCAAGAACACCTCGTCCCGCACGTTTAATTGTTGGATACTCAGAAAGCAAAGTTCTCTTTCCATAACCAGCTTCGGAAATAGTAATGAGTGTCTTTCCAGTTTGTGAAAGTTCCATACCGACAACCTCTTCATCTCCACGCAAGTTCATAGCTTTGACACCACGTGCCGTCCTGCCCAAAATAGAAAGGTCATCCTGTTTGAAACGAATCGCAAGACCAACATTGCTCTCCGTAATAATGTCTTCTGCCCCAGTCTCAGAATACACAACACTAAGGACAGTATCTCCTTCATCAAGAGCAATTGCCTTAATACCCCCAGAGCGCGGACGGGCAAAGTTCTTCATCTCCGTCTTTTTAATAATTCCCTTCTTTGTAAGGAAAATCAAATACCCCGCATCAAGATTTTTCACATTGATGATATTAGCAATCTTTTTTCCTCTCAGGTCAATATAATTAACAATAGGCCTTCCCTTAGTTTGGAGTTGAGCAGTTGGAATTTCATATGCCTTCATCCAATTAATATTTCCATCGTTTGTGAAAATAAGAACATTGTCTTTGGAATTAGCAACAAAAAGATTTTTGATAGTTTCCTCACTCTTAATGTGAGCTTTCACACCCTTGCCACCACGACGCTGCGTCCTGTACGAATCAAGAGGTACTTTCTTAATGTACTCTGTTTGCGAGACCATAACAACAAAGTCCTCATCTTGAATCAAATCCTCTATTGATGTGCTTCCATCATCATGAATTAATTTAGAAAGTCTATCATCAGCATATTTTTCCTTCATCTCCAAACACTCAGTTTTAATAATTTTAAACTGTTCAGAGTCATGAGCTAAAATATATTCTAATCTCTTGATAAGTTCCAGAATTTCTTCATATTCACTTCTGATCTTGCCCATCTCAAGACCAGTTAATTTCTGCAAACGCATGTCCAAAATTGCCTGAGCCTGAATGTCTGAAAAATCATATTCTCTTATCAAAGCTTCCTTAGCCTCAGGACCCGAGGCCGAACCCTTAATGAGAGCAATAATAGCATCAATATGATCAAGCGCCTTTGTCAGACCCTCCAAAATATGAAGACGTTCCTGAGATTTTCGCAAATCGTACTGTGTTCTCTTGATAATGACTTCCTTCCTGTACATAATGAAATTCTGAATATAGCTTTTCAAATTGAGAATCGTCGGAACCCCATTAACAATAGCAAGCATTCTTGCATTGAAATTAATCTTCAAAGAAGTAAACTGATACAATTGATTGAGAACAATATTAGGATCAACATCCTTTTTGACCTCAATAACAACACGAATTCCTTTTTTGTTCGATTCATCCCTAATGTCCGTAATGTCTCTGAGTTTCTCACTTTTAACAAGATCAACAATTTGATTAATCAGGTTTAACTTATTGACCTGATACGGAATTTCTTCAACAATAATGGCTTCTCTCCCTTTACGAATTTCTTCAATACTACAGACAGCCTTCTGAGGAATAGCTCCCTCGCCCGTCAAATAAAACTGCCTGATACTATCGCTTTTAATAATAAACGCCCCAGTAGGAAAGTCCGGTGCCTTAACAATATTTTTTCGAACTAAATCTTCAACACTAATTTCCGGCTCATCAATCACCAGAATGACAGCATCAAGAACTTCTCCCAAATTATGAGGGGGAATATTTGTTGCCATTCCAACAGCAATTCCAGCAGACCCATTAATCATGAGAGCAGGGAGAAGAGTAGGTAAAGTAACTGCTTCTTCAATAGTATCGTCAAAGTTAGGACGTGTTCCAACAGTTTCCTTTTCAATATCCCGCAAAAACTCTTCCGTTATTTTCTTCATCTTAGCTTCTGTGTACCTGTAAGCAGCCGGACTATCTCCATCAATACTTCCGAAGTTTCCCTGTCCGTGAATAAGCGGATAACGCATGTTCCACTCTTGAGCAAGTCTTACCATAGCGTCATACACAGAACTGTCACCATGAGGGTGATATTTCTTCAATACTTCTCCGACAATTCCGGCAGATTTTGAAAATCTTTTATTAGAATACATTCCCATATCACGCATAGCAAGAATAATACGCCTGTGAACAGGTTTGAGACCATCACGTACATCAGGGAGAGCACGTCCGACAATAACGGACATGGCATAGGAAAGATAAGCATCTTTAAGTTCGTTTTCAATAAAAACATCTTTAATTCTTAGAGACTCTGGGTCCATGTGAAGTGGGAGAGATAAGCCTTATTGAGTTTTTGTTGTCACTTGCAGAGGTTACGATAGTGATTTTTAGTGACCTTTTTTCTTAACCTGCAAGTTTCACAAAAAAATATATCTCGTTTCACAAAAAGAAACAATTACTAAAAAATAAAAAATGAAAAAAATAACAAAACTACTAACAAGCTTGCTCGTGCTTCTTCTCATGACGGGAAGCATTTTTGCGTATGGCGGAAATGGCAATAGCATGATGAAAGGAAAAGACTATGGGAATAATCAAGGAGGACAAGTCTATGAGATTTACGATGATACACAAGTAGATCATCAAGAAGAGATTAATCTCTACCCAGTAGAAGATTTAAGTGAAGATGAGGAAGATGGACTCATTCTCATGAGAGAAGAAGAGAAATTAGCAAGAGACGTATATCTCGAACTCTATGATGTTTGGGGCATGCAAATTTTCTCGAATATTGCAAGCAGCGAACAGACACACACAGACGCCATAAAACTTCTCCTTGACAAATACGATCTTGAAGATCCAGTAACAAATGATGAAAGAGGAGTGTTCACAAATGAAGATTTACAAGAACTATACACAGAACTTGTTGAGTTAGGATCAACATCACTTATCAATGCACTCACAGTAGGAGCAACCATTGAAGATTTGGACATCAAAGATTTACAAGACTTAAATGAAATCTCAGACAATCAGGACATCACAGCAGTATACAACAATCTTGAAAAAGGATCACGAAATCATCTGCGTTCCTTTACAAAAACCTTAGAACGAAATGGGGCAAGTTATGAAGCGCGTTACATAACAGAAGAAGAATATCTTTCCATTATTTCTTCAGACCTGGAAAGAGGAACAGAATATGATTCCCAAGGAAATGCTTCCGCATCAATAAGAAATGGAAACATGGGGACTAGTTATAATAATGAAAATAGTAATGCACAAGCAAATCGTAGCAGCATGGCAGCTCAAAATGGAATGGGACAAGGAAATCAAAATAATCCCAACTCCGTGTACGAAGCAGCAAATCAAGAACAGAATCAAGAACAGACACAAAATGCCTTTGTACGCATGTGGCGAGGTTTTAAAAACTGGTTTAGTTAAGCTGTAAAAAAGAAAATGATGACATTCGGATTAGGACAGATGTTTTTTCCAGGCTTTGGCTTTGCTCTTCAACTTATTTTATTTGGCGTTTTTCTAGCAATTCTTTACTGGGTTCTTAAGTCAGGAAATCTCACTGCAGAAACACCACAGACCATTTTGAAAAAAAGACTCGCAAAAGGAGAAATTACAAAAAAAGAATATCAAGAACTTCTCAAAGAACTTGAAAAGTAAGAATGGCAAAAAACATTGAAGTTCCTTTGAACAGGCTAGTAATTGGATTTGGTCTCATCTTTTTCTTAGGTATTTTATTCGCCATTCTCAACGGTTACTATGTTGAAGAAAGTGGAGAAAGTCTTCCCCTCATTGTGTACGCAATAGCACTAACTTCGCTCTTAGTAGGAGCTGTTGTTATTCTTCTTTTTCAGTGGAAAATAAACAAACTTCAAATGGAAAAAATTCTCTTTCTTCTTCCAAAAGACGAAGCTGAAATTTTGGCGTGCTTGCTTGAGCACAACAACAAACTAGAGCAAAATCACTTGGTGGCGTACACAGGCTACAACAAAGTGAGAATTTCAAGAATACTCACAAAATACGAACAGAAAGGAATTATCGAAAAAAGAAATATGGGGAATACAAACCTTATTTTGCTCAAGCTTCGATAAAAATGACACTCTATGGCCTTGACATAATTAAAGAAGAAGGAAGTGGAAAGTTCTGGCTTATAGAAATGAACGGCGTCAGAGCAGGAATGAAAGGTTTTGTTCAAGTATATGGGGACGAGAGAGTAGAAACTGAAGTTTGGAAAAGAGTAGAAGAACAGTATGGAAATCTAACTTGGAATAATGGAAGTTACCGACGCATGCGCTACAAAGAAGAGCATCCCATGCAGTACTATGGCGAGCTACTCCTGAGAAAACTGGGTATAAAAACAAGAATTCCTGAGATCCTACACTCGTCAAAAGCAGACATTCTTTGGGTTCTTGATGGAAGTCAATCGCCAGAATGTAAACCTCCTTTCCCAGTTTACAGAGGACAAAAGTCTGTAGTTCTCAATATTATTAACGACGACAAACTTCCTCATCCGACAGTTAATCCCTACCTTCAAGAAGAAATTACAGGAAATAAGTTTCTTCAATATCAAGTTCTCAAAGATTCAGCTGTAAAAGATCACATTCCATTTTCGACACTTATAGGTTTAGGAGCAAACAGCAAACAAGATTTATCTCTCCTTCTTCAAGAGTACAAGAAATGTATAGCGAAACCCATTTTGGGACAATGTGGCAAAGGAGTAAGAACTCTTAGAAAAGAAGAGTTAAGAAAACTTTGTGAAGATAGTGAGGAAATTGAAGATAGTCAACACAACTTTCTCTTAGATCTTATTTCTTCGTCAAAAATTCCTAGACGCTTAGAAGCTTTTATTGAAGCAGGAGAATTTGATTTTGAACTGGGACTCTCTTTGGTACAACCATTTATTTTTTCCAGAATAAACCCGCGACAAAGGAAATACTCCTCAATAAGAGCAATTGTCTGCAATGGTAGCTTTGTCGACGCGTACAGAAGAGAAGGGTCCTCTATTCGAGCAAATCTTTCTCAAGGAGCAAAAGCAAAGCCTTTCTCTGAACAAGGCTTAGGGGAATTTTGTGAAGAGATTGTCCGAGAGTTTGAGTTTGCTTGTTCGACATTAAATCCAGAGTCATTTAGAAGAGATTTATATTTTCCTTATTTTGAAAGAAGAAAACCCGAGCTAAAGTCAGTTACGTTTTCTTTTGTCTATTAGCAAACAAGAGGTGATTCAAAGCACAATTTTTTAAACAACTGCTTCACAGACAAAGCATGTACAAAGAGATTTTCAGTTACGAACTAGCAGA
This sequence comes from Candidatus Woesearchaeota archaeon, assembly GCA_023898345.1. GTDB lineage: Archaea > Nanobdellota > Nanobdellia > Woesearchaeales > UBA583 > UBA583. Next base: position 1,061,773 of record CP060218.1, on the reverse strand, counting down.
AGGAGTCACAGAAGAGAAGTTTCTGCAAGTTGCAAACAGAATTCATGAAGTGTGGATGAGCAAGCAGTCAGGATTTGTGGGTTGGGAAATCAATAAAGAAGAAAACGGGACATACACAGACATAGTGTACTGGAAAAGCAAAGATGATGCAAAGAATTCAGAAACGACAATGAAAGACATTCCCAATGTACAGGAATGGTTTTCCTGTTACAATGCACCGCCAATCAGTTCAAAAAAGCTCGAAGAATTAGCACATTTTCCCTAAAAGAAACCAAATTTATAAATTCCATCTTAGTTCTCAACTCATGCCACAGGACATCATCATCGACAAATCACAAGCAGGACAAAGCCCCAGAACATTTTTGAAAAAGAAACTAGACCTTTCCTTTTTCACACTTCAAAAACTTATCAAAGAAAAGAGAATTGCTCTTAATGGAAAAAAAATAAACTCAGAGATTCTTCTCAAAGAAGGAGATTGTCTAAGAATTTTTGTGCCAGTTTCCTTTCGAGAAAAAAAAGAAGAAAAAGAGCAAGAAGCAAAAGATCTTAAGATGAAAACACTCTTTGAAAATGAAGATTTTTTGGCGCTCAACAAAAACTCTGGCGTCGTCGTACAAGGGGCGCAGGACAATGAGGAATCCCTCTCCTATCACTTAGCATTTCTCAAACAAACTGCAAAACAAAAAATGCAAGAACGATATTTTCATGTTCACCGTCTCGACAAAGAAACATCTGGCGTGCTCATTATTGCAAAAAACAGCATAGCACTACGAGAACTCAATGCGCTTTTCCGAGAAGGAGAAGTTGTGAAAAAATATGTCTGTCTTTGTGTGGGAAGATTTGAGAAAAAAGAAGGAACCATAGAACTAAGACTTGAAAGGACAGAAGAAGGTTCCAGACAAAAAGTCAGAGTTTCACAACAACATGGAAAGAAGACGAGAAGCGCGTACAAAGTGCTCAAAGAATATGAATACGAACACGAAAACTTTTCCCTTGTTGAAGTTCGACTTTTCAGTGGATTTACACACCAAATCCGTGTACACATGGCACACCTTAGACATCCAATCGTCGGAGATAGCATGTACGGAAAGCATTTCATTAATGAGCAATTCAAAAAAGACGACAAAGGACGCGAACTTTTGACACGCCAGTTTCTTCACGCAAAATCCATATCCTTTCCTTACAAAGGAAAAGAGTACACAATAGAAGCAGATTTGTCAGAAGATCTCAAAAAAACTCTAAATCAAGTGAAAGAAAAGAAAACCTCTTTTACAAAAAGATAAGTGTTGTTTGAGGATATTTTGCAAGAATAACTTCCAATGCCCCCTCAGGTAAAATCTTCTCAAAGCACAAGAGCATCTTAGTGTTTGCAAAAAAAACCTCATAGATTTTGATGCCGCACACCTCAACGGGCTCAGTTGTTTTCATAATATTCTCAATAGCTTCCTTATTTTTTGAAAGCAAGGAAAGAAGCTGAATCTGTGAATTTGTATCATCTCCCATACAGGCACTAATGAGGATTTCTTTATAATAATTCTGGTACTAACTTGGTAATATCCTTCTATATAGGGTTTTTTCAAAATTTTCTCATGGTAGAACCGAAAAAGAACTATTCTGTCCATTTGCCAACATATGTTCTCAAAAGCGTATATCGTAAAAAACTCTTTTTTGAGCTTGTCAAAAAACCTTATCAAACGCAAGCCCAGCTTCTCAAAAAAACAGAAATTGCCCTAAAGTATCGCTCACACGTTTCAAGGACAATAAAAGAACTTCTTGATCATGATCTCATCGAATGCGAAAATCCACTTGAGAAAAGTTACAAAATGTACAAATTGAGCGAACAAGGTCTGAAAGTAAAAGATGAGATAGAAAAGTACGAGCAAAATTACTAAAGGCTCTTCTTCTCTACTCTCACTTCTCCATTCCCTCCGTCCATACACATCTACTCTTTTCTCTACTCTCTAATCTCTCATCTTTCACTCAAAATTTTCGCAATAGCATCATGGACACGTTCAGAGTAAGCCACAACCTTTTCATCTTCATGTTTGGACAAGTCAAGTTTCAATAACTTATGAAGAAGTTCTCTTGCTTGCTCAGGACTCCTTTCCTCTTGCAAAGCCAAAGTCAAAAGATCTTCTTCAAGAGAGTCAGCATCCGACAAAGAAGAAAAGTTCTCCTGCGAAAGAACAAATTGCGAACTCGTCAACTTAGAAGTATTCTTGAGAACATGATAAGCACTCTTTTCATAGCACAAAGAGAGAATACTGTGAATGCGAATATCACTAATTTTCCCTTCAACAATCCCCCTCAGTTCCAGAAGAACAAGTTTGTCTTTGAGATCTTTTTCAGCAAGGAGAAGTTCGAGTTTTTCGAGAATTTCCAAAGGTCGCAAACGTTCAAACTCCAAGAAAATATGTTCAGTAGAATAGGTTTCTAAAAACATTCTCTTGTAAGAAAGCTGCTTTGACGGCATAGCAACACTGCACAAAAGAAAAGAGGGTTTTTCTCGTTTCAATTCAGAAAAGGAATTGGGAAACAAAGGACCGGGATATGTCAGCAATCCCTTTCCAACATTTTTTTCAAGAAAGGTATGAACGTGCCCGCCAGCATAGTAATCATAACCCTTTGGAAGATAAGCAGAAGAAAGAGGAGTAGAGATAGCTTTTAGAAAATCGGGTTTAACATCATCAAGAGTTGTGTGAAAAAGAAAAATGCTAAAAATCTCAGCGCCAAAATCGCCAGACAAAGAAAGCTTTTCGTAAGCACTTTTATCAAGTCCATTCTTTTTTCCGTCAATTCCTGCAAGCCGTACGGGCGTTGTTCTTTCGTTAAGATGAAGAGGAACTCCAAATTCGTTTGTACGACTCACTAAAGTAAACACGTCTGCACTTTCCAAAAGATGAAGAAAACTCTTTCTCATATCAGAATAATCATGAGAACCAGCAATGACATACAAAGGAATATTTGCATTTTTTAGTTTCATCAATTCTTGAACGACAGCCGTCACCAAATCCAAAGAAGGAAAAGGAGAATTGAAAATATCGCCAGCAAAAAGAACAAAATCTGGTTTCAAAGACAAGATTTTTTCTATGGCAAGAACAAAAGTTTTAAGGTTCAAAGCAGTCATAGCCCTGTCTCTGTACGCACCAAGATGCAAGTCGGCAACATGAACAAAGCGAAAATCTTTCATAGCAAAAAAAAGTAGAGCAAAGTTTTAAGAGTTTGCTTGAAAAAAAGGGAATATGTCTCAAGATATGTACGACAAATTTCAAGAGTTACGTGAACAAAAGGGATCTTCTATGATCGTAGGTCTCGATCCGAGAGTTGGAAATGAAGCTGATGAAAGAACAGTTAGAGAATTAGCAAAAATCAGCGATGGAATTATTGGTTTTAAACCAAATGGAAAATTCTATTTTGGAAGAGAAGAACTTCTTCTTGAGCTTGCACAATCTATGGACCCTTCCCTTATTCGAATGCTTGATGCTAAATTGTCAGATGGCATTAACACAAATAGAGCAGAGATAGAAGCTATAACAAAGTATTTTGATTCAGTAACCATTCGAGCAGGAGCAGATTCGGCCCCGACAATCGCACTTGCAAAAAACAAGCTTTACACGGTTGGTATGGGAGTAATGTCCTTCCCAGCTGAGCTTTTAGAGATGCACACAAATTACAAGATTATGAAGGGAAATGATTTTGACGACGATACAGCACGGAATCTGATTCATGAACTTCGTCTAGATTCTGTAAAAGCACTTCTCGAAGGAGGAGTTGATGCTTTGGTAATGGGAGGAACAGCTTATATTCCAGAAGAAAGGTTCGGACCTGCAATTACAAAATTACGAACTAATCCTGAAGCAGTTTCTCTACAAAATATTCCAGAGGGGGAATTAGAAACACTTCTCTTAATGAGAAATCGCCTCTTTAAAGGAGTTGTTGAACTTACTGCCAATACTCGCCTTCTGTACCTCACCCCTGGGTTTGGGCGACAAGGTGGCAATTTTGACTCATTTTTTGGCTCAGGGATTGACGGCAAACGAGTACTCTTCAATGCAGGAAGTGACGCAATGAAAAGTGAGGATCCAAGAAAATACTTAAGAGAAATGAATGCAAAAATCAATTCTTATTTGTAGAGAAAAGCATTTGTTATTCTCCCTCAGTTCTAACGTATGTTTTTATTTGGTTTTTTCTCCTCGGCTTTTAATGATTGTTAAATCGCAAAAAGGACAAGTTATCTACGAAGAGTATTATGTCAACGCCGATCCAATTCAGAGAGTGTACAGACGCTACATTGAACAAACACTCTGGGATAGAACTCTTAACATGCTTGTTTTTTTTGCATTAATCTTCTCTCTCATGTCCGTCATTATGGAATTTGTAACACAAATTAATTGGGAAATCTTTGCATTTATACATGGTTTCTCCTTTCTCATTCTTCTCGTTTTTTTCTTAGAATTATTTCGGACCTACGCCAAATCAACAACTCGTAGAGCTTTTTTCAAGAAACACTGGCCAGAAGTTTTCTTAATGAGTCTCCTAAGTTTTTACTTTATTGTCATGGGAATTTTTGGTATAACAAAATTTTTAGGATCCGTTTTTTTGGAATGGGCAATGCCATATATTGAAAAATCAAAAGTTCTTTTACGCTTCTTTAGGGATTAAGTAAAAATCTTAAGAAAAGCTCTTGTTCAGCGTTTAGCACAATATTTATAAAATGAGTCAAGTTTGCATAGAAGTATGGCAAGCAATAAAGAGCACTTCAATGTTGTCTTCATTGGACATGTTGACCATGGAAAATCTACAACTGTTGGTAGGCTGCTTTTCGACGCAGGAACTGTTGATGAGCAGGAGATGAGAAAGCTAAAAGAGAAAGCAATTGAAGCTGGAAAAGCAGGTTTCGAGTTTGCTTATGTTATGGACAATCTTAAAGAAGAGAGAGAAAGAGGAGTTACTATTGACCTTTCTCACAAAAAGTTCGAGTCCGATAAATACGAATTTACTATTATTGACGCACCAGGGCACGCAGACTTCATCAAGAACATGATTACAGGTGTTTCTCAAGCAGACGCAGCAGTTCTTGTAGTTGCAGCAACTGACGGTGTTAACGAACAGACAAAAGAACACGCATACCTTTCCAAAGTTTTCGGAATTGACCAGCTAGTAGTTGCTGTCAACAAGATGGATATGAGAAAGTACGATCAAGCACGTTTCGAAGAAGTGAAGAATGATATTAACGCTCTTGTTGGAAAGCTAGGTTTCAAATCCGTTAAGTTTGTTCCAATTGCTTCTCTTCCAGGAGACAATGTTGTAAAAAAGTCTGAGAACATGGCATGGTGGACAGGTGGAACTCTTCTAGATCACCTTAACCAGTTTGAAATTGCAGAGAAGCCAACAACACTTCCTCTACGTGTACCTCTTCAGGATGTGTACAACATTAAAGGAATTGGTCTTGTACCTGTTGGCCGTGTTGAAACAGGAATCCTTCGTCCAAACTCTAAGTGTGTTATTGTTCCAGGAAAGAACGGAACAGGAATGGCAGGAGAAGTAAAAGACGTAGAAATGCACCACGAGAAAGTAGCTCAGGCACTCCCAGGTTTCAATGTTGGTTTTTCAGTAAAGGGATACAACAAAGGAGACATCGCAAAAGGAGATGTTCTTGGAACTCCTCAGGATCCACCTTCACTTGCAAGTGAATTTACTGGACAAGTTTTTGTTTTGAACCACCCTAGTGTTATCACAGTTGGTTACTCTCCAGTTTTTCACGTACACACTGCACAAGTCTCCTGTAGAATTACAGAACTAGTAAAGAAAGTTGCTCCAGATCAACAGGACAACCCTGATTTCATCCGTAACGGAGATGCAGCAATTGTTAAATTTGTTCCCCTAAAGCCAGTAGTTATTGAGAAAAGAGACGTAATCCCACACCTTGCTCGTTTTGCAATTCGTGACTCCGGAAAAACTGTAGCTGCAGGTCAATGTATCGATGTTGTTAAAAAGGAGCTTAAATTCTAAGCTTTGATTAAGAAATGAGTAAAGCTAGAATTAAGTTGGTAGGGGATGACATCCACAAGCTCAATGAGTTTGTTGATGAAGTAAAGCAGATTACAGACAAGCTTGGAGTGTCCATGAAAGGACCTATTCCAATGCCGACTAAAAAGCTCAAGATCACAACTCGTAGATCCCCTGACGGAGAAGGAAAGTATTCTCAGGAGAGATACGAAATGCGTATTCACAAGAGACTTTTGGATATAGAAATTAACGAGCGTGTGCTTCGTATGGTTATGAAAATACAAATCCCTGCAGGTCTCAACATTGAAATTAAGTTAATTTAAATTCTTTAACCCTTCTAAAATATTTTCTCTATAACCTTTATTAATTATTACTCATTTACAAAGACATGCCCGACAAACTTTACAGCTCCCTTCTTGACGAACTCGCCAAAAAAACAGCATTGTCTCGAAAAGAATTAAACACACTAAAAATAGCACACGCCAAAAAAGAGGGACTCAAAACAATTGTCAAAAATCCGCTTCTCTTAGCTCATGCTAGATCACAGAGCGAAAGAGAACACCTTATCTCACTCTTGAACAACAAACCCGTACGCGAACTCTCTGGCGTCACAGTTGTTGCCCTTTTTGCAAAACCTCATTCCTGTCCACACGGAAAATGTATGTACTGTCCTGGTGGTCCCGGTTCTCCCTATGGCGACACACCACAATCGTACACAGGAAAAGAGCCAGCAGCACTCCGAGCCTCACGCAACGCCTACGAACCCTATTTTCAAATCTTCAATCGCCTTGAACACTACGTAGCAAACGGACACGACCCCGACAAAATAGAAATGATTTTCATGGGAGGAACCTTCCCTTCACTAGACAAAGCATACAGAGACGAGTTTGTGAATTTTGCGTACAAAGCTCTCAATGATTTTGGAGAACAATTTTTCTTTCTGAATGAAAAAGGAAAGCGTATGCTCAACTATGAAGTGTTCAATGAATTTTTTGAAATGAAATCCCCCTTTTCAAAAGAGAGAGAAGAGCGAATAAAAACAAAAGTTCTCAAAAAAAAATTTGAACATGTACAAAACTATACCTACGAAATTGAAAGAAATGAGAAAGCACTGATTCGTTGTATCGGACTCACCATAGAGACAAAGCCAGACTGGTGCCTTGAAGAGCACTGCAACGAAGCGCTCAGTTACGGATGTACAAGATTTGAACTTGGCGTACAAACACTAAACGAAGATTGCTTGAGAAAAACCAATCGGGGCCATAGCTTAGAAGAAACAAAAAAAGCATTTCAAATTGCAAAAGATATGTGTTTCAAAATCAATGCGCACATGATGCTCGGACTGCCAGCCTCAACCTTAGAAATCGACGAAGAGTCACTTAAAGATCTTTTCAGGAGAGAAGAGTTTCGTCCTGACATGCTCAAAATTTACCCTTGCCTTGTTGTTCAAGGAACTCCCTTGTACAAAATGTGGGAAAAAGGATTATTCTCCCCAATTAAAACAGAAGAAGCCGCCAAAATCATAGCAAGGGCCACAGCATTCTTCCCTCGTTATCTCCGACTCATGCGCGTACAAAGAGACATCCCGACGACAGAAATTCATGGGGGAATAGAGAACTCCAATCTCAGAGAGTTTGTTGATGAGGAAATGAAAAAACTAAAACTAGAAAGTGCAGATATCAGAGCGCGAGAAGTTGGGTTTCGATTAGCTTCAGGAAAACAATTGGGAACATTTGATTTACATATACAGACATATCCTGCAAGCAATGGAATTGAGCATTTCATTGACGTCGTTGATGAATATGACACTATGATAGGATTCATTCGTTTGCGTTTCCCGTCAAGTTTTGACCTGCGTCCTGAAATAAAAAAAGGAACGGCCCTCATTAGAGAGTTACACGTGTACGGACAAACATTGGCAGTGGGAAAAGAATCAAACTCTGGCGTTCAGCACAAAGGGTGGGGGCGCAAGCTTTTGGAAAAAGCGGAAGATATTGCAAAAAAGGAAGGCTACACAAAGATGGCAATTATCTCTGGCGTAGGTGTTCGAGAATACTACAAAAAATTTGGATATACAAAAGAAGGCCCATACATGGTAAAAGCTTTGTAGGAATGTACATAAATAACGCCTCATTTACACCTGCATGCTCAGTACAAGAAGAAAGATAGAGCCAAAGTTTTTTCCTGATCAAGAGGAGATTCCTTATGCAAGTTTAAACTTACGCGAACTCATAGAATTGACAATTAAAAACTACGATATTTGCAAGGAAGAGCTCCTTAGCTTTGAAACTTCTGAAAGTTTAGAAGCAAAAGAGAAACTAGGGGAAGTTGCCGAAGAACTCTCTTGTCCTATGCTTGTCGTCGGTTCTTTGAATCATGGTATGTATAAAAATAGTTCCGATATTGATGTCTTTCTTCTTCCTTCTTCTTCTTCTCAACTGTGGAATATATCTAGTCAAGTTGACATGTTGGGAAAAATGCACTCATTAGCTATTTCTCCTTTGACTCCTATTATGTCTTTAGATTATCTTCTTCTTCCTAATCAAGAAGATAGAAATAGATTTCAAAGACTGCGTTTCCGTTGTGCTTCAAAACTAGCCTATCAGATTGTTCCAGATTCCTGCAAAGAAAAGTTTGAAAGAGTGTTTTCTTCTGATCTTCCACCTTTAGAAACCCTATTTAGTAGAGAAGAATTATTTTTCACTTATTCTCTTTCTAGGTCCTATGACAAATATCTTGAAAGGCTTGGAGAAAGAGGAATAACTCCAAGTGAAAGACTTTCTCAGGCAATAGAAGATGTTCTGATTTACGCAGGTGCAGTTAATGATGAACTTCAAAGAGAAAAACTCATTTCAACTGAGACAAAAAGAAACTCCTTTTGGAGAGGGATGGCGCAAATGTTCTAACTTCAATTAACCTTCCCCCATTGATTACTTTTCTTGAAAACAATACGGTACAGGACCTTTAGCCAAACATATGCCATAATGAATTTGTAGATGATAAAGTAATACAAAAACATCAAGAAGTACTTAGTGTTTCTAAGCACGCCAATTCTCTCTTTTGCACTTGAAAATGCCAGATAAATAGCAATAAAAAGAAGCCCAAACAGAACAAACGTAGTAAAAATAACTTGCCAGTCAAAATCCAAGAAGGTTTTATTCCAGTGTAATTGAGAAAAATAAGTGAGGAAGTCAAAGTGAGTAAGATACCATCTCTTAAAGGTGAAGTACATTTGCTTAACAAAGAGATAAAGAGCTGTCACGACGCCGAGCAAGAGTAGAAAACCCGTTGTTGCAACAAGAGGCATCTGAAACATTCCAAAATCTCCATAATCAGTATTGAAAAGAACATGTTTGTAATCCTTAACATTCATGATTGTTCCATGATACCAACGAGTTCTTTGAGAAATAAAGTTCTTTGTCGTGTTCGGCGCTTTAGTATAAACAAAGGCCTCGAGTGACTGCTTCAAAATATAATGGTTGTCCTGCAAGCGCAAAGCAAGCTCCAAATCCTCAGTCATATGTGCCTTACGAAACCCGCCAAGCGATTTCACAATCTTTGTTCTAAACATGCTCAAAGGACCAGGAGTTACATGTATACAATCCAGTTTTCCCATTAAGTATTTGTAAAAAAAATTTAAGATGTATTCAAGCCACTGGACACGAAGCAAGACAGAGTTTGGATTATGGACCTTCATAATAGGAAGAACCGCAGCAATTCTAGGAGAATCAAATTCCTCTATTAATCGTTTAATTGCGTGCTTGTCGATGAAACTATCAGCATCAAGACAGGCAAAAAACGGGGACTGTGTTCTTTTTAGTCCTGCATTCATTGCTAGGTGCTTTCCCCCCTCCTTGAGAATAATCATTTCAAAATCTAGTGATTTCTGTAGTCTTCGAAGAAGCTTGACAGTTCCATCACTACAATTATTAGGTACTGCAATAACATGCAATTTTTCCTTTGGGTAATCTGCAGCAAACACACTTCTCAAAGTTCCTTCTGCCGTTTTTTCTTCATTGTACATTGGGAGAATAATAGTGACCTCTGGCCAAACCTTTCTTCTTGTAGGCTCAGAATTGCCTTTCTGTTGAGGATCAAAAAGGAGGACAGAGAGCCAGAAGAGAGAGAAGTACAAACCGACAAAATACAAGAACCACACAATAAGTTTGGCGATTTGCTCATCCAGAGCGAGAGTCATAAAAAGGAGAAAGAAAAAGACTATTTAAAACTAAGTGCCAATGGGAAGGCTTGGGGCAAACATTTAAGAGATAAAGTAATGGGAAAAATCCATGGGAAAACCAATAATCATTTGTCCTCAAGAGTTTGAAGCTCTCAAAAGGAGATCTAAAGAAACTGATCTTGAAGCAGCATTAGCTTCACTTCCAACCTCCTATAGTGAGCTTGTAGCAAGCTTTAAACCTCTTTCTACATTCGAGGTAAAAGATACTGATGGACCACTTTTAGCACTTATGGGGGCTCTTTTACCAATGACGTACAAAGGACCAGAAGAAAGAGTCCGGGATGAGCTCGAACATCTAATAAAACTTAGGGGGGGAAATATGGCAGTAATAACGAAAATGGGATACTCGTTCTATCCTGATTCCTTCGAGGCTTTTGGAGAAATTTATAGGATATAATAATTTAAAGAAATGTTTGGCTGAGCATATTATAACTTTCTTCTTCCTTTTTCACTTTCTCAAGTGCAGAGAGCATATCATCTTGTACGACACGTTTACGGTTGTTTCGAATTGCACAATATCCAGCTTCCGTCACCAAAGCCTTCAAATCGGCACCACTAAAGTTCAAAGCTTTCTTTGCGATTTCGTCCAAATTAATGTCGGAATGCAATTTCATTTTTCGAGTGTGGATACGCAAAATTTCCAAACGGCCAGCCTCGTCAGGTTTGCCGACAGTGATGTGCCTTTCAAGACGACCAGCACGAAGAATAGCTTCGTCAAGAATATCAATTCTGTTTGTAGCAGCAATAATTTTCACGTCACTCAAAGCGTCAAAGCCATCAATTTCCCCCAACAACTGCATGAACGTTCGCTGAACCTCTCGTTCCCCGGAAGTTCCAGTTTCAATTCTCTTTGCAGCAATAGCATCAATTTCATCAATAAAAATAATTGTGGGGGCTTTTTTTCTAGCAAGTTCAAACAAGTCCTTTACCAGTTTTGCTCCCTCTCCAATAAATTTCTGGACAAGTTCAGAACCAACAAGTTCAATAAATGTTGCATTTGTCTCCTTAGCCAAAGCTTTAGCAATCATGGTCTTTCCCGTACCAGGAGGTCCATTGAGAAGAACACCCTTTGGAGGTGAAATTCCAATTTCCTTAAACACCTCAGGCTTAGTAAGGGGCAATTCCAAAACCTCTCTAACAAGTTCAATTTCCTTGCTAAGGCCTCCAATGTCATTCCACGTTTCTTTTGGTTTGTTGTCAACAATAAGAAAATTTTCAACAGGAAAGTTCTTTGTAAGATCAATTTTATCAATAATAACGAGGGATTTTTGCTCATTCAAAACCATGTCCCCACTATGGAGCTCTTTTTTGAGAGATTGAGAAATTTCAACAAGAAAATTACTTTGGTTAGGTAATTTGATAATCGCCTTTTTCTCATCAGTAATCGAAAGAATTTCAGAGACAATAAAAGGTGGAGTTCGAAATTTTTCCAATTCTGTTTGATAAAATTGGACCGTACGCTTTAAGTTTTTATTTTCCTCTTCAAGTCGCGCATTTTCAAAAGAAATACTATACAAAGGGTCATCATCAAGGCGATTATTCCTTGAAACATAATCTTCAGAAGCCATAATAGTCTATATAAGTTATTTCTTCTTATAAAACTTTTGAAAGCTAAAAAAGAGTACCTCGGGCATAAAATTCTTTTTAGAACAGTGAAAGTTAGGTGCCAAAATATTTATAAACTCTAAATTGGAAAAATCAAAACATGACCCATATTCAAATATACACTATCAAAGGATGCCCTTATTGTGAAGCGGCTAAAGAGTTCTTTGACAGAGAAGGTTTAAGTTACGAGGAAATTCCCTCTGATAAAAACAAAGAAGAAATTAAACAAAAAACGGGCCACCCAACTTTCCCTCAAATTTTTATTGAAGATGATTTCATTGGCGGATATGATGATCTTATGCACTTAAACGAGACAGGCCAGTTAAATGAGATGCTCGGCCGTTCAGAGGAAGATGATATGCTTGACGACGACGCTGACGATGACTAGATTTTTTTTTTAATTCTATTTCTAAGAAAGCTGTTTTTCCTGAAGCATAGAAAGACCAAGAGCAGCAGCAATGCCGACAAGGACAACATAACTTAAAACAACAAGGCTTTCTCCAAAAACTATCAGGAAAGGAATAAGGACAGCAAAGAAGCATATTTTAGCAAGATGAATAAAAAGTTCTCTGCATAAAACATAATCCATGTATCCCTGTTTGTGAGCGTTATTATAGAAAATAGACATAAACGTGATTTCAAGACTCCCTTGCAAAAGACGAGAAATACTTTCAAAAGCAAAAAGAAAGAAAACTGCAAAGAAAGAAACAAACGCTCGAAAGAACCAATTCAAAGAACGAAGCTTTGCCGACAAAGACAGAAGGGCTCCCTTGCTTTTTCCATCCACCTTACTTTTGAAATAGAGGAGAAAAAGAACATTGAGAATCCCGACAACAGTAAGCAAAAACCCAAAATCCAAAAAATTCCCACTAAGAAGAATAAATAAAATTAAAGGCCATATCACTAAGGTCAACGAGGACGTTTCAATACCCTGAGACAAGAATGCAATTTTTTCAGAAGCAAAAGAAGAAGAGCGATACAAACGCAAATAGTCAAAGTAAGAAAAAGAATAGTGACCCAATAAAATGTCTTTACTCAAAAAAAGAGGAAAAAGACCAAGAACTAAAAGCGAAACTGCTAAAAGTAAAAGAATAAGATAATCATAATTTTCAAGAAGAAAACCCGCGAGTAGTGGGGCAAAAAGAGTAAAAACAACTGTCAAAATATGAAGCATGCCAATCTGCGAGCCCCTGTGAGCATCAGACCCACGCAGAGCAAGTTCGCTATGGTAACTAGGCCAGAAAAATCCCATATATGCTCCGAGAACAACACCTGACGCCAGAACATACTCCGCTCCCAAATCACAATTGTTGAGAAGGAGGATTAGTAAAAAATAAAGAAATGTCGAAAAAACTAAGGTTAATCGAAATCCACGTTTTTTCAGAAGCCACACCGCCAAAGGAATGCAGAGAAGAACAGTAGAAGAAACTAGAATGGAGAAGAGAAGAATCTGCCAGATAAAATACCCAAGACTATAAAGATAAACAGGAATAAAAAGCCCAATCATACTATTGACAAATGAGCGCAAAGCATGAAAAATATAAAAAGAAGTGAACTCCGAATGCAAGAGTGTATGCAAATCAAAATGAGAGTGGTGATCTCCTTGAGTCATATTCAAAGGACAAACTTTTGTTTTAAATAAACTTTTTACTACTCAAAATTAGAAAGAAAATCTATTCCTGCTTTTTTTCAGAATCTTCTAAATCTAGATTTTGCGTAAGAAGAGCACGTTCCAAAATAACCTCTCTCAAACCAGAACTACGACGGAGCTGATCAAGGTAGCTGTGAGATTCAATCAGTTCATCAAAAAGAGCATACACATCTTTCTCATTTGCTTTTCTCCCCTCTTCCTTCGGCTTAAGACTAACCTCGTAATATCGCTCTTTTTCATCAAGAAGAATATAATAAGTTTCCAAAAGAACATACGAAGCTTGAATAAGAACTTCTTTGGGATACATAGATTTGCTAATCTCGACAAGAACACAATCTCCTTCAAATCTAAAATTTTGCTTCATGGGAAGGAAACTAAATTTTTCTATATAAGACTTTGCTCTCTTCTTCCTTCCTTCTCAACAAACAAACTTATAAACATCTTGTTCCTTCCTCAAAACATGAAAACCATTGCATTTTTTGAGATAGAGAAAAAAGAAGCTGACTACCTGAAGAAGAAGTTCAAAGGTCAGGATGTGAATTTACTTTTCTTCAAAGAGCCGCTCCAAGACTGCCCCGTCAAAGAGTACAAAGACGCCGACATACTCAGCCCCTTCATTTATTCAACACTCGACGAAAAAAAGCTTGCCGCATGCAAAAAGCTCAAAGCAGTTTCAACACGCTCGACAGGATTTGATCACATTGACCAAACCTACTGTAAGAAAAAAAGTGTCCAAGTGGCTAACGTTCCAAGCTACGGAGAAAACACCGTTGCCGAACATACCTTTGCTTTGCTTCTAAACCTCTCCCGTCACGTTCACAAATCCTATATTAGAACACTTCAGGAAAATTACAACATTAAAGACTTAGTAGGTTTTGATTTAGAAGGAAAAACCTTAGGTGTTTTTGGAACAGGAAAAATCGGGATGCACGTTATCAAAATTGCAAAAGGTTTTGGAATGCATGTCAAAGCCTTTGATGTTCGTCACGACATGTTTTTGTCTCGTCTTTTGCACTTCGATTATTGTAGCGTTGAAGACATCATAAAAAACTCCGACGTCATTTCACTGCACATGCCACTCAATTCACACACCTATCACTTCCTCGACGAAGAAAAATTAAAAATGACAAAAAAAGGAGTGGTAATCATTAACACTTCGCGAGGAGGATTAATTGAAACAAAAGCTTTGTACAACCTCCTCAAATCCGGCCACATAGCAGGAGCAGGACTTGACGTTATAGAAGGAGAAGAACTCATAAAAAATGAAGAAGAACTCTTAGGAAAAAATCTGACACAAGAACAAATGCAGGACGTGTTCAGAGATAAAAGTTTGCTTCTCATGGAAAACGTCATCTTCACTCCACACAATGCTTTCAACAGTCAAGAAGCAATAGAAAGAATTTTGGACACCACCGTTCAGAATATCCAAGCATTTTTAGAAAGTGGCCAAATAAGTAACCGTGTTTAAAGTGGTAGTTTTTACTTTTTCAGAGACAAAGAAGCTTTATAATAATTTAACTTTCCATTCTCAATAATTCTCGTTCCATAAAGGGGCAAGGACAATAGTTTGTTTTTAAGAAAAAAATGGTACAACTTAAAGTGATGGATGTTTTTAACATTCACAAAATGGGAGTAATTCTGGTGGGAAAAGTGCTGGAAGGAGAGTTGAGTTCTGATATGAAACTTTCTTTTCAAGGGAAGGTGTATAACATTACAGAAATGAACTCAGGGAAAAAGAAAGCTACAAAAGCAAAGGAAAATCAAATGGTGGCACTGAGTCTTGAACCACACAATTTTAGCGAAATAAAACTATTGAAAAACAAAATAGTTTTGTTTTCAATCGACGCCAGTCTTGAAACAACCGACAGTTCAAATGATGCTTCTGTACAGAGCGAATCTAGTGCTTTAGAAAAAACATCCTTTGTCGAAGAGGCAGATGAGTTCAAAGTTCAATCACCGACTACTAACGAAAAACAAGAACTTACTAAGATGGAAGGTCCCTCAGTTGTAACTGATGTTCTCCTTTCAAAAAGCGAAGAAACGACGCCAGAGGAAAAGGGTGCACCTGTTCAAGACTCACAGAAAAAAGGATTTTTCTCGGGTTTCTTAAAAAAGAAAAAAGAACCAACTCTTCCAGAAGAAAGCAAAGAAGAGACGAGTTCTCCAAAAGAAGAAAATTCACAAGAGCCACTCAAAGAAAGCTCTGATCTAGAGACCGATTTGCTGCCTCCTCCTCCTCCAAGTTTTTCTTCTAATGAAAAAAAATAGTGAGTTTTAAACCAGATATTTTTTTGCAAACTTTTCCTTCTCACTTATTGCTTCAACTACTCTTGAAGTATAAAACAGGCTTATAAATCTAAAAAAATTCTAGCCAAGCATGGTAAAAAGAATTTCTTTTATCTGGCTTGTGTGTACAGGGTTGCTTCTCTTTTTTTTTGCATCCTGTGACGTAAAAAATCCTTTGCCAACAGCAAACGACAATACGAACGGAGGAACTCAGACTGAGAATCCAACCTCTGTTCTCTCTTCCTCAGACGAGATGGAAACTATAAAGAGTACATCACAACTATATGAAGTCTTGGAGAAAGAAACTCCTTCTTCAAGTTCTTTGCTTGGAAGCCTCTTTTCTTCAAGAGCAGCGACTACTTCCTTTGCAGCCTCAGATATGGCTTTTCAAGAGTCCGCTTCTGGAAGCATTGCGCCAACAGCAGCAAATAAGGTAGGAGTAAGTGAAGAAGCATCCTCCTATTCGGGAACAAATGTTCAGGTTGAGACAATTGATGAAGCTGATTTTGTGAAAACTGATGGAGAGTACATATACTCACTCCAAAACGGCATTCTGACAATTGCCAAAGCATATCCTCCAGAAAAAGCAGAAATTGTTTCAGAAACAGAATTTACTTCCTATCCAAACAAAATGTATGTAAAAGATGATCTCCTTTACATCTTTACACAAGAGTACGCTATGAGTTATGTTTTAAACACCTACAATTTTCTTCCATCACCCTCATACAAACAAGTAACAGCAGTTTTAGTCTATGACATCTCTGACAAAGAAAAACCAACACTTCAGAATAATTATTCCCTTGACGGATATTATTTTGAGTCAAGAATGTCTGGTGATTATATTTATCTCATAACACAAGATTATTTACAATTCGACTACTTAAGCATGCCCAGCGTCAAAGAAGGATCCCGTACCCTGCAGTCGGCAGACATTAGCTACTTTACATCCGCAGGAGTCTCAGATGCACTCCACAATGTATTAGTATTAGATGCAAAATCAGGAGACATTGAAAATTTCAAATCCTTCATGCTCGGTTATAGTTCCACTTTATACATGAGTGAAGATGCACTCTATATTGCATATCAAAAATCAACTGACTACGACACAATCTTAGATTCCAATAAAGAATTTTTTGAGACTACTGTAATCTCTCTCTTACCAACAAATGTTCAGAAAGAAATAACAGAAACACTCTCGGATTCCTCTCTAAAAGAAGGAGAAAAATGGGACACAATTTCAAGACTTTTTGAACAAGCGTACAATGCCCTGTCAGAACCTGAAAAAGAAACTCTCATACAGAACATTCAAGAAGCCTACGAAGAGTATGAAGCAACAATTGAGGAAGAACGTTCTAGGACCGTCATTCACAAAATAAGTATTGATGGAGCTGAACTTACCTATGAAGAGAGAGCAGAAGTAAAAGGAACACTTCTTAATCAGTTTTCCCTTGATGAAAACAATGGTTTTTTGAGAGTAGCAACTACAATAAATAATTGGAGATCAGATGAGAAAAGCTCTAATAATGTATATGTTCTTGATCCTGAAATGAAGCAAGTTGGAAGCATTGAAAAAATAGCTCCTGGCGAGAGAATTTATTCAACAAGATTTATGGGAGACAAACTGTACATGGTAACCTTCAAACAAGTAGATCCTCTTTTTGTCATTGATCTTTCAAATCCTGAAGAACCTAAAATCTTGGGTGCTCTAAAAATCCCTGGCTTTAGTGATTATCTTCAGGCTTATGATGAGAATTTACTAATTGGAATTGGAAAAGAAACTTATGAAACAAGCTACGGCGCTGTACGAACAAAAGGGGTGAAAGTCTCACTCTTTGACGTTTCTGATTTTTCCAATCCTCGTGAAGTAGACAGTGTTGTTATTGGCGATGAAGGGTCCCAAAGTATTGCATCATACGAGCACAAAGCTGTTCTTTTGAGCAAAGAGAAAGGCATATTAGTTCTTCCAGTTTACGAAACAAAAGGAAGCTATAATGAGGATGAGAGAGGCTACTATAAAGAAGATGCTTTTAACGGAGCGTATGTTTTTTCCATTAGTAGTGATGGTCTCGAAGAAAGAGGAACAATTAGTCATGAGGATACCTCAACAACTGAATGGTCGTGGTATCCGTCAAGTGCAATTCTTCGTTCTTTGTATATGGATGATATTTTATACACCGTCTCTCAATCAAAGATTCAGTTAAATGATTTGGAATCTCTAGAGAAACTCAATGAACTTAAGTTGAAAGAAAGAAAAGAAGAAGTTTATTATCCTGAGTATATAGACGTGGAACTTCCCGTGAAGAGCATCCAGATCGATTCAATAGATGGATTGGAATAAACTTTTTTTTTTTTTTTTTTTTTTTCAGTATGCGCCTCTGTTCTTCTCAATTGAGATAGGGACCGTTTAGCGATTTCTTTACTATTGTTCATGGAGGAGGACTTCTTACTCCTCAAAGAATGAGACAAGCGTATGGAGAAGGACTAATGTGGGGAGGAGCAAAATACACTCAAGAAGAATTTAATACACTTTTAGAAGGCAAATTGTCAACAGGCGAGAAAATACCTATCTTTAAGTATGACCAAATCGAGAACGGAGTAAAAGATTTACCTCACAGATATGCAATAGTTCTTCCATTTGAGCTGTGTGAGGAATCGGGATCCTTTTCAAATTCAACTATTTCGAGCCCGCTTGCTATAAGTCGAGTTGGTGGAAAAGAAGTATTTGAGAAGTTAGGGAATCTGAAAGCACGCTATTTGACGGAGAGTTTAAGGTGTCTTCATCCATATGATGATTATACTTTTGAGCCTTCTCAACCTCCTCTCGGTCGTCTCTTATTTGTCGGAACGGGCTATAATGGTGATCTTATAGGCTATATTAGTCTTTCAGGTTCTCCTTCTGGGCGGCCAAGCCGAATAAATGGTGGTAAGTTTGTAGGAGTCAGCAAACAAAAAGGGATGGGGCAGTAGTCTAAAGCGGAGTGTTTTAGATTTTATTGTGTTATTGACCTTGTTGCAGGCGCGCTCGAAGTTGCTGTGCTAGATCTTCAAGTTCATTCTCACTAAGTGCAGTACCATCCAAGGAGAAGTTCAAGCCGTCGTTGTCGTAGCGTGGTATGACGTGCATGAGGTAGTGCTGTGCTTGCTGTCCGGCCGCAGCTCCATTTGCAATAATAATGCTTACGTCCTTTGCTTTCATGGCATCTTCAAGAAGTTCGCATAAATATTTTGAAATGACGCTAAGGTGGCCCAAAACTTCGTCGGGGACCATGGGCATCATCATATAATGTTCTTTTGGAAAAAGGAGGAGGTGTCCATTTGTCGCTGGCTGGATATCCAGAATTGCCATGCAAACATCATCCTCAAATACTACTTTGGCAGGAATTTCTTTTTTGGCGATTTTGCAGAAAATACATTGTTCTTTCATCATCTCAATTCTCTTCTTGATTTCTTCTTCTGAAAGTTGTGTTTGTGGCTGTGTCATGCTGAAAACAAAAAAAAAGTGTATTTAAAGATTTGCAAGAACACAAAGGCGACGATAGTTTTTTGTTTTCTTTGAAAAAATTTATAACAAATAGGAAATTACCACAAGATGACTATGGTAATTGGACAAACGACCCCTGGAATGGATCCTGATGAACTTCAGCAGCAGTATAATATTGACAACGGGAGACCTTGGAATGAATGGGGGTCTGGAGTTTTTGGTGCATGCCTGCGTATTGTTGATCCTTCACAATCTCTCTCTTATATTGTGGGGGCTTCTGCTCTTAGTGGTTTGCTTTTTGGAACGAGAGATACTATTATTGATCATCCTTGGATTTCTTCTCTTGGCACTCTAGGAGGATTGGCAGCAGGAGTTGCAGGATCTCATTTTCTTAGAGAAAATCCTTCTCTTGTAACTTATCTTCAAGATGTGATTATGGGCGGGACTGCTGGCTTATTAATCTCAAATCTTGCTTTGGAACCTCTTGAGACAGTGAAACATTATGGAGCAGCAGCAGTTCGAGGCCTTATGTTTTCCGCAGGCGCTTATACATTAGTAGATAAGGGATTTGAAGTTGCTAAACAATACCTTTGAGGAGAATTTTCTTCTTTCTTTCAGTCGTCGCCAAAACGCTTATAAAGCACTTCAGATTAACCCTTCTCATTGCTCTGCATAACTATACCTTGCGTATAGGAGGAGATACAAATGGAAAAAAAAGCCGTTTTGGAAAAAATAAAATCGATTCGTAAGAATTCTAAAGAGAGAAAATTTGCTCAGACCTTTGATCTTATTGTCAATCTGCAAAACTTAGATTTGAGAAAACCTGAGCATAAGATTGATGTGGGAGTTGCTCTTGCAAGTTCAGTTAAAGCAAAACCACTAAAAATCTTGGCCATTGTAGATCAGGGAATTCCCGAGGCCTCAAAAGTTTTCGACAAAGTTCTTTACAACGATGAGTTAGTAGCACTCAAAGGAAATATGAAAAAGATTCGACAGATTTCTCAAGAGTTTGACAAATTTGTCGTACAGTTGAACTATATGCCCGTCTTTGCTCAGATTATGGGTCGTTACCTTGGACCTTTGAACAAAATGCCGTCACCAAAATTAGGGATGGTTATCAACCCTAAAACTCCTATTAAAGAACTTTATGAAAAACTTCAGAAAACTGCTCATTTGCAGACAAAGAAGAACCTCGTGATTCAAGTAAGTATAGGTTCTGAAAAAGAATCTGATGATGTTATTGCAGAAAATGTAGTTCATGTGTACGAAGTTCTGCTTCATGCACTTCCAAACCACAAAAACAATGTTAAGAATGTAGGTCTTAAGCTCACAATGGGCAAGTTGGAGGTTCTCTAAAATGGCTTCTGCTGCACAAAGTACGCACTCCGCAAAAATTTCTCCTCGTAACAAAGCAAACGTTGAGACAATTCGAGAGCTTGCAAAGAAGTACAAAATTATAGGAGTTGTTGATGTTGGTGGTTTGCCTGCACCTCAGTTTCAGAGAATTCGTGCTTCCCTTAACAAGACTGCAAAGGTCTTTATTGTAAAAAAGAATCTTATTGAGCTTACTCTAAAAGAACTGGAAAGTTCTCATAAGGGCATTTCCGAATTGGTCTCAAAAGCAAGTGGAATTGTAGGACTGGTTTTCACAAACGACAATCCTTTTACTTTGTACAAAACTGTTCAGCGTTCAAAATCTCCAGCGCCAGCAAGAGCGGGAGCAATTGCACCCAAAGATATTATTGTGCCTGCAGGTCCAACAGGATTTAGTCCGGGGCCAATTATTGGAGAGTTAGGTTCCTTCAAGATTAAAGCGG
Source organism: Candidatus Woesearchaeota archaeon (assembly GCA_023898345.1). Lineage (GTDB taxonomy): Archaea > Nanobdellota > Nanobdellia > Woesearchaeales > UBA583 > UBA583. Next base: position 1,040,684 of record CP060218.1, on the reverse strand, counting down.
GAATCAATGCTGGAAAAGTTGAAATTAAAGCAGACTCTCTTGTTGCAAAAGAAAATGACGTGATTTCTCCTCAACTTGCGGGGATTTTGACGAGACTTGGCATTGAACCAATGGAAGTCGGTCTTAATATCAAGGCAGTGTACGAAGCAGGGGTAATCTATGGGAAGGATGTTCTTGCTGTTGATGAAGAAAAAATCTTGGCAGACTTGAAGGGAGAAGCTTCCCGGTGTTTTGCTTTGGCGTACGGTCTTGGGTATTATACTTCGGAGAACATCTCCCTTTTCTTGGGAGAAGCAGGAAGGGATGCACTTGGCCTTGGTGTTGGTATTGCGTACCCAGCAGCTGAGACTATGAAACGATTGTTTTCAAAGGCTTATGCACAAATGAGTGGTCTTAGTCTCTCTTTACCTGAAGAGGTAAGACCTGCTGGAGTGCAAGTGCAAATCGCTGCTGTCCCAGTGGCTTCTGAAACATCAGGAGCTAATGAAGCGTCACAAACAAAAGAAGAAAAAAAAGAAGAAGTTGATCCGGCTGCAGGCCTAGGGGGCTTTTTCTAATATAAAAAATGGAATACATCTACGCAGTAATGCTGCTTAACAAAGCAGGAAAAGAAGTAAACGAAGCTAATGTAGCTGCAGTTCTCAAAGCTGCAGGCGTCGAAGCAGACGCAGCAAAAGTAAAATCTCTTATCGCAGCTCTTGACGGAGTAGATATTGAGAAAGTTATTGCAGAGTCCTCAGTTATGGCAGCGGCTCCAGCAGCAGCTCCGGCAGCAGCAGCTCCAGCAGCAGAAGCAAAGAAAGAAGAAAAAAAGGAAGAAGCACCAGCAGTTGATGCTTCTGCAGGATTAGGATCTCTCTTTTAAACACACACCCTTAATGACAAATGGAAAAAGAGGCAATTCGAGAAGAATTGAATAAAGTGCGAGATGAAATTAAGAAAATAAAAAGCACTTTTTTTGATATGAGAGATTCAAAAGAAGATCACTTCCAAAAGGGAGAAGAGTATTCTGAGAAAATAAATGCTCTTTACGAAGAAGTAAAGCAAATCGAGAAAGAAAATAATCTTGAAAAGATAAACGAAGATTTGGAAGAAAAAAAGAAGGAGTATGAAGAGCTCAAAAAAGAAGTTGATGCAGCGCAGCAACATTTTGATTCTATGAGAAATTCAGGTTCCAAACCAAGTAACAAAAATCCAACCGTAAAAACTTTGTCTTCTGAAAAAGCAACATCTCAGATTAAAAAACTTGAGAATAAATTACAAACCCAAGTACTCTCCCTTGAGAAAGAAACTGAACTTGTTAAGAAAATCGAAGTTCTCAAAGATTCAGTCAATGCCTTTTCAAAAGAAAAAGAAGAAGGTTCAGAATTCAAAAACTTGAGAAAAGATTTGTATGCATTAAGACAAAAGTACAATGCAGCTGAAAAGAAAATTCGTTCACTTTACAAAAGAATTAGGCTTATTAGCAAAGAAAAGAAGAAGAAATACAAAGAGATTGATGATCTCAGAGATATGAAAAAGACTTCCTTCAATGAATTCCGTTCTCAAAAAAAAGAGTATGTGACGTTGGGGAAAACGCTTAAGGATCTTTTCAAGCGAGAAGATGAGCTTTTGAATGATTTGGGTGAATCTCCGGTACAGAAAAAGCGCAAGAACGACAAAATCTCTAAGGTAAAGCAGAAAGAGATTGAAGAGAAGTTGATGAAAAAAGGAGTTACTTTGACGACAGAGGATCTTCTTATGTTCCAATCAAAATAGTTTTTTCTTACTTTTCGCGAATGTGTAGTAAAAGCAAAGGCCTAAAAAGTTTTTTCTATTCTCTTACAATTCTGGTATGGAAAAGGAAACAAAAGAAACTATTTCTCTTTTTTTAAGACATTTAGGAAGATATAAGATTAGTGTATTTTTTTCTCTTCTCTTTTATTTAGGCGGAGTTCTTTTATCAAATATTTATGTTCCCTTTCTCTATAAGCAAATAATTGATTCACTTACAGGTACTGCCGACAAAAGCGTGGTGTACGGTCTTTGCCTGACGCTTCTTCTTTTAGTTGGAGTCTACTCTTTTTTGAGTAATGTCTTTCGTAGGTTAGGTGCCTTTTTTCTTACCTATTGGCAAATTGCAGTTATGAAAAATCTTGAGGTCCATTCTTTTGAAAGTTTACAAGACCATTCCTTCCATTTTTTTAGCAATACCTTTAGCGGATCCCTTGTTGCAAAAGTCAATCGCTTAGTTCGTTCTTTTGAAAGAATGTCTGATTCACTATATTGGAACCTTTTACCTTTGCTTGTTACCTTTGTAGCTTCCACAACAGTTCTCTACTTTGTCGCTCCAGTTTTTGCTTTTCTTCTTCTTGGCTGGGCAGTTCTTTTTGTAGTCATTACCCTTTTTCTTTTCAAACTAAAATCCCCTCTTGATCTTCGTAGCGCCGAAAAAGACTCAAAAGTGACGGCAGAACTTGCAGATGCTATCTCAAATATTTTTACAATTAAGATGTTTTCTCGAACTAAAAAGGAAAACGAGAAATTCTCTGCCACCTCAGAAGAAAAACAAAAAGCAAATTTTAAGTCTTGGCTTGCTAGTGACGGCATAGATTTTGTTCAAGGTTCACTTATGGTCCTCATTGAAGTTGCCCTTATTTTTTATGCTCTTCATCTTTGGAATCTTGACAAAATTAGTGTGGGAACTCTTGTTCTTGTTCAATCGTATCTCATTACCTTGATTAATCAGTTTTGGGGAATAGGGAGAATTACGAGAGATATTTTTGAGTCTCTTGCAAATTCTAAAGAGATGGTTGAGATTTTAACTTTGAAAATCGATGTGAAAGATCCACTCGATTCTCTTGAGCCTGCCTTCGACAAAGGAGAGATTGAGTTTAGGAATGTTGATTTTTCCTATGGGTCTAAGAAGGTCTTCGATAAATTTTCTCTCAAGATTAAAGCAGGAGAAAGTATTGGACTCGTCGGAGAATCAGGTTCTGGAAAGACGACTTTGACAAAGCTTCTTCTGCGTTTTTATGACATCGACAAAGGGGAGATTTTTATTGATGGACAAAACATTGCAAAGCTCAAACAAGATGACCTTCGTAGCGCTATAAGTTATGTTCCCCAAGATCCTTTGCTTTTCCACCGAAGTCTTAAAGAAAACATTTGTTATGCTCGCGATGATGTTAGTGAAAAAGAATTTGACTTGGCGGTTCGAAAAGCAAAAGTTGATATTTTTGTAAGAGAATTTGAGAAGAAATACGAAACACTAGTCGGAGAAAGGGGAATGAAACTTTCTGGCGGGGAAAAACAAAGAGTTGCGATTGCACGCGCGATGCTTAAAAAAAGTCCGCTCCTGATTTTAGACGAAGCGACAAGTGCTCTTGATTCCAGCTCAGAGAAGTACATCCAAGAAGGGATCGAAAATCTCATGAAAAAAAAGACATCCATTATCATTGCCCATAGACTCTCAACTATTCGCAAAGTGGACAGAATTTTAGTGATGGACAAAGGGAAAATTGTTGAGGAAGGAACACATAGACAACTGCTACGAAAGAAAGGAAAGTACTACGAGCTTTGTAAGCATCAAAGTGGAGGACTCCTTCCCGAGTAGTTTACCATTTGTCTCTGAGTTCTCGTAATGTGAGAAAAACAGTCTTTCTGTCCCAAGTTTTTATGTGGGGATACTCACTCTTTAGTTTCTTGAGAATATTTTTTTCATTCAGACGCAAAAAGGGGTTCATTTGACGCTCCACGCCCAAAGTTGTGACAATAAGATTTCCTTTTGCCTTTTCTTTACGGTATTCTTGTAAAATGGAAAAAATATAGAAGTTTTCTTCTTCTCTGTCGAGAGCAAAGCCAAGATTTCTTTCATAGTAGTCATGTCCAGGATAGATAAGAATAGTATCTGTTAGCTGTTGAATATTTCCATCAAATGTCTCGTAGAGAAGTTCGGGATCGCCGCCATACATACATGTGCCGCAACCAGCATTGAAGAGTGTGTCTCCAGAAAAAAGAGCAAAAGGAAGCCTATTTTTGTAAAGAAGAAGGCCAAGATGTGAGAGAGTATGACCAGGAAAATTAAGAATTTCTAAATAATGGTCCTCATCAATCTCAATTCTTTCTCCTGTTTTTAGAATTCCAGTCTTGGCAGGGATACTTCTTGCTTTTTCATGTGCCAGAACTTCACAAGCATAGTTTTTAGCCAGAAGTTCATTTCCGTCTGTGTGGTCACTGTGCTCGTGAGTGTTGATAATAAGAGCTAAAGAAAGCTTTCTTTTTTCTAGCTCATCAATGAGTAATGATGCTGAGTTTGGATCAATACAGATAACCCTATTGTTCTTTCCAATAATGAGATAAGTAACATTTTGGAGAACATTTTTACAATCAAGAGAAACAATTTCCATTTCTTTTCCCCTTTTATTACTCTAAAAAGTCTTAGTTTTAACTGTCAAATAAAGACACAATTTTTTTAATGTACCGTTTGTGATTCACAAAGGAAAGTGGCAAAATGTATTCTCAAAAAAGACGGTAGTTATTTTTGTGACGAGTTTTCTCCCGAGAATCCAGAGCCTATGATTTTGTACATGATTCTTTCACTAAGTTTGTATTTTATTTATTGGATTTACAAGATTAATGTAAAAATAGAGAAAATATTGGATTCCTGCCCAGATTCAAAAAGATGTTTTGCTATTCTCTTTGTCATTCCCCTTTCTTGGGCAACTATCTACTTACTTCTCAAAAAATTTATATTTTTTGAATATTTCCAGCCCTTAGAGATTGCAAATTATGTAATGTGGAGTATCATCGTTTTTCTTTCATTACAGTATATTTATGAGTTTTGTATTGCATTTGGGAAAATTACCACGACAAATGGGCTGGTTTGGTATCTCTTTCTTTATCCTGGCTATTTTGCAATTATTCTTTTCTTTCTAAATTTTTATTACACTCTACCTCTGATTTTCTTTCCCATTATAACAATTCCAGCAATGCAAGCAAGCCTCAACAAAAAAGCAAACTTATGTTACGTAAAAAAGCAGGAACTATATTTCAACCAAGACTTGTACAAAGGAAACAGCTAGTTTTTAGTTTCAATACTACAATTGAGAACCTGAACATCCTCTATCAAAAACATTCTTTTTCCACTAGATGTATCATTAATGAGTTTCTCAGTTGTTGTGTCGTAAAGAAGAGCATACTCAATCTTGTCTGTAGACTTAAGAACTAAAGAATAAGTAAAACTTTTTTCTTTGCCATTTTCCTTTTTGTAGTACGTAATATCCTTTGTATGCGGCCAAGTGTCCACAAGAGTTTTATCTTTTTCAAAGGGATAAAATAAAAGATTAGTTGCACTAGTAGTTTTCCTTGAAAAGCCTCTATCCTGAAGTGTTTGAGTTCCATCTTCCCAGACAATACTTTTAAGAAAATATTGGAGATTAGAATCGTCAATTCCCTTATAATTATTATTAAACTCAAGGTCAATCAGTTTTGGAACAACCGTGAGGGCCTCTTCTTTACAAATTGGATCAATAGTAGGAGGAGAAGAACAAGAAGCAAAGAAAAAAAGAAGGAAGAAAACAAAAAGAAGAGAATAAGAAGTTTTTTTCTTTTCCATACAAAAATGTAGTCCTTGCTTTTATAAATTTAACCTACTAAAGAAAGCTTTCTTTTTTCTACAAGAAAAATCCCTTGTAAGAAGTCAAAAGAAAAGAGAGAGATGAAAAATCTGAACCAAAAAAAGCTAAGAGAAAAAGAAAGAACAATGTTACAAGAAGCTGAACAAAAAAAATGAGAAAAACTTTGAGCCAACTGAGTCTGAAGACCTTGTGGTACAGCCAAGCTAAGATAAGAAAAAGAACTAAAAATGGGTAGGGAATAGAGAAGAGCAAGAAAAAAAGTGTCAAAAGCTCTAAGAGAAGCGTAACACCAAGACAGCTCAGAAAATCATTTCTACCTCTAAGAAGAAGGACAGAAAGATACAACGTAAAAGAAGAAAACAGAAGCGGGAGCATCAGTACTAGAAGAAAAAAAAAGACAACTTCAAGCATAAAAAAAAGAAGCCAAAAATATTTATAATATTACGCATACAATTTTTTCATTTTCTCTACATTTTTAGGACTAATATAATTACTAAGAGTTACCTTAAAATTTGCTTCCCAGCATTGTTTTTTTTTATTGAATTTCATATGACCAAGTTCACGAGCAATTTCTAAAAAAAGTTCCTCAACTTCTTTTTTACTTGCCTTTCGTTTTTGCTTAAGAAAACTTTTGACAACTGAATTTGCATAATGGGAACGAATAATATGCGGATAAAAATGCTTTCCAGTGTATGTGAAAAGGATGTGGGAGAAGTCATGAGAATGAAAAAGAGACCCATCTTTTTTTGTAAAAAGAAAGTCCTTACTCTTTTTTTTTTCAACTTCTTTCTCAAGGATAGTAAGAACAAAAGGAGGGAATATTTTTTTTATATCTCTAGGAACTCCATCTTTTGCCAGATAAGAAAAATGAACAGTATTTCCTTGAATGCTTAGGTTTTCAACTAATAACGTTGTTAAACCTTGGTGGCCAAGATGCCGATAGTATTCAAGATGCCCAACTCTGATGTGGGTCTTCAATAAAATATAAAGAGCCACATAGAGAAGATCTCCTTTTTTTTTTATGTCCTTTTCAAGATTTTTGAGAATAGTTTCATACTCCTTCTCAAAAGAAAAAACAAGTTTGTCTTTCTTCTTTAATTCATACTCGACCTTGTCCTGGCAGTACAAATATGTCTTACTTCCTGAAGTATTTGTGTAACAGACGTCCCAAAGCAAAAGCTCATTGTCAAGATTAAACTCCAGATTTTTTGCAAAAAGAGAGAACGCCCCCCTAGCAAGTTTTTTTCCATTAGGTAAAGTAGAAATTCTTGCTCCTACAGGGAAGCTTTGGGGATTTAATTGGCCCTTGAGAAAATCCTTAAAAAATTCATCGACAAGAAATTTTATGTTCCCAGCTTTGTTGTAATGGGCAATTGCTTGTTTAGTGGATTCAGGAATGGGTTCGTGAATTTGTTCCCAACCTTTTTTGTTTTTTCTGTATAACAATAAATCTTTTTTTTTAACTCTTTTAGTTCCAAGTGCTGTTTGAGTTGTAGACATAATTTTTTTCTGCCTGTTCGATATATAAACATTAGCCCTCCAAAGTTCCAGTGTACGTCGGCGACAGTTGCGAGAGTTGCACAGCGGGTAAGACGGGAATAAATATTTAAAAAATACTTTACTTCCTCAGAAAGAAGTGAGAGTTTGCTATGGGACATGACGAGTTTGAAGAGGGCCCATTTGGAGTATATGGAGAGGGAGTAAAGTGGACAATGGCCCAGTTTATGGACTTACTTGGCAAGTATGACCCGCAAGCTCTTGAGCAGTTATGTGATAATTTTCCAGTTCTCCTTTTTGTTCCAAATCATAAAACCGGTGATGTTTTTTCTTTACTTGAGAGGCGTTTAGCAGATAACAGAAAGGAAAGAGGTGGAGCAGCGGCTGTCGTCTGGCATAGGGATTATATGGTCCCAAAAAGGGAAGGTTCTCTTTCTTTGCGATATGAGCGTGGACAAGGTTTTAGACCAACTCTTATTATACGCCCATATTCTTTTCCTATGCTTGCCAGTTCTTCTTGTCCTAGGACTGCAATTGGGGGAATAGCCGTCGAGCATACTCTTTGTGCAACCTTACATTGTGATGGACAGACAGGAGAAACGGTAGAAAGAAGTTTGGCAGATGCTTTGTATTCTTTTGGCGAGAGGTTAATAGGTCACGAGTTAGCTTTTTGCTTTCCTTTTTCACCTGTTGAAGTTTGCTTACCCGTTGGGAAAGAAGTTCTTAGTAAGTATCCAACGAAGCTTCAAAGGCCTCAGTCTTAATGTGGGGGTCCTTCTAGAAAAAATCGTTAGTTGGTCTTTTTCAAAGTTGCTTCAATAAGAAAATAGTCTATAAGAAGTTGCTCGGTCGGCAGAGCATTGTAAGGTTTCGCAAAGTTTTTTTTCTTCTCTGAAACCTCCAAATATTCCCGAGGATACTCCTTTTTGAACTCTACAGTTTTTCTTGGTTTTTCATACTCCTTCTTGCTTACTTGGTCCTTTGCAACAACATAGCTCATTTCAAACCCTTCCTTTTCAAAGAGTTTTTTGAACTGAAGCGGAGTCAGACGATTTGGACAGCCGCCATTTTTAGATGCCATAAGAGAATAAAGCCATTTTGGAATTGTGTAAAACTGATACCAGTCATGATAAAGAGAGAACATTCCATGATCATTATTGCCGACAAAGGCAATGATTTTGCCTTCAGGTTTGAGGACTCTTTTCATGGCCTGTATTGACTTTTTTGCATCCCAAAGATGCTCAAAAACTGCATAAGAAACAATGTAGTCATATTTGTATGTTGAAGTGAAATCTTCAAGGGCTATTTGTGAATATCTTATTCTTTCTTTGTTTAGGAGAAAACTTTCATCTTTAAAGAAGAGAGCTTTTTTAATGCGTTCTTGTTTCTCAAGAGGAAGTTTTGAGAGATAGCTTTCATAGACTGCTTTTTGTTCTTTTTTGCTTCTAAGACAAGTGAATTTGTCAATAGTTGTTACACTTTGTGCCCCCTCACCTATAAAATTCAAAGCCGTCAAGAAATATGCTCCTGTCCCAATTTCTAATATTTTGGCCCCCTGAAATTTCTCTCTTTGAATGTACGTCTTGTAATACATAAACTCTTCATGGGCTTTTTTTATTTCAGCGTCAGCGTCAATTATGCCCGTACTTCTACCAGAGCGAAAAATTTTGTGAGAGGTAAGCTTTCCAACAAAGAAAAGGTAATAGTTAAACAAAATATAACTAAGGACTGTAAGCGTTTTTGAAGGGAGGATATATTTTTTTATGTCCATGATTCCTAGGCTTCTTTTTTCCCCTCACTTTATAAATGTTAATATTTCCTTCGAGCTGTCCACTTTTTGCCCTATTGTTTTAAGGAGAGAGTGCTGCGCAGAAGTTTTTAACTTCGAGAAAACTATCTCACAAACGAACAGAGTGAGTGGGAAGGAGACAAAAAGAAGAGGTTTTATGAACAGGACCATAGTGAGGTATCTTTATAAAAGAGGCTTAATTTACAAAAGCCATGGTTGAGATCTCAGTTTTTGCTCCGATTTTCAATGAAGAGGGAAATATTATTCGTCTGTATCAAGAACTTTATCCAGTCCTTGAGGAGATTACTTCCAATTGGGAACTTATTCTAGTTAATGATGGATCGACAGACAAATCTCTTGCTGAAATGTTGGCCCTCAAAGACAAACGAGTCGTAGTTATTGATCTTCAGCGTAATTACAAGCAAGCCATTGCAATGGATGCAGGCTTTAGAGCAAGTAAGGGTAAATATATTGTGAGTATTGATGCAGATCTCCAAAATGATCCTAAAGACATTCCAAGGCTACTCACCAAACTTAAAGATGAGAACCTTGATGTTGTAGCAGGGTGGCGTTACAAGCGTAAAGATCCCCTCTGGGTACGATTTGTAACAAAGACTGCCCGCGTTCTTCGAGGGCTTTTTGCATCAGATGGGGTACACGACTCAGGCTGTACCTTGCGCGTGTACAGGAGAGAGTTTGTACAAGATCTTGAACTCTGGGGAGAGATGCACCGTTACATCATGGCAATTTTACAGATGCGAGGTGCCAGAATAGGAGAGTTGAAAGTTAATCATCGCTCACGTGGCGCCGGAGTGAGCAAATACAAATGGACAAAATCATTGAAAGGATTTGTTGACTTGTTTTATATTTGGTTTTGGAAAAAATATTCCAATAGGCCACAGCATTTATTTGGGGTCATGGGAGTTTTCTTTCTTTTTTTTGGCTTTTTCAGTGGAGCCGTAACACTTATTCTGAAGATTTTTTTTGATCTGGACGTTTCAGATTCGTCTTGGATTGTTTTGACCATTTTCTTTATTCTCATGGGCCTTCAGTTTTTTATCTCTGGCGTCATGCTCGACATTTTAGTAAGAAATTACTATCACACCTCCCGTGAGAAACGTTACGTTGTAAGAACACAGTACAAAAACGGAAAAGAATGTGTAAAGAGTGAGGAGGAATAAAGGAGTGTTGAAAGTGGAGAAAATAGTTCATCTTCTTCTTCTCAATTATGAATTTCCGCCATTAGGAGGTGGAGCCGCTAACGCTACCTATTATCTTCTCAAGGAGTTTGCAAAGCACGACAATATCACAGTTGATCTTATTACCAGTTCCACAGGAAAAAAAAGAATCGAACAATTCTCAGAAAAAATAACTGTCCATTATGTAGATATTGGAAAGAACGAGCACGCCATACATCATCAATCAAACAAAGAGTTGCTCACGTACTCATTCAAAGCGTACAGATATGCAAAGAAGCTTCAAAAGAAGAAACACTTCGATCTCATTCATGCTTTTTTTGGAATTCCCTGCGGAGTTATTGCTCAGAAACTTCATCTACCCTATATTGTAAGCTTACGTGGGAGTGACGTTCCATTTTACAATCCACGCTTTGCAAAGCTTGACAAGTATTTTTTTCAATATCTAAGTGTTTATGTTTGGAAAGGAGCAGGAGCAGTCGTTGCAAATTCTAAAGGTCTCAAAGAACTTGCCTTGAAAAGTCTCCCCGAACAGGAAATTTCCATTATCTACAATGGTGTTGAGAGCTCCCTTTTTCCTTCAAAAGAATATCCCGATAAAACAGAAGGAGAAGATTTGAAAATAATCTGTATTGCAAGATTAATTCCAAGAAAAGGTTTGAATTATCTCATTGATGCTTTGCACAAGCTTCCCGTTACCCTAACAATTGTTGGAGACGGACCTGAACGTGAAGCCTTGCAATCTCAAGCTAACCTTTTAGGACTTAAGGCAAAGTTTGAAGGAGCCCTTGAACACAGCCTGCTTCCAGAAATACTGACGAAACACGATCTCTTTGTTCTTCCTTCCTTAAATGAGGGTATGTCAAACACAGTGCTTGAAGCTTTGGCAGCAGGCCTTCCAGCTCTCGTAACAGACACCGGTGGAAGTGCAGAACTCGTAACGGAAGGAGTGAATGGATTTCTGGTTCCAAAAAAAGATCTCCTTGCACTACGTAAAAGAGTAGAGTATTTTATAGAAAATAAATCTGAACTTTCTAGAATGGGAAAAGAATCAAGAAAGAAAAGTCTCGAACTATCTTGGGAAAGTTGCGCGCAGCACTATTTTGATTTATACGAGGAAGTACTTGCAAATGGGAAAAAAAAGTAATCCAGTGCTTAGTGTTGTAATGAATAATTATAATGCACAAGACTTCATAGGAGAAGCAATTGAATCAATTCTTTCTCAAAGTTTCACAGATTTTGAGTTCCTCATTACAGATGACGGTTCAACTGACGCCAGTGTTACCATTATAGAATCTTATGCTAAGAAAGATAAAAGAATTAACGTTTTTCTTAGGGGAAAAAATCCCGAGGTCCGTTGTGGAAGGCTTGTCGAAAACACAAACGCAGCATTCAGAGAAGCTAAAGGGAAATACATTGCGATTTTGGATAGCGATGATTGTGCTCTGGCAGAGAGGCTAAAAACTCAAATTAGCTTTCTTGAAGAACATCCCGAAATCTATCTTGTAGCAGGGTCATATATTCGGCGTGACGAACAAGGCGAAGAGTTAGGGAGAACAAGTATGCCCATGAGTTCAGAGGAAGTATTAGAACAACTACCAAAAAAAAGTCTCATTGTTCATTCGAGTGTTTGTTTTCGCAACACGCAGGAATTTTTTCATAGAGAAAAACTTTCGCGCTGTAATGATTATGATTTTTATCTTCAAATTCTAGCTGCAGGAAAAAAAATTTGTGTTCTCTCAAACTTCCTTGTCAAATACACAGTGCGTTCAAATTCCATTTCGAGCCAAGGGTTTATGCAGCAGAAAAAAAGTATGGAGTTAGCAAAGCATTTTTTTCAAGAAAGAATAAAAAAAGGAAAGGATGCCTACGAAGAACTTGACGACGAAAAAGAAATTTGGTCTCTGAAAGAAAGCTTAGTTTCATATGAAAAACGAGTAGTAAAAGAATCCTTCCGAGATAATAAGATGAACCGTGTACGAAAAGAAATTTTCCATTTATGGAAAAAAAAGCATTTTTCCCTTTGGAGCCTAGTCTATTTTGGAGCTAGTTTCACACCTTTAAAACTACTCACTAGAATTCGCAAACATTTGTGGAAGTAAAGAAGCTATCCTATTGCAAAAGTCTTTTCTTGAACTCTTCAAATTCCTCCATCCTTGTTTTATCTTTACGCAAACGAAAAAGGTCTTCTGCAAAATATTCATTGCGAAAATTTTCATCATCAACTTTTTCACAAAAATCCTCAAAGCTAAGAAAGTGGGCTTTTATTTTTTCTCCAGCGTCCAAAGTTTGCTCCACTGTTTTGGAGCAGTTTTTTGCAATGAAATAATAAGTATCCCAATCAATTTTTGAATTTGGATTTTCCACTATCTTGTACAATTCCCAATCTTGTGTTTGCATACCAAGTTCTTCAAGAAGTTCTCGTTGTGCACATTCAAGTGGCTCTTCATTCTCCTCAACTTGGCCACCACAAAGTCCAAAGAAATGTCTTGAAGGAGGTTGCTCTTCTTCAAGAACCGCCAGTTTTTTGTCTTCTGTAACGACAAGAATTTGTACAGATGGTGCTCGACTGATTCCTTCAAAATTTGTAAAACTTCCATCAAAGAGCTCTTGCTCCCATTGATGAATCTTGAATATTTGTCCTTCAAAAACTACTTTATTGTGTATTGGAAACTTATTCATTCGTCTTCTCCCTTACAAAGTTTATCTTTCCATGTTTTGAGTTCTTCTTTATTATGAAGAAGCCGAAAAAGAAAATACTTCATTTCATGCGCTCGAAAACTTTCTTTTTGGCTTTCTTCAAGAAGTTCTTCAAAAATAAATTCTTCTGCACTTATTTTTTCACCCGGTTCTAATTGTGCCTCTTGTACTTTGCGACAGTCTTTTGCTAAGTAGACATAAGTGCTTGTTGAGAGTTTTCCTTTTTCTGTTTTTACAAAAAGCAACTCCCATTCTTTTGCCTGCATGCCAAGTTCTTCGAGGAGTTCACGCTTTGCTGTACAAAGAGGGTCTTCTTCATGTTCGACATGGCCAGAGGGAAGTCCTGTAAACGATCCTACATAAGGTTGTTCTTCGTGAAGGAGAATAAATTTTTTGTCTGGCGTTCTTGCAAAAACAGTGACTCCATCAGGAACCTTAACTTTTTCAAAGAGCTTAAAGCTTCCGTCATACAGTTCTTGCTCCCATTGGTAGACGTCAAAGAGAACTCCCTTGAATACCTTGTTTGCAGAAGGAGGAAAATCATTCATGAGGAGCAGGATTGTACGAAGCTATATAAGTATTTGCTAAATGGGTTTTTCATGGAGAAAAAAGTTCGTATTTTATCCTTAGATGGAGGAGGAATTAGAGGAATTATTCCCGGAGAGATTTTGGCTGTGCTTGAAGAGAAGATTCAGAAAAAAACGGGAAATCCTCAAGCTCGTCTGAGTTCTTACTTTGACCTTGTCGCAGGAACGAGTACGGGGGGAATTTTGGCGCTGGGACTTTTGTGTCCGCAAGAGGAAGATTTGTCACAGGCGAAGTTTTCAGTTAGGGACATTCTTTCTTTGTACTATGACTTTGGTCCAGAGATTTTTTCCGTCCCTTTCTTTTACAAACTTTCAAGTTTCTTTGGTCTTACTAATGCAAAATTTCCAGAAAAAAAATTGCAGGAGACCCTAGAGAAATTTTTTGGCAAGCTTCTGTTGTCGCAGTGTCTTAAACCTTCTCTTATTACTTCGTACGACATTGTTCGCAGACGCAATCATTTTTTCACTTCGCTTGACGCCAAATCTTCAAAGGCTTATGATTACTATTTGCGGGACATTACTCGCTCGACCTCTGCAGCCCCAACATATTTTCGTCCTTCCCTCATCAAAGCTTTGGATGGCGAGCAATACGCTTTCATTGATGGAGGTCTTTTTGCAAATAATCCTGCTCTTTGTGCCTATTCTGAGGTGCGACATGAGTTTGAGGGAAAACCGACAGCAAAGGACATCCTTATAGTTTCTATTGGAACAGGAAAAGTGAAAAAGGCTTACAAGTATTCTCGGGCAAAAAATTGGGGTAAGGTAAGTTGGATTGTTCCAGTGATTGATATTTTGATGTCTTCAGGAGAGGAAAGTACATCCTTTCATCTTTCCCAAATCTTTGACGCAGCAGGAGTTCCAAAGCAATTTGTTCGTATTGAGCCAAAACTTCTTCATGCAAGTTCTGCAATGGATGATGTTTCAAAGGAGAATCTTGCAGCTCTCAAGGAAGCAGGACAAAGTGCAGCACGTGAGTATGATGAAGAGCTGGATAGAATTGTCGACATGATTGTGTGATGGTGGGCGGCTGTGTTAATACTGCTGTTTTTTTAAATTGTCTTTTCTTCCTCTTTGTATGAGTAGTAGTTCACCGTCACGAAGTATGATTAAGGATGTTTTTAGAGAGCGCTTTTTGGAATTGCTTGGTTCTGAGGAAGAGTATGAGCGTTTTGTAGAGACGATTTTGCGTCCGCAGAGGAAAAGTTTTCGAGTTAATTCTTTGAAGGTGGAGGATGAAAAAGCTCTTGTTGAAGGGATTGCCTCAAAGGGACTTTGTGTTCAGAGAGTTCCATGGTGCGAAGGAGCTTATTTTGTCGAGTATCAGGAAGGTACTAGAACAGATTTGGGAAATTTATTTGAGCATTTTTTGGGGCAGATTTATGTTCAGGAAGCAACCTCTCTTCTTCCCCCTCTCGTTCTGGATGTTCCGGAGAATGTTGGAGATGACTTTCGTGTTTTGGATGTTGCAGCAGCTCCGGGTTCAAAGACAACTCAGCTTGGCGCTTTGATGAAGGGCAAGGGAATTATTGTTGCAAATGAACTGGATTACAAAAGACTTGGGCCTCTCAAATTAAATCTTGAGCGTTCTGGTCTTTGCAATATTGTTATTACGCATGGCGACGGAACGAGGATTGAAGGCGAGGAAGTGTACGACAGAATTATGCTTGATGCTCCTTGTTCTGGCTCTGGCGTCATTAGAAAGTCTCCGGGCACACTCAAAGTGTACAATCCTAAGCGCTTGCGACAAGTTCAGCATCTCCAACTCAAGCTCTTGCGTCGGGCTTTTGCTCTTCTCAAAAAAGGGGGAATTTTAGTGTATTCAACTTGTTCTTTGGATCCTGAGGAAAATGAACTTTGCATTCAGAAATTTTTAGAAGAAGAAAAGGGAGTTGAACTTTTGGATGCTAAAATTCCCAACATTGTTTTGTCGCACAAAGTGAGAAGCTTTGATGGCGTTGATGTGTTGCCCGAGATTAGCGAGTGTACGATGCGTGTCTGGCCACAGGACAATGATACAAACGGCTTCTTTGTTGCGAAGCTTCGTAAAGTTGAAGAATAAGTTCTGGTGTAACTTTATTCCAGCCCGGAACTCTTCTTATGTTTGGATGTTCTTTTGTGTTTTGGTTCCAGGGTTGGTTCATAAGAATAATATTTCCTCCTGCTTGTGCTATTTCTTCTGCGTGACTTGGTGCGTCGTCAAAGTGGATGTCAAACTTGTGTTCTTCGTAGAAAGGAAGTTTTGATTGGAGATCTGTAAAATAGCATGCTTTGAAAAGTTCTTCTCTCCCATATTGTTCTAGGAGATGATACGTTCTCCACCTATCTTTTTTTCTTCTTGCTGTAAGGATGAAAAGGTTTGCGCCATGGTCCTGTAGTATTTCCAGTTTTTGAAATGCAAAGTCCAAAGGTTTTGCGACGAGATGGTGCCTTGTATCAAGAAATTCAAAGAGATATTCTAAGGCTTTTTTGTTCTCCATTCCCGGGATAGGAGTATCATAAGCAGTGAGATCATTTAATCTTATCTCTAAACCTAATTTGGCATTAGTCCAAAGCAAAGAATGAAAGCTAAAGTGAAAAAGAGTGTCATCAAAATCGATGGAGATATTAATTCCTTCAAGATCATTTCTTAGCATTATACTTATAGGAATACGTCTTATTTTTTATCTCTTCGCTTAGAGGAGCTTTCCTATTTCTTCCCAGTTCTTTACTCTTCTTATATTTGGATCTTCCATCATAGTCTTGTTCCAAGGCTGCTCAAAGAGAAGAACATTTCCTCCGATTTCAGCAACTGCTTTTGCGTGGTGATCGGCATCGTCAATGAGAAGGTCGAAGTTCATCTCTTTGTACACTCTCGCTTTTGAGCCACCGAATTCAACGGAAAAGTAAAAATCTGTGAAAAAGTTTTTTCCAAATTCTTTTTCTAAAAGGGTGATTGTTTTTTCTTTGATTTCTGTTGGTCTTGTTGTAAGAACAAAAAGTTCGTGACCTTCTTCTTTTAGTTTTTGGAGAGTGCTTGTTGCTTTGTCGTGGAAGTCAAACGTGTCAAGAGTATTTTCAAATTCTAAAAAGAGTGAATCAATCTCCTTTTTGTCCATTCCTGCGAAGTTGTCGTAATATGTTGTGAAACTTTCTTTTTTGACATCTATATTTTTGCGTATTTTTAGAAATGCTAGAAAATCCGTTACGGACTCTACCAATGTGTCATCAACATCTACTGCAATTCGCTTAGGATTTGTGTTCTTCTGTTCCTTCATTTTTTCGGTAAAGGGTGAATGTAAATCCTCTTTTTTCAATGATTTGTGCTTTTGTGCCTTTTGCAACTTCTTCTGCAAGGAAACTAAGGGCTTCTTTGTCGCTTGCAAGTGTTGATTTTATTTTGACGAGTTCGTGCACTTTTAGGTATTCATTGATAGAGTCAATTATTTTTCCAGTCAGTGCTTGTTTTCCAATGTTGAAACTTGCTTTGAGGTCTGCTGCTTGCGCTCGGAGTTCTTTGTTTGTCGGCTGTACCTGTGCTTTGGCCATTTTTGTTATGCGAAGGAAGGAGTTCCAAGTTGTGGTCCTACTTTGAAGATATTCTTGCTTCTATCTTTAACGCCAGAGTAAGCATAGCCCTTTACTTTCTCAAGAGCTCTTTCATGCCAAGGTCTGTATGTTCCTGCCTTTTTTTCTAATTCTCGTACGGCATAACTTTGGACTAATGCTTGTTGCGGATCTTTTCCCCAAACTTTCTCGAGGAATTTTCCTGCTGCGTATCTTGCAGTTGAACTTCCAGGCAAGATGAGGTCTGAGGCTGCCGCTACTGTTTGCAAGCCTGCCATTTTGAGATCTCCTGTCCTAACTCCGTTTACAAGACTTGCTGCAAATGTTGGCACTTTTAGTAATGTTCCTGCAACATAGCCCTGAGCTGCAGTGTGATAGTCTGGCGTTTTGGTTCCGTAAAGAAGAGAGGAAGCTTGAAGAAGAGATCCCGTTTTCTGTAAGAAATTCCCTGTAACTTTTCCAGCTTTTCCTAACAAAGATTTTGTTTCGTACAAAGGACCATATTTTTTTCTTGTTCTTTCTAAGATATTGTCAACTGCGGAATATCTTTCCTTTGGCGTTTGGCCTAATGCTTGTTCTAAAGATGGATTGCTCCTAATTTTTTCGAGCAAATGTTCCCTAAGGCCTCCAGTTTCAGGATTGAGAAACGTTTCAAGACTCATTGTTCTCTTCCCTCATTTTTGCGTTCCAAATGTTATTTATGGAAAGCAAGCCACAAAGTTTTCCTTTTTCTACAACAGGAATAGAATTTGTTTTTAGTTCACAAAGTTTTTCAAATGCTAGGTCATAAGTCTCGCCAAGTTCAACAACGCAAATGTTTTTTGTCATAATATCTTTAGCACTGAGATTCTTTGGGTCTTTTTCCTCTGAAACCACTCTGTTATTAATGTCGATTGTTGAGATAACTCCGAGAGGCATTTTTTCTTTGCTAAGAACGATGAGTTCTCTCCTCATGGTGTCACGAAGAATTCTTGAAACTTCGAGGATGCTTTCTTCTTCGTCGCAAATCACCGCGTCAAATAAATCTTCTTTTTGTATCATGTGTGTCATCTCTCTGAACCAAGCACTTTTTATTTAACTAGCTTTGTTTTTTGGGAAGGAGTGAGTAGGTTTTTCCAGCATATTTTCCAACTTTTCCTCCTGCCCATCCCACTAAAAAGCCTCCTAATCCAAGAACTGCTAAAGTGAAGCCATTCCCTAGGGGATTGTACTTCTCTACTATTGCCGTTTTACTTGTTGGTATGGTAACAGGAATGCTTAGATAATCGCCTAATTCTCGTGAAAGAACTTCCGCTTGTTCTTCGTATGCCTGAGTACTTTTCCGTAATTTGTTGAGGTCTTCTTGTGAAAGAGGAGACTTGTTCATAATGTGGGAGTATATTTGACTTTGGGTTTGCTTTCCTTGTTCTAAGACTTCTCGGATTCCTGAGATGTATTTAGGGGTAAGGAGGCCAGGATTTTCATTTATTTCTTCCATTACTCCGATAAGATTTGTTGTTAAAGATCCTTGGGCTGCAACATATTCTCTGAGAGTATCATGATATTGCTGTCTTTCTTGAGCAATCTTTTTTGACTCTTCGTAGCTCTGACTAGTCCCATTTACTTTGTTAAAGAACCTGTTTCCTGCGTTATTGATTTTTTTTAGGACTGAGGCTCCCCATCCATTTACCTCTTCTGCATTTTTTGGTTCTCCTTCTCCTGTGAGGACTTGGCGTAGGCCTTCTGCCCCCGTTGCTGCGGTGAGTTCTATTGCTGCGAGAATATGTTCAAGAGTTCCTTGCATTTGAAAGCTAGTTTCTGAAATCTTGCTTAAATTGAGAAGAATGTTTTGGTATGCAAGACGGTATTCTGGGTTTATGTTATCCTTTACGTTTTTTTGTATTTTTTCAACTGCATGTCCCAATCTCCAGTTTTGGACGGGCTGTGCTACTGTTGTTGCTGTCGTTCTTATGTTGTATTCTGATGTTCCGAGAAATTTTAAGAGTCCATCTAGGTAATGGTAAGTTGTTCCTGCTCCGAGCGCCGCTCCAAGCGCGGCACCAAGAAACCAAGTTTTCGTTTCGGTTTTCATAGTTGTCCATAAGTCAACCTAAATTTATAAACTTGTCTTTTGTTTTCACTTCTAAGGGGCGTTTTATTCGTTTTTTTGCTAAACTTTTATAAAAATGTGGAATTTTCCTATAGGGGATGGATGAAAATAATTTGGAGTTGGAACAAGCTTTGTATAGAGATTTGCGTGGTCATATAGGAGCATTTGGAGCTATAACAAATGATTATAAGTTTTTTGAAGAGGAAAATCTTGATGTGCTAAACCCTATTTTGGGATTTCTTCAAAACTTTGCTTCGACTTATGGAGGACTTCTTCATTTAAGACCTTCGAATTCAGATTCTGCTATTTTTTATGCCGCAGACCCTTGTCCAGAAAAGTATTTTGGTGGTTTATCTTCAAGTCATTTGAAAGAAGCAGCAAATCTGTCTCTTATTTTAGGTTTTGTATATCCAGAGCTAAAGAAAGCAGAAGTTTTAGGAGAAGATTATTCGTCCGAACAATACTCTTCTGACGCAGGACATCTAGTATCTTTACTAAGTGGGATGAGAGCAAATGGAAATTTTTGCACAGGATTTATTCCTCTTGCAAAATCTTTTGTTCAACCTGAGAGACCTGAGCTTTTATCTCAACTTGCAGAGGCAATGCAGGAAAGATATAATAAATATCTAGCAAATCAATTTTGAGTAAAGTAATACACCTTTACTCCGTTTTCTTCTTCATGGTCAAAGCAACAGAAGCCGTAGCGCTCAAACTGCAAGCATTGTCCCTTCCTTAGTTTTCCTGTCTTGGATGAGAATGCTGAAACTTTGCTGGCGTCAGGCAGAACAATCTCACAATCCTCTTTGTCCTCTGTGCTGAGGTAATGAATACTTCTGGAAAGTTTAAGATTTTTGTCTAGTTCTTCACCAAGAAATTCACAGTTCAGAGTGTCTTCTTTTTTTTCTATAACCTTGAAGTTTCCAAAGTGAAGAAGGCGGAAAATGTTGTTTGTTTCAAGTGCGTCAAAGTCTCTGCCTTCAACGAGGTAGTCTTCTTCAATAGGGACTGTCCGCTTTCCTCTGCCTTCATCTTCGGGGTGGTAGGCTATGCTTATGTCTTTTCTTTTTATGTCTTTGATATTGCTGATGTGGAGTTTTTTTGGCTCTGTTATGCAATAGGCACGGTCTGCTTCTTTGTCGAGGATCTGTTTGTTGTAAAATTCTAAGGATTTCATGAACTCAGCTTTACTAATTGTTGAGTCTCTTTTGGAAATTCCTTTGTTCAGAATGAGTTGCTCGAAAGCTTTTGCCCTGAATCCTCTTTTACGAAAAGCAATAACTGTCGGCATTCTTGGGTCGTCCCAGCCAGAAACTTCTTTGTTTTCGACTTTTATGGTCAACTTTGATTTGCTCAATTCAATGTCTGTAAAATTTATTCTTCCGACGACAATGTAATAGGATTTTCTTAAGTTTAAAGCATCTTTTATCATGTCTTGTCTGAACCCATTTATTTCATGGTCCTTTCCTCGGATAACATGCGTGACGTTCATGAGGGCGTCGTCAATGCTGACACAAAGATTGTACATAGGCCAGAGTTTTACGCTGTTTCCCAGTCTGACGTGTTCTGCTTCTTTGACGCGCGCAATAGGAAAATCTCTTAAAGCTGGATTTTTATTTTCGAGGTCTGCTTTGAAACGAATTGCAGCTTCTCCTTCTTTGATAATTCCTTCTTTCATATTCTTGTACAGTTTGAGTGCTTCTTCTGGCGCTTGTGTTCTGTGTGGGCAAGCTTGCGAATTGTCGTTGTAGTTTTTGAAGTCATCTGGAGCGCAGGAGCAAACATAGGCGTGGCCGTTTTGAAGAAGTTTTTCAAGTTCTTTGTAGTAGAGTTCTAGTCTGTCGGACTGGCATACTATTTCGTCAATTCCGTCCTGGGTTAGCCATGTGCAGTCTTCAATAATTCTGTCGTAATTTTCTTTGGCAATTTTTTCAGGGTTTGTGTCTTCAAGACGAAGAATCATTTTCCCATTGTATTTTTTTTTGTAGAGATAATTGTAAAGAAGGGGAAAAAGATGTCCAAGGTGCAGGTTTCCACTTGGCGCTGGCGAGAAGCGTACTACGATATCTTCTTTTTCCGAGTTCATTGGCAGATCTGGAAGTTCGGCTTTTCTCTCTCTGCTTTTTTTCTTTTCCTCCTGTTCTTTGTCGAATGCAGGGTTAAGTTTGAGAAGTTTTTCTTTTTGTTCTTCAGGGGAAAGTTCATTTATTTCTCTTGTAACCTCCTCAAGTGTTTTCATATAACTTTTCATGTCATCTTTCATTTGAGGAAATTGTGGCATGAGTTTTCCAATGAGTGCTTTTGCATTTGCTTTGCCGTTGTACGTAGTTGCATTTTCGAGTGCAAGAATAGTTGCTGTTTCTTTGAAGCTGTCTTTCATACTGGAAGGGAAGAAGGATGTTCTTTATAAGTTTTCACAGCCTACTTTTACAGCCATTAGGAAAAGTTTTGTCCCTGTTACTACTTTACCAAAAACAGAAGTATTAAGAAAAATTTTGCGGGACAACTGACATGAAGAAGGCAAATGCAGCAGCACTTGGTCTTGTAGCTCTAGTTCTTATTGCTACAATGATTATTTACTTCGGAAATAACAGTAGTCTTTTCATCTCCTCCTCGGATATTTCAGGACAAGGAGATGCAATGGTAGTTTTTGAAAAATCAGTGAATACAGCTTTCGAATCCTCCGAAATTTCCTTGCTCAGCAATGGATTTGTTTTACAAGGAGATAGTTCAGCATGGTTTGAGAACGGTCCCTTTCCACCCAGTCAAGAGGATTTTGAAAATAATTTTAAAGAGGCAGTAAAAAAAAGAATTATTGATGCAGCAGAAGATCTTGAAGAAGAAACTGGCTTAATTGATGCACAAAGAGTCAGAGATAATATTGATGTACAAGTTCGACATCTTGCAATAGGAAAGGTAGTTTTAGATCCTCAAAATTCAAATGCTTTTCAGTTAGCTGCGACAACAGGAACGTACACCGGTGATTGGGGACAAATTGTTTTCTCTTACGAATATAATAATCAGACTGGCGAAATTAATGTGACGCTTGTAAGTGGCGAAGATGAAAACGGGTCGGCTCTGAGAATTGTCTCAGTAAACTTTATTGCAGCGACTTCTACTTTACAAATTGTTATTGGGGGTGGAGGAGGAGAATCTGTTCAGGTTGATATTGTCTTGGATTTATCTGATCTGCGCTGCATTGCAGATGTAGGAGGAATTGAATTTTTGCAAGAGGACGAAGACCTTTTTTTATTGAATCCCTTGGAGTTTCGTTATGATTTTACCGCTTCCTGTCGGATGTTTGAAACATATTCAGAGTGGAATTCGGTTGAAGCAACTCAGATGTATGCTGATATTGATGGGTCATATGAGGCGGTTTGTGGCTCGTCTTGTAACTGTGAATTAGAAACTGGATTTTCAGCAGGAGAAACAGGGTTGTCTCGCCAATTTGTTATGGACAAAATTAATGAGACTGTCGCGAAATTAAATTCAGAAGACTATTTTGGAACAGAAAATTCTACCGTTAGTTGCAGCTACGAAGTTGTAAATGATGCAATTCTGGAGTTCACATACCAACAGAGCATTTATGGAGGAGATGATTCTTATTGTCGAGATGGAGGGTCTACCTTTACAAATACGGGGGCCAAAGTTTGGGATGAATTCTCAACAGTAATTGACGGCCAAACTATTTGCTACGAATCTCAGGAAGAAAATTTGCCCCATGTTACTATTCCTAGAGATTTAGTTGTAAGACCCGGTCAAGAAGATCTTTTGCCAGCGCAAGTTGGAGATGGAGAATGTATGGAGTTAGGAGTAACTCCTCTTGAACTTCCAGAAAATATTACTGATGATGCAACAGGAGCAGTTCAAATCATTGAAGTAAAGCAACCCGCAGTAGGAGTTTCAGTTAAAGTCACCTGTTCAGATTCTTCAAACATGGTTATTGAAAACGGTGTTTCAAAACCACTTAGTGCAACAATGGGCTTGAGAATTAATGTTATTAAGACTTGTGATTATGATGAAATTCCTCAGCCTCTTGATTTTTACACTGAATGTTCATCAACTCCTTGTACACAGTTTGCAGGTTGTACAGTAGGGGAAGAACCACATTGTGACTTTGATGCAAATGATGTTCCTGCTTGTCCGACAGGAGGGTGTACTGCTCAACGACAAGACTGTGAGTATGGTTGTGAAATGGTAGATAGTGATGGAGATCCCGAAACTCCTGATGTTGAACAGTGTTCTCAAGGGATAAAAGTTATTGATAGTTACTCGCGAACCTGTGACCCTGAGACCTGGCAACCGACAGAGTGTGTACCAGAATGGGGGGAATGTGGGACTACTGATGATGTTTGTCCTCCAAGATCAACCTGTCTTCCTGAGGGGACTAAAATTTGGATGGCTGATGGTACTTACAAAAATGTTGAAGAGATAAAAGAAGGGGATCTTGTTGAAAGTTACGATGTTAATGCAAAGGAAATAAAACCAGCTAAAGTTTATTTCACAATAACAGGATTTAGAACCCAGTTATACAAGCTTATTTTTGATGATGGGGAGTCGTTGACCTTGACAAATGATCATCCAATTTACATCGTTCGCAACAATGAAAGTCTGTGGGCATCTCTTGAACCTGAGGAGACTCGTAAGATAGACCCAGAACTTTCAGTAACAAAACTTTCTCTGGGGGATAAAGTTCTTTCGGAAGGAGGTACTTTGTTACAGCTTGTGAATATTGAAGAAGTTCCTGTTCCACAGACAGTTTATAGTATTGGAGTTACTGAAACAAATACCTACTATGCTAGCGGTGTTTTAGTTCATAACAAAGGGGATGATGATAGCGGTTCGCCTCCACCTGAGGACAATAATCCAACAACTCCTCCTCCTCCTGTTCGGCCACCGATTAGTGGCGGCGGTGGAGGAGTTAATCTTCCAAATTAAAATCTTTAGCAAATGGCACAGACGGAATCACTCCTTACCATAGTTGTCTTCATTATAGTATCCGTAGTTATTTTAGGGGTTGTTTTTTTTTCTTTTTCTGCATATCAAGAGAAATCTTATAGGCTTGAATTAAGTATTCACAAACAAGAAAGTGAAAGAAGTAAAATTGACACACTTTTTTCCATAGATGATATGTACAGTCAAGATCCTCTTCTTGAAACAGCTCTTTCCTCAATAAGAAGGGGTGGAATTTACAAAACAAAATATGGTGATATTTCTATAAATCGTTCTCTTAAAGAGCAATTTGACCAATTTTTTGGAGAGGGAAATTATTATGCTAAAGTTAATTTTTCAATTTCAAAAGCTCACGTCTATCTCCTTGTTGATGATGGAAGTTTTATGGAAAGAATTAACGAAGTTCATAATTTTCCCTCAATTTTAGATGGATTAACACAAGAACTTGAAGCACGATTAGGAGAAGATAAAGTCTTTACGCAAGTTATTGTTTTGAGTACGCGAGATCTTGATCAATGCACTACCATTTATGAAGGGGCAAATTGTGAAAGGCTTTCTTGGTCTGATTTGTACTCCACATTTCAAGGGCAACTCTATACAGATCTTTTCAAAGAAGCATATCCTAACAATAAAACTTATGTGACTAACTCCTATGCTTCAAATGATTGGGCAACGTTTTTGTCACGGGCTGCCGGAGAGCATAGTGAGTTTGCTCAAGCCTATGGGGGTGTTTCGATATTTCTTTTATTCACAGATGTTGTAGATTTTGGGGGGCCGTCAAATGCTTCGTTTGTAACAGATAGGCAGCCTCTTATGAGTGGGGATGAGATGAGGGAACTTTGTAGTCACCTTCCGACCGCAATTGCTCAGGCAGAATGTGAGTGGAATGTGTATAATCACTGGCTTAAGGAATATAGTTCTTGGCTTTTTGATTTTTATTGTACTAAGAACGAGGATTTTACTCTTTCTGATGAAGCAGTAGAAAGAGCAATTGATTTCCTAGAAGAACAAAGACAATTTGTCTTTCCACTTGTAGTGCGAGTAAATGATTTTGCAATTCCTGGAGGGGCTGCGAATAGTTACCAACGAGAGAATGTTTCATGGTACGCACAGGAACAAGGTTTAGGGACGGTGACGGGATGTCTTTCAGCTGCTTGTCCTGGATGTGGAGAAGACCCCAATTACCCTGGCTCTTCAGTTTTTCATCCAGAAACAAGAGAGAAACATCTTGAACAAGTGACAAAAGTTGCGACAAAAACGGGAGGTGAAGTTATTATGTATGATGAAAATACTGATTTGGAAGAGCAGATTTTAGGGCTAGTAACAGATACTCTTGCAAAAAATTATGTGACACTTGGGGAGCAGCGAGAAGGAGTAAAAAAAGATTCCTATCAACGTCGTTATTTGATTTCGGAAGGGAGCGATTCTGTCGTTGTTAATACGTATATTGAAGTATATGAGGACGATTATGAATTTAATGGTAACTTTAAACTTCAACCAGGCCTTTTCAGCAACTTTACGGATGAGACAGGATTAACTCATGTTCAGATTAATTATGACCAGGAGCTAAGCTCTTCTCTCACCATTAATGACATTGCTGTTTCAGAGTTTGCTGTTGAAGAAAAGCCAGATAATGTTGTAGCACACACTTTTACTGTGCCACTTGACATGTCCAAAGAATCCTCCGTTACTCTGACATACCAAGAAGACGGGGAAACATACTCTGTCGTTCTTCCTTAAAGTTCGCATAGATTTATAGAAGTTTTTTTATTTTTTCTTTTCAGTATGGTTTCATCGTTTGGAAAAAAGTCTCAAAAAAAGGAGTCCGAACTTTCTTTCTCTTTGTACTTGAAGGGTTTTCTGATGGGTCTTTGTGACTTAGTTCCAGGAATTTCTGGCGGGACTATTGCTTTTATTACGGGCATTTACGAGCGCCTTGTTCGGGCAGTCCACAATATTTCTCCCGTAAATGTATATGAGTTTTTTTTGGCTTTCTTTTCACGAGATTGGAAGAAATGCAAAGAGATTTTACAGTCACGCTTTGATATTTTTTTCCTTCTCATTCTTTTTGCAGGTATTGGAACTGCCATTTTTACGGGCGCCAAAGTTGTTGAGTACTTACTTTTGACGTATGAGGAGTATGTTCTTACTTTTTTTGTTGGATTGATTTTGGCTTCTTCCAAGGCAATCTATGACGAGACAGGACGCCAGCACAACAAAGTAAATCTTTCCTTTTTTGCTTTTGGTTTTGTTTTAGGTCTGCTTTTGCTTTTCCTGTCTCCTTCTCAAGGTGCTTCTGTTTCTTTACTCTACGTTTTCTTGGGAGGATTCCTTGCTATTTCTGCAATGTTCTTGCCGGGGATTTCAGGATCTTTTATTTTGCTGATTATGGGTTTGTACGAAACTGTTTTGTCAGCGGTGAACCACGTTGCTAGTGAGTACGTGATTTTGCTTGCTTTTGCTCTCGGTGCTGTTTGCGGTGTTTTTGTTATCTCGCGAGTGATTACTTGGCTTTTTGAGCATTATCGTTTTCAGACTTTGTATTTACTTTTAGGACTTGTTCTTGGCTGTATTTTTATTCCACTTTCATCCATTGTTCGAGACTTTGTCTTTAGTGTTGGCTCTGTTCTTCTTCTTCTCTTTCTTGTTCTTTTAGGTATGGGCAGCGTCTTTGCTGTTAAGAAATTTGCCTAACTTTAATCCTTAAAACAAGCATTACAGTTTGTAGTAATATTATTTTTGTTTTGACATAGTTTGCATAAGTGTTTATCGCTTTCAAAGAGTTTGAGAAGTTTGTTTGTCTCTTCAAATGCCGTGCTTTCTTTTTGCAGAATTTTTTGTGCAGATTCTACAATTGTTTTCTTGAAGCTTTGACTGAACTCTATATTTGTTGCGCGTTTGCTTTTGAGATATTGAGAAATGGCAGAAGGAGTTAGTTCGAGGATTTTAGCAATTTCACTTTGTTGCTGGCCTTGTTCTTTGAAGGAAAGCACTAATTCACGACGCAGCGCCGGCAGGATTTCCCAGTACAAGATCTCAGAAGGTACAATCATAAGTTAACAATTGTTAGTTTTCTTTTTAATCTTGTTGTTTCCTTAGCTGGGCATTATTATATTCCTCAGCTTTGCTGCGGCCACCCGAGCTGGGAGTAATGAAATCGCGTCTTGAAAAGTGCCGTAATGCCCCGGAGCTCTGCTCCGATTGGAATAGGTACAGTTTAGCGATTTCTTTACTTGGTTCTTGAGTTTGGCGGCTTTGAGTCTTTGCACTTCTACACAAAATCTAGATAAAGCAAAACTTTAAAAAAAGATTCCCATTTATTTGACTAGATGAAAAGAAGTTCCCGAAGATGGAAAAAGAAAGGCCAAATGCGCTGGAAATGGCAGAAAAAGATTATGAGAGCCAGAAAGCGTAAGTTAAACAATAACAGGTAATTCTTATTAGGATGGAGATTGAGAAGGCTCTTTGCAAGCTTTCTTCTGAGAAAGATGGCGGTGCAAAGTATTGGAATATTTCTTGGAATCAAGGTTTAATTCTTAGTGAGTTTGTTTCTTTGAAGCAACCAAAGTGTATTTTGGAAATAGGAACTTCAAATGGTTTCTCGACTTTGTGGCTTGCAAAAAATTTGTCCGCTGACGCTAAAATAACGACAGTCGAAGTTGATCCGCACAGAGCAAAGCTAGCACAAAAAACCTTTGATTCTCTTGAACCACAAAAAAATATTCTTCTTCTTCATGCAGAGGCAAGAGAAGCTCTTGAAACTATGAAGATAGACAAAAAATTTGACTGTGTTTTTCTTGATGCTTGTCAAAAATTTTATCAGGACCTTCTTGAGATTATGCTACGACGTGAGCTTCTTGCTCCTCGTGCTCTGATTATGGCAGACAATGTTCTCTCACACAAACTGGAGAGCTTTGTTACGTTTATGCAAGGGATTGCAAGCGTACAGATCATAAGCGAAGATTCCGGACTCCTCGTTGCTGTGTTGCATAAGTGAGAGTTCATCTTAATCCTTGATTTTACCGCTAAAAGCACTATAAAACTAAAAGTACTTCCCTTAAGGAAAACTTTTCACTGTCCTAAGAGTTGAACTGTCCTACAAAAAAACTCTCCTAAGAAAAAAGAAAGGTTGAGAGCAAAATTACTGTACTAGAACTTCCATGAATGGATTGTTTCTAAGAACACGATAAGTTTTAAAGACTCTTTCAACGTCATAGCAGCCCGGAGGAACTTTTGTTTCTCGTCCATTAATAAGAACATACAAATCTTTTCCAAAATACAGTTTTTGCTGAAGAAGTTGAGCTTCAACTTCTCGTGCCGAAAAAGGAAAAATTTTTTTTATTCTCTTACTATTTGGTCGAATAAAAAAATCATGCGAGGGGGGTACTTTAAGAAGAAGTGAAGCTTCCGAAACAAGAGAAAAATCAAAACGCTGTTTAACTAAGATCTTAACACTTTTTTGTGAAGACATCTCCTCTGCAAAAATACAATCATCAATAAGATTTTCTATATCTTGTGCTAACGAAAATCGCGCCAAAATAAAATGGCTAGCATTAAAGAGATCGCCAAATCTTTCTGTAAGTGAATGTGTCTTTTCTGTATCCAAGTTTTTTGCCATTAAGAAGCATTGGACAAGGAATGCGCCGACAAAGTAAAGCTCATTTGGCCGAAGAAGGTAGTGAGAGAGAACCTTAGCTGCCCTTTGTACAGTTGCAGATAAAACCTCTAAGAGGTGCTTTCGAGAAGGAAAATTTTCAAATTCCCGAAAACTCTTGAAAAGACTAGCATAAAGACTGACAAAATACACTTCAAGTGGAGAAGTAAAGTCATGTTGTTTCGGAATCTTATTTTCAAGAATACATTCTTTTATGAACGCTTCCAGAAGAAGGAGCAATGTAGAAAAAAATTCCTCTAATTGCTTTTGATCTAAGGTTTCAACATGCAAAATATTTCTAACCTCCTTACACGCCGTCAATCCTAAAATAAGTTCATAAGGATGTTCAAATGAAGCAGTATATTCATCTTGCATTTTTTCAACAGCACCTAAAAAGTCATTGCGAAGAAAAAGGTGTTGATATTCACCCTTTGTCCCGCCTTCCATAATAATTTGAAGAGAAGATAAAAATGAGGCCTCTAACTGAAAATCTCTCCCACTCCTCTCAAGAAAGTCTTGTTGACTAGAAGGAGAATAACTTGTTCCACGAGAATAATTTTTGTAAAGAACTAAAGGAAGAGTTCCACTATTTGAACTAACACGAACCCCATTCATTTGGCGAAGTAACTGAATTAATGTATCTTTTTCAACATTTGTTCTGTCGGCATGAAGCACCAAAGAAAACATATGAGAAGGATTTAACGAGAAGTAGAGATGGCGTCCTACATCCAAGAAAAGGGGTGTTTTCTTCTTTAAATGTAACGGGCAGCGTACAGTTGATTTGAAAAGACAAAATGGTTTGAGCGCTCCTAATAATTCTCCCTCTGAAAAAAAAGAAATGTCAGAGCTACGAATTTTTTCTTTGTCCAAAAGGCTCACGACAGGCAAAGTCATTCTCTGGGCTTCGTCAAAATGATCTTCATACACCGTAGGAAGAAAGAGGCCGCCAGAACAAGTACAAAAATGAAATTTCCACATTTTAAAATGCTTCATCTGATTACAATAAACACCAAGGTCATGAATCATTTTTACACGCTCATAAGGATATTCAAAATTTTTTCCCTTAAGGTCTTCTGCTGCAAGTATGCCTTTTTTTTCAAAGCGTCCGGGGTACAGAGTATCAAGAATCTTGAACGTTTCTTCTTTCATAATCAGTTCTCCTTTTCCTTTCTCTTTACACAAGAAAAACTCAGTTCCCGCTTCAAGAATAAGTCCATAAGCAAGAAAAAAATGCAAAGGTTTGTCCTTAACAAGAAAGCCTCTCCCATCATCAAGTTCAAAGCGTACTATTGCCTCATAGATCTTGCAATCCTCAAAAGAAATAAGATGTTCAGGAAGAAGAACTCCACTCTCAAAATAGTGTAATTTTACTTCCTCACTAAGTTGTCCCGTTTCCATAAGAGAAGAAATGCTGTGAAGATAAGCGTCAATATTCATTTTAGTGGGGATTTTATGTTATCACAACAACTCCATCTTCCTTTTTTTTAAGAGAGGAGCCTTCCCCAATAACTATCCCCTTTGCATCTTTTGAACCATCTACTGAAACATAAACTACTGAATCTTCCACTCGCAGCTCTGTGTCTGAGCTGTATGCGAGTTCAACAGTAATATCATCTCTTTGAGTAAGAAGAGAAGAGAGGAGAGACGTTTCACTTGCGACGTACACGGCTTCAGGATAATGCTTGTCAAGAACGGCAATAAAACCAAGAATTGCCAGAATAAAAAGCAAAGCTAAACTAATTTCAATAAGTTCCTCTGCACCAAGGTTCTCCATACAAAAAACAAGAAAAATGATGTTTAAGTTACTATGCTGTTCTTTTGTAGGAGTAAACAAAAAAAAGACAAGGTCAACTTTTTTATAGTGCTCCGTAGAAGCTTTTAACTTCGAGAACACTATATAGCAAACAAACAAAGTGAGTGGAGAGAAGACAAAAATAATTATTTTTGTGGATGGCTATAGAGGGTTTCGAAAAACCAACGAATCCAAAATTTATTCACTAAATTTTGGTATCTGAAGGGAGTTTTCTAAACACTCTTTGAGAATTTTAGGGCTTTTTCAAAATTCTCTATACTTCTGCAAATGCATTTTCTTATTAGCATCATAAGAGAGCCATCCAAAGAGAAACGACAAAGATTTTTTCAGAGTCATAGGAGTGGAAAGATATTTAAAATCAGTTCCAGAAAAGCTAAAGAAGAAATGTCAAATCTCAACTCAAATCTCTGGAAATACTTCTTCTTTTTATTTACTCAAAGACGAAATTTCATGACTATATTATCAATTTATTTTTTGACTCTCCCAAATACGACTGCCCAACAAATAGGGTTTTATACTGCAATCGGTAACCTTGCAGGTTTTCTTCTAGAAATTCCCTCAGGTTATCTTTCAGATCGTTTGGGTCATAAGTTTACTCTCGTTCTTGCAAAAGTTTCCCTTTTTTTTTCAACATTTTGTTTTATCTTTTTTCAAACATTTTATGGGTTTATTTTAGGATCTATTCTTTTAACAATATCAACAGCATTTGTTTCAGGAACGATATCTGCTTTCATGCATGATACGTTGCATAGCTTAGGACGAGAAAAAGATTTTTCAAAAATAACTGGAAAAACAAAAGCAAATGTTTCTCTTTTGAGTGTCTTTTTTATTATTGGCCTCCCTTTTTTCACTACCATTAATATTATCCTTCCCTTAATAATAAGTCTAGTTCTCGATATCTTTGGTCTTCTTATTTCTTTAATTCTCGTTACTCCAAAAGAAGAAACCACTGAGCAAGAGAAGAAACAGAAGACGATTTCACAAATTTTGCGGGAAACAAAATCTCTCAATTTTTTTCCTTTTGCTCTCTTTACAGGGACAGTATTAGGATTCTCATTGGGAGATGTTTTCAAATATGTATATTTGGAGTCCTTGTCTTATCCAGTTTTGTATGTTGGTTTTGTTATGGGATTATCACGTTTAGTCTGGTTTCTTATTGGTAATGCAATTCCTTTTATTGAAAAACATGTTTCTATCAAGCAACTTCTCCTGTTTGAGACAGTCTTTTTTCCTCTTTCACTTTTTCTGATTGCATATACAAACAACCCCTGGTTCGCAGCAGCCCTCTTCATAGTAAAGGCAGGATATGTATTTGGGCGCGGGCCAATTTTTGAACAGTATATCTTAACAAATTATCTTTCTGATAAGCGTTACAAAGCAACTCTTTTGTCTCTACAAAATCAAATTTCCTTTCTCTTTCAAGTACTTGTTCCCTTCCTTATTGCATATATTGTGAGTTATTCCTTTAAACTTGGATACTATGCAATGAGCTTTAGCCTCTTCTGTATTTTAGCAAGTTCTCTTCTTTTCATTTTACGTTCACTCGGAGAAAAACCTGCTGCTGCTCCGTAAGTTTTACAAGCTTATCGTTGGGAAGAAAACAAAAAACACAATGTGAAATCCGAAAGAGTTTTTCAAAAATATGAATATATTTAAAATATCCAAGAACTTTCCTCAAAAAAAATGTGCACAAGAATCTTCATAATAGGTTCAATTCCAAAAGGAGATGGAGAAAGAGAAAGCTGGAAAGATTGGAAACCAGAATACCTAGAAAAGCTTTCACAAATTCCAAATGTCGAAATCAATGATGGCGACACATGGCGCGACGAGACAAAACCCTTACTTTTGGTGGGACATTGTGCAAATCACATTAGGAATTGTGACCTCGTTATTGTCAATTCTGAGAATAGTATGGGCGTTGGAACCTCTCAGGAAATTCTCATTGCAAAATATTTCTCCAAGCCAATTATCTCAGTTATCCCAAAAAATAGTCCCCATAGAAGATCAGACATTGTTTTTGATAACACGCACATTGGCGACTGGATTCATCCCTTTCTTTTTACATTTTCAGATCTCATTATTGAAGATGTGAGTGAGTGTATTGCGTGGATACAAGATTACACTCAGAACCCTAAATCCAAAACTATCAAAAATATCGCAGTCATTGATGATGTGATAACCTCCTATCTCCAGGAACAGAAATTCTCACAATAGGAAAAGCAAAACAAACATTAATAAAGTCATTCTCATTCAGCCAGTGTATCATGGCAGTTGAATCACTCATAACGACTGAAGGCATGCAGGCATTTAGTGCAGGGCTTGCTTTTGGTCTTGCAGCAATTGGTACAGGACTCGCACAAAAAGAGGCGATAGCGGCAGCAATCGGAGCAATTTCCGAAGATCCAAAACTCTTTGCAAAAGCACTTATTTTTGCAGTTCTTCCAGAGACAATTCTGATCTTTGGTTTCCTGGTTATCGTAATGATTAAAGGAGTATAAAGTTTAGTTACCCATTCTTTTTGGGAAAACCTTTTTACAAAAAAATGTCCCTCGATGTTATGTCAGATTCCATTCTCAAGCAAGCCCGTGAGGAGGCTGTGACAAAGGAAAAAGAGACTGACGAGTATATTGCTCGTCTGAAAATGGAATCACAAGACCGGCTTGTCGCATATGAAAAAGCAATTCGAGAAAGGAGAAACAGTGAGCTTGTTCCAGAAGTAAAAAAAATAGAGGGGACCGCAAAGAAAAAGGCAAAAGAAAGAGTTCTAGAAGAAAAATGCAGCATTCTTGAAACGGTTAAAAACAATGTAAGAAAGACTATTTTAGCGCTTGACGACAAACAAAAAGAAAAACTTCTAGAACGACTCTACAAAAATGCCTGTCGCCATTTCAGTGCAGAGCATGTGAGATGCAATCCCCAAGATCAAGCAATCTTACAAAAAATTGTTGGAAAAAACATTAAAGTTTCAAAAGATGCCAGAGTGAAAAATGGGATGATTCTTGAGAAGAATTTTGGCAAACATATTGTTGATTATACCTTCGACCGAATTCTTGCCGGGCTCTTTGCAGAAAAGGAGGAAGAATTGCAAAAGATTCTTTTTGGAAAATGAAACAAAGAATTCTCAAACTCAAAAAAAGCCCTTATGAAGGAGCTCGTACAAGCGTAAAATACTCTCGGCTTTTCTCAGAGCAAACCTTTTCAGAACTGTCTAAACTAAGTTTTACTGAAATTCTCAAATATCTGGAAGAGCATGGCTACAAAAAATCAATTGATATTTCTTATCTTCATTATCAAGGATTCTACCTTATAGAACAAATTCTCAATGATCATATGTCCGAAATATATGAAAAGTGTATTGCAACCTCATGCAAAGAGAATAAAGAACTTTTAGAGAGCTATTATCAGAAATATAAAATTCACAATCTTCTGGCTTTGATTCGATGCAAAAAAGCGTCAGAGGAAGATATTCTCCCCTTTCTTATTGGTGATAAAAGAAACAAAGAAAAATGTCTTAAGGCTCAGGAAATGGGGGATAGTAAAGAAGCAATACTATACCTTACAAAAAAAATGGGATTGGATTCACAGGAGTGCCTCATTCAATATGAAAAAGGCCTGTATGAATTTGAAAATTTTCTCTACAACCAGTATTACAACACCCTTGCAAAGTGTAAAGTGCAATACAATAAACACGATGAAAACAAATACCTAAAAATAATTACTCATCAAATTGATCTCCTTAATGCACGAACATTTCTACGCCTGAAGAAAGAAGAAGTAAGTGAAGAAAGTAAAGATAGTTTCTCTTTTTTGATACCCTCGGGAGATATTCCCTTTTCGCTGTTCAAAGATCTGGAAAATAAAACCTTTGAAGAAGCATTTCAAATAGTAAAAAAAGTTGTAAAGGAAGAATGTGGAGAAGAAATTGCAGACCTTGAAGACATGGATGCTGCACTTATGCGAGCTAAAATTCATGCTCAAAAGCTTCTTCACAGTGTTCAGTTTGGTTCTCCTTTTTATGTTATGAAATATCTTTTTGATGCTGAGCGTGAGGTAAGTCGTCTAAGAATATTATTAAAGGCAAAATATCTAAAAGTAGAAGATGAAAAAATTGCGGAGTTAATTCGAGAATGACAAAAATAATTGTAGTGGGAGAAGAAGAGTTTACCCTAGGATTCGAACTTGTTGGAATAGAAAGCAAAGCTTTGTCTGAGCTTGAAACTCTGATGAGTGGAAAGGAAGATGTGGGCATTATTATTTTGTCGCAAAAGGACTACGAAACATTGTCCGTGCGTGTTAAGAATGCAATCACAAAGCTTCTCAAACCCATTGTCGTCATTATTTCCGAAGAAGACCAAAAAGGCAATAGTTTGCGAGAACAGATTATTCGCACGATGGGTGTCGATCTTCTTAAGTAGCTATAGTCGTCCACAAAAGTACTTCTTTTTGTCTCCTTCCTCTCACTCTGTTCGTTTGCTATGTAGCGAAGTTAAAAACTTCTGCGGATCACTACAAGCGCTTCGCAACTGTTTTAAACACATCTTCTTTTATATTCGTATGAAAAAAGAAATGGCTGACCAAAAAAGAGGACTTCAGAAGAAAAGAGAGTTCTCAAAGCCAAGGCCGTACAAAGAGCGGGAAGCATTTCCAAAGAAGGCCGAAAAAAATATGTTTATTCTTCATTATGATAAACTTTTTGGAAAAGGGACCTACGATAAACTTCTTTTTCTTCAAAAATCGTACGAGAATAAGACCGTGAGAATAAATCTTTCAAAAACAACATTTAAGGAAGTTCAACAGGAATTTTCAAAAAATAGGATAAAAGTAAGTTCGACATTTTTACCAAATGCACTTCTCATAGTAAAAAGTTATTGCAGTCCAGCCTCAACCTTACTTGCCCTTAGTGCTAAAATTTATCCTCAGGATATTGCATCCCAAATTCCTGTTGCAACAATTCCACATTCAATTCTTGCAAATCCTCTTCCCCTCAAAATTTTAGATATGGCAGCAGCGCCCGGATCAAAAACAACTCAACTTGCAGACATGCTAACTTACCTTGGAACGCCCTATCACATAACAGCTCTCGAACCAGAACAAAAGCGCCTTACAAAACTGATGAACAACATTCAAAAACACAATTTCAAGAACATAACCGTAAGGAACGTTTTAGGAGAAGAATTTGAAAGTACAGAGCAATTTGATCTTATCTTGCTTGACGCTCCCTGTTCAGGAAATATGGTGGCCGACAAAAATTGGACAAGGAAAAGGACAATCTCGGGCATTGAGCAAAGAGCAGTTTTGCAAAAAAAACTATTGGAAAAAGCAGTTTCTCTTCTTAGTAGGGGAGGACTTCTTTTGTATTCTACATGTTCACTTGAAGTGCAGGAAAACGAAGAAAATGTTGCCTGGGCCCTCAAACATCTTCCCCTAAGCTTAGAAAAAATCCAACATTCTTTTCAGTTTGAAACAAAGCCTCAGTATATTCTCAAAAGAAAACAAATTCTAGATGAAATGCCAAAAGCTGTCCTAAGCAAAACTGTTCGTCTTCACCCGCCTCTTTCTGGAACTCAAGGTTTTTTCTTAGCCCATTTCAAGAAGAAGTAATCAGTATGATGAGAAAGATCCCACGAGGAGGGAGTTTTTGCTTTGGACTGCTTGCTTGCGCATATGTACCTCTTTGTTCAGAAAATTGCGGGAAATGACTTTAATCTTCCTGCTGGTTGTCTGGAATGTGGTGGACCAAGAAGTGTATGCTTTGGGCTGGCTCAGGACTTATTTTGGAAATGAGTAAGAAGAAGATTTATATGTAATAATTTTTCCCTGCTTGTATGGTGCGTACAAAGGATAATTCTGCCTTGCATGATGGGACTCAAAGAGTGAAGGGGCGTGATGCTCTTTCCTCTAATATTGAAGCTGCGCGCGCGGTTGCGGAGTTAATTCGTACGACTCTTGGTCCTATGGGCATGGACAAGATGTTGATTGACAGTTACGGAACGACGACAATAACAAATGACGGGGCGACAATTTTGCGGGAGATGGACGTTGAGCATCCCGGAGCACAGATTTTAGTTGATATTGCCAAAACTCAGGAAAGAGAAGTTGGGGATGGCACGACGAGTGTTGTTCTTTTGGCAGCGGAGTTGTTGTATGAGGCGCAGCAGCTTATGGAAAAAGGATTTCATCAAAATAGCATTGTCCATTCGTACAAAAAAGCTCTGGGAAAAGCTCTTCAGGAACTTGATGTTTATTCTTCTGAACTACAAAGCCAGGACAAAGAAGCTTTGAGCGAGCTTTTGAAAACGACCTTGAGCGGCAAATCCTCAGAGTTTGCACTCGACACACTAATTCCCCTTCTTCTTTCCCTTCTTAGTGAACGCAATGGAAAGAAAGTTCTTTTACGGGATCATATTTCTCTTGCAAAGGAAGTAGGGAAGGATTGTAGTGAGAGTTGTGTTTTTGAAGGAATTTCTCTTAATCGAGAGCCCATTCATCCTCAGATGCCGACAAAGCTTGAGCAAGCCAAAGTTCTTTTGATTGATTCTGCTCTTGAAGCTCCTGAACCTGAAGGCGATACAAAACTTTCTTTGGAGACGGCGCAGGATTTTGAGGAATACCTTGAAAGGGAAAGGAAGTACATTGAGGACATGTGTACAAAGCTGAGCGAACTTGGAGTTACCTTTGTCGTGTGTCAAAAAGGTATTGACGACAGACTTGCAGCTTTGTTTGCTCAAAGGGGAATGTTGGCGCTTCGCAGAGTCAAGCGTTCAGATTTGGAAAAGCTTGCTTTGTGCAGTTCAGCGCGTATTATTTCTGATTTACATTATCTTAAGAAAGAAGATTTGGGTGAACTTTCCTCTCTTTCTTTTGAAAAAGATTCTGAGTTTTCACAAGTTAAGGTTTTGGCTCCAAAAGGAAACGTAAAAACTTTGCTTCTTAGAGCTTCTAGTCATTTTCAGCTTGACGAACTTGAAAGAGCCATTGATGATGCTTTAGGAACCTTGCAAACTATTTTATCTTGTCCGAAACTTTTGCCAGGTGGCGGTTCTGTGGAGTTGCATCTTCATAGGGTTCTCTTAGATTTTGCTTCTTCTTTGCCAGTACGCGAGCAGCTTGTTATTGAAGCATTTGCCCGGACACTACTAACGATTCCGCGCTCCCTTTGTCAGAATTGTGGTCATGAGGAATTGGAGGTAATGACGAAGCTTGTTTCTGAACATCAAAAGAATAAAAACTCGTACGCAGGAGTTCATGCAAGCAAGGGCTGGACACAAGATTTGTTGGCAGAAGGAGTTTTAGAAACCTATCTTATGAAAAAGCAGGCTTATCTGAGCGCAGTGGAGTGCTCTGTGACCTTGCTTCGCATTGACGACATTATCGCTGCACGTAAAATTGAGCAAAGAGAGAAATTTGATTTGGATTGAAATTTTATCACCTAGGTGGTGGAAAATCTTTGAACTTCTTTTTTGTCACTTGTGGTTATACAAAAATACTATATATCTGTAAAAGAATCATTTTGTATGGATCCAGCTTTTCGAGAGTCAGTCAAAAAAGGATTTGAGAATTGCAGGACAGATATTGATTCTTTACGTAGCTCTCAGGGCTCTTTTACAGACAAGGTCTTTCTTTTGGAAAAGGAAAATGAGAATTTGCGGGCACGACAGAGGGAAATGTCGGATGAGCTTGCAGACCTTCGAGCTGAACTTAAGGGTGTGATGATAGCACTTGATTACATAAAATCTTTTTCTCAACAACAAAGCGTACAAACGCAAGTTCCTGTCCAAACGGAATTTCCTCCCGTTCAAGTTTTGCCAAAGAAAGCTAAGGAAGCTCATTCTTTGTCGTCTGCTGCTGATCCGTACGAGGCGCTTTTGGCGTTTAAAGCTAAGGCAAATAAAAGGGAACTTCTCAAGAAGAAAATTGTTTCTATGATTAGTGAAGGAGGAATGAACCTTGCAGAATTGAAGTTTATGTTTGTCGAGCATTTTCGGTATTGTTCAAAAGCCACGTTTTACAATTATCTTAAGGAGCTTGAGCTTGAACGCGCAGTTCGTATTGAAAGACAGCAGACGAAAAATATTATTTTTGCTGGGTAAAAACTATTCTTCAACAGTTTCAATTTTTGATGTTTTCGGGTCAAACTCAAAGACTTTGAATGTTCTCCCGACATTGACGAGCTTTGTTTTGTTCACGATTTCCTCGAGTCCGGAGCTTTCGTGTATGTGGCCGCACAATGTTAAGTCTGGTTTGAAATTCTCGAGAAATTCTCTGACGGCAACAGAGCCGCCAATCATAGGAAAGAAGGGTGATGCTTCTCCTATTTCAGTTTCTGCAGGAGGAAGATGAGAAAGCTGAATTTTGCATTTGATCTTTTCAATGGCAGCATAATTTTGCAAAAGATTTTCAAATATTTCTTCTTCGGGCAAGCCATAAGGGCCAATACTGAGGTAGTTTGTTCCAAATATGACAAGATCTTTGTGAACTTGAACAGGGTGATTTCCGACAAGGTGCACACCATAGTGTTCTTCAAGTTTTTTGAGTTTGCTTTTTGTTTCGTGATTGCCCGGCACCATAAAAATGGGTTTTCCTTTGAAAATTCCAAACATGTCTGCAAAGTCATTGTTTTTATCTGAAAGGTCGCCGACAAAGAGAACAAAGTCAATGTTTTTGAGATCAACATAGTTTTGAATTGCTTTCACCAGTTGTTTGTCAGAGTGAAAATCGCCTGTTCCAAGAAAGCGAATCTTTTTGTCGTCCATGAAAAATGTTATTTTTTCTGTAATTATAAGGTTTTCCTACTCGTTCAATGTAAAGGACTGCAAAGTCGGAGTTTGACTTGAATCATTAGTGTACAAATTCACTTTGACTTGCAAGTACGTCATGTTCTCGAGGTCTGTCGTGATGTTTGAACCTGTGGCGTTTGTGTACTCAGTAGACCAAGCCCCCCAATTTGTATTTTCAAAATCTTCAATCTTTATCCAGTCAACTTGTATTTCGTCTTCTGGAGCTAAGTTGTTGCTTGGTGCATAAAGTTCAAAACCAATAGTTTCAACTGTACTTCCAAGAGAGACAAAGGAAAGAAGTGTCCAGTCCGAGAAGTCTAC
Organism: Candidatus Woesearchaeota archaeon; assembly: GCA_023898345.1. Taxonomy (GTDB): domain Archaea; phylum Nanobdellota; class Nanobdellia; order Woesearchaeales; family UBA583; genus UBA583. Next base: position 1,001,150 of record CP060218.1, on the reverse strand, counting down.
AATATCATTGTAAGCTGAATTCCACCAATCATTTTGATACATCCAAAGTTCTTTTGAAGAAGGATTTTGAGAAAGGACTCTTACTCGCGCAGTTACTCTTACTCCTCGTGGACTACTGCTTTTTGTATCAATAGAAATATCACACCAATTTGTGTATGTACAATTTGAAAGAGAGAGAATTCCTGAGCTAAGAGAAACATTGCTTTGACTTTGACCCCACGCATTCAAGTCTCCTACGTCTGAAAGATTAAAGGTAGCGCCAAAGTCCTCAAAGTACTTCACAAGAGAATCATTTGTTGCACGAGTTTGCAAGCTTATGCCTTGTCCAGATTGATTCTCCCCTTTCCAAGAAAGAGTTTTGTACTTTGTAACATTAATGGGAATAAATTGGCTGACATATGTTCCATTTGAGTTATATGTGGAAGTTGGACTTGCATTAAAAACAAGTAATTTGTCTGCTCCACTAAGAAAAATAAGGGAATCATTTCCTAGTTTTTGTTCTGTTGGATTCCAACTTGAATCCCCTAAATTAAGTATTGGTGATTCTGAAGGATTATAAGTTTTCACAAGGCTGTCGTCAGAAAAAGTAGCAGTTCCATTTGTATCTATAACATATATTCGGTTATCCGTATTGGTGGTTTTAAAATAAAGATAATGGGTGACATTGTCATAATGAAAAAAGGTACTCCATGCATAAGTATTAAGTTCTGCCCAAAGTGAATTTAAGGTATTTTTTGAATTATAAATGATGTCATCCGACATATCAGTCAAAGTTCCATTCGTATCCAAGGCTTCGTAATATTCTCTATTCCAATCATAGTAATAAATTCTATCATTGCTTAAGTAAAAAAGAGAATCAGGGTCGGAACTTAAAAAATTGGGAGTACTTCCACTATAATATCTATTAACAAGATCATCATTGACGTCATGGGGTGTACCATTTCTATCTATAATAAAAACTCCTTGTCCATTTGTACCTATGATAAGAGCATCTTCATCAGCATCAAAATAAACAGTTTCTACTGAGGCAATGGAGTACGACGAAATAGTATCATCAGCAAAATTTTTCGGGGTTCCTTGCATGTCAATAACATAGAAAGAGCTATTGTAATAACTTCCAAAATAGATGAGTCCATTACTTGTATCTACTTGAATTTGAGAAAGATACGTATTCAAGATGCTAGGACTGGAAGTTGAATTGTAAATGTGAATTAAAGCATCATCTGCTTGAGTTGCTGTTCCCATGGTATCAATAACAAAAATAGAATTGGAAGTTGAAGGGACTGTCGTAGAGCCTGCAATGTAAAGAAGATTATTTGTTTCATCTACTTTTAGATCTCGTAACCCTATAGTGTTGTTGAAGAAAGTTCCATTGTAATTTGCTATGAGTTCATCGTCAGATGGAGTTATTGTGCCCTTTGTGTCAATAATTGAAACTCCTTTCCAACTAAGAACATACAAGTTATTACCTATAAGTTTTGCCTCATGTGGGTATGAAGGGAGCTTTAAGAAGTCAACAGCATACGCATAAACATTGTCGTACTCCAAACTCATTTGTCCTCCATTTTCAGAGCTAAACCTCACCGGAGAAAAACTGTCAAATGTTGCAGATCCACCTAAAAAGTCCTGTACAGAGGAAAGCATGTATGTCTTTTGTGTTACGAGTGTAGAATAAATAGTTTTTTCTAGGATTCCCTCATCCGTAACTAAAGCGAGTTTTATAGATTGTCTCTCAAGGTTAATATCGCAATTGTCCAAATCAATAGGATGCAAGCCAGATTCCAGAATCCCGTTTATATTACAGGTTTGTGAATTTATTTTGAGTTGTGAATAAGAAACATTTGAGTTTCCTGTATTTCTAATAAAAAGCTCGTCAGGTTGAAGATCAATAATCTCAAGATCTCCCATTTTTCCTTTTGTTTCTGTTTCAGTAAATTTGTTTAAGGAGAAAGAAGAATACCAAGTTTGAAATGACAGAGCTACAAGAACCGTAACAGCAAGGAGAAGAAAAGTAGTTACAAGTGACCCCAACCCTTTTACGTTCATATCATCTTGATCTTTCTTGAATTTAAATATATTTCCAAAGGCAGAGTTTTTCAAAAGTTATCTTTACCTCACCACAACTCGCCAAGCACGCCAAAGCTTTCAAGTACGCCGTCATAATAAAAAATAATGCTATCCCAAAAAAAAGAGTAAGCTATAAAGAGAAGTAAGAATTTAATGAGTCTTCCCATAAAAACAAGATAAAAATAACGCGAGAAAGGAAACTTGAACCCACCAAAAAAAACTGCCAGAAGTTCTATTGGGCCAGGAAGGATAGAACCAAAGAAAAGAACATAACCACCATAATTGTCGATTTTATCTTCGTACTTCTCAAAGTTGCGTTTGAACATCCAGCGAAGAACCCTCTCTCCAAGAATTCTTCCAAAAAAATAATTAAAACTCATTGCAAGCATACTCCCAGCTAAGACTACTCCAAGAATGACATACGAAGCATGAAGACTAGAATCAAGGTAGTAAATAAAAAGAGCTTCAAGAGGAAGAAGAAGGAAAAACAGAGAACCCAAAGTTGCAATAAAGAACATTCCAAGCAAAGTATTACTTACAATTTGATGTTCAATAAACAAATAATTTTGGTATAACGTCGGATGTAACGTCATAAGGTAGAGAAAAAATAAGGCCACATTATTATAATTTACATAAAGAAAAAGAAGGAGAATGACAATAAATATCCACTTGAGAAGGGAAAATTTTTTATCTGAAGATCTTTGTCGAGAAGAAGTTTTTGTATTTGAAGGAAGTCTAAGATTTGATCCTTCCTCTACTTCAAGATAGTAATCCTCACCCATGCTTCGTGCAAAGTCAGAAGATTTATAAAGCTATAGATTAGATTTTTTCTATGCCACGACGAAGTTTTGACGACGGACTTTCCTCAAGTTCCAGAACAGGTTCTTCAAAGTTGAACTACAAAGCAATAGCCGTACACATTGGAATTCTTCTCATTTTTCTTCTAGTTCTTTACATTTTTTTCGGTGACTTCAAGCCATTTGGGACAAATTCTGAAGAAGAAAAAACCGTTGTACTTGTAGGTGAGTTGAACAATCTAAGCCTATATTACAAAGGAAACTTAAGTATTTCTTCAAATGATTTTTCTCTGAAAAGTTCGCAATATTCAATTAATGATGGTTCACATGACATTCACATTACAAACTTTGATGGCTACATACTTTATGAAAATGAAAGTATCGTATTGCGAGGCAACGGATCAAACATTGAGTACGATAAGAACGCCTTTTCGTTAGATAGTTCAGGTTTAGAATTAGTTTCCGAAGGGAAGACTTCGTTGGATCTTCACTATGATGATCTCTCACTTTTCTTTGACGAAGGAATTATTAAATTGGACAAAGTACTAACCTATGAATTTGAGAATTTTGAAGTTAATCTTCACAATTACACATTCACAATGAGTTATGATAGAAAGTTTTCCTTTAGCGGCACAGTACAAAGTTTCGAGTTAGTTTCCTTTGACAATGGTCTGAAAATTATGTACGACGATTCTTTACTTAATGCAAGTAGGAAGACAAATCAAAGTGGAACTTCTCAAAGTTAGAGTAAAACCGCGTTCATCTCAAAGAAAGATTGAATGGGATGGGGAGCAGTTTGTCGTGTGGCTTCACAGTCCTCCCGAAGATGGGAAGGCAAACTCTGAACTGGTGACTTTGTTTCGCAAGGAGCGCGGCGAGCATGTCGAGATTGTTAAAGGGTTTACGTCAAAGACAAAGTATCTGCGCAGAGTTTAATGGGGAGGAACGAATACCAAGATATGAGTTTTTTTCATCACTTTCTATTTTTTTGTTCTTGTCTTTATTTCAACCACATCTCCAACATGTACCTTATCAAAAGTTCCGGGCCAGCTTTCAATAACATAACGACAAGCAGCCTTTGGAGTGTAATTGGGAAGCCAAGCTTTGAGCGTTACTTTGTCGACGACTTCATACTTACTATTTACAAAAATAATCTGCAAAGCGTGCAAACAGAAAAGCATAGTAACAGAAGCTCCGAAACGTGCGTCCTTTGTACTAGGCATAACAAGACAGATACCTTTGCGAATTCTTTTTTCTCCAGCTAGCATAAGCCCACGAGAAATTTCGAATGTTGATTTTGCCATTTTCATTTCAGGAAGAAGACAAAGAGAGGTATGAAAGAGTTTTGCCATACGTTTTTTTGCTGTGTTTTACTTTTTATGGTTTTGTGCATAAAAGATATAGGCTTTTGGTTTTCCCTCTCAGGTGATACTGAAATATTATATATCATATTTCTAAACACTCGCTTATGGTTCATGCAATAAAGAAAGTGTTTTCTTCTTTTTTTCAAGCCGATCGAGAAGATGCTTGGGAATCAAACCGCAACCGCCTTTTAGATTATCTTTCAACGTTGAATTCCTTGGAGTCTAAACTTTGGGGAGTCCGATTAGAGAAAATTCATAATGGTGAGGATCTCGTCCTTGAGGACACTCACCATCTTATTTACATGCTCACACACAGTTCAGAGGAAAAAGTGAGAGAAGTTCTTTCTTCAAAAGAGTTTGTCGAATTTCTTGATGACCTACAGACTTTGAGAAAAGATTTTACCCAATTGCGACACGAAGTAAAAGAAAGAGACGTGCTTCGCAACCTCATTTCTACATACACAATCCGCCTTGTAGAAAAAGAAAAGTATGAAAAGCTGCAAGAGATATTTCTCCTTGTCCGACAACTCAACGACGTTATTGATTATCAAGAAGAGGTTCTCTGTGAGGTTCTTGCAAGAGTGAACGCACTTCGTTTTACAGTAACTGAAGATGAGAAAGTAGAGGTATGCCTAGAGTCCTTACGAAGAATAAGACACCTGCTTTCAGGGCAGTTAGAGCATCACAAACTTTGGGCTCATGCAAGAGAGGAGTACTCAAATACCTCAAATATTTTACATGCACTTATAACACAAATCAGTGAACGTTTCTAACCAAAAAAATCTCTTAATGTTTTCTGAGTTCTTTTTTCCTTCAGCAAATCTGAGTGAGAAAGAAGCTTATAGTGGGAAGCATACCTTTCTTTTATGTAGCTAAACAGTTCTTTTTCTGAAGAGAAACATTGTGGACGATTCTTTAATGCTTCTCGAACAAGTTCTCGGACAAGGACGACGCCAAGAGGAAGGTCGTACCCATCGATAATACGCAAGGACAGACAAGCAGCACTCCTTTGTCGTTTTTCGAGATGTTCAAGCATGGCCAGTTTCGTTGCATAAAAGCCTCCGGCCGTAGCAGGTTCCTTTTTATGAAGGATATTATCATTTTTGACATAATCCTGTTCAATAGTATGAGAAAATGCTTCAATGATTTCAGCTTCATAAGAAAAAGGAAAAAAAAGAATCAGAAAAAAGTTCCCCTTATCTTCAATAGCATAGACTTCATAGCTGTTGATTGTTCTGTGCCGACGTACATTTTTGTAAAGATCTTGGTCTATTGCTTTGTCATATGCACTGATTGCCCAGCGAGAGGGGACAAGCCGCCTGTTGCTGTTTATCCCGAAAGACCCAAGTGATAAGAGTTCAATAATTTGAGTTTCATTGACTCCTTTGCGGTACAAAGAAAGCATAGCCTCTCTTGCTTTTATGTCTTCTTGAGTGAATTTTTCAAGAAGCTTTGAAGTAGGAGAATTTTCACTTGCTTTGAGATCAGCAATAGGATTTTGAGCTCCAGAAAGGCCAGCTACTTTACTGACAAAGATTTTGTTAAACTGAATTTCTTTTGCAAAAGTTGTTTCCATTTGAACCGGTCTCTTTCCCTTGTAAATAGTTTGCAATTCATCTAGAAGAGAAGTTTTTATATTTTGAACCGGATTTTGTTGTGAACTTGCAAGAAGGTGTTTTGCTTTGAACCTGATGATTTCAGCATAACTTTTTTTGACGAGTTGTGCATTATTTTGATAGTTGTCTTCTTTTTCCTCTGTGGAGACAGAATGCGTTTGTACAAACGGATAATGTTTTTCTCCAACAAGGGCTGAGGCCGGATATCCTTGTAAAGCTTTCGTTGGCGCCAGAGTTTTAGAATAGTTCTTTATTTCTCTATACAGTTCCTCTTTAGTTTTATTAAGAAATGCTCGTTTGGCGCTGACTGGCTTTTCCATACAACTACGGAGAAGTCTTGCTTTTTATGTGTTCTGCTGTGACCAGGCTAGGGAAGTGAGGACAGGCAAAGTTTTATATATTATTCAAGTAGTCATTTTTGTGAAAACAATGGCCAATGATCTTCCTCTTCTTACATTCAACTCTTTGTACACACTTGTCCGAGAAGAGAAGAAAACAAAAGATTTATGTCTGCTCCCAGAACGCTTTTACGATTCGTGTAAGGCATTTTTTGAACAGAAAACAAAAGAAATTTCTTCCTTGAAAGATTCTGCCCAAGCAGAGAAAATAAAGAAAGAAAAAATTACCCTCTCTAATGCCAAAAAACTTTTATGTGAGTTACTTGTTTTACGTTGTGTGAAAGTTGCAAGTATGGGTATTAAAAATAAAACATACAAAGAAGAAATTGTGTCCATTAAAGGAGTGCTTGAGGAAGAAAAGTCTCTTCTCAATGCAGTACAACTCGAAACAGATTCTTTACTAGCTAAATTAATGTAAAATGGGAAGAAAATATTCAGAAAAAAATGAACAGGCCTTTTTAATCGGTCTTGCCGTGCTTTTTATTGTGCTTACCTTCTTTGTCATTTACGACATTGTGGCATTGCTCATCTACGCTGCCATTTTATCTTACTTTCTTTATCCCCTATATACATATTTTCTGGAAAAATTCCAAAGTGAAAGACTAGCCTCAGTGTCAGCCCTAGTTACTGTGACCTTGGGTTTTATAATTCCCTTTGCACTTCTTGCTTATTTTCTTATTCTTAATCTTCTCAAACTTGTTGTCCAATACAAGGAACTCATTGAAAATCCAGAGATTCTTAACATCCACATTTCCAGCTTTCTCGAAAGCCTGACGCATTCCACCACCTTGTCGAGTATTGATTACTCAAGCCTAGTTGAGAAAGTTGTTGTTCTTGCTGTAGACATTGTTGAAAATTTCTTCTCTTCCCTACCAAAAACAATTATTTATTTTTTTATTGTTCTTTTCATAAGCTACTACATTTTAATTTACAATAAAAGTTTATTCAAGATTTTCAATGATTATATTCCAATTAGCATGGCAAGACAAAATGCCATCCTTAGAAATATTCAGAAAAATCTCAATGTACTTTTTAGGGGATATTTTTTGACAGGCCTCATTCAAACAGCAGTGGCTTTCTTAGGTTATCTTGTATTCGGAGCTCCAAATATTCTCATTATTACCTTTATTACACTCATTACTTCACTCATTCCTTACATCGGAACACCACTAGTTTGGGTTCCAGTCGGACTGTTCATGGTTGTGAGTGGATCAACATTTGGGGGGGTCGGACTTCTGATTTATGGAACCTTTATTATAAGTGTTGTTGATAATTTCCTACGACCACACCTCATGAGTGATAAGGAAACTATTTCACCTCCCTTAGTTTTCGTAGGGTTTATAGGAGGAACTTTTGCCTTTGGTTTGATAGGTATTGTGGTTGGACCAATCATCATTTCCATCACATCCATTCTTCTTCAATATGTGAAGGAGTATTTCGAATTAAAGGAATAAGAAGAATGTTTTTACAGGACAGAAGAACCAGATTTCAAAAATGAGAAAAGAATCAATTATCAGAATCACCTTTGCTGCATTTGGCCTCATCTTTCTTTTTTTTCTTTTGAGGATATTATTTGTACATCTTTTAAGCTTTGATTTTTTTATTCAAGATTCGGGCTTAGATCCCATGGAATTTTTTTCCCCTCTTCTTTCTTTGCTTTCTTCTGGAACACTCCTGCTTTTTTTCACATACATCTGTTTCAAAGTTGCTCTCCATGGAAAACAAAGTCTTACTTATTTTAGCAGTTCGGCGATTTCGCTAGCTCTTCTTTTTTTGAGTTTTTCTTTTTTTCTTTTGTCCTTACAACTTCATTCACATGAATTAGCAAGTTCAGTTCAAGGAAGCATTGATACCATCCTCGTAAGTCAGCTTGATGACCTTATCAAAGAGCAAACTCAAATAGACGAAGGCCAAGAAGTATTGTTATTAACTGGAGAGAATCCATCAAAGCTTATTTTTTCTGCAAAGAATCTTAGTCCAGAGCAAGCGGGACTTCTGCTTAATACCTTTGGAATTAAACTTGGAAGTGTTGAGAATAATGTTCTGTTAGGGAAACTTCTCATTACATTTTTGTATGATTCTCTTTCTTCGTCGTATCCTGCTGTGTTAGAGTCAGGAATTCCACTTTCTTCATTAAAAGAAATTGTTGAATCACAAATTCCCGAAGATCTTTTTTCAACCCTTGATGCATCTTTATTGGCCTCTGTTTATGATGTTAATCCTGAAGCCCATATTACTCTTATAACTTATGAAAGAACACAAACTCTTTCTGTAAAAATTGCTCAACTTAGTGAAGAAGATTCTCTTAGAATTTGGACAGATCTTGGATTTAATCCCGCAGTTTCCTATGAGACACGTTCTTTAATTCTTGACATTCTTCTTTCCGCAATTCATTCTTCTTTGGGCTCTGACTTTGAAGATTTTCCTTTGCCTTTAGCGTCAGTAAAAGGATTAATTCCGCCAGAATATCAAAATTTGGGTTCCTATGATCTTTTTTCAGACAACCTTTCGACAAGAGTTCACAGTCTGGAACAGATGCGTAGTGATTGTAATTCAGATTTATTTTTGAAAGATGATCAGATGTGTGAGTACATTCTTATGTCCTCATACGATGTTGCGCTTTCAAGTCTGGGAGAAGATGGTGAGATTGAGTTACCCGTTTCAACAAAGGCTCTTGATTCAATCTCAACAATCGCAAAACTTGAGAAAAAAATTTTTGATTCGGGTTCCTTTTGGTTATTTTTTCTTTTCTTGTATATCTTTTTTTTACTTCTGGCCTTTCTTTTCCTTTTTCTTCATTTTTCAGTTGTCGGACTCCACAAAGAACCCCTGGCTTTGACGTACGAGCTTGTCAAAAAAAATGTTGTGGGGAGCTTATGGGCGCTTGTAGGGAATGGACTTGTGCTTTGGTTAGTAGCCGGAGGAGTTTTTGCAAGCCTTCTTTCTTTGGCTTTGCCGAGCACTGTTGATCTTAATACTGAATTTTTAGGACAACTCCCTTTATTGCAAGCCGTTGCAAACCTTCTTTTTTTTGCGTTTCTACTAACACTTCTTTATGCATTACTAAGTGTTGCACTGTATTTTGTTCTTTTTTTTATTGTGAAAAAGCAAGAAAAACTGCATAAGAGCTATACTAGCTAAGAAGGAAGAAGAGAAAGCGCAGAGAAATTCTTAATTACTTCTTAAAAGGAGCAAAGAAATATTAAATACTTCATCTTAAAATAAAATTCTATGGCAGCATCCAAGAAGGATGAAGATATGGTTGAAAACTTGAAGATTCTAGCAACTACTATTGAAGCTCTTAATCAGCAAATAGATGGTAGGGGGGGAGCTTCTGCATCTGTGGATATGGCTCCTCTCGAAGAGAAATTTCACATTGTGATAGATGGACTCAATCTTATTAACAACAAGGTTAGTAAACTTTCAAAGGATCAGGCAGATTCAAGGGTAGCTTTAGAAACTAAAGTAGATACTTATGTAAGGAAGTATGAGCAGGACATGCAGAAAGTTCATGCTGCTTTAATGCGCAATGAAGCAATTCTCACGCTCCTCAAATCAACAGTTGAAATCTTAGAGGAGGTTGTTGATGTTTTAAAAGAAAGTGCTGGTGGCGGCTATGATCCTATTGTTCCAGCAGCAAAAACTTCTAATTCTTCGATGCAGAGAGGCCCACAAAATTCTAGGTAGGATTTCCTATTTCTCTAACTGTCAAAGCTGTGCCTTAGCGTTACATTGAGTACTAATTTTTCTTTCTTTTTTTATTTAATACTTACAAGTAAGACATAAATATTTTAAAGACATTGGAGTGTTAACACATATGGATTTCACTATTGACACAGTACTTTGGTTCTTTTTCTCAATTATTGTTGGAGTTCTGATTTTATCTTTTATTTTTGACATTGATTACACAGGCTTCTATCATAGCGTTCGAGAAGTTATCTCACCTGATGGGAAGACCGAACGTGGGTTAGAAGATTCTGATCTAAAAACCGTAGTACAGGAAGCAGTAGAACTTTGGAAATCTTGTGGTTTTGGAGAAGTTGAAAAAACAAAAGCAATGATGTTTAGTGGAATGGACAATGATGTTGCGGCAGAGTTATCTCAGGACACAGTGCAAGAAAAAGTGGTGAAGTGGGGTTTGTGTCAGACTTTGGGTGTGCATACAGCCTCGAATGAAGAGTGTGGGGGGAAAAACGAAGTTCAAGTAACTACTATTTCAGGGAGGAAGCTTATTCAGCTCAGATGTGATCCCGTTGCAAAAGTTTTAGTTATAAAATAGAGAGTTTTCAGAGTATTTTTTTCTTTACTTGTAAAAACTTATAAAAGAGTTTAAGGTCAGCTTTTTATGGCAATTCCACAATACGAAGGAACATTTGTTCAGATTGAAAAGTTGAGTCCAAGCGTAAAGCACTTTGTTCTTGAACTTGATAAAGAGATAGACTTTAAGGCAGGTCAGTTTGTGAATTTAATGATAGAACATGAAGGACAGCACCTTATGAAACCCTATTCAATTTGTTCTTCGCCAGGTTCAAAAAAAAAACTTGAACTCTGTATAAAACTCGTAGAGTCTGGAAGATTTACTCCCTCTCTCTTTCAGAAAAAAGTTGGGGATAAGGCTTTGATTCGAGGTCCCTTTGGATTGTTTACCTTAGACAAAGCTAGCAAAGAAAAACTTGTATTTATTGGAACAGGGACAGGAATAACGCCTTTTCGTTCTATGATAAAGGATTTATTGGAGAAAAACTCCGAGACAGAAATTTCTCTCATCTTTGGTTGCCGGTACGAAGGAGAATTATTGTATAAATCAGAATTTGAAGAACTTGCAGGAAAATTTCCAAATTTTCGATTTTTTCCTCTAGTTTCGCGGCCGACAGAGGAGTGGAATGGGCGTAAAGGGCATGTCCAAGATAATTTTGAAGTCATTGATATTACCCAAAGCGAAGTTTATATTTGTGGTCTTCCCATCATGGTTGAAGAAGCAACAAAGAAACTTCTTGAACTTGGAATGGATAAAGCGCAAATCCATCACGAAAAATTTATTTAATTCCTTAGCTGAGTATTATACCTCGCAGCTCTGCTCCGATTGGGATAGGCATATTTCAGCGATTTCTTTATTTATTACTCTGGCGAAAAGAATAAGTGTTAAATACTCCCCTGTGAAATTTTTCATATGGATGTTAAGAAAGGCTTTTCATTGCGATCTCTTGCAGTGCTAGGTTTTTTAGGTTTCATTAGCGGATTCCTGTATTCTTTTTTTTGGCTATATCAAAGTAATAGAGAGTTGAAACTCTATTATCCTCAAGCACCAAATCCTCAAACTTGTTTTCAGATTTTTCTTTTTGCAATTGGGATGTATGGAGTGTACTTTCTCTTAGATTTTCTTCCTGAGATTGCAAAAGGTGCAGCAACGAATGCTTTACAGTCCTTGCTTTTGTGGAGTTTTATTCCTTTATACATTTGGTATTTTATCTACGTTTTCTTGTATTCACATGTTGCGCAAACAGTTACGGGAAAAGTTTCTGGCTTTTCTGGTGCAGTATTGCTTGGAATTTTTCCCCCTCTTGGGTCACTTTACTTTCAGAGAATATACAATAAAGTTGCAAGAGGAGAAATTATCCTTAAGTATCTCCCAGCAGAGCAATGGCAAGAAGGGGATGAGGTACAAAGTGAGGTACCTACAAAAGAGGAAAGAAAGCTTGAAACTGAAGAAAACCTAGGGGAAAATGAAAAGCATGCAAAAGCTTACATTGAAAAATATCGCAGTGAATTTTCAAGAGAAGCCCTCCAAAAAGCGTTAATTTCTACGGGAATTCCTGAAAAGGATTTAGAAGAATACTTGGATAAATATTATTAGTAGTTTTTTCCATTTTCCTTGAGAAGTTTGATAAAAATCTTTACATTATTTGTAGTTCTTTTCTTAGTAGGATGGCCGTTACTGTCGAACTGATGATGTCAGAGACAGGATATGCAATCCACACTCCATTAAGTCCGAAAAGAATGGGGAAGATAAACAGGAGAGGGATGAGACAGATGACTTGGCGCATCATCGACAAAATCAGTGCTTCTTTTGCTTTTCCTATTGCTTGAAAATATCCTTGTACCATGAACTGAAACCCAATTAATGGTGAGCTTAGAATGATGAGGGTAAGTGCATGAGAGGTGAAAGAAATGAGTTCACTGTCTTTTGTGAAAAGATTGATGCACAATTCAGGAAAGAAAAATATGAAGAGGAAACTTATGAAGACTATGGCAGTTGAAGAGATGATGGAAAGCATGAGCGTGTGTTTAACTCTGTCAAGTTTTTTTGCTCCGTAGTTGTATCCTATGATTGGTTGTGAACCTTGCATGATGCCCATTGCTGGAAGGACGAGAACCATCATTATTCTGAATGCTATTGTGTATGCTGAGAGCGCCATATCTCCTCCAAGTCTCAGAAGTATGTGATTGATGATAATTCCAGCTACGCTCATAGAACTTTGTCTGATGAAGGAGGGGAATCCTATGATGAAAATAGATTTGAGAATGGGGATGTTAAAGGGAAGAAGTTGAAGACGCAGTTCGCTATTTTTTTTGAGGAAATAAAAGATGAGAAAGAGAGATGAAAGAAGTTGAGAAATAACTGTTGCGTACGCTGCTCCAGCAATTCCAAAATTGAAGACAAAAAGAAAAAGATAATCAAGGACAAGGTTTGTGAGTGAACCTAAAATCATAGAAATCATAGCTGTTTTTGCGCTTCCTACACTTCGTACGATGTTTGTCAGAGATGCAGAGATAATTTGGAAGCTTAGTCCAAAAAGCAAGGGGAGTAAGTATTGTTTGGCGTAGGGAAAGATGCTATCTGAACTTCCTAAGAGATAGATGAGTTTGTCAATAAAGAGAACTCCAAAAAGACTGAAAAGAAAGGAGATGAGAAGTAAGGCTGAAAGAAAATTCCCGAAAACTTTTTGTGCGTGTTCTTTGTCTTTTTCTCCTAATTTTCGAGAGATGATTGAGGAAGCTCCTATTCCAAATCCCATGGATAAAGCGACAACAAGCATGATGAGGGGGAAGACTACACCGACAGCACCTAAGCCAAGAGCACCAACTTTGTGTCCGATAAAAATGGAGTCGACAATGTTGTACAGTGTCATGACAAGCATTCCAACAACTGCTGGTGCTGACATCTTCAAAAGAAGTTTGGGAATTTTTTCTGTTCCTAGAATATCACTTTTTGCTTTCATTAGTTAACATATTAACGAATTGAGGTTTAAAAATTTGGTGTTAGTCCTTTTTCGGTAAAACTTTTTCGTTTTCAAACTGTTCTATTTTCACTTGGTATGGTGTGTCCTTGCGTTGAAGGAGGCAGATTCTGCTTGCTGGCGCTTCGTGGACAAAGTTGTAGTTTCCAAGATAATTTGCTAATTTTTGTGCAAATTCTTTGACTTCTAAAAATTCGGGCATTTCTTCTTTTTTGTGGCGTCCTTGACTCATTCCTATGTGCATGTACGCTTTCACTTCTATGAAGTCTGGTTTCCCTTTTTCGACTAGTGTTTTGTAACCTTCAAGGTCTTCTTCTTTATCGTTTGTTCCTTTTATTTGTGTCATACGAAAAATTTTTCGTGTTTGTATTTTTGAAAAATATTCTAGAGATCTTTGTAGTCTTTCCCAACCGTCTTCGTAAAGTGAAAGATTAATTTTTTTGAAATGCTCTTTGCTTGGCGCGTCAATGGAAATATAGAGTTGGGTTGGGAGTGCTTTTGGAGTTTCAAGGAGCTTTTCAAAAAACTCTGGAATTTGTGCGTTTGTTACGAGGAAGATAGATTTTGTTTTTGGAAAGCTTTTGAGGTATTCTATTATTTTGTCGAGGTGTGGGTACATTGTCGGCTCGCCCGAAAGTGAGATTGCAAAGTGAGAGGGAACTTGTGCTTCGTCGAATTTTTTTGTATTGAGCGTCTTGCTGCTTCTAAATCCTGAGAGTAATTTTTTTCTTTCTTCTAGAAGTGTATCAACAATGTCTTTAAAGTTATCAACTTCTTCTGGGTTGATTTCTATGTTTTTCATAAATTCCATGGGTCGCCAGCAGAATGTACAGTTTTGTTGACACCACATGACGGCAGGGGAAAACTCCATGCAGGAATGGCAGTCGATTCCGTAAAATTTTTGTTTATAGCAAGAACTTTCTTCGTTTGTTAGGGCTTTTTTTGTCCAGCCACAGATTTGTACTGCGCTGTGTCCGTACACGCGGTATTGTTTTTTTTCTAAATCTTGTGTAATTTTTTCAGGAAGGCGATTAACTTTTTTGCCGTCGGGTCTTGTTTCTTTGACGTTGTCCCAAGCCCTGTAGTATATGGCGCCATCCTTTTTTTCTACATTCATTTGTTTTGGCAAGAGGGAGTTTTTTATAAATGTGAGTGGGGGACAGAAAAACAAGAAGATTTACAAAACTTCTTTTCCTAAAAAAGGAACAAGAACTTTTGGAACTTTAACTGAGCCGTCTTCTAATTGGTGTTGTTCGAGTATTGCAATCATGCAGCGCGTCAAAGCAATGGCTGTGGAGTTGAGGGTGTGAACATATTCGAGTTCTCCTTTTTCATTTTGGAAACGTACATTCAGGCGGCGCGCTCCGTAGTCTCTGTAGTTTGAAGCGGAAACCATTTCCCTATATTTTTCCTGTCCAGGGAGCCAAGCTTCGAGGTCAAACTTTCGGCTGGCAAAGTTTCCAATGTCTCCTGAACAAATGTCTACAATTTGATAGTGGAGGTCTAAGTCTTGGAAAATCTCTTCTGCGTTTTTTGTTATTTCTTCATGGAATTTGTCTGACTCTTCGGGTTTTGAGAACACAAACTGCTCAATTTTGTTGAAGTTGTGTACTCTGAAAATTCCTTTTGAGTCTTTTGTTACTCCTGCTTCTTTTCTAAAGCAAGGTGAAAGTCCTGCATATTTTAGAGGCAAATCTTTGTGCGTGAAGGTTTGTGAATCGTGAAGGACGGCAAGTGCGTGCTCAGATGTTCCGACCATGTACAAATCTTCATCTTCTATTTTGTAAATGACTTCTTCAAAATCTGCAAGACAAACGGATTTTCCTATGGCCTCTCTGTGCAACATAGGGGGAACTTCGACGGGGAGATAGCCTTTTTTGCTAAGTTTTTGCAAAACAAATTGGTACAGGGCAAGTTCAAGCATGACTAAATCTCCTTTGAGATAATAGAAACGTGCTCCCGAAGCTTTGGCGGCTGTGTCTAAATCGTACCATCCCTTTAGTTCGCAGATTTCTTGGTGGTTTCTTGCTTTGAAAGAGAATTGAGGTTTTTCTCCGAATGTGCGCACGACAAGGTTTGCTTCATCATCAGCACCGAGAGGAACAGCTTCGTCGAGCATGTTGGGAATGGAGAGAAGAAGTTCATTTCTTTCTGTTTCAAGTGAGGATAGTTCTTCGTCTTTTTTTTCGATAGCTTGAGCAATTTCTTTTACTTTGCCGAGTTGCGCTTGAACATCGCCTCCTTTTTTTTTCACTTCTGCAATTGCTTTGCTTTCTTTATTTTTTTGGGCTTTAAGAGAATCAAGTTCAGATTTGAGTGAACGCCACGAAGAGTCAAGAGAGAGAACTTTGTCTACAACTGTGACGTCGTAGTCTTGTCGTTTTTGCAAGTTTTTCACAAGCTCATCTCTTTGTTCTCGTAGTAGCTTAATGTCAATCATAGTAAATAGGAAGTGGCAGAAGGGAGTATTTAAAGATTATGGCAAGACAGTGGTGATGATTCCTTAGCTTTTTTCCTAGATAAACTTTGTGAGTGGGGAATCAATTGCAATAATATCTTTAAGATTTTGGATTGCTTCTTGCAAAACTGACTCTTTGATTTCTCCGCATTTTCTTCCTATTTCAGTTTTATGTCCGTTAAAGACAAGGTCTGGTCTTAATTCGGAATTAAGCGGAAGAGTTCCATTTTCCATACACAATTTTGAGTCTAGAAATATTGATTTTGGCCACTTTCTGATTGTCGTTGTCAGTGCACATACAAGCAGGGAATTATTTTTTTTATTGTACTCCTCATTTGAGATTATTAAGACAGGCCTACTTTTGGAGCTAAGTCTTCCAGTTTTGTCGACAAAAGGACAAGTCATAAAAACTATTTCTCCCTGTTTATGCAAATTTGTCCCACTCATCTTCTTTAGGATTGTTCCAGACTTCTTGTAAGGATTTTGGCAAGGTAATAAACCCTACTTCTTTTTGTTCTTGAAGATTTATTTTCCTTTCTAGTTCATGAAGTTTTTTGAAAAGATAATCAATAATTTCTTCTTCACTACAGTTTCTGAATGTTGTTTTATCTGTTTTGAATTCTACTTCTAGTTGTTTCTTCTTATTTCCTTCAAAATCATAATAAGTCGTTTTATCAAGGAAATTGTATATAATTTCATTATTCTCACTAGTCATTTTTTTCTGCTAAAAGGGCAATGAATTCTTCCATGAATCCTTCATCGTTTGAAGTTATGTGAAGGGTGTTGTCCTTTTTGTCAATGGAAGACTCACGAGAAAGTTGAAGCTGTTTAATTGTTTTTTCTCTTCCTTCACCAATTTCTCGGACAAAAACAAGACTAATTGGGAAGGTTTCCTCTTTACCATTTAAGATTCTTAAAAAATTTTTATCAAAAACTTTTTCAAGCTGAAGACCAGTTATTTTCAGTTTTTCAACTTCACGCTTCATGACTCTTTCTTCTATCATTGTTTTATACTATCTTTTTTTCACTTTGAAGGATTGACAGTTCTCTTTTCTTTAAGTTGGAAAGAACCTTGTTTTAATAAAATTAACTTATGTCCTTTGGAAGTTTTGTGATATATCTCACATCAAAAATATAGTCGTCCATAAAAATAATTATTTTTGCCTCCTCTCCACTCACTCCCTTCGTTTGCTATGTGGTGTTCTCGAAGGCAAAAACTTCTGCGGAGCACTATACTTTCAGCTAACAATTTTTTGATTCCTTAGCTGGGTATTATACTCCACAGCTCTGCCTGCTGCGACCGACCACCCAGCAGGGAATTAGAACTCGCGTCTTGAAAATTGCCGTACTGCCCTCGGAGCTCTACTCCGATTGGGATAGGCATATTTTAGCGATTTCTTTATTTGCTCAACTAGTACAAGAATAGTTGTACCACCAACATAAAAATTTTAATAGAATTTAAAAGTCGTTTCCGTCTCCTTCAAGTCTGTTTATGAAAACTGTACATTTATTTGGGACTGATGGCATTCGCGCCAAAGCATACCAGCCACCTCTCGACAAAGAACATCTTTCGCGTATTGGCCTTGCTCTTGCCAGACAGATAAAAGAGACAAGTGGAAATGATTTGCCGCGTGTTGTTCTTGCACAAGATACAAGGGAAAGTTCTCCTTTTATTGAAGAAATTCTGACTTCAACTTTGCAAGATCAAGGAATTGCTGTTACGCGTTTTGGAGTTTTGCCAACGCCAGCACTTGCTTTTCTGACTCAAAAAACTGGAGCAGACAGAGGAATTATGATTACGGCTTCGCACAATCCCTACGAAGATAATGGAATAAAAATTGTGGATGCTCAAGGTTTTAAAATTCGTGAAAAGGAGGAAAGACAGATTGAAGACATTTTTTCTCAGACTTCTTCTTCTTCTTTTGTCTCTTCTGATTTTTCTGCACAGTCTTCTCCTGAAGCTTTGTCTTTGTACTTGGATTTTCTCAAAGCTCAGGTTCAGGGGAAAAGTCCAAAGTCTGTTGTTATTGATTGTGCAAACGGGGCTGCTAGTGTTATTCCTTTAGATTTTTACGAAAGTCTTGCAGATTGTGTTTTCGTGTACAATACTTCTCCGAACGGAAAAAATATTAATGCAGATTGTGGCGCTATGCATCCTGAATTTTT
Organism: Candidatus Woesearchaeota archaeon; assembly: GCA_023898345.1. Lineage (GTDB taxonomy): Archaea > Nanobdellota > Nanobdellia > Woesearchaeales > UBA583 > UBA583. The sequence goes on along the minus strand of CP060218.1, from coordinate 983,046 downwards.
GGCAGAGAAAGTTAGAGAACACAAAGCCGACATGGGAGTTTCCTTTGATGGCGACATGGACAGATGTGTCTTTTGTGATGAAGCTGGCAACATTGTTGATGGGGACAAAGTTTTGGGATATTTTGCTGTTGAGTTGAAAAAGCGAGGTGAACTTCACAAGGATACAGCTCTTTTAACTTTGTACAGCAACTCTGCTCTTGAAAGCTATCTTAAGGAACAGGGGATTTCTGTTCTTCGTACGGAATGCGGGGACAAGTACATTGGCTGGCAGATTTGTGACAACGGCCATAGTTTTGGCGGTGAAAATTCAGGGCACATTATTTTTGGTAATCAGGCAAGGTCTGGCGACGGACTTTTGTCTCTTATTCAGCTTTTGAATTATTCAGGAACTTCTCCTATTTCAGAAATTTCTTCTCTTTTTGATTTGAATCCTCAAGTAAATCTTACACTTCAAAGTTCAAGTAAGGTTTCTCTTGATGACTTACCTCAAACACATGCGCTTGTTCAAGGCTACAGGACTGAGTTTGGAGATGATGGTCAAATTATTGTGCGTCCTTCTGGAACTGAGCCAAAATGGAGAATTACTGTGGAAAATCATCATCCTGAAACAGTACAAAGTGTTGCGAATGCTGTGTATGAAAGTTTAAGTCGTGAACTGGAGGCTAGACAATGAAAGCTCTTATTTTGGCGGCTGGAAAAGGAACGAGAATGCATCCTTTAACTTTGGACACGCCAAAACCTTTGATTGAGGTTGGTGGTATTCCTCTTATGCAACACAGCATGCAGGCAGCGTATGACTTTGTCGACGAATATGTGATTGTTGTTAAGTATCTTAAGGAGCAGATTATGGCCTATTTTGGAAAGGAGTTCAAAGGAAAGCCTATTTCCTATGTTGTTCAGGAAGAAACTCTGGGAACTGGACACGCTCTGCTTAGTGCGCAAAATGAACTTGGAGGAGAAGAATTTCTTATTTTGCTTGGTGATGATATTATTTCTCCGGCTGCACTTTCTCGTCTTGTAAAACAGGACAAAGCAGTTCTCCTTCGAGAAACGCCAGATCCTCGCCAGTACGCTGTTGTGGAATTGAATGAAAAGGGACATCTTCAAAGTATTGAGGAAAAACCTTTGCATCCTAAAACAAATCTTGCAAATACGGGAGCTTGGAAAATGAATGCTGCGCTTATTGAACATATGAAAGATAAGGGTATGTCGGAAAGAGGGGAATATGAAATAACAGATGCTTTGGCTTCTTTGATGAAGGAGGAAGAAATTGCTGGTGTCAGAGCTAAGGAGAAGGAATGGCTCGGCGTTGGAACTTTGGAAGAACTGTCTCGGGCAAGAGAATATATGGAAGGACTTTTTGCTCAAGAAAAGGAAGTTCTTTCTCATTCCTATTATTTTTCGGATCTGTCTGCTTGTCCTTGTCCGGAACTTTTACAAGAGGGTGAGTATCCTTGGCAGGCTTTGGAAAAACTTAAGGAATATGCAAAAGGAATAAAGACGAGTATTAAGGGAGAAGTTCATCCGAGCGCAGTTTTGAGTGGCGAAGTTGAGATTGGAGAAGGAAGTATTATTTCTCCTTATGCAGTGATTGAAGGTCCTGTGAAAATAGGAAAAAATGTACTTGTTCGCCCTTTTGCTCTTCTTCGTCCTAATACTCTTATTGGTGATGATGTTGTTGTCGGAAATGCTGCTGAAATTAAACAGTGTATTATTTTTAATGAGGCCAAGGTACAGTCCCACACCTTTGTTGGCGACGGAATTTTGGGTAAGGGTGCGCGTATTGGTTCGGGGGCGATTCTTTCTAATAGGCGTTTTGATCAGGAAACGGTGAAAGTTACGATTTTTAACAAACGTTATGAAACGAATTTGGATAAGTGCTCTGCAATTGTTGGAGATTATGTCAGAATTGGCTCGCAGGTAAATACTGCTCCTGGAACGCTTATTGGAAACAATGCTTGGGTTGGCGCTGGTGTCTGTCTTAAGGGTTTTGTTGAAAAGAACAAGTTTGTTCAGCTTCGTCAGGATGTGGAAACTGTTGCAAAAAAAACTGTTCTCTTGGAAGGAAAAAATAAGGAGGGTGAAAGATAATATGTGTGGTATTGTTGCACGAATGGCTGTGGAGGAAAGTAGTCCTTTGTCGACGCTTAGGGGTTTGCAAAAACTTCAGTACAGAGGTTATGATTCTTTTGGGATTTTGCTTTGGAATAGGGGAGAAAATTCTGTCCTGCTCTGCAAAGAAAAGGGAGAACTTAGTGCTGAAATTATGGAGAGTCTTCTTCAGAAAAAAAGTAATATTGAGCTTGGACATACAAGGTGGGCGACGCACGGAAAGAGCTCGAGGGAAAATGCTCATCCGCACTTTGATACGAAGCAGGAGTTTTTTGTCGTGATGAATGGGATTGTTGAGAATGCAGATGAGGTACGTACTGAACTTCAAAGTGAGGGAGTTGTTTTTGTTTCTGAAACGGACACGGAAATTATTCCACAGCTTTACGCGTATTATTATGAAGAAGATTCTTCTCTTTCTCTTTTGCAGCTTACGGAAAAGGTTCTTGAGCGTTTGTTTGGGGAGTTTTCTTTTATTCTCAAATTTGGTCATGAAATTTTAGCGTATAAACATTCCAATCCTCTTCTTGTTGGAAAAAAGGATTCTGAGTGGTATCTTTGTTCTGATGCCAGCGACATACAAAGTAAGTGCTCCGAGTATTTTTTACTCGAAGACAAACAGATTTTTCATTTGAATATGGAAGCTGATTTTGTACGCAGCGCTTTGTACGACAAGGACATGAGAAAGCTAGAGATAAAGTTTAGAGTTTCAAAAGTGCAGGAAGGAGAGGAAGAAAAGAGTCAGGAATATTATATGGAAAAAGAAATGCTTGAACAGAAACATCTTCGCAAACTTTTGACTGAGGAAAATAAAAAAGAGATACAGAGAATTGCAGAGTCTTTACAGAAGAAACCTGTGTATTTGCTCGGAGCTGGATCTTCGTACCACGCTACGCTTTATCTTCATTACAAACTTTTGGAGAGGGGCATTGTCTCGCAGTGTATTTTGGCTTCGGAACTGGAGAATTATTCGCAGATTAAAGATTCTCTTCTTTTGGTGTTCTCGCAATCGGGTGAGACGGCAGATCTTCTTCATCCTCTTAAAACGCTCAAGGAAAAAAATGAACTTGTTGCTATTACGAATGCTCCTGATTCGAGTATTGATTGCATGGCAGAACAAAGAATTCATTTGCATTGTGGGAAAGAGATTTCTGTTGCTTCGACGAAGGCTTTTCTGTTTCAAAGTTATGTTGCTGAATTATTGACGCAGGAACTGGAGGGTAAGGAATTGGGTTTTGAGCTTGATGATTTTGAACGTGATTTTGCTTTGGTATTTTCGGAGAATGAAGGGAAGATTGAAGAGCTTGTTGAAAAACTTGCAGAGAAGAAATCTTTCTTTTTTCTGGGAAAGAGACAGTACTATCCGCTTGCTTGTGAGGCTGCTTTGAAGTTAAAGGAAATTTCGTACATTCATGCAGAGGGTTATGCTGGCGGTGAACTCAAACATGGTCCTTTGGCGCTTATTGAGTCTGGCGTTCCTGTTGTGATTTTGGGAGATGAAAATGCTATTTTGTCGAATGCGATTGAAGTCAAAACGCGTGGCGGTTTTTTAATTGGAATAGGAAAGAAGGAAAGTTCTTACTTTGACTGCTTCCTTCGTGTGCCTGAACATCATAGCGAGCAGTACACTGTGATGCTTTCCCAAATGCTGGCGTTCAAGATGGCCGTGCACAAAGGCATTAATCCGGACAAGCCGCGCAATCTTGCAAAGAGCGTGACGGTGAAGTGATGTGCTTTGTCGGCAATTTTTTTACTTTCTTAGTTGATAATATCATCTAGATTGATAACATTACTAAATTTTTTCATATTTTCAATTGCCAGTTTATGTTCCTCAGAAGTTGCAGCAGTGCAACAATCATCTACTATATTTACTTTATAATTTCTATCATGTCCATCTCTAGCAGCACTTTGTACGACTAAATCTGTTGAAACTCCTGCTACATATAATTCCTCAATGCCAAGCTCTTTCAAAATTTCTTCTAATCCTGTATTATAAAATGGGCTTATTCGACTTTTTGAAAGTATGGTGTCTGTTTTATTAGGTTTAAATAATTCATATATCTCTGTATCCCAAGAACCCAATTTCAGAATTCCAAATTCTTTTGCTTTTCCAAGTAATACTGAATGAGTTGGCAATTCTGCATAATTTTTATCAAAACCCAATTTAATATATATTATTGGAAGGCTTGAGTTTCTAAAATGTTGAATTAACTCCTTTAAATTTTTATCAACGCCATTTTTTATCATATAATTATGATATCCTTTTTTGGCGAGTTTTCCTTCTTCATGAACAATTTCATTAATGTAATCTAATACTAATAAGGCTTTTTTATAATCTTCCATTTTCAAGTATTTGTGCTAGTGTTTTTGTATTTTCAACTAAATATTCTGGATTAAACGTTCTTAAAAAGCTTGAAGTTTGATAACCATACCCGACTGCTAATATGTGTATTGGTAGAGCATGGCAGTATAAAATGTCACTCGCCATATCACCAATATAAAGGGACTTTTGCATTTTAACATTTAACATTTCCAATACTCTCTTTATCTTTTGTGTTTTAGTTTCTGGATATTCTTTACCAATTCTAACTTCAAATAGTTCTCTATTGTCTATTTCACTTCCAATAATTTGATTCACGGCTTCTAAATAACTGGAAGTTACTAATGCTCTTCTTGCAGAAGTTTTTTTAATACTTCTTAAAACATCTTCAAATGGCTTTATGTTTAACGAATTTTTTTGCATAAATCTGGCATGTTCTTTAAAAAAATTCTTAATTTCATCTTTTTTCAAACCATATTTAAGTAAGGAGTTACTTAGTTCTTTATCATATAGTTTATCCATATCCTCTTTAGATCTTATCTGGGGTAAATTATATTTCCTGCCAATAATATTAATTCCATTTATTGCCATATCTAAACTATTTGATATTACTCCATCGAAATCAAATAGTATCAAATCATATTCTAGAGTCATTTTCTTTTAAGTGAATTAAAACTAAATTCCTTGGTTGGATTCTGATAAAAATGCTCTAATTGCTCGACCTCTTCTTCAGTAATAAGATTTCTTCTCATTGCTGAGTTTAATAGGTGTGGATAGCTAGTTAAACTATATATTTTTCCAACATTATTAGATAAGTTTTGATACATTTTTTTAAAATTCCAATTTATTAAACTTAGGACTCCTAAAATATTTGTATCAAATTCATTATTCAAATTTTCGATGGAATTTTTAATGCTTCCTCCTTCTGCAACTAAATCATCGATTATAACTACATTTTTAGAACTCTGTGTAATTCCTTCACAATATTTTTTAATTCCATGTTCTTTTACTGCGGATCTTATATAACCAAATGGCAATCCTAATTTTTCTGAAACTCTTGAACCCCACCCAATTCCTGCTGTTGCTAAAGATACTATAGAATCAACTTCAGGAAACCCATCTTCAACAACTTCGGCAAGATAATCTGAGATTCTTGAAGTTACTCTGGGATTACTGGTGATATTTCTACAATTGCAATAAAAAGGTGCCCTGATTCCACTTTTCCATAGGAAATACTCTTCAGGATTTTTCTCTAAATCTATGATATAGGATTTAGTATCTATAAAAAAATCAGCTACCCTATTTGCAATATGTTCATTAAAAACAATAGGGATTCTTCTATTTGTTTCAGCAACTTTCTCTTCTAATTTTTCTTTCGTTAACATATTCTTTCTAGCTTAGAATTTATCTAAACTAGTTCCTAATTGAAACTAGTCTTAGTAAAGATTAAGTTGATTTTTTGTGATTTGTCTACTCATTAGGAGATTTTTTAGACAAGCTTGTGACATATAATCCTTCTCCTATATCAGTATTCTCTTTAGTAAGCAAATATTCTTTTAGTTTATTCTCATCTTCTTTAACCCAAATATGGGATTCTTCTAATGTTAATTCAATCTTAAAATTTTCAATAATTTCTTCTTTTGAAGGAAAAGAATATTTATTGAGAACTATTGATTGATTAAAATTATCAAATTTTTCCAGAAGCAATGTGTCTAATTTCTCCTTTAATTCTTTTACTTTCATTAGATCAGTAGTTGGTCTAATCATTTGTAATATTTTGATATATTCAGTTTCATAATACGCATCCAGAATAATGACTCTTCCTTTTTCGTTGAGTAATGAATTAATATTTGTCAAAATTTTCTCTTTGTTTTCTTGATAGTGTAATCCTATCCATCCCAAGATAATAAGATCAAATTTTTCTTCTGATGTATACTCTTCAATGTCAGCTTCTACAAAGGTAAATGAAGGACATTTTTTTTTAGAATACTCTATTACTTTTTTATCTCTGTCAATTGATACAACATGGGTATAAGTCTCATTTAGAAATTGTGAAATTCTTCCTGTCCCTGAGCCGACTTCTAAGATACGAGTATTTTTATTATTGCCTATAAGTTCTTTTAGTTTTTTTTCTTCTGTTTTCTCAAGGTCATAATATTTTGAGTACCAGTCATCTAACTTTTTCATAAGCCAGTTGTCAATTTGTTTATTGATATTTTCTTTTAAAGACTCAACTCCGTTTAATGAGAGGAGAGTATTCATAACATCTAATTTATTCCTAAAGAAAACATTTTCGGTATAGGTCTTTAGCATAGATTCAGAAATAATTTTAAAATATTCAATAAATGCAGATTCTAGATAATAAAGATTATCTTTTTTAAAAACAATGTTTTGCTCTTGAAATTCTGATAATATTTTAAAGCTTAGTTTATAGCTTATTTTTACTTCTGCACTAATTTCTTTTGCTTTTTTTCCTGAATGGAGAGAAAGATAGGTGAGTATTTTTTCTTTGTTCTGAGAGCCTAATACTGCATACATACTTGTTTGAAAATTATCTCGTATTTAAATTTAGTTTTTTTCTTTGACTGTTTCCTTCCTGTGCCTGAACATCATAGCGAGCTGTACACTGTGATGCTTTCCCAAATGCTGGCGTTCAAGATGGCCGTGCACAAAGGCATTAATCCGGACAAGCCGCGCAACCTTGCAAAGAGCGTGACGGTGAAGTGATGTGCTTTGTCGGCAATTTTTTTATAAGTAGGAAGACATTGCCTCAAGTCCTTTTTCTAATCTTATTGGGTCAACAGAAAAACTCAATCTGGCCCAGCCAGGTTCTGTACAATTAAAGCCTGAACCTGGAACAAGAAGAACCCCTGTATTCTTATATAAATCTCTTAAAAAACTTTCTGTGTTGGAGACTGCATCAAATTTTATGAACATACAATATCCTCCCATTGTATTAGAGAGATAAGTTATTCTGTCTACTTCTGATAGATATGAAGTTATTAACTGTTTATTTCTTTCATATTTTCTTAAATTTGAAGTAATTTGAGCTTTATATTCATTATATTCAAGGAGTACTGTTTCAGGAATATTTCCTTCTTCTAAAAGAAGTCTTCTTAATAACATATCTTTTGAAATAAAATTATTGAAGACTGTTGGTGCATTTCCCATAGTTAAAGAAATAGTCTCGCTAAGGTTTCTTATAATTGAATCTGGAGCTACTATATAACCTATTCTAAATCCTGCAACCCCTCTGTCCTTTGACCACCCATTAAGTCTAATAACTTTCTCAGAATTTATATTGTAGCTTGGAATATGGTGAGAATTTCCATTAAGCATTAATCCTGAAAAAATTTCATCTATAATCAAATAGATTTCTTTTCGTTGACAGATATCTTTTATTTTGTCTAATTCTGTCTTAGAATAGGCTATTCCGGTAGGATTATTTGGGTTTGTGAGCAAGAGAAGTCTGACAGTATCATCTATTTGAGTTTCTAGCTCTGAAGCAGTTAGCAAATAGTTATTTTCTTCTTTTGTTTGAAATTTTATGGTGGGAATATTGTGTCTTTCAGCAAGGGCTTCTCCCAGAGGGTAACTTGGAGTTGGAAGAAGAAGTGTTCCTTCTTTTTTTAGTAAATCCAGTATCATTTCAAGACCTGATGTAACTCCCGATGTCAAAGCAATGTTACTTTGACTTATGGGAGAATTAGAAATTGTTTTTTCATATTGTGCAATTTTTTTGCAGATGCCATCATTTCCCTGTGGTCTACTATATCCATATTTTCTTGAATCAAGTTTGCTCCTGATTGCTCTTTCTAAGACGGGGGGCAAGGGAAAGTGAAATCTATCAACATCACCATTATTAAGAAGGTAAAAAGCGTCGACTTTTTTGCCTTTTTTATCGAAGGTATTCATAAAGGTATTGAAAATGTTAAATGCCTCTGCCATTTCTTAATTTCTTTACTTTTGAAAAATGAAAGAATGAATAGGAACTTAAAAACTTACTTCCTCTCTTTGTACTCGTACTTTTGTGAAATAAGAATGCTATTTTGGAAAGAAGGAAAGTTTTTTCTTTGACTGCCTCCTTCCTATCCCTGAACAATTTATTTTTTGTTTTCCTCTCTACAGTTTCCAAAGGGGTATGTACAATTTGTACCTGCCCTTCAAAAGACTCAAGTCTCTTTTTCTTAACTCATTGGTGTAATCTTTTGTGTTGACACTTTCAACCTGCAAACATCAAGAACTGAGGGAGTACAAGCTTTCACTTCTTCCCTTTGTACTCGCGCCGTAAAAACTCGTACAAAGCTTTTGCTCGTGCTTTTCCGATTCCTTCACACTCTTCCAAATCTTTCTTTTCGGCCTTGCACATTTGTTCAATACTTTTGAAGTGTTTGAGGAGGGCTTTTGCTGTACTGGCGTTGAACTTCGGAACTGTTGAGAGAACTCGCTCTAATTCTTCGTCTTCGTTCAAAGCGCTTTTTTCTCCTGCAAGAGAAATTTTGCTATCTTTTTTTCTGTTTCTTTTTGCAATAACTTCAATGGTTGCTGCTGTTTCGGCGAGCGAGTCTGTGTGAATGATGGGCATGCGCAGGTCGACTGCAATTGCGCTAAGTGTTGAGCGAATGACGTTGGGGTGAAGATTGCGTATGGAAAAAATATTTTCTTCTCCTTCTAGAATGAGGACAGGCCTTTTGAAATTTCGTGCAAGGTCAAGAAGCTGGGGAAAAAGTCTTTTGTCTAAAATGGAATTGACAAAATCTTTTTTTGATTTTCTCTCAATTGCAATGTTCTCAGAAATTTGTATGTCACCAACAGTAAGCTTTGTGACGCTTATGTTGAGTTCTGGACAGTTGTACAGTTCTTTGAGAAGGTCATTGTTTTCTCTGTTGTCAATAAAGATTTGGATTCGCTCATCTCGTTCTTGTTCAATTTTTATTTCTTCGTTCTTGTCTTCTTCTTCCTCTGATTCTTGTTTTTTGAAGTAGCTTTTGAGAGAAGATTCTTGAGATGTTTGAATGTCTTTGAGAATTTTTGCCATGCGTTTTTCTTTGGCGTTTGCGATGAAGCGCGTTGCGATGTCCTTTGTACCGTCTGTTTGCAACACGTAGACTCTCCCTTTTGCAAAACGTCCAGTTCTTCCCATTCTTTGGATGCTACGAATTGCGCTGGAAATGGGTTCGTAAAAAATCACAACGTCGACAAGGGGAATGTCCAGTCCTTCTTCCCCGACGCTTGTTGAGACGAGCGTGTTGAACTTTCCTTCTCTAAATTCTTCAATAATTCTTTTTTGATCTTTTTGCGAAAGTTTTGTTTCTCCTTTTTTTGCCTGTCCGACAAAGAGAACGGGTGAGATGCTTTTGATGCTTGAAAGTTCGTCTACAATGCGTTGTGCACTGTCGCGAAACTGTGTGAAGATAATGAGTTTTACTTGAGGTTTTCTGAGCAGTTCTGCTACGACAAGATCCTTGAGTGCTGGAAGTTTTGGATGTTTTGCACCTTGCTTTACCAGAAGACTGAGTTTTTCAAATGCGTCTCGAAAGTCAATGTCTGCAACTAAACTTTGTGTTGCTTTTGTGCTTTCTTTTCCTTCTCTGAAAAATGAGTAAAAATAACTGTGTGCGCTGGTGAAATCTTCGCTTTCAAAAAGTTCAACTCCATGTTGTAATTTCATGAGCGCTGCCGCCAAAGAAATAGCTTTGAAAGCTTGTGGGTTTGCTCCGCGTTGTGAAAGTTCTGCTCTGAGCTGTTTTTGCAGTTCGAGAAGTTCCACTTTATTTAGGTTTGTACTTTTCTTGAGATAGCCTAAAGAGTACAATTCGTCAAGCTTTTTTTGTGTTGCTCGTTCATAGAGTTTTCTTATGCCTTTCATTTCCTCGCTCATTTCAACTTTGAAGTATTCAACACCAACTTCTTGTACATAGGGTTTGACGTCTTCGTCTTCGTAACTACGCATTTCAACTGTTTCTAAACTTAAGTTTGCAAGCACTTCTTCTATTTCTTCTTTTGATGTTCCTGGAGATGCTGTCAGAGCGAGGATTTGTGCATTGGCTTTTGCAAGTTGCTGCGCCACAAAACAGTAGGCATAATTTCCTCGTGCTCTGTGCGCTTCGTCGACAATGCAAAGGGAAAAATCTTGTGCTTTGAAAAGTGAGTTTATCAAATCGTTTTCTATGAGTTGAGGCGTTGAAAAAATAAAGTCAGCCTCTTTGTAGAGTTCTGCTCTTTTTGTCGGTGAAACTTCGCCTGTTAGTGTGAGAAAATGGAAGTCTTCTTTGTTGGCGATTGATTTCTCAAATGAGTTTTTTTGCTGTTCAACAAGAGGCTTTGTCGGCGCAAGAAAGAGGATTTTTTTTTGTCGCTTGTTGTAGTTGTACAGAGCAAGCATGAGCGCGAGCATGGTTTTTCCAAGTCCCGTAGGTAAAACGACAAGTGCATTTTTTTCCATGATAGAGACAAAAATACTTTCTTGATATTTACGAGGAGAAAGCTCTTTTTGCATCTGGACTTGCTTCATACCTTCGGGCAACGGAAAAGAGATATAAAGCTATGCTTTGAAGTTTGTCGGCTGTACAGTAACATGTGGAAATTTACTACACATACCTTCAAAAGAAAAACTTTCATTTATAAAAAATTTTCTTACGAGAAAAGGAAAAGTCAGAAAAAGACAAAGCTCTTCTCTCAAAGACTACTTTTTTACTTTACTACACACAACCTAAGCTTTAGCATATCTTTATATGTACAAAGCAAGGAGCAAAAACATGACGAAATCATTCAAAAATTTTTCCAAACAGAGAAAAACCGAACATTTCTACAAAGAAGCTAAAAAAAAAGAAGTGAGAGCACGTTCCTATTTCAAGCTTGAACAGCTAGACAAAAAATTCTCACTAATAAAAGAAAATGCTAAGGTCTTAGACCTTGGCTGCGCTCCGGGCGGCTGGCTTGAATACATGGACGACAAACTAGAAGAAGCAGAGTTAGTGGGAATTGATTTGCTCCCCATAAAAAACAAACATCTTTTCTCAAAAAAAGTTTCCATTCTTGAAGATGATTTCTATAATTTAGAAGATTACGAACTAGGAGCATTTGACCTTGTACTAAGTGACATGGCACCAGAGTTTTCCGGACAAAGCGAAGTCGACAGAGGGCGGGTCCATAAAATCAATCTCGATGTTCTTGGCCTGTGTAAAATACACTTGAAAAAGGGAGGAACTTGTGCTTTCAAATCATTTGAGGGAGAAGACTTTGATAAAGTACTTGCAAAAGCTAGAAAACTCTTTTCCTCAGTTAAAGTTTTCAAACCAGTTTCCTCTCAAAAGAAAAGTGCTGAAGTCTTTGTCGTTTGCTTTGACTTCCAACCTTAATCTTTCATGAATTTCTCAATAATCTCAACAAGATCGTCCTTAATTTTCGCTCTCAGCTCGTCTATCTCCTGACGAGTCACAAAGTCCATGGGGTTCCACAGCTCAATGTACTTCTCAAGGTGAGAAACATCGTCTGTACTTGCCATCAAAGAGAGTTGACGTTTTACTTTTGTATTAAACTCTCCTTGCTTTTCAAATGCTTCTCGAAGATCCCTTAACTCTTCTCCGAGCACCTTTATGTCACTAAAAGCCTTCTTGAAATTTTTTACACTGTTATGGTCTAAAAGCTCAAGCTTCTCTCCCAAAAGATCCAAAGAATTTTCTGCCTCTTTTTGTCTTTCAATTAGCTTCAACAAGGTTTTTGATTGAGAACTAAATTTCTGCTCATACACTTCATTGTTTTTGTCGCCCCCGCCGAAAATTGTATTTGCCATTTATTTCTCATTACTATTTAGGTTTGCCCACTAATGAGCCAATTCATGATATACTGAAACGGTTTCTCTTGCAGCCTTACTCCAAGAAATTCTTTCAAAGTCTTTCATTGCCTGTTCGCGCATATGTGTGTGCAATGGTTCATAGCGCAAAAGAGACAAAATTTTGTGAGCAATTTCATCAACGTCCCAGAAGTCAACTTTGAATGTGTGCATAAGAACTTCTGAAATACCTGATTGTTTTGAAATGACTGTAGGAGTTCCTTTTGCAATAGCATCAAGAGGGACAATCCCAAAAGGTTCAGAAACAGAAGGCATAACAAATACATCTGCCATTTCATTAAGTCTGTCTGCCTCAGCTCTTGAAAAAGCCCCGAAGAAAAGAACATTTTTACTAATGCCGAGCTGAGCTGCAAGTTCAATTGTGGAAGCTAATTTATCTCCGCCTCCTGCAATAACAAATTTTACATTCTGTTCATACTCTAAAACTTTTTTTGCTGCACGGACAAAGTACTCTGGCCCTTTTTGCAAGGTCATTCTTCCAGCAAACAAGACAACTTTCTCGCCTCCCACGAAGGGTCGATTCTTTTCAAGACTTACATTCAAGTCTGTAACTCCACCATTGTGGACGACGCGAATTTTTGCAGGGTCAACTCCGTAATGGTGGATAAGCATTTCCTTCATAAAATGACTTACGGCAATGGCAATATCTGAACCTGCAAAACCCTGGTTCTCAATCTCAAAAACTCTGCTGTCTCCACCCATTCCACCGGTTTTGTTCAATTCCGTAATGTGGACATGAGAAACAACTGGAATTCCCGTCATTTTTTTGAGCATAAGAGCAGCCGGAAATGTCGTCCAGTCGTGAGCATGAATCAAGTCATAGTGTTCCTTTGCACAAAGGTTCAAAACCTTCTCTGCATAACCATAAATTTCTTCAAAAATATTTTCCCCATAAATCTGTTTAATGTTTTTTGGGCTCCCGTCTTGACCTTCTTTTTTGAGAACATCTCTGACTCTTGCTGCATAGGATTCTGGGGAATCGTAAGCATACAGAGTCGACTCAATTTTTTTTAGATGAAAACGAGGCTCAATCTTCTTAGAATCTGCATTCAAAATGTGGAGCTTTCCTCGCTCCTCTGAATCCTTTGGCCAATAAGGAATAACATAGTCGATTTCAATGTCTTGGTATTGCTCAAGAAGAGCTTTTGTTAACTCGTAACAGGCAATCCCAACACCACCTGCAAAAAAAGGAGGAAATTCCCAACCAAGCATCAAAATTTTCATTTAAAAGTTTCTATAAGAAGGCCATTTATAGATTTTAGTCTCCACTTGAAGATGAACACTCTTGAGAACCATGCCAAAATCATGACGAAATATTATCCCTGAGGAACAGAATGCAATGGTAAAGTGAGAAGTGAATACTTGTTTGAAATTTCTTGGGAAGTCTGCAATAAAGTTGGGGGCATACACACAGTCCTCGAATCAAAATCTTTTGAAGTAGCAAAACACTTTCAAAACTACTATACAATAGGACCATTTAGAGGAAAAAACCAAAGAGAATTTGAAGAAGACCTTAATCCTCCTAAAGAGTTTCTACAAGCCACTAAACACCTTGCTAGCAAAGGAATACTTCTGCATTTTGGAACATGGACTTGTGGAGCAAAACCAAGAGCAATTTTAGTAGAATATTTAGGGCATTCAGCACAGACAAATTCTATCAAAGCAAAACTCTGGGAATTGTATTCCATAGACTCCCTTGGAACCTCGTGGTACGACGTCGACGAAGTCCTCCTTTGGAGCTGGTGTTGTGGTCTTGCTTTGGAAAGCATAATGTCCTTCAAAGAAAGCTCAGATTCCTTTCTTATCCACGCACACGAGTGGATGGCAGGAGGGGCCCTTCTTTGTCTCTTCCCCTTACAAAAAAACAAGGAAAATTTTAGAACTATTTTTACAACACATGCGACAATGCTTGGACGCTCTCTTGCTGGAAATGGCAAGTCTTTGTATGAAATGAAGGCTTCAATAGACCCAGATCAAAGTGCGAAGGAATTGGGCGTCCTCACCAAACACCAAATTGAAAAAGTTCTTGCACAAAGAAGTGATTGTTTTACAACTGTTTCTGACTTTACGGGTGAAGAAGCAAGTATTTTTTATGGTAAAGCTCCAGACCTAATTTTATACAACGGCTTTTCAACGAAGGAACTAACTCATTCTTTTGATGAAGCGCTTCACTTGCATAAGGAAAATAAAGAAAAAATTCTGGCAAAACTGTCAACACTATTTACGAAAAATCAACAAATACATTTGGACAACATAAAACTCTTTTACATTAGTGGTCGTAATGAGTTCAGAAATAAAGGAGTTGACATTACAATTGAAGCTCTTGCACAACTCAATGAACGCTTAAAAGAAAAAGAAGGCGACACACAAGTAATCGTTCTCTTTCTTATCATGGTAGGTTCCTATCCTCTTAGCCCATGTGTGAAAGAAAATCTCGAAAAGAAAACTACTGCCTCAAAGCCGTTCCAGTTCTCTTTGTACGCGCCTCTTAGTACACACGACATTCCCCTTGACAACGAGATTATTTCTTCCTTAAGGGAACATAGTTTACTCAATCATGTAAGTGATAAAGTAAAGGTTCTTCTTACTCCGGTCATTCTTGATTCCGAAGATGGCTTTTACAATATGGACTACTACTCGGTTATAAGTGCAACAAATCTTGGTATCTTTCCTTCCTATTACGAACCCTGGGGTTACACGCCTGTTGAAAGTCTTACGTATGCCTGTCCAACAATCACGTCGGATCTTTCTGGCTTTGGAAAATACGTTGAAAAAAATATTCCTGAAAGTTCTAGCATCTCTGTTCTTGAAAGAGAGGGTAAAACTGAGAGTGAGAGTAGGGAAAACTTGACACAGGTTTTTGAAGAATTCTTAGAAAAAAATGAAGTTGAAGAACTAGCCCTTCAGAAAGAATCTTTTGAACTCTCTAGAAATTTTGACTGGTCAGCATTTTATCATTTTTATCTAAAAGCATATGATAAAGATAATACTGACTCTTCTGAGAGAACTTAACGTTTTCACTAAAAAATTACAAAGAGAGTTTTTATTTTCCTCCCAGTAAAAAAGAATAAATGAACATACGATATACCTTGAATTCCGATACTTATTCTTTCAAAGAAGAAAATGAAAAAGAGTTTTTCAAGCTCTCGGGCCTTCTTTCAAATCCAAAAGGAGATGCATTACATCTTGGATTAAAAGACAATTCCTCTAAATTTCAAGGCCTTACCTTTTGCAATTCTAAAACTCTTGAACACTTTAAAATTTTGGACAGTGTTATTCCTGAAGGATACGAAATAGAAGAATTGGAGTATAATGGGTATGAAATAATTCGACATCACAAAGGAGGAGAATCTTCAGAGCAGAAGGTGACAGAGCGCTTTTACCTTGCACCAAGCGGAGGCCTTGTTTACAATGTCGATGCAGAACCACAAGCAACATTTTTCTTTGATGTCGATTGTAGAGAAATGAATGATTTTAGTGAATGGGGAAGAGTGTATAGCGCCTATGAAGAGGATACAACTGTCGTTGTTGAATTTCAAAAGGAAGGCAGTGACTTGAAGCTTTTTTGTGTTGTCAAGGCTCTTGAAGGGGCGGAGATTGTTCTTGTAAAAGACTGGGTGAAAAAGGAATACCTTTACTCGAAAGAACGTAATACAAATTGGCAATGGTATGTGTATAGGGCTTTTGGTGTTAGGCTTCTACACAGTAAGGGTAAGATAGTGCTTGGATATGGCTTTAGTAAGGAAGAAGCACTAGAGCAAGTCTCTCTCCTAGAAGGACACAATGAAGAACTTCTTTCCTATAATAAGACTATCAGCAACATGCTATTTGCTAGAGATGCTTTTCGTCTCCCTTTAACAGATAACGTTGATGTTTCTTATCGTTTAGCTCGCCATGGTCTCTATCAGTTCCTTAACAAAAAATTGGAGAATCAACTTGTCAAAGAGGGAGCATATGCGGGATTTCCTTGGTTTCTCCAGATCTGGACACGTGATGAGCTTGTCTCTCTCAAGGCATATATGGATTGTGGAGAAGAACGCTTTGTAAAGGAAAAACTTATGAGTTATCTTACAAAAATTGAACCTGAAACTGGGATGCTTAAACGTATAGAAAAAGAGGATGCTTTGTACAGCGCCGACGGGACATTCTGGCTTGCAAAACGCTTCGACGACTTTTTTACTCTTCTCACAAGAAGAGGACGTCTCGACAAAATCTTTTCCAAAGAAGAGAGACTTTTTGCATTCCGACAGTTATGTCTTGCGTTTCAAAGTATTGTTGAGGGAAGCTGGGATTTCCAAGAAGAACTTTTACAAGTAAAACATGGAGATAGCTGGATGGACACTCTTGATCTTCACTACCCAGTTGACATTCAAGTTCAATTTCTGAGTTTTGTTTCTTTCCTCGCAAAGATGGCATCTCAACTCTCCCTTTTTGAGGAACATAAAAAATATGCTGATTTTGAAAATCTTTACAGGCAGAAAATTAAAAAAAGTTACTTTAGGAAAGGGAAACTTTTCAATGAGGTGTACGAAGATATGCACACGGTTAATGTTTTCCTTTGCTACTATCTTTACCCGGATTTACTTCTCAAAAAAGACTGGGAATCAGCATTTGACGCCGCACTTTCTGAAATGAGTTCTTCTTGGGGTGGATTGGCATCACTCTCGACAAAGGATTCTAGGTTTGAACCTAATTACAGCGGAGAGAATGACAAAAGTTATCATAGGGGAGATTCTTGGTACTGGATAAATAATTATGCAGCAATGGCTATGCAAGATCTGAATGAACAAAAGTATCGCAAATCTATTCGTGACATCCTTCATGCTTCAAATAGAGACATTATGGAACTTGGAACACTTGGGTTTTCTTCAGAATTGAGTTCTTTTTCGGAGCAGAGGGCACAGGGGTGCTTTGCTCAGCTTTGGTCTCATGCAAGTTATATTGAACTTGTAGATTTCCTTTTTGAGAAAAAATGCCTGGGTCCTGTACTTGCAGAACAAAAGGGAGAGCTGGATTTCTTCTCTCCTTTTCGTCTCAAGCATTTTGCTGGCCTCAAGGAAAAAATCTCAAAGCAGCTTACGGCAATGCAGGTAAAACAGAACTTCCAAGGAATGTTCCGTAGGCAAAGCAACTAGTTTCCAAAAATGAACATTAAAATTGTCTGTATTGGAAAACTAAAAAACCAAGCCTTGAAGCAGCTCTGTGATGAACTTCTCAAAAGGCTATCTCGACTAGAAGTTATAGAATTAAAAGAAGTCAAAGGAGAAAGCATTGAAAAAATAAAAGCTAAGGAATATGAACAGTTCAAGACCTTCCTTGAAAAAGACACACATTCAATTCTCCTATCTGAACACGGGAAAAACTACACAACAGAACAATTTCACACAACCATTACAAAGATCTCTTCTGAAACACTAACATTTTTTGTCTGTGGACCCTATGGGCCTGCTGAAAATTTGAAAAAAGAAGTGAAGACCATTCTTAGTTTGTCAGCAATGACATACACGCACGAACAAGCTTTGTACATGCTTCTTGAACAACTGTACCGCCACCAGTGCCTTTGTCGTGGGAAAGAATACGGGAAATAGTGCACTAGTTTTTGTCTGACTTTATTTAAAAAAATACCATTTTTGTCGAAAAGGTCAGACAAACATCAAAACAAAAAGTTTATCTCCTAACACTACGCCAAAAAAAAATGCAAACAAAAGTGACAAAATTCCTTGATGAAAAAAACATCGCGTACAAAGTAAAGCTCCACAAAGAAGAAGCCCTAACCTGTGAACTTGCTGCAAAAGAACGCAATTGCCGCATCTCACAAATCATAAAGACCATGGTTGCAAAAGACGACAAAGGAAACTTCCACATCTGCCTCATCCCAGGAGACAAAATCCTAAAACTAAAAAAAGTGCGCCAAGCAGCAGGCGGCATCAAAATAGACCTTGCAGATCCAAATCTTATTGCCAAAGAATTAGACTTAATTGTCGGAGCAATTTCCCCATTTCTTTTTCCAGAAGGAAGCTATTTCTATGCCGACGAAAGTATTTTACGTGAGAAAGAAGTCGACGTCAGTTCAGGAGATCCAAAAGCAGGAATAGAAATTTTGAGCGAAGACCTACTAAAACTAACACAGGCAAAGCTTTGCGACATCATCTCTACATCAGACATATAAATACAGAGTTCTTTACAGCTGGCATGAGTATTGAAAAGTTTCTTCAAACCCAAGATCCAAAATTACTGCCTGTACATGCTAGAGACTTCTTCCAAACATTCCAGTTACCAATCTCACCAGAAAATATTGTTGCCATTTGCTCAGATAGAGGTAGTTTGATCCTTGAAGTCAGACCTCATTCTCCGGTTTTCTCTCCTGAAAGATGCTATCCTAGAAAGGGGAGGCAAAATCCCTTAGAAGTTGGAAAGATTATACGCTTAAGAGGTGATTCAGGTATCAACTACGCCCTCAGCAACATCAATTCAACACTTCAACTGTACTTTGAACAAGGAGAAAAAATTGGAACTTTTACAAATAATAGATATGAGCATCCTTTCCTTCTTATTACAACAGAGATAGGAATACAAAGTATAGATCCCTGTCTTCTTTTCGATCTGTCCTCTTACAAGGTTCAAAGCAAAACTCCTCAGAGACTCTGTGCTTAAATCAGGAAACTCTTGCATCGCCTAAAAGAAACATATTTAAAACTCTCCTTCTCAAGTTCAGCATGAACAAAGAACAAAGACCAAAAGTTGGAATTGGTGTGTATATTAGAAAGAACGGAGCCTGTCTTTTTATGCTCAGAAAGGGATCGCACGACGAAGGAAAGTGGAGCCCACCTGGTGGCCATCTCGAATACAAAGAAAGCTTTGAGGACTGCGCCAAACGAGAAACACTTGAAGAAACAAACATCAGCATAAAAAATGTTTCCTTACTTGCCGTAACCAATGATGTTTTTGAAAAGGAAGGAAAGCACTATGTGACTGTACATCTTGTTGCAGATTATGAATCGGGAGAAGCAAAAATAATGGAACCTGAAAAAATAAGCGCCCTACGTTGGGTTCACTGGGAAGACTTGCCAAAACCACTTATGCTTTCCAACGAAAATTTTCTCAAACTCAAGATTAACCCTTTTGATAAAGAAAAATTCTAAAACACCTAAAAATATTAAGTGTAAAAACAACACATAAACAAAAAGTTTATATAGAAGAAAAGAAAAGCTCCTTCTAACACAACTAAAAAGTGTTTCTCTTACACTATTTAGTGTGTAAAATACAATAAAAAATGGTAGATATTCAAAGATTCACGGACAAGTATTTTACAAGAACGAGACAGATTTTGGAAGCAGAAGAACTCAATCCTTTTGTACGCGCACAAGTCTTTGTACGCCAAGGCCCGGGAACTGTTGCTGGAGTTGACGAAGCGGTACAATTACTTAAGGAAAATGTCGATTTTTCCAAAAATAAAGGCGCTGTCTATGCACTAAAGAATGGAATGAAATATTCTCCAAAAGAGACGCAAATGATTATTGAAGCGCCCATTCAGGATATTGTAGAACTCGAAACTCTCTACTTAGGAATTATCGCAGGAGAAACAAGCAAGCAAAATGACGGTTCTTTCATCCAAGGGTCAGCCATACGACAAAGAATGCAAGACATTGTTGACGCTGCAGGAAACCGGCCAGTTCTTTACTTTGGCGCACGACATTGGGGCTACAAGGAAGATGAAATTATCGCACGAGCAGCATTTGAGGGAGGGGCTGTTGGAGCTTCCACTGACGCTGGCGCCGAGATTATCGGAGCAAAAGGATTGGGTACCATTCCCCATGCACTTGAAAACATCTATGCTTGGAAGTGCGGATCTGAACATGCAGTCTTAGAAGCTACAAGAGCATTTGATAAGATTATTTCCTCCGACATTCCCAGAATTGCCTTGATTGATTATAATAATAAAGAACTTGACGACTCATTAAGTGTGGTAAACACACTAAAAGATATTTCAGCGCTTCGAGTAGATACGTGTGGAGAAAATCTGGCTCAAGGTGCTTACCGTCCAGAACAAAGAGCACAGTTTGAGCAAGATCTTGGCAGAACACTAGAGATCCCAGAAGAAGACAAAAAGTACTGGTTTGGAAATGGTGTTTGTGTAAGTGGAGTCTATTCTCTTCGAAAAGCACTCGACGAAGCAGGCCACGACAGGGTTGGGCTCATCCTGACAAGTGGATTTGGAAAAGTTGAGAAAGTACAAGCATTTGCACGAGCAGAGCAACTCCTAGAAAGAAAACTCTTCGAAGGACTTGGTGTTGGAGGTATTTACGAAAGCAGAGCTGCTACAATGGACATCGTTGCCGTCGGAGAAGAGAGAAACTCAATGATTCCCATTTCAAAAGTTGGCAGGGGATATTCTCCAAATTCCCGTTTGGAACTACGACTAGGAAACTAAAGAGGAAAGAAAAATGACAGAGAAAAAAAACAATATCTATACAATTGTCGCTTGGGACGTAGACACACAAAGAGATTTCATGGAAGATGGAAAAAACAGCAAGGCCTATGTCGGAAAACTTGCACTGCCTGAAGCGATGTCCATTGCTGCCAATCTCAAAAGTCTCACAGAGTATCTTCGAGAAAAAGATATTCCTCTCTTTGCTAGTGTGGACTGGCACAAAGAAGATGCCTTTGAATTTGCAAAAACTGGAGAACATCCAAATTTCATGACAACATTTCCTCCACACTGTCTTCAAGAAAGCTACGGAGCAGAAAACATTGATGCAACAAGAAAAAGAAATCCTTTGTACATCAATTGGGAAACAGAAGAAAGCTTGGAAAGTATTGAAGCAAATATTCGAGCACACAAAGGAGAAATTGTTTTTCGCAAAGATCGCTTCGACGTTTTCGACAAAGCAGGGAATCCTTATGCAGCAGAGTTAGTAAAAAATTTGGGCATAGAAAAAGCACTTGTGTACGGAGTTGCAACAGACGTCTGTGTTGATTTTGCCGTGAAGGGACTTCTGGAATCGAACATAGAAGTCCTTGCCATTACTAATTGCATGTACGGAATAGACGCAAAAAACTCTGCCGACAAAATGAGAGAGTGGGAACAAAAAGGAGCAAAACTTCTTCGTCTTGATGAGGTTTTAAAAAATGGAATATGAGACAACACATGAGGAAGTTGCTTTGTATGTTGGACGCTTTCAACCTCTCACCTTTGGACAACTTAACGCTATCGAACAAATCCAAAGAGAAAATATTTCAAAACTTATCATTGGAATTGGCTCATGTGAAGAAGAATACTCCTTGAAAAATCCTCTCAGTTTTGAAGAGAGAAAAACACTCTTTGAAAGAGTCCTCTCAAAAAAAAATCTTGAGTATGAAATATTTGGCATCCCTGACCTTGGCGACAACAAAGCTTGGGCGCAGTACATCTTAAGAGAACTTCCGCATTTCGACTCTCTTTATTCAGGAAATGCACGAACACTTGCATGCTTTGAAAATACAAACATCAAAAGGAAAAATCTCACTATAGAAGTTCCCATAAAAGCAAGTATCGTAAGACAACGAATAAAACAGGGCCTAGATATTAGTGAATATGTTCCAGAAGAAGTACAAAGCTACATCAAAGAAATTGATTTGCAAGCTCGTCTCAAACTTCTTTCCTCTCAAGAATTGCAAACTCCTTACCTTGCAGTTGATGGCATTGTTGAAGTAAAAAACGAAGAAGGAAAGGAAGGAGTTCTTCTTATTGAGAGAAAAAACAAACCTTTGGGCTGGGCTTTCCCTGGCGGCTTTGTCGACATTGGCGAAACAGTAGAAGATGCTCTGTTGCGAGAAATCTTTGAAGAAACAAGTCTGCAAGGAAGTAAAGAAAGCCTCTTGGGAATTTACTCAGATCCAAACAGAGACCCACGCCAGCACGTTGTATCAGCTGTGTACACACTACAAGGCTCAGGCACATGGAAAGAAGGCAGTGATGCCAAAGGAATTCGCTTTGTTCCTCTTGAAAATTTACTCCGAGAAGAACTCGTGTTTGACCACAAGATTATTGCTCAAGATTACATGAAACAAAGAGGCGAGAGAAGATGAAAGTAGCTGTAAGTCAAATGAAAAGCAAACCTGCCTTCCTTGAAGAAAACGCAGAGAAGATTGTCCAAGCATCACAAAGAGCGACACAAGCACAAGCAGAGCTTCTTGTTTTTCCAGAACTGAGCGTGAATGGGTACATGGCAATGGATCTTTTCCTCAATGATGACTTTGTACAAGCTGGAAAAAGAAAGCTAGAAGAGATTGCCAAAAGAATAAACCCAAACATTTCTGCTCTTGTTGGATTTGTCGACATGGACAAAGAAAAGCGAGGTCCTGAAAACTTGCTCTTGCGCTACAACTCTGTCGCACTCCTTCAAGAAGGAAAAGTCAGCGATGTTTTTGATAAAACTCTTTTGCCACAATACGACGTTTTCTCTGAAAAGCGTTACTTTCACCCTTCAAGAAAAAAACTCAATCTAGCTCAGATTGCTGGACAACGTTGCGGCATTCAAGTTTGTGAAGATATGTGGGGTCATTTATACGGCCAAAATTTAGGAAAGGAACTTCGAGATGCTGGAGCTGACATACTCATTAATCTTTCAGCATCACCATGGACAAAGGGAAAGCTAGAAACCCGAAAAAAGATCCTTGAAGAAATGAGTCGTTCAAATGGAATTCCTGCCATATACACAAATCTTGTTGGCTCCTTTGACGGCTACGACGGACAGCTTGTCTTTGACGGCAGGAGTCTTGCCTATGACAAAGAAGGAAATCTTATTGCACGAGGAAAGAAATTTGAAGAAGACTTTTTCCTTGTCGACACAAACGCTAAAGGACGAATGCCAACACTTGAAGACTCTCTTATTGATGACATATATGATGCACTTGTTTTTGGCATTCAAGAATATGTTGGACAAGAACATGTCTACGTCGGTTCAAGTGGTGGAATCGATTCTGCTTTAACATTAGCTCTGGCTGTCGATGCACTTGGCGCTGACAAAGTTCACAGCGTAGCAATGCCATCTGACATTTCCTCTCCAGACTCTCTGGAAGACGCAGCAAACTTAGCAAAACAACTTCATATACAACACCAAGTCATTCCTATTGGTCCCATGTACACAGCCTATGTCCAAACCTTAGAGCAGGCCTTTGAAGGAAAAGAAAAAAATGTTACCGAAGAAAATTTGCAAGCAAGAATAAGAGGCGATATTCTTATGGCACTTTCAAACAAACATGGCGGCTACGTACTCACAACAGGGAACAGAACAGAAACAGGACTTGGTTACTGTACACTCTACGGAGATATGGCCGGAGCACTAAGTGTTTTGGGGGATGTTGACAAACAAGAAGTGTATGCTCTCTCAGAACTCAAAAATCAAAGAGCTAGAAAAGAAATCATTCCAAAAAACATCCTCGGAAAAGCTCCGTCGGCAGGGCTTGCACTTGGACAAAGCGACGAAGAAAGTTTGGGCGCGCCTTATTCAACACTTGCTCCGTTAACAAATGCATTCATAGAAGGAAGAGAAAGTCGCACAAATCTTGAAACACAGTACGGACCCATTGTCCCCGATTTACTTTCAAGATTTCATGCAAATGAATTCAAGAGACGACAAGCAGCACCTGCAATCAAAGTACAAGAAAAAAGTTTTGGACACGGAAGACGAATCCCTATTTATCATGGATGGAAATAAGACAAACTTCAAATCCAACTTTTTACATTAAGAAGAGTTTCACGAGTATGTTCCTTAAAACAATAATACTGTGCCGGACGCATTCTTCCCTCCTTTTTGTACTCATTCAATTCTACAAGCATATCTAAGTCTGCAATTTTTTTGCGAAAATTTCTCTTGTCCAAAGAACGTCCTAAAATAATTTCATAGACTTTCTGAAGTTCGCCAAGAGTAAATTTCAAAGGAAGAAGTTGAAAAACAATATTTGTGTACTCGATTTTATTTCGTATTCTCTGCGCCGCCAAACTAATAATCTCCTTGTGATCAAAAGCAATCGAAAGCTTCTCTACTTCATGTAAGCTAAACCAATTAATTTGCGAATATTTTGTAGAATGAAAAAGCGTAACTCTGGCACTGTCAAGCAAAGCATAGTACGCGACAGACAAAACTCTTGCTCGTTTATCTCTTTGTGGGTCACCAAAAGTATAGAGTTGTTCAAGATAAACACCATCTATATTTGTGTCTCTTTTCAAAATGCTTTTAGCCGCGCTATCCAAATCAAGTTTAGGATCAATAAAACCTCCGGGCAAAGTAAAGAAATCTTTGTAAGGTTCCTTTTCTCTTTTTGTAAGCAAGACCTTAAGTTGTTGATTTTGAATCGTAAAAAGAACAATGTCTGTTGTAATTGCAATATTTTGGGAAAGATTTGCTGTAGTTTTGTTTTTGAAATAATAGAAATAGTCCTGAACAAAGGCATTATGGTCAAAAGCAAGTTTTGGAACGGCGTTGTGTGCACGTAGTTCTAACTCTGGTGAAAGATGTTTTTTCAAATCTGCCGTACGTAAATCAGTTTGAAGAAGGAAAAGAGTCGTATTTCCTCCGCGAACATCAGAACCACTATCATAACTTTTTACTTGTTCTAGTGAACACTCACCAACATCTTGAATCCAGATTTTTTTTCCTTCAATTCTTGTAATAAGACCTGCCTTTTGTTTGAGTATTCTCTCAATCGCCGACGAAAAACTTTCGTGACTTTGTTGAAGACCGCCAAGCAAAGCAAGCTCACCTTTGAAAGGTTCACTTTGTCGACGGTACAAAAGAATATGTTCGTCAGAGCTCAGAAAAAGAATATCGACAGAAGAAAGAGGGGCTTGCATGAAAGAGTCTCACATGAAGAATTTATATGGTTTTTGGAACTTTCTCCCTAGAGAAGTTCAAAGCTAGAAATCAAAAAGAAAATATAGAAGAGAATCAAAACCCAACCATCCCATTTTGTAACGATTTTGTCCTGAGTCATAAAGACAAAAAGCAAAGTTGAGACAATCATAACGGGCATCGCCAAAGAGATAACAGACGCTGGAATGAGAAGCTGGCCTGACACAGTAAGAGGAGCGACAAGTCCGGACGTGCCCATAACCATGAACGTGTTGAAGACATTTGAACCCAAAACATTTCCGACAGCAATTTCCGCATTTCCTTTTTTTGCTGCAATCAGCGTTGCCATCAATTCTGGCAGAGAAGTTCCAAAAGCGACGACAACCAAAGCTATAACTTCAGTTCCAATTCCTAACAATGAAGATAATTCTAAAACCGAACTGACGACATACTTTGCTCCGAGTGTCAAACCTATAACTCCAACACCAATAATTGCCCAGTCTTTAAGGGCATGTTTACGGTGCTCAGTTTTTTTTGGTGCGTCTTGTTCAGCCAGTTTTTTTTCAGGTTCTGTTGGGTTTGACGACTGCATGGTATAGAAGAGATAAATGAAAATTCCCGCAAGACAAAGAAGAGATTCCCAAAACGTAAATTGTCCATCCCAGACCATCAAGAACAACAAAAAAGCCGAAGCAACTAAAACGGGAATATCCACCCGCATAATGTCGTGTGCAATATGGATGCTTCCCCCAAGAAGCGCAGCAACACCAAGAACTAACAAAATATTTGCAATATTTGAACCAACAACATTGCCGACAACAATCTCAGAAGAGCCTTCAATCACTGCAAGAACAGAGGACATTAACTCTGGAAGAGAGGTTCCGAAAGCAACAATCGTAACACCAACAAGAAAAGAAGGAATTCCAATAGCAACACCAATTCTTTCTGCAGCAGAAGTAAAAGAATCCGCAGACTTAACCAGAACAATGAGACTCACGATAAAAATAACTAACCAAAATAATATCTCCAACATACTCAAAGCTTGTAACTTTGTTTTAAAAAGCTTGCGGGACTCAGAATAGACTGTAGTCATGTGACATATGTCACCTCATTGTTCAGAAAATTTCAACTCCAAAAATTTATAAAATACCAAAGAGTAGTTTCATCACTATTAAGTTAAAAAATGGCGAAAAAGTTACTCCTAAACATTTTTATGGCTCTTGCGGTTCTTCTTGTAGGGGCTCATGCAAGCGTGACGGTTCTCACTAGTCAAAGTGAGTGCTGCTACAACTACCAAGAAGTTCAACTTGAAGAAGCAAGTACAAATTGCTGTGATTACATGAGTGAAAGTGACGTTCTTGTTCTAAGCAGTTTTGGACCAGATTCAAATGTTTTAGAAACAAAAATGGTAGAAGAAGACCCTTGTACAGAAGTTTACACTAGTAGTTTGCCACAAACAGTCCAACCAGACTACCACTCAAATGTACTCGTCTCTGTTGAGCATAAAGTTGATACAAAACCAACTGTGACAACAATGCACCAGAGTAGTCAGAGCAGGTTTCTCGATGAAGTTCCTAGTTGTGATACGACTTGTGCCCAAGAAAGCATCTCCGTAAAAATACTAGCGTTTCTCCAAGATTGCTTTACTTGGTAATTTCTTAGCTAGGTATTATACTCCTCAGCTCTGCTACGAGCGTCCAGCTAGGAGTTAGAACTTGTGTCTTGAAAAGTGCCGTAATACTTCGGAGCTCTACTCCGATTGAGAGAGACACATTTTAGCAATTTCTTTACTTTTTTCTTTTTTCGTTATCTTTTTAATACTTTTACGTATAGTTCTACTTTATGCACAATTTCCTGATTATTTCAAAAAGCGCTCATACTGCGCCATTCATTCGAGACCTCAAGACTGCAGGACGCGTCGACATTCTGCTGCACAGTATTATTTCGGCACTCTTTTCCTCAAATACTTTCCGAGAAGACATTGTTTTACATCTTCTTCTTTTAGGGCCGCCAACACCTCCACGACATATTGACATTCGCTATCACGAAAAAAATACGATTTCAAAAAAAGATCTAAAAAAACTTCTGGAGTTGGCTTTAAGAAAAGCAAAACCTGGCCAAAGACGTGAAGTGCATCCAGGCGTCTTTGTCGATGATAAAAACCTTGAAACTTTGGTCAAAGAATTTCAAGACGACTCTGGCCCCATTTATCTTCTTGATAGTAATGGAATACACATTAAAGAAATTAAAAAAGAAAATCTTGAACATGCTCATTTCATTTTGGGCGACCATGAAGGTTTTGATAAACAAGTAAAAAAATTTCTCAAAAAAGAATGTCAAAAACTTTCACTCGGCCCTCAAATTTATTTTACTTCACAAGCAATCACCATTATCAATTATGAGTGTGACAATGTATAGTGCTGTGCAGAAGTTTTTAACTTCGAGAACACTATTTAGCAAATGAACTGAATGAATAGAGAGGAGACAAAATGAATGAGTTTTGTGGACGACTATATAATTCAAGGTTACCGTATTTAGTCTCCTTTTTACCTCTAAAAGATTTTAACAAAAAAACAAATAGTCATCATGAAAATATAAATTATGAAAAAAAATTATAAGACTTTTTTGTTTTTGATTCTTTTACTTTTTCTTTGTGTTCCTATTACTGCAACAGCACAAATCCCTCTTTTTACAACACAAATACTTACAATTTCTTCTTTTGAAGCGCCCCTTCTCGTTCAAAAAGCAGAAGAAAAAAATTTCACAAAGAGATCTTCTTTTTATCAAAGCTGCCAGTATTCCTCCCAAACAAAAAATTTGGAGTGTTATGAATATTCTATGAAAGAAGTTGAAGAGATGCCTTCAAAGGAAAAAATTACATACACTATAAAATCTCTTTATTCACAAAGATAAACAAGGGTGCTAGTAAAGGTGCTACTCACTAAAGAAACAAAATCCATATAAGGAAGATAGCAACGGGTTCATCATGTTTAAGAAAAAGGCGAACATTGTTGCGGTCCTTACTATCTCTCTAGTTATCCTTTCTTCTCTCATTATTTATTTTGGCAATAATCCTGTTTTTCTCACCTCAGCAGATGATACGTTTTCTCCAAGTTCAAGTGAAGTAGTAATTTCTGAAGTCGTCAGGAAAGCAGTGTATGTGGGAACTGAAAGTCTTCTCAAAAATGGATATTCAAAAGATTCTCACGCTTGGTTTGAAAATGGTCCTTATCCTCCCTCATTTGATGAATTTGTTATAGCACTCCAAAGAGAAACAAGAGAAAATATTGCAAAGGCACTTGAAAGTCTCAACACAACCCTTTCAGAGAGTTTAGAAATGGACACCCAAAATTTTGAAGTGACTTATGACTATGATCCCACTGAAAAAAAACTCATTTTCTATGTAAAAAATATTACCTATATGGTAAACAAAGAAAATATTTATTTAAGTAAGTCTCTCACTTACGAATTTGATTTTTCCTCTCTTTTTGTTATGTTCGATACAATGAGAGTATGGAATTCTGAGGAAGGTGTTCCTCTTGTTAATGATATTGCAAATTCTTTTAATGCAACTTGCTCTCAACAGTGTTCTTGTGGTGGTCTCCCTGAATCACAAGTTGGAGAGTCAAATTTTGATCCCGATTGGATTCGAGCACGAGTCAACGAGAGTCTTAAAAAGTTGCCAGAGTATTTTGAAGAAACTTCTATAGTCTGCGAGTACGAAATAAAGCAAGAGAGACTAAATGAAAATTATGAGCAAAGTGTTTATTCAGCAGGAGACAATTCTTATTGTGATACTTCTCAAGCTTTTACAAGTATTGGAACAGAAGCAGTTATTTGGGATGAATTTACAACAATCATAGATTCTAGTACCTTAAGCTACGAAACACCAAGTTTTATTCACTTGGAAAGAGATCTTGATACGAATGAAGAAATTGACGTTCATACTGACTACCTTGGTGTTCCAAATCGTGGACTACAAAATCAGGGATCTGGCGGCGCATCACAATCTCTGCAAGAGAAGAGAGAACCATCCGCAGCAATGTATATTGAAGTACGTTGCCATGATCAAAACCAGTTTTCTTTAACTGACGGTGAAAGTGCACCTCTCATCTCTCATTTTGGTATTCGTTTTAATGTTATGAAATATTGTGACCTACGTCCTCATAATGTTCTTGTGGATTCCTCGATTTGCGAAGGAGCAGTAGGTGACTGTAAGGGCTATGGAACTTGTGGTTACGGCGCGCCAGAATGTGCCTTTGCTGATGACCCGCCTGCCTGTCCCGGCTGTTTTTTGGAAACGTGTACAGTAGTGGATCAAGAATGTTTGGACAATTTAGAAGAAGACCAATCGGCAGAAGATTGCTATCAAGATGATAAGAGGGCAGTGACAAAAAATGGTGAATGTTTAGGAGATCCTTCGGGTGGCCCTGGGACTCCCGTTCAATGTTCAATTATAACACAAGCTTTTGCATGTGGTGTATATTCTTGTGAGGTCCCCGAGCCTGAAGAGGAAGAAGAAGAGCAAGAACAGGAAGAGGAGGAAGAACAAGAACAGGAGGAGGAAGAACAGGAACAAGAACAAGAGGCAGAAGAACAGGAACAAGAACAAGAGGCGGAAGAACAGGAGCAGGAACAAGAGGCGGAAGAACAGGAGCAAGAACAAGAAACGGAACAAGCCCCTCCCGTACCACCTACTCCGCCGCCTCCCGTACCTCCGGACCCAGCTCCGGTGCCACCAACGCCACCTCCTAGTTGGTAACCTTACAAAAAATGGCAGAAGCATCAGATATTTTAGGAATTGGAATTTTTGTAATCATAACCGGAGTCGCTCTTGTTATAGCTTTTAGTAGCTTTACCTCTTATCTTGAAGAGAGCTCGCGCCAATCTCTTGGTTTTTATGATTACTATTCAGACAACGCCAAGTTTGAGACCTTTCTCACTTCAACAAATACATATACCAAGCGAAGTAACATAGAAACTATGGCTCTTGCAATTGGAAAACCAAATGGGATGAAAACTCTGTATGGAAACCTCTTTCTCAATGACACAATTCTTGAAGAATTAAATTATATTTATGGAGAGGGAAACTACTATCTTAAAATAAGACCCCGCCTAAAAGCAATGCGCTTTCTTTTTCTCTATGATGATGCAGGTTTTATGAAAGCAATAAATGAACGACATCATTTTGCCCAAGTTATAACAAATCTTGCCCAAACAGAAGGAGACTTTCCACTTGAGCTAGAGTTTAAAGTTTATGTCTTAGGAAATGAAAATTCTGATGCCTGTGATGAGTACGGGGACGAAATTGACTGTACGCTCTGGGGGATAGATCAAGAACAAGGATTGTATGGGGATGTGGGAGACTATTATGATGATCCTATCCGAGATAAATTTTATCCGGGGAAAGAGTATTATTTTAGAAAGTACTATGGAGAAAACGATTACGGGACATATCTAGGTAGAGTTTCAGAAGAAAATAGTGAGTTCAGAGACTCTTCCGGAACAATAGACATCATTTTGCTTTTCACGGATGTAGTATCTTTGGGAGGGGCAAATGACACATTCTTTTTTTCCCAGTATGACAATTATCAGCAAGATACGTATCAAGAATGTAAAGATGCGTATGTTTCCTGTTATGAAGATTCTGTCATCCCTTCAAGTTCCTTCCAAGAGTGCTATGATTTATGTATCTTAAATTTCTGGAGTGATGGAAATTATAATGAAGTAAAATTCAAAAACTGCGCCTTCAATCTAGAAAATGAAAATTCTTGTCTTTCAAAGTCTGAGGAATTTGCAACTTGTAGAACTGAGTACCTAGAGTGCGATAAAGAATTGCGAGAGTTAGATGTTAAAAAATCGGAGGGACAACTAGAGTATCAATATAGTTGCGTCCCAAACACAAATCTGACGGCTTCTGACTACACCATAGACAGGGCGCTTACTACTCTCCTTGAAAATAATCAGATTGTCTTTCCTCTTTTAGTAGGAAATGATCACTTTGAAGAAACACCTGAGCAAAGTTTTGCGTTAAAAGCTTATATGGAAGAAGCAGGAATAGATTTGGGAGAAGAACTGTATGGCGGCGACGAAGAAACAGTTTGTGGAAAAAGCTCTTGTCTTGGCTGCTATGAAGATGCGAATAAACGAATTTTTCATAATGAAACAAGGATAAAGCATGAAGAGCAGCTCCAAAAAATTGCAGAAGAAACAACAGGAAAGGTTGTCAATTTTGATGAAAATAGTAATTTGGAAGCTACGATCAAAGAGTTTATTGAACTTATTCTTTCAAGACAAGAAGAAATAATTGGAGAGAAAAAGGATATAGCTAGCAAACAAGTCATAGAGAAACGCCATACTTTGGAATTAGGTGGTGAAGATGTTGTTATGGACATTTACTTAGAAGTGTACAAAGAAACGCCCTATACGTTTACGGGAGATCGCTTTTTCAAGCCTGTTCTCAATGACGTAGAAATTAGAGAGAATAATTTTAGCATACTTGTCTCCCACAATAAAGAACTTATCTCTGCAACATTGCCTTCTAGTGAAGGGGGAAATTTGGAGGTTCTAGAAAGTGAAGAAGGCCTGCTTTACAAATATAATATTAGCTTTCAAACAAAACCTCCATTTCCAATAAATATAAGTTTGTTAGATAGCCTTAGTAGAACTTCATCCATTGAAATAGGAGAGGAGCAATAAGATGAAAAACACAGATGTAGCAAAACGCAAACGGACATTTTTCTCTCTTCTTTTCATTCTCACACTTCTTGTAGCAGTAGCGCTTGCAATTCCTCTTTCAAACACCTACTACCAAAAAGAGAGAGAACTCTTCAAGGGAGATACAAAAGTTTCTAACTCATTTGGCGAAGAAGAAAAATACTTGGAATATCTCTTTCTTGACGATAGTAAAAAACAAGGCGAATCTGAATATCACAATTCAAGTTCACAGATTACTTTTTCAGGAGAACTCAAAAAAAGTGCTCGCTGTGATTTATACATAAAAAAGGATAACGAACTGTATTGGCAAGAAGGGATTGCAAGTTTAACGTATTCCATTAGCACAAATTTATGTTTGGAAGGAACATACGATGTTGAACTTCGCTGCTGTACCCAAAACAACGAGTGTGAAAGTCGATTTCTTTCATACACACAGACAAATAATTCTTGTTCTTACACACTTACAGGACTGCCTCAAGGAGGAGAAATCAGAGATCCAAATCTTCAGGTTAAACTTATGACAACTCAACTCATCAAAAATTGTTCTCTGCTTCTTGAAACCCAAGAAGAAACGTCCCAGTTTCCGCTGGCGCTTGTGTACGACAAAGAAAAACAAGAGTACCTTTGTGTTGGGAGTCTTCACTTAGAGGAAGAAAGTCCTTACGCGTATCAACTTCTTCTCAATGGAGAAGCTCGAAATGAAACACAAACATTTACCTATAAAAAAGAAACAAGAGAGACAAAAAATTCTTCTTCTCAAGAGAAAGAACCTTATTTTGAAAGAAATACTTCAAAAGAAAATGTCTCTGGATTAACTCTGTTTAAGGGAAGTGCTAATACAGGAACATACAAACTTCTGATTATTTCAGAAGGCACTAGTGAAGAAACACGAGCATTCCTAGAAACAAACTTTGGAAATGGAGACCACTCACTTTTCAAAACAAGACCATTCAAGGATCAAGAAGAAAAGATTTCTCTTTTCTATGAACTTATTGAAGCATATTCGTACAAACTGGGTAGCTGTAGATTGGCACAAGAAAGAAAAGCTGAGAACGAATCGCGCTTTGAGAGTGTCGTACAGAAATATCCTCAAATGGATGCTGTAATCTACTTGAGTAAAGATCCAAAAGTTTGGGCAAATGTTGAAATTCCAACAACTATGAGAATCTCTTTTCTTTGTGAAGATCAAACAAAAACTCCTCAGATTGTTATTCATGAGTTTGGACACCTTTTTGCACAACTTTATGATGAATACAGGTACGCAGAACAAAGAGAACTTCAGTGGGGAAATCGAAATTGCTGTGAGGGAAGCGATGAGGAATGTCGAGAGTATTTTTATTCATTGGGTCTTGAAGAGTATGCTGGAGAATTGTACGCTTCATGTTCAGAGAACAAGTATAAAAAAGCAACTGCCGACAGCATTATGGACTCTTATCCCTTAGGTAAATGGGAAGATATCTGGGGCCCCGTTAATGAGTACTTCATCACAAAAAAACTGGAGGAATATACAATATGAGAGCATACAAAAAAAAGGCACAGGGTTCTATTCTAATCGGAGGTTTTTTTATCATTATTGTTCTCTTGGTTGTTTTTTTACTCAGTCAATTTCATGCTGTCTTATATTCTTTGAATTACAAACTCCAAGAGGAAAGACTCCAATATGTTGACTTACTTTCAGTAAAAAATCAACTTTTTACTTGTCATAGTTATCCTCTTAAAATGGAAGGTTTAGAAATTTGTCCTGCTTTGGAAAGTCACTCGTACAAAATAAGCATTGAGGAATCGGAGTATTGTCCAGCTCAAGAATTTAAGCTTGGAACAGGAATTACAACGAATACAGAAAAAATTCTTTTAGTTCCTATCTACGATAAAGAGAAACAAGTTACGTGCATGGGAAAACTGACTGTTTACTATCCCGATAAAGTTCCCAATTGATACGTAAATACCGTTTGAAAAAATGCTTAGGAAAATTCCAAGGTTTTTTGAACTGAATCTTGGTGGCCATCACTGCTAATTACTTTTTTCATAACTTGAAAATCTGCTTCAAGTTCAGCTCTCAAGGCAGGTCTGTACAGCATTGCCGCCGGATGATAAATGGGAACAACGACAAAGTTCCAGCTTGGAAAATTCATTTTTTTTGGTTTCCCGTGCAAAAGCGAAATCCCACTCACTTTTGACATGGTCTCAACTTTGAAGCCGCCAAGGACAAACTTTGTCGAGTAGTTTCCAAGTGTTGCAATAACCTTTGGGCGAATAACTTTAATTTGTTCAATAAGGTAAGGCGTATGTCTTTCAATTTCATCTTTTGCAGGGTCGCGATTTTTTGGCGGGCGATACTTGAGAATGTTGGCTATGTACACGTCATCAATTCCTAATCCAATCGTGTTCAACAGTTTGTCCAGTTCCTTTCCAGCGCGTCCGACAAAGGGAAGTCCTTGCAAGTCTTCGTTTTCTCCCGGGGCTTCACCAATGAACATAATCTGAGCATTAGGGTTTCCCTTTCCAAAGACAAGATTTGTCGCAGCGTCCTTTAAAGGACATACCATCTCAGAGAGAATTTTCTCTTTGATCGCTTCAAGTTCCAAAGCTTTTTCCATGTAAACGCGCAAAGAAAATGTTTTATAAATATAAGCCAAGAATAGAAAAGAATGGGGACTCTTGGCTTTGTCTTTGACATCATTTCAGACGACAAAGATGAAAGCACACAGCACTGCATTGTTTTCTTCGCATATCCGAAAATCCAAGCTTGCATTGTCGCTGGCTTTGTTGAGTTTCCAAAGCTTGAGGAATATCCTTGTTTTTATCTGTACCACAATGAAATGCTTCTCAAACCCTTTCTTCAACTCGAAAAAGAAACAACAATGTACACGAAGATTTCCCTTTCTCAAAAGACGATGTTTTGTGCGCGCGACCTGACCTTTTGGTTTAATGCTACAAAATACAAGAGAATTCGGGAGTTGCTTACGCTTGACAAA
The DNA here is from genome assembly GCA_023898345.1 of Candidatus Woesearchaeota archaeon. Lineage (GTDB taxonomy): Archaea > Nanobdellota > Nanobdellia > Woesearchaeales > UBA583 > UBA583. Next base: position 948,237 of record CP060218.1, on the reverse strand, counting down.
AATGAGAATATCGAAAAAGAATTTTTTATGCGTACCTTTGCACTTGCAGAGGAATTGCGTTTGTTCTCGTAGTGATAGAGATATTTTTTCTTGCATCAAGAACTCAAAGAAACCTTTTTAAATGTCCTTCCTTCATCCTTTCATAACATGAAAAGCAACTTTGCCAAAAAAAGTGAATCGGAGGCAGCAAAGTCTCCTGAAACTAAAATAAAGGAAGATTATCTTAATTTTACAGACACATCGCAAATTCCAGTTTCGGACAGCATCGTCGACAAAGTTATCGGGCAGGACAGAGCACTTGAAATTATCAAGAAAGCTGCTTCACAACGACGTCACATACTGCTTCTTGGAGAGCCGGGAACTGGAAAATCTCTTATGGGATCAGCAATTGCAGAAATTCTTTCCACAAAAAATGCCGTCGACATGCTTTGCTACCCGAATCCAAAAGATGAAAATAATCCCCTTGTTAAAATAACAAAAGCTGGGGACGGACAAAAAATTGTTGATAAAAGCAAAATGCTTCAGCTCAAGAATGTCGGCAAAGGACAGGGAAGTTTTCTTTTAATTCTCCTTCTTCTAGGAATAGGAGTTTCCATTTACCACTATTATCAGTGGCGCTCAAGAGGAGCTTCAATTACAGATGTTGTGTACGGAGCACAGATTGTCGCTGACGTCATCATGATTGCATTTCTTATTATCACATTTGCACTCTCTGCATCTCTTTCACGAAAAGGAGGAGGGATTGGCGGACCGAATTTAGATGCAGGCGCACCAAAGCTTGTTGTTGATAACTCCAACAAAAAAATGATTTTTGAAGATGCCTCAGGAGCACACGAGGGAGCTTTACTTGGAGATGTTCTTCACGACCCCTTCCAGTCCGGAGGCCTAGGAACGCCAGCACATCAAAGAGTAGTTGCAGGAATGATTCACAAAGCAAACGGCGGAGTTTTATTTATTGATGAAATTGCAACACTCAAACCAGAAATGCAACAAGAATTACTAACAGCAATTCAGGAAAAGCAAATGCCTATCACAGGACGTTCAGAGAGAAGCGCAGGGGCAATGGTGAGAACAAGTCCAGCACCGACAGACTTTGTGCTTGTAGCAGCGGGAAATCTCGACACACTCAAACACATGCATCCTGCACTTCGTTCAAGAATCAGAGGATACGGATATGAGATTTACATGAACGTAGACATGGACGACATTCCAGAGAACCGAAAAAAAGTTATTCAATTTATTGCACAGGAAATCAAAAAGGACAAAAAAATTCCTCACTTCACCTCTGGCGCATGTGCAAGTATTATTGAAGAAGCGAGAAAGCGTGCAGACAAAGGTGGCAAGCTTACTGCAAGATTTAGGGAATTGGGTGGAATTATTCGTGCTGCTGGAGACATAGCACAGAGCCGCACCAAAGCTTTGACTGACGAAGATGATGTAAAAGAAGCGCTTGAAAAAGTAAAGTCCATCGAAGACCAAATGATTTCAAAGTACATTGAGGTGAAGAAGCAATACTCTATTATCAACACAAGTGGAAAGCAGGTTGGGAAAGTAAATGGGCTTGCTGTTATTGGTTCAACTCCTCCGTACGCCGGAATGGTCATGCCCATCGAAGCAGAAGTTGTTAAGGGGGGCAAGGGAATTCAGTTTACTGCAACAGGAAAATTAGGGGACATAGCAAAAGAAAGCGTAACAAATGTTTCTGCGCTTATTAGAAAAATTTTCAATGAGGACCTTACAAAAGATTACAGCGTGTACATCCAGTTCATCCAAACTCACTCTGGCGTCGAAGGAGACAGTGCAAGCATTGCTTTGGCGACGGCTGTTGTTTCAGCACTCAAAGACATCCCAATTCGCCAAGACATTGCCATGACAGGTTCACTTTCCATTCGAGGAGAGGTTCTTCCAATTGGCGGAGTCAGCGCAAAAGTAGAGGGAGCATATCAAAGTGGAATCTACACCATCATTGTTCCAGAGTCAAACATGCAAGATTTGATTATGTCCGAACATATTGAAAAGAAAGTAAAAATCATTCCTGTGAAAAACTTCGCTCAAGTTTTGGACAACGTTCTTGATTGGAAAAAGAAAGACGACAAAACACGAGCGACGATAAAAAAGCTCCTCTAATTTTTTTTTTTTTTTTTTTTTTAATAATTCCACATTTTCAAGATGGAGTGTTCTTCCAAGGAAGCAAACTCTGTCGTCGTTCTCGAAAGTAGTGACAAAGACAAACAAGTTTATAAGAAAAAAGATACTCTTTGACGCATGGATGATAAGTTAAGTGAAAAAATAGGAGAAGCATTTACAGCTTATGTAGAAAAATGGCTTGCTGAGAGAGCCTCTAATAGTGACAGAAACGTCGGGTTAGAGGGAGGTTTAACAAACACTTTTGGAGGTTTCCTTCCCTTTAAACTTATGGAGGACTGTTCCGTAGCATACCCATACCCTGATCCTGACCCTTACTTCGTTTTTCCCAAAGAGCCATTGTCTTACCTGGAGAGAGTTAGATTGATGCAGCAGAGCCCTCCTTTTAGAAGACCAGAAGATGAGAGATATGAGAGAATGCTAGCACATAGAAAGTGAGCTCGCCGAGATTCCAGAGTATCGTAATAAGTTTATGTTTATTAAAAAATAGCATTGTTACTATAGAGAGCCTACAGAAAACCAACATAATCTGCGAGACGAGAGCAACGAGTCCCCAAATTTGAGAGTTTTACGAGCTTATCTTTTGAGAAGATTTCTTCCTTCGTTTCAATATTCTTCCTTAAAAACAGTATTGATAACATCATCTGGAACATTTCCTGCTCGAAGTGCTCTGTACAAAGAATCTCTTGCGTAAGCGCTCTTGTATGTGTGTACATAAGCTTTTGCCTTTTGATATGTTTCCCCGTAAGCTTGAAGGACTTCAACATGATTATCTGTGGGAGGTTCATTTTGAGTTGGTCCAATATTGCGGACCTTTTTCTTTGAGAACTGGAAGATAAAAAACAAAAGAAGAAGAACTCCTGCAAAAATTCCTCCATACAAAAAAGGAGAATTCCCTGGAAGACTCATTGTTTCTTCAAGAGAAAGCTCGTCGTCGTCACTCGTAGAAGCATTATCTACTTGTTCACTCCCAACATCCAAACTTTCATTCTCAACAGTCAGGTTCGTTTGATTTCTTTGTACGAGAGCGTAGAGTCCAAAATCAACTGAACTTATCGTAACTTTCCCATTCATAAAAGAAGCATTGAGTTCACTCCAACTTTCAGAAGACTCGTTGTAATAAAGCAAAGATACATTAGAAGAAGAATTAAACTGAAAATCCACATCCATTTCATCAAAACTAATCATTGAGCCATTTCTCATTTCAATGCGAAAAGAAAATTGGGGAGAAAGAGAAGAAAACTCTGGAAGAGCATAATCATCATCGGAAAGCCTAGTAACTACAATGTCTGAAAAACTTGCGTTTGTATTAACTAAATTAAGAGAAAAATTCCCTTCTAGATACTCAAATACTTCATCTGAAATTGCACTTGGCGGTTCTTCCATGTCAAGAGAAGATTCATTTTGCTCTGTGTCGGAAGTGGAAACATTTGTTTCTTCTTCATCTTCGACAATTTCTGGTACACAGTCTCTCACCTCAAATAATTCATAGTAATCATTGAAATTTCCACTCGGATATACCTCAATAAGGTAAGCTTTGCTTTTTGAAAATGTTACACTAAAATTTCCCTCAGTTGAAACACTAGAGTCATAGAGAAGTTCCATGGAATCAAAGGGACCATCATAAACCTTAGCTGTAAAGCCTGAAAAATTCTGGAAATCATATTTTGAATCTGACTTATACTCATAGTATTCTGTATAATTGTACACCTCAAAGGTTACCTTATCTCCCGAACAAAAGGAATTCTCTTTTACAAGTAAATTGTCCCAAGACTCATTATAATTGTAAGCAGAACAGGTATACAGAAAGAAGAAAAAAAAGAACATGGAAAAGGAAACAGGGAAAATTGATTTCATTCTTTTTGTTTCTGAAAGAGTTCCTTATTTAATATTTAAGGCCTCCGTCAAAATAGGTACAAATATTTATAAACGCAATTCAGCGAAGGAAAGCATGTCCTTTAGCGAAGATGAGCCCAAATATATTCGTCCTGAGCAGCGTATTTACGAAGTTGCAACTGACAAAAATGTTCTGGACTGGAGAGGTTTTCTCTATGAGCTCATTCACAAAGAAGGACTTGATCCTTGGAATATTGATGTGAGTGTTCTTACAAAAACGTATGTTGAGGCTCTGCGTTCTTTACAACAAGTTGATTTCGATGTCTCGGGAAAACTTCTGACCATTGCAGTCTTTCTTTTAAGAACAAAAACTCAACATCTCGTTGAAAAAGACATTCGAGGTATAGAAGAAGAAATCGAAAGGGCAAGAGAACAACAAGGGGAAGAAGGGATGGATTTATTTGATGAAAACTCTTTCCTTGACGACATTGAGCAAGAAGCAATAAAGCAACCGCAAAAATATGAAATAAAATTGCGCAATCCTCTTGCAAGGAAAAGGAAAGTTACTATTTTTGATCTTATTAGGACGCTTGAAAAAACGTTTGATCAAAGCAATAAAAGGCGAGCAAATGTTCTCCAAAGGAAAAGGATGCTTCGGTATGAGGGCCCAATGTTCGATAAGAAACCAAAAGATCTCAAAGTTATCATCGAGGAACTTTTCAATGAAGTTCTCGCCCATATCCGAAGTTCAGAAAAAATTGCCTTTTCTTACCTTACTCAAGACGCCAAAACAAATTTGGACATCCTTGAAAAATTTCTTCCTTTGCTTCACCTTGTTAATCAGGAAAGGATTCAAGTTAGTCAAGACGAGCACTTTGCTGAAATTTACATTACACCCCTCTTAACAAATAACTAAAGAAAAATGGCTGAAGAGATTGCAATTCGTGTGTTGGTCCCTACAATTTTAGGAATTGGAGTTGGACTTATAGAAGCGTATTTTGTTTATGAAGATGAAAATATGGGAGGACTCCAGGGTTTCTTTGGAAAAGTCTGGCATGGAATCTTGTTCTCCATTATTGGAGTCCTCATTGCAACAAATGTGGCATACTTCCTTTCTCAGGGCTGGGTCCCGTCGTTTCTGGAAGGACTTCTTTTCATGGACGATGTGGGAAGAAGTTTTACGGCAAGTTTGCTTATTGCCTTGGTCATGTTCATTAAGATTGACCTTGCCCACAGAGTAAGGGGAATTTCGGGAACTGGATTCATCGAAAAGCCTTGGCACAAAATGGCTGTTGCTTGTCTTATCGGTTTCTCGCCATATTATATCTCGGCTTTTGACCCATTTTTTGCAGGTCTTCAGGAAGTCATCCCTTGGCTCCCTCTCTAATTTTTCTTTGTAAAAAAGTCTTTCAAAATATGAATTCTTAAAACAATAAACAAGCTTATAATACCAATCAAGGTTTTCATCAAATACAATGACTACATTAGAAAAAAGAATGTTAACCTATTCTTTAAATGGGAGCTATCGTTTTCTAATTCCTGGGAAAAAAGAGAATACTCTGGGGGGAATATTATATCGTCTCCCCAATGCAATAGTTATAGGTTCACTCCAGCCAAACCCTTACAATGCAAGACCATTCTTAGGAGTGATGATGGACGAAGGAGTAACATTTTTAAGTCTTGAGGGCCAAAACCAAAGTTGCAAACCTATCATCTGTTCCATGACAGCAAAAAATAGTGCTCAAACTGAATATAACGGGACTTGGATTTATGCTACTGATTCTAAAAGATACAGAGAGTTACTGCAAGCCATCCCTCTTGACCTCTCTCAACTTTCTCTCTCAAATAATAAATACCTTTCTTCTTTGGGGAAAGCTGATCCTGAGAGTATTGAAAGAGTTTGTTACTCTGCCCTATTGATGGACGAAGTTGAAACTGTTCCTGGAAACTTCATATCATTGAGCCTGAGAAAAATGCAGTACTAGCACAAACGACAAATCTCCTTTTCCTTTTCCTATTTAATGTAAGTTGGGCAGGTTTTGAAATCAAGAAAAACTAATCTTGGGAAGAGTTCTCCTGAATATCCTCTGTGTTTTGTGTACACAAATTCAAAGTATCCTTGAAGGTAAGTCGCCACCGTACCCGGTTCGCGTATCGCCAAAAGAGCTCCTTCTAGGAAAGCATTCATTTCTGCATTTTCTGTATTGTACGAAGGAGCCATACTTCCAGACTTTAACATCGCGGTAAAATAATTCTGTCCCGAACCTTGTGCTACTGGCAACTGCGTTCCTTGAACAAGTTCTGCCCAAACCTCTCCAGAAGCTTTTGAAAGAATACTGCCCCCCACAATGTTTGGTTCAAATTCCTTAACTAGAATGTCGTAATCCTTAGGGCTCAAAGGAAACTGACAAACTTCTTTCCCAAAAGCAAGAATGCCAGAAATACCCGAAATATTTGGTTTTGAATGTCTTTGAACTCCTGACTTTCCTTCAGAAGGATTGAGAGTAACATAAAAACGACCCTTCGGAAAATCTTTGAGAAAAAACTCTGGGTCATCCATAAATTCTTCCAAAGAACCTTGTCTCCAACTATACTGTGGGAGTCCAGAAGCCCGAAGAAGAGTTTCGTCGACAAAGCGATTTGTTTCTAAACTGCTTGCAAGCCTATGCAAATTTCCTTTTTGCCTGAGGGCACATGTCCAAGTGTCCATCTTGTAAGCTTTTTCCATTATGAAAGAGAACTTCCCTTAGTTCATAATAAGATGCTAAGCTAAGGAAAATCCTCGAAAACTCAAAATGTAACTGAAATTTTAAAAACTCCTAACTCCTTATCCTAAAAAAAGAGAATTCTAAAGAATTTCAAATGAATACGCCAAAATTTCTGTACAAACTATCTTCTCAATTCATCCTCGACCTAAAGACAGCAGAGATTTCTTTCGAAGAATAATTTAAAAGAAACTTTTCATTACTTAGAAACATGAATACACTAGACAAAAAAGATTTACAGATTCTTATTGCCCTAGACAAGAATGCAAGAATGCCCATAAGTCAACTTGCAAAAAAAACAAGACTTACAAAAGATATTGTAGCAGAAAGAATAAAAAAATTAGAAGAAAAACAAATTATTACGCATTATTATACAGTTATTGACTACGCAAAACTCGGTTATACTACATACAAACTCTTTCTTTACCTTGAGAACACAGACATAACTAACACCTCCCTTATCAAAACCTTAGAAAAAAGAAAAGAAGTAAACTTTCTGGCAATTTCATCCGGTGAAGATTACAACCTTGCAATAAACTATAACAGTAAAAAAATCGGCGAGTTCAAACTTTTTTATGAAGAACTTCTGAGCAACTGTTCAAATGGCATCCTACGAAAAAAACTAGGTTTTGTTAATGAAATTCAACATTTTTCTATTGATTTTCTCCTTGACCAAAAAAAAGAAATTCTTTATTCAACAGGAAAAGAAACAGACAAAAAAGAAACTCTCTCTGAGACTGAAGAAGAAACTCTTAGGCTTCTTTCACAGGACGCCAGAATAAGCTATGTCGACCTAAGTAAAAAAATAAAGAAAACACCAAATGCTCTTCTGTACACAGTAAGAAATTTGCAGAGAAAAAAGATTATTCTTGGTTATAGAACAAACATTAGTTGGGAAAAATTGGGCTTTACTCACTACAAAGTCTATGTCTATTTGGCCTTGAAAACACCAGAAATTGAAAAGAGATTAGTACAAGGGATTTTTTCTCTTCCCTCAAGTATTTATGTTACTAAGGTAATAAACTCTCAAGATCTAGAGTTTGAGATCCTTTGCAAAAACCAATTAGAATTTCATGAAAACCTTTCAAAACTCAAAAAAACTTGCCCGGAAATAAAAGAAATGAAAACAAAAATGGGACTTAAGATCATAAGAATAAATTATTGTCCATTTTAATGCTACAAGATGTTCCATAAACTGTCGGGGGAGTAACAGAACGAATGTAGAAAATTCCATCTGGATCACAAGAGTCATAATGAAAAACTTCAAGATTATGTGGCAAAAGATCAGAGGCAAAGTCTTGTGGATTAATAGCTTGGTTTCTAAAAAATCTAATTTTTGTTCCTTTCCGCAAAAAGCTTTCTTTACAAGCAAAGAGCAACATTTGTTTAGCACTTAACTGCAAATCCTCTTCCAAAGAAACATTTGCGTACAAAGAACTTCCATCTTCTTCTAGAAAAACAGACTGTCCTTGTTTTGTGTGGGTTTGCGAAATCCCCAGAACCTCATGAACATAAGCCCTGTACGCTGCTAACGCGCCAGAATATTCATCAAGAGAAACAGCTTTTACTCTTGCTTCTACAATCCCTACGTCTGTCGGTGAAAGGTTTTTATAAAAAATTCGAGAAAGAACTTCCGCGGGAGAGTCAAAATTATTCAAGGTTCGTCCTAAAAGTGCAAGAATTCTCCTTTGTACAGTAACAAGTTCAGGAACTAACACAAAGTCTCCTTCCAAAGTTTTCTTGTATCGACACTCGGGAACTTCTCCGTAAGAACAAGAAAAAGACATTGCTTCAAATGTTTGTTGTTCAAAGCTCAAATCCAAAGAAGAACCGGCAACAATTTGATTAGCTTGTTTCAAAGCAGCAGAACTAGAATCTAAAAAACGCAGGATTTTAATTTTGGGATGAAGTGCCGAATCCCTCACTAAAGAAGTATAAACTTCTGCAATTTCCTGTGCCCTTGGAACAATAACTCCCAAATCGCAAAAACTTAAAGGAAATGTCTCAGGATTTGAAGCCACATTCCGGAAACAAATTTTTTCTCCCCTACTTAACCAAGGATAAGAAAGCTCACTCCCAAGTTCTTTTGCTCTTTGGGCATAAAAATCAGGTAAAATGTCTACAAGCGTTCTTCCAATCCGCATATTACGTTTGTGAGTTTGTCTTTGCTTCTCATCTAATCTTTGAGAAAGCATGGCAACAAGCGAAGGCGAAGAATAACTATTTTCAGAAAATTGAGAACTTATGTCCAGAAACATCACTCGAAAAGAAACAAACACTAAATTATAAATATTAAGAAAAAGAAGAATTAATACACTGTTCGGATGCCCAAATCGTTTCCGAGTCTCTTTCCTGCTTCAATTTTTTCTTCCTTAGTTTCATTCCCAAGGATGTGCGGAGAATGAACTCCAGTCATAATAGTCATAACAGTCAAACGTTTAGAATAATTGTCATCTACTCTTGCTCCCCAGATAACATTTGCATCTTGGTGAAGTGATTGAGTGATAAGTTGACCTGCTCGGTCAATTTCCTCAAGAGTCATGTCATTTCCGCCAGTGATATGAATTAATGCCCCATTTGCTCCGCTGTAATCAATGTCCAAAAGCGGGTTAGCAAGTGCCTCTCCAACTGCTTCCTCAACTCTGCTGTTTGTATCAGAAGTTCCAATTCCGACAGTAGCAACGCCACCAGAACTCATGATTGCCTTTACATCTGCAAAGTCCAAATTCACAAGACTAGGTGTCGAAATAATCTCAACAATTCCCTTGATCATGACAGAAATTAATTCATTTGCAACCGCAAAAGCTTGCTTAACAGGAAGGTTTCCAGCAATTTTAACAAGTCTGTTGTTATCAATAACGACGACAGTGTCAGCAACCCCACGAAGCTGTTGAAGTCCGTACTCTGCTTTGTCGATTCTTGCTCTCTCGATGCTAAAAGGAGTTGTCACAACACCAATAACAATCGCACCCATATCCTTTGCAACCTTTGCAACAATATGTGCTGTACCAGTTCCAGTTCCACCACCCATACCTGCACAGATGAAAACCATGTCCGAGCCATGCAGAGCTTCCTTGATTTCAGCAATACTTTCCTTAGCAGCTTCGGAACCTTTGCGAGGATCTCCTCCTGCTCCAAGTCCACGGGTAACTTCCTTACCAACAAGGATTTTCTTGTCAGCATTTTTCAACTTCAAATCCTGAAGATCTGTGTTGATTGCAATAATTTCAGCTCCGTTGATGCCTTTGGAGTGAAGCCAGTCAACCATATTTTGTCCAGCTCCCCCACAGCCCACAACGGTCATTCGAGCCTGTCCGACCTCATAGCCTTCTAGAGTGTCGTCAGTCATATTTTGAAGGGCATTTTTAACTAGGAAATCCATTTTCTATCCTGACAAAGTAGTGCTTTGCTTTTACAACCACTAACTTTATAGATTAAGCTCTAAGCTCATCTCTATTAAAATTGATGTATTCTTTTAGAAGTAGTTATCTAGAAGTATTTTCTTAAAGAAACATCTTAGCTCAAACCTACTAACTACCATTGTGCCCTGCCAAAGTAATTTTTGGGAGACCTGCTTAAAATTACTTTTTCGTGACAAAATACCTTAGATCAAAAATGTGTTAGCATGAATTATTTTTGATGTACGGCAGAATATTTTTTTCTTTTCTCTAAAAAATAACGTTTAAATAGTAACATATGTTATATAAAGTATGGTGAAAAAATTTTTAACACTCTGGCTCATCTTGGCTTGGGTGTTTATACCTCTGGTTTTTGCAAGTAGTACTGGCGAATGGGGCTGGTGTAGTAAGCGCCTTGGCAATATTGAGTATAAAACATGGTGCTGGATTGAAACCCCTTCTAATGAGGAAGAGGAGGAGGAAGAAGAAACAAATTGGGAGCAAGAAATTTGCATTCCTGCAAAAGAGCTTCATACTATCTCATTATACGATCTGGCAGTTTTACAAATGGCAGCTCATGATTTCTTTAATGTTAATAGGGAAGATGGAGTTGATGTTGAAAATCAAAAACTTGATCTGAGCACGATGTTCAACTATGGAGAAGAAAATATTTCTCTTGGCGGAGAAGGACGAAATAGGGAGAATATTATTTTGTTCTCTCTTGGCCGTCTGTACGGAATTCGCTACGAAACATACAGACAGCAAGGTTTAAGTGAAGAGGAAGCAAAAGAAAAACTCGTTGAGTATTTCCATGCCGACATAAAAAAAGCGTACAAAAATGCCTTTGGTCACTCTCTTCCAACAAGTGTTTCTACAGATACAATGACAATGACCCATGATCTTGCTCTTCGAACTGTGCACGATTTTTTGCCTGGAACAATTAGTTTGGATAATAAAAATGTCTCGCCAGTTGATGCAACTCTTCAAGGAAGCTACCTGAGTCTTGTCGAACTAAAGTCTCAAAGATCAGCGGCATTAGATGGAGATTTTGACCCCGTTTTTAGAAATGTCACTATTTTCATTCCTCCCTCAACAGTGCTACACATAGATCTCTTTGAAAGAGACAGCACCTTTGCTGAACAATTTAATACAGAGTACACCTTTGAGCATTTTATGTACGAAGCTCACGACGGATTTGACGAGACTGACAAAGTTTACCAATATCTAGAAGAAATTTTTTCGTATGGAATTGAAAGCTAAAAACACCTGTTTTGTTCTAAAAAGTTTTTTAAAGACTTTTGCACTAACTCCCTTATGCGTCTATAGCTCAGTGGTAGAGCGGCGGTCTTGTAAACCGCAGGTCGCGTGTTCAAATCGCGCTAGGCGCTTCGCACTATCTCTCTTGAACGGGCACGGTCAAAGCCTTTGGCTTTTCGGTGGTCTGTTCCTTTCTCTCTCAGACTTTCAAATCGCGCTAGGCGCTTCGCACTATCTCTCTTGAACGGGCACGGTCAAAGCCTTTGGCTTTTCGGTGGTCTGTTCCTTTCTCTCTCAGACTTTCAAATCGCGCTAGGCGCTTCGCACTATCTCTCTTGAACGGGAACAGTCAAAGCCTTTGGCTTTTCGGTGGTCTGTTCCTTTCTCTCTCAGACTTTCAAATTGCATCATTCTTTCTTAGGAGAGACAATAAATAATAAGGAAGTGCTATAAATCAAAATCTTGCATGAATGTCCTGATCATTTGATATTGGTCAAGATAACGGTGGCCTTTTTCAGTAATCTTGTAAAATTTTTTTTTATTCTCCATTTGAACAAGCATAAGTTTTTTTTCCAGAAGCTCCTCTTCATAAAGAGCAAAGCTTTGAGAAGAAAGATTCGAAAATCGCAAGAGTGGAGTAGGTTTAATTTGGTTCCCATTCTGTTTGATAATTTGAAGGATATCGTGAATAACTTCAAGTTTGTCTCTTTTTTTTGCACTCATTTTCGGGGTCCCTTTAATGCTTTTAAGACTCTGCGCACAATCTCCATAAACAGAAGAGTTGAAGCAAGTAAAACAATATTGCGAACAAGCTCGCTTTGAGTGACTCTTGTTAGGAGAATACTAAGAAGGTAAAGCATAAAAAAGACAAGATACATATTGCTCGCAGCTCTGAATAACAATTTTCCCTTATTTTTTTTGAGACTCTTCAGACAAACAAATGTGACAATAAGAAAAAGAATGAACTCCACTAAAAATACTAGTGCCAAGGAGTCAAAAAGGGTTAGTAAGACTACAAAAAATGCAGTGAAATGAATACTTGCAATGGGATCCGGGAGCTTTTTTTCTTTCCAGTAAGTATAACTTGTACTCAAAAGCAAATAGAAAATTGCAAGGGAACTAAAGTAAATAAAAGCAACAGATAGAATAAAAAAAGGAATGCTTGAGGTGACATTTACATAAGATAAGATAAAATAATTTGTAGGTAGTTTTATGGTATAGGCAAGGGCAAAAAGAAGAAAAGAGTTTCTAAATAGTTTAAGACTCTGGCTTTCAGTCAAGGCATAAATTTCTCGAGTTCTTACATAAATAATTCCTGAACCAACAATGACTGTTAAGGCAAAAATCAGCTGCAAAACAATTTCTACATCAGTGGGAACATTAAGAAACATGACTTTAGTTTGGTTCCTTTCTTTTATAAAAAATGTGGAGCTTACATGTACATTTCCTTTTCTTCTTGTTTATATACTTTCTACAAGAAAAATTAATCAGACCTTGAAAAAAGGCACTGTGTAAAAAATGAAATTCGCATTAACTACCTTTGAAAACTGTACAGAGAAAGAAAAAGAGGAACTTGATCGTCCTTTATTGGAAACGGAAGAAGTAGAGGCAAATTTTTGTCTTGTTGCTATGAAAATGTAAAAAGAAAGAGTGTGAAATGAATTTGCTCTTAAGAGAAACACTTTAGAATTTCCTTTGCATGTTCTCCTACTTTTGGTTTATCGATAATTTGTACAACTACTCCTTTTTCGTCGAGCAGAAACGTTGTTCTTGCAATCCCAAAATACTTTTTTCCGTACATGGACTTCTCAACCCAAACACCATATTTCTCAACAATTTCTTTTTCTTCATCGCTTACAAGTACAAAGGGAAGGGCTTTCTTTTCCTGAAACAGCTTATGAGATTTACATGAATCTGTAGACACACCTATAACAACTATATTGTTATCTGTCAACTCTGTAATATTGTCTCTGAGGTTTTCTGCCTGAGTTGTACACCCCGGCGTCAGATCTTTGGGATAAAAGTACAGTGCTACCTTTTTTCCTTGAAAATCTTTAAGATGAATCAGAACTTCTTCTCTTTCGTGCACTGCTTTTGCCGTGAACTCTGGAGCTTTGTCGCCGACCTTTATGGAAATTACCACTTTATTCCTCCAGCTTTTCCCAAACTGTTAAGTCTGTTTTACTAATGCCGCATATAGGACAAACCCAATCTTCGGAGATATCCTCAAAGCGAGTTCCAGCTTCAATTCCTGAATCCGGATCGCCAAGTTCTTCATCGTAAACGTACTCACATGCTGTGCATAACCACTTAGCCATATTTTTTCCGAAAGCCTTGCATTTTTAAGTTTGGCGGTCTGCAAGGTTTCCAAACTTCAAGGTAGGTTTATGCAATTTGAGTATCCATATCTCCTATCAGGTCTTGTTTTACTCGTTGTAAATTCATCCACAGTTAAAGCAAGGCTAAGCCCCTTATTGTTTTTGTATTTATTCAAAAGTTTACTGATTTTCTCTCCCATCTCAGAGCTTGAATCCACTTGACTTAAATCAACATCAAATTCAATAGCAAACCTTTCCCCTTTCTTTATTTCTTCTAAGCCTTCTATATTAGCAATGAATGGACCTACAATAATTTGTCTAAATCCAAGTTTACAAGAGGAATCTTGATAAAGAGTGACTAAAGGCTTTGCGTTTATTAGGTCTCTGTCCCAAGAATATCCTTCTAAAGTAACCTTCAAAAGACTTCCCTCAAGACTTGCATTTACAGTTCTTAGTTCTAAGGGAAGATCTTTTCTAATTTCAAAACCCCCTCCAATAGTATAACGCCAAATGTGAATACTCTCATGATAAACATAAAGTCCAAATAAAATAGCAAAAAATATTGCCCATCCTATTACTTTTTTCTTTTCCACTACCATACGAATAAAAGAATAGAGAGCTACGAAAAACCTACATAATTTGTGAGACGAGAGCAACGAGTCCTCAAATTTGGGGGTTTTACGAGCTTATCTTTTGAGAAGATCAAAAACCAAATCAAAATTTTAGGTTTTTTGAAATTCTCAATATTAATAAAGTTGTCTAAATTTCTCCGATTAGTTCTTTTTTTTCTTTAAATAAGTAGAATAAGTGGATTTTTTTTAATTTTTCGGCAATTTTTGAGTATTTTTCGGCAAATTCCTGCAGAAAAATTTATATAGTTTCTGAATGTCCCAAAAAATATGAGTATTTTGAAACAAGTTTTGCAAGTTTTTCTCTTTCTTTCATTATTATCCTCTACTTTTGCCTTTTCCTTATCTGCATTAAGTACGATTTCCGACACCATAGACTCATTTCTTTCAGAAAATAGTCTTTCCTTGAATTCATCTATTGAGGAGAGCAACCTTCTTCTTGAAGAGAAAAAAGCCCTTCGTTCCCAAAGACTTGCTCTTCTTCTTGAACATCAAAAAGAAAACGCCAAGACAAAGTCTCTGGAAAAAGCTGAAACCGCCACAGTGCTCACGACAAAGGAAAAGAAAGCTCTGAGTGCCCTCAGTTTTGTTTCCGAGAAAGCCCTCGAAAGTTTGGGAAGCAAAGAAGCCGACAAAGAACAAAACTATGTTTTTGTTTCCACAGACGACAAAGGACGCTTGACCCTTGAACGCTTCAAAGGAAACAAAACACTTTTTTTTGAAAAACTCTACAAAGGTGACATTCAAGCAATTTTTGAAAATGAAGTTTACACCAGCCAAGCTTATGATCAAGCAAAAGAAATTGCACAATACGATGACTTTTTGCGCTCTTATCCTTCCTCTGGCGGAAGTGGCGTCAAAGTTGCAGTTTTGGACTCGGGAACAGAAGATCTAAGTTTTCAAGTTGTTTTCACCCAAGATTTTACAAACAGTTCAACAGGAACAAAGGACATTTTCGGACACGGCAAATATGTTGAAGACCTTCTCCTCTCCTTTGCTCCCGATGTCAGCGTGTATTCTATGAAAGTTTTGGACGACACCGGAGTTGGAGATTCCTTTGCCGTTTACGAAGCCATCGAGACGGCAATCCAAGAAGGAGTGGACATTATTTCTCTGAGTTTTGGGAAAACTGAAAATGATTCTCTTGTTCAAGGGATCATTGAACAAGCCCTTGAGGAGGACATTCTTCTTGTTGCAGCCGCCGGAAATTGCAGACAGGGATGTGGAGACTTTTCAGGAGTTTTGTTTCCGGCCAGTATGCAAGACGTCATTGCAGTAGGAAGTATTTCTCCTCAAATTGAACCTTCTTCCTTTAGTTCATCACAGGATTTCGTCTCTTACACAAAGCCTGACCTTGTTGCAGTAGGAGAAGATCTGGGCACACCAACAGGAAAACTCGTACAAGGAACAAGCTTTGCCGTCCCACAAGTGAGCGCTGCTTTGGCTCTTCGCCTGCAAGACAGAAATCTTAGTGTCGCTCAAGTTTTTGATTTGCTTTCTGTTTCCAGTACAGACTTGGGGGAAAGAGGCAAGGACCTCGATTTTGGTTTTGGTCTTCTCAATGTCGGAGGAATCTTTGGTCTGGAAACTCAGTTCAACCTCAGTACATACCAGAATGGGCAAAAACAGTCCGAAGAATCTCCCTTTATCTTTCAATCAAATATCTTTACAGGGACATTTCCCGTACACGAAAACGCTACGCTTTGGTTTTCTTTCTCTCCTGTTGCGAACGCCAGTACAAATCCTAGCATCGTTTTCAAAGTCAGAGACCTTGAAAAGAAGACAGTTATCTTAGACCAATTTTCGCTCAATCAAAGCTATAATTTTTCCTATACGTACACGCCAGAAACAGTTGAAGACATCCTTCCCTCTCTGTGGTTTTCTGTGGATGGAAATGAGTATTATCTTTCTCCCCTGTACAAAATTAGAGGAGATGAAGAAGTGTTCGTAAACTTTGACTCTGCCCCAGAGCACTTTTGGAAAAATGAAAGCTTGGATGTTCAGCTAAGTATAACCAATATGGCAAACCATTCTTTGCCGCTTGAAGTCAAACTAGAATTTGAAGGGCAAGTTCCAAACACCACGTTTTCTCCTGCCTCTGTCACAATAGAAGTTCCCACAGGACAAAGCACGGCAAATTTGTCCTTTTCCTTGGATTTCATTGAGAACATGACTTTAAACGGGAAAGTTTTCACCCGACACAACAACAGAGATTATGTTCAAACAAGTCCAAACTCTTCCTTTGTTTCCACACTTCGCACTCCGCAAACAGTCTTTGTTTCCCACTTTGTCCACGAAGAGATTCTTCCCTTTGGGGGTATTCTTAATATCTACGGAGTTTTAGAAAACGCAGAAAACTTTACTAGTTTTTGCGTTGTTTCCTTTGAAATCTTTGATGTGAATAATGAGTCTCTTGACGAAAGCCGAGTGGGATATGTTCCCGTCTCAAGTCCCAAACTCTTTAACAAAGCATACCGTCTCTCCCCCTTATTTGTCGCAGGCACTTACTCTTTAGAAACAAGATTTTCTTGTGAAGAACAGGAGTTCACTCTGTCCTCTTCCTTTTCTGTCGGAGAGACAAATGAATCGTTTGAAGTTCTTGCCACAAACTATGCCCAAACTTTGGCGAACTTGATGGGAAGTTCGGGTCTCAACGAAAAAGACTTTTTACAGACACAAGTTCTCTCATACAACGAACACACACTCTTAGAAGAAGTTGCACGTTCCTATGTCGCTCAGCTTGTTGATGAAGATGATTTTGTTGAATGCGATTTTGCAACAAATGCTGAGGGAAACGCCAGATGTACATACGCCGTGTACAGAAATGGAGTCATAAAAAACGAAGTTGGAAAGACCAGTTTGGATACAGAAAAGAATGCTTTGGGCGCTGCTGGCGTGTACATACAAGAACTTAATCGAAATTATTTCGGGACGGCATTCACACTTAATTACGGATACAACGCCCTTGCTTTTGATTGGCAAACGCACGGAACAGTCTGTCCCTCAAACAAGGCAGGAACCTGTTCTTTGAGCTCTTACGGATTAAGAACAGCAACTGGAAAAGACCTTATCGGAGTAAGTACGACAAGCCCCTCCGTACAAGTTCAAACAGAAGAACTCACTTCTAGCTATCTCCCAACCAGTGGAGAGTTTCAACTCGAAATTTCTTCAGTGGGACAATCAACAATTAGTTCCTCAGACCACAAAACATATTCGATTATTTCAAGAAGTCAGAAAATTGGTTTAGAGTGTGTTTCTGATTACACCTGTTCAAACGGAAGAAGTTGTGTTGCTTATGAAAATCAGACTGGAAAAGGAACGAGTTGTCAATGTACTCAAATTTCTGCTTTAATCCAATCCTGTCTGAGTGAAAAAACAGGGGCCTATTGTGACGGCAACGTCGAATGTGAATCGGGGATTTGTGAAAACAATGTTTGCTCCTCCGGAACAATCTGTTATCGTGATGCAGACGGCGACGGATACGGGAGTGTTTTTTCGACAGCCCTTTCCAGCTCTGGAAGCTGCGGGAGCATAAATGGGTTGACCTATGTTAAAAACAGTGATGACTGTGATGACTCAAGCTCTGCAAAGACAACCTACAAACAACTGTACAGAGACGCAGACGGCGATGGTTACCCCGGCACCCTCAGTTTTGTGTGCAGTTCCGGAACAAGTACACCTTCTGGATACAGCAGTTCTAACACTGACTGCGACGACGGGACGTCTTCTCTTTCTGCGTATGTGCATGAAGACACAAGATGGTATGAGGACGCAGACAAAGATGGCTTTCCCCGAGAGGGATCCATAATCATTACTTGCGAAAGACCGAGCGCAAACTTTTATCCCGATGAATATCTTGTAGCACAAAAATCATTTTGGTCTTCAGTTCTTGATTTAGAATCTGACTGTAATGATGAAGAGTTCAACAGTGAAAATGAATGTGTTGATACAAATATGTGTCCGAACGGAAGAGATGGTTCGTCGCGTGCATGTTCCTGTTCAAGTGACAATCAATGCAATGGTCAAACTCCGTTTTGTGTGAATCTCCCCAATCAGTTTGGTTATTGCTGGTACGACAAAAGTGTGCTGAGCGAATGCGAAAGTGAAAACTCCTTTTCGTGCTCGGCAAATACCCTGTACAGATGCGTGAACGACGGAAGCGGGAAGCTCGTCAAGAAAGCTGAGCTCTTCTGTTCCGCAAATTACGCCTGCTCCGCAGACCAAGGAAGATGCGTACTTGCAAACGGCTACTCCATCCGTCTTGATTATTCTCTTGAACAACAGAACGTGTACAAAAAACACGGGTCAAGTTTTGTCGCTCGTTTGCAAATCGAAGGAACTGCGTATGGGTCGCCGCTTGTGTATGACACAAATGTTTTTTCTTCAGAGTGTCCTTCGGGGTCTCCAATCTCAGGTTCGTACAAGGAATGTCTGTTCACGGTAAAGAGCAGTGCAGAAACTGGAGAAACACTCATCAAACACGGACCTGCAATTGCAACCATAAACATTCTTGACGACAGTGAACCTGCGGTTAATCTCTATCTTACACACAGCGAAAGGATGATACAAGAATATGGTGAGGATTCTCGCGATACTGTCGATTTAATTGTCACGAAACTGTATGGAAAAGCAGCAAAGGAAAAGGGAATTGTCATGGATTTGGCCGCATACGAAAAGACAGGAGACTTTGACGCTCCTTATGCGTCTATGCATGAATATCTTAATGATATTCGAACGAAGGGTGGACGAGGGGAAATCGACAACTATGTCGATGAAGTTGCGGGAAGGGTTAGACTTGAATGTGCAGGCTGCGAGAACGTACTCATTGTCGGCTCGGACTTTGTCGTTCCCGGCGCTCGCGATGAATATACCTTTGGAAATGTGTATGGTTTTGGTTCAGAAGAAAAAGCATATATGACGAGCGACGCCGTGTACGCAACAAACACGTATGCGGACTTGTCCTTTGCAGAACTGGAATCGTACTTTAGTGCAACGAATCCAAGCGGAAGCCCCGCAGCAAAAAATGTTATTTTCTCTCTTCCTTTGGGCTGGACAAAAGACACGCCAGAGTTTCAGGAGCTTATTACCGTTCTCGACGAACTGCACAACAATGGCTCTATTTTCTACGATGTTCATGCTGTGTACGAGTACGACGATGTTTCTTGCAACGACTATTTTGACTTAGAAGATGGAACACTAATTATTATTGGGAACATTTCAAACAACCGCCTCTTTAGCTGCTACCACAATGAAAACTATGAGATAGGAGAAGGACTCATGGCTCTGGACAGGAATTTGTGGGCTGACAAAAGTGAAGTTGCCCTGCTTGTGAATGATGTCGGTCTTGAGAATGTCATCAAGATTTTGGAAACTGGCGAGTACAAAAATCTGGAAGGAACAACATACAACATTCTCTTCTGGACAAACAAAGCAAGAGGGTATATTAACGTGTTGCCCGTAGCTGGCCCTGTCGTCAATTTTCTAGTAACAGATACAATCGAGAGTTATGTTCTCACTAGTGATGCCTGTTCTCACGTTACTTATTCGGGATCCACAGCTCTAGATTGCACCATTGGGTCTGCTTTCATCGCTCTTGACATCGTTACCTTAAAGGGCGCTAGTAAAAGTGGAATTGGAAAAGGGATAAAGAAATTCGCTCTAGAAATTGTTGAAGATGGAGCTCACTCAAAAAGATTTGTAGATCTCACTAAGGTGTACAATGAAATTGCTAAGAAAACTTATTATCGTAATCTTCGTAATCTTTTCAAATCTTGTTCGGGTAGTCCTTGTGAGCCACTATCTCCAGTTTTAGAGGCTTTAAATCTTGAGCAACGAATTGAACTTGAGAATGGGGTTTATGATGCACTTCGTAGTATTACAGAGTTTCAATTACAATTGAAGGAGTCGAAGATTACTTTCTCGGGCGGGAGATTTGACGTTAATCCTGACAGGGGAAATGCTTTTCAATTTGGAGATCGTAACCAATATGTGGCAATCAAAAATTTAGACAATAGTGGAAAAACTGATAATGGTGTTCTTGTCTTTAACAAGGAAACGGGAGTAGTTTTTCCTTTGAACAGGGAAAAAACTAATAGTTATGATCTTATAAAGCGAGATTTTACTCGATTTCCAACTCGTCCCGTGGATTCTGCCAAGAACTTTCTGCGAGAGACTCAAATGGTTGATCGTTTATGGGAGAAGGGCGAAACTAATCTTGTTTTTTTGCATATGATAAAATCAGACTATTCTGATCTTGTTTCCTTTGATCCTGTGACAGGGAAGATTCGTTTGCTTGCTAACACAGGTTCTGTTGAGAATGATGCTTGGGACACCATAGGTAAAAAAATTCAAGCACTTGTTACGGACGGTTTTTCTTTTGAGGGGACACTTGATTTTCACTTAAGTAGGAATGTGGACATTGTTAATTTTAATAAAATTTCAGAAACATTAAGTGGGGTTGATTTTGAACGATCTTCTGGAAATGTTCTCCTGTTCAAGCCAAATGGTATTGGTGATGAAATTGAAATTCGATTTGTTCATGAGGAGGGAATAGATTAAAATGACCGATTTTGTAATTTCTTTGAAATTAGATAATGTTTATAAGAGAGATGAAGAGATTGTTTTTAAAAAATTTGTTTCTTTACTTCATGGTTATTTTGTAAATACTCTTAAATATAATCCTTTCCCTAAGGCTAAATACGAGTTCTCAAAATATAAGAATTCCTTTGGTGGTATTTTAACTAATCATTATACTTTTTCTTCTCAAGAAGATAGATGTGTTTTTTCTTTCTCCGGAGAAAAAATAAGGGAGAAAAATGATTACGAAGACCCTAAATCCTATGTAGGTAAATTTAGAGTAACCTTAGTTTTTAGTGGTGGTTATTTTAGGAAGCGTCCTGATGACTTTTCTTTTTTCTTTGAGAAAATTTTTTCTTATCTCACTGAGTATTTTGATAAGAAAGATCTTCTTGAATTTGACAGTGGGGAAGGTATTGCACTCTGTTCCTCGGCATTTTATTTTTGTCGTGATTTTAAGACTTTTTTCAAAGCAACTGTTGAAGAGCGTTGGCGTTATCGCTTATCCGGTTATGACAAAAAGAAGCTTCGGAAGTTTATGATTGAGAAGGGAATGGTTGATTCTGACGGACAGCTTCTTATTTCTCGAAGGAATCCTCCTTATCCTTGTTTACTTTTTATTCTAGATACTTTTTTCTCTGAGAACTTTGCCGAGAAGAAGTTGCCAAAGGGAGGGGGAAAATGACTCCCTCGATTTTTTTTTTGAAGACAGAGAAAACGCGTAGTTATGAGCAAATAAAAGCTGCATATCCAGACCTTGCTGTATTTGATGCAGAGACAGGAAAAATAAAATTGCTTGCAAACTCAGGTTCTACTGAAAATGATGATTGGAAAACAATAGGACAAAAAATTCAGGAACTCGTGACGGATGGTTTTTCTTTTGAAAATGGACTTAACTTTCATTTAAGTAGAGATTTTGACACTGTAGATTTTTCTAAGATTTCAGAAAAATTAAATAGAGTTGACTTAGAAAAATCAGTTGATAATACCCTAATATTTAGATCAAACGACAATGGTCCCGAGGTTCAGATTACATTTGTTCAAGAAGGAGGAATTAACTAAAAATGGAGCACATAATTTCATTTATCTTAGATGGAGTAGAAAAGAAAAAAGAGAAAGAAACTTTTCAAAAAATAGTTTCTTTGCTTTGGGATTACTTTATTACTGTTGTCAAATATAATCCAGAACCAGAAGCAAAATATAGTTATTCTGAATTTTTTTCAGTACCTCAAGATGTCTTGGAGTATAGCTATTCATCTAGAGAAGGCACAATTTTTAATTTTTACGGATTAAGAATAAGTAAAAAAAATGATTACTCGAAACCTGAATCTTTAACTGGAAAATTTTTAATTAATCTTGTTTGTGAAACAGCTTATTATGAACCAGTTCCAAAAACAGAAGAATTTGCTGTTTTATATCAAAATCTCTTTTCTTATGTAACAGAGCGTTTTGATAAAGATACCATCATCGAATTTGATTCTGGAAATGGAATCTTATATGCTGATTCTCTCTTTTACTATTGCAAAGATTTTGAGACTTTTTTTAAATCTACAATTGAGGAACGCTGGGGATATAAACTTAATGAAAAAGAAAAAAAAGTGGTTCTTGAATTTATGAAAGAAAAAGAGATTCTTACTAACGAAAATAATATTCTCCTTCTTCAAAAGTATGAAAAACCGCAAAGAGTTGGAACTCTTTCTGTTTTCCTTAGAGAAAATTTCAAAGAGAAAAGACTTGGTGGGATGAGAACTCTATATTATTGGGAAAAATGAAACACACAAAAGAGAGGGGAACTGTATTTTTGCTTGCTCTACTGTGTTTGCTCTTTCTCCTGCCAACTCTGTTTGCTGCCGACAATGGTCCCGAGGTTCACATTCCAGAAATTCAGGAACTAGCGGCAAAGCTTTCGAGTCATAAGGAGGACGACAAAGAGAAATGAGTCGCTTTGCCATTGTCGGACTTGCATGCTTGGTACTCTTTCTCCTGCCAACTCTGTTTGCTGCCGACAATGGAAATATGACGAGCGACGCCGTGTACGCAACAAACACGTATGCGGACTTGTCCTTTACAGAACTGGAATCGTACTTTAGTGCAACGAATCCAAGCGGAAGCCCCGCAGCAAAAAATGTTATTTTCTCTCTTCCTTTGGGCTGGACAAAAGACACGCCAGAGTTTCAGGAGCTTATTACCGTTCTCGACGAACTGCACAACAATGGCTCTATTTTCTACGATGTTCATGCTGTGTACGAGTACGACGATGTTTCTTGCAACGACTATTGGGATTTGGAGGATGGAACATTAATCATCATTGGGAACATTTCAAACAATCGCCTCTTTAGCTGCTACCACAATGAAAACTATGAGATAGGGGAAGGACTCATGGCTCTGGACCGGAATTTGTGGGCTGACAAAAGCGAAGTTGCCTTGCTTGTGAATGATGTCGGCCTTGAGAATGTCATCAAGATTTTGGAAACTGGCGAGTACAAAAATCTGGAAGGAACAACGTACAACATTCTCTTCTGGACAAACAAAGCAAGAGGGTATATCAACGTGTTGCCCGTAGCCGGCTTAGCTATAAATTTCTTTATTACTGACACCATCGAAGATCTCGTTCTTACCGGAGATTCTTGTGTGCACAGTTTTGATGGCGATGCTGCCGCTATAGATTGCGCCGTCTCCCTTGGCGTCTCTGCTGTTGATTATGTCACATTCAAAACATTTAGTAAATCCGGAGTTGGGAAAGGAGCAAAGAAACTTGCACGAGAAGCAGTTGAAGACACCGTTGACGTAGCTGAATATGTCGCTTTCTCGAACAAAGTAAAACTAATTACTCGTTCCAAATACAGCAAAGAGCTGAGTGAGTATTTTAATTCCTGTTTGCTGTACGAAGGCTTTACAAGTGCCGGGTACGAGTCTCAAAGTACAAAGCGCTGTTTGTACGAACCTGACATAAATTTAATGGCAAAAGAGGACATAGAAGTTCTTGAAAAATATTTGAAGAAAAGTCAAGATGGATTTGGGACTGGTGAAAATAAAGTCATTGCACTATTTTCAACAAAAAAAGCCGATTTTTCTTTTTCTGTAGTTGCAGATGACTTTCAAATTTCTGAGGCCTCAGTGTTGAGATTTGGAAATAAAAATGTTGGATATCAACATTTTAAAAAACATATTGAAGTTCCAGAAGATTTTACTAAAAAGAAGCCAAAAACTACTTTTATTAGAGTAATTAATGGAGAGGAGAGATATATGACTACTCAAGATGTTATGGATAGAATCGCATATGCTTTTAAGAATGGAAAGGAGGATGAGCAATTAAGTACTGAAAAAACCCTCGTAATTAGAACATATGACAAGGATTCATACTCAAAATATAGGGAGTACTTAACGGTCATAATTCGAGAGAGTGGTGAAGTTCTTACTACTTATCCCGATCATAAAACAACAAGGTAATAAAAATGACAATAGAAAATATATACAAATTTAAGTTTGAAATTAAAGAATCTGATCTGAATGAGTTAATTCAGGAATTATCAAAAAAATATTTATCTAATCCTTTATTATTGGCCTCATTTCAAATTTATTTAAATGATACAAGAGATGATATAGAAGATTTTCCTTTAGAACTTGGTTTTTTTTCGGGTGGAGCTCCTGTAAATTTTATTCTAAATAAATATCCTCACAATGATACTACTAATCGCAATAAAATCGTAGGTTTTCTTAGTGGTGAAGGATGGGAATTATTTTATGTTTTAGACTCTGATGAAAAATATTATTATCTTCATTATGGGGTAGATGGAGACCTAATATATAAAATCAGGGAAGGAGCTCCCTTAGAAGATTTTGCATTAGTCTATAAGATTTCAAAACTTGATTTCTTTAGGGCGATACTTCGATTTCAAAGGATTCTTTTGGAGAAATTTCTTCATTCAAACTTTTCCTCTAGATTTAGTGATTTTAATTTGAGATATAATGAAGCTTGCAAAAAATTAGGTTTTACTGATCTACTTTTAGATTTGGATGAGGAAGGGGGAAAGAAGGAGAAATGAGTCGCTTTCTAAAGGGAACTTCAATTAAGTAAAAATGGCAATAATAGAACTAACAAACTTTGAAATGAATATTACTGAACGAGAGTTAACTGCACTTGTGGGAGGATTATCAAAAAAATATTTATCTAATCCTTTATTATTGGCCTCATTTCAAATTTATTTAAATGATACGAAAAAAAAAATAGAAGATTTTCCTTTAAGATTCGGTTTTTTTTCGGGTGGAGCCCCCGTAAATTTTATTCTAAATAAACATCCAAAAGGCGATAATACTAATGAAAATAAAATATTAAGTTTTCTTAGTGGAGAAGGATCTGAATTATTTTATGTCTTAGACACTGATGAAAAGAATTATTATCTTCATTTTTGTTTAAATGACTATTTAATAAGGAAAATTCGGTCTGGATATACATTGGGGGATTTTGAAGTTATTTATAAGATTTCAAAACTTGATTTCTTTAGGGCGATACTTCGGTTTCAAAGGATTCTTTTGGAGAAATTTCTTCATTCAAACTTTTCTCACGAATTTAGTGAATTTAATTTGAAATATAATGAAGCTTGCAAAAAATTAGGTTTTACTGATCTACTTTTAGATTTGGATGAGGAAGGGGGAAAGAAGGAGAAATGAGTCGCTTTCTAAAGGGAACTTCAATTAAGTAAAAATGGCAATAATAGAATTAACAAAATTTGAAATAAATATTACTGAACGAGAGCTAACTGCACTTGTGGAGGAATTATCAAAAAAATATTTATCTAATCCTTTATTAGTGGCTTCATTTCAAATTCGTTTAAACAATACAAGAGATGATATAGAAGATTTTCCTTTAAGATTCGGTTTTTTTTCAGGCGGGGCCCCTGTAAATTTTATTTTAAACAAACATCCAAAAGATAACAATATTAATGATAAGAAAATACTACGTTTTCTTAGTGGAGAAGGTTTTTATTTAATTTACATTTTAGACTCTGATAAAACTCATTATTATTTTCATTATGGGATAAATGACTATTTATTAAATAAAATGAGGGGAGGATATACATTAGAGGATTTTGAAGTTATTTATAAGATTTCAAAACTTGATTTCTTTAGGGCGATACTTCGGTTTCAAAGGATTTTTTTGGAGAAATTTCTTCATTCGAATTTTTCTCATCAATTTAGTAATCTTAACTTGGAATATAATGAAGCTTGCAAAAAATTAGGTTTTACTGATCTACTTTTAGATTTGGATGAAGGGGGGGGAAAGAAAGAGAAATGAGTCGCTTTGCCTTTGTCGGACTTGCATGCTTGGTACTCTTTCTCCTGCCAACTCTGTTTGCTGCCGACAATGGAAATGCGACAAGTGAATGCGAAAGTGAAAACTCCTTTTCGTGCTCGGCAAATACCCTGTACAGATGCGTGAACGACGGAAGCGGGAAGCTCGTCAAGAAAGCTGAGCTCTTCTGTTCCGCAAATTACGCCTGCTCCGCAGACCAAGGAAGATGCGTTCTTGCAAACGGCTACTCCATCCGTCTTGATTATTCTCTTGAACAACAGAACGTGTACAAAAAACACGGGTCAAGTTTTGTGGCTCGTTTGCAAATCGAAGGAACTGCGTATGGGTCGCCTCTTGTGTATGACACAGATATTTTTTCCTCTGAGTGTCCCTCCGGTTCTCCCATTTCAGGCTCGTACAAAGAATGTTTGTTTACGGTGAAGAGTGGTGCTCCAACAGGAGAGACACTCATCAAACACGGCCCCGCCATTGCCACCCTAGAGATTCTTGATGACAGTGAACCCTCTGTCAATCTCTATCTTACGCATAGCGAACGAATGGTGCAAGAATATGGCGAGGATTCTCGCGACACCGTCGATTTGATTGTTACGAAACTGTACGGGAAAGCAGCAAAGGAAAAAGGGATAGTCATGGATTTGGCGGCCTACGAAAAGGCAGGAGACTTTACCGCTCCTTATACGTCTATGGGCGAGTATCTCAATGATATTCAAACAAAAGGCGGCCGTAGGGAAATCGACAGCTATGTCGATGAAGTCGCGGGAAGAGTCAGACAGGAATGTTCCGGCTGCGAGAACGTGCTCATTGTGGGCTCTGACTTTGTGGTTCCCGGCGCTCGCGACGAATATACCTTTGGAAATGTGTATGGTTTTGGTTCAGAAGAAAAAGCATATCTGACGAGCGACGCCGTGTACGCAACAAACACTTATGCCGACTTGTCCTTTGCAGAACTAGACTCATACTTTAGTGCAACGAATCCAAGCGGAAGCCCAGCAGCAAAAAATGTTATTTTCTCTCTTCCTTTAGGCTGGACAAAAGACACGCCAGAGTTTCAGGAGCTTATTACCGTTCTCGACGAACTGCACAACAATGGCTCTATTTTCTACGATGTTCATGCTGTGTACGAGTACGACGATGTTTCTTGCAACGACTATTGGGATTTGGAGGATGGAACATTAATCATCATTGGGAACATTTCAAACAATCGCCTCTTTAGCTGCTACCACAATGAAAACTATGAGATAGGAGAAGGACTCATGGCTCTGGACCGGAATTTGTGGGCTGACAAAAGCGAAGTTGCCCTGCTTGTGAATGATGTCGGCCTTGAGAATGTCATCAAGATTTTGGAAACTGGCGAGTACAAAAATCTGGAAGGAACAACGTACAACATTCTCTTCTGGACAAACAAAGCAAGAGGGTATATCAACGTGTTGCCCGTAGCTGGCCCTGTCGTCAATTTTCTAGTAACAGATACAATCGAGAGTTATATTCTCACTAGTGATGCCTGTTCTCACGTTACTTATTCGGGATCCACAGCTCTAGATTGCACCATTGGGTCTGCTTTCATCGCTCTTGACATCGTTACCTTAAAGGGCGCTAGTAAAAGTGGAATTGGAAAAGGGATAAAGAAATTCGCTCTAGAAATTGTTGAAGATGGAGCTCACTCAAAAAGATTTGTAGATCTCACTAAGGTGTACAATGAAATTGCTAAGAAAACTTATTATCGTAATCTTCGTAAGCTTTTCAAATCTTGTTCAGGTAGTCCTTGTGAGCCACCCTCACCAGTTTTAGAGGCTTTAAATCTTGAGCAACGCATTGAACTTGAGAATGGGATTTATGATACACTTCGTAGTGTTACTGAGTTTCAATTACAGTTGAAGGAATCGAAGATAACTTTCTCGGGTGTGAAATTTGACGTTAATCCAGACATGACAAAAGCTTTTCAATTTGGAGATCGTAGCCAATATGTGGCAATCAAAAATTTAGACAGTTTTGGAAAAAATGATAATGGGGTTCTTGTGTACAACAAGGAGACAGGAGTAGTTTTTCCTTTGAACAGAGAACCTGGAAGAAGTTTCGATCAAATCCTTGTGGACTTTACCAAAAATCCCACTGGGCCCTTAGATTCTGCAAAGAATTTTCTTCGTGAAACCGCAATGGCTGAAAGGCTTTTAAGTCTAGGACATAAAGATACTGTGTTCTTGCATCAAATAAAAGCTGCTTATCCAGACCTTGCCGTATTTGATGCAGAGACAGGAAAAATAAAATTGCTTGCAAACTCAGGATCTGCTAAAAATGATGATTGGGAAACTATGGGAAAAAAACTTCAGGAAATTGTGACGGACGGTTTTTCTTTTGAAAATGAACTTAACTTTCATTTAAGTAGAGACTTTGAAGAAGTTAACTTTTTAGAATTGTCAAAGGAATTAAAAGGAATTGATTTTAGTAGTTCGACAGGTAATAAATTAATATTTAGACCAAACGAAAATGGTCCTGAGGTTCATATTACATTTATTCAAGAAGGAGGAATTAACTAAAATGGAACACATAATTTCATTCGTTTTAGATGGGATAGAAGAAAAGGAAGAAAAAGAAACTTTTCAAAAAATAGTTTCTTTGCTTTGGGATTACTTTATTACTGTTGTCAAATATAATCCAGAACCAGAAGCAAAGTATACTTCTTCAGAACTCTTTTTAATAAGAGAAAAAATTATGAAATATAGATATTCATCTAGAGAGGGGACAATTTTTAATTTTTTCGGGTTAAGAATAACTAAAAAAAATGAGTACTCGGAACCTGAATCTTTAACTGGAAAATTTTCAATTAATCTTGTTTACGAAAATGCTTATTTTGATCCAAGACCGGATTTTACCCGTTTATATCAAAATCTCTTTTCTTATGTAACAGAACGCTTTGATAAAGATACCATCATCGAATTTGATTCTGGAAATGGAATCTTATATGATGATTCTCTCTTTTACTATTGCAAAGATTTTGAGACTTTTTTTAAATCTACAATTGAGGAACGTTGGGGATATAAACTTAATGAAGAAGAAAAACAAACGGTTCTTGAATTTATGAAAGAAAAAGGAACAATCACTAAAAACAAAAATATTGTCTTCTTCATAACTTATAGAAATCCTCAATGTACTGGAACTCTTGCCTTATTTCTTAGAGAAAATTTCAAAGAGAAAAGACTGGGTGGGATGAGAACTCTATATTATTGGGAAAAATGAAACAGACAAAAGAGAGAGGAACTGTATTTTTGCTTGTTCTAATGTTTTTGCTCTTTCTCTTGTCCACTCTGTTTGCTGCCGACAATGGTGCCGAGGTTCATATTACATTTGTTCAAGAAGGAGGAATTAACTAAAAATGGAGCACATAATTTCATTTATCTTAGATGGAGTAGAAAAGAAAAAAGAGAAAGAAACTTTTCAAAAAATAGTTTCTTTGCTTTGTGATTACTTTATTACTGTTGTCAAATATAATCCAGAACCAGAAGCAAAATATAGTTATTCTGAATTTTTTTCAGTACCTCAAGATATCTTGGAGTATAGCTATTCATCTAGAGAAGGTAGAATTTTTAATTTTTACGGATTAAGAATAACTAAAAAAAATGATTACTCAAAACCTGAATCTTTAACAGGAAATTTTTTAATTAATCTTGTTTATGAAAATGCTTATTTTGATCCAAGACCTGATTTTACTCTTTTATATCAAAATCTCTTTTCTTATGTAACAGAACGCTTTGATAAAGATGCCATCATCGAATTTGATTGTGGAAATGGAATTTTATATGTTGATTCTTTTTTTTACTATTGCAAAGATTTTGAGACTTTTTTTAAATCTACAATTGATGAACGTTGGGGATATAAACTTAATGAAGAAGAAAAAGAAAAATTTTTTGCATTTATGAAAGAAATGAAGATCATAGATAAATTAGGACATGTGCAAATCATTAGAAAAATAAAAACTCCGGGAGCCATAACCTCTCCATCTGTTTTCCTTAGAGAAAATTTCAAAGAGAAAAGACTTGGTGGGATGAGAACTCTACATTATTGGGAAAAATGAAACACACAAGAGAGAGAGGAACTGTATTTTTGCTTGTTCTAATGTTTTTGCTCTTTCTCTTGTCCACTCTGTTTGCTGCCGACAATGGTGCCGAGGTTCATATTACATTTGTTCAAGAAGGAGGAATTAACTAAAAATGGAACATGTTATTTCAGTTGTTTTAGATGGGATAGAAGAGAAAAAAGAGAAGGAAACTTTTCAAAAAATAGTTTCTTTGCTTTTGGATTACTTTATTACTGTTGTCAAATATAATCCAGAACCAGAAGCAAAATATACTTCTTCTGAACTCTTTTTAATAAAAGAAAAAATTATGAAATATAGATACTCATCTAGAGAAGGTAGAATTTTTAATTTTTTCGGGTTAAGAATAACTAAAAAAAATGAGTACTCGGAACCTGAATCTTTAACAGGAAAATTTTCAATTAATCTTGTTTGTGAAACAGCTTATTATGAACCAGTTCCAAAAACAGAAGAATTTGCTGTTTTATATCAAAATCTCTTTTCTTATGTAACAGAGCGTTTTGATAAAGAGACCATCATCGAATTTGATTCTGGAAATGGAATCTTATATGCTGATTCTCTCTTTTACTATTGCAAAGATTTTGAGACTTTTTTTAAATCTACAATTGAGGAACGCTGGGGATATAAACTTAATGAAAAAGAAAAACAAGTGGTTCTTGAATTTATGAAAGAAAAAGAGACTCTTACTAACGAAAATAATATTGTTTTCTTCGTAACTTATAGAAATCCACAATGTGATGGAACGCTTGCCTTATTTCTTAGAGAACACTTCAAAGAGAAAAGACTTGGGGGGATGAGAACTCTATATTATTGGGAAAAATGAAACACACAAGAGAGAGAGGAACTGTATTTTTGCTTGCTCTACTGTGTTTGCTCTTTCTCCTGCCAACTCTGTTTGCTGCCGACAATGGTCCCGAGGTTCATATTACATTTATTCAAGAAGGAGGAATTAACTAAAAATGGAGCACATAATTTCATTTATCTTAGATGGAGTAGAAAAGAAAAAAGAGAAAGAAACTTTTCAAAAAATTGTTTCTTTGCTTTGGGATTACTTTATTACTGTTGTCAAATATAATCCAGAACCAGAAGCAAAGTATACTTCTTCAGAACTCTTTTTAATAAGAGAAAAAATTATGAAATATAGATATTCATCTAGAGAGGGGACAATTTTTAATTTTTTCGGGTTAAGAATAACTAAAAAAAATGAGTACTCGGAACCTGAATCTTTAACTGGAAAATTTTCAATTAATCTTGTTTACGAAAATGCTTATTTTGATCCAAGACCGGATTTTACCCGTTTATATCAAAATCTCTTTTCTTATGTAACAGAACGCTTTGATAAAGATACCATCATCGAATTTGATTCCGGAAATGGAATCTTATATGTTGATTCTTTTTTTTACTATTGCAAAGATTTTGAGACTTTTTTTAAATCTACAATTGAGGAACGTTGGGGATATAAACTTAATGAAGAAGAAAAAGAAAAATTTTTTGAATTTATGAAAGAAATGAAGATCATAGATAAATTAGGACATGTGCAAATCATTAGAAAAATAAAAACTCCGGGAGCCATAACCTCACCATCTGTTTTCCTTAGAGAAAATTTCAAAGAGAAAAGACTTGGTGGGATGAGAACTCTATATTATTGGGAAAAATGAAACACACAAGAGAGAGGGGAACTGTATTTTTGCTTGTTCTACTGTGTTTCCTCTTTCTCCTGCCAACTCTGTTTGCTCTCGAAAATGGTCCCGAGGTTCATATTACATTTGTTCAAGAAGGAGGAATTAACTAAAAATGGAGCACATAATTTCATTTATCTTAGATGGAGTAGAAAAGAAAAAAGAGAAAGAAACTTTTCAAAAAATAGTTTCTTTGCTTTGGGATTACTTTATTACTATTGTTAAATACAATCCAGAACCTGAAGCAAAATATAATTATTCTGAATTTTTTTCAGTACCTCAAGATGTCTTGGAGTATAGCTATTCATCTAGAGAAGGGACAATTTTTAATTTTTTCGGGTTAAGAATAACTAAAAAAAATGAGTACTCGGAACCTGAATCTTTAACTGGAAAATTTTCAATTAATCTTGTTTACGAAAATGCTTATTTTGATCCAAGACCGGATTTTACCCGTTTATATCAAAATCTCTTTTCTTATGTAACAGAACGCTTTGATAAAGATACCATCATCGAATTTGATTCTGGAAATGGAATCTTATATGTTGATTCTCTCTTTTACTATTGCAAAAACTTTGAGATTTTTTTTAAATCTACAATTGAGGAACGTTGGGGATATAAACTTAATGAAGAAGAAAAACAAACGGTTCTTGAATTTATGAAAGAAAAAGGAACAATCACTAAAAACAAAAATATTGTCTTCTTCATAACTTATAGAAATCCTCAATGTACTGGAACTCTTGCCTTATTTCTTAGAGAAAATTTCAAAGAGAAAAGACTGGGTGGGATGAGAACTCTACATTATTGGGAAAAATGAAACACACAAGAGAGAGAGGAACTGTATTTTTGCTTGCTCTACTGTGTTTGCTCTTTCTCCTGCCAACTCTGTTTGCTGCCGACAATGGTCCCGAGGTTCACATTCCAGAAATTCAGGAACTAGCGGCAAAGCTTTCGAGTCAGAAAAACAAGCACGACAAAGAAAGCTGAGTTCCTTCCAAGCTTGCCTCTTCGACAGTTTTGCTTTTGCATTCTGCAGGAGTGGCACAAGGATAAGGAACACAGAAATGACAAAAGCAACAAACACAAGTACAAACACAAAAGAAAAAGCTAGTCCTCCGTCAAAGGAGAAGAAAGAGAAAAAAGAAAGTCAGGAAAAAAAAAGTTTTTTTCAAAGATGGATGCAATTTCATTTTTCTTCAAAAAAATATTTTAGTGAAGTTCTTCAAGGAGAAGTTTTTCCCGCAAAATATCTCTTCTTCTTTTTCTTAGGAATAAGTTTTTGCTTTTTTGCAACAATAAGTTTTATTTTATTTTATAACGAGATGGAACTTTCAAACATTCTTTCCATCCTCCTTCTCATAGTCCTAGCGTTTACAGGAATTATTTTTCTTCCCTTATTCCTAGAATTCCTGCTTTGCCGATCTCTTGGAGGATTACAATCGTTTAGAAAATATCTTCTTTGTTGGGGACACTTTCTTTTTTTTATCTTTCTAGATCTATTCTTTTTTGGAGTTCTTTTTGTACTTAATATTTTTCTTCCATCTTATTTGAGTACTATTTTCGCACTTTTTTTTGTAATTTTATCTCTTGTGTTCAGAATTTTAGTATTATTTTTAAGAGTCAAAATGATTATGACCATTAATAATTTTGGAGCTTGGAAAGCAATCATTATTTTTCTCATAACCTTTATCTTCATATTTTTCCTAAGCCTTCTTTTTATGGGAATATTAGCAAGTGTTCAGGGGAATATCTTTGAGGTATTATAAAATATGAAAACCTTCCTTGCCTTCCTCGTAGCAGTCATGCTCATCCTGCCAACAGCAACACTCGCCGAAGAAATCAGCACGGCAGCACGTATGACGGGAGCAAATGCCCAAGTCGTCTTAGATCAGCTCGACAGAAACAATATCGCTTTGGAACATGCGACATACTACAGCGCAAACGACAGAACATACGCAGATAATGCCCGACTCCTTAATGAAACTTTTAATGGAAACATAAACACGTTTCAGACATGGGACTCCGACTCCATAGAAAGTGCAAAGCAAGAATATGAAATACAAGAACTCATCATATACGAAGGAGAATTTAGCAATTTTTACAGCAAAGACTTTATCAAAACACCTTACTCTTTAGAAGCTGAACTTCCAGACCTGTACAATGCAATCCCACAATTTTCCAGCTCAGAACAAATCAACCCGACAGAGGACAAGTCCCAAGATAAGTACCCTCTCTATATTATAGACTCGCCAGGAGCAGGAGCCATAGAAGGATTTACAGGAACTGATATGCCATCAACACTTTCTGAAAAAGGAACTCTTCTAGCATCAGAATCTGTAACATCACGAAAATTCATCTCAGCCTTTCTCTGCAACCTAGGAAAACAAAAAAACTTAGGAGACACATTCAAAAGTGCAAGAAATTCTTACTACGACTTTGCAAGTCCAAACGAGTATTTTATAGGAACGACAGAGCTTTTGGGTTTGACACTCAAATCATATCACCTCTTTGGAAACCCACTAGCAGAAATTTCCCTTCCAAACTCAACCCTTCTTTCTTTTTGCGATAACTATGTACAAGAAGTTGTGCACGTCGATTATGGCGCAGCCTTTTCAGCAGAAGAAAACAAAGAAGTCACAGACAAAATATTCTTTGAGTACTCCGTAGAGCAAGACAATGAGGGATTTACTGTTCTCAACATGAAAGGGGCACAATACAGTACAACAGGAAACCAAGTTCCCATTGTGCGCATCGTCAAAGAATACCCGCCTTACGTTGTTATAGAAGGAATTGAAAATGTCCAGTTTGACAACCCAAGTTCCCTTTCCCTTCATCTCAGTTCAGTCCTTTCAGATGGTAGCAAGACGGATTATGAGGAAGTTTCCCTTGTTCCCTCATACCATTATGAAGTTCTTCAAGAAGACAATAAACAAAAACTCATTCTCGACATTATTCCTCTAGAAGAAAAAGGCAATTCTCTTTTTGAGCTGTACAGAGAATTCTCCTTCAAAATCAACATGCACTCAAAGTACCCTCTCTTTGTCAAATCAATAAACATTCCCTCACAAGTTGCAGTAGGAGACAGCTTCGACATACACATCACGACAGAACGTTACGAAGAAGCAACAGACGAAATTGTTCTCGTCAACAAAGATAACGTTCTCAAAAGAATAATAAAACCCGAAGGAGAGATTACCGTTTCACTGCAAGCAGATTCAGACCTTAGTCAAGACTTCACACTCTTTTATTATGAATACGAAAACGAAAGTCTCAGCACACTCAATAATTCCTTTAATCTAAGCTTCTCGACAAATTTTGTCCGCTTTGCAATAGAAGAAGATATTCCCGTTCTGAAAAATCCTGCCGAGACTATCGAATTCACAATCAGTAATTATCTTAATACTTCCTATCCTGCTCAAGTACAAGCCAGACTTTATCCTTCCATCAAAAACGACAGAGCCGAAGAAGTACAAAGAGCAGACTGTGAACCAGATGCGAGCCCTTACATTTCGGCTGGCTACACCTGCGATAGCACAAAGACCTGTGACAGTCTCGAATGCTACAAACTTTGTACGCGCACCGCTTGCTCAGAGTCAGGGAACCTTGTTTTCAGTAGCAACACCTTGCCAGACTGGGGAGATTCCGATTCCTATGGCGCATACGAGTACAAAGGAGTTGCCCAAGGATTCACACCAAATTCTTCAAACTCATGTTATGTTTTTAGCTTCGTCCCCAGTTATTATGGTAAGTGGGATGAGTCTGAAACACCCTGCTACAACCTAAAACGCCTGCCGACAAATGGACAGTATCTCTATGACTCACATGGAACAAGCCACACAGATAAAGTATATGCAGATGCAATTGTCGGCTTTCAAGGAAATCTCAGCAGTACAAGCTGGCTTAATTCTTTGCCTGATATACAAACAGAGAGAGATGCAAGTAACTATCAAGCCTTTGTAACAAACAGTCCAAATCAACTTTTTTTTCATACATACGTCCTCAACTTCAAAGAAGACACGGCAGATCCCTCAGGTTCGGACGCAGGAACGTTTCCTGATCTTAGAAATGTTATTTGCGCTAATGAAATTGAAAACAATATTAGATATGAAATTGCTTGTGCTCCGTCATATGAATATTGTCCTCCCGAATTAGGGGCCCTTTGTGGTATAAATTGCGTAGGAGAAGAAACTGCCCCTTATGTAAGCTTGGGAATCTATGGAAATAACTATAATTATCTTAAAAATGTTTTTGAGGAAAAATATCCTTACGACGATCCAGAGAATATTGTTGATCAGAATAGCTACTATGGAAAAGGAAATGTTTCATACGAAGTCTTTGAATACCCAGTAGAAACAAAGCAGATCAAAGCGGCTTGCGCTCGACAAATAACACAAGGCAATAGCAACATTCAAGAATTTTCTCAGACGCTTACACTTCAGCCCGGAGATAATACACTGCAGTTTTCTCTTCAAAATCTCTCGCGCTATGAAGGTGAGTACACACTCGAAGTCTTTAGCATTGTCGAAGGGCTTGAAACTGTTCATTCTGTTTTTACAGTACGTACAAATTCCCTTCCAGTTTTCTCAGCTCCTTCTTTACAAGTGATAGAAGCTTCGTCTTCTGCTCTTTTGCAGTTGGGTGTTAGTGATAAAGAAGGCGATTCACTTTCAGAAAATTTTAATGAATCGGTTTCGAGAATAAATGCGACTCATATTCTCTTGGATAGTTCCTCATTCGCCCATGGCATTCACACTCTTCTTGCACAGGCGAATGACTCTTTCTCAACTACAAGTTCAGAACTTTCCTTTTATATTAATTCAGCGCCTCTACTCCAGTCATATGTCCTGACAGAGGTGGAAGGAGGTTTTGGTCTTTATGATCTTTCTTTTTCTGCTTCTGATGCTGATAATGATATTCTTAGTCCTTTTCTGTTCATAGTTTCTGAGAATACTTCTCTAGATATTGAAGAAAATTCTCTTCTTACTCTTCTTGATACAAATAGAACTGTGCAAAATGGAAATTCTTTGTCGTATGAACTTCCAGACACTCAAGAGGCCCTTTCACTTTTGACTCTCTTACGAACGACCGGAGACGTTTCTAATCTTAGTATAAGGATAAATTCTAAACAAGTCTACTCGGGAACTTACAAGGTTCCGACCATTGAGGAAATTGAAATTCCCAGTAACGAACTTAGAAGATTACAAGAAGAGAATGCAGGAACTTTTTCTCTTTCTTTTACTTGGGAAGGAACGGGAACTCTTCTTTTAGAACAGCTTTCTTTGCAAACACGCTTAGGTTTCTTTGCTGATCTTTCAGATTTTTCAGGGAAAACAATAGAAACTGAACTTTATGTAAGTGATGGTCTGTCGTCGTCATCTCTTCCGCTTTCTCTTGCTATCCCTGATTTTTTCTTCTCAGAAAATGTTACGCTTGGCTCTTCTCTTTTGCATCCTGGCATTCTTGAAATCATCTTGCACGGTACAGAAGAAAACAGCTCCGGAACATTGCAGATAGGAGAAGAAAATAGCAGTTTGCTAACAGTTCCAGCAAAAGGAGAACTCATTTATCTTCTAGAAGGAAACTTTAGTGAAATTCCTGAATTATATTTTGTCAGCAACACGCTTTTGTCTTCCGAACTGAAAGGATTTTCTCTCATCGGACGTAGTGGCTCTGAGTACTTGTATGAAGTTGACTTTCAAAATGGAGATGATGGGGCTCTTGTTCTTGATCTATTCCTTGGGGGCGACTCTCATTCTTTTGTGTTCGAAAAGAGTGAAGGAAAGGTGGTGCTTTTAACAGCAGACGAAAACAATGCGTCTTTGACGTATTCAAGTTATGGAGTTGAGTAAAATGACAATAATAAAAAAAATAATCCTCATATGTATTTCTTTTTTGACATTGTTTAGTGCAAGTTTTGCCATAAGCAGTGATTCTTCTCTTCTTGCAGAATTTCCTTTTGATTCTGATACTTTGGACAAAATTGGAAGTTCTGATGCTGCAGGACATGCTCTTGTCTTTGATGATTTTCAAGATGGAACTAGTGCAAATCCTGTTTATTCAGCTGGGTACTGGAGTTTTGATCCGGCGTTTAGTTCTGTCGAGGTTAAAGACTCTTCTTTTTTAGGAAAAAAAATTCTTTCACTAAAGGGAACAACGACAAATAGCTGGATTGATTTTGATTTTGGAGGTACCCGAGATTTTTCATCTGAGGATTCCATTTCTTTTATTTACAAATCCGATAGACCTGAAGTCTCTTTTTACTTGTATTATAGTTCTGAGGGAAAATGGGTCACTCATCATTTGTATCTTGGAAGTTCTAATACCTTTATCACAATGCGTGAGATTGCATCCGAATGGTATCTGATTACTTTCGATTTGAAGGCAGCAAATCAACCTTTAGACGAAGGAGGTGTTGCCGCTTCTGATTGGTACAAAAGCATTACCAAACTACGTTTTAGAGTGAGTTCTTATTCAACAAGTACGGATGGTTTCCATTTTGGATATTTAGGAAATGCACCTGTTCTTGCAAAGGGAAAATTTCATAATGCACTTTACTTTGATAATAAAACTTCATTCCTTTCCTTTCCTGTAAATTCCCTTTCTTTGTCAAATAATAAGGCTGTTTCTTTGTGGTTTAAAGGAAAAGGAGGACTCTTTAAAGAATCTTCTTCTGACACTGATGATGCTTACTTTGTAGAAATTCAATCTTCCTTGCTTCGGATTCGTACTGACTCAACTTATGATTTCTCTTTTCCAGCTTCCTTTGATTTATCTATGTGGCACCACCTTGTTCTTTCAAAAGATTCTTCTGGTTCTCTTACTGCTTATCTGGATGGAACCTCACTTGGATCTCAAAGTATTGGTTCTCTTTCTCTGAATAATTTGGGAAGGGGATGGAAAGCCACTCACTTTGACGGCGCCGTTGATGATCTGCGTTATTTCTCAAGTGCTCTGAGCGCTTCTCAGGTTCAGGAGCTTTTTTTGTATGACCCATCAACTGCTTCATCTTGGTACGACAAAGGAAAGCTTTATGTTAATTCTGGCTCTCAAAATGCAAATCTTTTTGCGTATATTTTTGATTCTGGGATGACAACTTATCCTTCACGTATTGATGCGTCTATTGGTGGTCATTCTTTTTCTTCTCTTCAAATTAGGGGTGCGAATAAAATAGACGGAAAATTTGGAAAGGCATTGCTTTTTAATGCAACAGCAGAGTCTGACGCTCTCATAAGTAACAATGGGAAATTTTCTCCTTCCACCTTTTCTGGAACCTATGCTATGACTCTTTGGTTGCGTATTGATTCAGATGCTCCAGGTCCTGATCCTGAAGAGAGACAAATGATCTTTGCCAAAGGTTCTGATGGAAACTATGAATATCAGTTGTATAGAACAAGTGCTAATCAGGGAAGCAAAATTATTTTTAGTTCAGTTGCACTTGATGCATCCGTAGTCAATAAAATTATTCTAAAGGAGAACTATGAAGTTGGCAGATGGTACCATGTTGCAATTTCTTATGAGGGTGGCACTGTAAAAACATATCTTGATGGACTTCTTGTTGGTCAAAGCTCTGATGCTACCAGTGGCTCAGGGTCAGCTCCCGTTACTTTGGCGTCTCGCTCTGGAAATTGGTATTTTGACGGGGCCATTGATGAACTTCGTTTTTTCAAAGATTCTTTGTCGCTTGACGATGTGCGCTCTGAAATGAATGCCCCTTATCCTGTAAAGGCTCAAAGTCTTGCTGCTTCTTACTCTTTTAATGATGAGTATTCAGACCATGAAGAGGACAGTTATCATCTTGTTCAAGGAGCTTTGGGAAGTGCTGCTGCTCTTGATGGCGAAAGTGATTTTTATCAATTCTCTTCTCCTATTACGCTCAGTAAAGATGCGAGTACTCTTTCTTTTTGGATGCGGCCAGCACAAAGTTCTGCCTCTGGTGGCGCATATCTGTTTACAAAGACTTCAAGTAGCAGTTCATACTCTCATATCTTAATGAAAAATTCGGGTTCGTCTTTTTATATTGAGACTCTCACTAATTGTAATGAGATAAAGTGGTCGGATTTTGCTTTTGAGGCAGATGAGTGGTACCACATTGTTTTTGTCTTTGAAAATTCCAAAGCGTATTTGTATGTGAATGGACAAAATCTTGGTGAAGCTCTTTCCTATGGGCAAAGTTCTTGTGATAATGGTACAAGTGTGAATCAACTTCTTAGCAATATTCAACTTTCGTACATTTCAGGGTCTGGAGGGTACAAACCACGATTCAAAGGAAGTATGGATGAAGTTCGTTTTTACAATAGGGTTTTGAGTACATCCGAGATTAGTGCTTTGTACAAGCAAAGTTATGTTTCTTCTCAAGATCTTCTTGCGGATTTTGCTTTTGAAGAGTTAGAAAGTTCAAACATTCATGATCGCAACATTCAGCTTTGTACTTGGTGTTCTCAAGCTTCTCGTTACATGAGTTTACCTTCTGGTTCGTACGACGTTTGGCTTCTTGATGAAAGAAATAGTGTAACTAAAAAAACTTCTGTTTCTGTTTCTCTTTCATATACAAATGAGGAAAGAGAAGAAATTGTAAGAGGGATTTTTAGTGATGAATTTGGAGTGGGTCTTTCGTTTAGGGAAGATGTTCCTCTTGTTCTCAGAAACCTTGATGGAAGTGAACATAGTGAAATTTTTGATTTGTATGTTAGTGCAAACTCAAAGCGCTATGCTATTTCCTTTGAAGATTCCTCAGGCGAACTTGTCTCTGTCGGCGATGCTTTGACTGTTATTAGACTGGGCTCTATCGCTGACGAGAATTTGGTGGGTGAGGTCAGGCGTGCGGTTGCTTTGTCGCTGAGCTGAGAGTTGTTACTAGAATATATTACAAAAAATATAAAAAACTTACTCTCATGTCCATCTTACATAGTTATACAAGATAAAAAAGGCATTGACAAAACTATTGAAATTTTTATTGGAGTTTTTGTTCTCTTAGCTGTTGCGGCAGTTCTTTTGCAAATGTTTGGAAAAGGAATCACACAAGCAACGACAACAACACAAGCTCTTCAGCCAGATAATGTTCAACTTCAATGTCAAAATCTCTGTTCAACTGCCGCCTCTAATAATTGTAGAGTTGATGACCTTCTTCACTTCTGTAAGAAAAAATTTGAAGTTGATTATGAACCAAATACAGGAGACGGCCTAGGTCTCTATGATAAAGGAAGATTTGTAGTTTGTGAAGACTCTGTCTATTGTCCTTTAGAATACAATTGTAATTGTGGTGGAGAACTGACAATGCAGCGTTGTGTTGAACTTGCCAGAAAAACAGCTGAAGAAGATGGCATTGAAGATGTAGACGCAAGACTTGCATCCCTTTTTAAGTTCACAGAAGGAGCATGTAGTGAAGAACCACCAGAGTCTTGGACTGCTTTGTATTTACAATAAACAGTAAGAGTTTCCAAACCTTTTGGTCTTAGAAACTTATTTTTCTAGAAGGAACAAAGATCTAGGTTTTTTGCTTCTCGATTGGACAGACACCTTTATTTCTCTGTAACACCAACACGGTACAAATCATCCTTTACCTTTTCGAAACTCAAACCCTCTGCTTCAAGTTTACCTATAATGTTATCATTGAGCTGTGAGGTTTTGAGAGCATAAATGACTTCTCCATGAGCAAGTAAGTTTTTGAGAGTCTTTGCCAGTTTGTCTGTTTGAAGATTGGCTTCGCAACCATTACTTGCGCACCACCAAGTTATCTGCTTTGTCTCTGCAAAAAATTTGTCCTCATTTGCAGAAAGCAAGTAAGTGCTCTCATTCAAATAAGGAAGATAAAGTTCTCGTTTTTCCATCTGCTTGTTGACAATTCTCAAATCATCATTAATGTCTGTTGCAACAGCATGCACACTGAAAACAAGTACGCCTGCAAGCAAAAGAAGAGTTGCTCCCTTTTGATACGAAAACTGCTCACGAAGACGAACAACCATAAAGATAACAGCAACAAGAACAATGGCTATCCAGTAACGAACAATGGACTTTTGCAAGGTTAAAAGCTCTGATCCGCTAAGATAGGTATTTCCCGTTGCAGTGTACAAAATAAAATATACTGGAATAATGAGATAGGCAAGATATTTTCTACTTTGCTTCCATCTGAAAAGAGAAATCAAAAAGAAAAGGAAAAGAATTGGAGAAATAAGAATAA
This sequence comes from Candidatus Woesearchaeota archaeon, assembly GCA_023898345.1. GTDB lineage: Archaea > Nanobdellota > Nanobdellia > Woesearchaeales > UBA583 > UBA583. The sequence continues at coordinate 906,056 of CP060218.1, read as the reverse complement.
GACTTACTTTGGTGTTTGTCGTGAAACGCTGTTCGTACTTTTCTTGAGAAAAAATGTCTCCTTCTGTGAAGAGGTCATCATTGAAACTTTCACTGAAAGGAACTAGGAGGGAAAAAATTTTTGAGCCTGTTGTAGCATCCTTATTTTCTGTCGAGGGTACAATTTTGTAAAAAAGATCATAGCCATACGAAGATGGACTTTTGTATGTTGCATTATTGACAATAAGAAGAGGAAGGACAAAAGCAAAAAGAGCAAAAAGAACAAGTAAGAAACTATGCCTACTCAAAATCAGGCGGTCTTTCCAGAGCTTGCTATTTGAAAGAAAATGGATGAGAAGGAAAAGCCCGACAAAAAGAACAAAGTTGTACCTGAGCCAAATTGTCGTACACGCAAACAAAGCAGCAAGGTACACATCAAGAATTTTTTTCTCTTTCTGAAACTTTAACATAAAATACACAAAGAAAAGAAAAAAACTTGCGGTTATGGCGTTGTTGTACAAAGGCTTGCCCAAATAGTAAATGAAAGCCAAAGCAGCGGGAGTACTCAAAGCCGTAATCAAAAGCGTCGTGCTACTCTCTTTTCTGTACAAACTCACAATGCAGTACAAAGCAAGGACTGTCGCCAAAAGCAAGGGCAAAGCAATAAGATAAATATTTTCTCCAAGAAGAGTGTAGGCGGGTCCGTAGTGAATCATAATTCCCAAAAAGGCAAATGTTACAATTCTGTCCTCAAAGGTAATCATACTGCGTGGATGTAAGTTATTTGCATAATCAACATCTTCATTATAAGGTGAGTCAAAATACAGCTTCCCTTCTTCGGCGTATTGCTTTGTCATGAGGTGGTGTGTATTTTCGTCGTTGCTCAAGAAGAGACTTCCGGGCTTGTTCATAGAGAGATGGGTTACGAGAAGAGAAAAAACAATAAGGATGCAGATAAAAGAGGCCAAAGCAAAGGTCTGTCTGTCGGCTTTCATTGGAAAAAGGTAGCTGAGCTCTGTTTATAAGTCTGGCGACAAGAACAAAGAAAGCACTTAATAAGCCAGCAAACCAATTCTTCTAAGGCTCTCCTCATCAAGCTGTCAGTTTTATAAAGTTTCTTTTGTTTACCTTTGCATGTTCGCCGACATCAAAGCTTACTTTGCCTCGAAAAAAATTCCTGCCTTTCGTTTCAAACAATTTCTTAACGCCGTGTACAAAAATAACATCTCTTCTTTTGATGAAATCACTGTTTTTCCAAAAGCACTTCGCGAAGAACTCAAAGAACATTTTTCTTTGTCGAGCATGTTTCTCGTCGAAGCAAAACAATCCGCCGACACAGTAAAATTCCTCCTCAAAACAAAGGAAGGCTTTTTTGTCGAAAGCGTACTCATGAACCACAAAGACAAACGACGGACAGTGTGTGTGTCTTCGCAAGTATTTTGTGCAGTCGGCTGCAAGTTCTGTGCAACAGGAGCAAACAAGTTTGAGAAAAATCTTAGCTGCCAAGAAATTATTGAGCAAGTCCTTTTTGTAAATCGCCACCTCAAGCACAAAGAGGAGATCGTGACAAATATTGTGTTTATGGGAATGGGAGAACCCTTTCTAAATTTTGACGAAGTTATCAAAGCAATACAAATTCTAAAAGACGAAGAGTGTTTAGGAATTGGCGCGCGACACATCACAGTTTCCACCTCGGGAATTGTCCCAAAAATCTACGCTTTTACAGACCTCAATCTTCACACGCGCCTTGCAATTTCCCTGCATGCACCAAACGACAAACTTCGCTCTGAACTCATGCCGCTCAACAAACGCTATCCTTTGTCGGAGCTCATGAAAGCCTGCGATTACTACACACAACAAACAAACAAAAGAATAAGTTACGAGTACGTGTTAATTGGAGACGTTAACGACAAAAAAAAGCATGCCCTTGAATTGGCGGGTCTGCTCAAAGGACGCTTGTCCCATGTCAATCTTCTTATTTACAATCCCCATGAATTTGCAAGTTTTGTCATGCCAAAAAAAACAGATGTTCTCACATTTCGCGACATACTACAAGAAAAAGGCATTGAAGTTTCCATCCGAAAAAGCATGGGCGACGACATATCTGGCGCTTGCGGACAACTTAGCGGAAAAGTGAAACGAAAAGGCGAAGAGGAAGAGTATCTGAAAAGTTTCGCTTAACAGAAAAAATTTCTGGCAAAAAATTTCGGTATACAGAAACTTTTATAAATTATGTAAGCTACTAATTTCTATGGAAAAAGAAAAATTATTTGAAGTTTTAAATGAATGGAATTATTGGAATAAAGAAATACCCGAGTATTATTCTAGAAAAAAGTATGAAAATAATCTCTCAAAATATGATTTAACAGATGAGATAACCGTAGTAAAAGGAATTAGAAGATGCGGAAAATCTACTCTCTTAATTAATCATATTAAAGATTTATTAAAACAAGGAATTGAGAGTAAGAATATCTTATTTGTTAACTTTGAAGATCCAAGACTTGGAATAGATTTGAATACGAATATTTTTGAAGAAATTCTTGATGTCTATAAGGAATATACAAATAACAGTACTGAAATATATTTATTTTTAGATGAAATTCAAAATGTTTCAGGATGGGAGAAGTGGGTTAGAACTGTATATGAATTAAAGAAAGTTAAAAAAATATACATCACAGGTTCATCCTCAAAATTGCTTAGTCGCGAATTTGGAACTGCTCTTTCAGGAAGATATTTGGATTTGAATATTTACCCTGCATCATTTTTAGAATTTTTAGAATTTAATGGAGAGAAGAACATAACGAAACAAAAATTAGTTACAGAAAAAATAAAATATAAAAAATATTTTAATCAATACTTAGAAATAGGAGGTTTTCCTAAAGTCATTTTGACTAAAGAACATTTTTTAAGAAAAAAAGAAATCTTGAACTATTTTGAAACAATAATTCTAAAAGACATAGTGGCAAGATATAATCTTAAGAATTATGATAATATTAGAAAAGTAGCAATATATCTCATTTCAAATATTTCAAAAATTACTAATGTAAACAAAGTGAGAACCTCTTTGAACATATCTTATGAGTTAATTGAAAAGTATTTTGAATATTTAAGAGAAACCTATTTAGTATATGAAGTACATAAGTATGATGATTCCTTAAAAAAACAATATTCCTCAAAGAAAAAAATTTATGTTAGTGATATAAGCTTTGCAAAAGAAATAGGTTTTGGCTTTAGTGAAAATATGGGGAGAATATATGAAAATCTTGTTTTTCTAGAATTAATAAAAAGATTTGAAGAACTCTCTGATACAAGAACGAAACAAAATGGAATGTCTAGTATTTATTATCATAATGAAAACCAGGAATGTGATTTTATAATAAAAGAAGGGTTAAAAATAACTCAAGCAATCCAAGTAACAAAATCTTTAGGTAATTCTGATACAAGAAAAAGAGAATTACTAGGATTAAAAGATGCAATGGAAAAATACAAGTTAAAAGAAGGATTAATTTTAACTGAAGATGAAACAGAAGAATGTGAATTTGAAGGTTATAAAGTAATAATTAAGCCAATATGGAAATGGCTTTTAGAGCATGCGAACAACAAGTAATATTAGTGTATTATAATTCCTTAGCTGGGTATTATACCCTGCAGCTCTGCTGCAACCACCCACAGCAGGGAGTTAGGGGATCGCGTCTTGAAAATTGCCGTAATGCCCCTGAGCTCTGCTCCGATTAGGATAGACACATTTTAGCGATTTCTTTACTCTCAAGTTCACTTTTATGTGGGCGACGGCATATCTGAAGTAAAAAACTCAATTAATTTTTAGTTGAAATATTAGTTTTTATCTATTGAGAATTTATGTAGATTTTTCGTGGCTTTCTATTATCTCTTTAAGATTTTTTAGAGATATTTTATAGATTTTTTTGCTTAATTTTAGTAATTCCTCTTGTTTCTTAGTATACTCTTCTTTTGACATTAAAATTGCGTCTTCCATACCCTTATACAAATCTTTAGTATTGTATACAAGAGAATTTTTGTTATTAAATTGGTGTAGTTTGGTATAAAAGTTCTCAATTATAGGAAGTTTCTGAAATCCATAAATTAACTGAATTGAACCACTTGTTTTTTCATCACCATATACTTTTTGTTCTTCAACACTTGAATCAAATAAGGGAAGTATGAAATCAGTTTCTTCTACTATCTCATACATTTTAGGAAAATCAAGATAACCATGAATAATAATTTTTTCATGAAGAGATTTAGGGATGTCCGCAAGATTTCCTTTACCAACAATATTAATTTTAAAATCATATTTTTTCTTCTCCAATATTTCTGCTGCTTTTATTAATTCAAAATAATTTCTTTTATCACTCCTTATTTCTCCTATTACTGTAAAAATAGTTTCTTTGTTTTTATCTCGCACTTTTATCTCTCCAAAATAGTGAGGATTAATCATTGGAATTTCAGGCATTGTTAAAGATTTGAAAAGAAAGGCCGAATTTGCTACCATTTTTTGTCCAAGGATAGATCTTATGCTATAATCCAATTGCCAGGTTTTGTGAAAGATAAAAATTGTTTTAGGAAAACTATTTGCTAGCTTTCTAAGAATTGGAAAACTGGGTAAATTCAAAATATGTAAGAGATTCTTAACATGCGGTGTAACTTCTTTCCCTTTCTTTTTAGCAATTTCTTCATTTGGATAAAATAAACCTCCAGTAGTAATCATTAAACCAGAAGATTTTGTTGCTTCTTTGAAAAGAACAGTAACTATTTGTTGAGTATTTTGAAACGTGTGAATAGTAATTGAAGACTGATTTTTCATTAAACACAAAGAATTTTCTTGAAATTTATTTTCTATAAGAACTATCTCAACGTTGTAACCTAAATCGAGAAGTAATTTAGCATACCCTGGCGTACACTCTGCATGAAATGTAGGATGGTTTGCCCAAATTATAAAACTATTATTTTGCACTTTAAAACTATTAAAGGAATTCTCATCATATCTTATAAGCTTCATTCTAGTACATATTTTCTTTTACTTATAAGTTTTTTTTACTTAGGGAGGTTCTATAGAAAGCAAGACTAAAACTTTTACTCAAACTATGGCGCTAAGATTACTAAAACAAAAAGGCGAGGAAGAAGAGTACCAGAAGCAAAAATTCCCCTTCATAACTTTTATAAGAGTCAATTGTTTCAAAAAATAAAATGGCTAAAGAAATAGAAAGAAAATTTATTGCAAAAACACTTCCAGATGTAAGCAACTACAAATGTATAGAATATGAAAGGCACTTTCTCTTTTATAATCAAACTATAGAAATAAGAATTCAAAAGAAAGGTACAGAGTATGAATTTGAAAGAAAAACAAAAGAAACTTCTTTGAAAGCAAATAAAATAAAATTTAAAATTAGCAAAGAAGAATTCGAAACCCTCTCCAAATATTCAAAGAAAGCTATTCTTAGAAGAAGTTATCTCCTTTCCCAGAATCCGCAAATAAGTCTCAAAGTATATCAAGGAGAATTCACAAACCTTAACAGACTTGAAGTAGAATTCTCTTCGCTTGATGAAGCAGAAAAATTTGAGGTTCCAAAGTACTTCGGTAAGGAAATAACAGATTCAAAGTTAGGAAAAGATTCAAGACTAATTCAATTAAGCAAAGAAGAGTTTGAAAAACTTCTCATGCAATACAAAGATGAGAACTAGCGCCAAACAAACACAGGACTAACTTTATAATAAATATATTCTTCACTTCTTCTAGAAACGCGCCAAAATGACAGCCGACAAAACAACAAACAAAGCCAAAAAGACTGTGTTCAAAGAAGTAAGAGCGCCGCCATTGGAAGGCTGGCCACAAATCAAAGGCTACTCTTTCGAAGAAGAATTCTCTTTCGACAAATTCCTAAAATCCTACCTCACGACAGGCTTTCAAGCAACCCAACTTGGCATCGCAATAGAAATTGCAAAAGAAATGCAAAAAGAACAAGCAAAGATATTTCTAGCCTTCACCTCAAACATGGGAACAAGCGGCGTGCGCGAACAAATCAGCTACCTTACCAAACACAAAAAAGTCCACACAATGGTGACCAGCGTCGGAGCAATTGAAGAAGACATCATCAAATGTCTGAAACCCTTTGTTTTAGGAGATTTTCGAGCAAGCGGAAAAATGCTCAGAGAACAAGGAATAAATAGAACAGGGAACATTTTCATCCCAAACGACAGATACGCTTTCTTCGAGCACTTCATGAATAGCTTTTTACAAAGACTCTATGAGCTACAAAAACAAACAAAACAAATCATAGGAATTAAAGAATTTGTCTACGAACTCGGACACGAAATGGAACTACAAAAACTCGAAAAAAAAGAAGAAAGTTTTACTTACTGGGCCTACAAAAATAAACTTCCTTTTTTCTGTCCAGCACTTCTCGACGGATCTGTTGGCGACATGATTTACTTCTTCAAAAAAAATAATCCTAGCTTCAAAATCGACACCTCAGACTACATAGTCCAGCTCACAGACCTTGCTCTCGACAGTGAAAAAATGGCAATTTTGGCGCTTGGCGGTTCCGTTCCAAAACATGCCGTTGCAAATGCAGCCCTTTTTAGAGACGGAGCAGACTATGCAATTTACATAAACACAGGACTTGAAATGGAAGGATCAAATGCCGGAGCGCCCATCGACGAAGCAATAAGCTGGGGAAAAATAAAGGCTGAAGCTAAAAGCGTAAAAGTCGAAGCAGAAGCAACACTCGTCTTCGCGTTATTTGTCGCTGGTGCATTTAGAAAGTAAATAGAAAACTACTATTTCTTTTCATGTTCATTTTTGATGAAATATCCTCCAATCAATAATAAGATTCCAAAGACAATAAAGCCGACAATTCTGTACGCGCCATGCAAATAACTAAGGTCAACAACGGCAATTTTGAGCAAAGTAATCCCTAGAAGACAGCCAACCAAAATCTTCCCCTCCTTTGTGCGCATATTTGAGAACATGAACAAAGTATACACAAGCCACAAAACCGACAAAATAACTTGCTGGAACTGCTCAGAACTAATAAAAAATTGCAGATATTTTGAAAAAGAATAAAGAACAAAAAAACCGAAAATCGTAAACAGAGCAGCATTAAACTTATAGAGAATATCCCTTCGAGCAAAAGACATCATCACACAAAGAATGAGCACATAAAAGAGCATAAAAAAACTAGCATGAGCCAAACCACCGTCAAAGCGCACGACAAAGAAATACCAGACTGCACTTAGGAAAAGAAAAATGTAAGAAAAAATAGAATAACTTTCTTTCTTTGTTCTAGAACCGACAAACAGAAAGAAAGCCCATTGCAGAGCAAAAAGAATCATAAAAAAATCAGCATTGAAAGATTTGAAAACCATCAAAATTCCAATGTTAAGCGTCGTAAGTCCTGTAGTGAAAAGAGAAATCTGAAGAGAGATTGGAACATTTTCACCAAAATTTTTTCTAAAGAAAGAGAGTTCAAAGAAGTAGAGGAATGAAAAAGCAATCACAAAAAAGCCGTAGCTTTGAACAGACCAGTCAAGAACACCTTTCATAAGAACAAGATACACCAAAGAAAGGAAAACCAAAACAATAGAGTCCAAAGCAGAAAGTTCTTTTTTTCCCTTAACAGCACCGACAAGCGAAGCTACATTGAAGAGAACAAAAAGTCCCGTTAGAAAAAGAACAGGAACAAACATAACAGGAGCATGAAAAAGTTTCTCCGAACTAGAAGCCAAGAAAAAACTCATAATAAAAAAGCAGACAAAACGCAAATCAGCCCACTCTTTTTTGAAGGAAAGAAAGACAAGTCCAAAGCAAAGAAGAAGATAAAAGCTCATCACAAAAAGATCATTATTGAACGTATTCGTAATAAAAGGAATCATAAATCCGCCCGCCAAGGAAAAGTAGCCAATAGCTCGCGAAGAAAAACGAAGACTCAAAAAAAGACTTCCCAGCAAAAAGAGAAGAGCAAGAAGAACACCAAAGAGTGGACTGAGAACATGATATTTTTGAACACCAACACCGACACTCAGATACTGGATAAAAAAAGAGCCACCAAAAACAAGATGCGCCCAAAGAGCATTTTTTTTCTGTAAAAAATAAGCAAAACCAAACAAGAGAAAACCTACACAAATTCCAATAAGAACCTGAGTACTTTCTCCAATCATCCTATTTGCAACAGCATAAAAGAAGAAAGAAATAACTCCGATAATAAGACCAAGCACACCAAGAAAAGTAATGAGCTGACTAAAAGAAAAAGAAGGAAATGAAGATTCTTTAGGCTCTGCTCTTTTTTCATGGAGATGAGAATGAAAAGCTTCCTTCTCAGTATGCCGTTCAAAGTGATGACGTTCTTCGTTCAAATGAGCTTGTGTAAAACGTCCCCCTTGTACTTTTTCAAGTTCAAGTTCCAAATGCTTAATTCTCTTTTCATGATCTTTCACTTCTTTCTTTAAACTCTCTAAGTCTTCCATCCATCAATTCTTATAAAAATTATATTTAATATTTCTTTACTACTCAAGTCCAACAAGGTAGGTCTTCAAGAGACTGAAATTTGTACCAAGGCCCGCCAAAGAGTAATTGAAGTGCAAGCCCGTCGAAACTGTCGTTTCATTCCAAAGCAGAACATCGCCAAACCAAGGAGGTCCTGTAATCGAAGCACTTACATCAAAAGGAGGAGTAAAAGAACCATAACTAAAAGAGCTGTCGACAAAGTCGTACAAAGAGTAAATTTCCGTTGCATTCACATCACTTTTTTCAACAAAGATCTGAGCAAGATATTGAGAAGATGCAATACTTGAAACTGTCTTTGTAACCTTGGCGGCAGACTGCAAAATAATCGTGAAGTTATATGTTTGCGAACTGACATTATTTCCTTCACTGTCCGTTACATTCACACTCCAATTATGAAGTCCTCTTGAAAGCAAGCTAACATTTGTAATGACTGGCGTTCCTGTCACACATGAAAAACTTTGATTGCTAACTCCATCAAGAATGAATATACAACTAACATTACTGTCGTCGTCGCTTATGTTAAAGCTCAAACTTAGATTTCCATTACTCATTACTTTTTCATTATTTAATGGTGAGAGAAGATCTATAATTGGAACAGTGTTTGAACTAATATTCATTGTTGCATTTAATGTTTTATTTTCAGGAACTCGAGAATAATTAGAATACACTAACACGTCGACGAGAACAGTTTGATTTGCCGGCCCCGTAGCATTGACTGTCCAACTCAGAGTACAGTTTTGGCTTCTATTGAGCTCTCCACAACTTTGTGGTTGGCTTGAAGTAGTGTAAAGAGGATATGACGGACTTACTGTTGAAATTTCTTTCATTGTTTCTGTTATAAGAAGGGTATTTGTCAGAGCAGCAGGTGTAGCGCTTCCGCTTAGACTTGAAGAATCAATACGCACTCTACCGTCTCCTCCGGCTCCCCCTATGTCTCCTGCTGTTCCTGTCACACTTCGTCCACCTGAGGCATTGATTTTTGAAATGGTAATGTCTTGCGAGCGAATCCACACTGTTCCTCCTGCCCCTGAGCCTGAAGTCCCAGCCCCACTTGCTGCTGCACTAACTCCAGTTTCTCCTTCTGCAAGGATTCTAGCATTGGGCATTTCCTGAGCAAAAATCAGAGCAATCCCTCCACCACTGCTATATTCTGGATACGGTGTTTGCCCATCATTGTCTCCTCCAGCTCCAGCTCCTCCTCCAAAGAGAATAACCGAAAGATTGCTATCCCCAACACTTGCCCCAGCTCCAGCGTCGTTTCCTTCATTTGAATCACCTATTCCTCCACTTGTTGCATAGCCTCCTCCGCCTCCAGGATCACCATTGTACCCTGATGGTCCGTAACCTCCTCCACCTCCGTTTGCCCGAGCTGAAGTACTTAGAGTTCCAAGACCGAGATAACTTTCTCCTTGCTCACCTTGATCATTATTACCACAATTAATACAAGATCCTCCTCTGTATCCTTTCTCGCTAACATTAATGTACCCAGTTGTATTAAGAGTCCCAGAAACTCTCATTACAACAATTCCTCCAACATACCCATTCCAAGAAGGAGCCGTCAAAGAAGCTCCAGAATTTATTGTAAGATCTGTAAACTGTGGTACCCGCACAATTTGTGTTGCTGTTGAAGTGCTTGTATTGAAAGTTCCAGTGCCAAAATCATAGTCAAGAGTTTTCTCAATTTCTATCGTGTTGCTAGCTATATTTTTTATGTTTGCAAACTGATACTGTCCCGCAACAAATGTCCCTGTTCCATTTTGCATTTGAATAATCAGAATCTCATCACCAACAGAAAAATCTGCACTACTATTTACTTGTAAAGTTGATGTCCCTCCATTTGCATTTGTGCTAAGATATGTGTACTTATTGACAATTGTATTTGTAGAACTTACCGTAAGAGCTCCGTCGGCACCCGTTCCAAAATCAGAACTTCCATTGTATCTTGCAATTGCAAATACTTCTCCACAACTAGTGTTATCTTCTCCTGAACAGGTAATGTTCACACTCATAGTGAAACTTCTGTTTTCATGAATTGGAGTTACAAAACTTGTCGACGGAGTAATAAGAGAAACGTTGAGCGTCCCATAAACTTTGTAGATCTGACAACTCACATTAATCTGTTCTACACGAGTTGTGTTAAGTGATGTTACATTATAAAGAGCCCAAAAAGCTCCTACAACACTATCATTACACGTAAAGCTGACATTTGCTTGTTCCCCATGAAGAAGATTTGTACTTGTCCAGTTTGTCGTTATTGTTGAACAATTTCCACTGTCGCAACTAATGGAAATCCCATCATTAAACTTGTATGATTCAATACTAAGATTACTGGAGATATTTCCTTCATCGACGGTTTGTCCCCCAATATAAAAACTACTTGAATCCCAGAATACATATGGCGAAGTTTCATAATATCCTGAACTATTAAATGCCCATCCTCCTCCACTTTCAGAACCTGAGTGAGAACGCTCGTTTGATTCATCAACAAACATTCTTATGCTTCCTGTGTTTCCTGTATCATAAATAACTGGCCAAGATCCGTCGCTTCCGCTGATACTTGTTTGTCCGCCAATGATATAATTAGGACCCCCGCTCCAGGTATGTGCCCAACTTTGTGAAAATGGTTTTGCATCGCCATATCCATTTATCCAATTTCCTCCGCTGTCTCCTGTGTCAGCAAGGTTCCAGAGGATTTCATATTCACTTCCATTCAATGTTCCATTTCCTTCGTCTACTGCTATCCAATTAATACGTTCCAGATTTGTGAATGTTGCTGTCCCTGCTCTTGAACGACTCAAGCGTATACACATAGCACTAGTACCGACCGTTGCCGTACTTGTTGTTTCTGATTGAATTGTTGCTGCCCAAACTGAAGGATTATTATCACTTGCTCTCACTGACAAAACAAGTGGATTGCTATTAAAGCTTTGAGAGAAAGAAATTGTCTCCCCTCCGCTCGGACAATTTGTATAAGCTCCTTGGTATCCATACTTTGTCGTGCTGACAGAATTGGCTTCAACTTTTATTCCTGAATTCGGAAGAGTCCAATTTCCTCTTTCTAAGACTATGTAAGTGACGAGAACATTGTCTGCTGCTGCAAAGTTTTCATCACTGACTCTTAGCCTGAAACTTGTATTTGTAATGTTTGTAATCCACGTACTTATTCCATTCGCATTTGTCGTTGTCGTGTATTGAGGTGTTGCAACGATAATTGGATCAACAAAGAATGCGCTTAGATTTACAGTTATCCATGTTTCATTAAGAGCAGTACTATTTCCCCATTCCATCTGGAACTCCGTAACAGCATGAACACAAGACAAGAAAGAAAAGAAAACAAAAAGGAAAAAGAAGAGTCTGTACACTGTGTCAAAGTTCCAGTTTTTCTCCATTCCTTTTTTATTCTCGTTTTGAGCCATTCCTTATTTTATTTGTACTATGTACAAAGAAGAAAATTTTATTTAGAGTTTTCTCACGACTTAGGGAGAGTGAAAAAAATTCTTTGTAGTATCCGGATATTTTTTCACCTCTATTTTCAATACTATGAAAATTGGGTCCAAAATAGGTTTTCTAATAAGGAAGACATCTAAAATTAGGGTTAAGTTAGTATGCAATAATTTCCGGATACTACAGTGAAAAAAATCCTTAGCAACTCTTATAAATACTCTTTATTGAGACAAATCATGTTCAATTTTCAAAGATTAGAGGACACAGATGTCAAAGGTAAAGTTGTTGGCGTTCGCGTTGACATTAACTCTCCCATTATTGATGGAAAAGTCAAACTTAACGATCGTATTAAAGCACACAGCAAGACTCTTCGCTATCTGCATGAACACGACGCCAAAGTTGTTGTTCTTGCTCACCAAGGACGTAAAGGAGATGAAGATTGTGTTTCTTTACAGGCACATGGAAAAATGCTTTCTGAAATATTGGGCTTCGAAGTTCTTTTTGAAAATGAAACCTATTCTGAAAAAGTAGTTGAGACTATTTCCCATTTAGAAAATGGTGAAGTTCTTCTTTTAGAAAATGTCCGTTTTCTCGACGACGAAAAAAAGCCCGAACTTCCTGCTAATAAAATTCTCATGCTAGAAAAACTTTTTGACATTTATGTGTTCGACGCATTTTCGAATGCACATAGAGCAGACACAAGTGTCGTTGGATTCAAAAATATTCCCAATGTCGCTGGCCTTGTCATGGAAAAAGAACTTGACGGACTCAACAAAATAACAAGCGCGCCAAAGCCAGCAATCCACGTTTTCGGGGGAGCCAAAGCTGACGACCTAGTGGAATTTATTGAACAATCACTTCAAAAAAAAACCGTCGACAAAGTATTGCTAACTGGGGTCATAGGAGATATTTCTCTCATTGCAAAAGGTTATCCTCTTGGGAAAAAAACACAATATCTAGAAGAGAAAGAACTTCTGGAAGGGCCACTCTCAACTCTGAAAAGACTTTTGTCGCTCTATCCAAATAAAATTTTTTGTCCACTTGATTTAGCATACGCAAAAGACGGAGAACGAAGAGAAATTTCTGTTGAAGAATTAGGAGCACGAGGAGAAGAACTACGGGAAAACCTTGTCATGGATATTGGAAGAAAAACTGTTGAAGCCTACACAAAACTTCTTTCAAATGCTGGATCCATTTATCTCAAAGGACCTGCAGGAGACTTTGAAGAAGAAGCGTTTCAAGATGGAACAAAGGGAATCATTAAAGCCATTGTCAATTCCAAAGCGTTTAGTTACATGGGAGGAGGACATTCCCTCACTGCATTAAACATGTTTGATGATGTAACAGATTTTTCATATGTAAGTTTAGCGGGAGGAGCACTTGTATACTTCCTTTCTGGAAAAGAACTTCCGGGAATAAAAGCTTTGGAAGAATCGTTTCAGAAATTCCATTAATCTCTGAAAAATGAAAGTAGAAAAAATCATATTTATACACGGGAACGACACAATGAGGTGGTCTTATCTTTGGGTTCCTTGGCTAAAAGAACAACTTGAGACTTTAGACATTGAGTTAGTATTTGAAACATTTCCCGATTCAATCCTAGCCAGAAAACAGTATTGGCTTCCCTTTCTCAAAGAAAAACTTAAGGCCAATGAAAGTACTCTCCTCGTAGGTCATTCTTCTGGTGCCGTTGCCGCAATGAGATATGCTGAGGAAAATCCAATTTTTGGGTCCATCCTCATTTCACCTTGCTACACAGACCTTGGCCTTGAGTCTGAAAAGATTTCAGGCTGGTATGACGACCCTTGGCAATGGGAAAAGATAAAAACCAATCAAAAAACAATTTCTCTCTTTTATTCAGAGAACGACGAGTTTATTCCACTTGAAGAATTTCTTCACATTAAAGAAAAATTGAACCCTGACAAAACTTTCTCCTTTAAAGAAAAAGGACATTTCATAAGTCAAGAAACATTTCCAGAACTTGCAGAGCATATTCTTGAGCTTGTGAAATAATTTCTTTCTCTTCATACTGCCATCATGAACCTGAAACACAAAGTTTAAATAAATCTTCTCGAAAAATATTCTAAAATGCCACAACACGACAAAACGGGACCACAAGGACAAGGAGCGAAGACAGGCAAGCAGAAAGGATGCTGTGAAGGAAAAGAAGAACACTCTGGCGAATGTTGTAGAAAGGAAAATAAGCATTGTTGTTGTAAGGAAGGAGAACACAAACACGAATGCAGACGCCAAACAAACACATATTAACACTCTCCACAATATCAAATGACAAAAAATACTATTTCCAAATTCATTCTTTCAGTAAGCACACTGCTTCTCTTGCTCTTTAGCCTAACTTCAAGTTACGCACAGACAACAGACGACAATACGATTCCCCTATACATTTTTTACGGACAAGGATGTTCACATTGTGAAAAAGCCCTAGAATTTCTGCAAACCGAAAAAGAACTTTACCCAAATCTTCTCATCTCAAAACATGAAGTGTATTTTAATGCGACAGAAAGAGAACTCCTAGAAAATCTTTCAAAAGCCTACGGAAAAGAACTGGGCGGAGTTCCAACAATCTTCATTGACGACGAAGTTATCATAGGCTTTAGTGATTCCATTGCAAAAACAATCGACAAAAAAATTAAGGACTGCTCTGAGAAAGGCTGTGAAAGTCCCCTTAACAAAAAAAACATAGAACAAGACAACACTCTAACAAAAGATCTAACTATTCCAGCAGTAATATTAGCAGCATTGGTTGACGCCATCAATCCCTGCGCCTTTGCCGTTCTCATCCTTCTCATGTCAACTGTACTTATTTCAAGAAACAGAAAAAAAGCACTTCTTTCAGGATTTGCATTTTCAGCTTCAATCTTCATCTCTTATTTCCTTATGGGACTAGGACTATACTCTGCAATACAAGCAGCAGGCCTCAGCCACAGTTTTTATTTTGTTGTCGCAATTCTAGCAATTATCATCGGACTTTTCAATCTCAAAGACTACCTTTGGTACGGAAAATGGTTTGTCATGGAAGTTCCAAGAAAATGGCGACCAAAAATGAAGTCACTCATCCAAGGAGTAACCTCAATCCCGGGGGCCTTTGGAATTGGATTTCTTGTCAGCATGTTTCTTCTTCCTTGCACATCCGGGCCATACATTGTCATCCTAGGTTTGCTTGCAAAATCAACAACACAAAACTACGCAATACTTCTCCTGCTCCTTTACAATTTTATCTTCGTCCTTCCTATGATACTCATAACCCTTGGAATTTATTTCGGGTACACAACGACAGACAAAGCTGAAAAGTTAAGAAAAAATAGACTGCGAACTCTGCACCTCATAGCAGGCATTATTATTCTTCTCTTAGGAGTTGGAATGCTTGTCGCAATGATGTTGGGAATGATGTAAACTCCTCCCTCTCTCCAAGAAGCTTTATATTTCAAAGAAGATTTCCATCTGGAACATGGAAATAAGAAGAAGGCCCATTATGGAATATTTATTTGGTACACCACGAGAGGTTTCCTTTACTAGTTTGGCCGAGTATGCAAAAAAAATTAGGGAAATTCATGAGACAGGAAGTGTTCTTACTTGTGCAATGATTCCAGAAGAAGTGAGACTAGTCATACCGCCACGCCAACCCCTCCTTTCTCTTGAAGGCATACTTCAGAGCAAAGACAGAACTCTCTCTATCCTCCTCTCCATAACTGGAGAGGTAGGAAAGCAAATCTATACTCCTCCCCATCATACCAGAGAGTTTTCTCTTTATGGGGTGCATATAACTTACGATGATACTGGAGAGCAAAGACTCGTTGCTATAAACACGTATTATATGCTTGCCTAAAACTTCTTTAGATTTATTTTTTCTACTGACAATACGTTATTAGAAGTAGTAAAGAAATCTCCTAAAATGTACCCATTCCAATCGGAGCATAATACCCCAAGGAATAAAAAAAATTATTTTGACTTTTTCTTTGCGCCCAAATACCGCATAGCGCCAAGGACGACAGAGACAATCACAATAAATGCCAGAACAAGCCCGCCAATTTGCGTGTTGCTACTTTGTTTCCCAGCTTTCACAGCAATGTCCATACTTCCCTCCTGCGTGTAACGAGTCTCATCCATAAGACTTTCCAAAAGAAGAGTTGTTGGATACTCTCTCACTTCAGCAGAACTGAGAACTTCAACTGTAAAGACAAGTGTTGCTGTCTCGCCAGCTTTAATCTTTGAAGCCACATACTCTGTCGTCTGTTCATACGAAAAAGGGTAGGAAGCATCAGGAACTGCACGAACTCTCACCTCGCGAGCATCTTCCTCTCCAACGTTCTTAATAGTAAGCTCAATTTTGTTGTCAGAACTTCCAACTTCAAAAGACGACAAAGGCTTTACAGAGACGACTTCAAGATAAGGGGCATCAGCAACATCAATCGTAAAATTCAGAACTTTTTCGTACGTGTCATAACTGTTGCCAATAGCTTTTTCAGCTCGATAACGAAGCTTAAGTTGAGCAGGAATTTCTCCTCTTGCATTTTTGTCGACATCGACAGCAAAGGACAAACTCGCTTCCTCTCCATTTGCAATCTGAGAAACAGCATCTTCAAAACTATACGAAAAAGAAGGCTTAATCAGACTCTCATCCGTAACAAGACTAGCTGAAACCAATGTTGCATCTCTGTCGCCAAGATTTTGAAGAACAAGTTCAAGATCATTATCATCAGAATCAGGAAGCAATTCCGACGGAGTAGAACGAACAGTTCCTATTCTCAAGTCTGGCAAAGATGCTGCATCTTCGACAAAAACGTCAACATACTGCTTTGTCGTCGTGCTCTCATATGAAAGCAGAATCGGCAAGCGAACTGTTCCTTGAGGAAGATCCTCAGAAAAATACACTCTCAGAGTTTTCGTTGCACTCTCTCCCGCTTGCAAGACTGACAAACTAAATTTGTTGTCATTAAGTGGCAAAATGAAAGGCGTTCCTGAAATACTAGCCTCAAAATTTTTGACATTATCAAGATCAGTGTTAGTGACCCTTAAGGTAATGTCTGCATAATCGCCAGCAAGGACGGGAGCTGGGTCCGTTTTTACCAATTCAACTTGCACAGCACTCACGCTAAGAGAAGCTATTGAAAAAAATCCAAAGAGCAAGAGAAGATATGCAAGATTTTGCGCATGATGTTTAAAAGATTTCATTTTTTATGGTGATATTGTTTTTGCCTTCTTTCTTGTTGTGAGACTCATTAGAGCAGGCACTAGGGAAATAGAAACTATGAACACAGCAACAATAGAAACTGCAAGGGCCAGTCCAAGTCTTCTTGTTCCAAGGAGAACTGCAAAGGTGAGTGCCATAAAACCCACAAAGGTCGTCAATGAAGAGAGTAAAATTGCAGAGCCTGAGCCTTCAAGTGTCTTAATAATTGCTTCTTCAATCTGTTTTCCTCGTGAAAGATATTTTTTGATACTATCAACAAGATGAATGGAAAAATCAACTCCTACTCCAAGGACTAAGGAAATAATTCCTGTTGAAAGCGAAGTAAAGGGAATATTGAAAAATCCCATTAGTCCAATTGCCCAGATCACTGCAATGATAATGGGAATAAGAGATAAAACGCCAACCATTAGAGAGGCATAAATTGCAGCAGCGACAAAAAAAACGAGTCCGAGTCCGAGAACTGTTGTGACTCCGGCGTCCCTTTGCAGACTATCCCCAAGCTCGTCAAAACGAACAACATCTCCATAATAGGAAATGTCAGCATTATGAACAGGGTACATTTCAACAAGTTTTTTCACTTCCTGAAATACCTTTGATTTTCCTGCTTCATCTTGATCAAGGTTTTCGGAGGAGATCGTTATTGTTGTTAAGGTATAGTCATAGTTGAATTGTGAACGTAGAGTTTGGTTGTTTGTGATGGCATCGTAGAGCACAGCAGTATCATAAGGAATTCCATCATAAGGAGAACTTACCAAATCAACGTTTGGGATTCCTTCAATTGCACTTTTGAGAATTTCAACATCTCTTTGTGTTTGAACATTACGAAGATCCCCTTTTGTTGCTGTTATCAGTAAAGTAATGGAATCGACATTTCCGTACACGGCACTAATTTCCCTAAACGACGAAGCAATGGGATCGCTTTCTGGAATCCAATTACTATTGCTTGTAGAGAAGGCCACCTTGCTCGCTCCGTACATCATCACAAGTGTGAGAAGAAAAAGAATGGTCAAAACCGTTTTTGCTTTGTGTGCCTGGTATATGGCAAGCTTTGTCATAAATGAAATAATTTTATCAAAGGTTTTGTTTGGACGAAAATCTAATTTCTTATGAAAAGCGCTGAGAAGGAGAGGAAAGATAAGAAATGAACAAAGATAAATAACAGAAATTCCCAAAGCTAAAACTTTCCCTTGGGCCTGAGAACTTGGAGAAACTCCGAAAATGAGAGCTCCAAATCCTGCAAGTGTAGTTATGAACGAAGCAGTAATTGGCGTTTTTAGATCAGACAAGGTATGGAACATAGCTTTTTTATGGGATTCGTGCTCGTGGCGAGCGTGTTTGTAATGAACTGCAGTGTGAATTGCATAATCTGCCCCAAGACCAAGCATGAGAACGCCTACTGCTGCCAGAGTTATTGTTACACTAATGGAAAGCCACACCATAAGGGCTGCAAGAAAAATCAGCGAGATTATAGGGATTGCAATAGTAATAAGTGTAAAAGTAAGATTTCTTGAGTACCAGAATAATATAATAAAAATGAAGACAAAGGTTATGAGAATGGTGTTAAGGTTATCTGTAATTAAAAGAGTTGAGACTTGATTTATGAGAACTGGCATTCCTGTAACAAGTACTGTGACGCCTGGAACTCCCCCTGCTTCTTGAACTAAATAATCCAACTCACTTTTCACTTCATTTGTACTGCCAAGCTTTTTTGGAGTCGAGAGAGAAACAAGAACACGTGCATACCTCATATCTTCAGAGTATTGGACTTGTGAAACTCCAGTTACATATTGACTCTCTTTCAAGGTTGTAGTCAGCACTTGCACATAGTCCTGAACTCGTGAATCATTCATACTTGTCACAGCACTTTTTAATGTTGTACTTTCATCAAGCTTTAGCAAAATAAGAAAGGCATCATTTGTTTCAAAGGCATTATTCAAAATGCGATCGTTTGTGTTAAAAACAGATTCTGGCGAAACAAGAGTTCCAAAATCAGGATCAATTTTCAAATTCACTGCAACAAAACTGGCTAACAAAACAAAGAAAAAAACAATGATAAGTAAAAATCGTGAGTACTTTGAAATAAATCGGACCCAAGCATCAATCATATGCAAATGGGGCTCTCAAGTATTCTTAAAGTTATCGCTTAGTTAATATATTAACTAATAAAATGTTTCACACCATTTTGTATACCGCACATCAAAATTAATTCCAGCTAAAAAAGTTTTGATTTAAGGTATTTTGTCACGAAAAAGTAATTTTAAACAGGTCTCCCCGAAGTAAAGAAATCGCTAAAATATGCCTATCTCAATCGGAGCAGAGATGCGGAGTATAATACCCAGCTAAGGAATTACTTTTGCAGTGTACAATACAAAGAAAAAGCTTTGTGCGCTTCATCTTCGTGAACCACTATTGGCTTTGGATACACAGATTCAAGTTCCAATGGAAAACGTTTGTGAAGAGCGTGAATCTCTTTAGGAGAAAGATGTTCCAGTTCAGGAAGCCAATATTTAACATACAAACATTCCGAGTCAAAGCGATCTTGTTGGCGCCAGGGATTGAAGATTCGAAAATAAGGCTGAGCGTCACAACCAGTTGATGCAACCCACTGCCACGACCCATTATTAACACAAGGATCATAATCAATAAGCTGTTGTGCAAAGTATTTTTCTCCTAAACGCCAGTCTATGTGTAAATCTTTTACAAGAAAAGAGGCAGCAATCATTCGTACTCTGTTGTGCATGAATCCAGTTTTTTTTAGTTCACGCATTCCAGCATCGACAATGGGAAAGCCAGTTTTTCCCTCCTTCCACAACTCAAAAGCCTTCTCGTTTTTTTCCCAGTGCAAAGCATCATATTTTTTATGAAACGCATGCCCAAAAACATGAGGAAAGAAATAAGCAATCTGCACAAAAAAATCTCGCCAATACAACTGACGAAGAAAGGTTTCTGAATCTTTGACTTCTGAGAGAAATGAGTGATAGGTTTCTCGAATGGAGATTGTCCCAAATTTGTGGTGTGCCGAAAGCTTTGTCGTCGCATTTTTGAAGGGGAGGTCTTTTTCATTTGCGTATGAATTTTGGCGAGACCAAGCTTCTTGTAAAAGTTTCAAACCTTCTTTTCTGCCTCCTTTGAGGGCAAGAAATGCATTGCGATTAGGGAGAAAAAGAAATTCAAGTTCCGAGAGGTTTTTTTCTTTAGAAAATGTGAAATCCTTTGTACTGTGAGGTAAAGAGATATACATTGGTTTTCGAACGGGAAAGACTCTCACGTGATGATAATAGGGAGTAAAAACCGTATACGGAGTTTTATCTTTTTTACAAGTTTGTTCTGGTACAGTTAATAGAGTATCATCAAAACTTTGAAATTGAATAGCTTTTTTTTTACACCAATCCTCAATTTTTTTGTCACGCTCTCTACTGTAAGGAGTATAATCCTTATTTACAAATACGGCTTCAAATGCATACTCTTGATATACACTTTGCAACTGAACGAGGGCTTCTCCATAGAAAATATGAAGTTTTCTTCCTCCTTTTTGTAAGCGCTTTTGCAAATCAGAAAGAGAAGCAAAAAGAAACTCTAAAGCATTGTTTGAACGATAGGGATTCTTCTCGATTTGTTCTGGAGTAAAGAGAAAAAAAAGACAGAGCTCTTCACTCTCTTCAAAAGCTTTGTAAAGAGCAGTATTGTCTTCAAGACGTAAATCTCTTCTAAATATGAAAAGAGATTTTGTGAATCTTTTTTTTTGCATATGTCTATCCACAATATTTTTTTTAAAGTCTCTTGTTGTTACTTCAAAGAGATAAGATAACTATAATTGTTTTTTAAGATAAAAAAATCTATGAGAAAAAATATATTTTTACTCAGTATCTTCTTAGGTTTAGCTTTTTTTCTGGCATCTTGCACGGATGAAGCTTTTTATGGGGACTCTTTAGGAGAGGACAACTTATCAGTTTGTACACGCGATGCAAAGATTTGTCCGGACGGGACTGCAGTTGGAAGAAGTGGCCCTAATTGTGAGTTTGAGGCGTGTCCTGATTCTGGAGATCCAAGTGAAACCTGTCCTGAAATTTACTCTCCTGTTTGTGGACTTAAAGAAGTTGAATGTATCCAAGCTCCTTGTGATAGCGTTCCTGTTACGTATGTCAACCGTTGTGAGCTTGAACATGCAGGAGCAATCTTTATGAAAAATGGTGCATGTGAGGACCAAAATGAAACAACAAGCTGCACGGCAGTATATGAGCCTGTCTGTGGACAGCCACCGATGCCTGAATGCCTCGAAGGACTAGCCTGCATACAGGTTATGCCTGACCCGCAAACGTACTCAAACGCGTGTACAATGAACGCTGCAAGAGCAACATTGATTCATGAAGGAGAATGTGAACGAAAAGAAGAAAGAGACTGCACGGCAGTATATGAGCCTGTCTGTGGACAGCCACCAATGCCTGAATGTTCGGAAGAACTGGCCTGCGCCCAAGTTATGCCTGACCCGCAAACGTACTCAAACGCGTGTACAATGAATGCTGCAAGAGCAACATTGATTCACGAAGGAGAATGCTGAGAATTTTGAAAAATAGTTTTTTTCTTAACCATCAGTTAACTTTACTTTTTCTCTTGCTAACGTAAAAACTGTAAAAAACTTATTTCCAATCTTCATCCCCATACTTTTCCTTCCATTTCTTTAGGTTAGATTTGTATAAGGGATCAACAACATCATAAATTCTAGACTCATACTCTTTCGTGTCAGTATAATCATTTTGTATGGTTTTGTGCGAGCGTCGAAGTTTTTCAGCAAGTATTCTTTTTTCCTGTTCTGGATCGGAACCCATCCAAGAAACAAGGATTGTAAAAAGAAAGACAATAAAGACTATAGGGTCTGTAACATAACTAAACACGCCCCCTTCGCCGTCATTTATAATGTAAAGCAGGGCAATGAGAACAAACATAATTCCAAAAGGTCGAAGCTCAAAGCCAACAAAGATAAAAACAACTCCTAGAATTAAAAATAAAAGAACGAAAAAGAAATTCCAATAGCTCCCCGGATTTCCCAAATCATAAGTCCAAAAGCCAAATGCTATCCCAAGATAAAAAAGAACACTTGTCAGTCCAAGGCCACCAATAAGAAAAAAAAGATACGATGTAATTTCACGAGAAAAAAGTCCTCTAAAGTAATTTTTCCCGAGCATTGCCCCTATAAGATAAAACATAAGTGCCAGAACAGACAAAGCAGAGATATTTGGGAAAAGCATCATCAAAGTATTTGCGAGCGTATATCCTGGACTAAGCTCAAAAGAGACACTAAAAAAAGCAACTATGATGGCGATAACTGTAATAACTGCATTAAGTGGTTCTTTTGTTTTTTTGCTTTTGAAAAGAGAAGAAAAAGATAAAGAAACATGAACTAAAGCAAAAATTAAGAGAAAAGGAAAAAGATAATCATACATTCCCTTTTCTTGAAGCCATTGTAGAAAAGCATAAGGATTAAAGCTATCAAACAAAACATCAAACCAACTACTAGCCATTCACCATCTCACACTCTACAAATTGCAAAAGAAACCTCTCCTCCTGCAAAAAAGGAAGAAAAAATCGTAAACTTATTTGTTCTTTTTCTTAGGGTGTTCAACATCCTCTAAAAGACGTTCTTCATCCAATAAAACTTTTTTTACAAGTTTTTCAATATTTGAATCTATATTCTGAATATAGCGCTGAGTCATAATTACTTGCTTTAATGCATAAATGAGTACAAGCATCATCGCAAGTATAGTCCAAAACATGACATAAAACAAAATCGGTTCTGGTGATACTGCCATAGAGAACAATTTACCTTCAAAATTATATATCCTTTTGTAGTACTTAGATAGTTAGAAATTTTTAGTAGACAATAAGGCATGAAAAGGAAAGCCCTTTTCTTCCTTGAGTGAACCCAGCCGGAATTGAACCGGCGACCTTCGCCTTGTAAGGGCAACGTCATAACCGCTAGACCATGGGTTCCTAAATAGGAGATTAATAAAAACTGTTTTATAAAACTTTTTACAAAGAGAAACTATTTTTTTGAAGGTTTCTTACTTGGTTTTTCTTTTTTTTGTTGAGCTTTAGGTTCCTTTTTTGCTTTTTCTTCTTCTTTCTTTTTTACGGGCAAACCTGCTCCTTCAAAGGCTGCAAGTACTGCCTTTGTGTCTGCTCCTTTACTAAGAGAAAGAACCTGTGCCAAGGGTTCAAGATGAGATTTATTTACTTTTTTTCTTCTTGTATTCCCATCAACAAGAACAAAAGTCTCATCAATTTCTTCAACAACAACACAAAGCTTTGTAGCATCGCGACCAGCTGTCTTGACACAAACACGTCCCACTTCAAGCATTTACTGCTCACCTCTTTGTTTCACAGTACGGGTAATGTGCCCAGCAATGGTGTTTCGAAGTCTCTTAGAAGGAATTTTGGCGTATTTGTCAATAACTTCCTTATTTTCTTCATATTTCTCTGTGAATTCTTCTTTTCCAAGATTGTAAATCTTTTTTGCAGAAACTTTCACAAAGGTGGATTTAACTCGTCCCATGGCTAAAAGAGGTAAATATATCTTTATAAGATTTGCTGCCAGACAAAGAAAACAAAAAAAGGAGAAAATTTTTGCAAAAGTAGTGACATACGCTTATAATATTGAATGCTTCAAAAAAAACATGGAGAGAAAAGAAGAACTTGCAGCACTTGAAAAGCTTGCAGGAACTGTTTTCTCATTCTCAAGGAAAAGCCAGAGACTTGGCCAAATGCAAAAATCCTTCTTCGAGAAGTACCTTGCGGCACAAAAAGAGTCTATTACAGCACAGAGCGAACAAGAAAGCTCAAATGCTCAAGCTGCCATGGCAACATATTTTAAGGCAAGTTTAAGAGCAGGATCACTCTTCTCCCACATGACAAAAAATCTTCTAAAAAGTCTTGAAGAACACAAGCAAGTCCTTATTGCCCCAACACCAGGTTCACAAAACGAGGTGTACAGATTCTTCGAGATGATAAATGCAGCCTTGCGACAAGGAAGAATCAGCAGTAATGACGTCGGAAAAACTCAACTCCAATTTACACAAGAACAAGAAACGCAACTTCTTGAATTGAGGAAACTGGAAAAACAACTCAAAGATTCAAGCCAATTCTTAGATTTACTAGAAGAGGAACTCTACACTGAGATATTTTCTTTTATCAAAATAGCTCCTGAAACGATCGTACAGCTTGAACACCACATTGAAACTATAAATAATCTTCTCCTTAGTATAGAAACAAGGCCTGAGCGACTTGCAGCTAAACTTCAAGAGGAACACGAAGTTTACACACTCCTCACTTTTGTCGTCGTAGAAGAAGCAAAACTCTTTGAAGTAGCTGAAAGAATGCAAACAAAACTCCAAAATTTTCTCGGAAGCAACATAGAAGAAACTATAAAGGAACACCTTCGAGTATACGAGAATCTTCTTCTTTTTTTTAGTTCAGAATTTGGGAACCACCTAAGACAGGCCCTAGCAACATTTCCTGCACTCCAAGACAACATGAAGATTCTCGAAAAACACGCGGACAAATTCACAGCAATCGTCCTTCTTCTTAGTTCAACAACTTGTATACTAAGTCTTTGCAATCTTTCAGTACCTACTCCTGCCTACCTTGCTCTTTTTGGCGTTCTTGCAAGTGGCGGAGAAAGTTTCATGAAAGGAATGAATGCGATAAAAACGCTTTTTCCTAATGTGCCTTTGCATCTCAGACGACTCTCACAAGCTGCAAGCTTTGGACAGAGGCAACTCATGTCTGCAAATCAGTAGAAACAAGGTTTTTTAAAATTGTAAAAAGAATACAAGTGCCGATTCCCAGACTTGAACTGGGGACCTCCAGATTATGAGTCTGGCACTCTAACCAACTGAGCTAAATCGGCAAAATACTACTAAAACAAAGAAAGAACTAAAAGATGATTTATAAAGATTCTCGAAACTCGTAGTCCCTACACAATAAAAACAAAATGGAGAGTTTTATAAAGTTTCTAAAGTTGCACCATATTCATGAATTCCAAAAACTTTGATATCCTCCTTCACGTCACAGATCTCCTTACAGAATGCAAACAACTTCTGCGTGAAATGAGCAGTGCAACAGAAAAAAGTGCAAAGTGCTATTTGGACACTGAAAAAAAGGTTCGAACTCTAAGACTCATTCTTCAAGGAAAAGAAGTCGAAGAAACCCAAGAATTTCCTGAGGAAATAGTCTCACACAAAGCTACCGAAGAAGTCCAAATGGAAGAAAGAGAAGAAGACCAAAGAATAGCAAAGATCGTCTCTATTCACAGAACACGACAAAGAAGCCCCTCCTTTGCAGCATGGCTCTTTAACAACAAAGAACTTTAGACAAAAAAATGAAAACCTCAAAACTCATCTTTACTCACATCTTAACATGGACGACAATCTTTCTTCTCCTTAGCAGAAGTTTGCGATGGGGAAAGCCAGCATTTTCAGTATCAAAAGAAATGTTTTTTTTGTATATTGAACCTGCCGTACTCATCCTTCTTCTTTTTACAACACTCCTACTCATTTCTCTTTCATATACTGTCGTGTCAGCGCTTGCAAGAAAAAATCTCCTTAGAGTTTCCCTTCTCCTCTATTTAGGACAGCTCATTTACCTCACAGTAGTTTTTGTAAGGTGGGCACTCAAAGGAAGTTTAGACTACATCCTCTTAGCAAGCAGTATTATCTTGTTTGTAGAGTTCCTTCTTTGTATTTCCATAACAAAAGACTTGTACAAACTTCTTAAGAAACTCTTTGTCCAAAAAGAAAAACATCTGGATCAAAAATTTTGACCTAGCCAGTTTTGTATGTGACTAATTACTTCATCTAGCTTTGATTGCCCTGCAAAGAAACCAAATGTGTGATCGCCCCCCTCAATAAAAATGAGTTCTTTCTTACCTGAGACCAAGGCAAACATCTCCTTTGAAGCATTACAAGGAATGACATCATCACTTGTCCCATGAAGAAATAATGTGGGATACATAGCAAGTTTGGCTGCATTTAACGTTGAATACTTCCTCATATCGTCCAGAAACTGTTTTCCTAAACGGTCCATTTTTCCTCCTTTTGACCAGTTTACATATGTGGTTTCCCCTTTTTCTTCAAAATTTTTCATCTGTTCAACAGAAAACTCATACCCTATTGCCTTTTCTAAATCTCCCTCTCCCGAAAGCGAAATCATCCCCTGAATTGTATTTCCTCTTGCATATAAAAAAGCAATTGCAGAACCAAAACTATGCCCTAACAAAATAAGATTTTTAGGAGAATACTTTTTTTTAACATAATCAACAACAAAAGAAAGATCTTCTAACTCAAGGGTGATGGAACTATCATAAAAGTCTCCCTCACTTGCACCCTGACCCCTAAAATCAAACCTACAAACAACATACTTCTTTGACAAAGCTTGAGCAATTTGAGAAAGGATGCCATTCGAACTGGAGCCTGAAAAACCATGACACATAATTATTGCATCTCTTCCCTCTTTTTCTCCATAAAGAAAAGTTTCTAATTGCAGACCGCCAAGAGTTTTTATTTTAATTCTTTGGGAGGGTATTATACCCAGCAGCTCGCTCCGATCGAGATAGGTACATTTTAGTGATTTCTTTACTTTTTTCACCTTCAAAAGAAAATCTTTCACCTATAAAAATTTTTCTTACGCAGAGAAGATGTACAATAAGTATGCTAAGACGTATTTATTGAACATCTCTCTTTTTGATGAATTTCTCGTAAAAGAAAATGAAGTCATCAATTATGACTTATAGTGCTCCGCAGAAGTTTTTAACTTCGAGAAAACTATATAGCAAACGAACAAAGTGAGAGGAGACAAAAAGAATTATTTTTGTGGACGACTATAGCACATAATGAGTTTTTCAGGAGTCTCACAAAAATTTTATAAATAAAGAAGAAAAAGACTTCGTCATGTTGTTGAAAGCACTACAAACTGTTCAGGTAGTTCTGGTACTGGTAGTAGTGGTGGTGCTTTCATTAACTGCCTGAGCCAAAGGTTGATGCAAACTTTTGGAACGGGCAGAAACAAAAGATTTCTTTAGTTTTTTCTCGTTCCAAAAGAAAAATTTTCCTTTGCTCTTCCAATCACAAGAAAAATGGAAAGCAAAAGCATAGAGACGACAGACATAGAAACAAGGAACATTTCAGAGGGAATGCGTGAGGGGAGTTCTTCGACAGACTTAGAGCAAGGAAAAAGTATGGGTGGTGCTGCTTCTCTTGTGCGCTGTCTGGAAGATATAGGGGTGAAACATATTTACGGTTATACGGGCGGAGTTATTTTACCAGTCTACGATGAACTTCGAGATAGTTCGATTGAAATAACAATTAATGCAAATGAGCAATGTGCTGTTTTTAGTGCTGCTGCGTGGTCGCGTTCCTCAAGGAGTGTTGGTGTTGCCATTGTTACGTCTGGGCCAGGTGTTACAAATGCACTTACAGCTGTTGCTGACGCTGCTGCAGATTCTATCCCTCTTATTCTTATTTGTGGGCAAGTCGTACAAAGCAAGCTTGGCACTGATGCTTTCCAGTATATTGACACTAAAACTTTGTTTTCTGGAATTGCAAAAAAGTCTCTTCGTTGTTCTTCAGGAGTGTCTATTGAGAAGATGCTCAAAGAAGCTTATGTTGAAGCAATCAGTGGAAAGCCCGGACCAGTTGTTATCGATTTTCCCTTTGATTGTCAGAAAGAACAATGTGAATATGCAAGCCTTCCTTTGTCTGTTTTTGAAAAGAAAGAGAACAAGATACCTAAGATAAAGGAAGAGGATTGCAGAAATTTTTTTGCTCTTCTTTCTCAGGCAAAAAGACCTTTGTTCTTTCTTGGTGGCGGACTTAATTCTTTTGAAGCTTCTTCTTTGTTTAGACAGCTCCACGCCAAAGTAAAGCTTCCTGTTGTTACTTCCCTTATGGGAAAGGGAGTTGTTGATGAAAGAGAAACTTTGTCTGTCGGAATGCTTGGAATGTTTGGAAGACCAAGCGCTAATATTGCTGTTCAAAAATGTGATCTTCTTATTGCATTAGGTGTTCGCTTTGACGACAGAGTTGCGGGAAATCTCGAAAAATTTGCTCCTCAGGCAAAAATTATTCACTTAGATATTAATGAGAAAAAAACTTTTGAAATTGCCGCAAAAAGAAAGCTTGCTTTGTCGCTCACTGCTGATGCTTGTGATTTCCTAAGAAATACTTTGGACTTTGCCGACAAAGAGACTTTTTCTTTTGATTGGACTGCTTGGTGTGAGGAAGTTGAAGAAATAAAGTCTTCTTGTCCTTTGAATTTTAATCGAGGGAGTTCCCTTTGTCAGGCGGCAGGTGTAATGGAAGAACTTTCTTCTTACATCTCAGAGAAAACAATTGTCGCAACTGGTGTTGGGAATCATCAAATGCTTGCAGCACAATATTTGCCTATGTCTTGTCCAAAGTCTTTTTTGAGTTCAGGAGCTTTTGGGACAATGGGTTTTGCCATTCCAACTGCCATTGGCGCTGCTCACGCGCATCCCGACAAAGAAGTGCTTGTTGTCGACGGAGACGGAAGTTTGCTTATGAACATTGCAGATCTTCACACGATTGTTCAGCAGGATATTCCCGTTAAAATTCTTCTTCTCAATAATCATTCTGACGGCATGGTTTGTAATTTGCAAGATGCTGTATATGGAAAAAGAAAAACGGGAACACAAAGAGAAAAGAATATTTTGTTTTCACAAGTCGCTCAAGCAATGGGTTTTTCGTATACGAGAACAATTGAGGAAAAGAAAGAGTTGAAAGCTGCTCTTGCTGAATGTATGAGTGTTAAAGGTTCTGCTTTTCTTGAAATTATGACGGACAAGGACGAGGTTTTGTATCCCAAAACTTTGACGGAGCAAGGATATGAAAGTATGAACTTGGGGCCTTACATGACTAAAAAATAGAGTAGTTTAATGAAAGATTCTTAGTTTTGAATAGTGCACCTTTTAAGGCAAAAAGTCAAAACAAATCATATAAAGAAAAAATATTCAAAAAGAATATTCAAAAAAATGGTTAGGATAAACATAGGTGAGAAACAAAAGATTCTTGTTGGGAGCATAGTTATTGTGCTGTGTCTTATTGCCCTCGGTTTTATGTATCAGAATAATATCAAAGCGTATTACCTTGGCATTGATGTGAGGTATTTGGACGACCCTTTGTACTGCGAAAAAGGGGATGATTGCGTGAGAGGTCCGCTCTGTGATAACGTTTCAAATCCATATCATCTCATAGGTAATAAGACAATTTGTAAAAATGCATATTTTGAAGTCTGTGACCTAGAGAAGAATAGTTGTTATCTTGCATTTCATGGGGCTGCAGAAGAATGAATAAAAACATAGGTGAGAAACAAAAGATTCTTGTTGGGAGCATAGTTATTGTGCTGTGCCTTATTGCACTTGGCTTTATGTATCAGAATAATATCAAAGCGTATTACATGGGCATTGATGTGAGGTATTTGGACGACCCTTTGTACTGCGAAAAAGGGGATGATTGCGTGAAAAGTAATAGTTGTGAAGCTTTGAATATATATAATTTAGAAAATAGGACTAGCAAGTGTAAGTCATTAGCAACAATTAGTGTTTGTGAGATACAAATAAATAAATGTGTGATTCAAAGAGCAAATTTAGAGGAAAACTAAAATGAAAACTCCAAATGCAAAAACAAGTCTAATAATAAGTTTAGCTCTACTATTATGTAGTTTTTTAGTTGAAGTACATTCATTCAACTATTCAATGGAAAATGAGACTAGTTTGCTTTCTAGCGTTAGCGAAGAAGAACTTAGTGAAACTTAGGTAAAAATTATTTTTTAGATTTTTTATATTCATAATATGAATATCCAAAATAAAACAACAGTGTTCCAATTATTATCAATAGGAGCGCTAAGTCTAAGCTAAAATTTTGACTATAACACTTCTGAGGGTATGAAAGTCCACATGCTCCTTGTTTCAAAACGTGCCTATTTAAAAAATACCTTAGGGATAGAATTATACTTCCAAAAAATATTGTGGAGAAAAGAGTTATTTTTATTTTTTTAGTGTTTATCTTTAAACTCATAACACTCAGTTAGTATCTTTATTTATAAGTATTTTCACTTTTGAGCTCTGTCCATAAATTCATTTTGAAATAGTAATTGTCACTTCGATTGAATTATAAACGTTTAACATAAATTAGAAAATCTACACCACCATATGAAAAAGTTAAGTAAATTCATATTGATTTTAATACTGAGCATAAATACTATTCTTGCATTTAATGTATCATTAAATGAAACTAACATTACAATAATTAACAATACTGAAATTATGAATAGTTCTGAATCATGGATTGCTGATGTAAGCCCTTACAAAGATAAAGAAGCTAAAGTGATTAAATTTATAGATGTAGAATACAAACCTATAACCTCTAAAATAGACTCTAATCTCAAAGCTAAAAGTAAATCTCTAAATAAGGGAGAAAAAGTCTATTTTATTTTACAATTCAATAAAAATCCTTCTAAGGAAGAAATTAAAGAATTAAAAAACGAAGGAATCGAGTTACTAGGTTACATATCATCAGACACTTGGTATGTTTCAATCAGTCAAGATTTAGATAATATTTTCACAACTAACGATGGTGGAGATGTGAAACTAAATTCTAATAACTTTAATGACAAGTATTTAGTTAGAAGTCTTGATGAAATCAAACCTGAATACAAACAATCTAAATATATTCGAGAGAACAAAATTGGAACTTGGGGAAAAGATGAGAACGGAAATGTTTACTTAGTTGTTCAGTTTCATAGAGACATTAGTCTTGATAAAGCAGAAAATTTGATGAATAAAAAAGGTTTTGAAGTAATTAGTTGGCTAGAGGGTATTCATGCTTTAACTATAAAAGTCTATGGGGTGAGAAATAATGAATAAAAAAAAATTTGGAATAATTTGTGGAATCATTGCTTTAGCTATTTTGGTAATTTATTTAATATTTAATTCTAGTTGGATTACACACCCAAAATACATGATTGATAAACAATATTGTGAAGTTGATAGTGACTGTGTTACACAAAAGGGGTGTCCAATCAATAGATATAATCAAGATAAAGGAACTATAACTTTTGAATTATTATGTCTCACTTGTGGAGTTAATTGTGTAAATAATAAATGTATTGCCGTGGAGTGTAATGAGAGATGAAACTTTTAAAATATATAGTACTATTTTTCCATGTTACTTGCTTATCTTTTAATGTATTTTCAATAAATTATACATTAGACGAAACACTATCTATTTTATCTAAGATGGACGAAGTTTTATCAGTTGATTTTGAATTGCAAGATAGTGAAACTTTTTTTGATAGTTCTAAAAACATTAGTGAAAAATCTTCGATTTTCTGAAGTTTCTAAAAAAACAGAAATTCCTATTTAGGGGGCCTCTTTGTCTCAACAAATTCTGTTTTTTAAAACGAAATTTAGTTACTCTCACTTCGTTCGGAAATAAAGGGACGTAAATCAAACATAATTCTTTCCTCTTTTCAAGAGTCGCTACGCTAAAGAAATATTGTTGTCTTTACTCTAAAGCCCTTTTAAGCTCAGGACTTGGCGAAAGTCAAGTCCCGAACGAAACTAAAATGAAACAAAGAAAACACAAAAACCACATGAAAAATGTAGATTGGAAACTTGTGAGATTCCTTGAAAAAAGGGCTTTAGACATTGATCCTGCAACACATTTCAGACATCTCTGACGTGGACGTGTACGCAATCAACATCAGCGCACAAAGCTCGCTCAAAGTAACGCTAGCTTGGGACGACGTTCCCGGAGCCAACCTCATCAACGACTTAGATCTCAAACTTCTCTCACCCACAGGACAAACATTTTATCCTTGGACACTCGACCCGAACACGTCAGCACGAGAATCTTGGCGTAACGACAGCGATCACCTCAACAACGTCGAGCAAGTGTATGTGAATGGGAACAGTTTTTAGACTGTTCAATACGGGAAAAATTATTTTTTACCACAACAAATATTTCCTTCTTGATTTGTCGCAACATTAATTTTCCCATAACCTTCTTCACAAATTGGAGATGTTTTCACATCTGTGTATCCTTTAGTCGCAATTTCAGGATTATTTAAATTACATAAATTACTAAATGAAGTTTCAGAAAATGAGCTTTGCATTTTTGTATTAATTTGGAAACCTATTACTATAATTATTATAATTAACAACGCTAAAATAGTATAGGGGATATTTTTTTTTGAGTTTGTAAAATTCAGGAGGATATTAGATTTACAATCAATAACTAATAATACAATTAAAAAAGCAATTCCAAGTATAAAACTTATTAAAAAGTCATTGGAATAGTCAACAGAACACCCTTCTGCTTGACAAGTTGAATGAGTTTGATTAACTAGATAAAACATTGTTAATATTGCTAAAGTCAATGATAAAACTAGTATTAGCCAAAAACTAATATTATTGAAGTTAATGAGTTTCTTATCCACAATTTCCAGCTGAATTAAATATTTATAAATACTTACATTTGTTGGCTTCGTCCCAAGTAATTTTTCTGAATCCATAAGTTGAGAATCATTTATGATTCGACAATTGGTTCTCAAAGAAATAATTCCTAAAAAACCTCGGACTTTTAATGATAGATTAAATGAAATTATTCTTAGTTTGGATTTGCCCAAATATCCAAACAAGAAAGGTTGTAGATCTTCCCATCAATGGAACAATCAAAACACTTTCCTTTTGGGTGAACTTTCGCAGCGGCAGCGGCAACAAATACTTAGTGACAAACTCCGACGTCGGATACCTCGGCCAAGGAACAGTTTTGAACTGGCCCGGCGACAGAACAATAGATGCACTGCTTGGAAACGGGACCTACGAATACGATGCCTTTGGCCAACTCTCATTGAACACCTGGCACTATGTCACCTTCGTCAGTACAAGTTCCGGTTTGCAATATTACCTTAACGGCACTTTTATCGGGAGCAAAAGTGGCGCTGAAAATACACTCTCCGAAGCTTCGCTTTACTTTGGCCGCCACCCCACAGCCAGCTACGAAGTGAATTGCCTTCTCGATGAAATCAGTGTGTGGAATACAAGCTTGAACGGCGACGAAGTTTTCCAGCTTTTTGAAGAGGGCATTAGTTATGAGTAGAAGAGGAGAGAAAGTTTAAAGAAGAATTCAAAGAAAAATTCTCTTATCTACGCTGTAAAAGACGTAGTATTCTAAAAATAAGTGTAAGTTGAGAAAAAAATGAAAAAGATGAATCCTGTTGTGCATTTTGAAATGCCCTATGAAGATGCTAAAAGAATGATTTCTTTTTATGAATCAGTTTTTGGTTGGGAAATGAAAGAACTTGGTGAAGCTGTTGGTAATTACGTCCTTGCTAAAACTGCAATGCCGCATGAGCAAAGAGACAAAGTTATGGCCTCTTTTGCACGTGGAGCAATCGACGGCGGGTTTTTTCCTAGAAAACCTGATTGGCCAGCGCAATATCCCTCAGTTGTTATTGCTGTTGATGATATTAACGTCACTATGACTTTGATTAGAGAACGAGGAGGAGAAGTTTTGGGCGAGCCAATGGAAATACCAGGCACAGGAACATATGTTTCTTTCCTCGACACTGAAGGCAACAGAGTAAGTATTTTAGAACCGTTGGGGAGGTAAGATTCTTACAATTTTTTTACTTTTTCAAGCATTAATGAATAAATATTTCCAAAGGCATTGACCCGATTTAAACTCAAAGAAGCTTTGACGTCTGTTTCTTTTGCAAAGTGTTCTATAATGGGAGTTGAGTTAAGAATCTCTTCTTTACTATGTCCACTAAGGCCTTCTACAAGCAAGCCCAAATATCCCTTTATGACGAGCGCGTCAGAGTGAGCTTTGAAGTACACAAGTCCTTCTTTGTCCTGATACGCCAAAAGAAAAACGTTAGAAATGCAACCCTTTACTATATTTTCATCCTTTTTTTCTTCTTCAGGAAAAAGTTCAAGTTTGTTACCATACTCAATGAGCGTTTCTATTTTTTCTTCATACTCCGTGTCTTTTAGGTCTTCTATAAGTTCTTCAAAATATTCTTCAATATTTTTATTTTTCATTGTAAATCACATTCCACTTTAATATCAAAGATGACTTTGTGTCCAACTATTTGCAAGTCTTCAATCTCTAACTCTTTTAATGTATACAAGGGAGAAATAACGATGTGTTTACGTACGATGTTCGGTAGAAGTGTTACAAATTCTTCTATTTCGTGGTACCTGTTTTGGTAGGCAATTTTGTGCGTGACATTACAATATTTGAGCGCTATGGGCTTGAGATCTTCAATGGGTTTGAATTCTTCTTTGCAGCAAGTAGCACAAAGTCCTTCGTGCAAAGCTTTAACTTTGGCGCCACAGGAATAGCAGGTTTTGAGAAACATAAAGAGAATGTAAGAGAGACTACTTTAAATGATTATCGCAGCAAAGCGTTACTTTGATAAATAAGCGTAGTAAGCGCAGCATGGAGATGTTGGTGAAGGTCTTCTTGTCTTCTTAGCAAGGATTGTTCCCTAAAATAAAGAAAACCTGTAATCCCCGCAGCTCCAAGACATGTCATCATCTCGAGAGGATTTGAAGCTCCTGCTGAGAGGCAGAAGCCGCCTAACATAGAGAAAAGATAGAAATCTACTATGTTTCTTTGTTCATTCATGCCTGGAGTTATTATGCCAGAAAGCTCAAGCAGATGTTGCTCTAAATTTCTATAAGCTTCTCTTTTTTCTTCTGAGTTCATTCCAAGAATATCTAAAAACTCATGGTAAGGGGCGCCACTTGAGACGAGATGAATTGGGACAGGTATTTCTCCTTTTTTTCCTCTGAGTGTTACAGAATCTGTTTGTACTCTCTGGCCTTCTAGAAAACCTCTTTTTTCTGTGAAAGAAATTTCTGCGTTCTCCTCGTCATAAATGTCAACTCTATATTTTGAAAGCTCATTGGGGGGAATAGAATGAACATAAGTTCCATTCCTCGGAAGACAAAGCTTTACCAAATCAATCAAGAAAGGGCGCCATCCTTGCACACCTGTTATCTGTACAGTCTTGGAGTCGATCTGTTTAACGTTATGTTGACACTCTTTTCCAATGAATGGGGCATATGGAAGAACAATATGCTCAAAGGGAGTTTCTTCTGTTGTCATGAATCTGGAAACTTTCCGCTCTTCATAAATTTTTCTGGGAAAAGAACTTGCTTCTTTTCTAATGATTCCTTAACTGGAATTATTTTTGATGTGCGGTATACTATATTTACATGAAGTAATCGAGTTTTTGCCAAAGAAGAGTTTGCAAAACTTCTTCTAAATAATTGCGAACTTCTTCTTCCCTCTTTTGTCTGTGTTTTTCTTGAAAGTAATGGTATGTCATTTTTCCTGAGGCAAGGAGAAAGAATGTTGTTAGAATTTCCTTAGGATGAAACTCAGTATTGTTTCCGCTAGCAAAAAGAACGGTACTTGCAAAGCCCACTTCATCAGGTATGAATGTCTTCCATTTCTGTTTTTTTTCTTTTTCTTGTTTCAATCCAAGCTGTCTTCGTATGTGTTCCTCTAAGTTTGTATACTGATCTAGCATGTCTTCTTCTGAACTGTCAATGGAGTGTAGGAAAGAAAGATAAGAAAAGTGTTGGTTTGGGATATAAATCGGGAGATTTCCTGTGATCATCATAGAACCTGTCTTTATTTTTTTACCAACAAGAAAATTTCCTTTTTGCTTGTATGAGCTTATGGAATCACCATTTTCATCAAGAAGTTGGACACTAAAATTTGAGGTACTGTTAGCATACAAAACTAACTTTTCAGAATTCGGGTTACTTAGGAAATAAGGTCGTCTTCCCCTAACTCCTCTAAGTTGAATTTGATAGGGAGTGACTTGATTTACCTCTTGGTTCCAGAAGCCTTTTCCTCCTCCCATAATCCCAAATGGGTTGCATACAACAAGGTGTTCGGGAGCCGTGTTTTTCATCAAGCGAGTACTAATGTTTTTTCATTCATAAACTTTCCTTCGTTTTCTACTCGAGGGGGGAGATTTTTGAGTATTTTTTCATACTGGAAACGAGACGCCGCCAGTCTTTGTCTGTCGTCCCCTTGTGAGTAAGCTTCGCCAAAACAAAGAAGGCCTGCAGGAATGCAAAAGTAATTGAGTGCACCTAGGATGTAAAAGTTTGCTAAGGCTACGCCGCCAAGTGCAAGTCCACCAAAAGCCAAAGCTCCGGCTGCAAACATGCTTCTTCCCATTGCTTTGTCGTGCGCTGCGATGGTTTCTTCCAGACTTTGTCCTAATTGCTTCTGTAAGTTTTTTATTGTTTCAGCTTCTGAAACCCTCAGGTGTTGCTCAAGAAAAGCTTCGTAAGAAAAAGTATCGGAAGGGACGTACAAAGGAAGGAGTGTGAGCTTTCCTTCTTTATCTCTTCTTCCTCCTTTTATTCTTATTTCAAGACTGTCTACTGGAAAGAAAACAAAAGCCCCTTTTCTCTCAGGTGAACTTGAAGAAATTTTTCTTTCTCCTTTTTCTGTTGTAATGTAAAATTCTAAATTTGGAGAGTGTGAGAGAAGAACAGAAGTGTTTGTTTGATGTGGTCTTTTTGGGAGATAAAAAACAGGATCTTGACTTTTTTTGTTTGAAGTAATCCTGACATTGTACGGATCTTCTTGTGAAACCTGAGTTTGTTGAATATTGCTTCCATAAGGATTTGGAAGGATGATGTGTGGTCTAACTGCTGTCATAGCCGAGCAATATTTTTTCTCTTTCATAAATGTATCGCCACAAAATTCTTGGGAAAACCTTATAATAGAGTGATTTTACGAAAAATCATGCGTGAATTAAACAAGTTGGCAAATATCTCTATTATCTTTATAGCATTATGTTTGCTCTTTACCATTTTGTACATGTTCCAGTCTTTTCTAAGGCCTTTTTTTATTGCCTGTATTCTAACTCTCCTTTTAGCTCCACTTACTCGTTTCACGACAAAGAAAAAGATTGTTGTCGCAAGTTCAGTGTTACTTTCCCTGGCTCTGTTTGTCGGCGGAATTGCTCTTGCCAATACATTCATGAATGAGGAAGGAAGTCAGATTTCGACAGAAGAAACTCAAAACTCTCTAGCCCAGAAACTTCAAGAATTCTCAGAACAAGATTTCAGCTTCTTTGGTCTTGATATTAATATTGTTAATCTTATTGGGAAGGATAAAATTAGTTCTGCTCTTTCAAACATTCTCCCGTCTTTTCTTAATTCTTTGACGACTGTCGTTTCTGAACTTTTTCTTGTTCTTCTTTTTCTTGCTTTTCTCTTGCCTTCCTACGATTTGAGTATTGCAAGAGTTTGTACAGAGTTGGAATCAAGAAAGTCTGAAACATTTAGAAATGCCCTTCTTCAAATTGAGGAAAGTATTCGCTCGTACTTAGGAATAAAAGCACTTGTTAGTTTGGGCACTGCACTTGGAAGCGGACTTGTCATGTTCTTTTTTCAGGTCGATTATGTTCTTTTGTTTTCTCTTCTTACTTTCTTTCTCAATTTCATTCCTAATATTGGTTCTTTTATTGCAGTTGCTATTGTTGTTCTCTTTCAGATTTTTGCCTCAGGTTTTAGTTCGAGTCTTTTTCTTCTTCTTGCTCTTCTTGTTCTTGTCCAAATTATTTTTGGAAATATTCTCGAACCAAAAATTGCAGGAAAGCAACTCGAACTTTCTCCAATTATTATTCTCCTAAGTCTTTTTTTCTGGGGAACTATTTGGGGAATTGGGGGGATGCTGTTTGCTGTGCCGCTGACCTCGATTATCAAAATTGTCTTACAGAACATTGATGCGACAAAGTCTGTCGTGCGTTACTTGAGCTAGGACTTAACGATAAATAACCAATCTATTTTTTGCTTCGCTCGCACATACTCCAAGTTTTCCTTTGTAAATTGTTTCTTCTCCTGAAAAAATGTCCCATCGGGGAGCGATTTCTCCCTCATAATCTAAGACACCAAAATAGAGGCCTGTCTCTTTTACTTTTCCAACTAAATGTGAAATCGGGTCTCCAATATGGTTTGCATCTTGAAGTTCCAAAAGAACTGCTGCATTGTAAAAATCTTTCAAATGAAGTGCACCGAGACGAGATAATCGAGAAGAAAACATGAGAATATATTGAGAATGGGAGTTATTGAACGTAGGTAATTTTTTCAAATCTTCTTGATTCCAACAGCATATTATGTCAGAACAGTCTTTTTTTCCTGTACCTGTGACAGTATGAGCTAAGAAAAGAGTATCACCAAAGTCTTCAAATTCAAGAGAATCAACTTCTTTGTCACAGTCTGCAATTTGTGTAATCCAATATTTTGCTTTAGCTTCATTATCGAGAGTCATAGCCCACTCAAAATATTGAGGAGTTCCAAATGTTCTCTCTGTGCTTTCCATCATTTCAAAAAGTGGATTCAGATTTAATGTTCTAAAGAATGTGTCAAGTCCTAATGCTTCGAAATCAAAATAGGTTTTCATTACTTCTTCACTTTTCAGGTCAAAGGCGTCTCCTAAAAATCCTAGTTCCCTTGATCCAAAGTTTCGGAGCAGGACAGAGAGGCGTCTTTTTTTAGGGGAAAGATAAGAACTCATTTTTTCTAATTCTCCAAACAGATACTCCTCAAGACTTCCCTTTGATTCCTTTAAATCGGAAGCAAAAATTTTTTCTCCTTCTGAAGATGAAACTCCTCCTCCAAGCCCTGGGACGATACTAAGATATCCTTCTCCTCTGAGTGTGGATGTGTAACCAAAACCTGAAAAGATGGGGGAAAAGACATCTCCTAGTCTTTGTCCAATTATTGGTTCAATAATGATTCCAAATGTTTCTCCTGCTTTTGCGAGCTTTCTAAAGATAAGGGCCTCTTCTGAAGAATGGCTTCCTAAAACTTCTGAAAGTGCTTGTTCTAAGTTCGACAGAGTACAAAAGTTCGTGAGATAAGTTCCTGTTCCTCTAGCATCTTTGTCGCCAGAGAATCTTACCGCAAGAGGAACATTGCCAAATGAGGAAGAAAGAGAAGAAGAAAGATGTTGAAAGAGCTGCCTATTTTTTATTCTAGGTTCGCGAGAATCAGAGCTTAGAACTTGTCCTTGCAAAAGTTCAGTAAGAAAATCTTGAGCTAAGATGAATTTTTTTTGGATATTCCACCCAATTTCAGAAAGGTCTAAAGCTTTTAGTTGAAATTGTTTGGCTTTATCACCAACGCTACCATTTCCAAGGATTTCAATTTTTTTGTCCAAAATGGAAGGGAGGAATATTCTGCAAATTATAAAGTCTCTTACTTAGTTTATTTCATCTTTTTATGCTCCATGCCAAGTACAAAGAAAAGAAAGCTTAGTCTGTCTGTTGCGCTTTGTATCTGCTGCTTTGTCGTCAAACCACTGCTATGTCCAGCTCCTTCTTCCACGTACAAAAGAAATGGTCCGCCTTCACATGTACTTTGCAGAGCTGCTGCGAACTTGTAGGAATGCAGGGGAACAACATTGTCGTCGCTGTCACTTGTCATTACAAAAACAGGAGGGAGCTTCTTTGTACAGCGCAGAGCTTCGTGATATGGCGAGTATTTGTACAGGTACTCAAAGTCTTCTTTTGTGTCTGAGGAACCATACTCTTCAACCCACTCAATTCCAGCTGTGAACTTGTGGTAGCGCAACATATCGAGAACGCCGACGACGGGAATGCTTGCTGCAAAAAGCTCAGGTCTTTGAAGAAGACAAGCTCCTGCGAGAAGACCACCATTTGATCCTCCATAAAGAACAATCTTTCCCGCTTTTGTGTACTTTTCAGCAATAAGATATTCAGCAGCGCCAATACAATCGTCAAAGACATTTTGCTTTTTTTCTTTCATTCCTGCTTTGTGCCAGTCGTCGCCAAATTCTCCTCCGCCACGCAAAGTCATAAGGACAAAAATTCCTCCTTGTTCCAAAAAGTAAGCGTGCGACAAAGAAAAGTGAGGAGGCAAGCTAATGTTAAAACCTCCATACCCATAAAGAAGAGTAGGATTTTCTCCATTCAACAGAAGCCCCTTTTTATGCACGACAAAGAGCGGGACCTTTGTTCCGTCCTTGCTTTGCGACCACACTTGCTTTGCTTCATAGTTCTCACTGTCAAAGTGCTGAGAGGATTTTCGAAAGAGAGATTGCTCAAAGGAAGCAAGGTCAAGAACATACTGTTCTGGCGGGTACGTAAAGGATGTGAAAATATAGTAGAGTTTGTTTTCTTTTGCATTGTATTCAAAGGCAAAGACAGTTCCAAATGTTGGAAGTTTGATTTCTCTTTCTTCTCCTGAATTTTTTTTGTGAAGAATAACTTTTGAACAGGCATTGTGAAGATAATGTAAAACAAGATCATCTCCAGCGACATACACTTCGTCCAGAGCATCTTCTTTCTCTTCAATGTACGTTTTTTCGGAAGATAGTTCTGAGGAAAGATCGTAGGAAATAAGCTGTCCATTTTTTGCTCCTTTGTACGTGAACAAAGTTAAGATATTATTTTCACATTCGACAAAACGAAATTCTGTTTCAAACTCGTCAATGATTTTCTTTGCCTGTGGCTTTTCTTCTTCGAGAGAAAAAGCATAGACTTTGTTGCTGTGGCTTGCGTATGAAGGAGTAAGAATAAGATGTTTTTCGTCTTTAGAAAGTCTAAGCCCGTAAATAAGAGAAGGTGAATCTTTTTGTTCATAGAAAAGAGAATCTTCACTTTGTTCTGTGGCAAGTTTGTGAAAACGAATTTGGGTGATAGCTTCTCGTGCTTTGTTTTCTTCTCCTTGTTTTGGTTCTTCGATATAGGAATAAAAAAAGCCTTCATCTTTTTTCCATTGTACTTTGCGATAATCCAAAGATCCATCGCCGACAAACTGGGTTCCCCTGAGTTTCTCCATCCACTCTTTTGTTTGTGCATTCATAATCCAGATTTGTGACCAATTTGAACCGCAACTGTTTATCCCAAGAGCAAGGTATGTACCTGATTTTGAAAAGCTCAAACTGGAAATGGCAGTTTTGTGATCGTCAGACAAGGACATAGGATCAAGAAAGATTTCGGCTTCGCTTTCACTTTGTCCTGCTTTGCGTCTGTACAAAATGGACTGAGCTTGCAAACCTGTGTTCTTGAAAAAATAAATCCAATCTCCGCGTTCAAAGGGAAGCGACGTTTTTTCTACATTCCAACGCTCTTCCAAATCTGCAAATATTTTTTCTCTAAACGGAATATTTTGAAGATAGTTTTCTGTATATTCTTGTTCTTCTTTCAGCCACTTTTTGACTTCCTCGGATTTGTCGTTTTCAAGCCAGCGAAAAGGATCCTTAACTCTGACGCCAAAGTACTCGTCTGTCTCTTCACCTTTGTGTGTGTTTGGGTATGAGTTTGTCATGAAGGGAAGCGAAGATTTGGCGTTCTTAAAAGTATGGTCTGAGAAAAAAGGAGGTGTTGACAATATTGGAACTTGCTAAAAAAATGTATGTGTCCCAACCTGAGCCTAGTTAGGAGATAAGTAGCTAGCTAATGAAGTAAACTCTTCAGCTGCTGCATGCCTATCTTTTCTAAAGTATTGTGGATATCGCTCTGCATTCTCAACAAGAGCCTCATAATTTGCCTTATTGCTGTTTCTCGAAAGCTCTCCAAATCTGTGTGTGAGAATTTCTCTGTTAGGATGCCCTACTAAGAACGGGTATAGTTTTAAGAAAAAAGTAAAGTGCTGATTTGGGTTTCCTTCTTCCAATGGATACCGAGGAAGATTTTCAATAAGTTCTGGGATAAGGAAATAAAGTCTATGGTGATTTTCTTTCTTAACTATTTCTAAGTGAGTCAAAACATCACAATAAACTGCTAGTGTGGGAATTTCCAGTTTTCTTCTTCGTGCGTATCTTTCAATACTTTCATTAAATCGTTTTTTTCTAAAGGGATCATCTGCCACCCAATCTTTCCAATTAAGTATCATTTTAAGACCTTCAGTTTGTCCTGTTGCTAATTCTCTTAACTGTTCAGCAATTGTGTCTGCATTTTGCTTGGGTGCATCTCGAAGACCCAAATTATAGAAAGCTTCTCCCTTTTTTTGACATAAACAGAATAGCCGAGAATAAACCTGAGTGTCCAAAATAATACCCTTGTCCACAACAGATCTTCCTACTGCTCCTATTTGAGTACTGTCCCCACTTTCGTCTAAAATATGAAGAAGTTCTAATTGTGTTTTAGGAGGTAAATTGGGACAACCGATAATCAGATCTTTTGCAAGGCCAGGTTTTCGGTAAATATCTGCAGCTTCTAAAAGTTCATCTATGGTTTCAGGTTCTAGTTTATCTCTAAAAGAATTAATGGTATCTTCAAGATTTTCTAATCTATGCTCTAATCTACGTGGCATCCTCGTAAGACCAAAGTGTCCATGTCCGTTTTGTGATGTTCCTACACTTCCCCTCATTTTTTTATGTTGGATTGCTCTTTCCCTAAACCCGTTTTTGTTACTTGTGGGGAATTGCCCTTTACTTTTATATGTTTTGAAATGTTTGAAGGGGAAAAAGAATATGTTTTGAAGTGTTTACAGGAGCTTTTTTTCCATAGCATCAGCCATTGCGACAAGCTTTTCCTTGACTTTTTCCTGAACAAGTACAGTGCCGTCAAAGTCTCCCTGGGAAGAATGAACAACTTCGTTTATGACGTCGATGTTATTGTGCATTTTTAGAATCATGCTAAGTTCGGCAATTCCCAAGAGAAAAGATCTTTCGCCACCTGAGTTTTGCATAAGCGCACAAACTTTGGAGTCCATGGCATAAGAGAAAATATCTATGAAATTTTTTGCAACTCCTGAAAAACTGAAATTGTACACAGGAAATGCAAAAATATAAGCTTGTGCTTCTTGAACTTTCCTGAAGATTGTTTGCATATCTTCGTTGTACGTTTCTATTCCTGTACCCTTACAGAATTGAAGTGAGTAATTTCGTAAATCAAGAATTTCTGTTTCAAATTCTTTTTTGTCAAGTTCTTTTTTTGCTTCTTCAACGAGAAGTGCAGTTTTTGATTCGGCGTTCAAACTTGTCTGGATGAGGAGTATTTTTTTCTTTTCCATGTTGTTTTAAAATCGAGAGTTAATATATAAACTAAATGTTTATGTGAAAAGAGGTGGAAGTTTCTGGCACAAGTTTTCTTTGTCGCGCGGGATTGAAACGTAGTAGTTCGAGGTATGAAAAAGAGAAGTTTCTAATTATCAGGAATTTCAGGTTCCACTAATTTTTTTAATTTGTCAAGTGAATCTTGCCAACCAAGATAACACATTTCAGCAGGAATTTGAATAGGGATTCCTTCTTGAGTAATTTTTACTTCTGTACCGCAAGAAACTTTTTTTAGCCAAACTGTAGTTATCATTTCTCCTTTCAAATTAGGGTTATCAAATGTATCAGAATATTTTAAAAATTCATTTGGTACAAGTTCTAGGTATTCTCCGCCAAAGGAGTCCTCTTTTCCTGTTGTGAAATTGACAAAAGTCATTTTATATTTTCCACCAACTTCAACCTTCATTTCATTAACGATGGCTATGAATCCGTATGGCGGAATCCAAGAAGCTAATGCATCTGCTTGAGTAAATGCTCGATAGACTTTTTCTGGACTTGCACTAAGAACTCTGTGCAGAGTTACGCTATTGTTTTCCATATATAATAAGAACAAGTTACTAGCTTAAAAATTTGTCTTGTGCTTTTAGAGTGTGCACAAGTCTTTTAGTCCAATGAGGAAAACCTACAGAGTTTCCAGATTTTTTTTTTTTTTTTTTTTTAATTATTATTTCAATAATGAGTTTGGAAATTCAAATTGAAAAAGCAAGTCGTCAAAAAAGAGAAGTTCTATACTTTCTATGTGAGGTGAGAAAAAATCTTCAATTTCTTTGTAGTACTTAGAAAATTCTGTTGGTGTTTTTGCCCAAATGTACAAGAGCAATTTTTTTTCAGTTTGTGTAAACTCAAGATAAAACACATAGTTGTGAGAATGGACAAAGTTGCGGGTTGCTTTTTTATCTATCTCTTTAACGTTCATAAGAAGACCATAGCTAAAGTATCCAAATGCCTTAATATTTGGAAATATTCCAATGTGGAGGAGAAATTTGTCATCAATAAATTGGGTGATTTTTTTACGTATGGTGTCGCGAGATA
This sequence comes from Candidatus Woesearchaeota archaeon, assembly GCA_023898345.1. GTDB lineage: Archaea > Nanobdellota > Nanobdellia > Woesearchaeales > UBA583 > UBA583. Next base: position 861,734 of record CP060218.1, on the reverse strand, counting down.
GCCTTGTCTTTGTGCTGAGTTCACTTAAGTTTAAGGTTGGGTTTTCTAAAAGCTCTTTAATAAGAATCAAATCTTTTTTGTCTACTTTATATCCTGTTTCCCATTTTTCTGGCACAAATTGTCCTGTCGTCAAAGCATAAAACTTATCTTTTTTGTTTTTAGGAAAACTTGTTTTCACATCAAAACTCGGGAGAATGTGAGACAATTTTATTTCTGTTTGATAATCGAGAATAAGTTCTTCAACAATGTTGTCTTTCAGAAGCGAACGAATATTTGTCAAAATCTCTTCATATTCTTTCTCATCTTTGTGTAAAAAAATAATTTGGGCTTTGTATTTTCCCAAATATGTATTTATGAAAGAGACGTTTTTTATCTTGGAAATTTTTTCAAACTCAGTTTTTTTGTAGTTTTTTAGAGAGATAAAATAATGTTTTGAATGGTAGCCTAATTTTCTGTAGTCAAAAAAAATTGAATACGTAAAGAGCTTTTTCTTAAACATTTCATCTTTGTTGTAGGCAATGCTGTCCTCTGAGAGTCTTAGGATTTTAGCTATGTCTTTGTTCTTATATCTGGCGTTTGTTGCGAGAAGTTTAAGGAGCTTTTTTTGCTGCTCTTTGAGTTCCATATTTCTCAAAATCTTTTTTTCTATATAAATTTTAGTCAAAAATCGTAAAAAATTTGAATTATATTTAGATATTTTAAAGTATTTTCCTTTTTATGACCGAACTGAGAATTAAGAATGAAGCTGAGATAAATGGAGGTTTTAGACATCCTGCTTATATTTGCTTTTCTTTTGGCAAACCTCTTTTTCATACTCGCAATGTTATTGATCTGTACTTTTCTTTCATGAAAGAGAAATATTCTAAACTTTATGTTATTCTTCCCGATACTCCACGCGAAAAAAACATTTTGGTTGTGGATGGGCTTTGTGAGTCTGAGTTAGAAACGAAAATTTCTAATGAGAGAAAAAACTATTTGAATCTTTATCAAAGAGCAGCAAGAAGAGTTGGTGTTTCTATTGAACTTCTTTGTTTTAGTGAACTTTTAGGAGAAGAACATTATCTTCACAACAAGAGGGTTTTGGAAGGACTGTTTGAGAAAGATGAGACTTTTAGGCAAGATGTGTTGGGCTACACTCGCCAATATCTTTTTTTACCAAGTGTTCAGAAAAAGCTTTCAAGAAGGAACCTTGTTGGGTTGGATATTGAAGCGAGTTTAGTAGCGAATCCTTTAATGGAACTAGCGATGGTATCTGGAATTGGAACTTTATTTGGGTGTGATATTCTCAGTGAAGTGTATCCCGAAAATTTAGTAATTCAGAAGAAACTTCAGTCTGGCTTTTATGATGGAGATGATGATTTGAAGAGAACAAAGGAGCATTACTTTGTCGAAGCTTTTCCTAAGGAAGATTGATTTTATATCCCTTTTCCAGATACTCGCGAACCATACGGTGCGTGTTGAAGTATGAGGCGCCATTTCCTATTGCAAGCTTCATTTCCTCAACCCATGCAGACTTATTTTTTGAGGAGAACATAGGAATGAGTTTGTACTCTAAAAGAGAAAGTAAATCTTGATATTCCATCAAAGGCAGGCCGCCAGAGTTTCGCTCAAATCCCTCGATTGCCCAGCCGTCAAGTCTTGAAAAATGGAGAACTCCGTTTGCAGCAGCCTTCATTCCAGAAGTTCCGGACGCTTCGTTGTTTGGGATTGGCGTGTTCAGCCAGACATCCACTCCACTTACCAGTTTTTGTGCAACTTCTATGTCATAGTCAGGTACAAAGCAAATGGAAACGTCTTTGGAAAGTTCAACCGCATGTGTGATAACTCTTCTCATAATTTCCTTTCCAATTCCGTCGCGCATGTGAGATTTTCCTGCAAAAACAAACTGAACTTTTTTTCCTAATGATTTAAGGTGTTCAACATTTCTAAAGATAAGCTCAGCGTCTTTGTATGCAATAAAGCGTCTTGCAAAACCAATAGTCAGAACATCATTCCTTAACTTTGCTCCTGTGACATTTCTTTCATTCACCATGCTTATCATATCTGCTTTGGCCGCCAAATGTGCTTTGTACACGTCGCTATTTGGAATTTTGAAAACTTCTTCTAAAAGTGAGTACTTTGTTTTCCATCCTTTAAGGTACCTGTCAAAGAGTTCTGTCATGTGCGGACAAAGCCAGCTTGCAATGTGGATGCCGTTTGTAATGTAGTCTATGTCAAAGTCGGGAAACATAGTAGAACTTACTTCCTTGTGTTTTCTGGACACGGCATTGTGGTACGAACTCAGACTTAGTGCGAGTCTTGTCATGTTGAGTTTATCCTGTCCTGCTAAGGATTTGAGGTGCCAAGGAAGTAGTTTCTTTTCGCCTTTGAAATGTTCTTCAATGTCGGAGTAGGAGAATTTGTCGTGGCCTGCAGGAATTGGCGTGTGAGTTGTAAAAATACAAGCTTCTTTGACAAGCCCGTCATCCCAGCCAATCGTTTCACCAAAGTGTTTGTACAGTTCGAGAGTGAGAAATGCACTGTGTCCTTCATTCATGTGGTACTTCCTAATCTTTGTTACTCCAAGTGATGCTAAAGCTCTCACCCCACCAATTCCTAAAATCATTTCTTGAGCAATTCTGTTGTCATTGTAGAGCCGTTGCGTCAAATCTTGTGCCCAGAGTGGATTTTCCTTCAAATCTGTGTCCAGAAAAAATACAGGGATGCGAAAACCTGTCTCGCCCTTGACTTCGTAACGCCAAACCTTAATGGCAATGTCCTCTCCTAAAATATTGACCTTACAAAGAACTCCTAAATCACTCATAAGAGACTGAAAATCCCACAGGTCAGCTTCTTCAATTTGGTACGTATCAATAATCTCCTGTTTGAAAAATCCTTTTTTATAGAGAAGAGTTATTCCACACACAGGTACTTCTAAATCTGCCATTGCTTTGAGCGTGTCTCCAGCCAGGATGCCCAAACCTCCTGAATAAGTTTTAATTTTCGAGTCTAAGCCAATCTCAGCACTAAAATAGGCTACAGAAATATTCTCATACATAGAGAAATTGGAGGAGGAAGAGTTTTTATGATTTATAGACAACTCAGTAGTAAGAAATAGAACTGCGACCCTTAATCTTCTTCTGGTTCTTCTTTTTCTTCAGAGTTTTCAGTAGACCCCATAATTTTATGGTAAATTTCCTGAATATTCTTTGTATCTTTGAGATTCTGGTGAAGTGATCTTAATTTTCTCTTCTTTTCCATATATTCTTTCTCGTACTCTGCATCAGCCATTTTCTTTTGAACTTACCTATATAGTAAATCAGCGAGTTTAATATTATTTATTTATTATTTCATCAATAAGACTCAACTGTACTTACTTGGAGTAATGATGAATACTTTATAAAGATTAGCTGCTTTAGGGGCAGATGTAGAAGGGTGAGGATGGCTTTCCACTTTCTCTTTTTTTGGGGGCATACTTTTTTAAAGTCTTTTCCGGCCTAGCTTTTTATGAAAGTTCCAGTTCTCAAAGATACTTTTGCCTTTTTGTATTTGGAAAAAAATATTTACTCCAAAAGAGCTATTCAGGCATCTTTAGAGGCATATTCTGAATTTGTAGGAGCAGCTTTGCAGGACATGGGGACTTATACTGTTGTAAGATTAGAACCCAAAGGAGATGATTTTTCTTTAGATGAACTTGTTCCTGAGTTCCTTAACTTTGTCTTGTCTGAGGAATATAAATCTAGCGCCACAGATGCAGGGCCACACGTACAGGAGGAGTAAACAATGGATCTTTCTTATCTTGTTAAAGACAGCTGCGACAAGCGGACGATGGAAATTCTTTCAAATCCTTTGAAGAATATTCCTTCCCTTGACGAAGCTTTGGAAATGACAAAAAAATATGGGATTTCTCTTCATCCTGCTTACCTTTTTTATTGGAATGAACTTTCTATTGCCGACTTTATTTCTCTTCTAGAATCTTTTGAAAAGGATTTGGCAGGAGTTTTTGAAGAGGGAATGTTTTCCACTCTTATTCTTCCTAATTCTGAATGCAAACGTTTTTTGGAACTTCTTGGAGTTGAGCATCATGTTCAAAAAAAGTCCTTTGTTGAGGTAAAAGCAGAGAAGGAATTGCTTTCTCTAGTTCTTGAAAAAGACGCAGCTTTGTCTTTGCTTGTACAGCTTGGTGCGTATTCAGAAAGGAAAAATGAGGCTAGCTTAAAGAGGGCTCTACAAAAATCGTGTTTCGCACTTTTGAATTTGTGTAAGGAACATCTTAGTAGCATGCCCTGCGAAATTTTGTCTTCGTTCTTGCCTTTCACCATCCGCGACAAAGGTGGCTCTTACATTGGCGCTCGTATGGGCCGTCCAGAAAAGGCGAAAATGAGAAAGCTTGATGGGAGACCTCATGGTTTGTTCACTGTTGGAGAAGAAGGAGGGAGAATGCGAAATATTATGGAGGCCTACGAGAAGCACGGCAAAGTCGAGTCTCAGTTTGCTTTGTACTGGTGTGAAAAAAGTCAGAAGGAAACGATTTATCGCATTTCTCCTTTTACAAATGAGCGAACAGAGGACATGTATTTTGAACGATATACAGGAGTAGCGTCAAAGAAGGGGAAGGAAAATGCTGTTCGTTACAAAAAAATAAATCTTGAAATTCGAGAATATGTAGAAGATGTTCGTCGGCGTTTGAAAATGGTTGAGCTGCCAAAGTTAGTGAAAGGAATTAGAGGCACAAGCAATAAACATCATTTAGTGGAACATATGACAAAGGCTTTTTTGAGAGCAAAAAACAATGTTTATGTCAACAAGGACGGGACTGTACGTTATGACATGATTGAGATGGGACTCACGCATTTCAAGCCAAAAGAAATTGGAACTTCTTTATCCCGTCTTAAAGAACTAGGTTATACGCACGATTATCTCGGGAATGAGTTAGTGGATGAAGATCAGATTCTGGAAATTTTTCCTCAGGATGTTATCTTGCCCGACTGTGTTGAAAGCGGAGATGAACTGGCGTCGGATTATGTTCTCAACACAGGAAAATTTATGGACGAGTTGCTTGTTAAACTCTACGGACTGGAACCTTTCTATAATTTCAAAACAAAGGAAGACACTGTCGGACACTTGCTCATTGGACTTGCTCCACACACTTCGGCAGGTATTGTCGGCAGGATTTTGGGGTACTCAAAAACACAAGGTTGCTTTTCTCATCCTGTCTGGCATGCAGCGCAAAGGAGGAACTTGGATGGCGACGAAAATGGAGTGATGTTGCTTTTGGATGGATTGATTAATTTTTCGAGAGAGTATCTTCCAGACAGACGTGGCGCAAAAACAATGGACACCAGCCTTGTACTGACTTCACATTTGTACCTTGACCAGATCGACGACGAAGTTCACGGGATGGACATTGTGCCTCACTACACGCTGGAGCTGTACAGAGCCGCCAAAGAATATGCTTCTCCAAAATCTATCAAAGTTGAGAAAGTAGAAAAGAGAATTGACAGAGAAGAAATGGATGATAAATATTTAGGATATCGATTTACGCATTCGACAGACAACATGAATAATACGGTCATGTGTTCTTCGTACAAAAGTGTTCCTTCCATGAAAGAAAAGATGGATTTGCAGCTGGAATTAGGAAAAAAGATTCGTGCTGTTGACGCGGACCAAGTGGGAACTTTTATTATAGATAAACATTTCATGAAAGACATTAAAGGAAACCTGCGTAAGTTTGGGATGCAAAGTTTTCGCTGTACGGCATGCAACACCATCCACCGGCGTCCGCCATTGAACGGGAAGTGTATAAATTGCTCAAAACCTGCCATTGTCTTTACGATTGCGGAGGGCTCTGTTAAGAAATATCTTGAGCCGAGTTTTCGTATTGTCAAAGAATACAATGTCGACCCCTACATTGTCGAAACACTTGAACTTGCAAATCTTCGTGTTGAAGGAGTTTTTGGTAAGGAAACTGAAAAGCAAAAGGGACTCAAGGATTTCTTTGGCGGCTGAACTTTTTTCTTTGCTTACTTCTCTTTGTACTCAGCGTCTTTTGCAGCAGTAGGCACTTTCTTTTTTTCACTGTTACGTTTTCCCCAAGGACTTGAAAATGCTCGTACTTTGATAGTTTTGTAAATAACATAACTTTTGAAACTCGCCAAATCAAGCAGCGCCAAAATCAAGCCTCCTAGTCTGAATAGGTAGCCCAGAACAGGAATTCCCGAAATAATGGCAAAAATCAAGATAATAAGTTCGATGACGACATTGAGGATACGCAAACGTAAGAGGGAAAGCAAGATTTGTACTGTGACAGCACCAAGCATGTACAAAAAAATATCGTCATATTTTCCAGGAATTAATCCATACAGAAAGAGAAAGAGAATGACTGCTCCAATAAAGTACTGAAGAATATTCAAAGGTTTCATGCGTCTTTGTACTTTTACCGTTTTTTCAATTTTCATAATTTTCACTAATACCCAAACATATTTAAGTTTAGCTACTTTTTGCCGTGACCAGAGGAACCTTGATTTCAAGAATGCCTATAAAAACTTCTTTAGAGCTAGAATTAATAATCGGAACAACTGATCGAAAAATTTCCTCATCTAGAACGTCCTCTGGCCATTTTGTATAAATCTCGAACTTGCCATCATCAACAGGATCAAGTTCCAAACCAGAATTTTTCATCTTGTAAAGAGTGAGGTTAACTTGTGCATTACCCAATTTTTTTTCAAGGTACTCATAACCCTCCTCAGTTTGAGAGAATTCATGAAAGACTTCCAGAGAAAGAAGATCAATCTCGCCCTCGACAACACTTTCCTGGCTCAGCCGCAAAAGATCTGTGTTCACAACAAAATTATATGTTTCAATAGAACGCAAACGATTGTCCTCCTTTGTTAGTTCTCTAAGAGAATCCAGATGAACTTCATTGTACCAGTACAGACCAGCAATAATAATGAGGTAAACAATAAGAATAACGCCTATACTTTCAGAGAATTTAATTTGGGACTTAGAAGAAAGTTTTCTTTGTACCATTTGTTACCTAACTACACTCTCTCAAGAAAAAATTTATAAATGTTGCTTAGATAAACTTCTCTTTATGGCAGTCAAAAAAAATTCCTTCTTCTCACATTTCACATTATTTTGGAAAGCTTCTTTTTTTGAGAAAGGTCTCGTCTTTTCCCGGAGAACCGTTGAATATCTTCTCTCTCTCTACATTTTGCTCATTGCAATTACCTTCATCATTTCAAGAGTTACTCAAGAATTTGATGCAAGTTTGGCGTTTTTTATCATTCTTCTAGCTTTCCCCGTTCTTCTTCTTTTTACCTATTCCTTTTTTTCCTTATTTATCTACGCCCTTAGTAATTCAAAAAAAAAATTTTGGGAAGGATTTGTCGTATATCTTTTAATTGCACTCCCTTTCATGTTAGTATTTAATATTCTAGAATTGTTAACTTTCTTCTCATCGGGATTTTTTGAAGCTTTTTTGTCTTTTCTTTCGGGGATTTCAAGCCTTTTCCTACTCATCTCCCTAGTAGTTCACCTTTCGCGTTTTTTTGGATGTCGAAAAGCAGTTCTTCTAGCAAGTCTTCTCCTACTCTTCATGTTTGTAAGCGTTGTATCAGGAATCCTTCTATTAAGTTCTCTCCTGACAAATTTGTCTTAAAAAGAAAGTTTTCTTTTTGTTTGTTTTTCTACTAGTAGTGTACCGCACATCAAAAATAATTCCAGCTAGCAAATTTTTGGTTCCTTAGCTAGGTATTATACCCAACAGCTCTGCTCCGATTGGGATAGGAAGATTTTAGCGATTTCTTTACTTAAGGTATTTTGAGACGAAAAAGTAATTTTAAACAGGTCTCCGAGAAATTACTTTTGCAGTACACAATAGATATTATCTTTTATCTGTACAATTATACTATACTGTATCTGGCTGAGTAAATCTTTATAAAGTGCAGGAAATCCTAGTTTGAGTTATGAAGAAAAAATCGGTTGTTCAGAAAAAAACGGCTTCCAAAAAAGAGGAAGAAAAAACGTTGTCACAGACTTCTAAGGGAAACTTTGGCGATTTTCTCAAAACGTTTGACACACTTTCTAAGAATAAGCTTGCCCTTCTTCTTTTTTCTTTTTTCTTGATTGCACTTGCTATGGCATACACATATAGCATTCGTGATGGAGCAATTAATTTAGATGGGCTTGAAAATAATATTCGTTCAAATGTATATTCTAACATTCAAAATGATATTGCAGCAAGAATTGATAGTGAATATCCAAATTTGCAAGAGTATTATCGCCAAGAGGCCATAGACAAAGAGATGGCTAAAGTGTATGAGACTGGCATGTATCAAGTAGGAAACCAAACCTTTGACATCGAGAATTCTGTTCATTCAAGTTTAGAAACTATCAAAGCCGGCTTCAAAGCTGAAAACAACCAAACTTATCTTACAGCAATTGATCCCTATCACTTTCTAGGACTCTCAAGTAATTTTCTAAAGAATGGCCACACCGGTACAGAGTTAAAAGAAATTGATGGAAAGGAAGTTCCTTACATTGCGTACAAAGTTGCCCCAGAGGGAACAACAGGAACCTATAATCCGGAAATGCATATTTGGATAGAAGCAGAATTATTCAAACTCAATGGATTAACAGCAGAATCATCGATTGGAGAGAAAACAAAAGCAGTATATCTTCTCCCTGTTATTATTGCGATGCTTTGTGTCATTCCTCTTTTCTTTGCAGTTCGTCTTTTTACAGGCCCACTCACAGCATTCTTTTCTTCCTTACTGATGGTGTCCATAGGAACCTTTGTCTCTCGTACAGTTGCAGGCTTTGTTGATACTGATGCTTACAACGTTCTTTTTCCTCTCCTGATTGCGGTTTTCCTCTTTTATGCAGTACATGCAAAGAAAGTCTGGCAAAAAGCAACCTTTGCATTTTTCTCCGGTTTATCTACAGGACTCTTCCTTTGGGCTTGGCCAAGCGGTTGGTTTATGTTCATTTTTGCAGTAGCAGCTTTAATAGCTTATCTTGTGTATAAAGGCCTCATTTTTGTTCAGGCAAGAAATTCTTCAACTTTTGTAACTATGAAAGGCATTAGTGTTCTCCTTCTTTCCTATGTACTTTCTTCTTACCTTGCAACCTATATATTTTTTAAGCAAAATATTTTCACATACACCTACATAACTCTCATGGATTCTCTCGGTTCAATTGCACAAATTTCAAAGACTAATATCTGGCCAAATGTTTTGTCTTCTGTTGCAGAATTAAATCCGGCATCCTTTGTAGACATCGTCTCCTCAGCAGGAGGAAAGTTTGTTTTTGTAATAGGTCTCATGGCATTTACCCTTTTAAGTTTAGATTTTCTTCCAAAGAAAGAGAAAAAGTTGCCTTTTAGAGTAACTAAAATGATATTAATTGTGTTCTCTATTGTCTGGTACCTTTTCATCGTATACGCAAATCTCTTTGTTTCTTTGACACTCAATTCTCCTTTTGTTTTTCTAGCTCTTCTTTTCTTCCCCGCAGCTGTAGCTCTTCTTGTAGCCCTTTACTTTGAAAATGAAAGTGAAAAAATTTTTCCAGTCCTGCTGCTTTGCGTTTGGCTTGCAGGAACTATTTACATGAGTCTTAATGGAAGTCGTTTTATTCTTCTTCTAGCTCCCGCTTTCTCTATTGCTTTTGGTTTTGGTCTTTATCAAGCAGGAAAACTCATGAATTCATTTATTCAAGATGAGTTCAAACCAAAATCTAGTATTGGAAAAGTAGGTACAGGAATTATTGTTACAAGTCTTGTTTTCTTGATTTTATTTTTCCCTCTAAAGACTACTGCAAGCGCCATTTCCAATTCAGTGACGCCAAACTTTGACGATGCTTGGTATCAGGCAATGTACAAAATAAGGGACAACTCAGAAAAAACTGCCATTGTGACATCATGGTGGGACTTTGGACACTTTTTTGCCGTAACGACAGAAAGAGGGGTGACCTTTGACGGAGCTTCACAGACTTTGCCTCAAGCTCATTGGGTTGGACGCGCCCTCATGGAAAATGACATGGACAAAGCAAGAGATATTCTAAGAATGTTAGTTTGCGGCGGTAACGAAGCTTTCGACGTTCTTTATGCTATTACAAAAGATAATACTGGTGGAATAAAAGTCAATAAGCTCATCTCAGATACATTTGGGAAAACACTTGAAGAAAAAAAGGAGATTTTGAAAAATTACAAATATTATGAGTTTACGGATTCTGAAATTGAAGAGGTTTTAGATAAATTATACTGTGAGAATCCTCCTCAAGACTTTGTTGTTGCTTCTGGAGATATGATTGGAAAAGCAGGAGTTTGGGCACACTGGGGTTCTTGGAATTTCACAAAGAAGTATGTACATGACCAGTATACGACAAAGACGCCAGAGCAAATTGCAAGTGCTTTGGACGAGGATCCTGAAATGATTACTCAATTAGTTGCAGAATTGAAAAAAATCGATAGTGAATCAGAATCAGAGGGTGTAAGTCGTAGTGCTTTAGTGAATAATTGGTTAGCTCCATACCCGAGTTACATTCCTCTCCAAGGGAAATATGAGTATGCCTGTCAACAAAACAATGTAACTTTACTTTGCCAAAATGGTCTTATCATTAATCTAGAAAACGGCAGCGTACAAAACACAGCTCTTAGTCAAGAAATAACCTTCCGACGTATTGTATACCCCTCGTATACTGGCAGTTTAGAGGAAATTTCTCTGGATGAGAACGGGATTTTCGATATTCTTCTTATTCCAAGAGGAACTGAGACATTTGGGTCAATGATTATGCAATATCCTTTGGGGATGTCATTATTTACTCGTCTATATTTCCTTGAAGGGTATGGGTCAGAGCATTTTGAACTCTTTGATTCAGTTCAGTCGCAAACCGGGATTGGAGTTAAAGTCTATAGTGTGAATTGGACAAATCCTCTTGTTTCAGAGCAAGTTGCTAATAATGCTCTTACCCTTGATCTTAGTGATGGAGATAATGCAGAACCTGCACAAACAGAGACAGGTAATGACGAAGAAAAAGAAAATGAAACTCTTAGTTATGAGGAAGAGTAGGTTCCTTTACCATTTCTTTTAGGTATTTTCCATAACTTGTTTTTTTCAGTGGTTCAGCAAGTTTGAGAAGCTGTTCTTTTGTAATATATGACTTTCGATAAGCAATTTCTTCGATACATCCAATCTTAAGACCTTGGGTTTCCTGTATGACTCGCACCATATTCGCAGCGTCAGCCATGGAATCATATGTTCCAGTATCAAACCAAGCATATCCTCTTCCAAGAAGCTGAACTTTGAGCTCCCCTTTTTCAAGATAAGAATTATTCAAAGTGGTTATCTCTAACTCTCCTCTTTCAGAAGGCTTAACTTCTTTTGCAAGTTTACTTGCCTTACTATCGTAGTAGTACAAACCAATGACAGCATAGTTTGATTTTGGTTTTTCAGGTTTCTCCTCAAGAGATAATACCTTTCCCTTAGCGTCAAATTCAACAACACCAAATCGTTCCGGGTCTGAGACGTGGTAGCCAAAGATTGTTGCGCCCGTTTTTTGTTTACTTGTTTCTTCAAGGAGTTTTGGTAAATATGAACCATAGATGAGATTGTCTCCTAAAATCAGCCAGCAACCCTCATTTCCTATGAAGCTTTCTCCAATAAGTAAGGCATCAGCAAGTCCACGCGGAGTTTCCTGAGCTGCATACTCAAAATGCATTCCCAAATGGGTTCCGTCACCAAACAATTCCTGAAATCGGGGAAGGTCCTTTGGTGTTGAGATAATGAGAATTTCTGTAACGCCAGCGTGCATGAGTACAGAGAGAGGGTAGTAAATCATCGGTTTGTCGTAAACCGGAAGGAGTTGCTTGATGGTTGGGATGGTAATAGGATAGAGGCGAGTTCCGCTTCCGCCTGCAAGAATAATTCCTTTCATGTGATTGAAGAAAAAAATGGGCTCTTATATAAGCTTTGTTGCTTTGGTGGTGTGTGGCTTTGTCCTGTTGCTACTTTTAGAGAAAACTAAGTGTTAAAAAAGAATTTTTGGATTCGTATTACATGAAAATAAAACAAAGGATTGTTTTTCTTTTTAGTTCTCTTTTTCTCTTTCTTTTTTCCTCTTGTACAAGTAGTAATGGTCAAAAAACAGGTATTGCCAAAGTTTTGACTCAGGAAAGACTTCTTGATTTTTTCAAAAATATGGAATGGTTGGAATGGGTTGTTTATTTTATGCTTATTATTACTGTTGGAGTTATTATTAAGCAAATTGGTTTGCAACATGTAAAAAAACTCAATGAACGTACAAAGACATTGATTAGTTTCTTCATTGCTTTTATGGGAGTTACAGGTTTTGTTTGGGTTTTGATTAAAGGGAATGTTTTACCTACGTACTTAGTGCTTTTTGCAGGAGAGATACTTGTACTGGGCAGCTGTGTCGCTTTGTTGGTGGATGCATTTAAGGAGAAAAAGAAAAAATGAGTGAGAAAAAAAAAGCGAAAAATTTCCATTATCCTCTTGCTTATAGAATTTTTTCTGTTCTCCTAGTTGCTCTTATTATCAACTCTTATCATAATCTTCTCTATAATTTTAATTATTTGTCAGGGGGGACTTCTGTTGTTATTGGGCCAACTAATTTATTGGGGCAAATTGCTGGAATTCGTTTGGATATTCCTTTTTCACTTTACATTATTTTTTTTCTTGTTCTCTATCTTCTTTTTTCTGAAGAAGATGGAAAAAAAAGTAAAAAGGATGAAGATGAGGAAGATTTGGATGAAGACGGAAGTGAAAGTGGTTCTTCTAATTCTGGCGGGTCTGAAGATTGGGGGAGTGACGATGATGAAAAAAAATTAACTGAAAAAGAGAAAAAAGAGTTGGAGAATAAGATTAACACTGCTTTAAGTTTTCTTGTTTCGAGTTTAAAATTTTTTAAGGACACGAATAATATTGGAGATAATGCTGTTAAGCAGGAATATCTTGAAAGGCTTGAGAAGACAAAGGAAAATCTTGTTTTTGTGGTGAAAAATCTTAAAAAATATTTAAAAGAGCTGAGGGGGGTTCAGCTTCCTGAGGATTTTGAAAAAACGCTGAAGCGGAAGAATGCTTTAATTAGTAGAAATATTACAGCACTTTCTGATTACATAAGGAGTCGGGGGAGTATTGACAATAATGTTAAAGATTTCGTAATTAATGATTTGGAATCACTTATAACTACACTTGTTGGAAGCTCTAATAGATAAAATGGCACTTCTAGCACATCTAAAAGATGGACTTTTTTCAAAAAAGAAAATAAAAGATTTTTCATTCGGGGAGGGAAAATTTGTCAATCCAAGGACTCATTTTAAGTTTGATGATAGCGGGAGAGTATGGTTGCTTGTTGATTCAGATGATTATAGTGGTGTTTATGAGCCTCCTTATACTGTCTTGGTTGAGAGGGTAAGAGATTCTCATTTAGTACGAACCGGAACTTATTCTTATGATAGGCATTTTTTTCAGATAGCACGATCAGAAGGAAAAATTGGTGTTAAGGGAACACAAGAATTATTGGAAGACAAAAAATATTTTTGTTTAGAGGCTGATTTACTCGAAGAGGAGGAAAAAACTTTGAATAACTCAGAAGTAAAAACAGAAACTCATTACAAAAAACCAAAGGTTTCTGGAACTGATGTCATAAATATGTATTCTAAAGTTATTTTGGATGAAGAGTTAAAAGAGCAAATTGTGGAGAGTTTGAGTATTGAAGAAATAGTTCATGGCCAGAAACTTGAGGGTTCAGGAGTTATTTTAATTGGTCCTCCCGGAACTGGCAAGTCTGTTCTTATGGAGATAACGGAGGAGTTTTTTGAAAAAATTGGGGGGCACGTTAAGAAAAAGAAATTGGGGGACATAACTTCTTACAAAAATGATTCTGCACAAGCAGTACAAAGATGGTATGTTGGAGGGTCTGTTCCTGGTGCAGATGGTCGCAATGCATACGAACCCGGTTGTGAAGAAATAGCTCTAAAAAATAGTGTACCTTCTTTATTAATTGTGGATGAAGCAAAAGAGTTAATTAAAAAACCTGGCTTTAGTCAAACGACTCAAGATTTTTCAGATGCTTTAGAAATGTTTAAGGCTCATATTGGAAATAAAGATGTTCAAAATGTAATTACTATGATGGCAGCTAATATCGAAGCTTCGGAAGTGGATGATGCACTTACGAGAGATTTACGCTTGGATCTTTATTATATTGGAAAATTAGATGAGGGACAACTTGCTTCTTTATGGAAAATTAAGATTAAGGCCTCAGATATTGTTGTGGAATCTGACTTTTCGGAAGAACAATATCTGGAGCTTGCACGACTTATTGAACCAGTTCCTTCAAATGGTGCGTTTATGACTAATTTTTGTAAGAAATTTTACAAACTTTTGAGTGACACTACGACAATGGAGCGTTTAGTGAGAAATGAAAGGCTACCTCGAGGGTACTCGGTGAATTTTGAAACGTTTAAGTATGCTTTAGAAAAAGCAATTAGATTGAAAAATTCTCGAACTTAACAATTTTGTATTCACTTTGAGTGAAACAAAATTTACTTAAATGTTTTGTAGTGTAGAAAACTATGGTTAGACAGAAAAAAGTATCTTATTCTCTCTCTCTCTTTTTTTTCTTACTTTTTAATTCTTTTCTGGTTTTTGCTGAGGACAAGACTCAGACTCTGTCTCAATTATTAAGTACAAATAATATGAAATTGTTTTTTGAGAATTTGGAACCTCTCAACTGGATTCTTTATTTTGCGGTAATTCTATTGTTTGCCTTTATATTGAGGGATGTTGTCCTCGAAAAAGTTAATATGCCTTCACGTTTGAAGTTTTTTCTAAGTCTGCTTGTCTCTTTTTGTGGTGTAACAGGAGTTTTTTGGGTTCTTCTTATTGAAAAGGTAATGCCAGTTTACTTTGTTTTTTTGGGGGGAGAGTTTCTTGTCCTTGCTCTTGCTATTGGGATTCCGCTTTTAGTTTGGCGAAGGTCTTCAAATGTTATCCTAAGAGTTTTTGTCATTGGAAGTGCTCTTATTTTACTTATGTCATATCATTCGATGATTGTAGGTAATCAGAGTGACATTGCAACAGCTGCAAGTATGTCAAGTCTTGATGGTACGCTTCTCCTAAGTTTGGTTTCTTTCTTTCCAAGTGTTAGTATTAGTCCTTGGCTTCTTCTTCTTATTATTGTGGTGTACATTGGACTTTTTCAGGCTGGTTCTATGGGGGCGAATGTTTTGAATCAACCTTTGTTTGGGGGAAGGCGGGGTAACGATAATCACGGTGGGGGCAATACTGGGGGTGGCAGAGGTTCTGAAGCAAATGAAGAAGAGGCAACTTTGAGGGCTCGTGAACAATTAATTCGGGAGATTGCAAGACTTCATTCAGAACTCATTGATTTGAGAGATAGGGAACAGAGGTCCGGTGGGGCGGCTCCTTAAAATGGTTAGTGATGAGAGAAGAGATTTGTTAGGTAAACTTTTGGCGCTTTGTGCAGAAGTGAAGAGTCTTTCCGATAAGAATCCAAATTTGTCGGGAACTCCGCAAATAAGAGAAAGTATTGCTGTTTTGCAAAAATCTTTTGAGGAAGAGTTGGCAGGGAATTTTACTGTTCATGAGGCTCAAGTTCAAGAATTGAATGTTAAAAGGCTCCTTTCTCTTGACAATGCAATTGTTGCAGATTATTTGACGCAGCAAAGAAACAAGAAGAAACAACTTGAGAGGGATAAAGCTGAATATCTTCAAACCCTTAATTCTTTGGTAACCGAGTATTCTAATAATCTGAATAGTCTTTCTCAGCTTTATGGAGCAAATGCAGTACAAATTCAGGGATTTCTACAAGGTCTTATTTCAGAAAGACAAAGAAGAATCTTTGCTATTTTAACTCGTGTTTCTACAGATTTTACTGAGTTTTCTAGTGGGGATGTCAGGAATGATGCTTTAACTGAAGATGTCATTAAGGATTTATTTTATCAGTTTGCAAGTTTTTTTGTAAGTGAAAATCAGAGGATTCTCTCTCTTGATAATCCAAATAGAAAAAAGTTTGTTAGGGAGATTAGTGCCTATTATGAGAGAAAAAAGAATGAGGTTGATGATTTTCAATATTGGAAAGATATTGATAAAATTAAGACTTTGAGAGCTGAAATGAAAAATCCTCAAATAAAACAGGACTTAGAAATAGTACTTACTGGGTTTCTCTCAAGTTCTCCTTAGGCGGTACGTAATCTTAGTTTTATGCACAGATTTATAAATTGTCTACTCTTAAGTAACAACAAATGAGACCTTTAGAGGAGAGGCTTTCTGACTCAGATGATGGGACTGTTCAAGGATTAACTGAGTTCTATCAAGCAAGAAAGCAAGATAGGCGTACTTTTTTTCAAAAACTGTTTTCTTCAAGGCGAGCACCACCTGCTGTTCCCCCCTCTACTCCTTCTCCTGCACCTAGTCCTAGATCACAGCTTCTCGCGGAAAGAATACGGGAGGTTTTGGCAGACCAACAAAGACAAGCTTGGTTAGGAGAAAGAAAAAAAGAAGTAGTCAAATTTTTGAAAACAGCTACTCGTTTTTCTTTTTATGCTGCTGTAATTGGGGCTGAAGCGCTTTATGCTTATGGAAAATTTCCAGAATCTCTGTGCTACAAATGTGAAGACTTTGCTTCTTATTCGCAAGCAGTTGATGAAGGAATTTCTGTTCTCAATACTAAGATTTTGGATGGAATTTTTTATATTAAAGAAAAAACTGAAAATGGTGATTTTTCATATTCTTCGAGACCTTTTCAAGTCCCAACAGTTTCTTGGAGAAAAACTTGCGTCAATAATGGAAGTCCTTCTAGAAAAAAACAATGTTTTCCTTTTCCAAACGATCAGTTTCTTGCCTTATATGACCAAAGTAATGAAGAAGAGAGAGATCGTTTAATTGAGTGGCAAACTCATGCACAAATTTTTGCTCCTTTTAATCCTAATGTTGATTGTGAGAGAATTACTTCTTATATTTCAGAACTTGAAGAGATTAAAGCACAAGATCCAAATAATTCTAATGTAGGGGAGAATCTTTATTGGATTAAAAGTGATTCTGACGCAAATGGGGTTTGTTATCCTCTCACTCCTAACAAGGGATAGGTTTATATATTTAGAAGAACACTTATTAGGAGTAACATGTCAAATTTAGAAGATAGATTGGGGGGCTATGGCCCAAGTTCTCGCCCAACAATTCCAAGTGATGAAGAGATGGGGGAGCTGAATGAGGCTTATAGTAGAAGTCAAGCTAGGCCAATTCGTGGTCTTGAAAGAGGAGGAGAAAGTCTCGTAGATAGAAAAGATAATTATCGAACTCAGAAGTTTTTGGGAGGAAGGGTAACTATAATACATCCAAAATCTGAGTCGGTTTTAGGTAGGCTTTTTAATGTTCCTTTTTGGTGGACTGTTGGGACTGTTGGAACAGCAGGATATCTAGTAAAGGAAGCTTTTGGAGCTACTGCTTCTTTGGGTCTTCGTGTGGTTGCTTATGGTTCTTTGGCGGCAGCTGTCGGACTTGTCGGCGCAGGGCTTTTGTATCCAGATAGTAAATATGGACTTTTTCTTGATTCTGCTAAGGAACAAGTTCGAGAGATAGGGCAAGATCCGAAGAGACTAAAGGAAAGTCTTTCCGAAACAAAGGATGCAGTTACAGGGGCAGTAAAGAAAGGAGTAAAAATTGTTGAGGGGAAAGTTGGAGACGTTAAGGATAAGACGAAAGAGGTAGTTTCAGATTTTATGTCTTCATCTCATGCAAAGTATTGTCGTGACGCGAAACTTGCTTATGATGGGCAGGATCCTAGGACTAAGAGACCATTTGAAATAAGTTGGGTGGAAGATGCAACACGGAGTTGTGCTTTTTTTCCCTATCATTATGATATAAAAGAAGAACATGTTATTATTCTTTTGGATGGTAAAGAAAAGAGTTATCCTCTTGTGAACGTTTTAGAAAATCAAATGGTTGCTCTTACTTATGATCCTTCGCTCCCTTCTTCTGAGGTAATGAATAGCCAGTTTCTGACAGGGGTATTTCCCTTGGTAAAAGCATTAGGAGATGAAGGGAAAGGGTATTTGCAGAAGCTCGAAACTGCAAGGGGAGATGTTTTTAAGGGTGTTAGTACTAAATATTCACAATGGGAGCAGGAACAAACAAAATGACACGACAAAATTTAGTTGCGGCACTTGCATTTATGTCAGCACTTTCACCAGCTCCGGCGTTTGCAGATGATGGGACGGGAACAGATACAGAATATGTTTCACGAGAAGAATATAATGCATTAAAAAAAGAACTGGGGGCATTAAAAAAGCAGGCTTCACCATCTACTATAAACAATAATGTTACATATACTTATTATGGTGAAGCTCCTCCTTCTTTTCCTTATCCTATTGAAACAACTGTGACTTCTGATTTTTTAACTCCACTTCCTATAGAGGATCCTGCTTTGTCGCCTCCTTCCGTTGAAGTTCCAGCGTCAAAGTTGCAGTGTCACACAGTTGCTAAAATATTTTTGCCCTCTGGTGAAGCGTTTGACCCCATTCTTTCTAAGGGTATTTCTAACATTCTTAGGAAGACTCTTGATAATTTTGGTTATTCTCCTTCTGAGAAAAGGGACGCTCATTTTACTCTTTCTTTAGATGCAACTACTTTTTCAGGGGCTCCTATTTCATATCGTTTGTTTTTTGGTACTGATTATTTAGGAAATATATTTTTAAAGTCTGGAAATTATAAGCTGATGTTAGATTTTGCATTGGGTCATAATCTTATGGAGAAAGATCCTAATGCTTTAGGAGTATTTTTTCCATTTACAATGAGGGGAGAATGCGGTTCTCAGTATGATACTAGTAAAAATCTCCATTATTAATGGGGGTTTTTTAAAATTTTTAATCTGTCTATTTTTTTCTCTTATCCGAAAAGCCAGCCAAACCAGCTTCCCTTTCTCTTCTTTTTTCGAGCAGCTTTCATGTCTTGCTCGACTTTCTTTCGAGACATTCCAAGTTCGCGTCCAAGTCTGTATGCAGTTTCAGCTCTGGCGTTTCCAGCGTGTATGGCGGTGTCATAGTGATTTTTTAGAGGTGAGTAGTTATCTTCTTTTCGGATGTCTCCTCTAATCTCCTCTGGAGTTTTGTTTAATCCAGCACGTTCACTGAAAAGAGTAGCGTTGTTTATATCTCCGAGTTGTCTTGTTGCTATATTGTAATTTGTTTGTGCAATTGCTTTTTGCTCTTTTTCTCTAACTATAACATCATAATACTCCTTTGTCTCTTGAGGTGCAAGTCCAAGTCTTCCAAGTAAGATTTCAGCTTCGTCAAATTCTCCTCTTTTTATTCTTGAGCGAAGGAGGTAATCTACTTTGGAATCGTGTTCTGTCATTTTCTGATTACTTTCTTCAAGGAGACTCTCAAGATTTTGAGTTTTTTTCTCTAAAGAGGCAGTTTCTATGGCTCTAATGCTTTCTTCAGTAAGCCCAAATGTGGCGTATTTTTTAGCAAGAGCTTTGATAGCATCGTCTCTTTGACCCAAGTAGTCAGAAATTTCTAACATTTCGCAAAGGAGTTTTTTTGCGTTTTTACTTCCTTCAAATCGAGTTCCAGTTTTTAGAACAGAAGCTAGTGCTTGCCCTTTCTGGACAAATGCTTTGTATTTTCTCTCAAGCCCTTCTTCTGTATAGTGTATTGGAAATTTTGGTTCTCTTGAGTTTTCCCAGTAAGGGCTATTTCCCAAGCTTGAGCCGCCGGAATAAGGGGCAGTAAAGTTTGTCATTTCGTCTCAAGTAAAGAGATGTAGCTTTATAAAGCTTAGGTTTTGTACTACTCGGCAGTAATTTCACGAGAGGTTATCGACAAGATGTTCACGTCAGAATTAAGCATAAGTTTTATTAAAGGACTTTCTGCAACATTCTTTATGGATAAACATAAATCTTGTTCTCATTCAGGTCTTCGGCTTTTTTTCAAAGCGGCGTTGATTCTGTCATTCGTTTTTTGCTTTTTTTCTTTTCAAGGGTCAAAAACAAATTCTATTTCTTTATTGGCAGTCTCGGAGAATGAAGCGGGAGAGATAGTTGGCGGCTCTCTAGTTGATCTTTCTCTTAAAGTTGTTCCAGGATCTGGAAAAATCTATATTGGAAAAGATACTCTTGAAGAAATTGACACTCAAATTTCTGTCATCAACTCTCAGAAAATCGCCTGTCAAATTTTTGACTTAAACTGTAACAAATACGATTTTTATTATGACTTTTCAGGTTCTGCTCTTGTTCTCAAAGGACCAAGTGCCAGCAGTGCAATAGCAATCCTTGTTGCAAAAACTCTTAGGGGACAAACCGTCGACAAAGGTGTGGTCATTACGGGTTCTCTTAATTCGGGTGGCCTCATAGGAGTTGTTGGAGGAATAGAAGAAAAAATTGCAATTGCTGACGAAAAAGGGTTCAAAAGAATACTCATTCCAATTTTTTCAGCTTATAATGCAAGTTCTAACGATATTGAAGTACAAGAAGTTATTGATATTGTTGATGCCTATAATTTTTTTGGTCCAGACACCTATGAGCTTCCACAAAAGAGTATTAGTTATGATTCGTATTCCACACTAATGAAAACTCTTGCAGATGATTTATGCGCGCGTAGTGTTTACTTTGAGCAAGTTCTGGACCCTATGGAAATAAAGGATTCTCTTAATGCAAGTCTTGCACAGGCACGACAAAACTATAACTCCTCACTTTCAGCATATGAACTTGGAAACTTTTATTCTTCTGCAAGTTTTTGTTATACAGCAAATCTTAATTATCGCAGTATTCTTGATGAAGAAAATACTTCTCTGAAAGAAGGGATTGATGAGCAATTGAGAGAACTAGACAAAAATCTTTTTTTGCGAGAACGCGAACTCCTTTCGTCCTCTTATCTTAATTCAGTTCAAACTCTTAACGATTTTTATGTTTACCTAATTATCTCAGATAGACTAGATGAGGCACAAGCCTATATTGAAGAAGCTCAAAGTTTGAATTCATCACTTTCCATAACTGTGGCACTTCCCTTTGACAATGAAACTTCATCTACAAACTCTACAGTCAGTGAAAATCAGACGCAAAATATCTCAGTGTCAAAGGAAAAAAATCTTGAAGAAGACATTACCTCAAGAAAGACTCTTTTGTATTCCTATGCTCTTGAAAGATATTACACAATTGAGTTATGGGAAAAACTTCTCGTTCATAGTGGAGAGAAACTTCATTTTACAGATGAAACTCTGGATACTGCATGTATGAAGATTTCCAGAGAACTAACAATGAAAGAAGAAGTTCTCAAGGAATATGGAATAACTTTTTTTGACAAAGAAATATCAGAACAATCTGCCTTGTCGAGAAATCCTACAAAAGAATACGTTTGTTTGTACAAAGGGCTTGAACTAAGTGCGCGAATTAACACAGTTCTAAATTCCGTTGGCGTTGATAATGAAACTCTCTCAGCTTATGCAAATCGTGTTTTTGAATTTACACAAACACGGCTTTCGCAAAGAGAGTCGGGAGCTTTTCCTTTAATTCCTGTAATTTATTCTGAATATGCAGGAGACCTCATTTCACAAGAACAATATGGAACGGGGATTTTATATGCGAATTTTGCATTGACGTTTGCAGATCTTGATTTATACTTGAACAGTCAAAGTGAAGAAGAAGAAACATTTTTACGAGAATTTTTAGGCAATCTTTTTGCAGAACCACTTTTCATGTTAGGTTTTCTTCTCCTTCTAGCTTTTACCTAAGAAGAAAAACCCCTTTTTTTGTTGACTCTTTAATGATAACGTATTATTAAATATTCTTAGCATGAAAGATATTCCATGTACATAGGAAGATCACTCGCAGAAGGGTTACAGATTCTCAGTTTTAATAAGCAGGTTATTCGCAAGATTTCAAGAGAAAGAAATCTTGAAGAAATTTTTCTAACAACATTATTTGTCAATTATTTAATTGTCATGGTTTTTTATCTTGCAAGTTTTATTTCTGGGGGCTTCTTCTTAGAAGGGAGAGTACTCAATCCTCACTTTGTCTATGCAATACTCATG
The DNA here is from genome assembly GCA_023898345.1 of Candidatus Woesearchaeota archaeon. Taxonomy (GTDB): domain Archaea; phylum Nanobdellota; class Nanobdellia; order Woesearchaeales; family UBA583; genus UBA583. The sequence goes on along the minus strand of CP060218.1, from coordinate 839,685 downwards.
GTGTATCCCTTCGCATTCAATCTTTTCGTTTATGTTCTTTATGGGGTTTTTTCTCTTATGGCAGAACTTTTAGATAAAAAATTACGTTTTCGACCTTTACTAAGTGTTGGCTTTCACACTGCTGTTGTATATGCTTTGTTTTTTTATGCTATTGTACTTGTGTCAACATTTAGTTTAAGTGCTGGCCTTTTCTTATTCCTTCTCCTTTTCCTTTATTTCCTTTACAGTCTTTTTCTTTCTTTGTCTGTTGTGTACTCGTTTTCCCTTCCCCAAACTCTTATTGTTTTATTTGTTCCTTTCGTAGTGTTGGGTTTTCTTTTCCTTCTTCTCTTTCTTTTTTTTCCCTCAGAAATTTTTTCTTTTTTCTCTTCTTTTTATCTTTAATCTCAACTAGCTTTTTACAAAATGGAAGGAACTAGAAATTCAGGTCTTATTCATCTCTACTTGGAAGAATGTTTTGAGAGGGAGTTTAGCTTTGTCGGCGTCGGACTTGCTATGCGGGCTTTGGGTCACAAACTTCGAGTTTGTCTTGTCGATTCTTCTGGTAGTGGAAATACTCTGCTTCTTTTTTTCCATAAGGTTTTGCGAAGTGAAGGAGAATCTTTTCATCTTGATTTCTTTTCTTGTTCCTCTAAGTCTCTTTTCCATGTTGGTCAAGCTAATCTCCAAGCCGAACAATACGCTTCTTTTGAAGATTTCTGTGAAAGAAATTGTCCAAGATACGATTTGGTAGTTTTTGATTTGGGCGCAGGCAAGATTGCAGATGACATGTTTTCTCTGCTTGTCTCGTACAAAGGAGAGAGTACGGAGCTTGTACTTTGTACACATGAACGCAATGACTTTGAACTTTGTGAGAGAACTTTCTTTTTTGATTTAGTAAGTGAGTTTTCTTCTTCAAGCTCTTCTTTTTCTTCTCCTTTAGAAGTTTCAAAACTCATTGTTACAGGAAACGGCAAAGGTAAATCGACCTTTTGTTTTGGCTTTCTTCTTTTTCAGCTTCTCTCTTCAGTACAGACGCATTTCATCTATTTTGACAAAGGAGGTGATTTTTATGGTGAAAGAGTTTTCTTTGATCTTTTAGTTCGCAGATTTCCAGAACTTTTTTCGTATAGTGTGAGTGGGGGAGTGCGTTTTGATGGTGGCCGTTTTCGTTTTGAAAATGGGGAAGGCGATTTTGAAGAAGCACAAAGGGCGTACGTGGAAGCTTTGTCGTCTCGGGCTGAGCTTTTGATTGTGGATGAGTTTAATACTTTGGCGAGGACGGAGCTTCTTCGAGAGAGTGAGCTTTTGGAGCTGATGGAGCGCAAAGGCAGGCTTGTAAGTTCGGGACGCTTTGCTCCGTCGGCACTTCTTGAAAAAGCAGATCTTGTCCTTGAAATTTTAGAAAGCAAACATTATTGCTATGACGGCGAAGGTGTTCGTAAAGGGATCGATTTTTAGTTAAGATTTTAGTTGTTAGCGCAGAGCAAGAGCGGCAAATCCGAGGTTGATTTTGCAACTTGCTAATGTGACACTACTAAACGAAGTAAATAATGTTTATAAGTTCAAAAAACCGCTTTTTCTTTTATGTGGTTCAGAGACAGGGTTCAGAAAAATGAACAGAACTAAGCTTTCCCCAAAACTTGTTTCGTCTACTTTTAGAATGTCTTCCTCATGTCTCTCTTCGAAAAAAGCTATTTCTCCTGTTGTCGCTAGTGTCTTGCTGATTGTCCTTGCTATTCTGGCGGCACTCGGCTTTCAAACATGGTACCAATCCTTTTCTAGCTCTACACTTTCACATGTCGACACACAAAGTTCTTCTGGCTCTTTCTCTGTTGAAGGTCTGTCTGGCGGAACTCTTTTTGTGAAGGGAAATGCTAAAATCCAAAGCGTTTCTATTAACGGAAATGATTGCTTTGTTTCTGGTTTGACAAACAATTCTTTGAATGTCTTGCCTATGAGTGACTGCGCCAACGAAGGGAAGAATGAGATTGTCGTTGTGACGGATGGCAGGATTTATTCAAAGACGGAGTATGTGAATTCTTACGTGTACGAGAACCCATGTCCGGACGGCTATGTTGTCGTTCCCGGAAATGCTGAACTCGGCACACACAATTTTTGTGTGATGAAGTACGAAGCAAAGAATGTTGGGGGTGTTGCGACATCGCAAGCTGCTAGTTTACCTTGGGCTTCGATTACGTGGAACGCAGCAAAGGTAGAGTGTGAGAGTTTGGGTTCTGGCTTTCATTTGATGACGGAAGAAGAGAGGCTGACGATTGCACACAATGTTGAGTTTGTCGCAAGCAACTGGAACTCCTCTGTCGTTGGCACTGGTTTCTTGTACTCTGGGCACAACGACAACAGTCCCTCAAGCAGACTTGCTGCTGACACTGACGACGGAAATGGCTACTCTGGGACAGGAGATAGTCTGAGTTCTTGTGATGGTTCGTATAACAACTTTGTAGCTGGTGATGACACAACAAGTGGAAGGGCATGTGCAGGACAAAGAAGAACTTTGAACTTGTCAAACGGAGAAGTACTCTGGGACTTTGCAGGCAATGTCTGGGAATGGGTTGACGCTTGGGTCTATGCAAATGAGAGTCTTGGTTCACCATACAGATATCATGGAGGAGACCAGCAATGGATGAGTTACCATAGCAATGACGGCACAGGCAAGGTTGCAAGTCTTGTTCCCACTTTGAAGCTTCCTTCAAATGGATGGAATGCGAATCAAGGAATGGGGAGATATTACGATGGTTACGACATTTTGGGTGCGTATAATAATGTGAATGAGTATCCCGATTTTTGTACTGGATATTGTGCGTCAAAGGGTGTTTTCCGGTCCGGGGGCCGTTGGAGCACTGGTGCCTACGCGGGTGCCTTTGCTCTGTCCTTGGACGATGGTCCTTCTGCCTCGGGCACGAACAATGGCTTTCGCTGCTCCTTTGCACGATGAGCATTGTACGAATGATGGTAACTTTTTCATCTCAAGTTAGCGCAGAGCAAGGGCGGCAAAGCTTAGGACAATTTTGTAGAGAAGATAAAAAAGGATGAGGAAGAAGATTGGCCACCAAAGATTTCCTATGAGGAGAAAAAGAACGAAGAGGGAAATGAACATGTCCAAAAAGCTGAAGAGGTCTCTTGTAGGGAGATAGAAAACAAGACCTTTGAGAAAAGCAAATGTTGCTCCTGAGAAAACATAAAGCGATGGAAGGTAAGAATGGAAGATAAGTATGAAAAGAGTATGCACATCAATTAGTGTGAGTAAAAGGATGATCATAAGCTAATGACGCAGGTTCTTTATATAAATCTCTTCTCTTATTGCTGTGAATAAGCACACCTACTATATCTTGTGTGAGTAGTACTCATTTACTTACAAGATATTGTTTTTTTCTAAGAAATTACAATCATTTTTGTTGACACTTTTGTAAAAAATAAAAATATAAATAGAGTTCCTTCGAGCAAAAAGACAGAGGCACAAGATGTAGTAGCAATTAGTAAGATTTATTACTACTTCTTGATCTCTTGGTCTGTCTTGCTTTGTGCCGACAGCTCTTATGAAGGTGAAACTATGAACTGCCCTTATTGCAATCACAATGAAACAAAAGTAATTGACTCGAGAGAGAGCAAAGATGGAACCTCCATTAAGAGAAGACGGGAGTGCCTATATTGCCAAAAAAGGTTTTCCACAAACGAAAAGATTCTCAAGCTTGATCTTGAGGTGACAAAATCAAATGGGTCTGTGGAAGTCTTTAATCTTCAAAAAATTAAAAATAGTCTTCTCAAGGCTTGCGAAAAACGTCCCGTAACCTTGGAGCAGATTGAAGCTGTTCTGGAGCAAGTTGTGGGTGATGTTAAGAATCTTGAAGGAACCTGCATTGCGACAAAGGATATAGGGGGGATTGTTATGGACAAATTACTGCTTTTAGATGAGATTGCTTTTCTCAAATTTGCTATCGTACATAATAATTATGAAACGATGGGAGATTTTCTTGGTCAAATTGAAGGTTTACGTTCACTTGACGGAAAAGAATTTGCTCGTAATCTCATTAAGAAAGAAGAACGTACTGTCTCTGTTTCTAGTGCTGAGGAGAGAGTATCTCTTACAGATACTCAAGGGGGAAGAGTGTAAAAATGGTAGAATTTAAAGTAAAGGAGCTTGAGAAAATGGTTTTAGATGAGAAAAGTGAGGTTCTAAAAAATGAGTTTTTTAGGAAGATGGAAGCAATGTTTGACCACAAAAGTAAACTAAGTACCTTGGTAGATCCGCAAAGGATTCGCGCGTACAAAGAAACCTATTTTTTTCTTTTGGAGAAATTTCAGGCAGGTGAGCTTCCACTTCTTGAGAATTATTTTGGAGACAATGTTCTCGCTGAAAATATTTATCGACGAAAATATTATCTAAAGGATCTTGAAAATGAAACTGTTGAAAAAAGGCCAGAGGATGTATTTATGCGTTTGGCAGCGTACATTGCCTGTGTTGAAGATCATCAGGAAGAGAGAGAAAAGTTTGCACTTGCCTTTTACAAAGATCTTTTTGAGGGCCATTATTTACCTGGCGGCAGAGTTATTGCAGGTTCCGGAGATTTGTACCGCCTCAAGACCCTTGCTAACTGTTTTGTTTCTGAAATCGCAGAAGACAGTCTAGAAGGAATTTACAAGACCGCGTACGAAGCTGCACGTACCTACTCCTTTGGCGGGGGTATTGGAATTGATATTTCCCAACTGCGTCCAAAAAATGCAAGGGTTCACAATGCCGCCGACAGTTCAACCGGAGCAGTCTCATTCATGGAACTTTACTCACTGACGACAGGACTGATAGGCCAATCCGGACGACGAGGGGCACTCATGCTAACCATTGACATTAAGCACCCAGATGTTCTTGATTTTATGAAGGTAAAAAAAGAAGCTAATTGGGTTACAGACCAAATAATGGAAAGACTTCAAAGCAGCGGCATGTTTTCTGAGCAACATCTTGAAGAAGTAAAAAAGAATGTTATTGAAAATACTCAAGTTCGTTTTGCCAATATTTCAATTAAAGTTTCAGATGAATTTATGTCAGCAGTTGAAGAGCAGAATTTGTACGGTCCAGACAAAGTTCTTGTGTACAAAAAAAAAGAACTCGGCGGTCCAGTTGCCGGTCTTAGTGCAGACACTGCAAACTACGGAGAAGGGATGTCTAAAAAAGATCTTTCAAAGTATGAACTTTTGGAAGCTTTTGATAATCTTGCTACGTTAAATGAATACCTTCTCAAAAATAATATTCCTGCCCTTCAAGAAAAAGATTTGCAAGAGAGTAAAAAAAGAGATTATTATGGAGATTATGTTATTCAATCAGATTCTCTTCTTTTTGATCTAGCTATTCGCTACTCTGGAGATTTCCTGACCTATTATTCAAGCTCCTCAGTTGGCGAGATAAAACAACTTCACAAAGCTAGAGATTTCTGGAATACCTTTGTTGAAGGGAATTATAAAACTGCAGAGCCAGGTCTTCTCTTTTGGTCGCAGATGAGTAAATATTCTCCCTCCAATTACGTAGGAACACCAATTATTTCAACAAACCCTTGTGGAGAGGTTCCTCTGGAAGATGGTGGTGCTTGTAATTTGGGTTCGATTAATTTGTCGCGTATGGTAAAGCACGGCTACACCTCTGAAGCCAGTGTTGATTGGTCGCTTCTGAGAAGAACGACGGCGCATCTCATTCGCTTTCTCGACAATGTCGTGTGGTGGAACGAATCCCTAAATGCTCTAGAGAAACAAAGGGGAGCTGCACATAATACACGTAGACTTGGCCTAGGAGTGATGGGAATTGCAGATATGTTTAATCAATTAGGATTTGCCTACGATAGTGCCCAAGCTCTTGAATTGTTAGAGAAAGTCATGAATGAAATTTGTCAAACCTCGTACAAAACCTCTGCTCTTTTAGCGAAAGAGAAAGGAAGTGCCCCTTGCTTTGAATGGGAAGAGTACAAACGCAATCCCTTCTTTAAGGAAATTCTTGATGAGGAAGTAAAAGAACTCGTCAAAGAACATGGGTTGAGAAATATTGCCCTTTTGTCTATTGCTCCAACAGGAACGATCTCAAATGCCATTTGTGGATTTCGAACACCAGAAAAAAATTACATGGGAATTTCAGGAGGGATAGAACCCGTATTTGCTTTGTTCTACACACGGCGTAGCGAACAGATGAATCAGGGAGCAGTGTACAATATTTTCCACAATACTGTTCAGGCATACTTAGATCTTATGGGAAAGACAGAAGAAGCAAAGGGAGCTAATGAAGAGAAATTAAAAGGGCTTCTTCCTTCTCACTTCTTCAGAACAGCACACCATATCTCTCCAGAAATGAGAGTTAAAGTTCAAGCTATTGCACAAAAGTATATTGATCATAGTATTTCCTCGACAGTAAATCTTTCTGAAGATGTTGATCCCGAGACAATTTCTGACATTTATATTCGGGCATGGAAAAATAAGTTGAAAGGAATTACAGTGTACAGAGACGGAAGTCGCTATCCAATTTTAAGTGTTGAAAGTCATAAGACTGAGTTTCAGAAATTCAAAGATAAACAGTTCAAAATAAAAGATGGTGATGAAGTGCGCCTTGTCAAAGGAAACGACATTTTAGTTTCGGCAGGTGGAAGACTGACGACAGTCTATCATGGAAAATCAAAAGGTTTGTTTTAAGAAAAATGGAAGTAATTCGAACAAATAATGTTGTCATTGAAGAAGTAATTGAAGAGATTCCTGTTCAGGAAGAAAATTTTGAGCTTGAAAAAGACAGCTCTCTCGAATCTATTGAAACTTCGGGGAAGGGAAAACTGCAAACAAAAGAAGTTCCCGCAACGTTAGAGTCAGAGAAGTTCGATCGCCCTGAGGCTGTTGAAGCAAAAGTGTATAAGCTCCGGAGTCGTTTTGTGAATGAAAATTTGTATATTACTTTGAGTTATGTGAAAAATACTTCAGGAAAAAATAGGCCAATTGAAATATTTATTAACTCCAAGGATCTTTCAAAACTGCCAGAATATACTGTTTTAACTCGTTTAATTTCTGCAATATTTCGGCACTTTAAAGACCCAAAATTTATCCTTGAAGAATTACAAAGTATTTATGATCCCGGCGGTGGTTACTTTCTCAAAGGAAAATACATTTACTCGTTTTACAGTGAAGTTGCCATGATAATTGAGAAGTTTTTCGTTGACATTGGCTTTATTGCAGGCAGAGAGGAGGCTTTAGATAATTGGATTGAATCAGCAAAAAAAGCAAATCCTCAGACAACCTTTGAAGTAAACAATTTCAAGATCTGTCCCCAGTGCAATCAGAAATCTCTGCAAGTCGACGGGGGATGTTTGCTTTGTATTAATCCCGAGTGTGGTTACTCGAAATGTAGTTAGAGAGGAAGATATTTCTTTTTACAATCTCGCAATGCAAGTTCTACACTTTTTTCCCAAGTTGTTTTTTGTAATTCTTTATAGTAAAAAAGAGCTGCAAAAAATCGCGTTTTAGTTGCATATTCATTAAAGAGGGAGGAGTGATCCTCAAGTTGAATTTTCAAAGGTGTTTCTCCTATAATCTGCAAAAATGTGCTTGTAAGAATGAGTGTCTGTAACGAAGGGAGCGCTTTTCTTTTTGCAAGAAGAAGTTTTTGTACCTGTCTCAATTCTGCTTGGCTCCTAACAGCAAGAAAGAGTACAGAGCTTCGTTGCAGAAAAAGTTCAGTAAACATTGTTTTTTCTAAAAGTTCTGTAGCAAGAATCTTTGAGTAAATAGTGCACTGCTTGTTTAGTTTGAGAAGGATGTCTGTTGAAGAGTGAATCTGTGTACAAAAAAGACACTTGCTAATTCTTTGTGCTTCTTTGAGAGAAAAATTTTGATATGTTCCTTCGGTTTTTTTACTTGTTTCTTCTGTCCACGACTGAGATTCGTGTTCGTAGTAATGATGGGGAAGTCTAGGAAGATTTTCTTGGATGTCTTGTGTGTCAATGCCTTGCTCCTGAAGTTTGAGGAGGTATTCTGTGCTGCTTTTATCTTTTCCAAGACGAGCATGGAGTCTTAATGGGATTTTGTATTCCTTTGCAAGTTGTGCTCCGAGAATTGCTCCATGTCCGCCAAAGTACTCTTTGTTATGTACGCTGTCTTTTGCAAGGTCTGCACTTATGAAAATTTTTTCCATAAAAGAAATGTCTGCAAAGTAGAAATAAGATTGCTCTTGTTCTTTTTTTTATCCTCAGTCTTGTTTTCTGGTATCATCTTTTTCATGGAGTTTCTCATAAATGTTGTTTTTGAGGAGTTCAGCAAGGCGTTTGTTCTTTGTAATGACAAGTTCAATTTTGTGCTTACTATCAAAAACTTCTTCAAAAAAAAGTTTCATATTAATGTCTTCAAGGCAGCTTGCCCCAGTTATATGTTTGTCTAAAAGATCATTAAGTTCTTGAGTGAGAAATGTTTGCACAATCGTATCTTTGTAAATAAAAATGTCACATTGCTTTGCACAAGAACAATTTGTTTTCACTTCCATGCCAAGCGTTCGCATGTATTGAGCAATCCATCTGTCGACGGGACTGTCAGAACTAAGAATGAGGTGTACTTTTGAAAAAATTTTTGACTGTTTACTTCTATCATACACCTCGCTTGAGTTGAAGAGTGGCCACCAAGCATGACGAAGTTCGCCATATGCAATCTCTCCCTCGTCCATTTGTTCCATAAGATGTTTTGAGAGCTCTATGCTGTAATTATCAAGACTTGCAAGAGTATAAAATGTCATTGTTTTTTGTTCATTCTCTTCTTTTGGAGGGTTTTTGTATGTGCCTCGAAGTTCTTTTGCAAATTCTTCAAGATACTTTACCCAGCTCATGTTTATTTCATAATCCATTCCTTTGCGAATAATAATGTTGTTTAGGAGAAGATATTGGCAGGATTTATGCAGAGCTTGATAGCTTGCATGGAAGGCATAGTCTCGTTTTGCAATGATGTAAAGTTTTTTCATACTCAAAGGATGTTGCTCTGCAAGAATACTCAAAATAATATCATTTGTTGTATTATTGTAGTCCTTAAGTTGTCTGGGAATTTTTGAAAAACTCATGATGACTTTTTTATTTTTAGTTGAGAATATAAATTTTTTGTAAATTTTTTGTAAAAGATGTTCATTTATTTTTACTTTTTTTGATAATTGTTAGTTGTTACTTTATTCCTTGTTGTTGAACTGCTTGTTTGTTAGGTTGGTTTCTTTTCGAAATTTCAGTTAACTAGCATTTTTACTATAAGGAAAGAAATCGTTAAAATGTGCCTATCCCAATCGGAGCAGAGCTTCAGGGTTTATATAATGCCAAGCTAAGGAATTACATTATTTCTGAGAATTTTCAAACGATTCTTTTTAAAGAACTGATTTCAGGATTCATTTGTGTTTGACAAATTTACTTCCTTGGAGCATCTTCACACTTCATTTTTGTTGGCCTATAAGGGGAGAAATAAGACAAAGGAAGTAATCGAATATAAACAACACTTAGAAGAAAATCTTTTAACTCTAAGATCTAAACTAAGAACATTTAGGTATTCTCATAAAAAATATAGAACTTTCATCGTTGAAGATTCAAAAAAAAGAGTTATCAATGCGCCAAGTTTTGAGGATCATCTTTTACATCATGCTGTTTTTAGTTTTCTTGAGGAGATTTATGAGAAAAAGTTTATTTTTAACTCATTTGCAAATCGTAAAGGGAAGGGTTCTCATCAAGCAGTTTTAAGCTTGCAAAAAGAAGCAAGGAAATATGTCTACTTTCTAAAAATGGACATTACCAAATATTTTCCTTCCATAGAACAAGAACTTCTTTTTGAACAGATTAAGAGATATGTTGTGGATAAGGATTTTTTGTTTTATGTTAAGATGATTATTGATAGTTATAGGGAAGAAAAGATCAATAATCCTTTAACAAATAAGCAAACGGGAATGCCCATAGGTAATGTAACTTCTCAACTTTTTGCTAATATTTATCTTCACGATTTGGATTTTTATGTCGAACATATTGTAAAACCAAAAATAAGAAAGCAAGGAAAGAATATTTTTTATACTAGATATGTTGATGATTTTGTATTTTTGGCTAAGGGAAAAGAAGAGTTAAAAGAAATAAGGGATGAAATCCTAGAGTTTCTTCAAAAAAAGCTTACATTGTCAGTTTCTCCCAAAAAATTAGTTTTAAATAAGATTGAGTGTGGCATTCCCTTTTTAGGTTTTAATGTGTTTAAACAGAGATTAAAAGTAAGAAATGAGACACTTAGAAGATTCAAAAAAAGAGTAAAAAAGTATTATGTGGAGAAGAAAATTGCTTCATTAATAAGTTTCAAAGGTCATTGCGATTTGGCAAATCCGAGGTTGATTTTGCAACTCGCTAATGTGACACTACTGAACAAAGTAAATAATGTTTATAAGTTCAAAAAACCGCTTTTTCTTTTATGTGGTTCAGAGACAGGGTTCAGAGACAGGGTTCAGAGACAGGGTTCAGAGACAGGGTTCAGAGACAGGGTTCAGAGACAGGGTTCAGAGACAGGGTTCAGAGACAGGGTTCAGAGACAGGGTTCAGAGACAGGGTTCAGAGACAGGGTTCAGAGACAGGGTTCAGAGACAGGGTTCAGAAAAATGAACAGAACTAAGCTTTCCCCAAAACTTGTCTCGTCTAATTTTAGGATGTCTTCTTCGTGTCTCTCTTCGAAAAAAGCTATTTCTCCTGTTGTCGCTAGTGTCTTGCTGATTGTCGTTGCTATTCTGGCGGCACTCGGATTTCAAACCTGGTACCAATCTTTTTCTAGTTCTACACTTTCACATGTCGACACACAAAGTTCTTCTGGCTCTTTCTCTGTTGAAGGTCTGTCTGGCGGAACTCTTTTTGTGAAGGGAAATGCTAAAATCCAAAGCGTTTCTATTAACGGAAATGATTGCTTTGTTTCTGGTTTGACAAACAATTCTTTGAATGTCTTGCCTATGAGTGACTGCGCCAACGAAGGGAAGAATGAGATTGTCGTTGTGACGGATGGCAGGATTTATTCAAAGACGGAGTATGTGAATTCTTACGTGTACGAGAACCCATGTCCGGACGGCTATGTTGTCGTTCCCGGAAATGCTGAACTCGGCACACACAATTTTTGTGTGATGAAGTACGAAGCAAAGAATGTTGGGGGTGTTGCGACATCGCAAGCTGCTAGTTTACCTTGGGCTTCGATTACGTGGAACGCAGCAAAGGTAGAGTGTGAGAGTTTGGGTTCTGGCTTTCATTTGATGACGGAAGAAGAGAGGCTGACGATTGCACACAATGTTGAGTTTGTCGCAAGCAACTGGAACTCCTCTGTCGTTGGCACTGGTTTCTTGTACTCTGGGCACAACGACAACAGTCCCTCAAGCAGACTTGCTGCTGACACTGACGACGGAAATGGCTACTCTGGGACAGGAGATAGTCTGAGTTCTTGTGATGGTTCGTATAACAACTTTGTAGCTGGTGATGACACAACAAGTGGAAGGGCATGTGCAGGACAAAGAAGAACTTTGAACTTGTCAAACGGAGAAGTACTCTGGGACTTTGCAGGCAATGTCTGGGAATGGGTTGACGCTTGGGTCTATGCAAATGAGAGTCTTGGTTCACCATACAGATATCATGGAGGAGACCAGCAATGGATGAGTTACCATAGCAATGACGGCACAGGCAAGGTTGCAAGTCTTGTTCCCACTTTGAAGCTTCCTTCAAATGGATGGAATGCGAATCAAGGAATGGGGAGATATTACGATGGTTACGACATTTTGGGTGCGTATAATAATGTGAATGAGTATCCCGATTTTTGTACTGGATATTGTGCGTCAAAGGGTGTTTTCCTGTCCGGGGGCGCTTGGGACTCTGGTGCGCGCGCGGGGGCCTTTGCTCTGCGCTTGGACAATGGTCCTTCTCACTCGAGCACGGACTATGGCTTTCGCTGCTCCTTTGCACGATGAGCATTGTACGAATGATGGTAACTTAGAGTTCAGGCACTCTAGTACTCTGGAGTTCTGGCGGGCGGCTAAATGCCGCCCCAGGGATGAGAACATGCGAAGCATGTTCGCAAAAATTTATACTGAAAAATGAATGCTTTTGATTTGCCAATATATCGAGAATATTTTCCAAACTTCTTGAAGATAATTCAAGAATTGGATGCTTTGAGAGTAAATAGTACGGGGCATAAAGTATTAATCGAAAAAGCTTACTCTCATGTTATAGAGATTTTCCCCGATTTAAATGCAGGATATAATTACTGGTCTCTGAAAGGAAAGTTACAAATATACAACAAGGTGAGGATTTTGCTATCACAACTTCAAATTGAATTATCGACTTTGAAAGACTTGAACATACTCAAAGAAAATTATTCAAATACTCTTGAGGACAGTATAAAATACATGAATGGCCTAATAAGAAAATTGGAACAACCTGACAACAAAAATGGAAAATAATTGTGGTAAGAAAGATGATGGTTTTTTACTTTATCATGAAGTGTACAATCTTTATCTAAACTTGTATCCTTCGCTTGCAAGGTTCCCTAAGAGTGAAAAATTTACATTGAGGCAGAGTATTGATGAAACAGCTTTAGAAATGTTAATCATACTCGATAAATTTACAAGACTAAACCAAAAAGATAAGAGTTCTCAGTTACGGAAAATAAGTTATCTTTTTGACAAATTTAAACTTCTTCTTAGGATAGCAAAGGATTTGCATTTTCTGCCATTTAATCAATATCTATTAATGCTTGAGAAATCAGAACTACTCGGTAAGTTATTGGGAGGATTACTAAAGAAGTATACCTCAAATTTATATTAAGAAAAGGAAGTGGAATTCCTGATCAAAACAAATACAAAAGCCAAAGGGTGTTTTCCTGTCCGGGGGCAATTGGAACAATGGTGCAAACGCGGGTGCCTTTGCTCTGAACTTGAACAATGGTCCTTCTAACTCGAACACGAACAATGGCTTTCGCTGCTCGTAAGTAACAGTTACATTGCTCGATTGTGGTATGTCCACGGACTGCCTAAGAGTTTCAAAAGTTACAGTTTTGGTCTTACCTTGGCAAGTCTCAGGGTTAATCTAGAAAATATTTATGAAGGATAAGTCTTTTGTAAATCCTCTGTACTTTTAAAATTGATTGAAGTGCTAGAAAACTTCAAACTTCTCAGCTTAAAAGAAGGGGATTCTACGGAGTTTCAAATGAGTATACCAAGATTGTTGTACAAATTATCATTCAATTCATCCTCAGCCTAAAGACAGCACGGATTTCTTTCGAACGATACTTTAAACATTTTAATAATGACATGTCAAAGTGCCGAAATTTCTGAAAGAGACCTAGGTGCCCTATTTTTGTAGTTTTTTCTTCTGGGCTTTGTTTTGGTCGTAAGGCGTGAAATTTATAAACTTCCATTTGTTTCTTTTCCAAAGAATACAATTCAAAACTGGCGATGATACCCGTGTTGATGCGAGTTTAGATCTTGTACTTCTTATTGTTTGTCCGAAAGGATGAAGTTAAAATAAAAAATGGGATATCTTAAATATGTCAAAGAAGCTTGGAAAAAACCAAGAGAAACACTTGGGGAAGAGTACAGGCAAAGACTTATCGAATGGAGACGTGGGCTTTCCATTGAGCGTGTTGAATACCCAACAAGGCCGGACAGAGCGCATGCTTTAGGGTACAAAGCAAAGCAAGGGGTTATTGTTACACGAGTGAGAGTTAAAAGAGGTGGAAAAAACAACCCTCGTATTATGAAAGGTCGTTCAGGAGGAAATCTTTCAACAAGAATTGCGCAGTCAAAGAACTACCAATGGATTTGTGAAGAGCGGGCCCAAAAACGATATCCAAATATGGAAGTTCTTGGTTCCTACTGGGTTGGACAAGATGAATACTCTTACTGGTACGAAGTTCTTCTTCTTGATGTGTACCATCCTCAAATTATGACGGACAAAGAATTGCATAGGTACTGCAGCAACAAGCACACAAAGAGAGTTATGCGAGGATTGACTTCAGCAGGTCGAAAATCTAGAGGACTTCAGAACAAAGGATTTGGTGCTGAGAAAGCAAGACCAAGTATTCGTGCAAATGGAGGAAGAATGAGGTAGTAAAAAATGGCAAAATCACAATTTAGATCCGTAAAAAAAACATCTGGTAGGAAGTACCTTACCTTCCGTAAGAAAAGGCTTTCAGATCTGGGCGCAGACCCTGCTTTGACTCACATCGGTAAAAGTCGTGTGAGAGTAAAAAGAGTAAGAGGAGGTAACATCAAACGTTCTCTCCTGAGTAAAGAGAAAGTACTTGTGAATAAAGGCGGGGCAACCCTTAGTCTTGAAATTCAAGGAGTAGCACAAAATCCTGCAAATGTAAACTACACAAGACGTAACATTATCACAAAAGGATGTATTGTTAAGACTGCTCAAGGAGATGTTAGAATAACTTCCCGTCCAGGTCAAAGCGGAGACCTGTCCGGAGTTTTCGTCCAGTAATTTTTTTTTTTTTTTTTAATAAGTTTTTATTGTTTTAGGAGTATTCGTATACTATAAGTGCTCAGCAGAAGTTTTCAACTTCGAGAACACTTGTTTTCTTATTCATCATCCAATGGCGTGACAAAGACCTTATTATTCCTATTCTCAATAAACAACTTGATTATCCCCTTACTAATTTTTACACAAAAGCAAGCAGGATCCGCATTAATATTTTCTATTTTATTGTGGGTCAGAATTGCACTGTTATCAAGCAACACAACATTAGATCCAGTTTCATATAAAACTTGAATTTTTTCAAGAGTACTTTCAGGTAACAATGTCCCCTCTGGTGAACAGAATGATTGACTAGCAACACACAGATATTGAGCTTTGCTTGAGACCTTATACTCAGCAAATTTTTCAGAGCCGTAATTACTAGCAACTTTTTCTATGTCCGCTCGTAAATGTGTATAGATTAATGAGTTTTCTCTCATTTCTTTATCTTCAACAAACGTAAGCGTAAATTTTGTTACAAGATATCCAATGAAAAGAATCATGATAATTGAAAGGATAAAGATGAAGACAGTATGAATTTCAGCTTTTTTTTCCATTTTTAAGAAAGGCAGACAAGAATACTCATCTCAACTTTTTCTCCATTGACAAGAACCAAATAACTATCTTTAACGATGTGTTCACAAGTGCTCTCTTTCGTATCAACAGTTTCATTCGTAAGACGTTTTGCAATAACCGGTCCATTCGGGCACAAAATATCATGGCTAGCATTGTATGAAGCATAACTTCCTTTAGTTAGGAAATGGCAGGCATTTGCAACGTACACTCCAGCGTCCGGAACACCATTTGGAGCAAAAGGATAATAGCTGCATCCACTAACGCCATTACATTCTTTGAGGTATCGATTTGGTGTAGGTTTTGCAGTACAATCTGCCTCACATTTCGAGCCCTTGTCCAAAATTGTGACAGTCTCAGTTTGAAGAGCTTCCTTATTTCCCTTATTATCTTCTGCAAAGAAACGAACATATTTTGTGCAGCCGCTAATTCCTGAACACGTCAGAGAAAACGTGATATTTTCTCCTGCTGAAAAAGAACTAATGTTATCAGGATTACAGACTCCAAGCTCGTCCACGCAATAATAAATTCCCTTAACACCAGAAGCACCAGGATTTGGGAGATCGCTAGCATTAAGTGTTGCCTCAATAATGCCGCCCGGTGAAGAAATGCTGATTGTTGTTTGAGGAGATTTATCATCCGTATTGAGCTTTATCCACACTCTATTTTCCGTATACTCACAATCGCCAAAGAGAGAGTTAGCAGTGTTTTCAAGCGAACCAAGGCAAGAATACCCACCCGGATTAAGACTGCCAATGGAAAAACTCCATGTTGTAAAAGGGTCAGTTTGATCTGAAAGGTTGATTGTGAAACTCGGAAAAAATCCAGTTATAGAAAGATTTGCTGTCGCAGCCGTAGTCATATTAAAGAGATTGAGAACTGAACTAAGCGTTTGATTTGTTAAATAGTGCGAAGTATGTCCAACACAAATATGGTAGAGATCCGAACTTTGCGGTCTGTTTACAGGAGAGTCAATGAGGTCATTGATATCAAAAAGATAAGCTTCATCAGGATTACACTGTTCTTGTCTGTAGTTAATGAGGAGGTTTCCTTCATTGTAAATAACAGGGTCTTGTGTCACAATAACTGTGCCCGTACTGGCATTCCCTTCGAGTTCAAATCCGACCGATTCATTTTCATCACTAAAATTAAACTGCCATCCAATAATAGGGTCTTTATCTTTTACAAAAAAGTGTTTAGAGTTAGTAAGCAAAGTAAGTTTTTCTAAACTTGGCAAATCCTCTTTTGGAAGAACAACATATATCGTTAAATTTTCTCTATAAGAAAGAGGAACATTTTTTACTGAAATAAGTACTCGTGTTCTATTTGTGCTTTCAATGTACGTAAGATTTTTTTCAATATCCAAGAAGTTCATAAGAGTAAGAGTCTTGTTAACTTTTTCCAAAGCGTCTTCTTTATTTCTAAACTGAGTGACAAGATTCATTTTCAATATGGTATCTTCTTTTAGGTAAAGAGGTGCTTTTGTTTCGGGATTTATACTAGGATCCGTGAGAAACTCCTCACTTCCGTCAGCAACTAGTTCTTTATAGTTAATGGAAATATTTGCTTCAACAGGGACAAAGGAAGAGAACGCAATGAAGTGGAGTTCATCATTCCTATCCTTAAAATAGAGAGACCCGTTCGACAGAAGAACAAAACGTCTTTTTTCATTTTTTTTATTGTTAAAGACTAATTCTTGGGCAGTCTCTTCATTTACCGTAGTGGTCCACAGTGAATACCCTCTAGGAAGTTTCTTTACTTCAATAGGCGTTTGTTCAGTTCCAAGTACGCCGCCAAGAGGCAGAGAAGATTCTATGGTCCAAGAACTTAATTTTGATTCAGTTCCTTCAAGGAGGCCGTTCTCATCAAAGTCACATTTTCCATCTACAGGAATTGCATAAATTTCAATTTGGGGGGTCTCCAGTTCAGGAAGAAACGCAGCCTCATAAAGAGGTGAAAGATCAAACTGAATGCTTGTTGTCATATCACTAACCTTAGTAACCTTGTAAGTTCCTACTGATGATGCAATTTTATTCTTAAGAAGAAGAAATTCCGATCCGAACAGGGTTTCCAATTGCTTGTCTGTACCGGCAACTCCGCCTTGTGAATACGCATAGTCCTGGCTGCTGGTGTCCTGAGCCGCAAGATACGTTAGCTCACCCGTACTAGGATTAGAGATCTTTAGGAAAGAAAGAATTTTCATGTCGTAATATTCTGAAAAATCTTCATAGCCTGCTATATCCTTGAAATTCCAAGGGTTCTTCAAAGCTTCAAGACTACTAAGAACGTCTATGGTAAGAATATGAGTAGTTGGATCAAAACTTTCATCCATGATGTGCGCTGAACAAGTGTCTAAGAAAAGATCAAAATTAGAAAACGCTGATGCCTGCTTTCCTAAAAAAAGATTCATATATTTTTGTTCGTCTTTTTTACTATCAATTATTCTTTGTACAGTTTGGGGAGTAAGATAACGAGGAGTGAGATTTTGGAGATAGTAGCTTTGTCCACTGGCGTCATTATATGTAAGTTTCATATTAAAAGGACCTGAAAAGAAAACTCTTCTGTTTGGTGCCGTAAAGGAAAGAGCCTTGTTTGCCGGTGCTGTCCATTCAAAAGGAGTAATGCCAGTTAAAATGTACGATTCCCCCTCTTTACCAGCTCCAGTTGTTGAGAGAAATGTTGTACAAAGAGTATCACCACACTCATGACTTTTTGCAATAAGGGAGGATGCTATGTTTCCTTCTCCTAGAACTTTTATTTTTCTATAGGGGGAAGGATCGGAATTACTTAAAGGATAAATTGTGGCAGTAGTAAGACTTGTTACCATGAATTCACTATTCTCTTCAAGGATCCCATTTTCATTAAAGTCACACTTTCCATCTATGGGGATAAGGTGTAAAGTAAGGTCGTAGACAGAATTATTTTTCCAAAGGAGAGACGGATTGAGTTCAGCAAGAGAAAACGAAAACGTTTTTGGAGAACTTTCTTCCTTAAGTAATTGATAAGGAATTCTCGCATTGTTCATTAAAGAAATATTCTTGAAAAAAGCAAAGTGAGTGGAAGTGCTAAGATCTTGAAATTGGGCAAACGTTCCATAGAGATTTGTCGGGCTATTTTCAACTTGAGCATTGTAGAAGTAAGTTCCATCTGTCGTACTTTTTGTTGGAAGAAGATATCGTTTATTCAGTTCATGGCCACTCTCAGCATCTTTTATTGTAATCTCTAAATACGCAAAGACTTTCATGTACATATTGTTCTCAATCGCAGTTTTGTAGTTTGTTTGTAATTGAGCTAATCTTTGTTCAAGTTCTGTATTTGTTTCAAAATTAGCATAAGCTGTATACGTAATAATACTATCAGAAGAGAGAGTACTTATCGTTTCTTGTAGTGTTGCCTCTGCCTGACAAACCGAAGAGAGGAGTTTTGGACTTCCTTGTTCGTAAGGTCTGAGGTAAGTTGTTTTTATGGCAGAACTTGAAAGTTCGCTTGGGATTTGCATCCAAAAGGAAGATTTATCTGTACTAGTTTGCAGTACAAGATATGCATTTCCTGATGTGAGGAGTGTAGAAGCATTTTGAGTAAGTTTGATTTTTTCTATTGGAGAAGTTGAAGATTGGCCCAAATCCAAAATCTCAATCGTATAAGGAAGATCATTTTTGAGATGGGTGGAAAAAACATCCGTACTCAAAAAGAGGCAGTTTGTAAAGAGAAGGAGAAAGAGTGAGAGAACAGTATTCTTTATTTTTTGCTTTTGAGGTTTTACATTTTTTTCTTGCATAACTTTTTTTTCCTATTTTTAGTATAAATCTATTTAATTACAGAAAAGTAACAAACATTGTGGAGAGAAAAGAAAGATTTTCCGACGCGCCCAAGAGGATTTGAACCCCTGCCAGCCGGACCGCAACCGACCGTTCTATCCAAGCTAAACTATAGGCGCTTGTTTTAGAGAAAAAGTGATTTTAGTTATAAATTTTTGCGCTTTTCTCAAGAGCTCAAGAAGAATAAAGTACAGGTGGTTTTCCCCGTTCTCCACTAGGCTCCACTCCGAGATATTCTTCCAATGTTTTCACTCCTTGTTTTGGTTCAGAGAATCGGGCTTGAAGTAAAGTTTGAGCAGTTTCGTGAGGGTTCACTCCTACGAACGTTAAGGAATGTGGCATGTAAAGAGTAGGGGCATACACTAAATTGGAAAAGTTTTGTCCAGTGCCGCCAAAGAATGTGAAAGATCTCCTTGTGAAAAGAAGAGAGATGGGGAAAAGAAGTGGCGCCTCTTCTTCAATACAAGTATCTGTAGGTGGAAGAAGAGAAAGCATTTGCGCAGAAAAACCTTGTTTTTGCCTGTATTTACAAATGGCAGAGATAAGATTTGGCAGAGGTTCCAGAGACAAGTTCCTAGTAAGGAGGTTCAAGAGAGGAGGGAGAAAAAACGGCCCGTCACTGTTGAGTTCGAAAGAGGAAGCTGTAAAGGATTCAAAGTCTCCGGGACTGAGGGGTGCACCTTGTTTCCATGATGTGGGAGAAACTCGTTTTAATCTGTCCAGTAAAAGTTGACTTTCTAGTTGGAGATAAAGCTTGTATCTTTCTTGGCCCTCTCTCTTGATTACGAGTGCATCACAAGTGGTCAGAGTAATTTGTGGCGGAGAAAGAGTTTGCACTTGATACGTTTCAAGAGCAGAAATGCCCTTGTAGAGGAGAGCAAGAACTTGGGCCGAGTTTGCAACTCTCTCTCCTGTCTTTTCAATATGTCTTAGAGAGGCAAGACTGTCCTTTCCTCTACAAAAAAGAACTTGGTTTTCTTCCCCTGTACTTCCGGTATAAGATATTTCAGTGGGCATTTTTCTTTACTCTCTCATAAGGAAGCGCTTTTCAAAGGCTAGTAGGTCTTCTTTTATTTCTTCTATTTCCTCTTGTGTTTCAAGGTCTTTAAGATAAAGTCTCGTGATGGCATTAATATTTTTTTCAACGAGTGCAAGGTCAGAGCGTGAGGCAATGAGGGAGAGAGTTCCCATCTTTTCAATACATGCTCGTAAAAAGTGTTCCTTACTTTCTTCACGAATACCATTAAGATTGAGCATATAATTTGTATCTATTTCAGTTTCATCAAGGTGAAAAAAATCTTCGCTATCCTTGAGAAGAAAAATATGGTTCTTTCTGGCGGGAATGTTTCCTGCAAAATGTAAGGGGAGAATATACGTGTGTAGAGGATTATTTTCTTCAGGTTCCTCATCACAAATAATATAGAGCTTTCCTTTCTTTGCGAGAAGTTTTTCTTTTTCCTTCACAATATAGTGTTTATTTTCATATTCAAGAGTAGTTAGAAGTTCCGTTGCAAGCACGTGTTCATATCGCTGTAACTCCAAAGCTCCTCCTTCAAAACGATCAATTTTTTGAGCGGGTTCAGAAGTTTCCACTTCGTCATAAAGTTCACTTTCATCATCTTCGTCTTCAGGTGGACTGAGACTTTGAAGGGTAGTTCGATTATCTTTTGGTACATCAAAAAAATCATAAGGGTCTGCTTCTTCAAAAGGCTCTTCCTTGGGTGCAGTTTGTAAAAATTCTTCTTTCTTTTCAGTTTCAGAAAAATCAGAAAACTGGAGTTTTTGCTGACTTTCTTCCTGTTTTTGCTGAAGCGCAGGGGTTTCTTCATCTGCTGGTTTTCTTTGAAGTGCGGCTGCTGCGAGCATGCCCAAAGCTGAAACTTTTTCTCCTTTTTTCGGACTGGCCATTGAGAAGAGCGCTTCATTTCCTTTGTTTGCAGAGGCAGTACTAGATTGCGGAGAAGAAATGAGGCCTTCAGCAAGTTTTTCGATATTTGCCCTTTCCCTTTGTGCTTGAGGTGGCGTACTCAAGTCAAAAGATTTGAGTTTATTGAGCAATTCATCTTTAGATTCCTTTTCTTTTTGTAAAATTGCCCCAAAAGGATTTGCTTGAGCCTCTTCGTTTTTTTGATGGATGATAAGTTTATCCCAATCAATTTCAACTTCTAAACTTCTTTTCAAGGCATCCTTATAGTACAAAATGTCCATGTTTTTTGCACGCCCGATAATATCTAAAAGAGGAACATAAAAGTTATTTGTAAAAATAAGTCCGTCAACATACTGAAGAAGATGCAAATTCTCAAGCAATTCTTCAGTTTCTTCATTATTTCGCACAAAGAGATATTTTGGATTTGTTGTCTCTTCCGTTAATTTATCTCTGATACTCAGAAGTGCAACCTTTGTATACGTGTTTGTTCCCTTGTGAAACAAAATCCCATTTTCAGAATTTGTATACAACTGATCAAGCATGGGAGAGATATGATTTATCTTTATGCCTCCTTTTTCTGTGATAATTAATTCAATAAGAGCATCACTAATATTTTTAGTTTTTTCATTTATTGCAATAAGTTCTGGATTAGAGAGAATCTTTTCAGCACTGTGGATTTCACGATTCGTAATGTAACTGTGCTCACGAACATTCGCATGTGTTTGATTATTTTTAAAAAATGTAAATTTTTCACCTTTTGAAAAATAAAACTCATCACCAACAGTATGTTCAAAAGGTTCTTGATAAGGATATCCAAAGGCTGCTTTAAGAAGAAGAGATTCTTGTTCTTTTTTGAGAAGCACACACTTGTGGATGTCGATTGCAGTATATACTTCTAGTTGAATATTGTCGATGAATTTTTTGCGGAAAATATTTGCACTATTCAGAAGATAAAGGTGGAGTAATTTTCGAATATTTGAACCAAGAGTACTTTTTTCAACATTATAGCGCGTGAGAGAGAAAGATTCACAGCGCAGCGTCAGATGCAGTTTGTTGTTCGAGACAGAGTTCATGAAACTGTAATTATTCAGTTTGACATCAATGTACACATCTGAGATCTCTTGTAATTTCTCGTTGATTGCATTTGTGAGTTCAGATTTTATCATTTGGTCAAAGAGTTCTTCTTTTTCTGCTTCTTGTACAAGCGTGAGGTATTCTTCATCCTTTGTTTCCTTAAGTTGCTCAAACAAGTTACGAACTGTGTCTGTTTCAAAAGATGCAAGAAGAATTTCCTTTGTCACAATAACTTTACTTATGTCGCAAAACTGTTTGTTTAAGTTGTAGTACAACACAGAGTTTTCATTGCCCAGTATAGAGAATTTCGTTGCCATTGGAAAGTTCAGACAAAAAGTGTTTATTAAAATTATGTTGTCACTCCCGTCCTTTGTCCTTTGTTTATATTTAGAAGAAGCTGAGGGGAGTGTTATTTTTTTCTAACGATGAGTAAAATTATTACTACAAGTAATCCAATAGTCAGAATACTTCCCCCAATTAAATACAAGATTAATTGCATTTTTCGAGATTTATCCTCTACTTTATCAACTTCAGGAGTAAGATCTGTTACTGTTTTGTTTACTTCTATTTGTTTTTCTTGAATTGCCTTTTCTTCTGTGGTTATTATTGGGTTTTCTTTCTCAAGTACAGCACTATGTCGTAAACCTGAGATGACAAACTCTTCTGTCTCTATTCTACACATATATCCTCCATATTCTCTAGAATCACAGGGAAGAAAATACTCACTTTTTTCATCACATTGTTCAGAAATTTCTGATATGGAGGAAATCTCTTCATCTTTTATGCAAACAAAAGAGGAGTTTTTGTTTCTTTTTAAGTGAAGAATCTTTGTTTCTCCGAATAACTCTATGCCCTTAATTATTATGTAGTTTTTGTCTCTTTGCTTTCCTTTCTGGATTTCTATTGTGCTTAGATTAAGAAATCTTGAAGAAAAATTAAACTCAAATTCGAGAATAGTTTTATTTGAGGACTTCTCTTTTATTGTTATTTTTTTGATTCCTGTTAAGTTCTTATTAAGATTTGAATTTTCATTTACTAAAAGTTGAAAGTGTTCTTGAAATTTAGGTGGGAGATTTAACATATTTTTTTCTACATTTTGACTAGAATCCTCTGGAGTTTCTTTTTTTTGAGAACTTGAAGAACTGCTTGTACCTCCTCCTCCAGAACTGCTTTCTGAACAGCTTTGTGTTAAGTTTTCTCGCGAGTTTGTTGTACCACATGCGTTTGAATCTGTGGCTGTTCGTGTTTGAACAGTGTTTGTGCAAGGAGACCAAACCGAATATGTCCAGTTCTCAGTACAAACTTGGCTGACAGCACTGTGAGACAAACCAGTTATTTCAACAGTTGAATTTGAAGCATTTATGTATGAAATGGTATAGTTTCCAACTATCGAAGGGATTTCTGCAATATATAGTTCATTTGAACCGGTACAGTTTATTGACATTTCGGAGAAGTCTTCAATGTCTTCATCTTTTATGCAAAGAGATGCAAATTTGCCAGTATCGCCTAGTAAATCGAAATAGAGATTTTTTGTTTTATCTTCGAGTTCAATTCCTGAAATGAGTAGTCTGGAGTGATTATCTTCTCTGGTGTCTCTTATTACAAGTTCTGTTAAATTTATTGTAGCATTAGCAAAATTCTTTTCAAATTCTATAATTTTTCTATTTTCTCGAAATAGGCTTATGTTTAAAGAAGAATTAAATATCTTGCTGATATTTTCACTATTGTTTATTCGTAAGGAAAGGTTTTCTATATTTGTATAAATGTTTGAGTTATTCCCAAAAACTTTGTCGTCGGAGTTATTAATTCCATCTCCATCTGAATCATTACTGCTTCCATTTAAATTTAAAACTAGTGTGTAATTTAGGACGGTGGAATTTTTGAGGCCATATTTATTCGCAAATGTTAAATTTAGAACATTCACCCCTATGTTTGACAGTAAACTAATATTCCATATTTCAGTGGGGTTCTCGCTATAGAAAGTATAGTTTTTTCCCGTAACAAGATTTTGATAACTGAGATTGTAAACTTTTGAATCAAAACCGAGGATGAGTTTGACTCCTCGATTTGAAGAGGAGATTACTGAATTATTTGCTAATGATATGGAAGTTATTTTTGGTGCTCTTTCATACACAGAAAACTGAAGCTTTTCTTTTTGGTTTGCATCTTTTGTAAATAGGGAAAGAGAATAGTTTCCTAGCTTTGGATAGGAATCAGGATATCCTAAAAGGGTGAAATTATAAACCCCGGATTTGCTTATGGGAATTTCATAACTTCCAAATTTAACATGTTCATAATTTTGAGTTGTTAGGTTATAGTATGATAAAAGAAAATATGTTCTATTATCTGGATTGAAAATCTCTTTAACTGGCTCATAAACAAAAGAGACATTTAGAAGTAAATTTTCGTCTGAAAGAATCTTGTTTTTTAGACTTGTGAGATTATATTCATAAGTATTAAAATAATATTCTGTAAATACTTCTTGACTTCCATTGCTTAAATTAAGGTTGGCAATAATGTAATGATAACCCTGAAGATAGGAGGTATCAAAAGAAATTTCTAGGAGCTTTGGTGAAAGTTGATTTGCAGAATAAAAAATATTTAAGTTTCGAGGAGTATTGGTGAGATTTTCTTCTATTACAAAGATGGCGAAGGAATCAAGAGTACAATTTTCTTTACACAGGAGATACCAAGAAGTATTTACTTTGTTTGAACTGAGTAGCGAAGTATTAGGAGTAGGAAAGATTTCTTTTACTTGTGTTGTGTTTTCTTCCCCAAAATACAGGGTCACTACTGCTTGAACTTCTTTTTCTGGGATGTTAAGTCTTACAGTATCTTTTTTTAATGAGTTAATAAAAATCTCTGTGCCGTAGTTATCAATGTAAGATTCATATTCTGTTCCGTTGTTAAATTTTTTCTGAAAGAGGAAAAGATTTGGATTTTCAATATAACAAGTAATATTCTCAGAAGAATTTTCTGCTCTTAAAAAAGAGAGAAAAAAGTCATCTGGTTTCGGGGAGTTTTCATCTAGGCTAATCTTATTTAAGTCATAACTAAAGTTAAGAAAGGCTGTTTTTGTTGTTGAATTAAAGTTTTCAGTTTCAGATTCAAGAAAATTCACATAGAAAAAATTAGTGAGTGGCAAATCTGGATTTCCTAAATTTGAAAGATTAAGAAAGAATGTGTCAGAGTTATTGAAAATTGTTCCAGGACTGAGGTTAGGGATGAGTTGATTTTCAAGTTCACCTATGTTTAATGTTGTTGAGCGGGAAGTCAAAATTTCACTAAAATTTATCGTTTTGTTTGTAGTGTTAATGGAATTTATTTTGTACAGATAAAATTCGTCTTGATCGTAGAGTCTAAATAGGATGAGGTTTTCTGGAATGTCTGTTGGTAGTGTTGTGATATTAAATCCAATAGTGGTGCCTCCAAGATATTCTATACCCCTTAATGAATTTTCTTGAAATAGGAGAGGTATATTTATTAAATCTGATCCTTGATGATATACTCGTTTTGAACTTGTTCCTAAATAGAGAGGAGAGTTTTCTGAACTGTTTGTTATTAAGGTGATTTCATTTGGGATTTGTATATTATTTTTGAATGTCCCATTAAAATTGATTGTGGAATTTGTTGTTGTTATGTCTAAAGTCGAGTATGTTAGAGGGTTTATTCCTTCATAGCTAATTGCAAAGGAGGAAAAAACAATGTCTTCTAAGCTTTGATTTTCAGAGAGGAAGGTTTCATTTTTTACATAATATTTTATATCAATTTGGGAAAGTTCCTCTGAAAAATTTGAAGTAACAATATAATTAGTTTCAAAATTTGTTTCATTAAGTTCGTAACCATTTACTTTAACGTATTGAGAATCGTTTAATTCTATGATTTTGTCTGAAATAATAAACTCTGCCACTGTTTTTTCATTCTCGGTTTCAGCTAAACGGAGTGATGCTAGTGTGAAATAATAATTGTCGATTTCTAAAGTTTCATAGAGGTTGAAAAAAATATACTGCTCATTAATTTTTGCAAGTACTTTATTTTTTTCTGATACCGTAATCAGGCTTATATTTACTTGGGAGTTTTTAAGGTTTAGAGTTTGAATTGAGTTTTCTGTAATGAAAATTTTTCCTTTGGCTTCTCCAATTGTAAGGGAATTGAAAAAAGAACTTTGATTCTTAAATTGTAAGATGGCATATTGTTTACCAAGCAGCATTATTGGAGTTCCAATAATATTTATTTTTGCTTTATTTTCATTTTCAAAATTTTTAGTAAAGTTAAGATTTGAGATTTCTATTTTGTATGACAGAAATTCTTCTGATGCATTGTAGTATAGTCCCTTTTGGATTTTTTCAGAAGTATTTAGAATGGTAAACTTGCCATTATCTAAAGTAAGATTCTGCTTTATTTCTCCACTTAAATTTCCACTTAAACTATTCCATGTATTATAAGCCAAAGAAGCTGAATTTTGGTAAGTTATAGAATCAAAAATACTTTCGAGGCTTTTATTGTAGTTCAAAGGATGCCGACTGTATTCAGTAAGTAAAAACGCATTCTTTTTATTTTGTTTAGTTTGTGGGGCAATGTCTTGTTCTGAAGTTGAGATTAAATAAACAGAGGGATTTGTACATGCTTTTGCATTGCTCTCATTTTCATAAGAGAAACAAAGAAAATCGTCCCAATAGTTTCCATAAGATGTCCCGTTTACTGAATAAGTCCAAATATTTTGAGATTCATTATTAGTACGAATAATTTTATTTTTTGTTTGTAAATCGTTTGCAAAAAAAATATTATCTGCCGAATTTGAAAAATAAACTGTCCAGCTAAGATTAGAAGTTTCTAAAAATGAAATATTTGTAATAGTGTTGTTGTTTGAATTCTGGAATAAAAAACCATTATTTGCTGCATAACTGATACTGTAATTGAGAAGATTTTTAGAGGATTTATTTACTATGAATGCAATGTTTGAAATATTTTCGAAAAATACAGAAGAGAAATTTGAGAGAGTTACATTTTCGACATACAGTCCAGTTCCTGTTTTCTCAGCAATAAAGAACTTGAGTGAAAGATTTTTAGTATTTGTTATTGTTGCTCCTTTGTCGGCTTCTAGAACGACAAAATTCTCTATCAAGGGAGAAATTGAGTTTGAGATAGCTAATCCCTTCTTTATTTCTTGAGTAAAAAAATCAAGAATGAGTAGTGATGTGGTGTTGTCTATCTGAAGAGAGGTGTTTGTTTTTTTTATGGTGGAACGAGAAATGAGTATTTCGTTTGAATTTATGATGAAAATTCCTGTATCTGTGTTAGAGCTCTCTACACGATTAATGGTGGAATAATTTGAATTTTGGAGTGTAAGTCCTTTCGTGAAGTTTGAAATTTTACAACTGTTAATCGTAATATTTTGTACAGCATTAATGAGAATTCCTGAGTTAAGGTTACTTCCTAAGATTGTTTCTCCATTACAGTCTAAAGAAATGTTATTGGAGTTAATAGTAAAACAAGGCTTGTCTTCTCCTGAAAAATAGGTGCTTGTATTTTCAAGAATGTATTCTCCTGATTCATTTATTGTTTGGCAACTTGTAAGGGTGCTGATTCCAAAAATGCTTGTTAATGTACAGAGGGTTGTGATTAAGAAAAGTAAGATTTTTTTCACTTTCTTTTTGTGGGCCCGAATATTTTATATAGTTTAGGTTTAAATCTATAAAGATTAAGCTATAATTTTTTCAAAGCTTTCTTGGTCTGGTATTTCATTGAAGAAAGCTCACTCGCTCTCGTTCAGAAAATGCGCGTCCAGAAAGCTTTGCATAGTGGAGCTACGTTCGAGTGCAATGTGTAGCTGCGTCGCTTTGGATGTCTCGCCCATAAGAATGCCGCCGACAAACTGGTCCTCCCTGAAGTAAAACTTTCGATAAACTTTTTTTTGCGGATCGCTTAGAGAAAGAGTTTGGTATTCTAAGGAAGGATATTTTTGTCCCAGATCGCCAAGAGAAAAAATATGGTAGCCATTAATGTTAACCGTTGTTGCAAGTATTTTTTGGTGGTAAAAAGCGTTCTCATCGCCCATTGCGCAAGCCCCTGCAACTTTGCCTTGTTCAAGTGCTACGCCCCACAATCCAACACAAACTCCGTTTATTTGGGCAATGTCACCGCATGCAAAAATATCTTCTTTACTTGTCTGCATTCTTTCATCAACGACAATTCCTCTTTGTACTGTGATGCCGGCATCGATCGCAAGCAAAGTGTTCGGACAAACTCCCAAAGATTCTATTGCAAGCGAACACGTCAGAACCTTTCCACTTTCCAGTTCTACAGAACAAAGCTTGTTTTGCGCATCTGTATGAAAGAGTTTTATTTTCTCTGATGTGAATATTTCAATTTGTTGTTCACGGAGATTTTTTTCTAAAAGTTGAGAAGCAGTTTCATCAAGTTGTCTAGTCATAAGTCTTGGCGCTAGTTCGACAATACAGACAGAATAATTTTGTTTTTTAAGACCAAGTGCCATTTCGACTCCGAGGATTCCCCCTCCGATAACAACAGCATGTTTGTCTGTGTTCTCTGTTAGTGCTTTATTAATACTGTCAAAATCTTTTTTATTTCGCAGAGTAAAAACATTGTCGATATTTTTTCCCTGTGGCAAAATGCAATTTGCTCCTGCGCCCATCGCCAAAATTAGCTTTGTGTAAGGAAGCTCTTCTTTGTCGTTGAGTGTTATTATTTTTGTGTTTATATCTATTTTTTCTGCTTTTCTTCCTAGGATTAGAGAGATATTATTTTTTTCAAACCATTCTTTTTTTTGCAGTGGTGCGTCAAGTGCCTCCCCAATTTTTTTGGAAAGTAAAATTCTGTAATATGGTTCTTCCTCTTCTTCACTAATAATGGTGATGTGAGCTTTTGGATTTGTTTTTCTGGCACCTTGTGCTGCACTTATTCCTGCAATTCCAGCCCCGATGATAACTAAGTGTTCTTCTTTCTCCGAGATAAACTGGTGTTGCGTACTTTCAATTTTTATGAACTGATCTTGTGGAGCTCCACAGGCAGGACAAACTTGGGGAGGTTGGTCTCCCTCAAAAATTTCTGAACAAACTAAGCAGCGCCATTTCCCAACAGTGAACTGTGTCCATTGTGCTTTTTTTGCAAGCTTGTTAAAAGAATGAAGTTTTTCTGCAAAGCGTTCGCCATAAGTTCGTACAAGTGCTTCTTTATCGGGAGAGTTTGGATTGAATTTTATTTTAATGCCCGGACGATACACTTCGCTTTTCAGTTGTGCAAGTCTTGCTTCCATGATGGAAACAGCTTCTCCACTCCAGCCATAACTTCCAAAGGCTCCCGTTAACTTTGTCGCGCACTTGTAAGGACTTAGTTTTTGTAAAAATTCTTGAATGGGTTCCACAAGATCGCAATTTATGGTTGGGCTTCCTACAAGAAGCGCGCCAGAACTATGGGTTTTTTGAATGGCCTCTTCCATGGAATCACTAACTAAATCAAAGAGACTTGTACGAAAACCTTTTTTTTGCATTTCCTCAGAAAGCAGAACTGCCATTTCTTTTGTGTAACCGTAAGCGGAGGTGTACACAATGGCGCAGGAGTTCAAATCAAGTTCTTCTTCAACAGACCACTCGTAATAGAGGGAACGTACAAGATCTTTGTTTTTGCGAATGATGGGGCCGTGCGAAGGACAAAGAAGAGCAAAACTCTTGTTGTGCAGTTGTTTTAATGCTTTGAGAACATAGGATTTGAAAGGAGCAAAAATACAATCGTAGTAGTAACGAAATGCTTCGTCATAGTCAGCTTGGCTTTCTACTTTGTCGTCGTAGACTTGCGTTGTGTGGTAGTGAGCTCCGAACACGTCGCAAGTAAAAAGAAGATTTTCCTCTTCAAGATATGTGAACATGGAATCTGGCCAATGAAGGTAGGGGACAATGAAAAAAGAAAGTGTTTTGTTGCCGACTTTCAAACTGGTGTTTTCTTTTACTTCTATACTTGTAAAGTCTTTGTTTGTGATGTCTTTGAGGAAGGAGATTGCTGTTGCTGTGCCGACAATGGTGAGCCATGGCATGTAGGAGAGCAGTTTTTCCATTTCTCCGCTGTGATCTGGCTCTGTGTGATTCGCGATAAGATATTTTATTTTTCTTATGTCGCACATTGCCTCGAGTTCTTTGAAGTATTCATCAATGTACTGTTCTTTGGCGCTGTCAATGAGGGCAAGTTCGTCTCCTCCGTCGATGATGTAGGAATTGTATGTACTTCCACACTTTGTATGCATGATGATGTCAAAGACTTGGAGGTTTGGGTCGAGAGCCGAAATAAGTTTGACGCTGGGGCTTATCTTCTCTATTTTTAACATAGTTTTTTTGAAAGACTTACTCTTATGTGTTTTTGTTGGGACTGTGAGGTAGAGAAAAAACAACTTAAAGCAAAAAAGATCCAAACAACAAAATGGAAGTTACACGTAAGGGAGTTTTACCTGTCGTAGGAATGCTCCTTCTTCTTCTGATAGTTTCTTTTTCCTTCCTTCTTCTCAAAATGCAGTATTCTGATTTTGAAGGGACAGTTCTGAAAGAAACTAATCGCGAGAATGCCCGAGGAAAACTTGAAGTTGAAAGTATAAAGAATAATGTTCTTACTTTGAAAAATTCTCTTAATGTTAATGTGCTTGTTGAATCGATAACAATTGATCATATTGAATGTCTTTCCAGTCCCGAAAATTTGTCGACACTTGGAACATATTATATTTCTCTTAATGGGTGCACTGCCTCCTTGCACAATGTAACCGCATACCCAGTAATTATCAAGACAGCCAACTATTACAGTAGTGAGTTTGAAATTATTATAACTTAAGATGTATGGAAACATCTCTCTTTCAAAAAGAAGGGGAAGAAGCTTTTAAGAAAAAAACTACATAAATTTTTGATGAACTGTTTCGTAGTTATCAAAGAGTTCACTTTCAGAGAACCAGAGGTGGATTTCTTTCTGAGCATTTTCAGTACTGTCTGACGCGTGAATAAGGTTAGGGACTCCCACTCCTTTGGCGTCTGCTCTTCCATAACTCATATGTGCATAGTCCCCTCTAATTGTTCCTGGTGCCGAGGATGCAGGTTCTG
The DNA here is from genome assembly GCA_023898345.1 of Candidatus Woesearchaeota archaeon. Lineage (GTDB taxonomy): Archaea > Nanobdellota > Nanobdellia > Woesearchaeales > UBA583 > UBA583. Next base: position 808,697 of record CP060218.1, on the reverse strand, counting down.
TTGCACCTACGAGTTTTCGCACAAGTGAGATTGCTTTTGCACCTTCAAAAACCATTGCGACAACAGGCCCTGAGACTAAGAGGTCTTCTAAACCCTTGTAAAAAGGCTTACTAACATGTTCAGCATAATGCTTTTTAGAAAAATCCGCATCAACGTGGACAAATTTCATTGCTACTAGCTTAAGGCCAGTTCTTTCAAAACGAGAAATCAACTCACCAACTAAGGCTCGCTGTACACCATCGGGCTTAATCATGACAAACGTTCTTTCAACAGTCATAAAGCATAAGCAATTCTTGTCTCTTTATAAGAATTCTTCTAGGTTGCATAGTCAGGTTATTTCTTATCATGCTCCTCAGAAGTTTTTAACTTCGAGAACACTATAGTGAGAGGGAAGAGACAAAAAGAATGAGTCTTGTGGACAACTAGAATAGACAGTAATCTTATAAACGGGCCCTCACTCAAAAGAATAATGACAAAAACATTTCGAGAAATTACTTCTGAGGATGTTGGAAAGAAATTCGAACTTCAAGCACGAGTAAAAACGATCAAGCAAACATCAGGGCCAACACTCATGGTCCTTAATGACGGGACGGCGAATTTTACGCTAAAAGCTTTCCTAAGGCCAGGAGCACGAGCATATCCAGAGATTGAGTTGGAAGACGACGTCAAAGTTGGCTTTGAAGTTCGAGAGCGAAAGGACAGCATAGAAGGAGAAGCATATTCTATGGAAAAATTAAGTAGCAAAGACAGTGCAAAGTTCCAAAAAGCAATAGATAAACAGCAGCTCGACAAAGTAAAGCCAGTCTCAACATCTTTTTCCATCCAATCTGAAGTTTTAGAAAAACTTAAGCCGAGATTTGTACAGGTTGCAAGTATCATTAGAGAGGCAGTTCTTGAAGGGCGCCCCATTCTTTTGAGACACAATGCCGACTGTGATGGGTATTCTTCAGCAATTACGATAGAGAGAGCAATACTGTCCTTTATGGATGAAATAACCGGAAACGATCTTTTGTCTCAGTATCAATTATACAGACGTGCGCCCTCAAAAGCTCCATTCTATGAATACGAAGATGCAGTCAAAGATTTATGCTACTGGCTTCGCGACAAAGTAAAAAACGGGTATAAGCCCCCACTCATTATCATTACAGACAATGGTTCGACACAAGAAGATATTCTAGCAATGCAGCAGATGCTTTTGTATGACGCTAAAATTGTTGTTGTTGATCATCATTATCCAGGAGAGGTTAAAGATGGAAAAGTTGAAGTTGACAAATATATTGAAGCCCACATCAATCCTTATCTTGAAGGGTTTGACTCGAATGTTTGTACAGGAATGCTTGGCTTTGAACTTGCAAACTTCATTCACGACAAACACACAAACTCCGTTCTTATTCCTGCGATGGCTGCTATTCTCGATCACTGTGATGGTACAGAGAAAGATCAGTACATAGTACAAGCAGAGGCGGAAGGTTATACACAGGACTACATGGCAAAGTTAGGGGAAATTGTCGATATGCAATCTCATTACTTGCGATTTCAGGAATCGAGAGAATTTATTGACGATCTTTTTGGAAAAAATAAGGCTGCACAAGAAAGAATTGTCCAACTCCTTGCTCCTGAGCTCGAAAAGCGTTACAAACAAGTTGAAGAAGTTGCACAATATTATGCTGAAAAAGAAGATTTTGGTCCTTTTTATCTTATTCACTTTGATGGAGAAAAAGGGACAAATAGGGGGGAATATCCTGCTGTTGGAAAAACAACAAATCATATTCACAAGATTTTTGAACAAGGACTTGACAAGCCAATTGTTACAGCAACCTCTGGTTCGACCTTTCTGACAGTTCGCGTGAGCGACGGAATTTCTCGGATCTCTATTCCGGAATTTGCAGGACAAATTATGAGAGAACATCCTTATACAAGAGCAGAAGGTGGCGGACACGAAAGAGCAGGTTCTGTGAAATTTGTTGAATATGGCCGAACAAAAGTAATGGAAGAATTTAAGGCTTATCTTCGAAAGGTTGCTTCTTTGCAGTAAGGAGTTCTTTTCGTAAGTCTTCTTTTCTGAAGCGGGCTGTACTGTCCTCGGCCTTGAATTTTATAGGCACTCGTTTGACAGAAGGAACATTATCAATCTCTTTTTTGAATGTGTAATTCCCAAGTTTTTCATTGAATAGTATTTCAACCATAAGAGAACAGAGATGCCTTGTCTAAAAAATCTATCGTTCAAAACAGAGTTTTGGAAGGATGTCTTTAAGAAAGAAGAAGGTTAAACAATTTTTACTTTTGGAGAGAGTAAGCAAGAGCACAAGCTAGAAAAAAAGTTTGGCTCTGGTGTGTTAGGACTTTTGAGGCTGATTTTTGTGGAAAAAATTTAATCTTTTTTGAATTTTTTTGAATTTTTTTCCATTTATTAAGAGTTTTTAGAAAAAATTTGCTCAATACTTCTTTTGAGGAATTACAAAAGTTAATATATTATCATTCTAGATCCTGACATATGAAAAAACATTCAAATGCGAGATATTACACATTTCTTTCCTCGGGGTCCTTTGTGGCAGCCTCTGTTTTTTATTTGCAGTTTATCCATAATAGTTCTGCTTCCGGGATGGAGCAAGTAATGCTTTTCTTTATCTTCTTTGCTTACTTGACTCTTTTTACTGCTCTAGGGACATCAATTTTCGAGAGCATCGTGTACTTTACAAAAACTCATCATTTTTCTTAGCCAAGAAAAAGTTAACTAAAACTTATTTTTCTTTCTTCTTTGCTTTGAAGATTTCTTAGAGTGTAAACTCCACCCTCGATATCTTTTTTTCCTAAAATTGCTAGCTGTTTTATACCCAAATAGTCTGCATAATCAAATGCTTTTTTAAGTTTAAATCCATAAAAAACTTCGGTATTCTGCTCTTCTTCTCTCAACAGTTTTGCAAGAGAAAGTGCTTGAAGAACTAAACTTTCGTCAAGAGGAATGACAAGAATGTCCGTTACTCCCTCTCTGTGCTCTTTCTCTTTGAGACATTCAAGAACGGGGACAATACCATAACTTACACCGACGGCAGGAAAGCTACGTCCGTCGCCAATGAAGTTTCCAATAGCGTTGTCATAGCGACCACCAGAGCCAATGGAAGAACTAATGTGCTCATCCTTATCATAGGCTTCCCAGATATTTCCGGTATAAATGTTTAGTCCTCTTGACATACTAAGATTGACTCTGTACTGAACTTGCAAAACATCCAGCAAAGCGAGAAGAGAAGAAAGTTCTTCCACTCCTTGTACAAGAAGAGGATTTTGAGCTTTTTCTCTCAGTTCTTTTATGTCATTTTCACAGAGGAGTTGGAGAGCTTTTTTTGCCCTTTCTTCATCATAATGTTGAGATTTCATCTCAGCAAGAACCTTGTCCATACCAATTTTTTTCAGTTTGTCAGTGCTGAGGATGAGTGACTGCAAATCGTTTTCCTCAAAACCAAATTGAAGAAAGACCCCCCTAAGAATTTTATTTGAGTTCAACTCAAGAATTGCATTGATCCCAAGTTTCTTGTATCCTTCATAAAACATAGAAAGAAGTTCTGCTTCAACTTCAACACCTTCTATGCCAACAACGTCAGCATCACACTGCATAAATTCTCGTGAACGACCCGGTTTTGTAGGTCCATCCCGAAAAACTTTAGCTACATGGTAGCGACGGAAAGGAAGTTTGAGTTGCTTTTTTTGAGCAATGTATCTACACAGCGGGACCGTCAAATCGTAGCGTAGGCCCAAAGTTCTTCCACCTCTATCCATGACTTTGAAGATTTCCTGTACAATCTCGCTGTCTTCGTCGTACTTGTTTGTCAGTGTTTCAAAATATTCAATAGTTGGTGTTTCAAAGGGACGAAAACCATGTCGCTCAAAGTTTTTTGCAAGAGTGCTAACAACTTCATTCACTACAATTTGCAGTGCAGGTTCATAGTCTTTTGTTCCTTTGAGTACCTCAAATACCATGTTCAGATAAGTAGTGCTTGAGGAATTTTTTTAAACTTTCTCTGTTTTCGTTGCCAGAGCACAAGATAAAGGTTTATATTTGTAGACTTGTTACTAATGAGAAATGAAAAAACAACTTGTATCCCTAATTGGAGTTCTAAGTTTAAGTTCGGGTATATCTCTAGCAGCAGAGCAAACAGAAATTCAATCTCAATATGTTGCAGAAGTAGCTTCTCTCTTGGGAGAGCTTGTATCAACAAAGAACACTTGTTTTGAAGAAAGAACAAAGAATGGGGCTCCTTATATTCTCTGTTCTTCAAAATGTGGGAATTACAGTGTAAGAGTAACATTTCCTTGGGATGCAGGGGAATCAGTTCTTACCTTAACGCAGGAAACTCCAGAGAAAACGGTGAGACTAACTGACACATTCATCTTTGGTGGGCCCTCTTCTCCTGCACTGAAAGAGCTAGGGAATTTTGACAGAAGTCCTGAGGGAGAAACCTACCGTTACTGGGGAAAATCTTCTTTTAATGTGCTTCCAGAATCACCTCAAATCAGAATGGCCTTCCATAAAGATGGGATTACTATTTCAAAAGAATTTAGATCCTGTTTAAGAGAAGAATGGGAAAAAAGAAATTTTGAGACTGTGGCAGGGCCATATCATCCCGCAGGATAAAGAAGTTTTGTCCGATTTACCCAAGAAACTAATTCTGCTTTTTGTAAAAGTTTAAATGTTTTTACAAGTTTTAAATGAAGAAGATGAAGAAAGAAAGAAGAAAAGAAATACTTGATTTTCTCAAAGAAATTGATGCCTTTAAGTCTATTGAACGTAAAATTTATCTTCCTCATTCTAATCGCTACGAAAACGACGCCGAACACAGCTGGCACCTTGCAATGTACCTCATTCTCCTCAAAGAAGAATTTTCAGAAGAACTTGATTATGCAAAAATGTTGGAGTTTGCAATTATTCATGACCTTGCAGAACTCTATGCCGGAGATACTTTTATCTTTGACAAAGAAGCACTTAAGACAAAAGAGGAGAGAGAGAAAAAAGCACTCATAAAACTTTTAGAAAAACTTCCGCCAACGATTCGAGAACGAGTAGAAAAACTAACAAAAGAATACGAAGAAAGAAAAAGTGAGGAAAGTAAAATAGTCTATTCCATCGACAAACTCCAGCCTATGGTGCAAAATCTTCTCTCTCAAGGAAGAGATTGGAAAGAACATAAAATTACATATACAAAAATAGATGCCAATAAAAGACCAAGAATACTTAATCCAATAATAAAAGAATTATATGAAGATGTTATGGAAGAAGCAAGAAAGCACGATTTCTTTTTCAAAGACGAAAAAAAGGAAAAAGAAAAGAAAGAACAATGAGGAGCTACGAAAAAAAGAACACTCTTTGGGAAACAAAGATATTGTGCACTGCAAAAGTAATTTTTGGATTTCCAGATTTTTTTCACGAAGAAGTCTTTCGAAATTTTTATAATATTCTTTGAAAAAGGTTTCTTATGGGAGAAGACGAGACATTATTTCAATATTGCCAAAAACTAGTTATTTTTTCAAAAGATAAAACCAAAATTCTTTTATGTAAAAGAAAAGGCGAAGCCGATTTTGATGGGATATTCTCATTTCCGGGAGGGAAGATGGAAACCTCTGATGCTTCTTTAGAAAATGGAGTAAGAAGAGAAAAAAGAGAAGAATTAGGAACTAAGTGTAGAATTAAAGTATTCTTTGATTTTGTTACGAATGAATTTTATGTTAAAAAAAATGGGACCTCCATGGTTTTACCACATTATTATGGAATTTTTGAAGAAGGTGAAATTGAAATAAATGAAGAATATTCTGAATACAAATGGGTTAAACTTTCTGAATTGGAGGAGTTTGAACCAAAAATTCAGACAATTGATGGAGTTGTTAAGAGATTTCTTCAAATAAGCGAAGTTCTCGAAGAAAGCCAAAAGTATGTATTACTTTAGTTTAAGGGTCAGCTGTATGCAAGGCTAGCTCTTCAAAACCAAAACTTGTTTTAGAACTATAGAAAAAAGAAAAATGGAATTACAGCATAATATCTGGAAATTATTTATTCTTCAGCTTACACAGAGAAGGTATTATCTTCCAATTCTTTCTCTATATTTTTTAACTTTACCAAACGCAAATGCTGTTCAAATCGGCTTTTGGTCTGGAATGGGATATTTGGCAGAGTTTCTTTTTGAAATTCCAAGTGGATACATCTCAGATAAAATTGGACATAAAAAAATGCTAGTTTTAGCTAAACTATTTATGATTTTAGCAGTAGTGAGTTTTCTCTATGGTGCTTCTTTACTTTTTTTTGTTTTAGGAGCAATTTTTACCTCCTTATCCTTTGCCGCCCAGTCTGGCACAAGAGCTGCATTTCTTCATGAAACACTTGTAAGTTTGAAAAAAGAAGATGAGTTTATGAGTATCAGTACCAAAATAACTGCTTATGCTTCACTTGTTAGTGCAGTTCTTATTACTCTTATTCCGTATACGACAAAGCTTAGCTTAGAAACTCCCCTCCTAATTGGGTTAGGTTTTGATAGTATTGGTTTTCTTTTTGCTTTGTCTCTTGTGAATCCAACACTTCCTGAAAAATCAGTAAAGCATATCTCTTTGTTACAAGTATTCAAGGAAGTTAAAGGAACGTTATTTTTGCCTTTAGCAACGTTTACAGGAGCAATTACAGGTTTTTCTATTGCAAAAACAAATTTTATATTTCCATATTTAGAAACACTTGGCTTTCCAATTGTAGCACTTGGTGTGGTTTTGGGTTTGTCCGCTTTTCTTCAGTTTTTTATGGGGAAAAATCTGGGAAGATTTGAAAAAAGTTTACCTATCAAAAAAATTCTTCTTTTCGACACAGTTTTTTTTCCGTTATCATTTTTTATTATTGCTTTTTCAAATTCCTTTTATGTAGTAGCTTTTGTTCTTATTCTTGTTGGAGCATATGAAATGGGAAGAAGAACATTTGTCGATGGATATTTACTAAAGCATTATATTGCTGATAAGAGGTACAAAGCGACTATTCTTTCTATTAAAGGACAAATTTCGATGGTATTTAATTTTTCTCTTGTTTTTAGTATCGGTTTTTTTATGAACACTTCATACAAACTCGGGTTTTATATCATGGGAGGGGTTTTGTTTTTTATTCTATGGTGCTCCGCAGAAGTTTTTAATTCCTTAGCTGGGTATTATACTCCGAGAACACCCTATAGCAAACGAACAAAGAAACTGGAAGAGAGACAAAAATAATTATTTTTGTGGAAAACTATATTCATTCTAGTATCTTTTACTTTTTCAAAAGAGGAGCTAAAAAATGTTTAGGGCAAGTATCTGTTTTTTTTGAAGTCTTCTATCACTGAAAGCGGCGCCGAACAAAATTTTCCTTCAACCTCAAAACAGAATTTTTTCACTGTGTCGAAAAAATAAAAACTATAAAGCGAAACTCTTACAAGAAGTAATGGACGAAAAGTACCAGTGGGAGAAATGCTATCATGAGCAGACGCCGACAAAGGACATGGGGAGCTGGAAAAGTCGTTTTGGACCACAAGTGCTTGAAAGAAATGAAGATGGGAGTGCAAAGAGTGTCCAGTTCTCTCTTTTGAAAGATAGTAAAGCTTATGTTTATCTTATCGGGGATTTTAACAATTGGGAACAGGATTTGAACAAACTAGGAGAGTACAAATTCAGCTCCGACGAACATAACATTTTTGCAACTCTTACTTTGACAAACATCGTCAAACACAAGGCGGCGTACAAACTTCTTGTTGTCGATTTAGAAGGAAAACGCATTCTTCAAGATCCGGCAGCGTCATATTTTGACGACATGGGCAACAGTGTCTTCTGGGATTTTCAAGATCCTTCCTCGTACAGGCAGCAGCAAAACACAATCAACACCTTTACTCGCTCGACAAAAATTCTCCAAACAGACCTTCCCGGACTAATTACCCATTACAGCGACAAACAAAGTCGTTGCGGCAAGGATGTTCATCCAAAAAATTATTATAAATTTATTAGTGAGTCCGGCGTTATTGATAGTATAAAAGAGCTTGGTTTTAACACAGTTCAATTTCTTCCTTTTGCTCAAAGTATCGATGGGGAAAATTGGAAATTCCGTTATCTTGTTCCCTTTCAATTTGCCATTCAGAAGAATTGGGGAACGCCAGACGAGTTCGCTCGCATGGTAGATGCATTTCATGAAAGAGGAATTGCTGTTATTGGGGACTTTGTGCTCGGACATTTGCCCTTCAAAGATTATTCTATTTTTGGACAAGATTGCAAAGAGAATGGCCTTCAAGTTTGGAAGAAGGATAACGGGACAGATCTTTATCTAAAAGATGAGACTTCTTGGGGAACGAAACGACTTGATTTTGACAATACCTTTGTGCGCGAGTTTTTTATTTCCAGTTGTCTGCATTTTCTCAAGCAGTACAGAATTGACGGCTTTCGTATTGACAATGTCGATGGCATTTTGCGTTATGGTGATACAGGAGAGGGAGAAGAAAGGCAAAATGGGAGAGTTTTTCTTCGGGAGTTAACGTCGTCGCTTTATGCGTACAATCCAGCAGCACTTCTTCATTTTGAAGCTCATTATTTTTATGAGGACAATGCCAAACTTTTGGTGACGCCTCTTGAGAGCAGTGATCGTTCTTTGGGCGCAACGGCATACAATGAGTCTCGTCTCACCTACTTTTTTCATGCGGATTACATGCCAAAGGCAGCAAACGAAATTAGCCCTTGGAAAATTAGAGACATTATTTCTGAAAAAGAGTGGGGACAATCTAATTCGACAGTCAGCGATTTTCACAATCATGATGCGGCGGCCGGACTTATGGAAATGCGAGCGACGGGTTCGTATGCGTATGACGCTATGACATGCAAACAGCCACACAATCATATTCATGCTTTAGGAAAAATAAAAGTCATGGAAGCGCTTATTGCTTTTACCCAAGAAGGGAGAATTTTGGATCTTCTTCAAACTTTTCTTATGCAAAGCGGAACCTTTGAACATGACAGCTCTGTACACTGGCATCTGACATACAATGAGGCGAGTCGTAATCTTCTTCAGTACAAAAAGCGCGTTAATGAGATAATGGACGACAAAGCATTTTGGCCGCTTCATGTTGATAAGAGAAAGGTTTTGAGTGTTGATGAGAAAAATAAGGTTTTTGTGATAGAGAGAAGTTCTGATGATTCAAAGTATGTAATTGTTCTTAATTTGTCGAGCTGGCGGCACTACAACTACAAAGTCGGACTTACAGACAAGAATAAGTACGAACTAGTGCTTAATTCTGATGAATTTGGCTATGCGGGTTTTGGATTGGTAAGTTACCCTGCTGTTTTTGAGAATAACGCAAGTACAAGTTTTGAGCTTTTAGACAGAGAAGTAGAACTTTCAAGCATAGCTCCCTACGGCGTCGTTGTTCTTCGGCAAGTCCGAGAATGATGGAGAGCTACAAAAAACCTACATAATTCCTTAGCTGGGTATTATACCCAGCAGCTCTGCTGCGACTACCCAGCTGGGAGTTAGAAATCGCGTCTTGAAAATTGCCGTAATGCCCCGGAGCTCTGCTCCGATTGGGATAGGCATATTTTAGCGATTTCTTTACTTGTGAGACAAGAGCAACGAGTCCTCAAATTTGCAGGTTTTACGAGCTTATCTTTTGAGAAGATCAAAAACCAAATCAAAAATTGAGGTTTTTCGACCATTCTCAATAACTTTCTAAGACCATTCCTGCACAAAAATATTAAAAGTTCTCATGTATCTTCTTGTTCATGATCATAGGAATTGTAGGAAAACCAAATGTGGGAAAATCTGCTTTTTTTCGTTCTCTAACACTAGCAGACGCCGAATCAGGAAATTTTCCCTTCACAACAATTGACGCCAACGAAGCAATAGGATACGTGAAAATAAAAGATCCAGCAACAGACTTTGAGAAACACTCAAATCCCCGAGAAGGATATGTAGCAGGAGAGTTTCGTTTTGTTCCCGTTCAAATTATTGACGTTGCAGGGCTTGTTCCAGGAGCTCATGAAGGCAAAGGGTTAGGAAACAAATTTCTAGACGATTTAAGACAAGCAGATGCTCTAATTCATATTATTGATCTCAGCGGAGGAACAAATGAAAAAGGAGAACCCGTAGAAATAAATAGTTACAATCCCGCGGAAGACATTCTCTTTCTGGAAGCAGAACTTGACCACTGGTTTTACAATATTATAGAAAGAAACTGGCCAAACATCGACAAAAAAATACGAATGCAAGATATGAAGATAGAACATGCTCTCGTAAATGTTCTCTCAGGACTGAACATCAAAGAACGACACATACTTCAAGCTTTGTCGGAGCTAGGCATTGACAAAACCACCATCTCCAAAGAACTCTTTTCTTTAGCAAGAAAGCTTCGCGAACTTTCCAAACCCATGATAATAGCCGCAAACAAATGTGATGTTCTCCAAGAAAACAAACTCTGGGAAAAAAAGCTTAACATACTTAAAGAAGAATTTCCTCAGCACAAAATTATTCCCGTTATGGCAGAATACGAGTTCAACTTGAGAAAAGCACAAGAAAAGCAAATACTTCGCTACATACCCGGTGAAGGAAACTTTGAAATTCTTAATGAAAATCTCAATGAGAATCAAAAAAAAGGATTGGAAATCATTTCCAAAGCACTGCAAGAAATGAGAACGACAGGCGTACAGGAAACTTTGAATGCGGCTGTTTTTGACTTGCTCAAAATGAAACCTATTTTTCCGGGCGGTGTTTCAAAACTTGAAGACAGTAAAGGAAATGTTTTGCCAGATTGTTTTTTAATGGAAGAAAAAGCAACAGCTCTCGATTTTGCTTATCGTTTACATACAGATTTTGGAAAGAATTTCATCAAAGCAATTAACGTGAGAACAAAAATGATGGTTGGAAAAGATCACATACTAAGTTTTGGCGACATTGTTGAAATTGTCAGCGGAAAATAGAAAAAAAAGAAAAAAAGTTGAAAACTGAATAACAACTGTTCAGGTACTCCTATATTTTAAGTATGAAAAAGAAAACAGGAATTTCATGGAAGGAAATATCCTCAAGACAATAGAAACGGAACTCAAGCTCCGAGGATTTTCAAAACAAACACTCAAAATGTATTCTTTGTACAATAAACACTTCTTAGATTTCATACAAAAAGATCCAAAACAGATTACCCAAGACGACATCAAAGCATTTCTAGCTGAAAAAATTTCCGAAGAACAGCTTTCGCCACGAACATTAGGTTTGATTAAGGCAGCCCTTCTTTTTACATATAATGAACTGCTAGGAAATTCTTTTGAGATTAAAACCCCCAAGGTGAAGCGTTCAACTCCAGTTGTTCTGAACAAAGAAGAGCTCGACAAACTTTTCTCAGCCATATCAAACATTCGACAAAGAACCATCCTCAAACTTTATTATTCCTCCGGGTTACGACTCAGTGAAGCCATCCATCTTCGAGTAAGAGATCTTGATGTAAACGAAGGTATTGTTTGGGTACGTAATGGAAAAGGAGGAAAAGATAGATTAACAATTCTTTCCGATACTCTCAAAGACGATTTAAGTAAATGTGCAGCAGGCAAAGATCCAGCAGCTTTCATATTTACGAACAAAAAGGGAGAACCACTGACCCCAAGGTCTGTACAATACGCCATGCAAAAAGCAAAGACAAAGGCAGGACTACAAAAAGAAGCTCATGTTCACACACTGCGACACTCTTTTGCAACGCATCTTCTGGAAGCAGGAGTTGATATACGTAAAATTCAAGAATTATTAGGGCATGCAGATCTTTCGACAACACAAATCTACACAAAAGTGAGTAGTGAACAGCTCAAAAAAATAAAAAGTCCACTTTCCTAAAATGGCATTTTCTCTTTTTACTTGGTTGCGAGAAAAGAACCTTACAAAAAAAGAAAATCTAAGTTCCCTTTATCTTTCAAAGGCAAATGCCTATCTTTACATTGGAGACTACACAAGAGCCATTGAACAATATAATAAAGCCCTTGAAAGTGATAAGAATAATTTAGAAATCTATTACAAACGTGCTCTAGCGTACAAAGGACTAGGAGAGAAAGAAGAAGCAAAGAAAGATCTTGAAGACGCACTTCATATTTACAAGGAAGATTTACAAAATAAAAGCAAAAGAAAACAATATGAAAAAGAAGTTGAAAGAATAAAAACCCTTCTTGAAAGTTTAAGTAAATCTGAAGAAAAAGACGGAGAAAAAAAACGCGTTTTATTTGAAAGAAAAAAGGAAGAAGTAAAGGAAGAGACTGAAAATTCTCCCGTACTGAAAACTCTGCATGAGTTTAATTCTCTTGCTGAAAAAGAAAACATCGAGAAAATTTCAACAAGAACCTTATTTACAAAGAAAGAACCAATAGTGAATTCAGAAGAACTAGAAAGAAGACAAAAAAAAAGAAGAGCATTTGAAGAAAGACTAATAGAAAAAGAAGAAAAAAATGCACTTCATAAAATTCAGCAGTACAAAGAAAAATTAGAAGCAGAAGGAGACAGTCAAGACAAAAAGGTTCTCAGTCGCAAACATTATTATATTGGAAAAATATATAAGAAAGTTGGAAAACACACCGAAGCTGTCCGTAGTTTTAGCAAAGCCATTCTTCTAGACCCAGAATTTTCCGATGCCTATTATGACAGAGCAAGAGAAAGAAGAAAATTAGAACTTTTTGAAGTTGCCCTTTGGGATATAAAAAAGGCAATTGAACTTGGAAAAAATGACGCTATGACATTTTGTTATGCAGGAATGCTTGCTCAAGAGTTAGGAAAGACTTTCGAGAGTTTAGAATATTTTTCAAAAGCCCAAGAATTAGATCCAAAGAATTCATATGTTTTTTACCAAAAAGCCATTCTTCTAAAGAAAATAGGGGATCTAGAATCAGCTCTTACCTGTACGAATTCAGCACTTGAGATTTCACCTCACGAAGCAAAATACTTCGTTCTCAAAGCTACTATTTTAAAACAGTTAGATAGAATAACAGCCTCTTTTGAAAATTTAGAAAAAGCCCTTGAAGAAAATCCTGAGTTCATTCCCGCTCATTTGGAACTTGCCCGTATGTACAAAGAAAAACAAGAAGTGAAAAAGGCCATTTCAGAATATGAAAAAATATTTGAAAAAGACGAAGAGCAAGAAGAAGTCTTGAGTGAACTCTTTCGATTATATTCAAAAATTCAGAATTGGGAAAAGGCTGAGAAATTTTACAAGATAAGGCTTGAGCTCCAAAGAAAAAGAAATCGAAAAAGCAACAGGGGTGGTGACAAAAGTTTTTAAGTTCTTATTTTGCAAACGAAAACATGAATATAACATCAAATGTTACAGGTCTTGTTGCAATCTTGTTGATTCTCGTTGTCGTCATTCTTACTTTTCAGAATGCTTCAGTTGATTTTGAGAAAAAAGATTTGAATGCCGCATTCGCAGCAATGGAAGAGCTTGTTACCTATACTTGCGATATCTCTGCAAATTTGCAAAGCTACAATCTAGAAATTTCAAAAATTAATGCAGAGTATGAAATTTACAATAACGACAAAGAAGAGCTTTGTCTGCGACAGGGAGAAGAAGTTTTAGGGTGTCGAAGATTTGATTGTGAAGTCAGTTCGAATGAAATTATTTTACAAAATGGTGAAGGGGCTGATGGTGGCTATAATTGTCAAATTCTCAAATTAGATGATGGCGCAGTTAACATTAGTTGTACGGACACATTTAATCAATTTGCAGGGCAAGGGGCATATTTAAGTCCTGAAGTTTTAGATTACACCTCACGAGCAGTTGTGTCCAATTCTGAGAATGTCCAAATTGTAGAGCATGCAGATGCTAGTTTGGAAATTCCAGCAGGAACAGAAATTACCTTTCCGAATGGTCAGACTTCTGCTTCCTTAAGTGTGACTCGTTCACCAGCTCCAAATGGTGGAGATTTTTTGTTTGTAGGAGAAGTTTATGACTTTGGTCCGGATGGAACTCAATTTGCGGCTCCCGGAGCAAAGCTATCTTTCAAATATTCTGATGCTGAAGTTGTTGATGAAGATAATCTCGTTATAAAATACTATGAAAACGGGGAATGGGTTTCTCTTGAAACAACTGTTGACAAAGTAAATAACATTGCAAGCGCTTATGTTCTTCATTTTACAGACTTCTCTGCAGGAGAAGAAATCACATTCGAATGGAAGAAAAATCAATTCTGTAATGGAGGAACTCTTTCAACGACATACAAATGTGTTGATAAGAAGACACAATCTGAGATTGATAGACAAAAATGTATTGATGTCTATGGGGATCGTAAAAGTTCTAATGCTGCTGGAGCGTGTCATACTTCTGTAAGATGGGTGTGTGCTTATTCTAATTCTGGGAATACACCCTCTTATTTTTGTCTTGATGAAAATAACAAGATAGTTTCTGACACTTTTTGTGAAACTCTTTCAAAAGGTTTTTGTACTGAACACCAAGATTTTCAATGGGGTTGCGCTGAGGATGGGAAGTCAGTTGCCTGCTTAGAAAAAGGAACGGGGCGTTTAGGAGAAGATAAATTTTGTAATCCTAGCTCCAAGCCTTCCGTCGAGAGTGTTTGTGGCAGTTCTGCAATTGAGGATGACCCTGACTTTTACTGGATGTGTGCTGCTCCTGATTATACTCCTTATTGTATAAATAAAAGTGCAACTACAACTTCAGGTAGATTTGTAGACAATTCTTACTGTTTAGCAATAGAGGATGTCCCAGATGAATGTTCTGCGAGTACTGAAGACGATTCTTATTGGGAAGAGTGTATGGAACCTTATGGGGAGTTGGATGAGTCTCTTTGTATAAAAGATGTTGGAGAAAATGAGTGGGAACTTGATATGACGGGGACCGCTTGTGCTGGTAAACCTGTACCGGAGGGATGTGTTGGTGTCGGTGATGATAGCGGCATACCAATTCTAGAACCCGATCCAGAGGAATGTACAAAAACTTCTGATAAGATTTGCTCCAACAATAATCTTTACTACAAAGATACGTGTGGGGAAGCCACAACTGAGGTTGCAGGATATTGCGACACTAGTGCGGGTTGTGAAGATGGAAGGTCAAAGTGTAATTATGGTGTAACTTATTCAAAAGATTATAAACAACTTTGGGGCTGCTGTGCTTGTGGCTATACTTGTACTGCTGAGGAGAAAGAAGCACAGCCAAAGTCACTAACTTGTGTTTCTCCTTCTCTTGATACGACATATAATTGTAAGGCTGGGTATACTGCAGAACCAGCTCCTGGAACAGGATATTATAGTCAAGGAAGATACTTTAAAGCAATGATTAAATCAGAAGCAGTTGGTCATGGAGGAGGAAATTGTGAAACGGGAACGCCTTCAACAGATACATACACATATCATTGGCTTTGTGTTCCTGATGAATAATTTTTTATGAAAACATCAATCTTTTCTTGTTCTGAAAGAGGCTCTCTGAAACAGGCAGCAAAGTTACTCGTACAAGGAAACCTAGTTGCTTTTCCAACAGAGACCGTGTACGGGCTAGGAGCCAATGCTTTGGATCCAGAAGCAGTTATGAAAATTTTTCAAGTAAAGAAAAGACCCCAAGATAATCCCCTTATAGTACATATTGCTAAAGAAGAGCAAATCCAAGAATTGGTAACTTATATTTCTGAGAAAAGCAAAATATTAATGAAAACATTTTGGCCAGGACCTCTGACCATTATTTTTGAAAAAAAAGAAGTTGTTCCCGCAATAGTCAGTGCAAATCTGCCCTATGTTGCCCTGCGTATGCCATCTCATCCTTGTGCACTTGCCTTACTAAGAGAAGCAAATGTTCCAATTGTGGCGCCATCAGCAAATCTTTCAGGCAGACCCAGCCCGACAAAGGCAGAGCACGTCAGAGAAGATTTAAGGGGAAAAATTTCCTGTATTTTAGACGGAGGTCAAGTGCCCATAGGAATAGAGTCAACAGTAATAGACATGACAACAGAGCCACCAACCCTTTTACGTCCGGGGAAAATAACAAAAGAGGAGATTGAAAAGAGTATTGGCAGCATCACGACAAAGACAACTAAACTCGAAGAATATAAATCGCCAGGAATGAAGTATAAACATTACTCACCAAAAGCCAAAGTTATCCTTTTCAAAGAAGAGAAAGACATAAGAGAACTTCTAGCAAAAAAACAAAAAGAAAGTCCCCTTGTTTTAGTATATTCCAATGCAGAAGAAATGGCCCATTCTCTTTTTGCAGATTTTAGAAGCGCTGATGCCAAAGGACACAAAATTATTTTTGTTCAAGAGATAGAAGAAAAAGGTTTTGGGGAAGCAGTCATGAATCGCTTGCGCAAAGCAGCCGCAAAGAAGTAAGAAAAAAGAGGCAGAAACTTTATAAAATCAGCTTTGCTTAAGGGTAGTATGACACTCGAACATACAAGCAAAATTGATGTTATCAGCGAGTCTGAGGATGGGCAAATTTTGATTTTTAAAATTCTTGATTCAGGGAGCATTACTGACCCTTCAGAACGATATAAGCTTTTTACACACAAATTGAAAACCTATGTCGATTATATTATTTCAGAAAATTTTCAGATTATGCACAGCGGTTTTGATATTTCCTCTTGTTCCATCCAAGTTATTTGTATGAGTCCACCAACGCCAGAGATGCTAGAAATTCATAAGGTATGCCCAAAAGGACAAAGAGAGAAAATAATTCCTATTACCTTTGAGACTATTTCTGCTACACCACAAAAAAGTACTACAAAAAACGAGTATTATGACGAAGACGAAGGAGAACTTGAAAGATTTACTCCGAGGAAAACAAGAAGTGTAGGAAATGACATCATTCCAAACATTGATCCGAAAACAGGGAATCTGCGTTCTGAACCTGTTATTGAAGAACATTATGACAGTGAAGATGAGGAGGACAAAGAAGAAGAGCTTCCCGTTGCTCCTAAAATAGAGAAAAAAGAGACCGAAAAACCTAAAGGAAAATTTGGAGCTTTTTTACAGAAAATCTTTGAGAAGGTTGAATAAGCATAAGGAGAATTTTTTAATGAGCTAGACGAGATTCGAACTCGCGGCCTACGGATTAAGAGTCCGTCGCTCTAACCAAGCTGAGCTACTAGCTCCTACTTTTTTGGTTATAGAGATGACTTTAAAAAGCTTACTTCCTTTGTTTCTTTATGGATTTCAAACTTCATGCGCGCTACAAAGCAGCAGGGGGACAGCCAGAAGCGATTAAGAAACTCTTTGAAGGCTTCTCCTTGCATCCTCGACAGACTTTGCTTGGTATTACGGGTTCGGGAAAAACCTTTGTCGTCGCTAATGTTATTGAGAAAGTTCAAAGGCCTACACTTGTTCTGGCTCACAATAAAACTTTGGCGGCTCAGTTGTATGCAGAGCTCAAAGAATTTTTTCCTGAAAATCGCGTAGAATATTTTATTTCTTACTATGATTATTACCAACCTGAAAGTTACTTGCCGACAACAGACACCTACATTGAGAAGGAAGCTCAGGTAAATGCTGAAATTGAAAAGATGCGTTTGCGAGCTGTTTCTTCTTTACTTTCAAGAAATGATGTGATAGTTGTTGCTTCTATTTCTTGTATTTACGGTGCTGGTAATCCCCATGATTTTAAGGCGCTTAGTGCTGCTTTGTCTGTCGGGCAGAATATTGGGAGAACTGCTTTTATGATGATGCTCGTGAAAATGCTCTATGAACGCAATGATTCTTTTTTGGAGTCTGGACGTTTTCGGGTAAGAGGAGACACTATTGATGTGATTCCGGGATACGACAATCAAATAATTCGTGTGGAGTTTTTTGGGGACGAAGTTGAAGCTTTGTCGGAGATTGATTCTGTAACTGGTGAGAAAATAGCAAGTTTGGATTCTTTTATTTTTTATCCTGCTAAACAATTTGTTTTTGATGAAAGTCGCCATGACGCTGCTTTTGCGGATATAGAAGCTGAACTTAAGGAGCGTTTGCAAGAGCTTCCTCTTCTTGAATCTGAGCGTTTGCGAAAAAGAGTAAAGTACGATCTTGAAATGATTAAGGAAGTTGGTTATTGTACTGGCATTGAAAATTACTCTCGTCATTTTGATAGGAGAAAGGAAGGCGAGCCTCCGTACTGTCTTTTGGATTATTTTCCCAAAGACTTTCTTCTCGTTATTGACGAGTCACACCAGACTATTCCGCAGGCGCATGCCATGTACAAAGGAGACTTCTCCCGAAAAGATAATTTGATTCGCTATGGTTTTCGGCTTCCTTCTGCTTTTGACAATCGGCCTTTGAAATTTGAAGAATTTGAAAAGTATTTTCAGCACACTATTTTTGTTTCTGCAACTCCGGGAGATTATGAGATTGGGAGTTCTGGACAGCTTGTTGAACAAATTATTCGTCCGACGGGTTTGCTTGATCCAGAAGTTGAAGTTCGCAAAATTGAAGGACAAATTAAGGATTTGATTGCTGAAAGTAAGAAGAGAATTGCAGAAGGAGAGAGAGTTTTACTCACTGTCCTTACAAAAAAAATGGCAGAGAGTCTTACGCAATTTCTTGCAAAGGAAGGTCTTCGTGTTCGATATATGCACTCCGACATAGAGTCGCTCGACAGAATTGAGCTTATCCGTCAGCTTCGTGCTCATGAATATGATATTCTTGTGGGGATTAATCTTTTGAGAGAAGGACTAGACATTCCAGAAGTTTCTTTGGTGTGCATTTTGGACGCCGACAAAGAAGGCTACCTCAGAAACGAACGTTCTCTTATCCAAACAATCGGAAGAGCAGCAAGAAATGCAAAAGGGCATGTTATTATGTACGCCGACAAAGTTACGCATTCCATGAGAATGGCAATGGAAAAAACAAAGTTCAGACGCAGGGCGCAGATGGTCTTTAACGAAAAGCATGGCATTGTACCGCGAACTGTTTTGAAGTCTGTTTCTGAACAAAAGCGTTCGATTAAGGGAACTAAACATTTGGCGCGCGAGGATGTGGAGAAAAGAGTTGCTGAACTTGAAGCGAGAATGAAACGCGCTGCGGAAGAGTTGAAGTTTGAGGAAGCGATTCGTCTGCGTGATGAAATGGAAGAGATGAAAGCTGAACTTGAAGGGAAAAAAGAGTAGAAAGTGAGATTTTTCACTTGTGGTCAGATACTAATTTTGAAAAAACACAAGTATTCCTGAAGCTTTGGCTATAAGGGTTCCAACTCTCTCCTCGTAAAATTCCTTCAAGTTGATACCCACAAGCTCGGGCAACGGCAGCAGAAGCCAGATTTTTTTCATCACATTTTATCTGTAAACGATGTAGAAAAGAGCTTTCAAAGAAATAGTTCTCAACAAGTTCAACAGCTTCTTTCATGTATCCATTGCCTATAAAATCTTTTGAAAGCCAATATCCAATTTCAGCAGATTTATGTTTTTTACTAATGTCAAAAACTCCAATATTTCCAATATATTTTTTTTTTAAATATATTCCATATTCTATTTTTTTCCCTTTTTTTCTTTCACTTTCACAAGCAAACAGATGGCGCAGTGAATCTTCAATTCTTTTTGTTTCATCTACCCATTCTAGCCAAGGTTGAAGATGTGCCCTATTCCTATCAACTTCTAAAAATTTTTTTTCTGCGTTTTCTATAGATGCATCCATTATTTGTAAATGAATACGTTTTCCTCTGAGTTTTTTTTTAATTTTCATTTTTTCGCGTGTGAATTAAGAGAATCTTTCTAAACATGGCAATCCAAAGAGGGCTGAATAAAAGAGTAAGAGCAATAACCGAGATTGTTAAGTTGTACCCAAAAGTTGAAATAATACCAAGACTTGAAGCAACTGCACTAAGGACAAAGCTGAATTCCCCAATCTCGGAGAGCAAAGCACCACCATAAAAACTTTCTTTCCAGGAATTTTTAAGAACTTTAAGAATTATTGCATTAATAAGAGTGTTTGTCAAAAAAACACCAACAACGAGAGTTGAAATGACTACATAATTTTCTAGGATGAACGTCAGATCTAAAAGCATTCCAACCGAGAGAAAAAAGAGTGCAACTAACAAGATATAAAAAGGATGGAGATTTTGTATAACCCATTTAGTTTCCTTAGCACTTCCTAAAACAATTCCTGCAATAAATGCTCCCAATGCAGTTGAAAGACCAAAAAGGCCAGTTATAAGGGCAAACCCAAAGCAAAGAAGTAAAGCCCAAAATATTTGCAAATCATGATCTTTTTTGATAGTTGCAGAAAAGGGAAGTTTAATATTTTCTTTTTTAATTAGCCAAATGACAAAAAGAATAATGATGACTGCACCAATACATTCGATTATGATATCAGTATAACTTATTTTTTCTCCACCTAGAAAAGAAAGAATAAGAAGCATCGGCACAATTGCAATATCTTGAACAAGTAAGATACTCAAAACATTTTGTCCTGTTTTTGAACCGAGTTCAGAGTATTCCTCCAGAATTTTGAGAACGACAGCTGTACTGCTAAGACTTATAGCAAAGCCGAGAAAAAGAATTCTTTTCAATTCCCAGTTTGTCCAAAGAGAAAAAAGATAAACAAAGAAAACACTCAAACAGATTTGAAAAAGTGTTCCAATAAGAGCAACTTTCCAGTTTGAAAGCAGTTTCTTTAAGTTTACTTCCATTCCAATAAAAAAAAGAAGAAGAACAACCCCTATGTTTCCAAGATGAGTGATAGTGCTAATATCTGTTAGGAGTCCAAGTCCATAAGGACCTATGAGAAGACCTGCAATAATATAGGCAATAACCAGAGGTTGTTTGAATTTTTTTAAGAGAAGACTAATAAAAACTATGGAAAGTGAAATGGTAATAAGAAGAGGAAGAATGGGATCAATACTTGCAGACATTTTCTTTTGATCTACTTCACAGCATCTTTCACAGCCTTTGCGATAGCTTCAGCAATGCCAGCGTCAAAGGGATCGGGAATGATTTTGTCAGCACTTGGGTTTTGTACGAGGCTTGCGAGTCCTTTGGCAGCTGCGAGTTTCATTTCATCAGAAATTTCTTTTGCGTTACTTTCAAATGCTCCTTTGAAAATTCCGGGGAAAACTAAGACATTGTTAATCTGGTTTGGGTAATCCGAGCGGCCAGTTGCGACAATTGCTGCTCCTCCTTTCTTTGCTTCATCTGGCGTAATTTCTGGATCTGGGTTTGCCATTGCCATAATAATTGGATTTCTGTTCATGCTTTGTATGTCTTCTACTTTGAGGAGATTACCTTTTGAGACGCCAACGAAAATGTCTGCTCCTTTGAGCGCGTCGTGTACAGATCCTTGCATGTGATATTCGTTTGAAAAAGTGAGTGCTTCCTTTTTTGCTTCGTTGAGATCTTCTCTGTGCTTGCTAATTATTCCTTTACTGTCACAAAGAATCATGTTGTCAAATCCGTAAAGATGAAGAAGTTTTGCAATTGCTATTCCGGCGGCCCCTGCTCCGTTGATAACAACTTTTGCGTCTGTACTTTTTTCTGTGACTTTGATTGCGTTGATGAGTCCTGCTAAAGTTACTATTGCTGTTCCGTGCTGGTCGTCATGAAAAATCGGGATGTCTAATTCTTTTTTGAGTCGTTCTTCAATTTCAAAACAACGTGGTGCTGCAATATCTTCTAAATTAATTCCGCCAAAACTTGGAGCAATTAACTTTATTGTTTGAATGATTTCTTCTGTGTCCTTACTGTTTATGGCAATGGGAAAGGCATCAACATTTCCAAAGCGTTTGAAGAGTGCACATTTTCCTTCCATTACGGGAAGACCAGCTTCGGGTCCAATATCTCCAAGTCCAAGTACAGCTGTTCCATCTGTTATGACGGCGACGGTGCTTTTTGCAGAGAGAAGTTCTTTTGCTTGTTCAGGGTGTGCTTGTATTTCAAGGCAAGGTCCTGCAACTCCCGGGCTGTATGCTACTGAAAGGTCGAACTTATTGTCGATGGGAACTTTGCTGCAAATGTTTAGTTTTCCTTTGTACTGCTTGTGAAGGGCTATGCTTTGTTGTTTGTAGTCCATGGCTTTTGTTTTCTTTTGGATTATATAAATATTGTTGTGTACGACTTTTGTTTTTTCGCACATCACAAAGTTTCTTAAACCTAGTTTCTCAACTCCTTTAGTTTATGGAATCGTGGTTCTTCTTCGCTTTGTTGTCCTTTGTGTTTTCAGGCTTGTATTCTTTTTTTCTCAAAGTCTCGGCAGAGAAAAATCATGACTCCTCACAAGTTAGCTTTTACACGTATCTTTCAGGTGCTTTTCTGGCAGGAATTTTTTTCTTCCTTCATTTAGATTTTGGGTTCTCTTCTTTTCTCTTTATTTTTTTCTTAGCCTTTCTGAATGCTTTTCTCTACTTTTTGGCAACACTGACCAGAATTGAAAGTTTGCGTTGCATTCACACCACGCTCTATTTTCCTCTCTACAAAACCTTTGGCCCTCTTTTAGTTACTGTCGTGAGTCTTTTTTTCTTTAAGGAAAGCCTTAGTTCTAGTGAGATATTTGGAATTGTTTTGGGAATTTTTGTTCCTCTTCTTTTGATTAACAAGAAAGAAAGTAGTCGTCAGAGTAATTTGAAGAAAGGCCTTTTTCTCTTATTTTTGGGGATGCTTTTAGCAACTATTGCTTCTTCAACAGGAAAGATTATTATGGAAGACAACCTGAATTTTTATTTGTATATTTTCTTAACTCCTCTTTTTGGTCTTTGTTTTTCTTTGTTTACTTTCAAAAAAATGGGAGAAAAAAAGTTCACTCCGAAAAAGATGTTAAACTCATTGGAATGCTTAATGGTGTTTTCTATTTTCTGATGTTTTATTTTTTTACACTTGCACTTAAAGGAAATTTGGCAGTTGTATATACCATTAATTCTTTTTCTTTATTGGTTCCCATTATTTTGTCGATTTTCATATACAAGGAACATTTTGATATGAAAAAGGGAATTGCAATTGCTCTGACTATTCTTTCTTTGTTTTTCTTCAGGTGATTTTATTTTCAAGAAATGTTTGGAGTCTGATTTTTTG
The DNA here is from genome assembly GCA_023898345.1 of Candidatus Woesearchaeota archaeon. Classification (GTDB taxonomy): domain Archaea; phylum Nanobdellota; class Nanobdellia; order Woesearchaeales; family UBA583; genus UBA583. Next base: position 785,732 of record CP060218.1, on the reverse strand, counting down.
TGGTTTTTCTTTGTGTGCTTTTGCTTGTTCTCGTATCTTGTCTGTGTCGAGAACGATTCCTTTTTTTTGTAAATTCTTACTTTGCCGACAAAGGTACTGCAAGAACTGGCGCGTGTTTTTGGGATTGTCGTTGTACAAGGCGCGCTCAAAGTCGATGAATGTTACATTTGCTTTGTCGTCGATGATGATGTGTTTGTATGGGTTTGTCATTTCTTTTTTTGTTATCTTGAGTGAGTCCAAAGTGTAGCAGTGTGCAAGGCAGGAATTAAGAATCTGAGAGATTTCTTTTTTGTTTGTGTTGTTTTTTAGAAATTGCTCAATATTTTCTCCTTTGACGTAGCTCATGAGAATTGCACCGGAATATTGTTTTCCTATGAGTTTTGGCGTGAACTTTGTATGTTCAAGTTTTTTGAGAAAGATTTTTTCCACTTGCAAATCGTCTTCTTTTCCTAATTTTATGATGATGTCTTTTTTGTGGAATTTTCCTTTGTACACTTGTGATTTTTTTCCTTTTGAAAAATAGTCTATTTCTGTTATTTTTTCTTTACTGAGCTTTTCTAGAAGGTATGTTTTTTTGATGTCTATGCAGAGTATTTCTTCAAAAAATGATGGGCTTGTTTTGATTATTTTTGTTTCAAGGAGAAGTTCTTTTGCTCTTTGTTCTATGCGCTCGGGTTTTGCTAGACTTGAAGTAATGATGAGTGTTTTTCCTTTTTCTTTGAGGTGTGAAGGTAAGGCTTTGAGAAAGTCAAGAGTCACTTCATTTCCTTCTTTGCCTCCGTACAGTGCTTTGTCTTCCATGCTTAACTCTTCAAAGTTCTCTTCATCTTCAAGGGGAAGATATGGCGTGTTGAAAAGAATAAGGTCAAACTTGTTTTTTTTCCATTTCTCAAAGAGATTTGATTGTTTAAGTGTGACTTTCTGTTTGTTCTTTTGAAAAAGCTGCTTTGTACTTTGCAGCGCGTCCTTGTTAATATCTGATCCAAAATACTTGTGCAGTGGAAATTCTTTTGCTAGTTCTGAAAGTACAAATCCTGAGCCGACGCCAATCTCAAGAATGTCGAGTTGCTCTTCTTTGTTTGTTTTAGTAAGATATTCCTTTGCGCAGTTCAGAAGAAGTTTGCTGTCGTCTTCAGCTTCGTACACTCCCATAAGCTTTGTCGTGTTTGTGAATTTAAATGTCTATGTTCTTACTTTCTCCCAAAGAAAAGGCTCAGGACAAAGAGAAAGAGCAGACTCATGACAATGGTTCCTCCAGCAGGCAGATCAAAGTAGTAGGCAAGAAAGATTCCCAAAAGAACGCCACAGATAGAGCTGAGTATGGCGATGAAAATTGTGGATTTGAAAGACTTTGAAAGGCGCAGTCCAATGAGTGCTGGAATGACAAGAAGTGCTGAGATAAGAAGGATTCCGACGGCTCTTATGGAAATGACTATGGTTACTGCACTGAGCATGATGAAGAGTTTGTCAATGAGTTTTGTTCTTTTGTTTCGTACGAGCGCTATGTCTTGATTGAAGGCTGAATAAAGGAGAATTTTGTAGTTGAAAAAGTAAAAGATGAGAATGAGAGCTAAGACTGTCGCTGCGAGTGCAATGTCAAAGGAGTTTATCGTGAGGATAGAACCAAAAAGATAGGAGAAGATATTGTAGTCCATTTTCTTTGCAATTCCTATGAGTAGGAGTGCGAGTGCCATTCCAAAGGAGAGCATGAGAGCAATTGCACTTTCTCCGTACACTTTAAGTTTGTTCACAAGTCTGTCGATGCCAAGTGATGCTAGCGTGACAAAGGCGAGTGCTGTGAGAAGGGGGTTCCAGCCTGTGACAAAGCCGAGTGCAATGCCGCCAAAGGAAGCGTGTGCGAGTGAATCTCCCAAAAGTGAAAGTCGTTTGAGGACAAGAAAAACTCCTATGAGCGCACTTGCTGTACTAATAATTATTCCTCCCAAAAGTGCTCTTTGCATAAACTCGTAACTTAGTATTTCAAACATCTTAGTTGCTCTCCTTTGTTTTGTGGTGGTGATGATGGACTTCGTGGAAGTGCTCTCCGTAACCAGAGTGGAGAACTTTGTCTGTGTTTTTTGCTTCGTCCATGTGCGCTTTTTTATTGTCTAGGCAAATTATTTTTGTGAAGTAATCAGAGATCATTCCTGTGTCGTGTGTGACAAAGAGGATAGTGAGTTCTCTTTCTTTGTGGAGTTTTTTGAGCAATTTGTAAAAGTCTTCTTGGGTTTTTGTATCCACGCCAACTGTCGGTTCGTCGAGAATGAGGATGTCTGGATTTGAAAGGAGTGCAAGTGCAATAAGGACTCTTTGTTGTTGGCCGCCAGAGAGAACTTTGAATTGTTTTTCGACAAACTCGTCTATTCCTAAATTTTTGAGGACTTCGTCACGTAGTTTGCAATCACAGCATTCGAGGTCAAGGATTTCCTTTACTTTGGCGGGGAAGTTGTTGTCTGAACTGACTTTTTGTGGAATGTAGGAGAGTTTTCCTCGTAGTGTTATGCTTTCTGTTTTTTGTTCGAGCAAGCCTGCTATAAGTTTGACGAGTGTTGATTTTCCGGAGCCGTTGTGACCGATAATGGCAACTAAGTCACCTTTGTGTATGGAAAGAGAGATGTTTTCGAGTATGTTTTGTTCTTGGTGATAAGAATATGTTAAATCTTTAATTTCAATTATTGGTTCTTGCATCTTAGATTTCCTTTTCCTTTTCTATTTAAAAAACTAATTTGAACATTCTAGTCCTATTGCTAGTTTTTCTAAGTTTGTTCTCATGATGGAAAAGTAGTTTTGGTTTTCGTTCATTTTGATAGGGTAAAGTTCAAGTACTTCTCCTCCTATATCATCGGCAATTGTTTGTGCTGTTTTTGGGTCTATTTGTCCTTCTGAAAATACATATTTGAGGGAGTGTTCTTTTGCTTCGTCTACGACATTTTGTATTGCTTTTGGACTTGGTTCTGATTCTGGCGTGAATCCTGCAACGGAAATTTGTTCAAATCCGTATTCGTGTCCAAGGTAGGCAAAGGCTTTGTGATTGACGATGATGATGTTTTGTGAACAATTGCTGAGTGTTTGTGTGTATTGGGTTTCAAGTTCGTCGAGTTGTTCTTCGTAGGCTTTGGCGTTTGCTTCGTACATGTCCTTGTGTTCGGGGTACAAAACAATAAGTTGGTCGAGAACGTCTTGTGTCATCGTTTTCATGTTCTCAATAGAAAGCCAAACATGCGGGTCGTATTCCCCGTGATCATGCTCGTGCTCTTCTTCTTCGTGCTCGTCATGTTCTTCATCTTCGTGATCGTGTTCATCCTCTTCTTCATTTTTCAAAAGAGGGAGATTTTGAGTTGCCGGAATTACTTTGATACTTGGGTTTGCTTCTATAATTGCTTCTTCAATGTGTTCAAACATTCCGTCCATGGTGACAAAGGAATCTGCTTTGGAAAGTTCTATGATTTGTGTCGGAGTTGGTTCGTACGAATGCGGTTCGACGCCAGAGCCGACAAGAACTTCGACATTTGCTGTGTCGCCAAGAATAGCTTTGGAAATTTCTTCGACGGGATAAAAGGTTGTTACGATTGTCGGTTTTTCAGAGAGAGAGTTTTCATCAGCTAGCTTTGTACTTTGTTGGCTTGTGTTTGTACTGCTACATGATGCAAGAAGAACTCCGATAAGGAGCATAATGAAAACGAGACTTTTTTTCATATTCTAAGATTTGTATTTTATTTTATAAATATTATTGAGTCTTATTATCAATAGCAGGAGATAAAACTTTTAGTGAAGAATTTTCTTAAATGCAGTTTCAATGTCCTGCTTATCCAAATTTTTTCCAATAAAAATCATTTTTGTTTCTCTCTTTTCATCTTCTCCCCATGGTGGACCGGGAAACCATTCTATGGCATCATGAATTCCTTGAAAAATAAGGGGCTGATTTGCTCCTTTGAGATTGACGATGCCTTTTGTTCTGTACAAGTCATTTCTTTTGAGCTCTATGAGTGTTCTTATGAAAAAGTCAAATTCTGGGAGAAGTATTTCGCCTTCACTGGAAATGCCAAATGACTGTATGTCGTGACTTTGTACTGGCTTTGTCAGAACTGAGGGTGCAAGAGAGGGAGAAAAACTAAAGGATTGGAAAGAATTCTTTATCTTTTTAAGATCTGAAATATCGAAGGCAGATTCTTCAAAAATGTGTTGAAGTGGAATTTTGGCGTGTGTTGTTTCGCTTATCTGTGAATCTGGATTGAGTTTTGAGATTTCTTTTTTTATTTTTTCTTTTTCCTCTTCTTCAACAAGGTCTATTTTGTTAAGGAGTATTTTGTTCGCAAAGGCAATTTGTTTTTTTGTTTCGTATTCTCGTTGGATTTGTTTGAAAAAGTTTTTGCAGTCGACAAGTGTGTACATGCAGTCTAGTCTAAATTCTTCACAGAGCAAAGGATTTGAAAAGAAATTGCTGATTATGGGAGAAGGGTCTGCAACGCCTGTCGTCTCTATGATGACATAATCCCAGTGTTCTTTGTTTTTTACTATCTCGGCAAAAACGCCTTCCAATTCTCCATTCATAGAACAGCAAATACAGCCATTGTTTAGTTCAAAAATTTTTGAGTCTTTACTTTTTTTGATAATACGAGAATCAATACCTAATTCTGCAAATTCATTTTCTATAACGACAACTTTTTTGTTTGTAAGTGATGCTAGAATGTGGTTGACAAAGCTTGTTTTTCCTGAACCTAGGAATCCTGTTACAATTATAAGAGGGATTCTTGTATCTGGAAAAGGTGAAGAAGACATTTTTATCCTAAGATTTTTTCTTTTTCTTCTTGAATAGCTTCCAATTCTTCTTGAAATCTTTTCTCTGCTTCTTCTTCACTTTCTTCTGGGATGTCCCATTTTGGAAAGGGGTCTGTAAAGGTGGTGTTCCATTCTTGAGGAGATACTTTCATTTCTTCGTCTGTTAAAAGTGCTTTGTCGAGTTCTTTCATAATTTCTTCTTTATTATAGTCAGTTCCAATGAACACAAGTTCTTGTCGTCTGTCGCCAAATGGTTCTTCCCAGACTGTTTTTAGATAGTCCCAAAGTTCCTTGTCTTTTTGAATTTCTTTTTTTGGCATTGTCCCATACCAGAAACCTGCAACGCTGTACTCTAGAATTTTTCCGGCAACCGCCAAAGTTAAAGCAATGTTGTTTCTTGTAGCAATCCAGAAATATCCTTTCGCTCTGATAATTCCTGAAAAAAGTTTAGCAGAAAAAAGGGCCTTTAATCTTTCTGGGTGAAAAGGTTTTCGCGCTCTGTACACAAAGGAAGAAATTCCGTATTCTTCTGTTTCTGGAGTGTGTTCTCCTCGTAATTCTTTTAGCCATCCAGGAGCCTGAGCTGCTTTTTCAAAATCAAAGAGCTTTGTATGTATGATTTCTTTCAAATCTACTTTTGAGTAGGAGGTCTCGAGTATTTTGGCGTCTCTGTTGAGATTTCTGATAATTGCTTTAATTTTCTTTTTTTCTTCTTCTTGTAACTTTTCAATCTTATTGAGAATGATTACGTTTGAAAATTCAATTTGATCGACAAGCAGATTCACAATGGTTCTTTCGTCTTCTTCTCCTAAACTTTCTCCTCTTTCATTGAGAGATTCTTTTGAATAAAAATCATTGAAGAAATTAAAGGCATCAACGACGGTTACAATGGTGTCGAGGCGCGCAAAGTCGGAGAGGGAGTTTCCTTTTTCGTTGGCAAAGGTGAAGGTCTCTGCTACGGGAAGGGGTTCTGCTATGCCAGTACTTTCGATAACAAGATAATCAAATTTTTTTTCTTCAGCAAGTTTTTTTATTTCTACTAGAAGGTCTTCTCGCAGTGTACAACAGATACAACCATTTTCCATTTGGACGAGTTTTTCCTCTGTCCGCGAAAGTTTGGCGTCGCCATTTTTAATCAAGTTTGCATCGATGTTTACTTCTGACATGTCGTTTACAATGACGGCAACTTTTAGATTTCCTCTGTTGTGGAGAATGTGATTGAGGAGTGTTGTTTTTCCTGAGCCTAAAAAGCCACTTAAGAGTGTAACGGGGAGTTTGTTTTCCATGTTCAAGTGCAACTGAAGGAATTTTATAAATATTATTGAGTCTTATTATCAATAACTCTCAGGACAATTATTAGAAAAATTCTTTCAAAATCTATATCTTCTTCTTTGTGAGAGTTCAAGGATTTGTTTTGAGGGAGAGGAGATAGTAAGGCTGTACTCTGGGCTCTTGTTCCAATGATTCCTTAGCTGGGTATTTATACCCCGCAGCTCTGCTGCGACCACCCAGCTGGGAGTTAGAAATCGCGTCTTGAAAATTGCCGTAATGCCCCGGAGCTCTGCTCCGATTGGGATAGGCATATTTTAGCGATTTCTTTACTTATTTTTTCTCTTATTTGTGCATGAGGAGACAGGAATTTCCAAATAGCTTTCTAAAAATTTTTCTAATAGTTTGTTTTCAACTTGTTTCCAGTCAGGGTTTAGTGTTCCTAGAAGTCTGAGTGTTAGAGAATTGTATTTTGCTGGATTTAGGGTTGAGAGTTCGTAAAGAGATAAGGTTTTTGTAAGTATTCTATACGTTTGTTTTTGAGGAAAAAAATCAGAATGTGTTTTCATTTTTGGGAAAAATGGAACTCGATTTAAAAATTTGTATTTTCTGTGCTTTTTCTGTTTCTGTTTCTCGCAAGTCTTATAAAATAATTGACTTTGATTCTCAATAAGATGAAAAGCAGACAAACAAGACAAAAGGAAGTTATTGAGGAGGAGATTAGAAAGACAAAAACTTTTTTCAATGCTGAAGCCTTGTTAGAGAAAGTCGCAAAAGTCGATAAAAAAATAGGTATTGCAACAATTTATCGTTTCCTCAAGGATGCGAGAGAAAGGAATCAGATTTATTCGTACACCTGTCAAGGAAAGACTATTTATTCTTCTACAAAAAGAAGTCATTGTCATTTCGAGTGCACAGAGACGGGAAAGATCGTTCACTTTGAGTTGGAGAATTTGGATTTTCTAAAAGACAAGGTTCCTGGCGAGATTGAAAGTTTTCAGCTTGAAGTTAAGGGAGTATTTCAGGACAAATAAGAAAAATAGCTCAGAAGGAAGTTTTAAGATAGTAAGTGTTTTAAAGAGTTATACTTCTTTCTTAGTATATAGTATTCCGCAGAAGTTTTTAACTTCGAGAACGTTATCTAGCAAACGAACAAAGTGGAAGGAGAGGAGAAAAAAGGAGTTATTTTTGTGGACGAATATATTTTGCAACTGTTTGGCTAGTAATACCAAGAAAACGGGCAGTTTCTCTTTTGTTTCTATTATAAGACTCAAAAATTCGTTGAATTCGCGCAATATCTGATTCTGAAGGTTTCTTTTTATTCCTTGGGATGGCCAAGTGTATTTGTCCATGTAAACGCAGTGCTTGGTATAGACCAACGTCAAAAGACTTTAATTCTGATCTAGACATTCCTTGATAAAGAGGAAAATATTCTCTAAAAAAAGCTAAAGGATTTCCATTATAGTTTCTTTGTTTTAGAAATTTTATCTGTAATGGATCAAAAGATTTTATTCCTATTATGTTAAGAAAGTATTCTTCTTTATCAAAAATCCGTTCTTTTACCTGTTTTAAACGAGATGAAATTTCTAAGAGTTTTTCAGGATTTACAGTTTCGAGGAGCCTTTGATAGTCTTCAGGTTCTAGGCTACTGTGAAGGACAAGAGATGTAAAAAATTCTAACAAATCAAAAGACATTCTTTTTTCTAAAGAAAAACGTGAAATGTTACGTATTTGCTCTGTTCTGTACTGAATGTCATGTTCAAATATTCTGGGTGCTTCGTAACCAAGAACATCTTTTAAAGTTCTCTCATCCGTAGGAGATAGACGCATTTCCAAACTTAATCCCATTTTTTCAGGGAGAGGTTGTTTCAAGAAAGAGACTGCTTCTGCAATCAGCGAATAAAGAGCAGGAAAATTCGAAGTAGAATCAGCATAAGAAGGAGCCCTTTCAAAAAGAAATTCTCTTTGTCCAGGAGTTAAATCATAAGTTTCTATAATTTCTAGGGCTTCAGAATGTTCCATAAAAATAAGATTTATCTCTTCTGAATTTAAACATTTGTTTAAGGGAGTTTTTCGGGATTGACACACGCATATTTTTATATAGCCCTACAAAAAAGGCCTTGTATGATTGAAAGAAGTCTAGCAAAATCAAGGTATTTTCAGGACAGGACAAGTTCTGAGCTTTCTCCCTTAAGCGTTGGTCTTCTTCTTGAGGGAGCGAGTTTAGGTTTGAGGACGGCCTTTGTTTCTGAAAAGAAAAATGCAAGAAAATTACACCAGTTTCTAGAAAATATTTCTTTGAACCAAAAATTTGTTCATTCTTTACCGAGAATGCGTATTGATTTGTACACCTTTCTTGATGAAACTAAACTTTCACAAAGTATTATTCCACAGGTTGAGTTTTCAAACTTAGATGTTTCTTTTTTCTGGCGGCAGCTTGATACATACGAATTAGTAATTTTTGACCATTGCTCCCTTCAGACTATAAAGAAGATTCCGCTCCTAGCTTTTCTTCGTAGACGTAGTCCAAGAACAGAATTCGTATTTCTTTCTTCTAATGAAAAGGAGCAGGATATCTTAAGTTCAGAGTTTCAACTTACAAGTGAGATTGTGTACAAAAAGCAAGGGAACCCTTTCAAACAACAGTCTTTAAGTGCGATTATAGGAAATGGGAGAGGAAAATCATCATATGCCTTTGGTCGACTAATCTTATCATTTATTGAAAAGAAAAGTCCAAAGTTAATCTACTTCGACAAAGCAGACCCCTTGTATCCAGAACGTGACTTTTTCATAGCCTTAAAACGTTGGTCCAGTGAAAATGCTCTTTATGGAAATTTCGATTTTGCAGTTACAGGATCTTCGCGTTACGACAGAATGCGGGGTGCGTACAGAGAAGGGACGAGTGAGCAGGACATCCGAGAGGCAAAAGCAGCAATGCAACTTTTGGAGACAGCTCTTCGAAAACGTACTCCCGTTGTTGCAGATGAACTACTAGATGCTCTCGAACGAAAACTTTTAGATAAAAAGAATGTGAACTCTGTTTTAGCCAAAGTAAAGGATGAATGTATTATGACGGGGCAACACGTGGACAAAGATTTGGCGGCGCTGTGCAGTGAGATTATTGAAGTGAAATAAAGAACACCTCAAACTTCCCCCTCCCATTCTTTGTAAAATTCTGTAAGAAATTCTTCCATTATTTTGTGTCTGTGCTCTGCCATCTTTTTTCCTGTTTTTGTGTTCATCTTGTCTTTGAGTAAAAGAAGCTTTTCGTAGAAATGATTGAGTGATGGCGCCGTACTTTTTTTGTACTCGTCTTTTGTCATAGAAAGATTCGGTTTTATGTTTGGGTTGTACAATTCGCGGCCTTTGCTTCCTCCGTAAGTAAATGTTCGTGCAATACCCATTGCTCCTATGGCATCAAGTCTGTCGGCATCTTGTACAATATCAAGCTCTAAAGATTTGAAGTCTTGTCCCTCGAGGCTTTTTCGATAAGATATGTTCTTAATAATGTTTTCAATATGCTCAATAATTTTTCCATCAATCTCTAATGAACTGAGAAATTCTCTTGCTTTGAGTGGCCCAATATCTTCATTTCCCTCATGAAACTTCGCATCAGCAATGTCGTGAAGTAATGCACCCAGTTCAACTGTTAGGACATCAGCACTCTCTGTCTTGTTTATGTGTTTTGCCAAGTTCCAGACTCTGTAAATATGCCACCAGTCGTGTGCTGCTTCTGCTCCGTCGAGTTCTCTTTTTACAAACTCTACTGTTTTCTCAATGATGTCTTCGTGCTTCATGTCAAAAGTGTTTTTTATTGCTTTTAAGTATTTTTTTGATAGTGTGGTTTCTAAAAACTCTTTGAGAATTATAGAGGTTTTTCAAAATTCGGAGAGATTTTTCTTTCCCTTGGTTAAAAAGAACATTTAAAAAAAAAATTAACTCAAGTAACTTTAAGATAAAAAATGGCAGGACAAAAAGAACATACTGAGCCAAAACCCTCTGTCTATATCGGAGTTGCAGTGAACAAAACGAAAATATACTGTTCTATTCTTTCACGACAAATCCCTGCAGCAAATGAAGAAGTAAGTTTTGGGAAGAAGAATGTTGAGGAGGTCATTTTTGACTGGATTGAGAGTTATTTGAAAAAAAATAAATTTCGCTGTGTTGCTCTAGAAATTGAAGGGAATAAAAAGAAATTTGAAAAACTAGCGACAAAAATTTGGCTTGAACTTGATATTATTCCCTTTATAACAAAAAGAAAAGAGGTAATCTCTCAGTGTTCCCTTCTGTCGCAAGAATTAGCAAAGCAGCTTATGCAGCGATTTGATGAATTCGACCATATTATTGTCCGCCTTGGCAAATATAATGAAGTTGAAGTAACAGATCTTGTCGATAAAAGATATGTGGAAGAACACGAGAATAAAGGAACACTTGAAGATGTTAAACGCTATGCTCAGGCTCTCAAAGGAAAGAAGATTGTCTTCATTAATTCAACCCCTCGGGGTGGCGGAGTAGCTTTAATGCGTCATGCTCTCATCAGAACAATGCGTATGTTCGGGATCAATGCTAGTTGGCATACAAAGAAAGCAGACCAAGAAATTTTTGAAATTACAAAGAAGAAGTTTCACAATATTCTTCAAAATGTGGCGCCAAAAAATGTCGAATTAACTTTAGAAGAGATAAGCAAATTCAGGAAGTGGAGTGAAGACAATGCTCAAATGTTCGGGCCACTCATTCATCAGGCAGACATTGTAGTTATTGATGATCCACAACCAAGTGGACTCATTCCATGGATAAAGGGGATCAATCCCACATGCAAAGTGATTTATCGCTCCCACATTCAAATCGAAAGCACTCTTGCAACAAAAGAGAACTCACCACAGTACAAAACTTGGCATTTTATCTCCTCAAACCTTGAACTAGCCGATCTTTATATTAGTCATCCTATGCTTGAATTTATTCCTTCAAACGTTGCAAAAAGCAAAACAGTTCTGATGCCAGCAACAACAGATCCTTACGATGGGCTGAACAAAGACCTTAGTTCTGAACAAATGGCTTATTATTATAGTGTATTTAACAAATTACAGCGAGAACATGCAGAAGAAGAACTAGATACGACAAGAGAGTATCTTATTCAGGTTGCTCGATTTGATCCTTCAAAAGGAATTCCAGATCTTCTTAAAAGTTATGCCCTTCTAAGGAAAAAATTAAAGAAAGAGAAATGTTCTATTCCTCAACTTGTTATTGCAGGGCACAGTTCAATTGACGATCCCGACAGAGAGAGAATTTATACAGAAACAAAAACACTCCTTTCCACAAAATACAAAGCCTTCCAAAAAGACGTCAAAGTCTCTCTTCTTCCGCCATCAGACAGAATTCTTAATACTCTTCTTCGAGGAGCAAAACTAGCATTGCAATTATCTCATAAGGAAGGATTTGAAGTTAAAGTTACAGAAAGTTTGGCAAAGGGAGTACCAGTTGTAGTGTCTGCAAGTGGCGGACTTCCTTTACAAGTAAAAGATGGGGAAACAGGTTTTATTGTAGGAACAGGCAACTGTGAGCTGGTTGCACAACGAATGTACGAGCTCCTTAAGGACGAGAAATTGTATAAAAAAATTTCAACAAACGCAAAACAACTGCTCAATAAAGAGTATTTCACACTTCATAATATGCTTTGTTGGGAGTTTCTTTTTCTAGAAATGCTTAATAATCCCCATTTCACGGGAGATCAAAAAAGTGTAAAAGAGCTAATAGAAACAAAAAAAATGGAAGGGACAGTGCGTGAAGGGGCTGCTATGAGTGAAGATCTGCGTCTCACGTCCCCTCAAAGAACTCCAAAGTACAAAGCAGGAGGGTCCTTCCCTTAAAGGGAAGAAGCAAAATCTTTTAAAAGAGATTTGGCTTATCACTTTTTGATAGCAAGTTTACTTGTTTATCTTCATCGAGCTGAGGTCGCATAACTCGGTATTGCGCAGCACTGCTAATCCGGCGGCGACTAAAAAAAGAGACCTAATGCCAAGATCGCATAACTCGGTATTGCGCTACACTGCTAATGTAGTTCCTTCGGAATTCTGGGTTCAAATCCCAGTCTTGGCGTCTCTAGGGGGCAAATACGCCTCCTCACAAATTTCTAATCAACAGCAAATTTCTCAAAATTTAGAAAATTTTACGCCAAAAAATCAAAATTTTATAGAATTAAAAAGTATATACTTTAAGACAAAAAATGAATATAAAGTATATACTTTAAAAAAGTTCACAAGAACTTACGCAGTATCTGTTTTTAATTGTCTAACTAAATTGTTTGAAGAGATTAGTGTTAATACCATTGAAGAGATTAAAAATGCTATTGCTCTTGAAAAAATTAACAAAAGACAAGGAGGAGTTGCAATTAGAGTATGGCTGAATTACTTAGAAGAGTTTGATATATTAGACTTAGATATAATTGAAAACATCCGAAGAAGAATTAAAATTCACAATGAAGTTCATATTGATACTTATATTCCTACATGTTTGGAGATTAAAAACTCTGTAAAAGAAGTATCTAAATATGATAGATTACATTATTTATTATATAGATTCTATATTGAAACAACAGCTAGGACAACAGAAGTTAAACATTTCTTTGAAAATTTTGATGAAAAGAACATAGAAATACATGAAAACGGCATAGTTACTTACAATAATTTCTATTTAAGAGGTCAGAAATCATCTTATTATCTATTCTTTACATTAGAATTATATAATGAATTAAAAGAACATATTGGTAAATTTGATAAAACATACTTCAATAGATTTGTAGATCATACCCAAGATAATAAGAAAATAGTTCATTTAAAGTATCTAAGAAAGTATTCATTTACTTTAATGGTTAAAGCAGGAGTTGCAATTGAAATAGCAAACTTCATATCTGGAAGGTCAACTTCAAAAAATGTTGGGATGACTCATTATTTAAATAAAAAAGAGATTGCAGTAAAAGAATATGAAAAAGTGTTGGAGGTGATTAGACATTGATATTTGAAGACTTTTTTGACATTTTAAGACTAAGACTTGTTTTGAAATATTTCTCTCATTATTTTGAGTGTAAATCGCTTAAATTGAAGTTAATAGTCTTTGCAAAGTGTTAAAAATAACCAAATTTTAGAATATTATGAAAACGACAAAATATATGGAATTTGAATCTGAGAAGAGAGGAAAATTCCTCTTAAATGACAAATATGAGACTTTTAGAGTTTCTGCTAAGGGAATAAATCCAAACTTACTAAAAAAGAAATTTTTAGAATGCACAATTATTGGTAAAAGTGCTTTAGGTTTTTATTTGTTGGAGTTTTGAATTTTATTTTACATACCATCTATAATTTTTTTAGAGTTCATTTATCAATATGAACATGATTAACTATATATCTCGAAATTTTCATTTAGATAATGAATTATTAAAAATATAGGAATAACTAAAATAACTAAATAAATATAATCTAATGAATATAAACTTGAAACATTATCTATAATAAATATTGTAATAATAGATGTGCTTGGTAGATTAAAATCATTATTAATATCAAGATATTTTCTTGATTTATATCCTTTAGGTAAAAATAATTTATTAAAATAAGCTGTTATTGGAAACAAAACTAGTTTAGTCATAAAAATTAAGAACAAACCAAATAATACTAATGCAATAATTGAATTTATTTTCGAATAAATCTCAGCATAATTAAATAAATAATCTAATAAAAATGATGTTAATATTGTTGAGATTCCCAAAAAAATAAAATGTAATTCTTCTTTAAATGCCATTTCAATCCTCACTATATTTTGGACAATAAAATTTAAGTCCGCAAAACCTACAGGCATTCTCATTATCACTCACTTTAAACTCGCTTTCAAAATCTTTTGCAATTTTATTTGCTAACATTTTAAATTCTTCTTTTAGTTCATCAAGATTAAATGGCTTTGTTCTACCATCTGGACCTTTTACAATATTTCCTTCAACAAACATTTCTAAAGGTTTATCTAACTTTAACATTTCAAGAGTTAATTTAGATGGTTCTCTTTTCATAGATTCTCTACATGCAATTGCATAGTAACCTAATTGATAATTTCTTTTTTTAGTATCAACTGCTGATTTATTAGATTTGTAATCTACAATTTCAAGTGTTCCATCTTCTAATTCATCTACTCTATCTGCTAGTCCAAAGTATTTAAAGCCATCAAGTTCCATAGATAGACCAATCTCTGTTTGCGACTTATCATTGTATTTATTTTTGTTTCTGAGCCAGAATACTTTAATCATTGTCTCAACTTCATCTTGAGGCATTCCTTCATACTCTTCTTTTTTCATTAGCTCTTTAGAGTGTTCTAAGAACTCTTTTTCAGATTTGAATTTATTATTTACTCCATCTTCTAATACTTGATGAACAAATGAACCAATAGATGCTGCATCAGTATCATCAGAAAATTGATTTTTTTGAGGCATTTGTAGTATTCTTGATAATTCAAATTTTTTTGGACATTCGCTATAATCTATTAAAGCAGATGGTGATAGTGTTATCATAGATTTGTCAAATTTTAATCCAGAGAAATTAGTCTTAGCCTTCTCAATTAGATTATTTAAATCTTTTTCTGACATCTTGTTTAGATTAACTATTTTTTCTTCTTTAACTGTCCTATATTGCGAAATATTATCTAATATAGTATTAATATCATCACTATCTAAACTCTCAACTATCTGTTTCTTTAAAATATCTAATAATTTATCTTTTGGAGAAGTTGGTGCAACTGAAGTATTTAATTCTTGTTCATCTTTAATATATTCTAAATTTTCATTTTCTATTTTCTCTTCAGATGAGTTCCAATTATCATAACCTATCTCTTGTAAAAATATAGACTCTTCATTTGAATCAGGATTTTTATCATAACTTCTTGCAAATGTTAATATTAATTCATTTTTTGCTCTTGTAAATGCAACATAAGCGAGCCTTCTTTCCTCAATTAAAAGCATCTCTTTTTCGTAATTCTTAATTACATCTTCTTTCTCTTTATCTGTTAATTCTCCTTTTTTTTCTAAATAAAGTTTTAAGTCTGGAAGTAACTCTTTTGGAATTAGAGGTTCATTTTGAGTTCTTGATACTGGAAATCTTTTCTCAGCTAAATTTGAGACGATTACAGTCTCAAACTCTAAACCTTTTGATGCATGAATAGTCATAAATCTTACAGCATTATCATTTTTAATTTCACTTGCATCAATTGATACTCCTAGTTCTCTTAATACTTCTAAATAATCTATAAAGTTGTTTAAGTTATCTCCATGAAACTCTCTAAAAGATTTTGCAATATCATAAAATTTCTTAAGATTCATTAAAGCTTCAACATTCTCATTAGTTCTTTGATATGAGAAAGCTCTATTTAATCCTGTAATTTCATATATCTCTAAAACTAACTCTTCAAGAGGCAAGTTTGATCTCTTGTGAAGTTCTCTTATCTTACTTAAAATATTTTTAATTATCTTAATTGAACTTTGAGTTAAGTCTAACTCTTTAATTGCAAACATTAATATTTCATCAATAGATTTGTCTTTGTTCTTCTTAAGATATCTTCCTATTTTTAATGAGTCTTCCATTGAAAGAAAGTTTTTATAATGAAATAAAGACCATAAACCTTGCTCTCCTGTTGCAGTTCTTGTTACTAGATTGTTTAACATTGAGAGATAGCAAATAGTAGTTTTAATCTCTCTTTTGTTTAGAAGATTAGTCTTTCCTGCTTGAGCTAGAGGAATATTTCTTGAACTTAAATACTCTTTTAGGTAATCTCCTTGCCGGTGAGTTCTAAATAAAATACATATATCTTTTGCAATAGTTCCTTGTTTTAATTTTTCTTCAACTATGTCAGCAATTACTCTTGCTTCTTCTGCCATATTAACAGACTCAATTATTTTAACTTTTTTTCCTTCGTGTTTTTCTGCATTAAATGTCTTAAAACATTCTTCTTGATTCTCATAATTATTTTTAATTAAATCATGAGCAATATTTAATATTCTATTTGTAGACCTGTGGGACTCTTCTAATTTAACTTCATCTTTTTCAGTTGCATTGTAAGTTTTCATGAAATGATTAAAGCTCTCTTTATATGAACCTCTAAATCCATAAATACTCTGATTTGGATCTCCTACTACTGTTATGTTTTTGTGATCTATTGCAATATGTTCTATTAATTCAAATTGGACTTTATTTGTATCTTGAAATTCATCTATAATTACATGTTTATATCTATCTGTATACTTATCTGCTCCAAATTTTCTAAATAAATGTAAAACAAAATGATTTAGATCTCCATAGTCTAAAAAGTTTTTATCTTTTTTTAATTGTTCAAAATCATCCCAGACTTGAAGAAACTCTTTAAATGATTCGTACTCTTTGTATAACTCTAAGAACTCTTTGATCTCTTTTTTGTATGCTCTTATCTCTTTAGTATTTGGTTCTAGATGAATTGTATTTAGGTCGAACTCTTTCTCTTTTGCTATTTCGTCGATATTGTTTATATCATAGTTTTGTGCTAAGTGTTCCTTTATTTTTAAGAAGTATTCTTCTATCTTTACTTTTTCTATTCCAAAATCTTTAGCATTTGATATAGTTGATACATATCTATTAGACCAATAAGGTGAGATGTTTAATTCTCTGTGCATTAATACTTTAGCATCATCAGGTAGAAGAATATCAAAACCGTTGTCTATGTTTAGTAAGTTTGAATCTTCTTTTAGAATATCTAAACAAAAACCATGAAAAGTTCTAACAGTTGGCACTTTAAAAGATTTCAACCCTTCTTGTATTTTATTTTTTAAAGAGTTTGCAGCTTCATTTGAAAAGGTTAGGCATAAAATTTCTTCAGGTTTATATTCACCTGATTCAACAAGATGCTTTACTTTTTCTACTATTGTGTAAGTTTTACCTGTACCTGCTCCAGCTAGAACTATAGTTGGTCCTTTTATCTTTTCAACTGCTTTTTTTTGGTTATTGTTTAATGTCATTTTGGATTATGTTTAATAGTGTATTTAATTCTCTTTTTAATTTCTCTTTGTCTTTTATTAAATCTATATGTAAATCTACAGTTTTAATATGAAGTTTGAAATTAAATTCTGATTCAAACACTACGTTTTCTATCTCTTTTTCATATTTAGGATATAATAAGATTATATTTTTACAGTTATATACTTTTGAATAAACAAACATTTGATAGACATCTTCTCTTGAAACTCCATATTTGTCAGATTTTATATCATTAACTTTTTTGTATTTAGTATCAATTATTAATTCACAATTATCTTTATTACAATTAATAGTTATATCTGGTTTTAAAATAAATTTAGGCGAATCTATAAATAAATATTTTTGAGGTTTTTCTGATTGAATATTTTCAAATCTAAATTGAAAATTTCTTCTTATAAATTCAAAAATAAATTCCTCAAATAATTTATTCATATCAAACATTAATGAATATGTTTTAGTGTCTTTAGAATTTAAATCTATGGAATTTTCAAATAATAATAATTTTGCTAAGTTGAATATATTCTCATATTGTTTATTTAATCTTGTAAATTTAACTTTTTCAACATCATTAATTGAAAGCTTATTTAATGTAACATCTTGAAGGATTAAATTACATTCTGTTAGTAATTTAAAATTTTTTGAATTTTGAGTAAATTTGAGTAATTTGTCAATAGTTAACTTAAATGTTTTGTTAAGTGAATTATCTTCTGTGAACTCATCAAACTGAGAATAGAATTTAGCTTTATTAAATAAATTATATCTTAAATGTTTTGACATTAATAGTTTTCCTTTTAATAAATTACTATTTTCCTCTCTAGTTTCATAATTTCGAATTAAATCTATTTTTAATAATTCGATTAAATTTTTAGCAAATAAATATATAATTGCCTCAAATAAAGTTGAGTTTTTTGATAGAGATGATATATCTGTCTCTTTAAATTTTAAGTTTTTAGTATATGAGAGCATATAAAGAAGATTTTTTCTGATTTTAGATTGTTCTTCATCTTGTTCATCTTTTAATTTATCATTTTTTGAAAATATTTTAGGAAGAACTTCAATAGTATTATTCCCAATTTGACATACTCCAACATACTGTTTTGCTTTAATTCCACCTCTAGCAGTTATTGTAAAAACATCTATGCCGATGAATTTATTGAATTTTTCTAAATCTTTTAATTCATTTTTCATGAGAGGTTTGCTCTCTTCATATTCTAAAAGTGAAATAGTTTTATTACTCATCTTTTAATTCACTTGTGGTTTCTGATTTTATTTTTGCTTTAATTAATTCAAGTATTGCTTCTTTAAATTCAATTTGATCTTTTGAAAGTAAAGTATATATTGATTCATCATTATTTAAATCAGAAATATCTCTTCCAAATATTTTTTTAACATAATCCGAATTGTTTTTCTTCTTTTTAGGGTCATCAAAAAATAGATCTCCTAAAACTAAGTTTAACTTATAATTATCTCCATAGAAATACTCTTCAAGTAATGGTATTACTTCATTATAAAATACTTCTTTTAAACAATCAATAGACTTTACTCTCATAAAATAAGAATGTCCAATCATATGATCTTTGTCAATTAAATATTCAATTCTTTGATTTAATATTTTAAGTAAAGTTTGTAAATTCACTATTTGATATAACTCTTCTACTAATTTTTTATCTTCTTCATCTTTAAATCTTTCTTTTTGATTTTCTTCTTTTAATAAATTATATTCGGGTAACATTTCTATAAAAACAAATCTTCTTCTAAGTGCAATATCTAAATTAGCAATTGACTTGTCTGATGTATTCATTGTTGCAATGATATATAAATTGGGAGGAATTCCAAATTTTTCTTTTGAATAAGGTAATTCAATAGTTAATTCATTATCTTGACCTAATCTTTTATCAGCTTCTAAAAGAGTTATAAGTTCTCCAAATATTTTTGAAATATTTCCACGATTAATTTCATCAATAATTAAAAAATAAGGTTTCTCTTCTTCTTGCTCTATTAAAAAACTTTCTTTTTTAATTTCTTTTAAATTTTTATTTAAAAAATTTAATACAGCATTATAATAAGGTTCTAAACCTCCTTTGATATATTTTGAAACATTTTGATCGGGGTCATAAAAGATTTTACTTAAAGTATTTATAGACAAACTGTGACTCCGATTTTTATTATTCTTTTCAAAAAATATAGTTTTATCATTATATTCATAAATTGAAATCTCTGTTTTTTTAGTTGGAATTTTTATCATATCTTCTTTTTCTAAATCTGAGAAAGAAACATCAATTAACTTCCTTAAATTAACTTCTTCTTCTATTATTTTAGAATTCAAATAATTTTTTTCAGCAATTTTAGAAAATTCTTTTAATGAACCATCTTCTAAATTATATGAAATTTCTTTATCACCATCTAAATTAGGTTTAATTCCTTCAATAAATTCTTCATAAGCATATGACTGATGAAATGTAATAAATTTCACTCTACCTTGTTGTTCTAATTGTGAATAGTTTTCTTCAATTTCTTTCCTAGGAATATCATTATCTAATAAATTTCCTTTATTCCAATTGTAAATAATTTTTTTTGTATTGTAAGTTTTTCCAGTTCCAGGGGGACCATATAATATTGTTTGTTTTTTCTTTTGCAAAATATTATTTATTAAATCTTCTTCTTGAAGACCTAAAGAAGCAGACTCTAATAAATTATTTTCTTTTTCAAATATGGTATAATTTGATTCAATAAATTCTTTAATTTTATTTAAATTAATATTATTTGAATTAATTTTTTTTAGAGTTCCATTTTTATTTGCTTCCATCCCAAAACCTAATTCAAATGAAACATTATTATCATTAATTTGTAAACTAAATTGACAACTTTCTCTTTTATTTTTAATTTTTGGGAAAAAACATACCCATAAATTACTTTGACCGTTTTTATTTGGTCCTAAGAAATTATTTGCTGAATTAAAATTTATAATACTTTTATCGGGGAAAAAATTTAATATTTGTTCTGAAAGAGAATTAACTAGATTAATAATTTTATTTTTTTCTTTTTCATAGAAAATAGTAAAAAGAATATTAAATATATTCTGATGTGGTCCTAATAATTTAAAATTTTTATCTTTTATACTTTCAAATTCAGATATTAAGTTAAATTCTGATTCTTGAATTATACTATCTATAAATTTAAACCTTAACCTTTTCACAGGTCCGGAATCTTCTCCTTCATATCTTCTTTTTAAAATAGATAATTCAGATATAGGGATTTTTTTAATTTCATTAATAAACCCATTTGGATTATTTAAGAAACTGTTTAATTTTGAAGAATATTCTATTAGAAAATCAAAATTTTCGTTTGAAATTTGTGTATTTTTCAAAAAACTAATATATTTTTGTAATGCAGCACTTCCCCAACCATGAGTTTTTTGATCCCAATCATAAAATGGTCCTCCTGAAATTATTAAAGATCTAATAAAATTTAAATCATTAATGTCAATTATCTTAAATAAGCTTTCAATCCCCAATAAGTTTGGTAAATCATTTGATATTGCTTTTTTTGCAGATTGTTTAGAATTATTTTTATATTGATTAAATTCTTTTGAATTATAAAATTTATTCTCGATATCTTCGTAATCAGAATTTTTTAATTCTGAGATTTTCTTTTTAATTATTTCTAACTTTATTTTTTCTTCTGAATTTAAATTAACCATCTTATTAATCCCTCAAATCATTTATTTATATACTTTATTAGTTTTCATTTTAATATTGTTAAAACTCCTTCCATTGGTTCATAGATAAAACCTTCTTCTTTTAGTTTTTCAATTAAAGTTTTAATTTCATTATCTTTAAGTCCTTGTTTCTCTAATTCTAAAAATAATTTGAATTTAGGAATTGAAGGAGCTTTTTCAACCTCTTTTTCAAATATTTGTTTAAATTCGTTTAATTCAATCATTTTATAATGTCAAACCCCACATCAAAATAAATCCACTAACAATAGATGAGAATATACCTGCTATTTGATAAAATTCCTTTGGTAAAGAAAATTGAAACATATATGAAACTAACGAAAGTACTCCTACTAATGTTAAAACATTTATATATAATACTAACAAAGTAGGTAATCCAGTATATACATAAAAGAAACTAATTAGAGCTACAGCATTAGCAAACAAAGTTAATCTGCCCGTATAATGTTTTTCAGCTAAAAATCCAATTAGAATTAATGCTACTGCAGGAAGCAAAGTTATTAACTTTGAACCTAATAATGATATCATCCATATTTCCATTTTCAAACTAATAATGGTAACCTCCTAGGTGTTGTTGAATCTAATGCTAAATGTGAACCATGTGCTGCAATTAAAGATTGATAAAACTTTTTTTGTTTAAAATTTAAATTATTGTTATCTTCAATAAAGTTCCAAATCTTAGGCAAGATAATACTATTTAACAATAAGCTATGTCCAATACTTCTATGATTTGGACTTGTAGGCGGATCAATTATATCTGCAATTAAACCAATTCCAGCAGAAGTTAGTGCAGTTAAAAAAATTTCTCCAAAAGTGATTTCTTGATTATTTATTTTATTTTGAATAATATAATTAGAAGTACCTATTAAAGCGCCCAAAGCCATATGAGTTTTTCCATTTGCCATTTTATTTTTCACCTCCTAAATATCCTATTAATTCAATTATGATTAAAATACCAACTCCAATTCCAATTTTGATATAATTTAATTCCATAAAAAATATTGAGATATATCCAATTACTATAAATATTGAAATTAGAATGAATAATAACCTAATTAATCCTTTGAAAAATTTTGATTCAAACTCATATTTTACAAAAGAATCTATTTTTTCTTTAAAAAGATTAAACAAATCAAAAATATACATTCTATTTCTTACCTCCTTTTGATAGTTTTTTAATTTTAGAAAGTATCTCTTTTTTCTTTTTAGGATTTTTCATTGCACCATATTGATATTGTCCTGTAGAACTTATATTCAATTTTGGTGTTGAACCAGTTTTTTTCTTATGATTTCGAATTAAACTTCTCTCTCTTTTTTCAGCATTAGCTTTAGTCATAACAGCTTTTGATATTTGAACTAATTTAGAAAATGGTTTTGTTTTTCTATGCTCGTTCTCTCTTCTAAAAGGATCATTAGTAGTTCCATAATAGAGAGTCTCTCCTCTTTTCCCTGTTAATTTATAGAGGTGGGTGTCTCTTTTTGCCTTGAATGGATTTATTGCCATAATATATACTAGAACTTAATTATTTATAAGTCTTTCCTTTTGAATGCAAGTCTTATTGTTTTAAGTAATTATATTGTAATCATTTGTAAATAATTACGAAAACATTTATATATCTTGAATAACTATTAATATTATGGGAAAGGTATTATTTTCAACTTTATATGAATCAAAATCTATTATAAAATCTTTTATGAAGGTAAATCCTAGTAAAATAGTATTAATAATAGATAAAGAAGTTAAAGCAAAACAACAAGAGAGTCTTAATTTTATTAAAGAGACATTTAAAGATTCAAGCATTTTAATTGAAACTATCCAATTAGAATTATTTAACAATATTGAAATTATTAAAACAATTAAAGATTTAATTAAAAAACATAATGATTATGAGATATTTTTTGATATTACTTCTTCACTAAAACCACAAACATTTGCAATATTAACTTACTTAATGATTGCAAGACCTGAAAATCTTAAAGATATATTTTATTATTTCTATAGTGATTCTATTAATGAATTTGTTAAAGTACCTTTATTTGATGTTGAAAAATTATCTGAAAAAGAGTATTTAGTTCTAAAAACACTTAATACAAATAATAATTTATTGCAAAAAGACATTTCTGAGAAAATTGAAAGTACTGAAGGTTATACTTCCAAATTAATAGATAGACTTATTTTATCACAATATATTGAAAAATTAGAGAAAGGATTCAGATTGACTGAGAAAGGAAACATATATTTAATATCTAAAGAATAAATTATAATTTTTTAATAATTTCAATTATTTTTTCTTCATTAGTAATTATTGTTTCTTTAATTTTTTCAGAATCTTCATAATCTACTTCTTCAATATTTTCTTTTTTGTAATTGGAAATACTAAGAACATAATCATTTTCTTTAATTTCTTTAATAGGAATGTAAAAACATTTTTTACTTCTGTCTATAAAATTGTTATCATCTTTAGTTTTTATTTTTTCAATTATATCTGGAATATCACCTTTACCATCAATTTTTGTTCTTTTATCATCTAAAGTATAACCATCTGATTGCATATCATAAAATAAAACCTTATCTGTTTTGTTTCCTTTGTTAAATATTAATATTCCTGTTGAAACTCCAGCATATGGTTTAAATACTCCAGATGGCATTGAGATTACTGCTTCAAGTGAACAATTATTTATGATTAATTCTCTTATTTGTTTATGAGCATTTGAATTTCCAAATAAAACCCCATCAGGAACAATTACTGCTGCTCTTCCTCCTACTTTTAATATATTGTAAATTAATTCTATAAATAATAACTCAGTTTTTTTAGTTCTAATTGTTAAACTTTCATTCATTTCACTCTCATCAACACTTCCTTTGAATGGTGGATTAGCAAGGATAACATCATATTTTTCAGTTTGTTCAAATCTTTTTGATAAGGTACTAATATGCTTAATTCCAGGATTTTCAATTCCATGCATCATTAAATTCATTAGAGAAATTCTAACCATAGTATTATCAATATCAAATCCATTTATTGTATCATCTTGTAATAATTTCCATTGCTCTTCACTAATTTTATCTCCAACAAAATTTGTTTCATTTCCATCTTCATCTATTTTTATTAAATCTTTAGAAGTATTCTCTTTCATTATGTGTTCAAGAGTAGCAATTAAAAAACCTGAAGTTCCACATGCAGGATCACAAACTTTTTCACCAATTTGTGGATCTAATATTTCAGCCATCATTCTAATGATATGTCTGGGAGTTCTAAATTGCCCATTTTTACCTGAAGTTGTTAACTCAGATAATAAATATTCATAAATATCTCCCTTTGTATCTCTATTTTGTTCTTTAATATGCATTTGATCAATTAATCTAATTGCTTCTATTAATAAACCCGGAGTTGGAATCATAAAAACTGCATCTTTCATATATTCATTATAAAAAGATCCTTCTTCTCCAAGTGTTCTTAAGAAAGGAAAAACATTATCCCTTACATGAGTTAATATTTTTTCTGCTGGATAATGAGACCATTTTGACCACCTAAAATCTTCTTTATCCTTAAACATAGATTCAAATTCTTTGCTTTTCAACATGGCATTATGCTCCCTTTTCAAATCTTCATCTTCTAATTTCTTCATATATATCAAATATGATATTTGTTCTATTGCTTGAAGTGGATTTGAAATTCCTCCACTCCAAAATTTGTCCCATAACTTGTTTATCTTTGATTTTAAATCATTATCTAACATTTTTAATTTAATCCTCCTTTAGTAATTTGTAATATTTTTTTTGAATTTTCTAATATATTCTCTTCAGCAGTTATTATATTGCTAAGCATAGATTCCGAACTATCATATTTCTTTTCTTCATAAATAAAATCTTTATAAGTATTAAAGCTTAAATCATAATTATTATCTTTAATTTCTTTGAAAGGCACTTTAAAATATTTTTGAGTTCTATCATTAAATTCATTAGAATCCTTAGTTTTAAATTTTTCAATAATATCTGGAATATCAGTTTTATCAACCTTAGTTCTTTTTTTATCAATTGATAAACCATCATTTTCCATTTCATAAAATAGTACTTCTTCTGTTTTTTCACTTTTTGTAAAAATTAATATTGAGGTTGATACATCTTTTCCAAATGGTTGAAATATTTTTGAGTGTAATTTTATTACTGCATCTAGTCTACAATCTTTAAGTAATGTTTGTTTTAATGTTTTACCTTGTCCTTTTGTATCAAAGATTAAACCTTCTGAAACAATTATTGCTGCTCTTCCTCCTGTCGATAATAATCTCATAACAAGTTCTAAATAAAGATAAATACTTTTATCAGCAGTTTTTATTGTAAAAGATGAATTTAAATCAGATTCATTTATTTTTTCATTAAATTTAGGATTAGATAATATTAATGAATATTTTTCTTGTTCATCATATCTTGCAGATAATGTATGATTTTGAATTATATTTGGATTTTTAATCATATGCATCATTAAATTCATCATAGCAGTTCTTGTCATGCTTTGATTATCATTAAATCCAAAAATATTTTTTTCTAATTTAGCTCTTTTTTCTTTACCTAATTTGTCTGCAACTAATTCTTTTTTTTCTAAGAATTCTTTAGAAGTATAACTTTTTAATATTTTTTCATATGCATGAACTAGAAAACCTCCTGTTGCACAAACAGGGTCACATATAACATCATCTGCATCTGGGGCAACTAATTCAACCATCATGTCAATTATATGATCAGGAGTTTTATATTGTTTATTATCTCCCTCCACATTTAGTTGAGATAATAAATAATCATAAATTAAACCATCTGTTGAAGAAGATCTTCTTTTTAATTCTTCGGATGCAATTAGATTAATTGCTTCTATTAGTGCTTGTGAATTTTCTATTGTAAATGTAGAGTTTTTTAAGTATTTAGCATAATAAAATTTATCTTCATCTAACTCTCTTAAAAATGGAAAAACTATATCTCTTACATGTTCAAGTATCCCTTTTTGTTCATTGTTTTGTGAACCTGACATCTTAGAGAAAATAGACCATTTACAATTTTCTTTATTTTTGAAAATACTTTCATAATTATCATCTAATTGTTTTGCATTATCATCTTCTTCTAATCTTTTAATAAATAAAAGATAAGATATTTGTTCTAGTGTTTCAGTTGAATTCTTATTTTTAAATAATTCTAATAATGAATTTAACTTTTCTTTTGTTTCTTGAGGCAATTCTTGCTTCATTTCAATTCACCTCTAAAAGCTTTTTGCATAGTTGAATTATACAAATCTTCTAAATTTTGTTTTGAAATTTCTTGATGTTTTTTCATCTCTTCAAACTGCTCAACAATTTCTGCAAACTTGTTTTGTAATGTGATTGGTGGTGAAGGATATTCTAGTTTCTTTATAATTCCAACATTCAAAATGCCCATAGTTCCACCATGAGTTAAACCTTGAATTTTGTGTTTCATATTTTCTAGATTCATTAAAAATTTAAAATACATAGGATTAAATTTATTCTTATCAAAACTAATTTTCATTAAACGAGGATTTATAATTCCAGGTTCGAACTCTTTTGGAACAATAGAGATATTTCCATAACTTCCAACTAAACTAATTAAAACATCTCCTTCAGATATTTTGCAACTCTCTAATTTTTTATATCTATCTTCATCAATATAATAATCTCCATAATTAAAATCATCTTTAATTACTTGTTCTTGTCCATAAATTTTATACCCTTTTGGAACATAGAATTCTTTTTTCAAAGAAGAACCAAATGGTCCAGCTTTAATTGCATTTTTATGTTTAATTACTAATTGCTCAGCTTTTTTCATATCCCAACCTTTTTTATTCAAAACTGGATCTCCAAACATTTCATAAAATACAGCATTCAAATATTCTTTTGATTGTTCATCTGTTTCTTTTCTTAATGTTCTTGCTTCTTCAATTAAGTCTAAAGTTTCAACTATTTTCTTTTGTGTTTCAATTGGTGGTCTTAATAAGGAGAATGTTTTTAATTTAGTTTCATTTAAAGCTTTTTGAGTTCCACCATTACAATTTTTATTTTTTAAATTTTGGAATAAATCAGATTTTATATAGTAATATAAAAATTTAGGAATAAACTTATTATAATCTTTAATTCTCAAAATAGAAAAACCTGTTGAAAATAAATAATCTTTTTCTTTCTCTGTAATTAAGAATAGTTTCTCAGTATCTTTCATTTTAGCAAACATTACATCATTAATCTCAACTTTCATATTTGCCCTACTAGGTTTTGATTCATAATCATATTCAGTATATCCTAAAATTTTGCCGGTTTCTAAGTCTCCGGTGGCAATATATTTTTTTATTCCTGAATATTCTTTAACTCCTGCTTTTACAACATCTACATATTTTAATAGATTTACTTCTTCCCAACCTTCAGGTAATTTGTTTTCTTTCATTTCTTTTTCTCCACTAATGAACTTGGCACTGATACAGAACCCACACTAGATTTTTTTAAATAAGAATTTCGCATTTCAATTGCATGATTTAAATTAGAATTTAAATCTTGAATATAATCTGCAGAACAATTTTTGATTATTTCTATTTTGTTTCCATCATCTAATTGAATGAACCATGAGAAATTATCTTTGTCTTTTTTATATTCAAACATATTTCTACCTGCAACATTATGAGGTATTGATATTTCAATCTCTCTTAGAAGAATTTCTCTAATTAAAGAAGATGCTGTAATTCCTTTTCTTTTACAATACTCATCTATTAAAGTAAATTCATCTCTGCTAATTTTTGCAGATATGGATTTGAAATCTAAGTTGTTTCGTTCCATACTAAGAATTATGAGTACTTATTTATAAAGATGTGCTGTCAACCTAGGTTGACATATTAGTTTATGTTTAATTTAGAACAATCTTCGCATAGAGTTTCAATTTCAGTTTTAGAAAATTTATGTAATGGATAACTAGATGCTAAAGGTTCTTCTCCAAAATCTTTTTTATCAATAAATTTTCTTTGAGCAAATACTTTTTTTAATAATAGTAAGAACTCTTTTTGTTCAATATTATATTTATGATCAATAATTTTTTTATCAAATTCATCTTCAATATGTTTTCTAATTTCAATCTCATCTGCATTTAAACCTAACTTTTCATAAATAAATGCAATAAAATCTTTTTTCATATTATCTTGTATGTAGGAAATTGTATATGCAGAATTTAAATCAACTAAATCTTGAGCTAATTGTTGTAATTCAGCAAAAGATACTTTTTTATTTTCTTTTATTCTTTTAGCAATCTTATGTTTATTTAAGAATTCAATTAATTTGTCATCAGTTTTCTTTTCATATTTAATAGAATATTGTTTTGCAATTTTATCATCCTTATCAATTTCAATTAATTGACCACTCTCTTCTTCATAATATTTCATTAGAGAAGATAATTCTTTAATCATAAATTCAACTCTTTCAAATGTTAAATTATTCCAAAATTCATCTTGCATAACTTCAATAATTTTATTTTTCTTTAATTTAATCTCTTTAATTTTATTTTCTTTTGATAATATATTATCTAATCTAGGTAAAACATATTTATATCTTAATTTATCAATTTGTTCTAAATTATTTTTTAAAATAAAAAGAAATAACTTTTCAACTTGCATCATAAATCCAACAGCTTTCGCATCTTCACCATGAGCCATAATCATCATAGGAGAAATTTCATCTTTTAACTCTTTAATATAGTTCTCCAAATTAAAAGTTTTTTTTAATTTTTTAATTAAAGAATGTTTTTCTCTTACAATAAATGATTTATCTCCAAGCATATCTATACTTTGAAAAACTTTTTCTACAATTATTTTTTTTTGAGATTCATCTAAATCTTGAGTTAATAAATCTACTCTTAAATCAAAAATACTCTCCAAATTACTTTTTTTAGGTTTTTCTTTTTTACCTTTATTTAATTTATGCATTTCAACACTAGAATCATCTCCAATTTTAAATTCAAGAATTTTGAAATCTTCTTTATAATAAACTCCATCTGCTTTTGTTGGAAGTAATTTCAAATATTTACATGCATCATAATTTCTTGTTCCTCTTCCAACCATTTGCCAAAATCTTGTTTTTGAATATACTGGACCAATAAAAACTAAATTCATAACCTCAGGTATATCAACACCAGTATCTAAAATTCCTACTGATAACGCAATTCTTGGTGAATCTTTTTGTTCAAACCTTTTAACTGAATCAATTCCTCGATATTTTGATGTTACAACTTCAACAAATGGTGCTACTTTAGGAAATAGAATATGGAACATACGTTCTAATAATTTTGCATGTCTTTGACTTCTGCAAAAAAAAATAGATTTACAAGGCAATCCTTCGGCTGATTTGTAAGATTCTTTCATAAATGTATTAATAATTACTTCATTGGTTTTCTTATTCATAAAAATTCGATCAAATTCAGAACCTGTTACGTCAAATTGATCTGGATTAACACCTTGTTTCTTTAATTGAATCTTTAATGCAGCAGAAAGTTTATGTCCTTTAATACCTAGTTTTAAATTTTCAGTTTCAATAATTGTTGCATCATAGGGAACTAATACTCTATCATTAACAGCATCATCATAAGTGTATTCAACTGTTGGTTCATCATTTTGACAACCAAATAACTCAAAAGTATTTTTCTTCTCTTGATCTTTAGGAGTTGCAGTGAGTCCAATTTTAATTGCATCAAAATATTGATGGATAAAGTTGTTCTTATCATATTGGGATCTATGTGCTTCATCAAAAATTATTAAATCGAAAAAACCTGGACTAAATTTATTTATCATACCGTTACCATTTTTTCCCATTAATGTTTGAACAGTAGTAGTATACAATCTTTTCTCCGTTGTAAATCCACTTCTATGTAATTCAACTGCAGGTTCATTTGGAATAAATGCTTTAAAACCTTTCGAATTACCATTATCTGCTAATGCAACTCTATCTGCAATAAATAAAACATTTCTAATTACATTTGCTCTAAGTAATATATCAATAATTGCCATAGCAACTCTCGTTTTTCCAGTTCCAGTAGCCATATTAACTAAGGCTTTATCATATCCATCTTCAATATGTTTAATTAATTTAGACACAATAATTACATTTTTTGGTCTTATAGGTCCTACTATTTTAGGATTAATTGAAATTGAACCAATATCTTTAACTCTATTCTTAAAAATATATTCCCTATTATCTAAATCTTTTTGTGAAAATACACCACTTACTTTTCTTTTTCTACCATAATGATCAATAAAAATCCAAGTTTCTCCGTTTGTTAAAAAAATTGGAATCTTAAATCCAATATCTCTTTCAATATCTGCTTGATAAGTTCTTGCTTGGGCATCTCCTTCTTCAGGATCTTTCAAATATTTCTTAGCTTCAATTATTGCTAAAGGTCTATTATCTTCATCAATTAAAAGATAATCAATATATCTATCTACTCCTTTTTCAAGTTTCTTTCCTTCAAAAAGTTGATATTTTTTTAATTTAAAGTTAGATTTTACAGAATTTAGTTCTTCAAGTATATAATTTTTTCTCCAACCTCTTTTTTTAAGCTCTTTGTCAATCAAATTAATCCTAGTTTCAAATTCAGAATAATTCTCTGGATCAACATTAACATACTTCATATATAAACCATCATAAAATTTATTTATAAAACTTTCTTGTGATTTTTAAAAAATAACTATATAATTATCCCAAAATTATTTTTTTGTCTTTATTTTCAGATTCAATTACCACAATAATTGCTTGCAAAATTTTTATTATTTTAGATTTAACTTTACATATTCCTAATTCCTCAGTATAGTCTAAAGGTTTGACAATTTTATCTGGATATCTTGTAAAAGTTTCATGAGGGAAAGTAATTATTGATAAGAAATAAAGACCAAGTAGATTGATTATATAATTTGAACCTTTTTCTTTGAAATTAATTTCTTTTAGTTTAGGTTTAATTCCTTTTGAAAAAATATTAGTGAAATTTTTTTTAAGAATTTTTTTATCTTTTTCATTTAATTCATCCATTAAATTAATTAAATTAGAAGAAGTATTATTAATTTCAGTTACTGAATTCTCATCAAAATTAAATACATCAAAGTTTAATTGAGATGAAACTTTATCAAAATAATTTAATAATACTACAATTTGCTCCTCTTTATACAAAGCAATTTCTTTTTGACTTTCAAGAGAATTAATCAAGTTACTTAATGGTTTTAAATCAATACTAATATTAAATCCAATTTTTTTAATTATTTCTAGAGAACTTATTTCTTTTTCAATTATTAAAATAAAAGCTCTAGGACTTAAATGAGATATTGATTTATATTCTTTTTGACTTAAGACATTTATTGAAATAGCATAGGCTTTTGTTATTTTTTCTACTGATTGTTGTAAATGATATGCATATTCTGCAAAGTAATTCCTTTCATACAAAAGATTACATATTTCCAAGTCTCTTTTTGAACATTCAATTAATTGATTTGAAAGTTCTAATTTATCTTTTGGGATAGAATCAGCGTATTTAGAAATTGAATTCCAAATAATTTTCAAATCATTAATTTTCAAAACCATAATTATTACATTCTATGAAATATAATAAACTTTTTCTTTTAGATTCCAAATTAACCCACTTCAAACCTAAAAATTCAATACAAACTATCAGTAGACCTAAAGTTATCATAAAATACCAAAAACTCTTCAAATTGAAGCTAATTTCGAACTTTTGTTTTAATCACAAGATTTTATTTCAATCCCAAAAAACCATAATTTAAAAACACGATTTTCAGATTTAGTATGTATACTCAGAGCAAACATCCAAAAAACAGAAAAAAACAACTCATAAAAAAAACTATTTTGGTGGGAAAACACCTGAAAGTTTCCAAACTCAAATTCATATAAATTCAAAAAAAATCACCAAAAATAGCAATTAACATTACTAATGCTAATAACTTCTTGAAAAACTAAATAAAAACTTAGATTTTTTTCAAATTGTATTTTTAATTAAAAAATCAATACAAAAATGAACTTTTCCTTTTGTCACAAAAATCCAAAAATTTCATATATATGTATTAACAAACCCACCTCAAAAAACATCAAAAATACACCCACATAAAAACTAATCTTTTTGGGGCGATTAACTTCCATAGAGATAAAAAAATTTAGCAAAATAAAAAAAATCACTAAAAACATTCACAAACAAACAAAATTCATTAGTTAGCAACTAAAATTCAGTAGGTTACAAATTGTAACCACTTGAAATTATTCTAAATTTATAATCAATTAATAATAATTACACAAATTTAAGTATTTATAATTTATTTTATATCTCTACTATTTTCAATTAATTTATCAAAATCACTTTTGAATAATCTATCTTGAATGATACGATATTTTTCAAATTCTGTTTCTGCAAACTCTTTAGCAATTTCCGAAGTAACTTTGCCCAAATCTTGTAAAATTTCCCTTTCATTAAATTTTAAGAAAGCATTTAATTTATTAACCCAATCTTTCATATACATTATATTTTGCTTTTTAGCTTGCATTTCAGCATAATCTAAATACATTGATACAATTCTATTTAATGAATCCAATTCTTCATTATTAAGATAATTCTTTGCAATACTAACATCAGTTTTTCTAATCTTTCCTTTAGGAGAATTTTTCCAAGAAGTAAGTCCCATATTTTGTTCTTTACTATTTGCTCTAGAATATATAATTTCTGCAGCTGTTTTCCCTGATATTGCATAATGTAGTTTATTTTGAACTATTGCAAAAAATTCTTCAGTAATCTTTGATTTAGAATCATAATCAGCACTACACTGAGAATAGATATCAGTTATTTTTTGGTAGAATCTTCTCTCACTACTTCTTATATCTCGTATTCTTTCTAATTGTTCATCAAAATAATCCTTACCAAAAACATTATTAGGATTTTTTAATCTTTTATCATCCATTGCAAATCCTTTAATAATGTATTCTTTGAGTATTTTTGTTGCCCAAATTCTAAATTGAGTTGCTCTATATGAATTAACTCTATAACCAACTGCAATAATTACATCTAAATTATAATACTCGAGTTTTCTTTTAACTTCTCTATTTCCTTCTTTTTGAACTGTTTCCAAAATGGAAATAGTTGAATCTTTATCTAATTCTCCTTCAGAATAAATATTATCTAAATGTTTAGAAATTGCAGGGATTCCAACATCAAAAAGTTCCGACATTCTTTTTTGCGTTAACCATACTGTTTCATTATGTAAAAATACTTCTACCTTAATTTCTTCATTAGGTGCTTTATATA
This sequence comes from Candidatus Woesearchaeota archaeon, assembly GCA_023898345.1. GTDB lineage: Archaea > Nanobdellota > Nanobdellia > Woesearchaeales > UBA583 > UBA583. The sequence goes on along the minus strand of CP060218.1, from coordinate 752,584 downwards.
TAATAAATTCAGTAATTTCATCTTTGATTGTTAAATCTTTCATTTTTGTATCCTAACATATTCATAACAAGATTATTTATAAAGTTGTCTCTAAAGACTTTTACTCACCTTCAATTTCTTTTGCAAAAGGTAAAAATTTTGGATACCATTTAACTAGTAATCTTTCATATTCCAAGTAATGTTTCTCACCAATGTCTCCTTTTGTTGTTCTTCCCTGAAACAGATTTGCAATAGTTATATCAATCTCACTAGTATGAATCATTTCCGTAAATGTAAATTTTCTTACATACTTTGAACTTTCAATATCAGGATTATCTTGAAGCCAGTCTTTAAACCTTTCTAAATAGGTATTATCTTGGTAAGTTTCTAAATTATCTACAATATGTTTTATAGTTTCAGGTCTAAAGAATAGTATAAATGAGTTCTTCTTTCCTCTTCTCCAAAACAATTTATAGTAAGAAAAATCATCTCCTTCAACAAACTTATCAAAATCAAATTCTAATATAACTTTCTTAAGTTCCTCAAATCTACATCCTGACTCAAATAAAAAATAATAAAGCATTAAATCATTATTGGAATAATCTCTTTTAATTGTTTGAATTGATCTTAAAATATCTTCCTTAGTTGGAACTCTCTTGTCAACATGTTCTCCAACACCACCTTTAATATATGTTCTCAAATCATTTAAGAAAATTGGACTTACTTCTCCTCTTTTCTCTAAATAATTTAAGAAAACTCTAAAAGCATTATTAGTTCTAGGAGGTAAACTTTTATTATTACTTATTTCTCTTCTAATATCAAGAATAGTTTTTACATCACAATTAAACAATTTAACACATTCATTTACAACACTTACAGCATATCTTCTAGTTTTATTTGCAAACACCCAATCAGAAAATTTTTCTTTTTCTTTAGTATATAATTCTAATACATCATAACTTTCAATTGAACTAATTTTAGAATCACCTGAAAAGGCTAGAATTTTTTCAACTAATTTATTTTTCTCATCTTCGACATTTGCAATATCAATAATTCTTTTGAAATACTCACCCATATGTATTAACTCATCAGCAATCTTAACTCCACTCTCTTCAGGTTCTATCATTGAAAGCATTTGAGCAAATAGTATAAGATTTTCAGGTTTAAAATTTCTTACCATGTAAATCAAAACCCTAATTTCTGTTTGATTCCAATCTTTATTTTTAAATTTGTATGATTCTATAAATTGCATCTAAAATATTCTAAAAATTCAAACTATTTAAACTTAACTAATAGGTAGTGACATAAACAAAAGTTTTTTTAATAAAGGAATCTTAACTAATCTTACAAATTAAGAAAATATGCTAAAAAGTATATACTTTAAAAAAATGCCAAAAAACAAAATCACTAAAAAAAAGGTTCTAATCACTCTTGATTTAGAAATCGTAAAAAGGCTTAAAAGGTCAAATAAACCTATCTCAACACATATTAATGAAGTTTTATCTAAACACTTTTTAAGCAAAAAAACCGATGATTTCGATTCTTGCATTTCTGATTTTCGTTCGACTGCTAATGCTGTTCCCTTCGGAATTGCGGGTTCAAATCCCGTCCTCAGCGTTTCTTAAAATTAAATTGGCGACAGATTGCGTAACATTTTCACATAATTTTAATTCCTTAGCTGGGTATTATACCTCGCAGCTCTGCTGCGACCACCAAACTGAGAGTTAGAAATCAGGTCTTGAAAATTGCTGTAATGTCTCGCAGCTCTGCCCCGATTGGGATACACATATTTTAGCGACTTCTTTACTTTTATACTAAATTAGTGGTGCACTGTGTTACTTTTTAAATTTCTGCAATAGACTATATGGAGTGTAGCTTTTTTTAATCGTCAGTCTCGTTTTCTCAAGACGCTGTAATTTCTTTACAAAATATATTAGTTTTCAACGAAATTTCGGGAGTAAATATAGTTTTATTGTAAAATAGAAATGTATTTAAATAATAAAATACACACAGATCTATGATAATAGATTTTAAACTTGAAAATTTCAGTTCATTTAAGAAAGAAGCAACATTAGATTGTAAAAAAACTTCTAAAGAAGAGTTCGGCGAATCATTTGTTAAAAAAGAGAATAACTTAGAATTGTTAAATGTAATTAGTTTAATTGGTGTAAACGGGTCTGGAAAAAGCTCACTATTAGAAGGGTTAAATTTTATGAAAGCTATGGTTTTAAATTCACATACACATAATATTGACACAGATATAAAATATAATCATTTTATAGATTATAAAAAACCAATTAAATTTGAAATTACATTTATATTTAATAAAAAAAAATATCGTTATGGTTTTTCATATACAAATAAAGGTATTGTTAAAGAATATGCTCACTTAATTGGAAAATCACTTGAGACAAAGACTAAAATTTTTGAAAGAGATGAAAGTAATTTAAAAAATAGGTTTTCTTTTGGAAGAAGTTATGAAACTGAACTTAAAAAAAAATCTTATGATGTAATTTCGACTACATTAATGCTTTCTAGAGCAGTTCAATTAAAATCAGAATCGTTAAAACCAATATATGAGTTTTTTACTAAGATTTATAGAATTGATTTATTATTCAAAAACTCATTAGATTTTGAAGATTTAAAAAAACCTGAGTTTAAAGAAGAATTATTAGATAAATTAACCTATGCTGATTTTTCTATTGAAGATTTAGAGATATTTAAAACAAAAATTAAAAGACTTAAAAATTTTCATATTTTAGGAGATTCTACAATTAAACAAGAATTTGAAGAAGAAATTATCGATGCTCTATTTTTACATCATAAACATAAAGACAAATTAATTAGAGTTAATTTTGATGCTGAATCTAGTGGAACTAAAAAGTTTATTATATTATTTTATAATCTTCTTAAGATGTCAGAAGACTCAATTATTTTATATGATGAGATTGAATCATCATTTAATATTGAGATTATTGAATTTATAATTAATAATCTAGCAAATGATAAAAAAATAACTCAATTAATATTTTCAACTCATCAACCTGACATATTAAATTATTTGAGAAGTGACCAGATTAAAATCCTAGATAAACAAGATTCAATTAGTAATATCATAAATTTGCATGAAATAGTAAAGTCAAATAGTAAAATAAATCGGAATTATGGGGACTATTATAAAGAAGGCGTTTTAGGAGGGTTTCCAAATGTTTATAGGAACTACTAAAGTTTATCTTTATTGTGAAGGCGAATCTGAAAAAAATTATTTTGAAGCCTTCAAAGGTAATGAAACTATTAAAAAAAAATATACCTTAGATCCAATTCAAGATAAAAAATTAAATGATTTACAAAATGCAATAAATCATTCTAAGAAAAATCCTAAAATCTTAAACTCACAAAAAAAAGGAGATATTAAAGTTCTTGTTTTATTTTTTTATGATTCAGATAAATTTGAAAATGGACAATCTACAATAACCTATGATATTAGTTTACATAAACAAAGAATTTATTTTTCACATTTTGAATTTGAAGACTTTTTGAGTTGTCATAAGTCAAAAAATCATTATAAAAACGGCAAAAAGCCAATTTTGCATAGAGACTTAATAAAAGAAATTAAAAACCTAAAACTTGCAGAACTAAAGAAATTTACAACTAAACCTAAGAAATATCAAGATTTTAAAACAATCTACGAATTCTTAATTGAATTATTTGAAGAAAAAATTTAGAAAATTGGGACGCAGTCCAAACAAAACTCTATTTTGTGGATGAGAATAAGAAGTCTTCAAGTAAGCGAGTTTTACAGGTTGCCCTTTTAGGAAACAAAAAGAAAAAGTTAAATGTTTTTCAAACTAAAATTTTCTATATTTTTTTGAATGTTAAGAGCAAGGAGTTACTAATAACTGAGACACTGCTTAGGGCCATTGCTGCCCCAGCCAAAATAGGAGATAGGAGCCAACCAGTGAAAGGATAAAGTAGACCTGCTGCTATGGGAATGCCAAGAGAGTTATAGAGTAATGCCCAAAAAAGATTTTGCTTGATCTTAGTCATTGTAAGCTTACTTAAGAAAATGGCCCGTGAAACATCTCGCAAATCATTTTTCATAAGAACAACAGAAGCACTTTCCATAGCAACATCTGTTCCACTACTCATTGCAATTCCGATGTCGGCCTGAGCAAGAGCTGGTGAGTCATTAATACCATCACCAACCATTGCTACAATTTTTCCCTTTTCCTGCAGAGATTTTATATGATGGGCTTTTTCTTCAGGGAGAACTTGGGCAAAGACTTGAGAAATACCGACAGCGTTAGCAATAGCATGAGCAGTTCTTTGATTATCGCCAGTAATCATAAAGACTTCAATACCCAAATTTTTTAGAAGTTGAACTCCTTCAAGAGAAGTTTCTTTGATAGTATCAAGTACAGCTACGACAGCCAAAATCGCTTTTTTAGATGCAAAGTACATCACAGTTTTTCCTTCTTCCTCCAACTGAGAGACCCTTATTTCAATAGTTGAAGCAAGAGAGAAGGAGAGATTTTTCATTAGCTTTGCATTTCCAAAATAATACATTTCTTTTCCAATTTCAGCTTCGACGCCAAAGCCAGGGATAGCTTTAAAATTTTTAATTGTTTTGAAACTGAGTTTATCTTCTTCAGCTTTCTTAATAATTGCCTCAGCCAAAGGGTGCTCAGAGTGTTTTTCAAGAGAAGCCACTAATTCCAAAAGTTCCCTTTCAGTGAGATCACAGTAAGAAAAAATATCTGTCACCTCAGGTTTTCCTTTCGTAATGGTACCGGTTTTGTCAAAAACTACCACTTGAACTTTATTTGCAAGTTCTAAGGCCTCTCCACCTTTAATGAGAATACCGTTCTGGGCTCCCTTTCCAACTCCTACCATGATGGCAGTTGGTGTTGCAAGACCAAGAGCGCAAGGACAAGAGATAACAAGAACAGAAATGCCAGTTAAAAGTGCAAAAGCAAGTTCCTGACTGAGAAAAAAATATCTTACAAAGAAAGTCAAGAAAGAAAAAAAAATAATTCCGGGAACAAAATATGCACTAACCAAATCCGCAAATCTTTGGATGGGGGCCTTCGTTTGCTGAGCGTCCTGAATAAGTTTAATAATTTGTGAAAGAGTGGTATTAACTCCTACTTTATTTGCCCTAAATGTAAAGGATCCATGTTTATTAATAGTAGCACCTATAACCGTGTCATGAATATTTTTTTCAATAGGAATACTTTCTCCTGTGATCATGCTTTCATCAACAGAAGAATGACCTGCGATAATAATGCCATCGACAGGTATCTTTTCTCCAGGTTTAACTAAAATAATGTCACCCTCCAAAACACTATCAATCGAAACAAGTAATTCATGATTCTCTCTGATAACTCTTGCATTTTTTGCAGAGAGCTCCATCAACGTTCTCATGGCATCAGTCGTTTTTCCTTTTGCCTTATTTTCAAGATATCTTCCAAAAAGAACTATCGTAATTAAAACACTGGAAGTCTCAAAATAAAGTTCCATTGAGCCATTGAGAAGTAAAAAAACACTATAAAAATAAGCTGCACTTGTTCCAAGAACAATTAAGGAGTCCATGTTTGCAGTTTTTGCTTTCAGTGCAGAAAAAGAACTTTTATACATAGGTAAAGCAATAAAAAACTGAACAGGCGTTGCTAAAATCCAAAGTATAAGACCTTGATACGGAAAAGGATTTTTCATGAAAAACATTGAGATAATAAAAATCGGGAGAGTCAAAAAAAAAGACCAGTAAAAGTTTCTTTTAATTTCCTGAAGTATTTTCTCTTTTTTTCTTTCTTCTTCTTCATAATCAAAAGTCCCTAAAGCAATCTTTGCTCCATAACCTTTTTTTATGATAATACCAAGAATTTCTTCTTCTGAAATTTCTTCACTATTAAATTCTATGGTCCCTCGATTGTTTGTTACATTAACGGAGGAGGTAATAATACCCTTAGATTTATGTAACGCTCTTTGGATAATGGCACTACAGCTAGAACAGTGCATACCACTAATTTCAACATCTATTTTTTTTTTCTCAACCATTTTATTTGGAAATATTGTTTTCAACTACCTTAAACATTGCACCTTTGGTAGTCATGGCCATAGTACACATAAATTCAAGAGTGCCAAGATTATCTGGGGTGAATGTAATAACAGTTATTTTGTCAGAGGCAAGAAATTTTGTAATGCCGAGTTTTGGAACAGTAATAATCTTTGCACACCCACTAGCTTTACTTGCATCAATGTGCCATTCGACGGGCATATCCTTGTAGATAGTAAACAGGTGTGGATAATAATCAAAACCTTTGACTTGCATTTCTACAATTTGTACTCCATTTTCAATTCTTACATTTTGGTCAGCAGCAGTTAGTGGCTGTTGAGAAGCATCCTCAGAAATAACATTTTCAGAGGGACTGTTACCAACATGTATTCCCGTTAAAGCTAAACCATTTGGAAGAGTTAAAATTCCTAAAAAAATCACAATTGCTCCTGCAGTTTTAAAAAAAATTCTTTTTGAAGTGCCTTTAAGAAAACTTGATAAAACTCCTAAAGATAATAGGCCGGGCAATGTTCCAAGTGAAAATGCAAACATTGTAACTGCTCCAAGTACGGGATCTCCTTTGCTTAATACATAGAGTTCAAGTGCGTACGTAAAACCACAAGGTAAAAAAAAACTTGCGCAGCCTAAAAGAAAAGGAGTTGATTTTCTTGGTGTTTCGCTACTTTGCATAATGCTGTGTGATAAAAACTTTGGAAAACGAAATGTCAGTAGTCCGGAAAGCTTTGGCGACAGTCCTAATAATTGGAACCCTAATAAAATCATGATGATACTTGCAAAGATTGTAATGATTCCCGTGATTTTTGGAGAGATAGAAAGCATGGATCCGAAAAAACCAATTATTGCTCCAAAAAGCGTGTAACCAATAATACGCCCAGAGTTAAAATAAAGATGCGGTTTAAATTTTTGAAGACTACTCAAATGAGGGTGTGTCTGTACATAGTTTGCAGTAACACTAACAAGTAAACCGCCAGTAACAGCAAGACAACTTGAAAATGCTGCTGTAACTCCAATAAGAAAGATAACGCCAAAACTCATGTTCCCTGTAAGCTCGAAGTTATTAAAAATTTCAGAGTTTCCAAAGAGTAAAAAGAAACCTAAAAGAATAACAAGGATTCCACCCAGTTCTAAGAAATGTTTTTTTCTTGAAACAAGTTCAGATTGTTGTTTTTTGTTGTTTGCAAACGCGTAACCCTCTTTCTCAACAATGGCCTTAAGCTGAGAAAGACTGGGTTTTGTTTTACTAAACCAAATATTTGCAACACCTGTTTTGTAATTGACTTCAACTTTTGAAACACCCTTAACTTTCTTTAATGTTCTTTCAAGCAAAACTTCACAGCTTTGACAACTCATCCCTTCAATGCGGAGCTCAAGAGGAGAATTCTTTTTTTTTACCATCTTCAAGCTAGAACCTCGTGTCCTTCCTCAGCTAATTTTTTCTTTATTTTTTCAAAATTAATAGTTTTTTCATCATAAGAAATCTCTAATGCTCCCGTTTTATGAGAAATAGAAAGAACTTCAACCTCTTCCTCCTCTAGGATATCTGTAAGTAAGGTCTCACAACTAGGGCAATGCATTCCTTTAACAGTGATATTTTTTTTAATCATTTTTCCTTTGTAGTACATATACTATTTTTGATACTATACTTATCATCTTCTGATACTATAGCAAACGAACGGAGTGGGGGAAGAGGAGAGGAAACTAACTAATTGAAGGTTTCGAAAAACCAACGAATCCAAATTTTATTCACTAAAGTTTGGCATCTGAAGGGAGTTTTCAAAATTCTCAATTACTTTTCTGGACGACAATAGTGAAACAATGGGAAGGTTTATATGGTAGAAAAAAATACTCTGAGCATGAGAGAAAATTTGAAAAACATACTGTATTTATGTTTTTTGATAATTTTTATTGCTGTCTTACTATTAACAATTTTATCTTTTTATTATGTTGACGGTTCTCAAAAGGCACCTCTTTACTTAACTTTTTTTTCAAAGTATCACGTTTTTTTCATGTTTTTTATTGCAATTATAGGGGTGGTCTTTGGGAGCATTACTCAAATCATGACTTCAAAAAGAATTGAGTCAGATAAAAAGTTTTTACAGAGATTAAAGAAACACTTTGAAACATCTTTAGGTAGAGACGAACGAGAAGTCATACAGTACTTGCTTAAAAATAAAGGAGTGTGCACTCAATATGAATTAACAAAAATTCTAAATCAAAATAAACTAGCGATCTCAAGATTATTAGTAACCATGGAAAGTAAAAAATTAATTACAAAAGAAAAAATTGGTAAAATCAATAAAGTCTTTCTAGACAAAGACCTTTTAGAAATCTTTGAAAAATATGACTGAGGCATTAGTATTGTAGTTATTCCTTAGCTGGGTATATATCCTCTGCTGCGACACCTAACTGAGAGTAAAGAGAATTTTTTTGGGGGATAAAAATGTACACAAAAGAATGATAACACTTGTTTAAATATTGTTCTTTTTTCAGAAAACGTACAATGAAAAAATGGCTACTTTTTTTGTGTGCTTTTTTACTTTCGGTTGTTAGTGTACACGCTCATGTCGTCGCAGGCGAAAATGGGTTTGTAAGTGGGGCAACTCACCCACTGTTTGGATTTGATCATCTTTTGGCAATGCTTGCAGTTGGAGTTATCAGTGTTACACTAACAAAGAAAATCTGGACACTTCCCCTAGTTTTTGTTCTCAGTATGGTTAGTGGGGGAATTTTGGGAATACTTGGGATAAGTTTGTTAGGGGTTGAATATGGGATTGTTCTTTCTGTGATCCTTCTTGGACTTGCAATTGCTTTTGCCTTCAAATTCAAAGAACTTTGGGCCATAATAGTTGTTGCTATCTTCGCAGTTTTTCACGGTCATGCTCATGGAGAAGAAATGCCTCAGATTGCAATGCCCATTTTGTATGTTCTCGGCTTTGTTCTCAGTACGATTTTTTTACATTTGAGTGGGATTCTTGTCGGGCTCTATGCAAGACAAAGCAAAGTAAGTCAAAAAATTGTTCAAGCAGGAGGAATTGCTATGGCAAGTTTTGGAGTTTATCTCCTACTCTTTGTTTAAAGGCAGGTTGAAAAAATTCTCCTTGTCACCCCCAGTTTTTTGTTACATATTTTTATATACCTCTTCTATAAACTAGAACTATGTTTTCTAAAAAAGGTGAACTTCAAGAAGTAATAGTTTGGATTTTTATTATTGTGGGGACTATGATTATTGCAGTTTGGTATATTGCTTTTATCTCAAATCAAACCTTGGAACAACAAAATACTGCCTTCAAAGCTCTTAATACCTTTTCAGAATATTATAAACTGGCTTGCACATTTGAGGAGGCACGTATTGGAGGAGTGAGAATTGAAGTAGTACCACTAAGCATCATAACTGTGGAGAATAAAGAGGTGTGTATTGAGACTGAGCATTTCTTAAAAACCTGTACTAAAGTTATATGTGGGGCTAATTCAGGCAATTGGGAGTTTGAACTTGACGAGAAGTATAATTATTTTAATTTCACTAAGACGCCCCCTCCAGATAATACAATCACTATTGAATTACAAAAATGAGTCGCTTACTAAGGAAAGAAAAGTCAGGTCAAGGAAATATTCTTGTGGGGGCCTTTTTTCTTATGGTAGTTTTAGGAATAATTTTTTTATTTTCCCAATATCATGAAATTATGCTTTTTTCAAACTACAAAATTAATAATCAAAAACTTGAGTATCTTAATTTGTACTCTGTTCGAGATCAGCTAATTGTTTGTCACGAGTATCCTTTGCATGTTGAGGATCTTGGATATTGCAACGGTTTAGAGGATATTCCTTACCAGATAGAAATTGTTGAAAATGGCCTTTGTGAACCTCAAATTATAGAACTCGGTTCTTTGCGTAGAGGGGAGGAGAAAACAAAGACAGAACGTCGTTTGTTTATTCCCGTACAATTTGAAGACCCTATAACCGTGTGTCCAGCTTTACTCGAAGTTTTTTTTGAAGACAGAGAAGCCAGATAAAAATTTCTTTTTCAAGACACTAAGTTTATAAAAATAAATTCTTCATTTTCTATATGAAGTTTCGCTTGAAGACCTTTGTCTTTACAGTTATTGGAAGTATTTTTTTAGCTCTCTTTCTTCTTAGTTTTTTTCTTCTTTCCTTTCAAAAAGGATATTATTTAGAGCCAACTTTATGTTCAGAACAATTTTCCCGACTATTTTTGACGGCAGTTACTGAGAGGAACGTCTCTTTTTGTTACGCTAACCAAGAGGACAAACTTCTCTCTTACAGTGAAAGTAAAAAAACAGGGGTGAGGACTTGCTTATTGAAATCTGAGGATGGTGAACGAGAATATATTATTTCCTATCTTCCTCTATCGACCCAAGATCCTGAAGAATTGGTAGCACAAAAATATGAACAAACAAAAAGTATTTTTCAAAATTCTTGTTTTTTTGCTCTGGCTCAGGAGACGAAAACATTGTCATATTGTACACTTATAGAAAATATGGGTTCGGACAAAGAAAGTTTACGAGGGACCTGTTTGCAATCTTTCTCCTAAAAACGAACAAAGTTTTAAGAAAAAAAGGGGAGTTGAGAAAGCATGGCCGTATTAAAAGAAGAAATTATTAAAGCATTGCAGGAAGTCTATGATCCAGAAATTCCCATTAACGTTTATGATTTGGGACTTATTTATGACATTACGGTGACAGGCGACAAAGCAAGGGTTCTTATGACTTTTACCTCTCCGAGCTGTCCAACGACAGAATATCTCAAATCCATGGTACAAGAAGCAGTTGAGAATGTTGAAGAAATTAACAGTTGTGAAATTACAGTTACCTTTGAACCAGCATGGAACCCAGAGAGAATTTCGCCAGAAGCAAGAGAAGAGTTAGGTTTTCTGGATATTCCAAAGGAGAAAGAAGATCTTGCAGTTAAGGGAGTTTATCTTGAAAACGATCCTTCAAAAATGTACACAAAGGAAAAGCTTTGTTTTAATTGCGGAGTAAGCGACAAAGAACGACCACTTTTTCAAACATTTTACAAGGATGAACAAACCTATCTCTGTACGAAATGTATTGGAAAGTTCTAGACAATGTGTACAAAAATTTTGGAGTGTCCAGTTGAAATTCTCTAGAATTTTCTTCTTTTAAAGCGGATATTGAAGTTTTCAAAATTTCTGTCAGATGTTATCAAATCCCTTCTAGCCAGTAACTTCCGTTTAGATTAAAGTACAAAAAGCGTACGGGGTAACGCGGATTTGAACCGCGGTCCTATGGTCCCAAACCACAGATGATAGGCCAAGCTACACTATTACCCCAAAAGAGAAATTTATTCTTGAGCAAAATCCTCAAGAGTATATGTAAATTCTGATTCCTTCAAAACACCTTTGTTTACTAAATAATGTTTTGCAAGAAGCATAAGAGCAAGAGCCATTGACTTCTTTCCCTTATTATTTATTGGCACAACTAAGTCCAGTTTTTCAGTTTTATTGTTTGTATCACAAAAGCCGACAGTGAAAACACCTTGTTCAAAAGCTTCATTCAAAATATTTCTGTCTGTTAAAGGATCACAAACCATGACTACCTTGTATTCTTTGAAATCCTCAAGAGATGCATTTGTGAGCTTCCCTGGGAGGTAACGGCCAGTGAAAACATCACAGCCAACAAGTTTCCCAAAGAAAACAATTGGCTTTTTGACATTTTCTCTACGACCCATAATCACAAATTCAGAAGGTTCATAACGGGAAAGAAGACTGATGAGAACTTTAAGTTTTTCATCAATCTTTTCTGTATCCATTATCTTCAAACCATCTGCTCTCGAACGGTGAACATACTTGTCTGTAAACCCATTCTTAAACTTTGTACCTATATGAACACCTGCAGTCAGATATTCGTCAACGGGGACTAAGGTTGTGCTTTCATCCATTTGTATAGAGAAAATCCAAAGCAGTTTATAAAGATTTCTTGCCTCTGGGGCTTCTTGCGTAGAAGTGTGTGTTACAGAGAAAGAAAAATCTCTTATCCTTGGTGTGTATTTACTCAACAGTTTATTGTAAATTATTTATAGAGTTTTTTCGTTAATTTCTCATGAGTACTCACCAAGCACAATTTACTTTGTCTTACCTCTTTCTCTTCTTTCTCGTACTGGTTTTCTCCACATCAGCTTTTGCTGAAGGAGTTTGTTGTTATCGTTCTGGAGATCAGAATATTGTTCGGGCAACAATTTGTAGTGCAGAACAAGTTCAAGTAGGAGAGGCAGATGACGAACTCGGCTGTAGTGCATTTGAAGACGAACGTCAAGTTTGTGTTAACGATAATGGATGTTTCAAAACAGTAAAAGGGTATCGTTTGTATGATCTAGCAGAAGTCGAAGCAAGTTATGAACAAAATATTGGCAGAGTAAAAGATTACTGTTCCCAAACTCCTCTTCTCTCCTCAGTTGATTCATGTGAGGAAGATTCTGACGCGAACGATGCAAATGTTGGGGGTGAAGATTCAGGGACAAGCTCCGGAGAAGAACCTTCGAGAGGCAATCCCTTTGAAGATGCTGAGGGCGAAGATAATGGCGAAGCGGGAACGATTGGCACAGTGGGTGATTCTGAGGCTTTAGATTCTGTTTGTACTACTCTAGGTGGCCCCTTTGATATGTTTGTAACACGAGAAACTTGTGAGGCAAATACTAATTGTATTTTCAATCCTTATCTTGCAGGGACTGTACGTATGCTTAAAGCTGAGGACATTGATTTTGCTTTTGGTTTCAATGCTTTTGAATCAAGTTGCATCTCAAAAACACAGATTAAAAATTGTTACGATTATAAGACGCCAACAAACTGTGCAGCTAATCCTGCCAAGCGAGACACAGCGCCAGATCTCAAATATGGTTGTAACTGGGTGGATGCTGACTCCGCATTTGGAGTGGACATTCAAACAAAAAATGGAATTTGTATTTCCGCGCCAGTAAGTGATCCTGAAGAACGAGAAGGAAAATTTTTTAATCCTCAAAAATATGGGGACAGGGGGAATCTCATTCTTAATCCAAGTTTTGAAGAAGCCTTGTCTCAAGGTTGGGAGGATGCTAGTGGAACAATTTTAGACAATGACTCCTATCATGGAACAAAAGCATATTCCTTGCCAGCAGGTGCAAGCTTGACTCAAACTGTTTGGTTCGTTTCTGAGGAATTAAGCTACGAATTTTCTGCTCATGTTAAGGTTGAAGAGGGGGGGTATAACATTTTGCCTGTCGTTAGGGCCTTGAGCAAAGACGGAGAAGAATTGGGGAATTTTACCGTTGATGCCAAAACATCTAATAGTACAACGGCCTTTATTTTAGGAGCATACACCTATGTAAGTTTTGGGAGTTTTGATATTCCAACAGGCACGTACAAAGTTGAGCTTTCCCTTAGCAATCAAGGAAGTGCTCCAGTTACTATTGATGCTCTAAGTTTTGCAATTTACGAAAGCAGTTCAGCAAGCCTTGTAGATTCCATTTTCTTTCCTTTTGAACTTATTTCTCCTGAAGCTTCAAACTGTCATCTTTGTTACGACGCGCTTAACTTAAATTTCTGTACGGAGCAAAAGTCCAATATACTCGGAGACTGTTCCTACATGACAGAGTACGTCAACAAAGCGTACGAGCCAGCAGTTCCAGAAGAAAGCTACTTTGGAAAGGAAGAAAATATTTATGCAAAGGAGTACCCTTGGGAATCTCAATCTCTGCAAAATTCCTTATTATTTTGTGAGCTTTATGCAACAGAACAGACCTGTACAGATCCGGAAAGTTTTGTGAATGCTCATTACGGTTATCTTCATCCATACGCAGGAGAGACCTTATGTAAGTGGGATGCACAGAGGGGATGTTTCAAGGATTCGAACAATGATGACCTAAGTGATACGATTTTAGGAGGATTTCCAACTCTGCGCTACCTCTCACAGTATATAACAGATCCAGAAACATATTATCAAAAATATGCATACTCGGCAGAGCAAGCAGCTTCCCTCGACTCTAGTTATTCCAGAGGAGTTTCAGACTTTGCTGCTGCGTGTGATTCTCTTCCGCCCAATGCGTATGCACTAATCTATGGAACAAGAGCTGGAGGCCAAAAAGAGCTTTTGACTTCTGGCGGGTCAGAGACCGTTCTTGTTGGTAGTCCACGTATTTATATGGAGCTTTCAGATGCAGAGGTCTATGCCTGCGAGGAGTTTTCATCTGTTTCAAAAGCCTTCTTTATTGATTTCTATGTTAAGAACGAGGAACATCCAAATGGCGTCTATGACTATAAAATTGTAGAAGGAAACCAGCATGTTGTAGATGAAGCACTCTCTGAGTATTTTGTCGATGTTGACGGAAATAAAGTGCTCACAGATGGGCTTAATTCCCTCTCGTTTCGAGTTGTCGATAGTTCTGGAAACCTTGCTTACGAGAAAAACTTTGAACTTGATGTTGACAATGAGGGGCCAGAAATCAAACTTGTTGATCCAGCACTTCCTGAAGACAGTAATACTATTGAGAGTGTAGTAGGACCTAAACAGACCTTCAAGTATCAAGTGACCGACAGAGCAGGGGTGGACTTTTGTTCTTATTTCCTTGAAAGTACAGGTGGCGCTTCACAGTCTTTTTACAATCAAAGTACTGGGAATTTAAGTGGTGAGGGAGAATCATTTTCCTTACAACTTCCCATTTATAATTCCTCGGAGGAAGGGGATAGTTACAGAATTACCGTTACTTGTTATGATATTTTTGGACAAAATTCAAGTCTTGAAGCAAATTTTGTAGTTGATGCATACACAAATTTTATTGTTGTTGCACCAGCACAATTTGTTGACTTTAATACCGACTCAGGATTCCTAGCTTCAAGTTTTGATTTTCATGCAGTTTCCACAGACAGTAATCTTGAGTCATGTTCCCTTAATTTTGGGACAAATCTCGCTCTTACCGTTACGGATTTTCCAGACGGGTTTACGGATTCTGGGGCCTCTGGAACCTTCTATAAAAACATTACAGGGACTGGACTTAGTCTAGGTTCTGAAAAAGGGATCGTTGAAGGAAGTGTTACCTGTACAGACTCAGCAGGAAATTCCTTTACTGAACCATTGAGATATTTCTATGATCCCGATGCGCCACTTGTAGAGTCTTATATTCTTAACTCTTCTTCGTCTCAGACAAAAGTGTTTGCAGAAAATGGAAGTTTTTTCACAAATGCCTACTCAGGTTTGTATTTTGACTTGTTAATGGACGGTACCTATTCTCCAATTGACGTTGATAGTGTTAACCTTACTCCAATCGATGAAGAAGGAGAAATGCCATTTATTCTTACGGGAATAAGTTTTTCCCTTGAAGATACGGAAGACGGAGAATCCAATGACTCTGTTAAAGGTCATGCAAGCCTTCGCAATTTCATTACAACTCCGCCGCCAGATATTGGAGGAGAAGATGAAGATTTGGGTGCATATTCTGGAATTCCCTACTTAATAAATGGAGTTGATTATGGTCTAAAGCAAATGAAGTATATGTTCAGGTTCAGCGACAAAGCCGGGAATGTTGGTTCACAAGAACTTTCTTTTATTTATGATGCTTCTCACCCAAAGTTTGAGTTTGGAGGAGATATATCTTACTTTGATGGTGAACGGCTCTATACCTCATCATCAACCCCAACTATAGAGGTGAGCTTCGGGTCTGCTCCTTATCGAACATTCTCTTGTGAAGTTCAGGGAAAAGATTCAGCAACTGAGCTTCCTTATCTCCCAGTTAATTTTAGTAGGAGTTCAAAGCTTACTTTGGCATATGAAGGAAATCGGATGAAAGATGTTCACTTAAAAGAACTTGAAGAAGGGAAAGTTGCAAAGATAAGTTTCTACTGTACTGACGATTTTGGAGTTACTCTGGAAGGGGTGTTTGATATTATTTATGACAACACGCCTCCCGTTCTCAACAAAATTTCATTTGATAAAACAGATCATCTATATTACCCAAATGGTGAGTATATTGCTTATCCCGATTATTTGGATAAAGTTGTTTTTGATTTAGGAGATACCGGAGAAATAGGAGGTTATTCTTGTGAATTTACACTAACTTCTCCTGAGTCCTCCATTTACACCTGTGATGGAGAGACAAGAAATGCTTCATTCGAGGAAGGGGAAACAACAACGACAGGATCATGGCTTGTTCTTGCAGATACGGAAGTGTCAAATGAGGAAGGAGCACGTCTTTGTTATCGTTCAGAAGATTTTTATGATATCCAGGAACAACATCCAGATAAGTTTGAAACTGAGGTGCTTTTAGAAGGAAAATGTACAGATAGAGCAGGATTTGAAACAGAGACACTCAGTTTTACATTGCCAATTGATTATGTAAGTGGTGGCCTTGCAGCTCTTGAATTCAGAAGTGAAGGTGGAAAAATTTATCCAAGGATTTTAGCAACAGATGATAGCTTTGATACATTATGGATTGTTAAAGACTATGATGAATATTTGAGTTCTGCAATATGGAGTAGGTCCTCAGAAACATTTGAACAAATGGAAACTGGAATCTATGCACTAGATTCTTCTCAATCCTTGGATTTATCCTCTTTTACTGAAGATGGTGAGTATACTCTCTACGCTATAGCCTTAGATTCAGACAATAAGATTTACGATTCAGTTAGTGCAACTCTTGAAGTTGAGCAGACGCCTCCAAATGTAAGTCTTCGCATTCCAGATGCCTTTGGTGGAGTTGTATATTCAACAGAATTTGCTCTTGAAGTAAACGCCTCAGATAATAAGGAACTTGCCCTCATAGAATTATACTTACAAGGTTTTGACGAACCACTTTATTCCAGTGAGAGCAGTAATTACAGTGAACTACTCTCAGCAGTTGATATTATTTGTACGAAAACATCTTGTTCTGGAGATGCTATTTTTAAAAATGCGAGTGTTGGAGATACTCTTTCTTTCGTATTGCGAGCAGTTGATCAGTTTGGAAATGAAGCCTTTGCTACTCAAACAGTAACAGTAAGTGATGATTTTGCTTTAATCCTTCTGAACACAAGTGAGCAATCCTATGTTGGAAAAACAGGTTTTGAATGGATAACAAGAAAAGATGCGCCAGTAGTTGCCTTCAAAACTTCAAAACGAGCTGACTCTTGTCGTATGTACCCAATGATTGATGATGCGTGGAAAATTAGTACGGGAAACCTTTTTGCAGAAAATGTTTTCGTTAGTGCAAGTCCAAATGCAAATAATGAGTTTGTTTTTGACCTCTCAGGAGTAGAAGGCTACGATTTGTCGTCTGTTGATGTTCTTGAAACCGAAGTTATTATTTCTTGTTCTTACGAAGGAGAAGAGCTCAACTTCACAAGAGAAATTCATCATGTATTGAGTGTTCCAGATTATGAGTTATTTTCCGAGGATGGTTTTTACATTACAGATGCACCTTATGAAAGTAAACTTACTGTGAAAAATCTTGGGCCATTCCCCGGTCTATTCTGTACCTATTCTTTAGGAGGAGGAGAAATGCAAGACTTTAGTACAACTTTTGCAGACGTGCACGAGAAGGTTCTTTCCTTTGCCGATGTCGACCAGACAACACTCAAACTAGAATGTGAAGCTCCTGATGGAATGAAAGGACCATTGAAAGAGTATGTTTTTAGAGTTGATAAAACAACACAAATTAACTTGGTGAATGTTTCTCTTTTGGAAGATAGTCTAGCAATTAGCCCTATTCAAAACACATTTACAGTAGAAGAATCCAAATCTTATGGTCTGAAGCTTCTCGTGAATAAGCAAGGTCTACAGTGTAAATATGTCATTAATAGCGACTCTGGTTTCCTTCAAGGCTTTATTAATTTCTTCAAGAATATTTTTTCGTTGGGAAGAAAAGAAATTCCGGCAAGTGCTGTGCCATATGAATTTGTTATTAATTCGGGTCTCAGTTTTACTGAAGAGAGTGAGCTTATTATTTCCTGCTCTGGAGAAGGTCTTGAAACAGGAACAAAAACCTTTGCGGTCAAATTCTCTACCTCTTCGGGTGAGGACGAAAATGAGACTAGCGTTGGAATAACTTCGATCACAGGGATCAATTAATTCCTTAGCTAGGTATTATATTCCCGCAGCTCTGCTGCAACCGTCAAGCAGGGAGTTAAGAATAACTAAAATTTGCAGTAATGACTTCTTTGCTTTCACAATTCTTATGTTCGTGTTCAGATTTACTATTTTTAAAAAAAGCGACTCCGCCGAGATTCGAACTCGGGACCTACAGCTTAGGAGGCTATCGTCATATCCAGGCTAGACCACGGAGCCAGCATTGAAAAAAGCTTTGTGAAAGAACAAAACAAAGAATAGTCCCGCCCGGATTCGAACCGGGGTCTCAGGATCCAAAGTCCTGAATGATAGTCCACTACACTACGGGACTCTAATGAGATAAGAGTGAGAAGAGGGTTTGCTTTTTAAAGCTTTTAGTTTTTTGAAGTCACTAAAGCGTTTGAATAACTTCGATCACTTAAGGGATCAAAGTTGTGAGAACTTTATCGCTAAATGAAAGCTCACAACAGAAATAAATATGTTCACGAAGGATTTATAGTTTTGCATTCTTGGTTGAGTCAAGAATGGCAACCTGTTCAAACAGGTTGCAAAGGCAGACCTGAAATTTATCCTGAAAATTTCATTGAATTTTGTTCAAGACTAAGATTCATTCATCAACTCACATTTCGTGAGTTAGAAGGCTTCCTTCTTGCTTTAAGCAATTATTTGAAACTTCCCAGAGTTGTTGTTTATACTACACTTTGGCGTAGAATCATTCAAAAGCTCACAGAGTTAGTTAAACTTTACAATTTTACAAATAAGAAATATAACTATTTGATTGTTGATAGCACAGGGAATGAGCACAACAAATAAAACGGTCATTGTTGATACATGAGCGTATAAGTGGAAATGGCGTATAAAGGAGAAGTTTTACCAAAATTCATTTTGGTATTAATGAAAGACATGAAGTTGAAGTTTTTTTTTTGATGTCACCACTGAAAAAGGGGGAGGAGATGCAAAAATTGCTTTAAGGAATTTAAAGGAAATAAGCATTTTTCCAAAAAAAATATTTGGGGATGGTGGCTATGACGCAATAGAATTATTTGATTTTTGTTACAAAAATCAAATTCAAACAGTAATCCCCATTCGCAAAAATGCTAAACCAAAAATTTTGGCTCAACCTTTGAGATATAGAGAATTTACTTTGCAACAAATTGATTTTGACTTATGGAAATATTTTTCTGTTTATGGACTCAGAACTGCAGTAGAACGTAGTTTTAGTGCATTTAAACGAAGGTTTGGGGATGCTTGTAGATCTTTGAAGTATGAACTTCAAAGTGTGTTTAGAATGGTGCAGTGTTTTGTGTGGTTGCAAAATCTCACAGGTAGGGAGGATTTATGCAACTGACTTAGTTTTTTGAAATTTTACAAACAGACGAGGATACAAGAAAACTCTAACGGTTCATACCTAGAAAACTAATAGGGTGACTTACTTCAAATGTTATAAGAAAACAAAGAGTATGTGAAATTTTTAACCCGAAAATTATTTTTCTCTGTAATAAGAATAACTTCTAAGGCGAGAGGACTTTCCATATCCGCAGGAAGCACAAATTCCTCTCTTCATGTGGTAAGAACGTTCTCCACATCTCCTACACATAATGTGCAGCTTTCCTGTACTTCTCTTTCCCATTGTTGGCGTTCCTTTTACCATTTTTTCTAAAGACCTTTCACAAGGACAATTGTGTCACCACGAACGATTGTAGTACCTATTTCTTCTCCTGTTTCAATCCCTGTCTTGTATTCCTTTGCCTCTTCTAGGACAAGGTTGAGATGAATATCGAAAGAGAGAAGTTTACCTGTAATAACAGTTCCATTTTTTAGTTGGAGTGTTACATCCTTTCCTCTGGCGTCACTGAGCACGTCAAATGGTCGTCCCTGATTCATAGCCAAGTCAATGCACATAGCTTTATAAAAGTATTCTTTGGAGCACCTTTAGAATGTTTATTGAACCAGAAATTATTCGTTTAGAGGCCGGAGAAGTAGTGTATGAAAGAGGCAGGGAACTTTTTGAGGAAAATTCTTTGCAAGGACCTTTTGCCTTTTCTCTTGTTGAAGACTCCCTTTTAGGAAAAATTTCTTTTAAAACCTATCAGTGTTCATTTGAACTCAGTTTACAATCGCATTCTCTTTTACAGAGTCACTGTACCTGTCCTTATTTTGAGAAAAATGGCCTAATCTGCAAACATCTTGTTTGTGTTTTGCTGCAAGGAAAAGTTTGCTTTAGTCAGCTTTTTCCAAAGAATTTTTTTCTATTAGGGATTTCTGAGAAAAAAGAGCTTGTTCAATCTCTTCTTCCTAAATTATCGGGGTGGAAGCTTGATACTCAAAAAGAGAATACTCTATCCGTCTCAGAGCTTACTCGCAAAGTAAAAACACTCCTTGAAGGAAATCTTCATTTGCAAAATATCTACGTCGAAGGTGAGATTTCAAGCTACTCACCAAATAATTCAGGTCATATTTATTTTTCATTAAAAGATGAAGGTGCTCTTTTGTCTTGTGCAAAATTTAAGGGAAGTGCTAAACTGCTTTTTCAACCAAAGACGGGAGATAAAGTTATTGTTAAAGGGTCTGTGTGTGTGTACGAACCAAGAGGCTCATATCAGTTTATAGTTCAGGAAATGAAAAAAGCAGGAGAAGGAGATTTGTATGCAAAATTTCTTGAGTTAAAAAATGGTCTTGAACAAAAAGGGTACTTTGATCAAGCTCACAAAAAGAAAATTCCTGCCTTTCCACGTTGCATAGGAGTAGTCAGTTCAGAAACTGGGGCCGTCATCCGGGATATTATTCACACTATCCGTCGACGGTTTCCTGCTGTAGAAATTTTGCTTTGTCCATGCAGCGTACAAGGAGAAGGGAGTGAAAAGTCTGTACTGGAAGCCCTTCAAACTCTTTCTCAGAGGTCAGAAGTGGATACCATCATTATTGCACGAGGAGGGGGTTCTTTGGAAGATTTATGGACATTTAACTCGGAGAAACTTGCTAAGGAAATATATTCTTGTAAAACTCCCATTATTTCTGCAATCGGACATGAAACTGATTTTACCATTTGTGATTTCGTAGCTGATTTAAGAGCGCCAACTCCGACGGCAGCTGCAGAATTGGCAACACCAGAACTTAGCACTTTATTTTCTTTTCTTGAATCCTCTTCTAGGCAACTTAGAGTTTCTTTGAAGAGAAATTTTGAGTCAAAAATATTACGATTGGCCCATCTAGAATCAGATCTTGTTAATTCTTTTGAAAAGTATTGTCTTGAGCAGAAACATCTTCTTGATGCTGCAAATGAAAAATTAAGGCTTTTAAGTGTTGAAAGTGTTCTTGCAAAAGGCTATTCCCTTACTGTGAAGGGAGAAAAAGAAGGCGGTTTTTTTTTGTCTTCTTCTAAAGATATTTCTGAAGGGGAGAAGATCACAACTTTTTTGAAGGAAGGAAAAATTGAGTCTATTATTAGTAAGAAAATTGAAAAATGAGTTATGAAACCGATATAAAAAGAATCGAAGAAATTCTTTCTCTTCTGGAGAATGGAGGCACTGTGCGTCTTGATGAGCATGTAGCTTTAGTTAAAGAAGGTCTTGCTCTAGCAAAAGCTTGTAGGGAGTATTTGGATCTGGCAGAATTGAGTGTGAAGAAAATTATTAGTACGGGAGAAAAAAGCGATTTGGAACTCTCCTGAGACTCTATGGTCACGACGACAATTAATAAGAATCTTAACTAGCATATTTTAAGAATGGGGTTTTTCGACCATTCTCAGTACTCTGTTTTTTGACTGGGGTCAATAATACTTACTTTCGAGTGAAAAGGAAATTCTTTCTAGGGAAGTTCTGGATTCTCTTATGGCACTTCGAGAATATTATACTATTTCTCTTCTTGACGTGAATGAACAAATTAGTTTCTCTTGGAAAAGGGACGGCGGTATTGAAGAAGATTTAGATAAACAAAAGCAACAGAGAGAGGAATTTCAAACTTTTCTTTATCATCTTGAGCAAAATTTGGGGGAAGCAGTTATTGAATTGAAAAGAGGTCTGACGAGCTTTACACATTATCGTTCTTATTTACTTGGTGACCTCGGTTTTTTTGAATTGAGTCTAAAACCTCCTATTGCAATGAATTTTTATTTTAGTTCTAAGCGATCGGCAAGAAAAGCTCTACGAGGCTTGCGCAAATCGTTAAAGTTTTGTCTACCTAAAGGAGTCGAGACCGAAGTGTTCTTGTCCACGCTGGAAGTGACCGTTCATAGTGCAACTGGAAAAAGGGAGAGTGGAAAAGAGATTGAAGGAAAAGATTTAGAAATGATTTCCCGATTTAGAAAGCTGTGGGAGAAATCTTTTAATGTTTTGTTCTTTTCTCTTATGCTTTTTATTGTTATTGAATTCATCAAAGCAATATTAACAATGATTTTCTCACAGGTTTTTCACATTAATACTCTAATTTTGATTTCCATTGTTTCAATAGTTACTGCTTTTTTCTTCAAGCCACTTGAGAATTTTACACGAAAATTTATTTTTAAGTTAGACTCCACAAAAAGTTCTTG
Source organism: Candidatus Woesearchaeota archaeon (assembly GCA_023898345.1). Taxonomy (GTDB): domain Archaea; phylum Nanobdellota; class Nanobdellia; order Woesearchaeales; family UBA583; genus UBA583. The sequence continues at coordinate 729,957 of CP060218.1, read as the reverse complement.
AATTAGAGAATTTATTAGTTTTGGAGTACTACGTCTTTTATTTCAAGACCTAGTTTGTATTCTTGAACTATATCAAGATTCTAAATAGCATTTTTACTATAATAACTAAGATTACAACTTGAAACTGTGTGGTAATGTTCCGAGGTTCGGCCCTACTTGGTGTAGACAGATTTTAGCGAGTTCTTTACTTATTTCACAGGACCAAGACCAAAAATATCACGCAGAAAAAACCTACTATTATGGGGTTCTATCGGATTAAAACAAAGAGTTCCTTGCGTTAGTTTATCAGAAATTTTTGAAAGTTCTTCTTTTTCAGAGAACTCCAGCTTGTCCCCAAAAAGCGCAATGTACGTATATCTCTCGTAGCCAGTTTCTTCTCTATAAATCGAGAGGTTTTTTTGCAAATATGAAAAAAGCTCTTCTTTAGAGCCATATTCAATAATTGCAAGATACGGAACTTTTTTCTTAAAGGTAATTGATGTCTTAAATTCCTGTTCCTGAACATTTCTTAAGAAAGAATAGCTAATCCCTATAGAATTGTTTTCTATTAATTCATCAAAGCTCCATACCTCTCCAGTCTCCTTTCTAGGAAGAATAGTTTGAATTTTTAATTTTTTAGATTTAGTAAAAAAACTTTTGAGAATATCTTTTTCATAAAAAGGCAATTGATTTTTTTCATCCAATAAAGTTGTACAGAGCAAACTTTCAGCTTTTCTTCGTATTTCTTTGATCAACTCTTCACTAAAATTTTTATGAACAAACAATGTCTGAAGAGAAAGACAATCTGTTGCATGGAGCCTATAGCATTTTTCAACACATTGGCTTGCAATGTCCCGCAAATTATTTTTTTCATCTTCTGTTACAATCCCACAAGAAAGAGTTTCTTGATAAAGAATATTTCTCTTTAAGAAAGTAAGAATAAAAGTTTTTATCTCTTCTGAAATTTGACGTTTACTGTAGAGCTCTAAAACTTTCTCTTCATTGAAGATAATCATATTTTTTGAATTTTTCTCATTAGTAAAAACCTCCTCAATTTTTTTTATCTCATTTTGAGGGAATGAATTTTCAGTTAAGAGTTTTAAAACTGCTTCTAACCTTGACGAAGAAAATGTTCTTGCCGTGCCAAAGGAAATACTCCCCTTTGTTCTAGAAAAAATGTCTAATGCGTAATTATGAGTATTTGGGTTCCAGAAGGTTCTTTCAAACATCTCCAAAAGTCCTGTTTTCAAGTAATCGATTTTTGCTTTCTTAGCACTTTCTTGAAGATAATAAAGACAGTAACTAGAAAGAATATCTGACTCACTCGGACGAATTACGAACGTAATTTTCTTCCCACAAAGGCTTGAGAGGAGAAGCTCTGCAAAAATCTTGAACCAATCTAAGAAGTTAATGTTTCCTGCAGTAGTTATAAAAAAAGGACTTAAGGGTGAAAGACTTTTTAATTTTTTGAATCTCTGTGTTTCATCTCCAAATTCTTCAAAGCTCTTTAGAAAAAGACTTGTTAAGTTTGTTTCAGAAATAAAACTCTTAGTTTTCTTAATCTCCTCTCGAACTTCTCTTATTGGAAACCCACTTTTTTTTGAAAAAATTTCTTGGAATGTCCGGTCCTTTTCAAGTTTTTTTATTAAGACTTGAAGAAGGTCTGAAATTTGCCTAATCGTTAACAATTCCGTCGGTGTCTCCCTTTCTTTATCCCAAATCAAAGCCTTATCTAAATCTTTTTTACTAATTGACGATTGTTCATACAAATAACATTTTTCTTCGGAATCTTTTTTCTTTCCCTCAAAGATATCTCGAGTTCTTAATTTTACAGGAGAATCAATTTTCCCTGAACAAACAATATTTTTAAGAAAAGGTAGTTCATATTCTACGGGATTATGTAAATGACGAAGGATAAATATTTTTCCTTTTTCTAATGCATGAGTATTTGGAATTTTTTCTATATCCAATATATCTCCTTTTTTAGTTAAGTGTGCAGTTACAGGAAGAGCAAATTTTAAAAAAATACTTCCCTTTGGAACAGAGACGGATAGTTCCTTTTTCAGATACTGTTCAAGAACTTCACGATAGAACTGCTCAAGAGTAAGCTCAAGAGGAATTTTTTTCCCCAAAATTTTTTCCATTCTCTTTCTAAGCTCCTTTGGAAAAAAATTCCATTCCTGCTCATATTCTTCTTTATTATTCATGATAAGTTCAAGCTGACTTTTTAGAATTGAAAACTTACCAAAAGCTTTCTCTTTTACACTAAAAAAAGTGTTAAGAACAAGAGTCCCATTCTCCCAAGTCAATCTCCCGTCTCTGTCTATTGCATAAATGAGATGTGGAAAAAAAGAAACAGAATTTTTATACGCAAGCGGGAAAAGTCCAGAAAACGAACTTATTTCAGTATAGAAATCTTCATTGCTTTTTTGCTGAAGGTCTAAGAGTGAAAAGGAACTTACGATACTCAGAAGGGAAATATTTTCAGCAATAACATCTTCCTTTGAGATATAGATTCTCCGAGGTTCTTTAGAATTAATTTTTTCTTCTTGTTTGAGTAAGAGAAGATCTTCAATCTTAGAACTTTCTGGAACAAAACCCTCTGGACCTATTTTTTTACCTGTTCTGGGATCAATAGAATTGATTACTTCTTGATATTCTTCAGGAGTTATAACAGGAAAATGAAGATTAAAATCGGAAAAAGTTTTAAATTGAGAAAACTGCAGATTATGTTTTTGAAATATAAAAACATAAGCAGGACAAGTAGAAATTTTTTTTATTAGTAAAGGAAACAATTTGTTGAGAGTTTCAAAAACTACAGCATAACTTAAATTTTTTCCTGAGAAGAACCTTTCAAGGCCAATCTGTGCAGACTTTTTTCTTTGCATTTTCATTTTGTCAAAAGATCATTAAAAATTGTTAGAGCCGTTACAGTTTGACTGTGCAAAAGAGCAGCCATAGTTTTTGTTGAACCAACCTCTCCAAAAGAATAGAAACCAAAGAAGTTTAGAGTCGGGAATTTCTTCTTTAAATTTTCAACATCTTTTTTTTCAAGGTCCTTTACTAGGGGCCTCCTACCAGAACAGTTACAAAAAAAAGCGATTTCAGGTTTTTTATCACTTTCTAAAGTAGTAAGATTTTCCATAGATCTTCTCATTGTCTCAAGGGTTTTCTTTTTATCAAAACTTAAAACATTGAGGAGGATATTTTTATGGAGCCTAAAGTTTGAATGCAATGATTTTTTGTCAGGATTTGGAACTGCTTCTCTAACGACAGAATTTCCATCCTCTAAAACCAAACCAAAGGGTCTTGAAAAAGAATTTTTGTAAGAATCTCTAAGATAGTCTTTTTTGTCAACCCCTAAAATTCTACAGTATTCAGAAATCGGGTCTTTTCCATTTAAAGAAAGAATTTCATAACCATTTTTATCCAATTTTGTTACAGCTGCATAGTCTGACGTTAAAACATACCCATGATTCACAATAGTTGCAAAATAGATATCAGTAACCACAAAAATAACAACCGCAGCCTCAAGGTACAATTTTCCATTTGCAAACTGATAATTCGTTGCTCTTCCTTTCTCGTATTCTTCTAGACTAGAACTAGCTGATCCGCCAAACATGGGGATATTTGGTCCAGTATATTCAAGAATTCCCGAAAGAAATTCTGACTCATTCCCAGAAATTGTTTTCCCCTCTTTATTGATGGTGAGCCCCCGAATAAATGTGAGAATGAAATAAGGTGGTGTTCTAACAATATCTTCATATTTTTCTTTTTTAGTTCGAGTAAACTGAATGTATGAGTCGAGATATTCATTCCCTTTAATATTTTTCATCGCCTTTTTTATTGATTCAAACCCCCGTTTTTGAGGATTATCCCTATATTTTTCAGCAACCTCTACACTAAAATGCATATACTCAGATTGCATACAGAGAACAGAAATAGAAAGCTCTGGGTCGTAGCCAGCCTTTGAATTAAACATTTTATCAGCAGAACAGCCTACCCAATTTGTGCCAAGAATCTCATTAAGCCCTTTAAGAAAGCCATTCTGATCTAAATCTGAATTTGTATAAACAATAGAAAATGTAGGTTTTGGACATGTTTGAAGTGCTTCTGCAACTGCTTCCTTTGCTGCCTCATACGGATTTTTTTTCTTTGAATTTCCTATTCCAACTAAAATATTTCTTTTAACCATAAATAGTCTGGAGGTTAATCAACTTTTTAGTTTAAATAGTTTTCGTGTTCTTTTCCAACAGTTACAACAGGAAACTTTCCACAGTTTCGTAAGGGAGCGGCTTTAATTTCCCAAAATCCTTCGAAGTAGCTTTGTCCTTATCTAAGTAGCCCTGCCATGCAATCATAATGGCATTGTCGAGACAGTACTGAAAAGGGAAGGTTTTGAATTTTGCTTTTCTTATTTTGCACATTGCCTCTGCCATTTCTCGAAGTCTTTGGTTTGCCGCAACGCCTCCAACAATAAGAAATTCTTCTTTTTTTGTGTACGCCATAGCTCGCTCGACAACCTCCATAACCATGGCAAACACCGTTTCCTGTACAGAGTAACATAAATCCTCTCGGCTCATTCCTTTTTCAGTACATTGTTTGAGATGAGAATGTAAACCCGCAAGACTAATATTCATCCCCTTGACAGTGTAAGGTAGTTCAATATACGTATGAGATTTTTTTGCTTCTTGTTCAATGAGTGGGCCGCCCGGAAAGCCAAGTCCGACAAGACGGGCAAAACTATCAAGCAGATTCCCGAGGCCAATATCTTCTGTTTCTCCATAGATTTTATAGTTTCCAAAGTCATCCTTAGCAATAACTTGAGTATTAACGCCAGAAACATAAAGAAAGAGTGGATCTTTGAAAGACGTAAAAAATTTTCCAATTTCAAGATGTGCTTTAATGTGGTTGACTCCAACAAGTGGAATATTAAATCTTAGAGAAAGGGTTTTAGCAACCGTGCACCCAATCTTAAGTGCATTTCCAATTCCTGGGCCCTGAGAAAAAGAAAGAAGATGAATGTCCGCAAAAGTGAGGTGTTCTTTTTTAAGAAATTCTGTGAGTTTCAAAAGGACTGAAGAAAATTCCCTTGTATGGAAGTCTCCTAGCTTGCGAGGATCCATTCCAACATCATTCTGGAACTGAACCTTCTCATGGAATAAGACTTGTTTTTTACTTGTTTCAAGAAGCCCCATTGCAAAAGTATGCGCAGTTGACTCAATTCCTAAGATAAGCATGAATTGACCAAAAGCAGATAATTTATAAATTCATTCGTTTTCCTTTGAAAATACGAGACTATGGTCTAGCGGTATGACGTTGCCTTGACGTGGCAAAGGTCGCCAGTTCAAATCTGGCTAGTCTCATCCTCTTTCTCTATTTCATTTTGATTCCTTAGCGAGGTATTATATCAAACTGCTCTGCACCTATTGAGATAGGCATATTTTAACGTTTACTAAAAATCGAGTAGTGCAGAAAAAGTGTTAGGAGGTAAAGTTTTGTATACGTGAGAAGTCGCAAAGTAGTTAAAAAAGAGAGCTCTTCCTCTCTTTCTTCCAGCACTTAATCTCGTCGCAAAGCAATCACGGGATCAAGCTTAGATGCGTTGACAGCAGGAATGAAACCACTAATCATTCCAACGGCAATGGACACGCCCAAAGTGACAAAGACCGTTTTCACAGCAATGATGCTTGTAAGGCCGACGTAAGTGAGAACCAATGAAAACAAGTACCCAAAGGCAACTCCGATAAGTCCTCCAACAAGACCGATAAGGGCCGCATTCAAAATAAAAATAATAAGAATATCTTCATTTCGAGCGCCAATACTTTTCATAATCCCAATGTCCTTAGTCTTTTCCAAAACTGCTGTGAACATGGTGTTTGCAATTCCAACCGCTCCAACAAGCAAAGAGACAGAAGCAATTGCTGTAAGAAACGTAGTTAATGTACTTGTCATTTCCTGCCTTAGACTATCTGACTCAGCATTTGTCTTTACTGTAAAGTCTCTGTCATCTTCATTAGTGATATGTCGAGACCGCATAAGTTTAGTAACAATTTCTTCTTCGGTCTCATTTAGTTTATCAACATCTTTGACCTTCAGTTCAATAGTATCATATTCGTTTTTTTCTTTGTTCTCAAGCACTTCATAAGCAGAATCTATAGGCATAATGATAGAATTTGAGGTATCATCTAAAATCCCTACGACCCGAAAGGAACGACCTTCAATAGATAACAGTTGATTAATTTTTATTTCCTTTTCAAAGTATCCATTTGCAAGTCTTCCACCAATAATAATGACATTTGAATCTGAGGGCTGCAAAAGTCTTCCTTCTGAAACCTCATCATTCGTTATTTCATAATAGACCTTTTGATTAACTCCCGTTAGTGTTACTGTTCCCTTCTCTCCAAGATACGTCAAATCAACTGATCCACTAACTTGCTGATTAATGAGTTCTATATTACTAATGCCCTTAAGTGTCTGAATATCTTTATTTGTTAAAGGATCTTGATTGCTGGAACTTGTTTCTCCAAATGTTCCTCCCCCTCTGCCTGGAGGTCCAAAGCTTTGGGCTTTTGAATATCCTGGAGAAATAGTAATGATGTCAGCTTCAAGTTGCCCCAAGTTGTTATTGACTTGTTGACTTAATCCAGTTCCTATGCCAACAATACTAATAACAGACGCAACACCAATGACAATTCCTAATATGGTGAGCCAAGATCTCAGTCGAGAATGGAGCACCATTGTCAAAGCCATAGTAAAACATTTAGTTGTTTTCATTTTGATTTTTTATTTAAAGGAAGAAAAGAAAAAATTAATTTTTCTTTGCTTTAGCAATTCTTTTTTTGTACATTTTAAAGGCAACAAAGAGCAGGAGGACAGCTACTAGGAAGTATCCAGCATATTTTGCCCATGTTGACAAAGTACTAACTCCTGTTTGCAGACTTCCCATTCCGCCTCTTGAGCCAGAATTTGAAGTGTTCCCAAGAGTTGAAGGCCTAGAGGTACTAGTTCCGTTGACAGACATTCCAGTACTTGTTTTTACAGAAACTTCTTTTGAGACACTTATTCTTTTTCCTGATGTGTCCGTATACTCAATTTTAAACGGGATTTGTTGAGAAACTTGTGAAAGCTCAAAAGAAATTGTTGTATAATCGCCAGTGTTCAGATCGCCAATAATTTCAGAAGCTTTTGAGGAAAGGGAGATACCAGAAGTTTCCTCTACTGTAACCTTCACAGAACTGGCGTCGTTAGCCCCAATGTTTGCAATAGTAAAAATGTACTCACTGTCCGACACTTCGTCAAAGGTAATATCAAATTCTGTTTCTCCACCAACATACATTCCAGCGCTCGAACTTTCCTCTGTGACCTCTGATGTTTTTGTATTTTCATAACTCACAGTGAGATCAAGTTTGTACAAATCAGCACTTGCCGCACTACTAGCACTAATAAGGAAGGAGACTTGAGTTTCTTCATCAGTATCCAGTTTTTCAATGAACACTTTATTATCACCATTGACAGGAAGAAGGATGTCATCCTCATTTTGCCAAGAAAATTCGAGATTTCTTAAATCTGTACTACCAACATTTTTGAGAGTAAAAACAACCTCTTCAGTACTTCCAGGAATAATAGTATTCTTGTCAATATGAACAATTTCAACGTTTTTATTAGAAGCCACAGAAATAGTTATAGGATGTTCAGTACTTGCACCATTTCTTTTTTCATAGATCGTCAACACATAGTCTCCAGCTTCAGCATTATTATTAATTTTCACCTTTACTTTCTTTGTTTGCTCATATCCCGTACCAGACAAAACTTGGCCTACATCTATCGTTTTTTCAGAAACAATCGAGAACGGATACTCATCCTCAAGAGTAAGTTGAACATTGTCCAAAGCACCATAGCCAGTGTTTACTAAAGAGAGCGTCAGCTCAACAATATCTCCTGCATAAACAGGGTCCGGGTTCTGATTAAGGAGCGTTATTTCAACAGTTTTTACATTATTATCATCATCAGTGCTCGCGGCAAAGGAAAAAGATGATGCCAACAGGCTTATCAAAAGTATTGTAAAGATTGCTTGTATGTTTTTTTTCATTTTTCACTAATTTTTATTTGTTTTCGATTTTCATTAAGGTACTCTTTGCAGATTTCTCCGTCTTTAAGTTCTATTATTCTTGATGCGTATTTTGCCAAATTCAAGTCATGAGTAATCATGATGACTGTTTTTTTCTCTTCCTTCCACAAGCGCTGCAAAGTTTCGAGAATTTCTTTCCCCGTCACAGAATCCAAAGCGCCTGTCGGTTCATCTGCCAAGATAATTTTTGGATTTGTCACAAGGCAGCGAGCAATAGAGACTCTTTGTTGTTGGCCTCCAGAAAGCTGAGAGGGCAAATTGTTTTTTTTATCTTCAAGTTTTACAAGATGAAGCATATCCTCGACTCTCTTATCTGCTTCTTTATCAGAATACTCCTGAAAGTCAAGAGGGAGTTTTATGTTGTTAAAAACAGAAAGAGTTCCAATCAAATTATATTGTTGAAAGATAAAACCAACATTTTTTCCTCTGTGTGTCGATAAATCTGATTCCTCTAGGTCAATAATATTTTGTCCGTCCAAGTATAAGTCGCCCTTACTAGGTTTATCGAGACAGCCAATGATATTCATCATCGTTGATTTTCCAGAACCTGAAGTGCCAATTATTGCAACAAATTCATTTTCAAAGATTTCAAGAGAAATATTCTTAAGTGCCTGCACTTCAACTTCGCCCATTTTATACACCTTCCAAACTTTCTCTAGTTTGACAACTGGCATTTGATGTTTCATCATTTTTGCTTCAAGTAGAAACTTTTTTTCTTTGATGTTTATAAAGCAAATGGAGAATAAGTCTATACTGCTCCACAGAAGTTCTTAACTTAGAAACACTATCTGGCAAACGAACGAAGTGAGTGGGGAGGTGAAATAATCTCTGACATATACTTTACATCCATAGTTCTTATAAAGAATAAACTCTTACCAAAAATTCATGCATCAAAACTTTCCCCCTATGGAGCACTTCCCAAATATGTCCTATGGGCTTTTAGGATTTGAACTTTTTTTTATTTCACTCATTGTTCTTTCTTCTTGCATTATTTTTTTTAGGACAAAAGAAATTTACCAACTAAGTGAGCATAAAGGAATTGGATTTTTTAGGAAAGGATTTCTTTTTTTTGGCCTGGCCTATTTTTTTCTTCTCCTAAACACCATATTTCGTTCAGAAATTTATTCTCTTCATGAAGAGAACATTTTTCTTTTTTTTGGCTTGTACAATATCTTTACTTTTTTGGGAACCGCCTATCTTTTTTCAAGTCTTTATGCCAAGAAAATCAAAGAGTATTATCTTTATCTCTTTACATTTGTAGTTTTTCTTCTGGGTTTTCTTTTCCATACAAAACTACTATTTTCATTCTATTCAATGGTTTTAGTTCTTCTTTTAGGTTTTGTCAGTATTTACCGTCTGAGAGGAAAAGATAAAAAATATTTCTCGCAAATCTACATTATCTATATCTTATTCTTTTTTTCTTGGCTTGTCAGTTTTCTAAGTATTGTATTCACCCGTCTGGATTTAGGAAGAATATTGAATGTTATTGTTTTGGGTTGTGCTTTTTTGTACATTTTGTACTTGGTGGTCAAGAAATTAAAATGAATAAAGGAAAGCGAGATCGACTTGAAGTGCTCTATGATATTTTGTTTCTCATTAAACAGCACCACAACTCCATTCGGCCAACACCCTTACTTCGTTTTTCCAATTTATCATTCAAGTCATTCTCAGAATATGAGACAGAAATAATAAAAAAAAAATTCGTCAAAGTTGTTGAAGACGACAAAGGAAAGAAGCATTATACTCTGACAGACAAAGGGTTTGAATATATTGAGAAATACAAACAAATTAAGGAATTTATTGAGGGCTTTGAATTATAAAATTTTCTACTCTTGAGCTTGTTGTTCTTTCAAGTGACAAGAAAAAATTTATGTTTTTGAAAAATGAAAGCATTTTTTTAATGGACTACAGGACAGATAAAAAAGAAAATCTTGAATTTCTTTTCTGTGTTCAGACAAGCTAAGTGTTCTTTTCTTTTTGTTTCTTTTAGTAGGGAAAAGTATGGTAAAAATGTTGAAAAATGGTAATAATCAAAAAAACAAATTATTCTCGCAAAGCTTGTGGGGAGGTCATAAAAAATGAGTTATGAAATTTCTTTCCATCGTGATCTTAGGGGGGCTGTTGAAAGAATTGGAGGGTACTTGAACGGCCACGCACATCTGGACAGAGCTTTTACGAGGGGCATGGAACTTCACCTTGCTTCAGATGCTCCAAGAAAGGGATTAACTTTACAAGAAAAGCAATCACTAACGGGAACTTTGCACAGGGGAAGTGCATATACTGAAGAAAGCCTAGGGGAGAGAATGGGTCTCTTTCTTGAAGAATCAGCCAAATCTGGCGTTACAAGAGTAGACAGTTTCATAGATGTAGCTAATGACATTCCTTTGGGTGAAGGACTTGGAGCATTACGCGTTGCTCTTGATTTGAAGAAAGAATATGAACGTTTACTTGATTTTCGGGTGGGCGCTTATCCCATTTTTGGTTTCAAAGATTCAGATCCATCTCGTTGGGAACTTTTTGTGGAAGCAGGAAGAGAGGCTGATTTTTTAGGAACACTTCCAGAAAGAGATGATCCAATATATTACGGGAATGGTCGTGATCATATAGGATTTAAAGAACATCTTAGGAGAACTTTGAAGCTTGCTCTTGACTTGGACAAACCCATTCATTATCATCTTGATCAGCAAAATTCTCCTTATGAAAAGGGTGTTGAAACATTACTGGAAGTCATTAAAGAAGAAGGTTTGGCTCAAACGCTTGCTCAAAAAGGCAGAGATGAACCTTTTGTCTGGGCTGTACACGCTATTTCTCCTTCTTGTTATCCTAAACGGCGCTTAGAAAAAGTAATTGGGGGATTTCTAGAATCAAAGTTAGGACTTATTGTTTGTCCGTCTGCTGCTCTTTCTATGAGACAACTCGCAGTTTTTACTGCACCAATACATAATTCGATTGGAAAGGCTCTAGACTTTGCAAGGGGGGGAGTTCCGATACGAGTTGGAACAGATAATGTTGACGACATGTTCTTGCCAGCAACAAGCTTAGATGTGAAGGACGAAACGGGGTATTTAGCAAACGCGCTTCGTTTCTATGATACAGACATTCTAGCAAAGTTTGCAGCAGGAGTTCCATTAGATGAAAGCGAAAAGCAGAGTTTGAAAGAACATCTTGCAGGGGATGAGAGTATAGGAAATGAAATTAAGGTGCGCATAGATTCTCTTTTGTCAAGATTAAAGGGGGTTTGAAGAAAGCTCTTTTAGAAGTTCGACAAAGAGTTCATGGAGCTTTTGAAGTTCTTTTTCTTTTTTTTGAAATGTTCTTTCATCCATGTACAAACCTTTCTTGACTTCGATTTGTATGACATTGACGCCAGAGCTTGGGTTTGCAAACTTTTGTGTGATGTATCCTCCTTTGTAGGGAAAATCTATGCTGCAAGAGAGACCATGCTGAATAAAAAAATTTTTGAGAAAGAGAAGAATGTCCTTGTCGCAGGACTTCCCTTCCAAAGTTCCTAAGTTGATGTCAGCACGTTCTTGCCCTTCGTCTGGCGTTCCGCTCAGTCCACGCGAACCATAGGAATGACAGTCGAGAAGTAAAATTCGTTTGTGCTTCTTTTTTCCTTCTTCTAAGAAAGTTTGTAATTTTGTATGGTACTCCTCATAATAGATTTTAAGCACTGCTTTTTCCTCGGGTGCATATTCTTGAAGAAGAATTTTATCTCCAATCAAGGAGTTTGTATGCAAGGCATCTCCTCTAAGATGGATGGGCTTATCCTCTAAATGTTCTGCTTCAAAAACTCTGTTCATATTGAGCTGGTGCGGACAAAGCAAAGTAGTAATGGTCGAGCTTTCTTTGTTGAGGAAGATTTCGTCTGTGTACAAGTCTGTGTCCAGAGGCATGGACTTTGAGAAACTAAAGTTCTCTTTAAATTGAGAAAGGACAAAATGGCCGGAATGAGGAACAGAGACAAACACTGCTTTGTCCTTGCTTTGGGCTATGATGATTTTTTCGGCTGAAGTTTCTTGTTCATTGTCGAAGATGCTCAAAAGTTTTACCACGGTGTACAAGAAACTTTGTGAACTTTATTTTAAGGATTTTTGTTTTCAATAGGGAATGAAGTAATTACTTGTTTGCTAGAATAATGATAGTTTTCCCGTTTTGTTCAATGACTTGGGCATTAGCAAAGCGCTCGTCAGAACTTAAGTTTTGTAGGAATTCTTTGTTGTAGTCCTGATATTCTGTGAGGTCGCTCTTGAAATCATATTCCAGTAAACTTGGCGAACATTCGCTCAGAAGTCTACCTTCAAAGGCGCAGTCCAAAGCTGAGTTCATATCTGAGGCAAAGGACAAACTTTTAGCAGAGACTTCTTCAGCAATGTTTACGAGTCCAAGGGCAAATCCTGAAATGAGTAGGACAAAAAGTGGGGCAGTTATGAGAGTGCTTGACATGTTGTCCTTATTAAGTAGTTCTTAACTTATAAGTCTTTTGATTCTGTCAGACTAAAAGTAGTAACAAAAATCTTTGGACGAAAACATATAAAGGAATTCTCTTAACAAGAAGCTTAGAAGATGATTCGAGCAGCAAAATCTATTGAAGAACTCTATGAAGAAGCGAAAGAATTTGACTTGCTTATCACAAATGATGCTCCTTTGAACACTGCCTTGAACAGAATGCCGACAAAGCCTCGTCTTGGTCTTTTTGCTTCAACCTCTCGTCTTTTAGGGAGTAAATATGGAGAGATTCTCTTTGAAGAAGACCTTCTTCCTTTTTCAGATTTGGTGCTCCGACTACAAAAAGAATGTTCACTTTCCCTAAGGGAGACAGTTTTTTATCTTAAGAGAATACAAAGTCTCTGGGAGCAAAGTGGAGATTTGAAGACACTAGGGCCACATTTGTCGGCAAAGGAAAAAGAAATAGTCTCTCTTTTGGAACACTTGCCAAGTTACAGACTTTGTATGCAGAATATGGATTTGTCTTTCCTCGATAAAAAGGAAATTGTCGTCATAGGTAAGGAATTTTTCTCTGAGTTAGACAAGAGAGTCTTGACTTTGCCTCACACAGAACTTTCCCCGTTTAAGGAAGGCGAGCACAAGCTTGAAACCCTCTATCTTTTTGCTTCAAAACAGGAGATTGTAAAGCAAGTTCTGTCTATGATTACACGGGAAAATCAAGATCTGGTGGCGATTGTGCTTCATGTTGAAAGTGAGTATCTTCCTTTGTTGAGGGCAGGATTGGCGAGCAGAGGAATAGGCGTGCTAGAAAAAAACACCTTGTTTGAAAATTTGTCCGTAAGAGAATATTTTTCTCTTTTAGAACTAGTATACTCCTTTCATCAGGTCCGTACAAAGGAACTCATTCCCATTGGGAATGTATTTGGACTAAACCTTGATTCGGCTTACGAAGAATCTTTTTTCCAAGAATACGCCAATGTCGACAAAAAAGCGGGAATGCTTCTCAAACTCTTAACAAGTTTTAGAGAAAAAACATTTGGCGAGCTCTTTCATATTTTTGAGCAAGCAGGACAAAGTCTTCCCAAAGAATTTGGCGAGCTTCTGCACAAACTTGGTGTGTTTAATCTAAGAATTACAAAGAAGAATGTACAAGATGCAAAATTTTTTATTGAGAATTGTGAGGAAGAATATGAAAGCTCAAAACAAGGAGTAGTTTTCATTGACGCAAAAAATTCGACCTACATTAATCGAGACCTTATTTTTTATCTTGGCATGGATGAGTCCTGGACTCGAAGTACAGACAAACTTCTTTTTCAGGATACAGAAGGAGAATTTGAGAGAAATCTTTTACGTTTTGAGATTCTTCTTCAGCAAGGAAAGGAACGTTTTTTCTTTCTTCCTAAGATGAATGGCGCCAGACAAACCTCTCCTCCTTACTATTTTTCCTTTCTTTTTGGTCAGAGTGTGGAAAGCTACTCAAAGGATTTTTTTGATATTTGTGAGATAGTGTCTTATCAAGAAGAAAAAATTGAGGAAAAGAATTTTTTCTCTTCTGAAACACAAAGCCTGCCGTCAAAGGAAAGCATTTCGGCATCCTCCTTGAATTCCTTTTCTCAGTGTCCGAAAAAATATTCCTATTCACGCTTACTCACACTTTCAGACAAAGAAGCTTTGAGAAAGGGGAAACTTATTCATGCTTTTGCAGAATTTTATGGAGAACATTCCTCCTTTGTCCGCTCTGTCGGCATTGAAAGTTGTGTTGAACTTATGCTCTCTGAACTTAAACTCTTATCACATCCCTTTCAAACTTCTCTTCTCAAAAAGCAGTTTAGCATTGCCTGCCAGAGTATTGTCGAATTTCTTGATAGTCTTGAACTTGAAAAAAATCTTCCTTTTCCTCAAGGAGAAGCTCAGAGAAAAAAAGAGGAGAATATCTTTGCTCGTCATTTTGGAAAGAAACTTGAAAACTCTCATACGGAGTTTAGTTTCAAAGATTCTGAGTTAGGAATTCACGGAGTAATTGATCTCATTGTTGGCAGTACAGTGCTTGTCGATTACAAAACGGGAAAAAAGAAAAAAAGTGTTGGAGAAATTATAAAAAATGCCTCTGTCTCTTCTCTGACTTCGCAGGCGGACTTTCAGGTTCTTGCATATTTGTCCTTCTTCCACAAGTTCTCGCCAGAGAAAGAACTAGACTTCCTCTACTATTTTCCTCTCTCTTCGCAGTATGAAAGAATACTGGGAAAAGAAGATATTGACGACTTGCTTCGTGTGCGTTACATTCCTTGTTCTTTTTTGGAATATCTTCAAAGTGATGAATTTCTAAACTATTTTAGAGAGACTTCTTCTCAAAGGATTGTGGAAATTCTTGATATTCTTTCAGGTCTTTCGTATTTTGAAGAGAAAAAAATTCCTCCTGAACTCTTGAAAGATTCTGAAAAACTTGCTGACATCTTATTTTATGATTTTTATGAACATCTCTCTTCTTTGGGTTTCAAGAAGACAAAAGCAAATGCAGAGTATGCACTCAGATTTTTGAGGCAGTTATTTGGTATAAAAACTGCAAAAAGAAATAAGCAGAAAGAAGTCTTTTTTTTCAGAGAAGATTTAGAAGAGTTCCACTTATATTTGGCGCGCTGTCTTGAAGAAATTCACGAAGGAGAAAAATCAACTTTTCCTTTCAGGCCAGCACAAAGGGAAGAGACTTGCAAAGAGTGTGAGTTTCGTCGTCTCTGTCTGAAAACTTTGGAGGTGAAAAAATGAGTGCTAATGAAGAACAAAAAAAGCTTATTGAAAGCCAAGATGGTCTGTACATAGTGGACGCCGGAGCAGGCACGGGAAAGACCTATGCTTTGACGCAGCGCTATTGCAAACTGCTTGAACAAGGCGTACAAGCTAGCAATATTCTCTTTATCACGTTTACTCGAAACGCAGCAAAGGAAATGAAAGGACGTGTTCTCTCTCAGTTAGAACCGGAAAAGCAAATGCCTGTTCTCGAAGCCCCCATTTTGAATTTTGATTCACTTAGTTTTGAGATTGTTTCAAAATATGGTCTGCATGCCGGACGCTTTTTGGGAATTGACGAAGATCTGGCAGGACACAAACTTTTGACGGAACCCGTACTTCAGATGCGCCAATTTGAAGTTTTTTTTCGCCATTTCTTAGAAGAACATGAAAGTAAGTATGAAAAGATTTTGCTTAGCTTTCAAAGTTCGGATCTTTTTTCTCTTTTAGAAAAACTCTTATCAAAAGGAATTTATCCTTTGAAGCAAGGCTGGTTTTTAGATGGAGAAAAAAAACTGAAAGGAAATGATGAAGAATACAAAAAGTTTTTTTCTTCTTTGAATAAAGAAAAACTCGGGAAATATGGAAAGCCTGTCCAGTCTCTACTTCTTGCAAAAGTAAAGCGTCTTTCTAGTTCTAAGCAATTCCTAGATTTTCCAAGTGATTTTGAAAAAGGAAAACAAGTTGATGCAAAGCTTGCAAATTCTGCTTTTTTTGAAGAACGACAAGAATATTTTGACTTTCTTCATCATGTCTTTCTAGAATACATTCGCTTTATGCTACGAGAAAATTCCCTGACTTTTTCTTTGACTGCCATGTTTTCCTTCTTGATTTTATATCATGATGAAGAGGTGAGAAAACAGTATTCCTTTGATTATGTGATGGTTGATGAGTTTCAAGACACGAATGAAATGCAGTTTCTCTTTCTTTTGCTTTTGCTCAAAAAGTCAAATCTTTGTGTCGTTGGTGACTGGAAGCAGGGAATTTATGGCTTTAGAAATGCTGCGATTAGTAATATTACAGAGTTTCCTTCTAAAATCGTAACATACAAGAATGTGCTCAACGCCGACAAAGAAAGGCTTCCTTTTGATTTTTCTCAAGTTTCTTCTTTGAGTTTTCTTTCAAATTATAGAAGTTCAGAAAAGATTTTGCGTTTTTCTGAGCGAGCTCTGACGACAAAGGGAACTGAAGATGAAGAGTTGAACTGTGACGAAATACGTGAAAGAGTTGTTAGTTTGAAGAATGAACGTGATTTTGGCGAATCTTCTGAAATTGTTTTTTATGAAAGCTTGGACAGAGAAGCAGAAATTGATTGTGTTCTGCAAAAAATTCAGAGTTTAGTGGGAAAGAAAACCTCGTCCTTTGTTTGTCCTGATGGAAGCTACAAAGAACGCCTTATTGAGTTTTCTGACATTGCCATTTTGTCAAGAACGAGAACTTTTGGTCTGGAGATTCAAAAACGGGCAAGAGAGTTTGGCCTTCCAGCTGTGTACGAAGGCGGGATTGAGTTATTTAGCGAAGAAGCAGCCATTCTGTTGTTGGCCTGGCTTAAACTCTTATTATATAAAGATAAGCGCGAAGCGTGGATTCCTCTTCTTGAAAAGGAAGGATATTCTTATGCACACATGAAAGAGATTTTGGAGACAAAACAGTATCCTGCTGAACTTCTTGCATTTAGGGAAGACTTGCTACAAAGGAAAACAAGAATATCTTATCTTGTAGGAGAAATTCTAAAGCGCTATTCCTTTGATGATCCGATTTCTCAGACTTTGCTTAGTGTTTTGGACGGTCTTTTTCATTCGTCGCTCATGTCTCTTAGCGAGCTTATTGTTTTTATTGAAGAGAGTATTGAACGAGGGGAAACTTATTCTGTCGAGTTTGGGAGTCAAGCAAGTTCGGCTGTAAAAATCCAGACTATTCATACCTCTAAGGGTTTAGAGTATCCTATTGTTTTTCTTGTTAATTGCAATACTGCTAATTTTCCCAGTTCACAATCTTCATCATCTTCTTTGAGCTTTCATGAGCTTGTTGGGCTGCGATGTAAGAAAAACTATTCTTGTGAACATGAGTTTATTTTTGATAATTGGAAAGCAGAACTTGTGAATCTTAGTTTATTCTCAGATCTGGATGAAGAAAGACGTTTGCTCTATGTTGCTTTGACGCGCGCAATGTCCTGTGTGTATGTTACGGCTCACAAGCCTTCGGCATTCTTTAGGGCTTTGTCCGTGTTTGCAGATACTGTGGAGAAAGTTGAACGTGTTGAGCTTGAAGCTTTGTCCTTAAACGAAAAAGTAAATACGATGGAAATTGCAATACAAAGTTCTCCAGAAAAAAAAGGTAAGTTGCTTACTGCTCACGATCTTTTTTCTCCACTTCTTCCTTTGTCGAGAGAGGGAAGAGGAACAAAGTTTGGGCTTGTTCTTCACAAGTTGGCCTTTCGTTATGCAAAGAAGTTGAACATAAGCAAAGTAGAAAAAGAATTTCAAGCCGATTTTGAAAAAGTAAAAATGTTTATTGATAAAGACTTAAAAGGTGCAATTCTTTTTCCTGAACTGGAATGTTCTTTGCCAATGAACTCAAACAAAACTTTGTTGCAGGGAAGGATAGATTTGTTGGCGGTATTTGAAGACAGAGTTGAGATTATTGATTGGAAAACAGATTTGGGAAAAGAGCTGCGAGATGAATATGTCAAGCAATTGTCTGCTTACTTTTCTGTTGTACGACAAGTGTACCCTGAGAAGAATATTATCTGCAAACTTTTCTGGACTTGTTCTGGAGAGGCCGAGCTAGTCTGTCCTGATGCAAGTGTGCTTAAATTAGTCGAGTGAAAGAATTGAACGGCAGAACTGGGATTTGAAAGTCAGAGACCTCCTGTGAACTGACCACCGAAAAGTCATTGACTTTGACTGTGCAATGTGAAAAGACCAGTTGAGTGAAAGAATTGACGGCAGAACTGGGATTTGAAAGTCAGAGAATTTCTGTGAACTGACCTCCGAAAAGTCATTGACTTTGACTGAGCAATGTGAAAAGGCCAGTTATGTGAAAGAATTGAACGGCAGAACTGGGATTTGAAAGTCAGAGAATTTCTGTGAACTGACCTCCGAAAAGTCATTGACTTTGACTGAGCAATGTGAAAAGGCCAGTTATGTGAAAGAATTGAACGGCAGAACTGGGATTTGAAAGTCAGAGAATTTCTGTGAACTGACCGCCGAAAAGTCATTGACTTTGACTGCGCAATGTGAAAAGACCAGTTGAGTGAAAGAATTGAACGGCAGAACTGGGATTTGAACCCAGAATTCCAAAAGGAACAAGATTTCAAGTCTTGCGCAATACCGGATTATGCGATCCTGCCAAAAAAACTTGATTATTAAAGTTATTTAACGTTCCTTTAAATACCTTGTTTTTCCTTTTGATTAGTTGCATTTATACTACAGATTTTGGGAAATGAAAATCTTTATAAACCGAAGTGCATTAACATAGATTACCTGTGAGCAAGCATCTCGAAGAGGGCTTGTGATAGACGAAATTGACGCAAACTTTGATACTCTTAACGGAATACAATTCTCGTTGATCCTGCGAGAGATTTCTGCTAGAGGGGTTAGATTAAGCCATGAAAGTGCATTCGGAGCTTGCTTCGGATCGCAGAAGGCTGAGTAACACGTCATTAACCTGCCTTAATGTTCCTTATAATCACGGGAAACTGTGTGTAAAGGGAATAGGTATCTTATGCTGGAATGCTTAGATGCTAAATGTTAAGATGGGGTGGCGGCCGATTAGGTAGTTGGTGAGGTAATGGCTCACCAAGCCGACGATCGGTAGGGGTCGTGAGAGCGATGACCTCCAGAAGGACACTGAGATAAGGGTCCTAGCCCTATGGGGTGCAGCAGGCGCGAAACCTCTACAATGCACGCAAGTGTGATAGGGTAACCCCTCGTGCTTATCTTATAGATAGGCTTTTGTCAAGTGTAGTGTACTTGACGAATAAGTGGTGGGCAAGACCGGTGCCAGCAGCCGCGGTAATACCGGCGCCACAAGTGGAGATCGCTATTATTGGGTCTAAAGTGTTCGTAGCTGGTTTGTTAAGTCTCTTGTGAAAGCCCTGCTCTTAATGTAGGAATTGCAAGAGATACTGATAAACTTGGGACCGGGAGAGGTGTGAAGTATTGTTTGGGTAGCGGTAAAATGCTATAATCCTTACAAGACTAACTAAGGCGAAGGCATCACACTAGAACGGATCTGACAGTGAGGAACGAGAGCTGGGGTAGCGAACCGGATTAGATACCCGGGTAGTCCTAGCTGTAAACGCTGCGGGTTACGCTTTGCTATATCTTCGGGATATAGCAGGGGGGTAGCGAAGGCATTAAACCCGCCACCTGGGAAGTACAGCCGCAAGGCCGAAACTTAAAGGAATTGCCGGGGGAGTACTACAAGGGGTGCGGCGTGCGGTTTAATTGGATTATACACCGAGCAACTCACCAGGGGCGACAGCACAATGAAGGTCAGATTGAAGGTTTTACCTAAGACGCTGAGAGGTGCTGCATGGCCGCCGTCAGCTCGTGCTGTAAGGTGTCCTCTTAAGTGAGGAAACGAGCAAGACCCATGTCCATAATTGCTAATCAGGTTTACTGGTGCACTTTATGGGGACTGCCTTGGAAACAAGGAGGAAGGTGTGGGCCACGGTAGGTCTGTATAGCCCGAATCTCCTGGGCTACACGCGCGCAACAATGGTAGGAACAATGAGTCGCAACTCCGAAAGGAGAAGCTAATCTCCAAATCCTATCCTAGTTTAGATTGAGGTTTGCAACTCAGCCTCATGACATCGGAATCCCTAGTAACCGGGTCTTATCAGGGCCCGGTGAATATGTCCATTCTCCTTGGACACACTGCCCGTCAAACCAACCAAGTAGGGCTGAGACGAGGTGACACTCTTTGGTGTTATCAAGTCTGAGTTCTGTGAGGGGGGTTAAGTCGTCACAAGGTATCCGTAGGGGAACCTGCGGATGGATCACCTCCTTTTTTGTGAAACATCTACTTCTGAAAAAAAATTTAATGTAAGATAAAAAGTAATGATATTTATCTTTCTTTCAGTGATAAAATAGTTATTTATACTTCTTTCTCTTTCAATCAATTGTGGACTTCAAAAATATATTGAGGAAGAACTTAGCTTTTTTGTATTTAGTAATTTTTGTTTTATTTTGGGGATACATGGCAATAGCACCACTGTACAGAAAAATGTGGTTCATCGAAAATATTATTTTACTTGTTTTTCTCTTTATATTAATTCCAAGTTATAAATATTTTAAATTCTCTAATCTCTCTTACACTCTAATATTTCTATTCTGTGTTTTACAAACAATCGGTGCTCATTATACCTATGCTTTAGTACCGTTTGACTTTGTAACTCGTCTCTTTGGCTTTGAAAGAAATCACTATGATCGATTAGTCCATTTTTGTTTTGGTTTTTTTCTTAGCCTTCCCATTTGGGAGTTTTTTGTAAGGACTTCAAGAATTCACCAATGGGGATTTTGGGCATTTTTTGTTCCAATTCTATTTGCTTTTGGTAGTGGGGCAGCATATGAAAGTATTGAAATGGGTTTTGCTCTTTTCTCAGATCCTCAGGCAAGTGATGCTTTTCTGGGGTCTCAAGGTGACGTTTGGGATGCACAAAAGGATATGGCGCTTGCCGGCTTTGGCTCGGTTTTGGCAATGGTTCTTGTTTTTGTTTTCTTCAGGAAAACAGAGTTTTTTCCTTTAGGGAGTTTCTGAGAAATACTCTTTGTGAATTTTATGCCCAAAAAATTTTTAAGGAAAAAAGATTTTTCCCCTTCTATGGAAATAAGAGCTGAAGAAATTTTAGAAGATATGAAATGCATTCTTCAGGAGGTTGGAACACTTCTTAGGGAAGGCTTCACAGATCAAAACAAAGATCTTCACACAAAAAAGAACGCCAATGACTTTGTAACAAAGTACGACACCAAAGCAAATCAACTCATTCTGGATTTCCTAATGAAAAAATATCCCTCTTTTGGGTTTCTCTCAGAAGAACTGCCTGAAATAAATTCTAAAGAAGATTTCTATTTTATAATCGATCCTATTGATGGAACAATTAATTTTGCTCATTCTATTCCTATTTTCTGTACGGGAGTTGCACTCGCAAAAGGGGACGAAGTTTTTCTTTGTGCAACATATGCAGTTATGCAAAATGAGCTTTTTTGGGCAATAAAAGACAAAGGGGCCTTTTGTAATGGCCGACAGATACACGTTGCCGACAAAGGAACAGGAGGCCGGATCCAGACAAGGGAGAGGGAACCCCAACTGAGTTCATTTCCCTCTCTCGTAAATGCGGGATTTGTCTTAGGTAATTTTAATTCACTACATTATGAATTAGCAATGGTGGCCAGTGGACGATGCGATGCAACACTTACTGCCGATGCACCATGGGATCTTTGTCAGTGTCTTCTTGTTCTTGAGGCGGGAGGCAAAATTACTGATCATAAAGGTGACTCATTTACACTAGCAAAGACAGACCTACTAACGGGAAGCCCAAATGTTCATACGAGAATTTTGTCTGTTCTAAAGAAAAAATAGGCAAAATTACTTCTCTTCTTTTCCATATTTTATTCCGATAAGGATGGGGAGGAAAAGAAAGAAAGAGTAATAGACTCTGTCAAACTGATAACTTTCTGGAGCTAAGACGCTAGCAATACCAAAATCTAAACCAGCAACAGTGCCTGCCCAGCCCAAGCCAAGTAGAGGATAATACCAAAGAGGATTTCCTGATTCGCTAAGACGTCTATACGTAATGAACGTTATTGTAGCAAACATAATGAGGTAAAAACTCAAGTCAATAGTTGTAACAGTATCCGAAATAGTTTGCAAAACCAGTGCAACAATATTTGAGAAAATACTAAAAAACAAAGCGATCCCAAAGACTTCCTTTAATTTTTCCTTTATGCTATCTTCCATTCTTCCTTTTCCAAGCAAAGCTATTTAAAAAACTATTTGTCCTTTCCTTCCTATGAACGAACAAGTTGAGTTTGAGTACAAAGAAGAACAGTTCAAAGGGCTCCTAATAAAAGAAGAAGGGGATCTACTCACCATAAAACTTTCCAGTGGCTACAATGCAAGCTTTCCCTTATCGGATATCTCCTCTTTAGTTCGCAAAGCTAACTCTTCCGCCAAAGTTCTTGTTTCTGAAGTACCAGCTTCAAAGGATAAAAAACTACCTAAAGTTTCTATTTTACATACTGGTGGGACAATAGCTTCAAAAGTGGATTATGCAACAGGGGCAGTCATTTCAAAATTTGATTCAAAAGAATTGCTTGCTCTCTTTCCAGAATTGCACGGACTTGCTCGTATTGATGCTAAAATGATTGGGAATTTAATGTCCGAGGACCTAAATTTTTTTCATTACAATGGCCTGATTAAAGCAATTGCAAAAGAAATAGAATCTGGAGCAGATGCAATTATTATTTCTCATGGAACAGACACCATGCACTACAGTTCGGCAGCACTACAATATGCATTGCACAATCTTCCAATTCCAGTTCTTCTTGTTGGAGCACAACGAAGCTCTGACAGAGCAAGTTCTGATGCTTATTCAAATTTAAGTGCAGCTTTACAGTTCATTGGGGATCAATATGGTAATGAAAACGCCTATCGCAGAGTTGGGATTTGCATGCATGCAGGAAAAAGTGATGATAGTTTTAATATTGTCGACGGTATTAATGCTAAGAAAATGCACTCTTCTCGACGAGATGCCTTCAAACAAATAAACTTCCCTCCTGTTGCAAAGATAACTCTTTCCGGACCTATTGAATATACAAGAGATTTGAAAACGTCTCTGCCAAAAGAACCCTTCTCATATGATTTGTTTAATCCTGAACTCTGCATTGGATTTTTCAAAGTTCACCCCCATCTTCAGAAAAAGGAGTTAGAAAGTTTGTCTCTCTATGATGCCGTCATTATCGAAGCTACGGGATTGGGACATGTTGGAGTAAGTCATTTTGATGACTATACAAAAACTCATCCCGAATTTTTGGATGTCTTCAAGAATCTTGTTGAAAATGGGACTAAGCTAGTTGTTGGAGTTCAAACAGTGTATGGGCAGACAAATATGAATGTTTATACGCCGGGCCGACGCCTGCTAGCAACGGGAGTCAAAGGACAAGGGATGAATCTCACAACAGAAACTCTCTTTGCTCGTACGTCTTATCTTCTCAGTACCGATAAAGAGCACTTTGACGAAGCATGGGAGAAGAATCTAGAAGGCTTTGAACTAGAATCTCTGGATCTAGATTAGGTAGATAAAAATTTAAACCTTATATCTGCGCATGCTTTTTATGCAGTTCATTTCTTTTGGGTGCATGGCTCTGAATTGTTCAGTTCCAATTCGCATTGCTTCATCAATCGTTTGGGAAGTTCTTTTTGCATATGTACAAAGCCTGTGGTCCTCAACAAAATATGTCTCATGCTTTTGTAAAAATGCCTGTACTGCTGGACCCATATATACCTTAGGGCCAAACAATTTTTTTACCTTTGGTACATGGCCTCTTTCAAACATAAATGAGAACATGCAAGAGTGTTGCTTAAGGTCAATGTAAAAATCCTCACGAAAAATTCTTAGCCCTAAATTTTCAAAATATTTGCTAGTCAAACGAAAAAGCCTAAGCATTTTAGAACCAACAATATCTTCACTTTCAAGTCCAATATTAATTTTAAACGAATAAAGAGCAAGACGTAAATTGTATTCACGTACAAACTTTTTACTCTCTTCAATAATTTCTCTCATGTTGAGCTTTTCAATAAGGAAATCGTGTTCCGTAAGTTCAAAAGTTTTCTGGGAAAAAAGAAGAAATTCTGCATATTTCTCGTCACACAAAGCGCGAGCAGCATTGCGAGAAGGAAGGCAAGGGTCTTGAAGAACAAGAGACGAGAATTTTTCTTTTTCCATTTCGGCTTCTAAGTCTTTAGATGAGCAATACGTCCCAGTATTACGTAGACAAATCTGTTCTTCCCAATGTCTTGCCTGAGTGAGAAGCTCGCAAAGACTACCAAAATGACAAAGAAGAATGTCTACTACGTGGCCCGAAAACCCTTGGATGTAGCTCTCTGCTCCGTACAAACCCTGAGCTTTAAGCAACTGTTTTGTGAGGCGGATTTCGTCGGCAAGAGACGGATTTTTTTTCAAGTGCTCGTGTACAAACTGGACGTGGAACGGTGAAACATCGACAGAATTTTTGGCTTCCTCGGGAGCCTGAATAAAATGAAGGGGGACAAACTCAAAACGCAAAGAAAGATCCTTTGTTTTCAGTGAGAGTGAGTAATAGTCGCGAGAACCTTTTCGTTTGTCCCTCTTTACAAAACCTGCACAGTCCAAAAGTTCAGCAAGCTTTTCCGAAAGAGTTTCTTCCAAATATTCCTGAGAAAAACGACAAAAAACATCGACGTCAGAGCTGCCTCTAAGATACGTTCCTTTTCCAAAACTTCCTCCCACAAGAAATTCTACTGAAAAGCCAAGAGACTTTGCCGCTCGTCTACATTTACGAAGGACCTTTTCAACAAGCTCATTCAGTCTCTCTTGCTCAAGTCTCGTTGGCTTTATTCTGCGTAAAATTTTTTGTTGTAAGAGAATATCCATTTTTAAAAGAGGCCTCCCAAAGTAAGAAGAATTTTACTCATTACTATTTTTACGTACCCTATAAAAGGAATTCTAACGAGACCGATTCCAAAAACTTCGTCCTCACTTATTTCACTTTCAAAACTTCTAGTATCACTAGAAATTGCATTATGGTCTCCCTTTGTTCTGAAGTACCACTTTCCATCATTGCCTTTCCACTTAGCAACAACTCTATGAATCACAGGGCCGTAATTGGCATACCATTGCTTGTCACCAGGCTCAAAAACCAAGACCTGTCCAACTTCAATGTCCTTGGGGTCCTTTCCATATAAAATCATAACATCACCCGTATTAAGACCATTTTTGTACGGGAACGTTGCAAATACTTCTTGAGTAATATTAAAATTTGTTTCATAATAAGAACCACAAATTTGCCAATACTGCGTAAAAGAAAACCTCTCTGGCGTCTCCTGAGAGACTCCGCAAATACAGCTTGTTCCCATACATCCAGGTATATTTTGAACTTGGGTTTTATGTTCCATACTCCCAGAAACAATTGCCACGATGGGAAAATCAGTGTTAAGCGCAAATCCGATTGCAGGAAAAAAAAGAAATTTTATGAAAAGAAATGCAAAAAGAAGATTAAGCACATACGCCAAAGGACTATCATCTTTCCAAATGAAAAGCCAAAACCGTTTTAATTGCAGGAGAATTTTTTTTACTGTCATTACTATTTTATTTTCTGCAAGAAGTCTTTAAAAATTTTTGTTGTGTTTTTATCAGGAGGACTTTTTAGTTTTTTCTTCCTTCTCGCTCGCCTTCTTTTTTGAAAGGAAATTTTCAAACTGTTCTGCTTCATTTTTTGCCGTAGCGACATTTTTATTATTTCCTAGGCCTGAGGATCCACCTCTTTGTTTCTGGTAGTATTCATCAAAATCTTCTTGACTTACATCTCTTTTAGGGGTTGTTTTCATGAGGCTATCTTCGTTGTTCTTTTTCTTATCAAACGCCTTTGCCAGTTCTTCAGAGTGCTTTATTTTTTCATCGATGAAAGTATTAAGTCTGTTTAGGTGTGTGTCGTATTTACTTTGGTTTGTCGGTATGTCTCTTGGAACTCCTGTGTATTGAGGATGTTCGGATCTTGATGTTGTAAATGTTTGACTTCCTTTTTGGGTGTCTCCAAATGTATTTCTGTTAGAAGTTCCCTTTGGCTCAATTCCGAATTTTTTAAGTTGCTTGTCTAAATATCCTTTTCTGTATGCATAATAGCCACTGCCACCAACTCCTGCGAGAACAAGTATGAGTGCAACAACAATGAGATAGGGGAAATTTCCACTCGTATTTTCAGGAGGCAGTGTGATTGGTTCATATGAATTATCGTCTTCTTCCTCTTCATATTCACCTTCTTCTTCTTCCTCGCCTGGTTGCGTGTAATCCCCCTCTTCTTCTTCTTCCTCGTCTATTACAGGGCCAGTTCCACCATTGTCTCCTATTTCGCCGACGTACTGGCTAAACTCCACACTATTTCCAGCTTTGTCTCTTGCTTTTGCACAAACAAACGTATAGTCAAGAATTTGGATACTTGAGTTTTCAGAATAAGGGAGAGAAGGAACACATCCCAAAGGTCCAGCTTTTGTATCGTATAAAATATCATAGCAACCACTTCCAGCATCAGTACAGAGAATAGACAGAGATGTTCCAGAAAGAGAAAATTCAAGACTAGGGACTTGGAAATCGAAGAGAAGAGTTTTCGTTAAGGGGCTAGTATTCTTTCCATATGTTGTTTGACCAACAACACTCAGAGAGCTAAACGACGCCAAGTCTTCTGTTACTGTAAGAGTTTGCGTTCCATTAGCGAGAGCGTTTGAGGAAGGAAATTGTACTGGTTCAGAAGAACTTCCGTCTGTCCTTGTGAAATACACATAAAAAGTACTAACTGGTGTTGCTGAAGTGTAAGAAAAACGAACTGTTGCACTACTATTTGAAGAGAGGTACTCACTAGGGATTCCGTCATTGATAAAAACAAGCTGAGAAAGTTCGGGGACAGAGTTGTCAAAGAAAAGCTCGTGAGATACGTAAGCTGCAAGTTGATTATTTTTAGTGCAATAAATGAAAATCTGATTTTTCCCTTTAATCAGACCAGAAAGCAAAGGGATTTGTTTGTTCTGTCCCGTACCTGTTGCTTGCGTAAGAGTTGTAATTTGAGAAAGGTCATTTAGTTCTTGAAGACTGTAATAGCAAGTAGCAGGTTCGCTCAATCTAAAGTTTATTGTTACAGGATATTCAGAAGCTTTACTAGGTGAAATCGAGGAAATTTGCAGGCCCTTTGTTGTATCAAGACTGAGGGTATGAACACGAGCGGCTTCCTCAAAGACTTTATTATAGCAAAGAAGATTGAGAGAATGTGCTCCACTTTTAAGGGGTTCAGCTTCAGTACTATGTTTTTTATACGTGTCTGCTGAACTGCTACTCATAAGTGCATTCTGGCGATAAGAAGGAACTTCATCAAGGCCGAGAAAACACAAAGCTGCAACATTTGTCGAAGCAGTTACAGGGAAAGGGGAATAAGTCAAAATTTCAGAATCGGCTGGTTCCATAGTTTGTATGGCTAAATTTTCTCCTGTATATTGTTGAATTTTCAAAAGACGCAAGTCTTCACCAAGTTCTGCATTAAGATAAAGAATCTCTCCAGTTTCATCATTCTTACAAGCAATCCAGTACAGGACAGGCGAGAGAGCATTGAGGGAAAGGAGAGGTGTTTGATGCAAGAGTCCACTCTCAGAGATCATTTTTGTTTTTGAAAGGACTTCATTAAACGAAGGGACAGGCGTTTCTTGGATGAATCCCTCTGCAGCAAAACAACTTGCCGGCTTATTTGATTGGACTACTAGAGAAATACTGGACTCGCGAGTAAAAATAGTTCCAGCAAAAAAATTCTTGAAATTCTTATCATAAAAGTAGTTCAGAGAAGAATCATCTTTTTTTGTCAGAAGCTTAAGGGAAAAAGGACAAGACGCATCAAAAGGATTTCTCTCACATAAAGGTTCAACCTCTGTACATGTGGAAAAGACATATGTTTGATCTCCATCAAGTGTCCCATTAATACATGTTCGCAAACTCGTAAGGCAAGTCTCTGCCTCTCGCTTCTCAAACAGTTCAACACTTTGTTCATGTTCAATTCTCTTTCCATCAATTTCACATGCCTGAGGTTCTTCAGTGACAGTACATTCATGGTAAATGTACGCAGGATTGCCACCAAAGACACCATCATTACACGTTCGCGTTTCTCCCTTACAACTTGCATCCTCCTGTTTATTATAGAACGTATAACTTTGGCCGTGGCTTACAGAGACGCCATCCAGAAGACAAGGGTCCTTTTCGTCAACAACTTCACAGCTAGAAAAACGAAAATCTTCATTTCCTCCAAGAACGCCATCCAAACACTGTCGTTTTTCCGAAGTACATTGTGCTGCTGTTCTTGCTGAAAAAAAAGACCAGCTACTTCCACTAGCAAATTCTATTCCGTCAAGATTACACGTACTCTCAGTAGTTTCTTCACAACTATGAAACATATACGAGGAATCTCCAGAAAAACTTCCATCCGTACACGTTCTCACTTGAGCTTCACAACTTTGACTTGTTCTTGCCTGATAAAAGGAATAACTTTGGCCACTTCTTACTGTAACCCCATCCAAAGAACAAGATGCAGGTTCACGAAAATCCTCACAGCTTTGATATTTATATGAATCGCTTCCAGAGAGAACTCCATCATTACAAACTCTTTTTTGCGACTCGCAGCTTTGTGCACTCGTACTACTATAAAATTCAAATTCCTCACCGTGCTGCAAAGAGACGCCATCCAAAGAGCAAGATGCAAAAGAGTAACTCAGGTCAAGAGCAGTCTCAGAAGTAATGCCTGCAAGATCTGAAAACGTTAAAGTAAGAACAGCACTTGTTCCAGAAAGTTGTGTACTGTCAATTTCTAAATCAAAAGTCGCCTTACACAGCTTTTCAGCAGGACTTGTGAGAAAATCTTTTTCATAAATGGACTGACCATCAAGAAACGCTTCCAGAAAACAAATAGGTTCACTAAAACTAAGAGGTATTGAATTTTGACTCGAACTAAGTTCAAAAGAAGACTCAGGAGAAAGAAGGCGTGGCTCGGTAAGGTCAATAACAATATCAAAACTTAAAGGGTCGCTATTTGCAAGCTTAGTAAGTTCTTTGTCTAAAATAAGTTCAAAAGAAAGAGAGTCATTTTCAGAAAATGTTTTCCCATTTGCCATCTCAGAGAGAGAAAATTCTTTGAAGTATTGAGTAAGAGGAGAAGACCCAATCTCTTTTGTAAAAACTTCATCATTGAGTAAAAAATTTGCCCGAAGAACTTTGAAAGGGGTCTGTGAGTTGCTAATATTAATATCAACAAGAGGCGCATCATTAGGAACATAGTGAACAAAACTTCCGTCGTTCCTGTACACTCCAACTCCATTAACAGTAATGAAAATGCTAAAAAAAACAAAGAGAACAAAACCTACTTTTGTAATGTTCAGAACCATTAACTCTTATCGGGAGAGTTTTTCCATATAAAAAAATGTAAACACTTGAAAGTAGGGCTGTAGAAACGATAGAAAAATATTTAAAGGGGTTCACTCGCAAAAACACTATGAATAAACATTCAACTCATCAGCATCTACGAATAAATACCAAGAAACAAATCTTGCTTACTAGGCACAACATTGGTTTGTTTTTCTTGGGCGTTGGCATGACAATGTTTCTTGTCAACATCACTACTATGTTGACAGTAGCGCCATACCTGAAACTACTCAATGTGGGTCTTGCATCTCTTCCTTTGGCAGGTTATTATATTTCAGTTCTGAGTTCTGTCTTTCTCATGGGATATTCCCTTTACAATATATATGTAGAAGAAGAATGATTCTTTCATACGCTGTAGGGACAATTGTCCTTTTGGCTTTTTTCTTAGCTTCAATTGAAGATATACGCAAACGCGAAGTCTATGATTATCTTAATTTTGCTCTCTGTTTTTTCATTCTTATTATAGCTTGTTTAGATAGCTTGCAAAGTAAAAGTATAGTTCCCATAAAGTATGTTGGTTTTGGTCTTCTCATGGGATTTGCATTAGGGGCTCTTCTTTATTATATTGGAGTTTGGGGAGGCGGAGATGCAAAATTTCTCATTGGTTTTTCAGCAAGTATTTTTTATCTCTTACCCCTCCTTAAAACTTTTGGACTCTCCTCTTCCCTTTCTTTTCTTTTTTCCTTTCTCTCTGAGCAGTACGGCGACATTCTTTTTCTTGCCCTTTTGTATGCTCAAGTTTTAATTCTTTCCATAGATGTTATTTTTCTTTTTATTCTTGCCTTTAGAACACTTTTCAAAAACAAACGCAAAGAAGAGCAAAAAGATCTCCTTTTTCTTTTTCTTATTCTTCTCTCTCTGTTCTGGGGACTTCTTTTTAATTTAAGTTCCCTTTATCTTTTCTTTTTTGGATTCATAGCATTTCTTTTTATTTTCTTTTCCCCAGATACAACATTTGAATCAGTGTATTTTGTCGTCAGAAAACCCCTTAAAGAAGTAAAAGAATCAATGGTTCTCGACAAAAAAACAGAGTCAGTAAGTTCGGGAAAATATCTCACAGCAGGAGACCTATCACTTCTTAAAAAACAGTTTTCTTCATCACACAAACTAGACGTCAGAGTTATTTTTCCGTTTTCCTCTCTAGTTACCATTAACTATCTTCTTTACATTATAAAAATCGTCGCAATCGACAAAGTAAATTTGGAGATTTTTGGCTTTCTTCTGGAGTTTTTAGGCGCATCATTTTTCATTGGTGGTGTACTTGCCTTTCTTATCATCAGCTATTTTGCATGTAAGAGGAGAAAAGAACTTCATCTCAAAGTGAAAACTTCAATCCATATTCTTTTGGCTTTCTCCACCGCGTGCATTCTCTGCTTAGGTTTTTTCCTTTCAAGTTCCTTGTATATTCTTCTCACCCTTATCTTTCTCTACTACTTTATGAAAATTGCAAAGCAAGTTGAAAGCATGATATTTGTCTCGCCAAAGCCAATTGAGAAGATTGTACCAGGAGATTGGATTGTTGAAGATGTCAAAGTGAAAGGCCATCTTTTGTACAGGAGTGAAGATTTCAAAATTGGCGTTACAGAAGAACAACTTGAAAACCTAAAAGCATTAGCCCATGAAGGAAAAATAACCGCACTTAAAGTAAAAGATGGTATTGCCTTTCTTCCCCCTCTTTTTCTTGCCTTTCTCTTTTTTCTTTTCTGGTGAAAATGTGGGTAAAGAAATCGCTAAAACGTGCCCATCCCAATCAGAGCAGAGCTGCGGGGGTATAATACCCAGCTAAGGAATTAAAAAAGAGTTTTGAGAAGAAATAAAAAAGAAACAAGGAGATTTTCTGGAAAAAGTAACGATAAAAGGGCAGCAGCAAAAAGATAAACTGTGAAAGGAGTTGTCTGTTTCGTTTTTTCGTCTTTTTTCAAAATAAGTTCTAAGTGATACTCCAAAAAAAGCTTTACAAAGAACAGAAAAATCAAAAAGAAGAGAAAGAGAAGATGAAAACAGAAAAAGAATGTTAAAAGCAAAGAAAGAGAGAGAGAAAGTTTCTGGCCAAGATACGCATACAATTTCTTTACAGGAAGGGAAAGAAAAATATTCAAAAAAAGAAAAAAGAAAAAGGGAAGAAGGGGATACACATTCAAAGGTAAATTAAAAAATTTCAGAGGGAGAATAATAAGCAAAAGTAAAGCTGAAGTAAAATAGTATTCTAAATAGGGAAGATGAAAAAGAACTTTTTTTTTAGTTGAAGAAGAAGTCACTACATTTGAGAAAAAGATGAGCATTAAAGAATAGAGTCCCAAAAGATTAAAGCAGAAATTGAAAAATGTTTCCTCAAAAGGAAGAAGAAGAAAAGAAAATGCAATAAAGAGTTTTCCATCTGCAGCGCCCCAAATCTTCTTTTTGTAGAGCAGAAAAGAAAAAAAGAAGATGAGCAAGATCAACATAAGAGAGAAAAGAAAAGTAAAATAGCTTTTCATGAGAAAGAGCTTCAAATTATAAGAGAGAAAAAAAAGAAAACTCAGGAAAGCAAAAGACCCTACGCTGACATTTCCAACCTTTCTCTTTCTAAAGTCTTGGGGGAGAACGAGAAGGGCAAAAAGAAAAATAAGAAAAAGAACTATAACCTTTAAGGAGAACATAAAAAAATCTCATTCCACGTCTTTAAAAATTTTTTCTCTTCATAAAGTTTCTCTACTGACATAAAATACTTAAAGGGAACCATTCTAACAGAAATAGATGAAGGGAAAAAATGGGGTAATTTCCTTATTTGACAAAGTTCAAGTTTTTGCCATTTCCTTTTCTTTGCTTTTTCTTGAAACAAGTTTATTTCACATCCTAAATTTTACTCACAATCATCTTGAAGCAACGCTACTCATTTCCTATGCCCTCTTAGGTTTAGGACTTGGTTCCCTAATCTCTCATAAGATTATCAATTACACAAAAGAAAAATTTTCCATTTTTTTGACACTATTTATTATAGCAACAATTTTTAGTGTGCTTAATATCACAAGATTTCCTTCCTTCATCTTTCTCTCCCCCTTTCTAGTTCTGCCCTTTCTCTTTGCAAATATAGTTCTCACCTATTTCTTTAGAAAGTACAGATCAAATACGATATATTTTATAGATTTACTGGGGGCATCACTAGCAGTTTTTCTCTCTCTTTACCTTATTCCCCTGTTTTCAGTAGAAAATGCAATTGCAATCATTCTCATAACATTACTCATTCTAGCAATACTCAGTGCAAAAGGACTTAAGCACAATTCTTTATTCTTACAGTTTTTCCTGCTCCTTCTTCTTCTAGGATTAGTCGGAGCTTTCACATACAATATACAAACTGAGAAACTGAGCCTAGAATACAGTACAAAATGTTATGACGACTCATACCCAAGAAAAATCTTCTGTCTTCCTGAACATTCAGATAACAAAACAACATATGAAATCAAAGAAATCAAAGACAATCTTGTTGCAAGAGTTTCGGTTTATAATCGGACTGCAGACGGAAAAAGCACCATCTTTGTGAACTACGAAGGGTACTCCAACGACAGAATAACAGGTGGAAGTCCAGTTGCCTGGAGAAATGATTTAAGAGTTCCTTTTATGTATTCAGCCCAAAATATGGAGCAGCACAGAATTTTTACTCAAGACCCAGATGTTTTAGTTATAGGCACAGCAGCGCAAGGAATAGTAAAACCAATTAAGTATCTTGTAGGCAACATTTCAAAAATTGACGGCCTTGAACTTAATCCTGGGCCAATTGAACTTATGCAAAACGAGTATCTTGAGTACAGCGCATATGCCTATGAAAATCTTAGTGTTACACAAATTGATGCGAGAACCTATCTTCAATACCAGAACAAGACATACTCGCTCATAACCCTTCTCAATACATACAAGACAGGATCCATTGCTAAAGTTGGACAAGCCGAATTTTTGCATACAAAAGATGCCATGCTAGAATATTTCAATCATCTTGAAGCGAACGGATTTTTGCTTTTTGAAGAGAGAGGATATGCCGACGAGAGTGGAAAACTTTCCATATTTCGTTTAATCAACAATATTCAAACGGCCCTTGAAGAGAAAGGAAGCATAAATCCCTCAGAGCATTTTTTTATTTACAACTGGAAACCCTCTCAAAATCCAAATGGGAAAGACTGGTACACAATGATTGTAGTTAAGAAGACAGCGCTAACACAAGAAGAGAAAGACTATTTTAAAGAGTGGTATGACTATCAGCATCTACGTGAATATGTATTTAACACTTCAACAACTCATGTTCAAATTGAGTATCTTCCAGGTGAGGAGCTCAACAATACTCTCTTTACAGACTTTTTTGCAAGTGAAGACAAGCTGACGTTTTTTGGAGAAGGAAAAGATTTGTCCGTAACAACAGATGATAAACCCTTTATTCATGCAGTGTATACAAATTCACCGATCCTAGTAGAAAGACTATTCAAACTTTCTCTTCTTTGTCTTTTCCTCTTGCTTATTCCCATTTTTATGTTGAAGAAAACAAAGAAACTAAAAGCCAGTATTCCTTTCTTTCTTATCTTTGCATTTTTGGGTTTAGGCTATTTTATTATAGAAAGTACGCTTATGAAATTGTATCAAAATTACATGGGTTCGCCAGAGGTATCCCTTATTATTGTACTCGCCCTTCTTCTTTTCTCATCAGGATTGGGGGCCTATTTCTCCAGAAACTTTTCACAAAAAACTCTCATCATTTCCTACCTTTGTGTGTACATAATAAGCATTCTTCACATTGTCCTCATTAGCAAACTCATGAAAACAATAACTTTTTCACATGAATTTGCTCTTATTTTTCTTGTTGTCTCTCTCTTTCCTCTGGGATTCTTCATGGGTGTACCCTTTCCACATGCCCTTGAGCAAGCAAAGAAAAAACTTGGAGATACAAGCGCAATCTTTTATGCTGTGAATTCAATTTTTGGAGCATTTGCTTTTTTCTTTGGTTTAGTGCTTTCAGTGTATCTTGGTCTTAAAACTTCATTCTTACTTGGTGCCTTAGCTTACATGTTTGCCCTATTTATTCTTTATTATTATACCAAAGAAAAACACAGCCAAAAAGACTGATAAAAGAACAGTATTTTTTTAGGTGATCCTTGTTACTCTTTTTTTTGAAGGGGCCTCATGAAAATAGAGCACTCTAACAGTATTGTTAAGGCCTCTAATAAATTCTAAGTTCTTAGTACCATTATAAAAAGTTCCAACAGGGATGGTATTGAGACAGTTTTCACTCGTGTAACATTCATCGCCGACAAAAAGAAAGGTTTCATTCTCACTCGTTAACCACACAACAGAAGAATCTCTGCTATGGCCGCCAACATATTGTAGCGTTAAGGCATCATCAAAAAAAAAGCTATCGGAGAATGTATGAATTCTGGTTTTATCTATATCAGGAAAAGAGGAAAGAAGAGTTGGCAAACCCTGTTCTTGAACAATGATTGTAGCATTTTTGAATTCTTCAACACAGCCCAAGTGGTCAAAGTGAGTATGTGTCAAAAAGATATAGTCCGGTGAAGAAGGAAGGAGATATTCTCGAAGTATTTCAGGCGGGGAGAGATAATTTTGAAGAGCATAGCGCTCGACTTTTGCTTTGTCGCAAACGCCAGTATCAATGAGTATAGTCTTCCCCTTATACTCAAGAAGATAAAAAAGCCAAGAGAAAGGAATCATCTGCTCAGTTCTATTGTCGTGAAAAATATAGTTTGAGGAATAGAGAGAATCTGCATACTTAATAGCATAAATTTGAGTTTTCTCTTCCTTTGAATTGCTGCAAGAAGAAAAAAGAACAAAGAACAAAAGGACTAGCAAAAAGAAGTTTTTCATAGAAAGTTATGTGAAAAAGAATATATAAAATCTTCCCTAAAAAAACTTCCTTCTTGGAGAAAGACCATAGATATATAAACGCTACCAACTGCCCCAAAGCATGGAACAAATTTGGGTAGACAAGTACAGACCAAAGACCTTTGCAGACATCCAAGGACAAAGCACCTTCGTTGACAGAGTAAAGGCTTTTCTTGAGGCAAAGAATCTCCCTCATCTTCTTTTTGCAGGTGTACCTGGAACCGGAAAGACAACAATGGCAATGGTCATCGCAAGAGAACTGTACGGAGAAAACGGGATGAAAGGCAATTATATGGAGCTCAATGCCTCCGACGACAGAGGAATAGACGTCATCCGAAATCAGATTAAAGAATTTGCAAAACTAAAAAGCCTTGCAGACATCCCTTACAAAATTATTTGTCTTGACGAAGCAGATTCACTAACAAAAGAAGCTCAGCAAGCATTGAGAAGAACAATGGAACGCTATTCGGCGTCCTGTCGTTTCATTCTTGCATGTAATGAGCTCTCAAAAATTATCGACCCCATTCAAAGTCGTTGCGTTCTCTTCAAATTCAAAGCCCTCCCAAAAGAAGCTCTACTTTCACTTCTCAACAAAATCGAAAAAGAAGAAGGTCTGACGTTTAATAATGAATCAAAGGAATTTCTTCTTGAAATGGCCAAAGGAGATTTGCGAAGACTTGTTAACACACTGCAGGCAGCAGCAAGCATAAGTAAGACAGTCACGACAAAGCAAGTTTTGGAAGTACTTGATTTTGTTAATCCAAAAGAGGTCGAAGAAATGCTTTCCTTCGCCATCAAAGGAGATTTTTTTGGAGCAAGAGACCAGATGATAAAACTAAGAACACTGCGAGGACTCAGTGCTTTAGAAATTCTAAAGGAGATTTACAGAAATGTTCTGGAAATGGATATTGATCCGAAAACAAAAGTAAAGTTTGTCGACAGAATTGCAACAGTCGAGTTCAGATTAGTAGAAGGCTCCGACGAAGAACTTCAGCTTGAAGCACTGCTTGCAATGATGAGCATGATTCCTTAGCTGGGTATTATACTCCGCAGCTCTGCCTCGATTGAGATATGCACATTTTAGCGATTTCTTTACTTAAGTAACCTTCAAATCTCCTTCTTCACTCAAATCTGCAAACTCCTCCTCAGAGTTCTCCTTTTTTGTTGCTACCACACCTTGCTCTTCTTCCACTGACTTATTTTCTTCTTTTTTTATTTCCTCTTTCTTTTTTTCTTTTCTAAAGAGCCTACTTATCTTAGAGAAAAATGATACTTTTTCCTCTCCTTCCTTTTTCTTTTCTTCTTCTTTTTGCTGGTTCTCAGAGGAAAGAGTGTTTTCTTCCGGCTTTTGAAGTTCTTCTTTGTTCTGAGACTCACTAGCATTTTCGTTTTTTTTCTCCTCAGTAAGTTCTTCCTTTTTTTCAATAGGTTTTGCAATATAACTTGTAGAAGAATTTTCTTTGTACCCTAAAAAATTATAGTTTGAAATTGCAAGAAAACCAATGACTACATAATAAACCAAAAAAATGGAATCGCCAGGGCTTTTGAGATAAAAGACATAAATAAAATAAATGAGTGGAAAGACAAGCCCGTTTAAAGCAAGAGGCCAGCCTTTTGAGTTCTTGAAGTGGAGAATCCAGTTCCGGGACATGGACAAGAGCGTACAGATGGCAAAGAAAAACACCGTCGCCAAAGAAACAATGTCCTTGTAGAACAGAAAACCAAAAACAATAGAAGTCATAGCAAAAGCAATAAATGCAGAACTGTCTTCAAGATATTCATTAAAAATACTTGCATTTCTGAAAATATTAATACAGACATTATTTGCCACATAGACAATAAAAGAAAACATCATGACAAGAAATGCCATTGTAGTAAAACCAACAATAAAGAGATAGATCGTATAAATTCCTAAAAGAAAAATCAGGAGGGGGAGGAAACTTGCCAGATTAAAGTGGTCATGAAATGAATTTCTCTCTTCTTCCATTCTCAAAGACAGTAGAACTAGGGAGCTTGATATAATTTTGTTCTTATTTAAGAGTCATGAAGATGAAACCTAAAGAAACTTATTTCCCAACATAGCGCACTAAGAAAATATCTTTGACATTTTCGACAACGCCAAAGAGCTGCATGTTTGCCTTCACATCATCGTCACTCATCTTTGGCGCAAGCTTGCTGTCGTATGATATCCTCGACTATTCTAAATCAACATTTTACTCAACATCACAAAATAGAGTGGGAAAAAAATAAGTGTTGCAACTAACATAAATTGGCTTAAACTTACTCCGAGTAAAAGACATTCTTCGGGAGAAGCTTTTTTTAAAAAGGCTACATGCTCAAAAAAAATAGGGAGTACGATCAATAAAAAAAGGTAAATCTGAAAGGTGATTGTAGTTAGTATAGACATAGTAAAACCAAAAAAAATAAGGTAAGAGAGAATGCTAAATGCTAAGAGAAGGGAAAAAGGCATATTCTTCATTTTTTCTTTGAAAAACACAAAGTTTTCTTTGGGGAGTTTTCTTTTAAGATAAAAGAGTAGGGGAAACCAGAAGATAAAAATGAAGGCTAAAAATTTTAGGAGGATTTCAAGGAAGTAAGAAGCATACGCCTCTTCAGGAGAATATGCAAAGAGGAAACTTAAAGGGACAAAAAAGCTACTAAAGAAAAAAATTAAGGTTAAATATGGGCCTAGAAAAAACATGATTTTCTGTGGAGTTTTGAAAGGTGTAGAAGTTCTTTGTATGAGTGTGAAAAAACTATTGAGGACAAAAATGCTAAAGAGAGTAGGTAAAAGGGGGAAAAGTGAAGTTATAATTGCAATAGTTTCTATAAATGGGCCTAGGTTCCAATGAAAGATGAGATTTAGTGTTCCTAGAATACTTAAGACCCCAACACCTATGGCTAGGAAGAAAAAAAATATACTACATATTATAGTAGTGGTATGTTCTTTAACGGTTATTTTTTCTTCTCTTGTGAAGAAGAGAATTTTTTTAGCTCTTGATAAACTTGCAAAAATGAAATGAAGTAAAAAAACAAGGAAAAGAAGAGAAGAAAGAAGTTTGAAATAGTTTTCTTGAAAAACCCTTCTGATGCTTTCAAGGAGAGTTATTTTTTCCTTTGTTTCGGAACTCTCCCATAATTTGGGATTTGAGAAAATGTCTGTTCCTGATCCTTTTCCGGATATAGTCTCTAGGTCAAGTTGAACATAGATTTCTTTAGTCTTATAGTTTCCGAGGTATAAGAAAGTCTCGGATGTATATGAGGTGATAGTATAAGAATGTTTAGGCGGCGAGTTACTGAAGCTATAACTTTGAAGTTTAGGTGTTTGGAAAGCAAAGGGTAATTCATAATTTTCCATATATTTACGGAGAATTATTTCATTTGTTTTCTCTTCAGCTCCAAGAAGTCTTAGAGTTTGATTTTCTTCTACTATATAGTAAAGAGAAGAATTTACAAGAAAGAAATCAATAATCGGTAACTCTTCCTCTGTGTAAAGAGTGTCATTCACAAAAAATCCACAACTTTTTTCTTGACCTATTTCTTTGCATCCGAGAATATAAAAGGTGTTATTTGTGATGAGATAATCCAAGGGGTGACCATGGGGGGAAGACGGATAGGCTTCTATGAATGTTTTATTTCTTGGTTGAATCTCAGAAGGGATTAAGTTTTTTTTTATAATAAAATCTTCAGGTGATGTAAATTCCTTGTCATCATTTTCTTGGAGTTTCTGAAGCGTTGGAAGTTGATACAGAATGAAAAAATAAAAAACCATGAGTAGAGAGGATAAAAACACTAAGAGTTTTGGACTCATAGTTTTTTCCTTAGTTTAGGGTTTATAATATTTTTTATTTCCCAACATAGCGTACTAAGAAAATATCTTTGACATTTTCGACAACGCCAAAGAGCTGCATGTTTGCCTTCACATCATCGTCACTCATCTTTGGCGCAAGCTTGCTGTCGTATGATACTTCTTCAAATTTCTGAGCCCCATAAAAATTCAAAGCAGAAATATTTTTTGCAAAAGCCATGTTGCCAATTTCAAAGTCCCTTTCGTGTTTTGTAATGAGGCCTTTTGCTGCAAGAGCATCACAGACTCGCAAAATTTCATTGAAAGTAACATCAGTTTTGATAAGGAGCTCAGCAGGATTAAATCTGTCTGAGAGCGTAAGGACATTTCCTAAGATTTTCCTCTCTGTTTGAGAAAGAGAAGTAATGGAATCTTTAAGATCCGCCCCTTCATAAGGAAAAAGAGTTTTGATAATTTTTTTATGGTGCTTGTCCAAAAGAAGCTGAATTTCCCCTTGGCCTACCTTAAGTTTGACAAGCGCCGCCGGAATAAGCTGAACCGAGAGTGTGTGGGCGCCAAGCATGACTTTGGCGTCTTCTGCTTCAATTTCCGGAGCAATGTATTGGATGAACTCTGTATGTGCACCTTTGTAGCCAGCTTTTTCTTTTTGAGGAGCACGACTTTGCTCTCTTTGTTGTCGCACTTCTTCCTGTGTTTCTTCAACATTGCCGCCATACGAAACAGACGGATTTGGCTCTGCCCCATTCTCAACTTCGTAAGGCAAAGTGATATCAACAGTTTCTCCGCCGTGCTTAGAAATTCTCGGACGCACATTAACTTTAAGAGGAATATCAATAACGCCCGTCAAAAGGCAAGTTCCAATATTGAGCTTTTGAATTTCATTTTCTGAAGAAGTATCAACACCCTCCGACGAAGAAATAACAGAACGCAAGTCATTAGGGTTTGTTATCTTAAGGAGGATTTGTGTCGTACACTGTGAAACGACATTCTTGTCAATCTTTGCCGGACGCTGCGAGATAACACACAGACCAATTCCAAACTTTCGTCCTTCAGCAGCAAGTGTTCGGATAATCTTGGAAGACTTCGTTTCTCCCAAAGAACGTTCAGGGCAGAAATTGTGCGCTTCCTCAAGAACAAGAAGAAAAGGAGGAATTTCTTCTTTCTTTCGAGCTTCAAACATGTCACGCAAAAGACTGGAGACAAAGACCTCCTGTACATAAGGATCAACACCTTTGAGAGAAATAATAGATGCTTGTTTATACTTCACAAGCGTGTGGAGTTGAGTTGGTGTTGAAGA
Organism: Candidatus Woesearchaeota archaeon; assembly: GCA_023898345.1. Taxonomy (GTDB): domain Archaea; phylum Nanobdellota; class Nanobdellia; order Woesearchaeales; family UBA583; genus UBA583. The sequence goes on along the minus strand of CP060218.1, from coordinate 689,435 downwards.
AAAGAGTTTTAGTTTTTTCAGAGATTCCAGAAGTGTAATCAAAGACCATTTAGCATTTGACTCCTCATTAGAAATAGCAAAAATAAGTTCATCAAAATTTACTCTATTATTAACAGTAGAAAGAATATTAAACAAAATATTCTGCTGTCCCGGACTGAGTTTTTGAGGGAGTGCATCAACAAGGTCATGAGGTTTGAGTTTGTTAATGTCCAAAGTTACGGGTTCGCACTGTGGATTGATAGTTGTGTCAGGAGAATATTCCTTAATCTGGTTCAAGAAACCATGCGGCTGCAAATTAAACTTCTCGAGACGCTTCAAATCCTTCTTGTCCGAGTTTGGATATTTTATGGAAGCATACTCATTGTGCGGGTCGAGAATGATGATAGGAATATTTTTCTTAATGACCTCCTCTAAAAGCACGCCAACAGTGTATGACTTTCCAGCTCCAGACTTTGCAAGAATGGCAATATGTTTTGTGATTGTCTTTTTCAAATCAAGGTTAATGTGCAGATTTGGATGGTGCTCGAGGACGCCAAGAAAAGCATCAGAGTTATTGTTGAGGCCAACGACTTTCTCAATAAAACTATCATCAGCCATTTCAATTTTGGCGTCGTTCTGGAAGGGAGTTCTGATATTTTTGAGAACACCGCTGTCTCGAAAACCAATAATCTTCCCATCACCAAAAAGCTTGTCTCCATCACGAGTAATATTTACTATTTGAGTCAGAACATGTCCGTCTTCATGGTGTTCAATACTAAGAAAATCAAAAGTCTTAATGTCTGAAAAGATCTCAATCCGAAAAGTGTAAGTGTTTGATTTACCAAATAATCGTGCTATCATACCTGTGTCGAAGGCAAGGTGTTTATAAAATTTTTGCACCAAATAAAATAATTTCGTCGCATTTTAAAAGTCTCTTGTGAGGAGTGAAAAATATTTTTATCTTTGAAGCCTGCAAAAGAACGATGCCCGTAAAATGTCGCGATTGTGAAAAAGAAATTACTTCTCAAAAGAACATTAACATTTTAGCCTTCCTTGGATTTTCCTTGCATGTACTGTGTAACAACTGTTATTGTGAAAGAGTGAGAAGTTTCATGGGCTTGCACTATTATGTAAAAACTCCCCTTAACAGTGCCCGATTTATGGTACTACCAATTGTTTTAACAAGTTTTATTTTTATTTACATTGGTCTACTTCTTTTCTTTTACTTGGGAGTTAAACCTGCTTATGACCTTATGCTTGCAAATTCTTCCGACCTTGAATCCACCTTTGTTTTCACACTTCCCTTTTTCTCTCAAGGAGATATTGTTTTACTTTCCCTGCTTCCAATACTTGTCTTATTGTTAGTAATTGGTTTCCTTATTGTTTTGAAAGTGAAATCAAACGCAATTCTTTCCACTTTGCCAGAAAAATAAGGAAGTACTTTTTTTAACTAAATTTAATAAAGCCCAATCCCTTCGTCAAAGCTAAGATGGTAGCATTAGAGTGGAACGCACAAAACAGCAGGCCAGACAAAGAACTTCCCCCCGAAATCAAAACAATTTTGGAAGAAGAAAGACTCGCACAAAAAAATGCCCTAACTTTGGCGTACAAAGATGAACGAGCATCCTTGCAACTTCCCTTTGAGACGGAGTTTCTAAAAAATTGTTCAGTACTTGCAGAGCAGCACAAAGATATGAAAGCCCTTTTTCTGATAGGGATTGGAGGTTCAAACCTTGGCACAGTTGCAGTAATCGAAGCATTGCAAGGAAAAATGCACAATGAGCTAAGAGACAAAAAAGTCTACTTTGCCGACACCTGCGACAGTGAAGACCTTGCAGACATGCATTCCCTCATGAAATCCTTTCTTGACAAAGGAGAGAAAGTTTTGATAAATGTTATTTCAAAATCAGGAGGAACAACAGAGACATTGACGAACTTTTCCGTTCTCGAAGATTGTCTTTTATCCTACAAAGATAAATTTCCAAATATTTTTTCACAAATTGTAGCAACGACAGAGAAAGACTCCAAGTTATACAACTACGCCAAAGGAAAAGGCTATTCCTGTCTTGAAATGCCAAGCAGCGTCGGAGGAAGATACTCCGTTTTGAGTACAGTTGGACTTTTCCCACTTTGTCTTATGGATGTTAACTGCAAAGAACTTTTAGAAGGAGCAAAAGAAATGGCAGAGTTTTGTCTTGAAGAGCAAGATCCTCGGAAAAACCCAGCTATGGCTTTGTCGGCTGCCTTGTACGAACAAAAACAAGAAAATAAGATTTCCATTGTCAATTCCTTTTTCTTTCTCTCGCGCCTTGAAAGTTTAGGAAAGTGGTACAGACAACTTCTGGCAGAAAGTACAGGAAAAGAAAAGAATCGCAAAGGCGACATCGTCCATTCAGGTTACACACCAACGACATGTATAGGCTCGACAGATCTGCACTCCATAGCCCAGCTTCACCTTGGCGGACCAAACGACACCTTCCACTCTTTCATTCGTGTTGCAAACCTGCGCAAAGTACAAGTTCCAGACAATAAAGAGTTAGAAGCAATAGTTCATCACACCTCAAACAGGCCCGTAAGCGAAATTCTGGACGCCATATATATTGGAATTCGAGAAGCATTTTTAGAAAAGAAAAGACCACTGAGTGAAATTGTACTCAACGAAGTCTCTGAAAAATCTCTTGGAGCATATATGCAACTTATGATGATGGAAGTCATGTACCTTGGAGCACTTGAAGGAATTAACCCCTTTGACCAACCAAATGTGGAAGACTACAAAGTAATCACGAAAAAAGAGCTTGAACAAAGATAAATTCAAGGAAGCAGAACCTTAACTTCCTTTTCCTTGTCTATAAAGACTTTCACTTCGTCGTCCTGCGCCAAATCTATTTCTCGTTTCTTGTTACAATCAAAAAGAAGCTTGTAACCTTGTCGATTGGGCTTTACAACAATGCTTTCCTTTGCTTGCAAAATTGCACTATCTTCTAAAGAACTTCTTTTTTTGAAAGGCAAAACCAAGGTGTACGCCAAAGTATCTTCCTCAAAAGCCTTCCCACCAGCACTCTTGTAAAATGCTGTACTGCCCTGTTGTGTTGCAATAAGAATGCCATTACTAATAACATGAGCTTTTTCCTTTGGCGTCTGAACACTAAGATGACTTGTTTCATAAATATGAGGATTTCCAATAAAGACTTCGTTCAAAGCAAAATATTTTTGTAGTGTGCCATTAAGAGAAACAGCAAGTCGCTGCAGAAAACCAAAATGAGCTTTTCCTTCCTTAACTTTGTGCAGTGCCTGAACAAGATTTGTACGGTCAAACTTTGTCAAATATCCGTGACTGCGCGTGAGGTCGCTGTTAATGCCCATGAGCATTTGCTGACAACTATTTGCAACAGCATGAAGAAAGGTTCCGTCACCGCCAAGACTAATAATAAGATCATATGCCAAACATTGGTCTTCAAAATTAATGTCGTCCTTAATGAAAGAGAAAGAAAAGCAAAGCTCAGTCAAAGTTTGCACGAGGAGCTCCTTTGTCGCATTGTGTTCGTCTTGGTGTCCCTGTAGTTCGTGAAGGTGCTGCACAGAGATTTTGTTCCTTTGTCCATTTCGAGTAACAAGTTCAAGTCCCGTGTATTTTTCAATAACAAGAATTTTCATTGCCTTTCACAGCGTAAGTCTATTTATATGTCTTAGCACACATTTCTATGAGTAGGAGCAGCGAAAACCCTCAGTCCCATTGATGGGAGCAGTATTCAAGGCCGAAGGACCTGTATCCAAGTACAGGGTAAAGACTCCCGCGTAGACACCATAGTCCCAACGACCTCCTACCAGGAAAACTGCCTTCGGTGAGCAGTATCCAGAAGTACAGGCTTGTCCTTCGTCGACATTATTGTATGCTCCTGAAATGTTGTTACCATCCTGATACCTGCCCATACTTTGATTTGCATTCCAGCCGTTCGAAGGAAGCATCGAAGTAGGAACAAGACTTGCAACTTTTCCAGTTCCATCATTACTACTATAACTCATCCATTTCTGGTCTCCCCCATGATATCTGTGTGGAGAACCAAGACTTTCATTTGCGTACACCCAAGCGTCAACCCATTCAAAGACATTGCCTGCAAAGTCCCAAAGTACCTCGCCATTCGACAGGTCCAAAGTTCTTCTTTGTCCTGCACATGCTCTTCCACTTGTTGTGTCATCACTGGCTGCAAAGTAGTTATACGAACCATCACAAGAACTCAAGTTATCTCCAGTTCCAAAGTACCCATTCCCGTCGTCAGTGTCAGCAGCCAGCGAGTTTGGAGGACTCTTGTCGTTATGCCCAGAGTAGAGAAAACCAGTGCCGACGACAGAGGAGTTCCAGTTGCTTGCGACAAACTCGACATTGTGCGCAATCGTCAGCCTCTCTTCTTCTGTCATTAAGTGATAGCCGGAACCCAAGTTTTCACACTCTACCTTTGCAGCATTCCAAGTAATATTAAACCAAGGCGTACTAGCTGCTTGCGAGATTGCAACATCACTAACATTCTTCGCTTCGTACTTCATTACACAAAAATTTTTCGTACCTAGCTCACTATTTCCGGGAACAATAATATATCCGTCCGGACACGGGTTGCTATATACATAAGAATCAAGATACTCTATCTTTGTGTAAATCCTATCATTTGCCACAACGACAATCTCATTCTTTCCTTCGTTAGCGCAGTCGCTCATAGGCAAAACATTCAAAGAACTGTTTATCAGACCCGAGACAAAACACTCCTTTCCGTTAATAGAAACACTTTGAATCTTTGCACTTCCCCTCACAAAAAGAGTTCCACCCGACAAACCCTCAACAGAAAAAGAACCCGAAGAACTTTGTGTGTCGACATGTGAAAGTGTAGAACTAGAAAAAGATTGGTACCAAGTCTGAAAACCAAGACTCGCAAAAACCGCGACGACAATCAGCAAAACACTAGCAACGACAGGCGAAAGAGCCTTCCTCGAAGAAAAGAGTTTATTCATTAAAGAAAACAAGAAAAAAACGTATTATAAAGATTTCGTCTCCCGACACGATTCTCTACTCACTGAACTATGAGTAGGAGCAGCGGAAACCAGCAGTTGTGAACGAGCCTGAGGGGCCATCACCCAAGAGCAGAGCAAAGACTCCTGCCCTCACTTGCGTACCCCAAAAGCCCCCTGCTAGGAAAACTGCCTTTGGAGAGCAATATCCCGTACAAAAATCTGGGGCTTCGTTCACATTATTGGATGCCCCTAAAATGTCGCTGCCATCATGATATCTGCCCATTCCCTGATTAGCATTCCAGCCATTCGAAGGAAGCTTTGAAGTAGGAACAAGACTAGCATTTTTTCCTGTACCATCATCACTATTATAACTCATCCACCCTTGGTCACCACCGTGATATCTGTATGGAGAGCCAAGACTTTCATTTGCGTACGCCCAAGCGTCAACCCATTCCCAGACATTTCCTGCAAAATCCCAAATTATCTCATCATTCGACAGGTTTAAAGTTCTTCTTTGATTTGAACCAGCAGAATCAGTTGTTCCATAATAGCCATTCCCATCGTCAGTGTCAGCTACCAAAGCCGTATAGGGGCTTCCATCATTATGTCCAGAGTAGAGAAAACCAGTGCCGACAACAGAAGAATTCCAGTTGCTTGCGACAAACTCGACATTGTGCGCAATCGTCAGCCTCTCTTCTTCTGTCATTAAGTGATAGCCGGAACCCAAGTTTTCACACTCTGTCTTTGCAGCATTCCATGTAATATTAGCCCAAGGGGTACTAGCTGCTTGCGAGATTGCAACATAACTAACATTCTTCGCTTCGTACTTCATCACGCAGAAATTTCTCGTGCCAAGTCCAGCATTTCCAGGAACAATAATATATCCGTCCGGACACGGGTTGCTATATACATAAGAATCAAGATACTCTATCTTTGTGTAAATCCTATCATTTGCCACAACGACAATCTCATTCTTTCCTTCGTTAGCGCAGTCGCTCATGGGCAAGACATTCAAAGAACTGTTTGTCAGACCCGAGACAAAACAATCATTTCCATTAATAGAAACACTTTGAATCTTTGCACTTCCCTTCACAAAAAGAGTTCCACCCGACAAACCCTCAACAGAAAAAGAACCCGATGAACTTTGTGTGTCGACATGTGAAAGTGTAGAGCTAGAAAAAGATTGGTACCACGTTTGAAAGCCAAGACTCGCCAAAACAGCAACGACAATCAGCAAGACACTAGCGACAACAGGAGAAAGAGCTTTTTTTGACGAGGAAACTTTGTCCATTAAGGAAAACAGGAAAAAAATGTATTATAAAGATTGCGTCGCCCGACACGATTCTCTTTTCCCTGTTCTCTACTCCCCATTCCCCCTCCCTATTTTCCTTTCAGGTTGCAACGAAAACTTAAATAAAAAAGAGCACGACAAAGTTCATGACTGTTTTCATTGCAAGCGACCATGCTGGTTTTGAGGCAAAAGAAGCATGCAAACTTTTTTTGTCCGATCTTGGCATCAGCGTCAAAGATTTGGGTCCCTCTTCTTTCAAAGCAAACGACGATTATCCAGACTATGCCAAAAAACTCTGTAAAAAAGTAACTGAAAAAACAGAACATTTTGGGGTACTCATTTGTGGAAGTGGAATTGGCATGTCCATAGCAGCAAACAAAGTTCCCAAGATTAGGGCAGCGCTTTGTCTTGACACATACTCAGCGCAAGGAGCACGAACAGACGACGACGCCAATGTTCTCATTTTGCGCGCCCGTAATTTTGACCACAGACGCTACAAAGCAATTCTCAAAACATTTTTCCAGACTCCCTTTTCAGAAGAGAAAAGACACAAACGAAGAATTGCAAAGTTGGAAAGTCGAAAAAGATAAAAAGCACAAGCACAGAGAAGAACTGTGGAACACGAAGAACAAAAAAGAATTTGGGAAGAAGAACACAAAGCCCCCTTAGTCCTTCTTCAAATGGATAGCGACAAAGTTTCAAGTAGCGTTGAAGAATTTTTTCTTTGGCTCAAAAGCAAACGTTCAGATCTTACAAAAGTAATTGGAGTTGAAATGTGTTGTGGAAAAGGACGCAATACTAACTGGCTGGCAAAACAAGGCATTCACATGTCGGGGCTGGATTTTTCACAAACAGCAATTAAGGTTGCAAAAGAACGAGCAGAAAAAGATTCTATAACTCAGGCACAGTTTTTTGTTCATGACGTTACAGAGTCTTGGCCTTTCAAAGATGAATCTCAAGACTTTGTTCTTGACTGTTTCGGGTCAACAGACATAGAATCAGGAGAATTACGTCAGAAAGCAAGAGCTGAAATGCTACGTGTGCTCAAACCAGGAGGCTATATTTTTTTGTACTTACTTTCTACAGAAGATGAATTTCATAAGGAGATGATTGAGAAAAACCCCGCACACGATGCCAACGCTTTTTATCATATTCAAACAGGGAAATACGAAAAGACTTTTTCGGAAGAAGAAGTAAAAAATTTGTTTCCGACTCTTAAAGTTCTAGAAGTAAAAAGAATAAAGAAATTAGCAGAATTTTTTGGTAAGTCCTATAACTGTCAACATTTTTGGGTTGTACTTGAAAAACAAGTTTAAGCTTTTTTTGCAGGTTTTTCTCTGGATACTTTGTTTAGAAAAAGATTGAGCCCAAAAGTGCAGCAGCAAGAAGGATGCCTCCTGCAATGAGAATGCCCAGAACTATTATTACAAACAAACTTTTTGCATTTAAACCTCCATCAAGAATTCCCTTAGATTCAGCTTCTATTTCAGCATTTTTCCTTTCTTCTTCCTGTTGCATCCTGATATCACGGATTTTTATTTCATCACTCTTAAAGGCGATGAGGATGAAAACGAAGACATGAAAAAGCAAAATAAAAAGGACTAAAAGATAGAAGTGAAAACTCAAATCCATAAGGTTTTTTGTAGGAGAAGATTGATACAGAAGAGAAAGATAGAAAAGAACGGGGATCATAATAACAAAATAATAAATGAAAAGTCCCCTTTTACTTGTATAGTAAAATGGGGTGTATGACCTTGAGCCAATTTTTATGACATACCCAAAATATTGTCTGCGTTTGTTTCTAGTAGAATACCGAAGAAAACTAAAGAAAATAATGCCAAGATAATAAAAGAGATATTTAATATTTGTCAGAAGGAAAGGAAACATATTGAGAGCATAACCATTTTTGGTATAGAAAAGAAGAGAAGAAAGCAGAACAACAACAATTGCAAGAATAACATAAAAAGAAATTGATGTTTGCGTTTTCTTCGGAGTCTTCATTATATTTTTCCTATTTATGGTGCATTTATAAGAGTTATTCTTTTCGCGAGCCTAGGAGGAGGAAGAGAACAGCAGCAGATTTTTCACAATGCTTTTAAATTCATCATCTTTCAATCTATGCTATGCAATCAGAAAACCCAAGAGATATGCTCATCGTTGAGAAACAGCAGTGCCCCGTGTGCGGAGAGGAAAAAGCAACCTTTACGGAATACGAAATAGAAGATGCCTACGCCGGACCAATAGCAATATTTTCAATAAAATGTCAAGCTTGTGGTTTCAAGAACTCAGATCTTGAATTCATAAATCCAGGAACTCCGGCAGAGTACACACTTGAAGTTGAAAGCAAAGATGATCTGAACATTCGCGTCATCAAAGCAGGGGAATGTGAAATCAAAATTCCAACATTTAGAATAAGTGTGGATTCAACGATGGGTTCTGAAGGTTTCATTTCTAATGTCGAAGGAGTTCTAAACAGATTCAAGGCACAAGTCGAACTTCTCAAAAATGATGATGAGTTAGACAAAGAACAAAAGACCAAACTCAAAAATATTCTCAAGGGCATTGAACAAGTTATCTGGGGAGAGAAAAAAATGACACTTAAACTTATTGACAAATCTGGGAATTCAGCAATTGTTTCTGATAAAGTGCAAACAAAAAAACTCAAAAAATAGGGAGCTACGAAAAACCCACATAATTCCTTAGCTAGGTATTATGTCTCGGAGCTCTGCTCCGATTGGGATAAGCACATTTTAGCGATTTCTTTACTTCAAGGAGACCTGTTTAAAATTACTTTTTTGTGACAAAATACCTTAAATCAAAAATTTGTTAACTGGAATTATTTTTGATGTACGGTATATACTTCCTTTTTGATGGAACCAAAAGTTTAAGAAAGCCACCCATTAAAAAAAATCATGAAAGTAGTAGGAAGAACAAGAACACTAGGTAATCTTCTCCTTTGTCTTCTTCTTCTTTTTTCGTTTTCCTATGCTGCCTGCAAAGCCAAACCTGACAGTATTTCAGTTAGTTCAGGTTCAAATAATTTAGGAACTTTTTCTTCGGGAGAAACAGCATACATTGATGCGGATCTTGCAAGCTCCCCACTTGAAGTAATGCTAACTTTTGAGAACGTCGAAGAAAGTTGTTATGATGCTGCAAATCTAAAAATGCGTCTCTTTAGCTCGGCTTCAGGAAGAGCAGCAAGCTTAAGTTCCGAGGGAAATGAAACTGGAGTTGTTGTGGCGAGCTTTACATTTGCAGATTCTATCCAGCTAACGACAGGATTTACTTCTTACATCGACATCGAGACAAACGACGGACAAACACAAACAATTACTTTAAATTTTGATTACGACAACACTGCGCCGACTGTAAGCATTAGCTCAAGCCCTTCCCAGAGTGTAGTTGGCCCTTCAACTCCTATTACAATAACATACGCAGCAAGTGACAGTCAAAGCGGACTTGTTAGCATTTCGGGACTGGACTCACAAACATTTGAAAATCCTGTGGCGAGTTTTACGAATTCCACAACAGAAACATTAAGTTCTACTCAGACCTTTACAGTTACAGCAACTGACGCCAAAGGATTAAGTTCAACAGCAAGCCTTGAGATAAAAGTTGATTCAGAGGCTCCAACAATTATTAGCTTTGAAAATGTGGGATATTCCTCAGGAACACAAAGGACAGCTTCCTATGAGTTAGTTGTTGAGGATGCGTCTTTTGCAGATTCTCCTCCAACTGTAACTGCAGATTTTTCGGCGCTAAGTTCGGGAGTTTCTTCTTTGTCAGGTTCCTGTACAAAGGAAGGGGAGACGCGCTATAGTTGTAAATGGCAAAATGTTCCCATCACATTAAGCGAAACCAGTACTGTGACAATTCCAGTAACAGTAACAGATAGCTTAGGTAATGAAGTAAGTACTGAACTAAGTGAAGAAGTTTTTATTGATAATGAAGGGCCAGTAATTTCATCATTTGAACTAGTCAATAGGTTAGGTGTTACAAATATATTTTCTCCTTACGATGATGAAAGTATAGTGCGTCTTGTCTATTCAGATGAAAGCACCCTTGCTAATGTAAAACTCTATACTGATTTTGGAAAAATAACTCTTCTTTCTCCAAGTTGCGAATTTGAAAGTGGGACGGCAACTTGTGAATGGAAGCTTAAAGATGCAGTTGCTGTGTACAAAGGGATAGGGACAGGTTCAGATACCTTTTCAGTACAAGTTGTAGATGAATTTGGCAATCCCAGTACTGCTGAAATAAATGTCAGTATTGATGAGTACATGCCACAAATTCTTTCTGTTGAGATGATTGAAACAGAGAGTATTAAAGATGGTATTGTTAAATCAGGAGAAATCCTCGATTTCAAACTATTTGTAGAGGACGATAATCTTGACGATGCAGGACAGTATTTTGTTTATGCCGATGCCTCTTCCATTTATTATGCCGAAGGGTCGTCAAATTTAAGTGCTTCTTGTTCTCAGTACAACGAGACTGCCGTTCAGTGCGATATATCGGGAATTGAAGTTGTTAATGGGTATAAGAATGAAAGTATAAAGTTTTATGTTAATGATCGAGCAGGGAATAGAAATAAAGAAGAATTATATGTGGAAATTTTTAAGATTAGTGACGAAGTCTTCAGTTCATTCAAAATCTCAGATATGGATATTCTCAATCCAATAAATCGAAATCTCATTTTAGAATCAGACATTACGGGGTGGTTTGAAGGAAAAATTGAAAAAGTTGGAACTGAAAAAAATATTACCATTGTCAACTATCAGCTTAAGGACTGTAATGATTCAGATATTAATCCCATACTTATGGGGGAGAGAACTTTGTACCCTGACGATGTAGTCATAAATGAGGGCCAAGAGAACTTGGAAGATTTTGTTATGAAGACACTTATAGAAACTCATCCAAACGTAAATGATTTGAACACAAAAACTATGCATTGTACAATGAGTATTTTGAAAAGAAATGAAAAAGAAGTCTTCCCACCCGAACTTGTTGACTTTACTCTTAATATTCACTTTTACGATATGTTAAGGACAAGTCTTCTTGATGCACATGCTAACAAACTTCTTGCAGAAATTGAGAGCATTGAGTCGCTTGGTTCTTGGCTTGACGGTATGTACGATATTTACAAGATTTTTCGGGGTGCATGTGAACTCATTTCAAAAGTGAGAACGATGTTGCAAGGTTTTTCCAATAGTGTTAATGGGATACAGGCCGCTTTCGAGTTATTTGGGTGGGGAAGTGCAGTTTCAAATCCCCTTCAAAAAATTTCAAATGGGATGAATTCTTTAACAGATAATTTTCTTTTTGATAAAACTGGATTTATTGGTAAGGCTTGTGATTGGGTTAGTTGTTCAAATGGTGCAACTCTAACTGAGTATTTTAATGTTTCAGGTTTATCTGAGGCGTTTACGGGTATTAAAAAATTAGAGGGAATTCAAACAGCATTTACACAGGCAGTTTGTATTGATCAAAGTTATGAAAGTATGAAGGCTAAAAAACCTACGGCAGAGGTCACTAAATAAAATGGAAAGAACCCGAGAGAGCAAAGGTATAGGAATTGGATTTTTATTTCTTGTTCTTTTTAGTGTCCTTTTTACCTTGCCTCTTTCTAGTACGCAAGTTTTTGCAGCTTCCCAAAGTGTTTTTTCTCAAGATGGTCTTGTACAAACAAAAACTGCAAACTCTATTTGTGCAGGAGTTCCAGCTGACATTAAAGATTCTCTTTTTCTTTCTATTATTTCCTTGTGTTTACCAGGAATACTAGAAAAAGCTAGAGAATGGAAGCAGATGAAATGTCAGAAAGTTTCTTGTGTATACAATGCAGTTGTGAATGATTTGGATCCTACTTTTTGTGAAAAACAATATGCCTATCAACAATGTAAATATATAGTTGGAGAAGTATTTGCACTTCCAGGAATAAATATGTTTGAGTATTTTAGGGGACTTATAGCAGAGATTATTGCAAATCCTGTGGGGGCTGTTTATTCAGCAACATATTTAGTTGCAAAGGAAATAATTAGTACGGACTGTACTCTTAAAGTTCCAGCCGACAAAGTTCCTTTTCTTTGTAATATTATAAAAAATCCTCCACTCCTTCCTGCAAAAATTTTCGTTGGTGTTACAGATCTTGCGAGCGTTGCTCAAACCTTAAAAGATATTTTTCAAAATGGAATTTCCCTTGGCTTTGACGACGACGAACAAGACTATTGTTCCGGAATAGGAAGCATCAAAGAAGAAATGCAAAAAGTTGTCAAGAATCAAGCAACTTCCCTTACTGAGACGGATGATACAACCAGTGCTGATGAAGAAAGCTCAGAGGAAGAAGAATAAATGAGAAATGGTTTGAAGGTGCCTCGCGTTATCGGAAAGCCTTTGTTGGGAATTTTTAAAACAATAAAAAAATTAGGAATTTTTCTCAATTTCTTTTTTACGTACAGAATTTGATTCCTCAACTAGATTTTCAAAAAGGCTTTTTACAAAAGGTTGGCGCAGTTCCATTGTCAAAGAAAGAGCAGAAATTTTTTTAACAACTTGTTCAGGTTCTTCATAAAAGGGCTTTAGATTTTGCTTTCGCAGAAAAGTTCCAATCTTTCGAGATGTTTGCAAACGTCGTTTAAGGAGGTAAAGAATTTCTGTGTCGTTTTGGGCTAGTTGTGTCTCGAGTTTTTCAATGATTTCAGGTTTATCCATAAAGAGTCTCAGAAAAGTTGTCCTTATAAAGTTTCTGATGAAAAAGTAAGAAAAGTTTCTAAAAACCTACCTTATCCTGTATAACTCAGAAAAAATTTCTCCTCCTTCCTCTTTCACATTTTAAGTTTTTTCTATGGAGTGAAAGCTTACTGCTTTGGGTCATCAAGTTCCAAGAGCCAATCCTTATTTTCCAAGAACCACTCAGAGAAAATTTTGATCCCTTCTGGAATTCTTGTTTTGGGGTCAAAGCCAAGTTGTGCCCTAGCTTTTGAGACATCTGCAACAGTTTCTTGAACATCTCCCATTTGCAGCGGAAGAAACTTCATCTTTGCTTTACAGTTCAAAGTTTTCTCAAGTTCGGCAATAAAATCAAGAAGTTTGACAGGCGAGTCGCCACCAAGGTTATAGATTTCGTACTTGATCTTTCCCTTTTCAATAGCAGAAATTGCGCGTACAAGTCCATCAACAATGTCGTCGACAAAGGTAAAGTCCCTTTTCATATCACCATTATTGTACACAGTAATTTCCTTTCCTAAAAGCATATTTTTTGCAAATTTGAAAAGAGCCATGTCAGGTCTTCCGTAAATTCCGTAGACGGTGAAAAAACGAAAGCCTGCAGTTTGCATTCCGTAAAGGTGATGGTATGTATAGGCTAAAAGTTCATTTGCTCTCTTTGTCGCAGCGTACAAAGAAATGGGTTGTGTCACGGGATCTTCCTCAGAAAAGGGAGTTTTGGTATTTGCTCCGTACACAGAACTTGATGAGGCAAAAAGAACATTTTGAACTCCTGATCTTTTTGCAGCTTCAAAAATATTGAGAGTTCCAAGATTGTTTGATTGCTCATATGCCCAAGGATTTTCCAGAGAATAGCGAACTCCTGCCTGCGCGCCAAGGTGAATGATAACCTTAGGTTTTGAAGCATTTATGAGCTGGAAAAGAGAGTCAAAATTTCCAAAATCTATTTGTTCAAACTGAAAAGAAGGATAAGATAAAAGCAGTTCATTTCTTTTCTCTTTCATGCGTACATCATAATAGGAAGTCATATTATCAATACCAATTACTCTATGTCCTTCCTTGAGAAGGCGCAGACAAAGGTGAAAGCCAATAAAACCAGCACTACCAGTTACGATGTATTTTGCCATTGAAAAAAGAAATAGTATGCTTTTTATAAAGTTCTCTTTATGCAAAGTCTTTTTATGTCAATAAAAAAAGAATGAAAAAGTTCAAATTTTTAAAGAGGAACAGTTCTCCTAAAGTTCATGTTTCTAGATTTTTTCATTCCTCTCCTTTCAATCTTTATAGCAGAGTTTGGCGACAAAACAGCTAGCAGTACTTTCGATGAGTTCAAAGTCAAAACAGCATATGCAAATATTTTTTGGAGCTATGTTTGCATTTCTTGTCATTGACGGATTTGCGATATATTTTGCTCAGGAAATTGCAATGTATTTTCCAATGTTTTGGATAAAAATTATCTCAGGGTGTCTTTTTTTGCTTTTTGGGGTTTTTGGACTTTTAGCAAAAGAAAAAGATGAAGAAGAAGGAACCAAAGAAAAATCTGCAGTTCTAAGAAAATTTAAATCACCATTTTTTTCTATGTTCTTTCTTATTTTTTTTGCAGAGTTTGGCGACAAAAGTCAAATTGCTGCAGGAATCTTTGCAAGCATATACAATCCTATTTTTGTTTTCATGGGAGTTTTTCTTGCATTAGCGACTCTAACAGCACTTGCCATGTACTTAGGAACTATTCTTTTCAAGAAAATTAAGAAAGATCTCTTAGAAAAAAGTGCGAATATTACATTTATTATTTTAGGAGCGTTTGCCTTATTTTCTCTTTTACTATAAAGAGCTACGAAAAACCAACCTAATTTGTGAGACGAGAGCAACGGGTCCACAAATCTGGGGGTTTTACCGACCTCATCTTTTGAGAAGATCAAAAACTACTATAAATTTAAAAAATAACGTTTTTCAGAAATCTCATGGAAAGAAAAATTGAGATAAGAAAAGAGAAGGGTCGTCCTCTTTCGGGAATTCTCACTTACAGGAAGCAAAGTAAAAATCTAATTATTTTTGTAGTGGGCCTTGGCGGTACAAAAGAACAGCATATCTTCTACAATGCAGCAAAGTACTTCCCAAAAGAGCATTATGACACCTTTCGTTTTGATTTTTCTTCTGAAAAGGAGGAGAATGCATTGAGTGAAGGTTCTATAGTCTTTTTTAAAGAGGACCTTAACGAAGTTTTATCCTATTTTGAAACAAGGTACGAAAATATTTTTTTAGTCGCACACAGTTTTGGGGCCTGTGTTGTAATAGGAGCAAAGCACGAAGTAGCAAAGAAACTGGTTTTTTGGGACGGGGCCTTTTTCCCTAAAACAAAAGAAAGTGAAGAATTTAACAAGAATTATTTTGAATATATTGAAAGTTTGGACAAATATGTCTTTAAGGGTAAAATTGAATTTCTTGTCTCTAAACAACTTGTCGAAGAAAGAATAAATCAAGACGAAAGAATTCTTGGACAAATTAAAACGCCTCTTAAACTCATAATGGCAGAAAATTTTTTTCTCAAAGAGAATTGGAGTAAATATTTAAATTTGCTAAACATTCCTTACGAATTTCTCATAGTGGAGGGTGCAGGTCATAACTTTGATGAACAAGGAAAAGAGAAAAAACTTTTTGCTGAAACATTGTTGTATTTGAAAGAAAACAAGACTAGCTAGAAGCAGTAAAACATATAAACTTATCTTTCGGAACTTTACTATGAGCTTCAAAGAAACAATCGACAAATATGCAAACTACCTCACTTCGCTCTCACAGATCTTTGGTAAAGATGAACTCACAGTAAAGTACGACAGACTAAAGAACGAGCCAAAAGTGAAATATGAGCTACTCTACTTTGCCATCAAGCAAAAAGAAGTAGAAGGAGTTTTTGTCTTCGGCTTTGAGCATTATCTTTACGAGTACACACAACAAGAAATGAAAAGAACGCTAGGACATAATAGTATTAATTTAAGTATTTTCATGGCTTACCACAGGCTCAGTCGTAAAAGCCGCCAAAGTATAAGGGTTAGTGACCTTGCAAAAGAAGCTGCTGTAAACTCAGAAGACACGCTTTTAATTCATAAATTCATTACTCGCATCTGTACACTTGCATACTATTTGGGATGGAAGCTCACGCCAGACACAAAGGATTTGGAAGGAGACTATTTTGTTGAAATTCCTGAACGTTTTCTTCTCAAGCTAAAACAACGCTTTACCTTTGACATGTCTGTTCCAATGTATGAGAACGCCAAATTATTTATGTTTCTCAACAGTAAAAACAAAATTGTGTGTGTTCTCAAAGATAAAGATGAGTTTAGCATTTCAGACATAGAGAAAATTTTATTTCCAACTCTCAAGAGTTTATTCCAAGTTAAAGATGTGGTTAGTGAAAAATAAAACTTCTTCAACTGCTTTTAAAGTTCCTTCTTCTATTAATATTGGGGGAAAAGACTTTTCTGTCAAGCTTAGTTTTCATAAAAAAAGAAGTTCTTCTGTAAGGGAGCTTCAAGGAGCTCTTGTTTTTCGTCTCTCTTCCTTTCTCCCTCTCGCAAAACGAGAAGAACATTTTAACTATCTTCTTGATAAAATGCAGAAAAAACTTCTCAAAGCTCCTATGAAGAAAATAGTTTCAGTTGAAGAACTTGTGAAGAAAGGAACTTTTCTCTTTGCCAAGGAGCAATACTTTGTCGAGCTGACGTCAAAAAAAAGAGCAAAACTAAGAACAGACAACGTCATTGAACTCTTTGAAGGGTACGAGAGTGAAATACATGAAAAACTTCTTGCAAAGATCTTCATCAAAAAGTACGAAGCTCGTATGAAGGCATATCTCGATACGGTAAATGCACAAAGTTATGCTTTCCCTGTAGGAAAGTTCCATCTTGCCTGTCTTCGTTCAAAATGGGGACATTGTACATCAACAAATGACATTATGCTCAATCTTAAGCTTCTTAACGCACCGAAAGAAATTCTGGACTACGTCATATATCACGAACTCGCGCACATCAAGCATAAAAATCATTCACCGAGATTCTGGAAAGAAGTTGAGCGCTTTTGTCCAAGGCACAAAGAAGTTCGTAAGTACCTGAAACTTTTCCCCCCTAGCCTTGTATGTGAGTTTGATGAAAAATGAAACACGAAATTGAATCAGACTCAAAAGTATTTTTTCAATTTCTACTTAAAATAATCATGTATCTTCTCCTTTTACCCTTTCGTCTCCTAGTTCTTCTTTTTTTTATCATAACAGCAAATGGGAAGAAAATCTCAGACAGTTTTGATATTTTGTTTGGCGAGCCTTTCAAAACTATTAATGAGCTAAAAGAGTGGTTTTTTCAAGCAAAAGTTACCGCATTTACTATTCTTTTTCTCATCTTCGTTTTTCTTCTTCAAATCCTATTTCTTGGCTATGCACCAACAGATCTTGTCACTCGTCCTTCAGATCTTCTCTCTAGCAGAATCTATACAGTATTAAGTTCTGCTTTTCTTCATGCGAATCTTATTCACTTAGTGTCAAATTGTCTTGCCTTTCTTATTTTTGGTAGAATTGTAGAAAAACATTTTGGCAAGAAACTTTTTTTTCTTTTTGTCGCATCAGCTGTACTTGCCAACCTTGTGTCTTTGTCGATTTCTCTGTATCTAGGACAAGAGTATTTCAGTTTGGGCGCAAGTGGGGGAATTTGTGGGATTATTATGTTGGCCATTCTACTTGAACCTTTTAGCTGGACAAGTATTTTTCTTCTTCCTCTTCCTCTCTTTGTTGTCGGTTGGGCTTTGATTTATCTGGATCTTATGGGCCTAACTGCACCATCAACGACAAATCATTTGGCACATCTTGCAGGATATTTTTCCCTCGTTTTTTTGCTCTTCTTTTTTTCAAAATTGGAGAAAGAGAAAGTAAGAACGGGTTTCTTAATTAATTGCTTCTTTCTTATACTTGCAATACTCCTCGCCCTGTTTGTTTTTTAAAACGCAGAAGAAAAATTTATTCAGGATTCCATAAAAAAATGTTCGTGTTCCTTAATGTTCCGCTTAAGGATCTCAACTTTTCTGCTTTTATTTTCTTCATTCATCAAAGTGCCACAAACAGGACAAGTAAAGTTGTGTTCAAGAGAATCCTCAAAAGAAAGTCTTTTACAAAAATTGGGGCAAATGTAAAAAACATTGTTCTCTTCATTTTCCAGGCGCTCCCTAAATTGTTCTAGTTTCTTTTTCTTTTCATTCATATAAACCTTAGAGAAATTGAGTGGGACGACCTTCCAATAGTAAAGGTACCATCCCTTTTCTTTGTCCTTACGCCTATCGTAATCTATAAGATTTTTTGACTTTAATTCATAAAGAAGACTTCGAATTTGGCTAACTGCAAAACCAATTCCTTCGCTTACGTCAAATTCTGAGGCTCCGGGGTTATGATATAAGAATTCAACAACCTGTGCTGCTTCCTCATTAACAATCTCTGCCGTTATTTCTAGGATTTTGTTTAGCTCCATGTTCTCTTTCTGAATTTCAAAGTTTATAAATGTTCTTATTTTTCGATATATGTCCGCATATGTCCAAGACCTGAGAACCCTAATTTTATAGTAGTGACAAACTATTATAATTTGTATTCTTAGTCATTCTGTTACACGTTAAGTGTAGGCTTAAAAAAATGGCTCTTAAAAATAGCAAAAAAGCAGCTCAAGGAATTGGGACTTTAATTATTTTCATTGCACTGATTCTTGTTGCTGCTGTAGCAGCAGGAGTTCTGATTCAAACAGCAAGTTCGCTTCAATCGAAGTCTCTTGATGTTGGGCGTCAGTCTCAGGAGAAGATTACAACTGATATTGAAGTTGTTCAGGTTTTTGCTCAAGCAACTAATGATAGTGAGATTACAGCTGATGGAGACAATCTGACAATGGTTGTACGTCTTGGTTCTGGAAGTAATCCTGTAAAATTGGATGATTTACTAATCAGGTTTGACACTCAGGCAGGTTCTCAGTCTGTAGTAGCTAACTCGACAGGTGGTACTGGGTTCTCAGCTGCATCCTACGGAATTGCTTACAAGATTAACGGATCAAACCACCAAACTGGCTACCTCAGTGTGGGAGATCTTGCAGAAATAACTTTCACTTATGGTGGAACTGCAGTTAGCGGACACAACATTTCAGAAGGAGAAACAGCAACAATTCGACTTATCAGTAAAAATGGTGCGGTTAAACCTGTTCAGTTGACTACTCCGTCTGCAATGACAGAAGTACTTACTTATTTGTACCCTTAAAATTATTTTTTCTTATCTTTTTGATTGGCTTTCACCAAATTTCTTATCTCTGATAAAAGTAAGACTGTTGCCGCAATAGTCAGGTAAAAATCTGCTAAATTAAAAATGAAGAATCCTTCTAATGCTATGAAATCTCGTACATAGCCAAAAAATATTCTGTCAAGCAAATTTCCCAAAACTCCACTTAAGAAGAACAGAAGAAAACTATTCGAAAAATCTGAAAGAATTTTTTTTTCTTCAAAGAATAAAAAGTAGCTTAAAGGAAAAAAAAGAAGAAGGGAGAGAAAAATCATACTTCCATTATAGAGTGGAAGATGTGCAAAAATACCAAATGCTGAACCCATATTTTCGGTTGCCCTTATTGAAAGAAAAGGAAATATCTGTGTTGGATTAAGAGAAGCAGTAAGACTTTTTGTTAAAAAATCCAGAGAAACAAGAGAAATAAGAGCAAAAAAAAGCTTCTTTTTCTTTCTCATTTTTTTTTCTTGTTTCACAATGCCATAATATTTAAATAGTTCTTTATAAAGTGTTTGATATGGTTATCCAGCGCCGTTCAAAGCTGTCAGCAGTAATCATATCTTTTTCTTGGATTTTTATGATTATTGTAGGGACTTTTTTTATTCTTTTGGCTTATAATTTTATAGATAAGTACCTAGAAACAGAACGTGGTAAGGAATTGGCAGCATCGAAAAATAGTTTGCGAACAGCTCTAATTACTGTGGGGACGACGTCAGGCATTGAAGATACGAAGTTGGATTTGCTTCCCAATTTTTTTGAAAGTAGTACAGTCAAAATAGTTTGCAACGACAAACTCCCCATTCTCTTCATCAATGGCAAAGCCGACACCCAAAGTGAGCTCCTAAGAAAAATTCCTACCTTTATGACAGAGATTGACGAAGGAAAACTTGACACAACATATCTTGCAGTAGAGAGCTTTCGGCTACCATTTAAAGTTTCAAATTTGATTGCAATAGTTTCAAAATCGAATTATATTTATTTTGATAATCGAACAGAAATTGGAAAAGAGCTTCTTATTAAATTTAGGAAAAGCTCTTACAAAAATCTGACCTATTTGAGTGATGATTTTGCGGATCTTTCTACACTGGCCTCAGAGCTAAAAAAGCGCAAAGTCAGTTCCGTCGTTCTAGTAAGTGATGGCACACAAGGTCTAAGTTCTTCAAATTTAGAGGTTTTTGGGGATAATGTTTATCTTGTTAATATCATGAAAGATGAGGATTCTTTATATTCTGGAACCATCGAATATATAACAAAAAAAGAGACAGTTTCTTATCCTTATATTGACGTTGGTGAAAGACTTGCTCTGCCAACAATGGCCGTTTTTTCTAGTCCTGAGGCTTTTGAATGCGCATATGCACTCCTTGAAGAAGAAACAACTGCAGTTCTTTCTTATTATATTCTCAAAGCCAAGGTTTTTCTCTCAGAACTTGAGACTTCTGAAAATAAAATTCTTTGTCGCTCAATAGATAATAGTTTTGAACAGACATTTTTGTATGAGGCAGTTTTAACACAATTAGAAGAATTAAATGAGATTTTTGAAAGCACAAAGTTTAATAATCCGGGAGAACTGGAAGACCATATTGAGGCTTTACAAAAGGCAGAAGATGAACTTGGTGAGTTTTCTTGCCCTTATGTGTACTAGTTGTCTCTAAATATCAAAGTAACTATGGGAGATTTGGAGCTAAAACAAGTAAATGAAACTTTTGAGAGTTTTCTTTCAACACTAGGAAGGGAATATAATCACGAAAGTATTCGCTCAGCTTTTGAGTTTGCAAAAAAAGCTCATATGTATCAACACAGAAAATCGGGAGAGCCCTTTGTGTATCATCCACTTGAAGTTGCTAAGATTGTTGCTAAAATCGGACTTGATACAACTTCTGTCGTTGCAGCTTTACTTCATGACATAGTAGAAGACACGCCAACAGAACTAAAAGAAATTAGAACAAAATTTGGAGATGAAGTTGAACTTCTTGTTGAAGGCCTTACAAAGATTCAAGTTTTTGGAGAACAGGGAAAGGATAAAGATATTGAGTCTCTACGAAAAATTCTTCTTGCAAGTGCTAAGGATGTCCGCATTCTCATCATAAAGTTATGTGATAGGCTGCACAATATGAGAACATTAGGAACACTTGATGCCGACAGACGCTTTCGTATTTCAGCTGAAACTCTTCATATTTATGCTCCCATTGCACAGAAAGTAGGTTTGTACAGTCTGAAATGGGAATTGGAAGATCTCTCGCTAAAATATCAAAATCCTGAGATGTATGCGTTCATCAAAGAAAAATTAGGCTTGAGTCGTAGCGAAAGAGAGAATATAGTTCTACAAGCCGTTGAAGAAATAAAGTCAATATTAGAAGCCAATGGCTTGTCTGAAGTTCTCGTTCTTGGCCGTCCAAAAAATTTTTTTAGTATCTACAAAAAAATCAAAGAGAAGGCAAAAGCATTTGAAGAAATCCATGATCTGTATGCTATAAGAATTATAGCAAAAGAAGTTGGGCAATGTTATAGTATTTTAGGACTCTTACATGAGCATCTTCAAGCTTTTCCCGATCGGCTAAAAGATTATATTGCAAATCCAAAAGCAAATGGGTATCAATCTTTGCATACTGTACTGTATTCACGAAAAATTAAAAGTCCTATTGAAGTCCAGATTAGAACAGAAGAAATGCACAAAGTTGCAGAGTTCGGGCTTGCAGCACACTGGAAGTACAAAACCTTGGGGGAAGATAAGAAATTTGAAGAGAAAATTGCTTGGCTAAGGGAATTTTTACAGTGGGAGAAAGAACATCATGATAATACTGAGTTCATGAACTTACTAAAGTTTAATTTTTTTGAAAATGAGATATTCGTCTTCACGCCAAAAAACGACGTACATATTTTACCCGAAAGTGCAACCGTTTTAGACTTTGCATATGCAGTTCATTCAGAAGTTGGGAACGCAGCTCAAAAAGCAAAAGTAAATGGGCTTCTTACAACAATTGACAGGGAGTTGCGTTCTGGCGATGTTGTTCAGATCGTTACAAATATGAAAGTGAGGCCAACCGAAAAATGGTTATCTCTTGTAAAAACTTCAAGGGCAAGAATTGCTATTAAAAGTGCACTACAATTAAAATCGAGTATGAATCCGAATAAAAAGAAAGAAGATAATATCTCTCCAGAACTTTTACTTTCACAAATTGCAGGAACAGAGAACTATAAGAAAGTTCGTTTTGCAGGATGTTGTCGTGTTGAACCGGGCTGCCAATTGACAGGAGTTGTTCTCAAAACTGGAGAACTTGCAATTCACGATGCAGGTTGCGAAAATGCAAAATATACTCCAAACAAAAAATTTCCTCTTCAGTGGAGAGAGATAAAAAACAAAGAAATTAGTATTTATATCCATCTTAAGTACAGGCACGGACTGATTGTAGACATTATGTCGCTTCTTACAGAGTTCAATGTTTCTTTTTCAAAACTTAATACAAAAAGAATTTCTCGGGAAGGGGATGTGAGGATAGAACTCAGTTTAGAAGACGGTCCCTTTGTAGAGAACTTAGTTTCAAAATTGCGTGCACTTGATGCAGCCGTTTCCGTCAAAGTCTCACGTGGACTTTTCGGTTAAAAGAAAATGTGTTGAAAAAATTACTTTCCTGAAATATGAATAGAATCTCTACTATATCCTTCTTCCATAAGAATGGAGATGAGGTCTTTATTTTTTTCAACTCTTCCATAAAGGATCTCGATGCTTTTTCCCTTAATCGTCCCTCCACAAGCAAGTTTATTTTTTATTTTCTTGAGGAGATCTTTTAATTCATTAGAGTCTATGTCAACTCCAGAAATAATTGCCCAGAGCTTTCCATACTTTCTTCTTTCAACTTTAATCTCAACTAATGCAGATTCCTTCTTACTACTATCATCAAGAAACTCCTGTAATTCATCAGGTAAGCCTTCAAACATATCCTTAGACATCGTTACTATTGATTTAACCTCGTTTTTATTCTGGCAATGTCTCGCTTTACACTTTTTACTCGGGCTTTTTTCTTCAGAGTGTCTTCACCCGCAAGACTTGCCGACTTCAAATTGAAGAGTTCTTTCTTCATTTTGCCAAGCATATCTTCCAAATCACTATCTTTCTTTTTTGCAAGTTCAAGCTTCTTCATTGTCCATTACCTCTTCTTTATTTTTTTTATTCTTTTCGCTTTTTTCTTCCTGAACTTTTTTCTCTTCTGCTATAACTTTTTCAAGGAGTTCTGGCTGAACCTGTGCTTCGACATACGTAATTTTGTCCGGCAAAGGTGTGTTCGGCAACATAATCGCAACCTTAATTCCAATAACTCCTGTTTTCAAAGTAACACTTTCCTGGGCTTTGTCAATAAGGAAATCGCTCACATAACCCGTTTTCTTCAAGTATCCCTTAACGAATCTCCACGATTTTGCACGAGCTGAAGGAAGCTTTCCTGAAATCTTAATTTCTACACCCAAAGCTCCCGCTTGCATAACGCCAGAAACTGCCTTGAATGCTGTAAGTTTGAATCTCTGAGAGCCAAAGTTTGAAAGGTCATTAGCAATCCTTTTTGCAACGATTGCTGCTGAAAGGAAAATGTTGTCAACCTCCCCAATTTTAACTTGTGGATTTTCAAACTGAAATTCAGCTTTAAGATTTCTTGTGAGTTCCTTGATGTTTGAACCTTCTCGTCCAATAACAAGACCTGGCGTGGAAGTGTAAATAGTTATTCTCTCTCCCATAGGATTCTTTTCAACAGTTATTTTTTGAATAGGGACATCATTGAGTTTCTTTCTAATGTAGGAACCAACCTTAAATTCTAGGAATTTGTAGTTGATGATTTTTCTCTCAATCATTCTTTACTTTCCTCCTTTTTTGCACTTTTCTTTTCCTTCTTCATTTCCTTTACAACGACTTCAAGGTGAGTTACTTTCATGTTTCGGCCAGGGTAACGTCCAGTGTGGAATCGTCCCGTCCCTTCACGTGCCGAGATTGCCTCAATGCGAAGTTCGCCAGACAAATCTTTCTCAGATGCGTTTTTCTCAACAGCTTGAAGAAGCCTGAGAACTTCCTTTGCAACATTTACAGGATACCCTCCCGTGTCAATTCCTTTTCCTTTTTTATGAGCAACTTCTGCCTTAAAGCGAGTATAAGGAACAGCTCTTTCCTTTCTGATAACTTCTTCAAGGAAACTCTGTGCAGCGCTAAGACGTCGGCCACGAATTGCCTTTGTCGTCTCAACAGTCTTTTTCAGAGATATTTTCAGATTTGTCGCATGAGCGCAGGCAAGTCCTTCTCCCTTTGGATTTTCATAAGCATATGTATATCCCATTTTTACTTCCTCTTCTCCACTTTCTTAGCAGCAGCTCCAGAGTGCTTCACACCAATTTTTCTTGTAGGTGCAAGTTCACCAAGACGCAAACCAATCATTTCGTCAGTAAGGACAATGGAAACAAACTCTTTTCCGTTGTAAATTCCCAGTTTCTCGCCCACCATGTTTGGAAGAACAATCATTTCTCGGCAGTGCGTTTTGATGTTTTTCTCATGACTCTTGATTTTATCAAGAAGCTTTTGTTCTTGCTCTGTAAAACCTCGCTTTATTTTTCTACGAAGTTCTGATGGCAAGAGAGCAGTAAACTCTTCAAAAGAGAGTTTTTTGAGCTCTTCAAGAGTTTTTCCCTTGTAGTAAACAATTTTATCTTCTGCCATTTTTACTTGTTCCTCCCCGTATGCTTAGGTCTCAACATACCGACCTTACGTCCAGGCGGTGCGTTGTGCGGAGCAATAGTAGGACGACCCTTTCTCAAAGATCTTGTACCACCGTGTGGGTGATCAACAGCACTCATTGCAACACCAGACACTCTAGGATACAGTTTGTTTTTCTTCTTCATCTGCATAAACTTTGCACCAGCCTTCAAGAATGGTTTCTCAAGTCTTGCTCCTCCACCAATAGCGCCGACAAAGGCACGGGAATTGCTATTAACAAGCTTCTCTTTTTTGGAAGGGAGCTGAATCTTTGTCATTCCTTTGAGGTGTCCGACAACTGTTGCAAAGCTACCACCACTACGAACTAGCTTTCCAGAGTCTCCAGGAGTGAGTTCAATATTGTAAATACTCGTACCTTCTGGGATGTTCTTAAGTAAGTAAGCAGAACCTACTTTAATGTCACTCTCGGAAACAGTTTCCTTTTGGTTAATTTCAAGGTTTGCACCAACTACTGCTTTTTCATATGCAGGCATAAGTGCTTCTCGTCCGTCTTCATAGATAACTTTCATCAAAGGTGCACTGTGTCCTCTAGAGTGGATGAACTCCATAATTTTTCCCTTGACAATGCTGTCCTTGTTATATGTATTGTAGGAGAGTTTTCCAGCAAAGTGAAAACTGTGTGCACGATATGTTGAAGTTCCTCTTCCTCTTCTTTGTTGTATAAGTCTTTTTCCCATTTTTCTATACCAATCCTAGTTCAGATGAGAGGTCTGATGCCACACCATCGTCGACAAATGTTACAATTGCCCTTTTCTTACCATTAATAGCTCTGATTACATTTACCTTCTTGACCTTCTTCTTGAATTCATTTTCAATAAGTAACTTAATCATAGGTTTTGACGCATTATCTGCAACTTCAAAGCTCAATTTGTTGTCAAACTCTGTTAAACGCGTTGCCTTTTCAGAAACAACTGCTTTAAGGATGACATCATAAAACTGAGATGAAAGCTCCTTTTTGTAAACCTCTTCCATATTTGCCTCTGTCATTTTACTGTGAGAGAACCTCCTTAAATTCAGCAAGTGCAGACTTTGTGAAAAGAAGTGCTCGTCCCGGTTTTTCACTCATACCAAAGTCGCTTACCATCAAAAGTTCAGGTGTCAAAACTTCAAAGCCTTTTACATTTTTCACAGCCTTGATAAGTGGTGCTTCTTCTTTGGAAACAACGACAAGCGGACCTCTTTTGTCCTTGTACGTTCTTCCTCTCATTGTTCCATGTCCAGCTCTAACCTTACGAACCTTTGTTCTTGCAACTTCCTCTTCAAAGCCAAGTTTCACAAGCGCTTCTTCTACTTCCTTAGTTTTGGAAAGTGCTTCTAGGCTGTCGTCAAGAACAAGCGGGTAGTTTTCAGGAACCTTTTGTCCATTCTTACTGACAAGTTCTTTATCAAAACAAGCTGCAAGTCCAACACGAAGTGCCCTTTCCCATTCTTTGTTGTTGATGTTGCCATAGATTTTTTTCTCTGCTTTAGGAGGATGTGCTTTTCGTCCACCAACAGTGTTCGGAGCAAAAGCGCCGACAAAACGAAGCTGACGTCCACGAGCCCACATAACTTTCTTAGGGGTTCTTGAACCTCCTCTTCCGTATGTTGTTCTAAATTTTCTTCTTCTCTTAGAGAGATGAATTGCAGCTTTCTTTCCAGCTTCAGGATCTGCTCCTTGTTCCTGTTTAAACAAAGAGTTCTCTGCCAAGTACGCTTTTTTGAAGATGTCTTCACGAATATCCTCATGCAGCTCCAAATCAAAGTCTCCAACCTTTGTTCCAGTTTTATCTAATATAGTGAGTTTCATTTTTATTTGCTGATGTAGGTAATTTGTGGCGCTACCTTTGGATATCGCTTGTTAGGGCGCGTTGCACGTACGAGAGTAACCATTCTTTTTCTAGGTCCTTGAATACTTCCCTTTACGAGAAGATATTCTGAACGTACTTCACCATATTGAAGGAAACCTTGTTTAGGATTAACATCTTCAGGTTTTGCAGAAACTTTAATGATCCACTTATTCCACTCCGTTCTTTCGTGGTATCCGTGCTGACCTGGCAAAGGAATGGTGTGAGAAACTCTGGATGGAGTCCAAGCTCCGACGTTTCCTGCGTGTCTCCTTTTCTTTTCGGACTTGTGAGAAGTAAGTTTAACACCAAAACGCTTTACAGCTCCTTGGAATCCTTTTCCTGTTGTCACACCGTGAGAATCAACAAGTTCTCCACCTTGGAAAACATCTGAAACTTTAATCTCAGTTCCTAGTTTAGCAAGAGCAAAAGTAAGCTGTTCTGTAATGTTGCCGCTCAAAGCAAGCTCAAGAACGTCAGGTTTCTTTTTTCCTATTCCAGTGTGAGAAGGCTGCGTACTAATTTTAATACGAACTTCCTCAACGTCATGTTCTTCACAAAGTTTCTGAACTTCCTCAAGACCAGGAACTTTTGGAGCTTTCTTAGCAAGATCAATTTTTTTTGCCAAGTGTTTATCCTTTACAGCTGCACTAATTTCTTTTACGATTTGAAGATTTTCATATTCATCGTAAGCGAGAAGTTTTAGTGAGAGAACTCGTACAGGAGGACATTCGAGAACTGTTACCGGAACATTAATTTCCGTTCCCTTTGTCAGAGTGTGAGAAAAATTGTCAATAACTCCAACGCTTGTCATTCCTACTTTGTATGCTGGAAATCCTAAGAATCCTGTCTCTTTAGGCAGAATTTTAGAGTTCCACGCATTTACGACGGGAGTTTGCTTTCCAGCTCTAACTCTAGGCCAGTATTGCTTGCTCCCTCTTTTTCTTGTGCTTGGTGCTCCCATTTTTTACTTGTTTTTGCATCATGGAAATGCGCAATTAGAACCAAATCGCTATGTCGAATTTTGGTACTTGCCAGGAGGGCTTTTCCTCAAAAAAGGACATTGGCCGCTTTTTCCCTGGATTACTCATAGAAAAGTAATACCTTAGGGAATGGAATTTGCTTTATAAAGATTATTGGGAGGAGTGTTTTCGAAAGTCTCATTATCAATATAAATAAAATCTTAGATAGAAATTAATCCTGTAAACTTTTGCCCTTCCAAATATGGGAGACCGTGAAGGGTGTATAAAGTCTTTAATCTTAAACAGGCATTTCTATACGTTTTTTTATCAGCTAAAGAAAGTAAGTTTGGTTCAGACTGCAAGGCATTAGCAAATAAGGATTGTTGGTCTGAAACCATCTCATCATAATCATCCAGCATTTGGTACGTACTCAAATCCCACGATTTTAAATGAGAATACTCCATTTGGCCCATATTTATTATTTGTCCTCCTGGTGAAAGTATAAACTCATACTCTCCACCACCAAGTTCAAAAATATACCTTTGGGGCGCAATAATTTTTATGTTTAAGTGGTTTAAATCTTTCTGCATTTTTCTAAATTTATCAGTAATTTCAGTTATTCCATTATCGTCTAAATACTTCATGTTATCCTTAAGTTGCTTCTTGCTTCTAAAACTATTAATGATTTTTTGAATTACTTCAATTGGATTTGTCCTTAAAAAAAATAATGAATCTACTACTTGTGACCCTATTCCTTTGACAGAAGATAAAATTTGCGAATCCGGGAAGGGGAACAGTCTTCTTTCCAAATCCAAAATCTCTACATTCATTTTATCATAAGCTACTCTTTCAAGAGGAAATGTATCTATGTGAAGGGGATAAGAAGTCCAATATTTTAAGGGAATGTCTCCACTTCCATCGAAGGGAACTAAAACTCCATTATTTCTTTGGGTAAAATTTCCGATAAGTTGGCCATCTGAATTTCTTAAGGTGAATGTTGGCTGTTTTCGAAAATCTGAATCAAAAGTCTCTACCATAGTCCTAAGTCTTATTTTTTGGGAACTGTTTATAATTTCTTGGATTCCTTTTTATCCTCAAAGTTCTGCATTAAAGAAAAATGCTGCGTCTTGCCATAAAGAACAACAAACACAACACAATTAACAATTGTTAAATTTTATAAAACAAAGCCGCCAAACAAAAGCAGACATGACAGACCAGCTCAAAGATTTCTCCATCGACAGATCGCGCTACGACGAAGCAAACAAGCACTCCAAATCACGCTACACAGCAAAGCCCGGACTAAGTAAAGAGCTCATTCACAAAATTTCTGCCGACAAACAAGAGCCAGAATGGATGCTTCAAAAACGTCTCAAAGCCTTAGAATTGTTCGAGAAAACGCCAATGCCAAACTGGGGGCCAGACCTTCCAGATCTAAATTTTGACAAACTTATCTATTATATAGACCCCGACACAAGAGAAGCACAGACTTGGGAAGATGTACCCGAAGACATCAGAGCGACCTTCGACAAACTAGGAATACCTGAGGCAGAAAAGCAAGCTCTCTCAGGCGTTGGTGCTCAGTACGATAGCTCGATGGTCTACCACAACCTCAAAGAAGAATGGAAGAAAAAAGGCATTATCTTCGAGAACATGGACATAGCCCTGCAAAAGTATCCTGAACTCGTTAGAAAATATTTCATGAACAGATGCGTGCCCATAACAGATCACAAGTTCATCATGCTTCATGCAGCCGTGTGGAGCGGGGGGACCTTCATTTACATCCCGCCAAATGTGAAGCTCGACATTCCACTGCAAGCCTATTTCAGAATGAACGCCAAAGGAGGGGGACAGTTTGAGCACACACTCATCATAGCCGACAAAGGATCAGAACTGCACTACATTGAAGGCTGCTTTACAAAAGGAAACAAAGTAGAAACAAAAGAAGGAGCAAAGTCCATTGAAAGCATAAAAAAAGGAGAGTATGTTCTCTCGCATACAGGAGCATATCATAAAGTAACAAACACATTCAAGCACTTTTACACAGGAAATCTTTATGACATTGAAATATATTCAGATTCAACACAAAATATCACTGCAACCTTTGAACATCCTATTCTTTGCGTAAAAAGACAAGAAAAAAATGAGAAAAATAGTTCGTGGAAAAAAGAATGGGTGATTCCAGAGTACATCAAAAAAGGAGATTACCTTTGCATTCCAAGAAAAAAAGAAGTCCAAGAAAAAGAGACCAGAACATTTCCCATTAAGAAATACCTCGGAAAAAACGCAGGATACACAACAGTTCAAAAAAGGGTAAAAACAAATAAAGCATTTTTCACCTTAATAGGATTTTATCTAGCAGAAGGGAGCATTTCAAAAGGCTCTTATCTGAATTTTTCCTTTAGTACAAAAGAAGGAAATTTCATTGAAGAAGTAAAAGGGTGTATGAAAGAAGTCTTTGGAATCGAGAAATCGTATGAGGCAGTGCACGAAAAAAATAATGGTGTGAATCTTGTTTTTTCAAGTGTTGAACTCTGTAGAATATTTGAGATTTTCGGCAAGTCGGCAAATAGCAAGAAACTTCCAAGCTGGGTTGAAGAAGAAAGTCCAGAAAAACAAAAAGCACTTCTCAAAGCATATTGGCAAGGAGACGGAAATATCTATAGTAAAAGAACCGGCAAAGAGAACAATTTCAAGGAAGTAGTACGAACAAACACTATTTCTCCTCTCTTGGCAAAACAAATCCGAGACATGTACATTCGACTTGGCGTACCAGCATTTCTGAATAAACGAGACAGAAGTAAAGAAGGAAGGCAGACAATGTACACCATAGGAATTTCAGGATACTATCTTAAAGAAGTTGGAAACATCTTAGGACTTAGATTAGAAGATAGCTTGAACAACAAAAAGAGAGCAAGCATGTTTCATATAGATGAAGAGTATATGTATGTTCCAGTAAAAAAAATTTCCCTGCGAACTGTTACACAAGAGCAAGTCTATAACTTAGAAGTAGAAAAAACTCAGACCTACACCGTCGGCTCCGTTGTTGTACATAACTGCTCCGCGCCAGTCTACTCCGTCAACTCCTTGCATGCAGGCTGCGTCGAACTCTTTGCAGAAGAAGGAGCAAAAATTCGTTATTCTAGTATTGAGAACTGGTCAAAAAATACATACAATCTCAACACAAAACGGGCAATTCTAGCAAAGGATGCACACGTAGATTGGGTAAACGGAAATTTAGGCTCCGGACGAACTATGCTCTACCCAGCCTCAGTACTAGTGGGAGAAAACAGCCACAGCGAAAGTTTGGGAATAGCATTTGCGACAAAGGGACAACACCAAGACACGGGAGCGAAAATGATTCACGTCGGAAAAAATACTTCTTCGATTATCCGAGCAAAATCCATTTCAAAAGACAGTGGAATATCAAGTTATCGCGGTCTCGTCAAAGTGAACAGCAGCGCCAAAGGAGCGAAAGTGAGTGTCGAGTGTGACGCGCTTTTAGTCGATGAACATTCAGTTAGTAACACGTACCCAAACATGGACATAGGAACGGACGACGCAACCGTTGCCCACGAAGCAAAAGTAGGAAAAATCAGCGAGGAAGACATTTACTATCTCATGGCCCGAGGACTCAGCGAAGAACAGGCAAAGCAAATGATTGTCAGCGGATTTGTCAGCGACGTCGTCAAACAGCTTCCTCTGGAATATGCAATTGAACTCAATAAACTTATTGAACTGGAAATGGAGGATGGGTTCTAAAAAATGGCAAACCTCAAAGAGAGAAAGAAATGGGAACATGTTTTGGAAGAACAAGAAAAAGAAAGCACTTTGTCGTTGCGCTGTACAAAGCAAGGGGACCTTGAAGAACAAGAAGCAGACTTTGAAAACGAAGTTCATCTGTTAGCCAAAGAAATATTTTCAAAACTCAAAGAAAAAAAAACATACAAAATACAAGGAGACGCAGGATTGAAGATTTCAGGAAAAGGAATGCTAGTACTAGACATTGTACAGTCCTGCACAGTAAAGATTGAGTACGAAGATCAAAGCTTTGTCGCCCTAAACATAAAAATCAAAAAAGGAGAGGCTGTTCAAATATATGAGAAAAGTAACTCACAAATTTTTGTAAGTTCAAGTATTGACATAGAAGAAAATGCCAAATGCCTTCATCTCAGAATCTACGAAAAAATGAACATTTCCCTCAATACAACGCAGCTCGCACAAAGTTCAGCATACGAACAGCAAACAGCATATCTTGCTCAGGACGCAAACAGCTTCATTGACAGCATGATCACGCACAAAGGAAAAGCTTCCAAGTCATTTCTGGAGTCGAGCTGCATCGTCGAAGGAAAAAGCATCGTAACAAATGACGCCACCATTCACATAAGAGAAGAAGCAAAAGGAGCAAGCGGACACCAAAAGCTCAAGAATCTTCTTCTCAACACAGGAGCGCAAGTTCATTCCGAGCCTGTTCTTGAAGTGGACAACAACGAAGTTTCCTGCTCACACGGCGCAA
Source organism: Candidatus Woesearchaeota archaeon (assembly GCA_023898345.1). Lineage (GTDB taxonomy): Archaea > Nanobdellota > Nanobdellia > Woesearchaeales > UBA583 > UBA583. The sequence goes on along the minus strand of CP060218.1, from coordinate 657,105 downwards.
CAACATCAAATATAGAAGAAGACTTGCTCTACTACATGCACTCGCGCGGACTGTCTCGCTCCCAAGTAATTGAGATACTCAAAGAAGCGCTACACGCCAAAGTGCTGGCAAGACTCGAAAGAGTTACACTAGAAGCATAAAAATGGTACACTTACACATCATCATTGACGACAAAGAAGCAGCAAAGCTAACTATTGATCCAAAAACAGAACTCAACAAAGTCTTCAAAACAAAAAAATCTATTTTAGACATTCTTCTTGACAACAACATACAGGTGAACTTTGGCTGTTTTGGCGGCTCCTGTTCATCATGCATAGCAACAGTACAACAAGGACAAGAATACATTAATCCCGAAGGACTGCACCCAAAAGTGTACACAGGCACAAAGGAACATCAAATTCTTACCTGTATTAGTACCATAGAAGATGAAGCACCTGAAGATGCAATCATTGAATTAGCATTCATGAAAAAGATGCGAACTGCAAAACAAGGAACCTGAAAAAGAAAAGAAAATCTATTTTCTATACTTTTCAATAATCTCCTTAAGACACTTCACAAAATAATCAATTTCTTCAAAGGTGTTGTAGAAACTAAGACTTGCCCGCGCAGTATTCCCACATCCAAGTCGAAGTCCGAGCGGCATGGCGCAGTGATGTCCCGAGCGTACAGCAATTCCCTTTGCGTCAAGAAGCAAAGCTATGTCGTGTGCATGCATATGTTCAATGGAGAACGTAAAGACGTTTGCTCTTCCAGTTGCCTCTTTGTGACCAAGAACAGTAAGTTCTTTCACTTCCTTTAGTTTTTCACACATGTGAGCACAAAGTGAACGTTCAATATAAACAAGGTCGTCAGGCCAAAAATCTCGCATGAAGTTCAGAGCAGCGCCAAATCCAATGATGCCGGCAATATTCAAAGTTCCAGCTTCAAATCGTTGTGGAACAGGAGCAAACTTGCTTTTTTCAAAGTGTACTTCTTCAATCATATCTCCCCCGTACATAAGTGGCGCCATCAAATCAAGAATATTTTTTTTCCCGCAAAGAATACCAACGCCCGTCGGACCACAGAGTTTATGGGCTGAAAAAGAAAAAAGATCCACATCCATTTCATAAAGATTCAACTCAATATGACCAACGCTCTGAGCGCCATCAACAACCATTATAGCTCCGACTTTTCTAGCAAGAGTTGCAATTTTATCAATGTCATTGACAGTGCCCAAAACATTTGAAACGTGGCAAACACTTACAATTTTGACCTTTTCATCAATAAGGTCTCTCGCAGCTTCATAATCCAAATCATATTCTTTCAAAGGAATATAGCGGATCTTAGCCTTTTTCATTTGAGCAACAATCTGCCAAGGAACAATATTTGCGTGATGCTCCATTTCAGACAAAACAATGACGTCCCCTTCGTCGAGCAAATGAGCAAGCCCAAAAGCAACTTGGTTTAGACTATGAGTTGTTCCTGAAGTAAAAACAACAGCGTCAGAGTCACAGCCGACAAAGCCCCCAACAAGTTTGCGTACTTTTTCATATTCCTCACTTGCCTCCATACTCAAAGTATGAGCACCCCTGTGAACATTTGCATACGACTGAGAATAAAACGAAGTCATTGCATCAAGAACCTCCTTTGGCTTTTGAGAGCTTGCAGCATTGTCGAAGTAAACAAGAGGCTGTTTTCTAATTTTTCTGTTGAGGATAGGAAAATGTGAGCGCAGTTCCTTCATCCTTTGAGCAAGATATTCTTTGTCCATGAAAAAGCCTTAGCTAAAAGGTTTATAAAGATAAGCACATAAACAATTGTTAACATGGGAACCGACAAGAAAGTTTTGCTTGAGCTAAAAGATATAACTGTAAAAGCTCAGGAAAAAACACTTTTAGAACATGTCTCTTTAGAAGTTGGATTTTCAGAAACTCTTGCAATTTTAGGGCCAAACGGTGCGGGCAAATCAACACTAGCTAATCTTATTATGGGACTTCCAAATCTGAAAAGAGAACAGGGGAAGATAATCTTCAATGGGGAAGATATGAGTTCCCTAAGTCCAGATGAAAGAGCAAAACGAGGGATTTTTTTAAGTTTCCAGCATCCTTTAGAATTAGAGGGAGTTAATATGCTCACTTTCTTGCGAGCTTCGTACAATGCTGTAAAAGGAAAGAATCTCAAAATAAAAGAGTTCAAAGACATTCTCAAGGATAAACTAGAGTTGGCACAAGTCGATAAGAGTTTTACCTCACGTTTTCTCAATTACAAATTTTCAGGAGGAGAAAAGAAACGCAGTGAAATTTTGCAGCTTCTTCTTCTAGAACCAAAGCTTGCCATTTTAGATGAGATTGATTCCGGACTTGACGTTGACGCCTTCAAAGTAATAGTAAACATCATAAAAACACTCCAAAAGCAAACAGGCCTGTCTCTGATTCTCATTTCTCACAATGCCAAAATGTACAAAGAACTAACTCCGGACAAAGTTGTCATTTTGAAAAAAGGAAGGATTCTTGAGTCTGGCGGAACTGAACTTATAGAGAAAATAGAAACAAAGGGATTTTCTTGAAAAAGGAACTTACCCCTCCTCTTTTTTCTTCGCCCTTTCAAGGAGATTCTCCAAATCGGCCAATACCAAAGTTTATAAATTCGCTCTTCAAACTCTCATCATAAACAAAAATGGCATCGCTTTTTGGATTGGGAAAAAAACAGCAAGAGCAATATGTTGAAGACGAATCAGACGACTATTTGTCCATTACAGATGAGAACTCCAAGCTTTCGGGAGGAGATGAAAAAGTTCTTGAGGTTCGCGTGTTCGTTCTGGATGATTACGAAAACATCAGAGAGATTCTTGACGTCATAAGAGAAGAAAAAACAATGTGTCTTATCGACATTCACCTTCTTAGAAACAAAGATCCTGATGAACTGCGACGCTCTATTGATAAATTAAAGAAAACTGTGGAGGCTGTTGGGGGAGAATTAGTAGGTTTCCACGAGAACTGGGTTCTTTCGGCTCCTCGAAAAGTACACATCCACAAAGGAAAAAATTAGTTCTTTTTGTTTCAATAGTTCTTTTTTCTATGACTTTAACGAAGGGGCAAGCTCATTAAATCGTAAGCAGCACAAGTTTTTTCAAAGATTTCTTTTGCTTCTGCTTCTATGTCCTTTGTGTCTTTATAGCGCTGTGAAAAGTGAGTAATAACAAGATTTTGGACATTATTTCGTAGGGCAATTTCAGCAGTTTCCTTTGCCGACATGTGGTCATACTCTTGAGCTTTGTCTGCATGCTGGTCAAAAATATATGTGGCTTCCATAATCAAGTAATCTGCATTTTTGACAAGCAAATCAATACCGAGACAAGGACGCGTGTCAAAGACAAAGCAGATTTTCTTTCCCTTCTTAACATACGTCAAATCCTCACTCGGAATTCTCTTCCCTTCAAGCTCAATGTCCAAACCAAGCTTTGAACGTGCAAGCAAAGGAGATTGTTCAAGGCCGAGAAGCTTTGCTTTGTCCTTGTCGATATTTCTCACATCTTTCTGCTCAAAAGAATAAGCAATGCAAGGAACACTATGGTTGAGTTTAACACATTTGATGCAATACTCGGGGCTTTCATCAACAGTGAGAATTTCTCTTTCTTTTGGTTCATGTTCGAAGATTTTCAAAGAAAGTTTCGAGTCAAAAATCATTGATTTCCTCATATGGTGCAAGTAGTCAGAAGTTCCCTTTGGACCATGAATTTCAACTTCCTCGATTCCTTGTGTGTTCGCCAAAGTCATGAGCAGACCCGGCAAACCAAGGACATGGTCACCATGCCAATGAGAAATAAAAATTTTACGAAACTTCCCCAAAGCCAATTTCATTTTCTTAATTTGGAGTTGGGTGTGTTCGCCACAATCAAAAAGGAGCATTTCACCTTCGTACTCAAGAGCCGTCGCCAAATGGTTTCTCTCCTTTGTCGGCATCATGCAGCCAGTTCCGAGAAAATGCAGTTTCATCATAAAAAGGGAAGGCAAAGGGAATTTATAAAGCCCTTCGTTAAGAAAAAAAACAGGACACTATCTACTGCATAACAAAGATAAAATAAAGAAGATTCAAAAGAATCACTACGAGAAAAGGAAGAACACAGAGAGAATGTTTATGGTGAAAGAACAAAAAAAACGTAAGGAGGTAGAAGCACAGTACGACAAAAGCTGTAGTTTCAAGTAAAATTTTTGGCTCAAAGCCCAAGGGAGGGTCAGAAAGACAGATATAAGCCCCAAAGCAAAGAAAGAGAACATAGAGAACAAAATTTAGACCTAGCAATTTAAACAGTAGCTTGTCTAAAAAAACCCTAGTCTCATTTGCAGTGGAAATATTCTCTTTGAGCATTTTTATTTCTGAGTTGAAAGGTATTCTTCTAGCACCCTAAATTCTCTTTTTGAAAAATTTCAGAAGAGCATTCTTCCTGGGTTCCTCCACATGACCCGTGTCATTTTCTTAGAAAAAGCTTATTACAAAAAGATTTCATTTTCCTAAAAAAAATACTAATTTTTTAATATTTTTTTATCCTTTTAGAAGTTTTTTCAATTTTTAAAACTCTGCTAATTAAATGAAATGTCGTCTTTTCAAAGAGAAAAATCCTAGTCTTAAAGGTGAAAAGAGAAGGAGAACTGCTTCAAAGAAAGAAATTTTTGAAGAAGAAAAAAAAGAATTACTTGATATAAGCACGAGTCACAACAATATCTTGCAGAGGTCTGTCTGCGGAGTCTGTCGCTGCATTTGCAATGGCATCAACAATATCCATTCCAGAAATAACCTCTCCAAAAACGGGGTGCTTACTTGAACTTGGCGCTTTGTCCCAGTCAAGGTAAGTATTGTCAACAACATTGATGAAGAACTGAGAGCCACCAGAGTTTGGACCAGAATTTGCCATTGCAATAGTTCCTCTTTTATTGGAAAGTCCTTCAATATATTCATCTTGAATAGAATAACCTGGGCCGCCCGTACCCCAACGGCTCTTCATACTTTCGTTCTTTGAGAGAGGATCTCCACCTTGAACCATAAAGTTCGGGATAACTCTGTGGAAACGCTGTCCATCGTAGAAGCCCTCTTTAACAAGTTTTTCAAAATTTCCTGCCGTAATAGGACTTTCCTCTGAGTAGAGTTTTATTTCAAAGTTTCCTTTGCTTGTTTCAAACACGACAATAGTGTCTGTTGAGTTTTGAGTTTCCAAAGAGTTGTTCTGAGTCATTTTTGTATCAAGAGTTTGTTTTTGTTCGTTCATTGGTTTTCCAAGAAAAATTCCCCCTAAAAAAAGAAAAAGGAGAAATGCCGATATTAGAATAAGAACAAAACTAAGTGTTTTATATTGTTCTTGTGCCATTTTTTAAGAGAAGGAATGTCTAGAAGACAAAGATAAAATGAATATTTATGGGCCAATAAACCCACATTTAGGACAGGTGTAAGGCTTTGAAAGTTGTCTTGCCTTCCTGCTTCTGGAGATACTCTTGAATCCACATTTAGGACAATCGAAAGTGATGTCTGCGGAGTCGTTAATGAGTTTGTCACCGTACTGAGTGTCGTATGCAGCTTGTGCCATGAAGGTAAAGGAAGTCTGTTTCCTTTATAAAACTATTTTTGGCGAGGGTGGAGGTGAGATGTGGCGTTTTTTATGTGGGGACTTTCCTGTTGCGAGAAAAAAGCTTAGTTTGTTCTTAGTGGACGGTAAAAATTCGATTTTTTATCACATTTTTCTAAAAAGCACATTTAATTTTGAGTTTATGTCTATCTTTTGGAGATTTTGTTCAAGTGAAAAGAAAAATTTATAAGGATTTTTAATTCTGGCACATTTTATGAAGGAAACACATGAGACAGCACAGAAAGAAGGGACAAGTATATGGGACGACTTTACAAACCAGTACAGTTTGTCCAAGACGCTACGCTTTGAGCTCAAGCCTGTCGGGAAGACTAAAGATCTTGTTAGAACTTTGTTTGAATCTGAAGAGGATTTTAGTAAAAGTATTCAAAATGATTTAGAACTTTCAGAGAGCTATGAGAGAGTTAAGAAATTAATTGATTGTGAACATAGAAGTATTATTGATGATGTCTTATCCAAATTTAGTTTCAATGATGAGGAGTTAGAACTACTCAATAAAACTGAGAATTTAAGTAAGAATAGTTCTGAAGAAGATGACGAGACTGAAGAAAAGAAAGATCCCTTTACTAAGTTAAGAGCAAAACTTAGTGGAAAACTCAATGATAAAGCAAAAGAGATGTTTGAAAGTGCTCTCCTAAACAAAAGTAAAAAAAATGGAGGGAAGTGTAAACTCGAAACATGGATGGAAAATGCTACTGAGGAAGATCTAAAAATAGGAAATAATACGCAAATAGATAAAATAGTTATAAAAAAAGATTTAGAGAAATTACAAAGATTTTTTACATATTTTACTGATTTTAATAAGAATAGAAAGAATGTATATTCTAAAGAAAAAATTACAGTATCAATCCCTTATAGGATCATTCATGATAATTTTCCAATATTCAAAAGAAATCTTGAAAATTATAAGAAGATTGAAAAAGATCACCCCAAATTAAAGACGTTGATTGACGAAAAAGGTGCAAACGAAATTTTTAAATTAGAACATTTTAACAGATGTTTAACTCAGGATGGGATAGATGCCTATAACAATGAAAAATTAGGAATCATTGCAATAGCACAAGGAATTGAACAAAAAAAAGGAATCAATCAAATTATTAATGAATTTGTCCAAGAAGAAAATAGGAAAATTAAAAAACAATGTCAAAGTGGAGAAAAACCTGCGAAGATAAAAATTGATACATTTGATAAGTTAAAAAAACAAATTCTTAGTATTAAAAAAACAAAATCTTTTTCCTTTACAATTCTTGAAAAGACTCGCGATGTTATTGAAGGAATTAATCATTCTTTAACAATTTTGGATAAGAAAGAAAATGGAGATAGTTTGTTTGAACAAATTAAAATCTTCTTACAAAGAATAGAAGAATATGAGGTGGCTGAAATTTATATTAATGAGAAAACAATAAGTATACTTTCTGCAAAAATATTTGGTTATGGGAGATATATCGAACATGCTCTTGAAATCTGGTGTGATGAGGAACTTAAAATTGGAGGAAATAAGAAAAAAAAGTTTCTTGACTCTAAACAATTTTGTATTAAAGACTTAGAAGATAGTCTTAAATATTATTTAGATAAGTACGAACAAGATGAAACTTTGAAAGAGAAGTCTGAACATCCAATCCTCAATTATTTTAAGAACCCTACAACTACTTACGAATTTGAAAAAAATGGAGAATTAAAAAAAGAAGAGAGACACACATATAATGAATTTGATAAGAGAAGGGAGGAAATTGTGCATATTCTTTCAGGAAATTATTCAAAAGACTTAAGAGAAGAAAAAGGAGCAGGAAGTGATAGTGATAAAATAAAAAGTTTTTTGGACCTATTGTTAGAGTTTAATTACATTCTAAGTCCCTTTTATGTAAAAGATAAAAATCTAGATAAAGATTCTGAATTTTATAATACTTTAAAGCAGTTACAGGAATTCCTTTTTGAAGCCGAGATTATAGAAATTTACAATCAAGCAAGAAATTATATAACTAAAAAACCCTACAGCTTAGATAAATTTAGATTATTATTTGATACAGGGACCTTATTAGAGGGATGGGATAAAAATAAAGAGAAACAGAACAAAGGAATTTTGTTATCACAAGAAGACTCATATTATTTAGTAATTATGAATAAAGAAAATAATTGGATATTTGACTCAGAGAATTTAGATACAGATAAACTCAGTATTAAGCTAGAAGAGACTAGAAGCAAGATCACTGAAAAAAAGAAAGAATTAGAGACTAAAAAAAGAGAAACTAAAACATATGAAAAGATTAAAAATGAAGTTGTTCAATTAACTAATAATGAAAAAGACCTAGTGGAGGACATTAAGTTACTCAATGACAAAACTAAGTTATATTCCAAGTGTGATTACAAATTTTTTAAGGATTGTGCTACAATGATTCCTAAATGTACTACTCAGACGAATAAGATTAAAAATTATTTTAGTAAAAAATCAAAGAATTATTTGGTAAAGAAAGGAGAAAGTTTAAGTAATGGGGGAGAAGTTTTTGCTGAAGAATTTATTATATCAAAAGAAATTTATGATTTAAACAATACTGTTTTTGATAAAAGAACAAATAGTTTTCATAAAAAAAAAAGTGACGGTACAAAACCTAAAAAATTCCAAAAAAAATATTTAAAAGAATCCAATGACCTGAAGGGTTATGAAGAGGCAGTTAAGAAATGGGTAGCATATTGTAAGCTTTTCCTGAAGAGTTATGAAAGTGTAGTGCAAAGTAATTATGATTTGGAAGATATATTCAAGAAAGAGTATGAACATATTGATGACTTTTATAGAGAAACAAATTCTAGATTATATAAAATAACTTTTGAAAAAGAGCTTTCTGAAGCTTGGTTATATAAACAAGTTGCAAATGAAAAAATTTATCTTTTTGAAATTCACAACAAAGATTTTAATCCGAAAAGTATTGGTAAAAAAAATTTGCACACTCTTTATTGGGAAATGCTTTTCGATAAAAAAAATTTGGCAGACGTAGTTTTCAAATTAAATGGTGAGGCTAAAGTATTTTATCGAAAAGCTTCTATACATAAAGAAAAAAGGATACTTCATCCCGTTGGTTGCCAAGTTGCTAAAAAATTCTTTAGGTTAGAAGATGGCAATTTTGAACCTGTTCCTTCTGAGAGCATTGATAGACTGAATAGGTATTATCTATCAAAATTTGAAAAGAAAGAGGATAAGGATGTCCTCCTTGAAGAAGATAAAAAATATCTCAATAATTTTACCATCGTAAAAAAATATGATGTGGATGAAGAAGGTAAGTGGGAAGATTTTTCTGAAGAAAAGAAAAAAAATTGTGCAAGGATAAAAGATAAGAGATTTACAAAAGATAAAATTTTATTTCATTGTCCTATTGAAATAAATTTTAAATCAAAAAATACTGAATTTATTAATACAAAAGTTTTGGAGTTCTTGCATAAACGAGATGATGTCAACATAATAGGATTAGATCGTGGAGAAAGAAATTTAATTTATCTTAGTATGATAAATACTAATGGAGAGATAGTTGAGGGAATGCAATTTTCCCTTAATAAATTGAGTTCGGTTGAAGAAGAAAAAAGGAAAGAAATCGATTATCACAAATTATTAAGTTCGAAAGAAGAGGAAAGGTTAAAAGCTAGAAAAAACTGGGAAACTATTGAGAACATTAAAAATCTAAAAGAAGGATATTTGTCACAGGTTGTACATCAACTTGCAAAATTAGTAATTGAAAAAAATGCAATTATAGTCTTGGAGAATTTAAATTCTTATATTAAAGAAAAGAGAGGGGCTAAAGTTGAGAAAAGCATTTATCAAAAATTTGAAAATATGCTAATAAAGAAATTTCAATATTTAGTTCTTAATAAAAATAATTTGTATGGAAAGGGAGGAGTATTAAAAGGGTATCAATTAACTAATAAGACTATTCCTCCATTCAAATATATGTCAAAACAAGAAGGATTTTTATTCTTTGTTCCTCCCGATTATACAAGTAAAATTTGTCCCAGTACGGGATTTATTAATTTATTAAATACAAAATTCACAAGTAAAGAGAATGCTATTAAATTCTTTGAGAAAATTAATCTTAGTTACGATAAAGAATATGAATATTTTAGATTTGATTTTGATTATAAAATGTTTGACAGTTTAAGAGTTGATGTGAATGAATTAAAACAGACAAAGTGGTCAGTTTGCTCTCACTCTGCACCTCGTTCTACTGTAGTTAAAGAAAACAATAAATGGTTCTATAAAAAAAAAGATATTAATGCTGAGTTGAAGAAATTATTTAAAGAGAATAATATTGATTTTGAGAAGGATAATTTAGATCTGGTCCTTCAGGATAAAAATTCTAAATTAGGTGCCAAGTTTTACGAGAGTTTACTAAAGCAGTTTTCTGTTTTACTTGCTTTGCGTCATACTTGGGAGGATGAAGAAGGAAAACATGATGCAATTGTTTCTTCAGTTGAAGTAGGTGAGAGAGGTTCAAATAAGTTTTTTAATAGTGAAGAGAAAAAGAAAAAAGGAAAAAATAAAGAAGGTGGATGGATAGGGAAATTGCCAGTAGATGCTGATGCAAATGGAGCATACAATATTGCTCTAAAAGGGTTGTGGCTTTTGAACGAATTAAATAGCGAAGATGATAAAGAAAAAGCAGTTAAAAAATTTAATGAACTTAAAAAAGCTAAATTTATAAAAGAAAAAAAGAAAAATGGTGAAGAGAAAAAGAAATATGTAAGAAGATGGTGTTCGAATACAGATTGGTTAAAGTTTGTTCATGAAAGAAATAGTAAATAATGGAAGAGAACATAATCATCTCCAACCTTAACGACTTCATTTTCTGTCCGAGAAGTATCTATTTTCATAACCTGTACAGTACAAATGACAGCTCCCTTTATCACACAACAGTACAGCAAAAAGGCAGACTGGCACACGAGAACATAGATGAAAAAAAGTATTCTACAAAAAAGACAATATTACAAGGAATAGACATATATAGTGAGGAATTAGGAGTTATTGGCAAAATAGATCTCTTTGATACAGAAAAAAAAGAGTTGATTGAGCGAAAAAGGAAAATTATAAAACTATACGAAGGTTACTACCTTCAACTTTATGCACAATATTTTTGTCTTAAAGAGATGGGTTACAAAGTTGAGAAAATAGGATTCTATTCTCTGAGCGACAATAAAAAGTTCCCAGTTGAGCTTCCATCTGAGAAAGAGAAAGAAGAACTTCTCAAAATTCTCACTCAAATGCGTAACTTCAATTTAGAAGATAAACATTTCAGCCAAAATGTAAAAAAATGCAGAATGTGTATTTACAAAGAATTGTGCGATTACTATAAAGATGATGAGTAGACCAGATTTCATGAGTAAGCAGATCCTTCTTATAGAAAGCGATACCTCAAAAAAACTCAAGTTCACAAACTCCAATTTTGTATTGTATGATGAAGAAAAAAAGAAAATAATTTTACAACATTCCTGCCACAAAATCTTTGCGATCTTTGTACTCGGAGATTGCAGTATTACCTCTGTTCTTATCAAGAACGCCAAAAAGTATGCCTTCCCCATTACTTTTCTAACCTTTAGCCTAAAACCCTATTTTACAATCGGAGCCGACAACAAAGGGAATGTCCTCCTCAGAAGAAAGCAGTATGATTCCTCCAAAGATCTTGAGCTTGCAAAACATATCGTGAGCAATAAAGTACAAAACCAAGTATTTCTTATGAACTCCCTGCGTTACAAAACAAAAGAAGAAAAAGAAAATATTGCAAAAGTAAATGAAATTATATTGCAAGTTAAACAGTGTCCAACTGACAAAGAGCTTTTAGGGTTGGAAGGAAATGCTGCCAAACTGTATTTCTCGACATATCTCAAAAATATAGGATTCAAAGGAAGAAGACCCCGTTCAAAAGAAGATGTGTGTAACCTTCTCTTTGATATCGGTTATTATTACTTATACAACTTCATTGAGGCAAATTTAGAGTTATATGGTTTTGATATCTATGCAGGATTTTATCATAAATATTTTTTTCAACGCAAATCTCTAGTTTGTGATATTATTGAACCTTTTCGCTGTATTATTGATAAGAGAATAAAAACAGGATATAATTTGAAGCAAATTAATGAAGAAGATTTTTATGAGAAAGGAGGACAGGTCTATGTGAAAAAAGATTTTTCAAAAAAGTATGCACAGTTTTTTCTCAAGGAGATTCTAAATTACAAAGAGGAGATTTTTCTTTATATTCAACAATATTACCGAGCTCTTATGAAAGAGAAGAAGATTGAAGAGTTTCCCCTCTTTCTTATGGGTGAGAAAAAATGATTATTTTAACTTACGACATCAGAGACGACAAATTAAGGACCCGTTTTTCAAAGTTTCTTTTGGCGTACGGAAGGAGGTTACAGTATTCAGTTTATGAAATTAATAATAGTGAGAGAATTTTAGAGATGGTTAAAGTTGAAATTAAAAAGAAATTTGAAAAAAAGTTTGAGCAAAGTGACAGTGTTCTCATCTTTCATCTGTCCAAAACATGCGACATTATCCGTTTTGGCTATGCAAAAAACGAAGAGACAGATCTTGTTATATGCTAAACTTGCAAACCCTAGTCTTTATTTTAATTTCTCAGGTTCCTTGATTTGGTCAAATTCCCAAGCTTTGAGCTTTGTGAAAGGCAAATATTTAAAAAAACAGAAGAAAATAAATTCTTGTTAAATGGGAAAAATGAGTTTTAGAGTTTTTTCTAAAATGATGTACATTACATCTAGAAGCTCTCTAAACACACATTACAAAAAAGGCGAGATGCCGGCCTGTTTAATGAAAACTAAAAATTTCTACTATTGTAGATCAGCAGCAGGGTCAACTTGAAGTGTCACCTGTTTAATGAAAACTAAAAATTTCTACTATTGTAGATAATAAGTTTACGAGCTTGAAGACTCAAAGGTTTAATGAAAACTAAAAATTTCTACTATTGTAGATTAAAATTCATGCCAGTATAACATTCTCTGTTTAATGAAAACTAAAAATTTCTACTATTGTAGATGATGAGATAAAATTCTTTGATGAAAATAGGTTTAATGAAAACTAAAAATTTCTACTATTGTAGATGTGAAACAAATGAAGGTAAATACGTACAGTGTTTAATGAAAACTAAAAATTTCTACTATTGTAGATATCTTAGCTTCTCTAAGAGATTCTGGGTTTAATGAAAACTAAAAATTTCTACTATTGTAGATTTAGCTACTGGAAAAGAAACATTTTGGTTTAATGAAAACTAAAAATTTCTACTATTGTAGATTGGGCTGAAATGGTTTTTGTTGCTGATATGGTTTAATGAAAACTAAAAATTTCTACTATTGTAGATTTTTCTAGTTATTACGTTTCTGGTGTTCCTGTTTAATGAAAACTAAAAATTTCTACTATTGTAGATAACATCTGTAAGATAAACATTTGTAAGTTTAATGAAAACTAAAAATTTCTACTATTGTAGATGTCATATCGGGAAGAAAGCTGCTTTGGTGTTTAATGAAAACTAAAAATTTCTACTATTGTAGATAGTTCAGTAGTAAGTGAAGTAAAGATTGTTTAATGAAAACTAAAAATTTCTACTATTGTAGATTGAATTTGTTTCGGATGTTGTTGATTTTAGTTTAATGAAAACTAAAAATTTCTACTATTGTAGATTCCTTATGTAGCGTGAGCTTTGCCGATCTGTTTAATGAAAACTAAAAATTTCTACTATTGTAGATTTATGAGAATCACAACAATGTCACTCTCAGTTTAATGAAAACTAAAAATTTCTACTATTGTAGATGTACTTGGTACCATTCTTGCCGTGGCTTAAGTTTAATGAAAACTAAAAATTTCTACTATTGTAGATATGAACCTTCTGTTTGGAGCCGTGCCCTTGATGCGGTGTTTAATGAAAACTAAAAATTTCTACTATTGTAGATCTATTGTTCGGATTTGCAGCTTGCGCTGAAGTTTAATGAAAACTAAAAATTTCTACTATTGTAGATGATAAAGTTGAATTTTCACCTACCAAAAGTTTAATGAAAACTAAAAATTTCTACTATTGTAGATCTTAGGGACTACAAGCTCCTCAGACAACAGTTTAATGAAAACTAAAAATTTCTACTATTGTAGATAATAAGTTTTCTCATTAAAAAATGGTTTTAGTTTAATGAAAACTAAAAATTTCTACTATTGTAGATTGAATGCTACTAATTTTGAGCGTCTCAATAGTTTAATGAAAACTAAAAATTTCTACTATTGTAGATAATCCCCATAAAAAGTAAGTCATCAAGAAGTTTAATGAAAACTAAAAATTTCTACTATTGTAGATGTATTTAGATTTGCTATCCTCTCTTTGTTTAATGAAAACTAAAAATTTCTACTATTGTAGATATGAATCTAATTTAATTAATTCTGTGACCTGTTTAATGAAAACTAAAAATTTCTACTATTGTAGATTCAGCCATTCTTTCTTGCATGTTCTGCATGTTTAATGAAAACTAAAAATTTCTACTATTGTAGATAAAAACAGAATTGCTAAGGGCTGTTGAAAGTTTAATGAAAACTAAAAATTTCTACTATTGTAGATAACTATTACAGACAACAGTTACACGAACTTTGTTTAATGAAAACTAAAAATTTCTACTATTGTAGATGATTGGGGTTCAAGGGGTGTTGGAGGGTGTTTAATGAAAACTAAAAATTTCTACTATTGTAGATAATATAATTCTCAATACTAACTCCCAAACTATGTTTAATGAAAACTAAAAATTTCTACTATTGTAGATGGTGTTCTTATGTCGGGTTTTTACCTGATGTTTAATGAAAACTAAAAATTTCTACTATTGTAGATTGAGATTGCTTCTTTACAATTTGAAAAGTTTAATGAAAACTAAAAATTTCTACTATTGTAGATGATATTGTCCAGAGAATCGAAGTAATTGCTGTTTAATGAAAACTAAAAATTTCTACTATTGTAGATTCGACCTTTAAAAACCTTATAATAGGTAGGTTTAATGAAAACTAAAAATTTCTACTATTGTAGATAATGTGTCTTTTCAGAATGTATCGATAAAGTTTAATGAAAACTAAAAATTTCTACTATTGTAGATTTCATTAACTTCAACAATAATTCCACTATGGTTTAATGAAAACTAAAAATTTCTACTATTGTAGATTTCATTAACTTCAACAATAATTCCACTATGGTTTAATGAAAACTAAAAATTTCTACTATTGTAGATTTCTGCTCTATCATACCCCTATTTCTCTGAAGTTTAATGAAAACTAAAAATTTCTACTATTGTAGATTCTTCATCCCAAGAATTTGCAAACTCCGTTTAATGAAAACTAAAAATTTCTACTATTGTAGATTTTAGCTTCTTATTCAAGTTTAGAAGGAGGTTTAATGAAAACTAAAAATTTCTACTATTGTAGATTATGATTATTTCTTTTTCGACTTTTGGTTTGTTTAATGAAAACTAAAAATTTCTACTATTGTAGATGACATACAATAATTCATCATATCCATAGCAGGTTTAATGAAAACTAAAAATTTCTACTATTGTAGATCCCATCCCGACGAACCTATAATTAATAAAGGGTTTAATGAAAACTAAAAATTTCTACTATTGTAGATCTCATCGGCTCTCGCCTAGGTAAATAAAAGTTTAATGAAAACTAAAAATTTCTACTATTGTAGATCGCTCCTGCCTTGTTTAGTCTGTCGATGTTTAATGAAAACTAAAAATTTCTACCCTAGTAGATTGTGCCGCTATTGCTCTTCACCTTCCTGAATGTTTAATAAAAAAAACATTGCCGCCAAAGAAGCTCCCAGCAGACGACAGACCAACAGTTTCGTTTTTCCAAAGAAAACACAAAATGCAAAAGCATATAAAAAAAAGACACCTTTGGCAAACACAATGGCGCCAAATGTTTGTTCCTCCGAAAGAGCTCTACGAGTAGTCTGTGGGCTTATCCTCTTCATTCTTGCAATGTACAAAGTTCCGGGAATGCTTTTCACAAAAGGAGTCCTATACTTCTTTTCATTCCTGCTTCTTATTACGGGAATAAGCGGTTATTGTCCTCTTTATTCTCTTTCTTCCTTTTCTACAAGCAGCAGACGACAAAGCAGCAGCATCGTTTCCCAAGAAGATCTTGACAAAACTCTGCGCGATCACAGCATGCCAACATATACCAGCCTTGAAAAAATAAAAGCAGTACACACCTCAACACTACGCAAAGAAGCCGAAGAAGAAGAAAAAAGAAAAGCAAAAGAAAAAGCTGCAAAAACGACGCCAAAGAAAAAAGCAACAAAAAAGAGCACGACAAAAAAAACTCCTAAAAAGACAACAAAAAAACAAAGTTAAGCATAATAATATTCTCCCGATTTTTTCTGTTCCTGATCCTTCACAGAACCAAGCTTGTTAATTCTCGGCCTCTTATTTCCATCATCACGCCGAAATGTAATTTTCAACTGCTTAAGAAAATGATTCATTCCATCACGCATACTCATAGGACTAAGACCAAAACCCTCGAGTCCAGGCTTACCCTCAAAGACCATTAATTTATCAGAAAGATAATCCATAAACACCAAGTCATGATCGACAATAAAAGCAGATCTGCCCTTAAGCGTTACAAAATTGCGCAAGACCTTTGAAACCTTAAGTCTGTCCTCAATATCTAAAAAAGCCGTCGGTTCATCCAGAACATAAATTTGAGCATCCTGAAGCAAACAGCGCGCAATCGCAAATCTCTGCAATTCACCACCCGACAAATCACTAATTTCCCTTTCCAAAAGAGGAGCAATATTCAAAGGATCAAGAACATACATCTGATAAAACGTGTCCGTATAATTAGGAAACTGACTCAACTCAGACAAAACAAGCGTGTCCGAACGTTCAATCAACTGCTCCTTATACGAAATAGCAAGCATACCAAATTCTCCCTCAGCATGAGCAACACTCTTCAAAAAAAGAGACTTTCCCAAAGCATTACGGCCAATAATCCCGACAATTTCTCCCTTTTTCACATCACCATCTTGAACAGTAACAGAGAAATTTCCAGCCTCAATCTTTCTTTCACCCCAAGAAACAAACACATCAATTCTCTTGTCCTCACTCACAGAATCCTTGTCAAAGCTAATGGCCTTATCCCGAAAACGCACATTCTCTTCCTTAGAATAACCCCCCAAATAGTCATTAATTCCAGCCTTTGCAGACTTGACACCCGTCAGCATTCCATAAGCGCCCTCCTGTCCATACATAATATGAAGAAAATCCAGAAGAAAGTCCATAACAATCAAGTCGTGTTCAACAACCAAAGCCGTGTTCGAAGCAACAACCTCCTTAATCACACTCGCACTATTCAACCTCTCGTAAATATCTAAATAATTCGTAACCTCATCAAAAATGTACAAAGTAGCATCCTTCTTCAAAAGACAAGAACACAAAGCAACCCTTTGCAATTCACCACCCGACAAAACAGCAATGTCCCTGTCAAGAATATGAGCCACATGAAGTTTTTCAGCCATACTCTTTTTTCGCTCCTCATCATCACAAACCCTTGTCAAAAGCTCATTTACCGTACCCTTGAACACATGAGGAATAGACACAATTTGCTGCGGTTTGTACGCAATACGAATTTCTTCCCTAGATAATTTAGTAAAATAATTTTGTAAAGCAGTACCCTTGAAAAGTTGAATTAAACGAGAAAAATATTCCTCATCAGAAATACTCGACAAATCAAACTTCCCAAAATTTGCCCGAATTGTTTTTGAAAGAACATTAATCACAGTCGATTTACCAATTCCATTGCGCCCGACAATCCCCGTAATTGCACTTTCCTGAATAAGAGGAAGATGAAAAATACGAAAGCCATTCAGTCCGTACTGGTGAAGCGCTTCAAGCCCCTTTGTGTCTGGAAGATTAATGATAGTCAAAGCATCAAACGGACAAATCTTAGGACAGATCCCACAGCCCGTACACAAAATTTCGTCGATCCCTGCCTTTTTGTCCGTTTTATCCTCGTAGATACAATCTGCGCCCTTCATATTCACAGGACAGGACTTCATGCACTGCCAGCCGCACAGATTAGGCTTACACTTTTCCTTCTTTACAATAGCAATTCTCGTCATATTTCTTCCATTTCAAGTCATCAGGCCTTTAAAATAATTAGCAAAAAAATTCTTTTTCCAAGCTCCTCCATTCCATAACTTCCATTCTCTACTCTCTCCAAAGAATAATGAGCATGCAAAATCCGTGGCAACGGCCCCGACGACTGGAAGGAGGAGAGTAAAATTTAGGGGGCGAGTTCTTATTTTTTGAAATATTTTGAAATTATTCAAATTTTAAATTTTCATATTTCTTTTTGTAAACTTTATCGTGATGTTCATAATCTACAAAGTAAACTGTTCCATCATCACCAAAAAATAGAATAACATAAGAATCATTTACATGAACTCTTTTATATTGTTTTAAATCATATTTTAGATTCTTATAATGGTTTAAATCACTATTGTTCATTACTTCATCTCTTTTTTTTAGTAAGTTTTGCAACTCTTTTCCTTTTAATTTATTAAGAGCTTTTTTGAAAAGACTACTATATTTCCTATTTCTCATTCTAATTTTGCTCTTCTTTCAAGTTCTTTATCAAATTCATTTGCTTCTTTATCAGATAAAAAAGTAGTTGCATCTTTACTTTTTAGTTTTGCAAGATATTCTTCTCTTACTTCATATTGATCATAAATTTTTTCTCTTGCAGCATCACGAATAAATTCTTGAACATTTAAATATCCATGAAATTTAGCATAATTTCTTACCTCTTCTAGAAAATCTTTTGAAATTCTTATATTTATCTGTGTTGTTGTCATAATAGGATATAATATTTCCTAATATTTAAAACTATTGGTTTTGACAAAGTTTAAAACAATTTTTCCATTTCATTTTCATTATTTACAACTTTTCCCGTTATAACATAACCTTTCTTTAAGTATAATTTTTCAGCTTTTTTATTTGTGAAAAAACTCAGAGTAGTCATTTCAAAATTTATTACAAGGGAGATCCAAAGAAAAGAACTCTTAGCATTTTAGCATCAACCCCAAGAAGGAAATTCAAGGGTGAAATAAATAGCTACATTTTGTTTAGAAAGGCAACACTCAAGCTTTTTGCAGAATTAAAAGAAAAAGAAACAGCAGAACAAATAAGCTTAGGAGAAAGAAAAAAAGAAGTCCAAAACCACCTGCGACAAAATTTATAAAGCTCCCGTCCTCACTGCTCTCATGGAAAATAAGCTAAGTATGGAGGAATTTTCAAAGTTTCTAAAGGCGAAAGGGTTCATTTACCAATCTTCAGAAATTTACGGAGGACTGTCCGGACTTTATGACTACGGGCACAACGGAACAGCGCTCAAAAACAACTGGTGCAAAGAGTGGCGAAAGTTCTTTCTCAAATTAGGAAGCAACTTTGTTGAAATTGACGCATCAATAATCATGCATGAACATGTCTTCAAAGCAAGCGGACACCTCGAAAACTTCTTTGACCCCATCGTAGTAATCGAAGGAGAAGACCAAACCTACAGAGCAGATCATCTTATCGAAGACAAACTCAATGAAAAAGCAGAAGAGCTGACAAATGAGGAAATGCTCAAAAAAATTGTTGAGAACAAACTTCTAGGCGACATTGATTATTCCAAAGTCAAAGTGGAAAACCTGAACATGATGTTCCCCGTCGACATGGGACCAAAGCGCGCGACAAAGGCCTACCTACGTCCAGAGACAGCACAAAGCCCCTACGTTAATTTCAAAATCCAGTTCGAGCTTCAAAGAAAAAAACTTCCCCTTGGCCTTGGAATGATCGGAAGAGTGTACAGAAATGAAATTTCCCCACGAAATCTAACACTACGAACAAGAGAACTAGAACAGGCAGAACTTCAGATTTTCTTCAACCCCTCAAAAATTGACGAACACGAAGGATACGAAGCAGTAAAAAACTCTAAACTAAAAGTACTTCTCAAAGACAAAAGAGACCAAGAACCAGAATATCTAAGCCTAGAAGAATTACGAAGCTACGGCCTTCCAAGATTTTATTTGTACCACATGCTCAAAGTACAGCAATTTCATTTAGAAATCATGAAACTAGACGAGAAAAATTTTAGATTCCTAGAACTCAACGACAAAGAAAAAGCCTTTTACAACAAGTACCACTTTGACATCGAAGTGAAGATGAACAATCCTGCGTCGTGGGTAGAAGTTGGAGGCGTACATTATAGAACAGACCACGACCTCAAAGGGCACGAAGAGATTTCCAGAATAAAAATGGAAGTTTTGGACGACATGACTGGAGAGCGCTTTATACCTCATGTACTAGAATTGAGTCTTGGTTTAGGAAGACAATTGTATACATTACTTGATCAGAAACTCTCAAGCGAAGAAGAAAGAGGAAATGCAGTATATGGTTTCCCGAAAAAACTAGCCCCAAACTTTGTCGCCGTCTTTCCCCTCATGAAAAGAGATTCCCTTCCAGAATACGCAAAGAAAATAGTAGAAGAACTCGAGGAAGAAGACCTCAAAGTATTTTACGACGAAGCAGGATCTGTCGGAAAGCGCTACGCAAGACAAGATGAAATTGGAACACCCTATTGCATAACAGTCGATTACGAAACATTAGAAGAAGGAGAAAACAAAAACACAGTAACCATTCGGGACAGAGACACGACAAAGCAAAAGCGCGTACAAACAGAAAAGCTAGTCTCGCTCCTCAAAGACCTGCAAAAAGAAAAAGTATCATTTGATGATTTGTAAGATGGAGAAAGAAATCTTAATCGAAACTAAAGATAAGTTTCAGATTAAAGGAATCTTAAATTCTTCAAAAAATGCAACAAACAAACTCATTATCTTTGTACACGGACTCACAGGACATAAAAACGAACATCTTTTTTTCAACGGAGCAAAATATTTTTCCCAAAGGAATTTTGACACCTTTAGATTTGACTTGTACTCCGGAGATAAAAGAGCCAGACGATTATTGAATTGCACGATTAAAACCCATTCAAGAGATTTAGAAACAGTCTTGAATTATTTTAAGGAAAAGTATTCAGAAATATTTTTAGTAGGACATAGTTTAGGAGGACCGACAATTTTATGGGCAAATCACAGTGTCGTCAAATCAGTAGTATTGTGGGATCCAGCATTTAAAATTTTAGAAACATTTTCCGATGAATTGCAGTTTAATAAAGAATGGGGAGTATATGTCGTTGATTGGGGAACTGAGTTTTTACTTTCTAAAGAAATGGTGGAAGAATGGAGATTCTTAGATGAGAGAATACTTTCTCATTTTGTCAGACCAACAAAAATCATTTGTGCTGAAAAAGGTATTTTAGAAAAATCCTGGAAAGAGAGTCTGGAAAAAATTTCAGTTGAGACTGCTTTTACTTCCATTAAAAATGCTGGACATTGTTTTGACGAAGAAGGAACAGAAGAGCAATTGTTTGAAGAGACACTTAAGTGGTTTGAGAGGTAGAATATTCCTTTGAGAAGTAAAGTAATAACTTGAAAAAGAAGAGGCTTAACTCTGCGCCCAAAATTGGAGAGTACTCCAGTTTAAACAAGTCTCTAAAGCCAATTATTTAATAGAAAGCTACGAAAAACCTACATCATTTGTGAGACGAGAGCAAGGAGTCCTCAAATTTGGGGGTTTTACGAGCTTATCTTTTGAGAAAATAAAAAATAATAGACTTTCGCCTACCCAATCGGAGCAGAGCTCCGGGGTATTCACGGCGAAAGAAAAGTTATTAGAGTTAAATCTTTTTTATCTGAACCTTGATTCAAAATATATGACTCAATTTTCTTGACATCATAACCGTCACCGACTGTATCAATATGTCCACCCTCTGTCCAAAAATGACCACCTCACAAGAAATCTTTTATCTCAGGAAAAGTTTTGAAAATCTCTTTAGCACTTATGCTTTTACAAATTTGCACAATTTTCGAAGGAGAATATTTTGGAGCTCCCTCCATCAAAATATGTAAATGGTCTCCATCACTTCCAATTGCTTCAAAGTTAAGATAATAGCGCGCAAAGAAATACCTTCAAAAACATACTTCAAATGTTCAACAACTTCTTTTGAAAGAAGTTTTTTTCGATATTTTAAAACAAAGACCAGGTGATAACGAATCCTATAACTACAATGAGACGCATACCTAGTTTCCATCAATACAAAAAGGATTAGAGTATTAAAAAGCAGTCGGAGCAGAGCTCCGGGGTATTAAACCCAACGAGGAATAAAATTTGTAAAGTATGAATGGCCAAAGCCAAATATGCTTTGGCATACAGATTGGACAACTTGTCCATTTACTGGAAAGCAATTAATTGCTTTCATTGATGATCATTCCAGATTCATAGTTCATGCAGAGTATTTTGAGAATGCAACGGCAGAAAATACAATTCTTGCATTTCAAAATGCAATTAATAAATATGGTAAACCAGAAAAGGTTCTAACAGATAATGGAACTCAATTTACTCCTGCCAGAAATCCTGGCAGTGAAAATGGACTTTTTGCTCAATTCTGCATTAATACTAACATAAAACATATTCTTGCAAGAGTTCATCATCCACAAACCAATGGAAAAATTGAACGTTGGTGGGGGACATATAAGCTAGAATTTGATAGTAGATTTAATAATTTAGACGAATTTGTTAAGTTTTATAACGAAGAAAGATTACATCAAGGAATTGGATATTTGTATCCAATTGAGAGGTTTAAAGTTTAACCTCAATTATGTGTGCCATAATTTCGGTTTAGTATACATATCATTATTTGGAAATAAATCTGTAAAATCTTCTCCAAATAATGGAGGTAAATCTGACAAATTTGATAAGTTAGGAGAAACATTCCTAAACTTATTAGAAGTATAAATACTTCTAGGACTTTCAGGAGAATCTAAATCAATTCTTCCATTTTGTAAATTACTTAAGAGCCATAAAAATGGCTCTTCTCCCTCTCCACTAATAAAATATTCATTTCCATTCCAATCATATCTTTTTATATTTGATGGATATAAAGCTTCCGGCCCTCCAATTACTACTTGTATATTAGGATCTAATTCATATAAATTTCTTGAAATCTCAAAACTCTTATCAATAGTCCAGATATATCCTGGCAAACCTATTATTTTAGAAGAATTTGCACATATCTCTAAAGCAATATCTTCTGAATCTCTTTCAAGATCATAATTTGTTAGAATTGGTTGAAAACTTAAATTCTTATTTCTTTTGGATAAAATAAAATTACCTAATCTTAAATTTGATAAAGAATGATTTGCAGGAATTCTTCTATTTCTTAGTGTAATTAATTCAACTAGTGACATAATACTCTGCATACTCCATATTTATTTAATTATAAATTTTACTAGGGTATGCCTAGTAGTAAATACAAAAGCGATATTTATAAAATATCAATATTATCTATTATTATACAAATTAAATTGTTTAACAAAATGACATTATATCTTCTTAGGCATGGACATTCAGTTGGAAATCAAAGAAATATTGTTCAAAGTGATAATTATGATTTTGGTTTAAGTTCAATTGGAATAAATGAAGTTTTAGCTCTTAAAATGCGACTTGAAATTGGAAGAGAAATTAATCCAACATGTATATTAACTAGTCCATCTAAAAGAACTAGAGAAACTTCAAACATTTTAAATGAAAATTTAAGGTTACCTATTTTAGAATTAAATTGTTTAAAAGAAGTAAATCCAGGAGTATTCGAAGGAGAAAAGAAAGAACTTGCAAAAACTTACCCTGAACATTTAAAAACTTGGGAAAGAAGAGGAGATTTAGATTCAATACCTAAAGCAGAAAAAGGAACTGAAACTCAAGCAAGGGCATTGTATTTTTTAGAGAGGTATTTAAATGAAGAGACATCCCCCCTCCTTCATGATGAATTAATAATTAGCCATGCAGGATTTATGAGGGTTCTTATAAATACAGTTTATGGACGTAATCGAAATTTTCTTATAAATTCAGCTCATAATTATCTTCACCAAATTAAATTTAATCCATGGGAAAGACTTTTAGTTGAAAATTTGGTTTTAGCAAAGAATTCTGAATCTTTTAAAATAACAACCAATGAATCTGAATTTATTATGAAAAGAATCTCAAATCTAGATCCAGATATTAATGATTTTCAATTTAGTATAAGTAAAGAAATTAATAAATCTGGAATAATAATTTCACCAATGTTATATACTGAACCAAATTTAAATGGAACAACAGTTCAAATATATAGATATTTAACGGGAACTCACATTAATTCTAATTTAAATCAAGAACAAGAAAGGAATCTATTTTCTCTAATAGAGAATCTAAATCAAAGATTAACTAAAATCTATAGTTCAGGTTTTAGAATTCCTCAAGAAATACAAAGTTTAGAATCTATTATTAGATTTATAATTAATAATAGCGATAGCGAAATTGTAAAAAATGAAGGTAAAGAAATTTTAACAAGTTCTGAATTCTTATCAGCAATAAATAGAGAAAAAAATTTAATTCATTATGATATCCATAAATCAAATATTGTTTTTGAAAACAATAGGCCTTCATTATTAGATTTAGGAAGTTTTTGTATTGCTCCAAATGAATTCCAGTATGCAAGTTTATTAATGCCATATTTTTTATTAGAAGAAGGAGAAAATTTTAATTATAGAAAATATTTAAATTACTTTTCTCAAACAAATCCTAAAGAATTATTGTGGTTAATGAGAGCTAGGAATTATTTTGGATTAAATTTTTTTCATAATAAAATTAGATTTGGTATATATCAAGAAGACGACATCAACATTTATAATAAATATTTAACATCTCTTAAAAAATTAGAATTGATTCTTAATGAATTCACTTAGTGAAGAATAAGACAATAAATTATCATATTTTATATTAGATAATATAATAGGGGTCACTCCCAATTCTTTTCCTGTATCAATATCTACCATAGAGTCTCCTATAAAAAAACTTTCTTCTTCATTCATAGAACAATATTTTTTTGCTTCATTTACTACTAAGGTATCGGGCTTATAAGCTTTAATATCACTAGAAATAATAAAATCTGTGAAAAAATGTTTAATGCCTAACTTTTCTAACTGTGGATAAACTATTTCAGAATCTGCATCTGATACAACAATTAATCTATATCCTTTTTTTTTCAAGAAATTTAGTGTCTCAAGAGAATCCTTAAATAAATAAACTCTGTTCAAATAAATTTCTTTATAAAAATTTCTAACTTCTGAACTTATATCTAACAGATTATATTCTTGCGAAACCTCTTTTACTGCTTCTGATAATAATTGAGTAACAGTTTTAAAGTTCAAAGAATTTTCTTTTATCTTTAAAAAATGTGAAAATAATGAGTCTTGTATTTCTTTTTTATTTTCAATATTCCATTGTCCAGCAATATACTCAAATATATTATCTGAATCTAATAAAGTACCACCTAAATCAAAAAAAATTGTCTTCATTCTATATAAATAAGTTAATAAAATATTTAAATAGTTATCCTAACAAACTGAAGTTATGCAGTTTTTTCAAACATAAAAATTTCCGCTCGAAATTTTTCATTTAAACCTTAGTTTAGTGAGAATTCATTAAACAAGGATTTTCAAAAGTTTATTTTTGCACAAATGAACCTAGAAAATTCTTTAATAGTTGAAGTTGAAAACCTTCTAAAAAGATTTGCTACCACTCTTAGCAAACCACAAGTTGTCCACTTTGAACAAATCGTTAAAGGAATACTGTTTTCAGAGCGTAAGAGTATAAATTCTTATTCTAAATCCTCAAAAAAACATCAAACTTCTTTGAGTCGTTTCATGAATTCAGAAGCAGTTGAGGATAATCAACTGTCTCAAGTTCTCAATATCCTAATTGATGAAAAACTTGATCCACGAAAAGAGAAAGATTTAGTTATTGATGACACCCTTAGTCGACATAAATATGGAAAACATATGTATGGACTTGGATGGCATAATGACCATTTGAATGGCGGAAGTTCACTTGCACATTCAATTGTTTCATGTGGCATAAAACAAGAAGAATACTTCTATCCTACTAAATTTGAGCTTTATCAAAAACAAGCAGATGTGAGTGAAGCATCTGCTTTCAAAACTAAAATTGAAATAGCTCAAGCATGGCTTGATGAATGTATTGATAAAGTTGACAATTTGTTAATAGATAGTTGGTATTCTGAACAAAACTTGCTCAAAACAGTTGTTAAAAAGAAGAAATTCTTTTTTACTATGTTAAAGAAAGATAGACTTTTCAAATTTAATCGAAAAGTCAAACGTCAACTTCAAGAACACAATTCTAAGTATATTAATCCTCGTAAATACAAGCAGGTTTTTGTGAATAATCAATGGCATTTAGTCCAAGAATTTGTGGGACATTTGCCAAAGGTTGGCAAAGTAAAAATTTTGTTTACAAAGTTTTATGATCCAATGACTAAAAAATCAAAGGATACCCATTATTTGTGCTCAAATAATTTAGATTTGACAAATGAACAAATCCTTGAAAAATACAAGGATCGTTGGCCAATTGAGACTTTTTACAAAGATTCTAAACAAAATCTTGGATTTGAAAAATGTATTATTAGAAAGGAAGTTGGAATAAAAAGACACTTTTTATTCAAGTTTATTGCTCACAATTTACTTGTCTTTTCTAAACAAAAAGAAGCTTCTTGTGGTGAAACACAATTAGAATTGAAGTATTCATACATTGAAAAGGTCTTACAAAATTATGGTCTAAAAAACAATAATTTGGAGAGGTGTAAAAGTGAATTGATGATAGTATGTTAAAAACTGCATAATTTCAGTTAATTGAGAAGAAGTATGAAATCATTATTTAGGGTTGACGATTTAGCAAAACGGTTAGCCAGTTCATTAACTCATACCTACAGAATCTTTGTAAAACTAGAAGTTGAGCAATATATTAGAAAAAAGAATTTTGAGAAACAACTAAAGGGAGGATTCAAAGTTCTCTGGCTGTCCACCCAAAGTCCCATCCCCACATTAATAATCCCGCTCGCTTGCAGGCAAACTCCTGTCGATGAAGTACGTAATAATCTTAGCAAGGCCGACAGCCAAAATAACAGTTGCGACAATAATGCCCCAATGCACAAGCGACAAAGGAACTACTTGGAAAAAGTCAGCAAGAGGCGTGTACAAAATCACCAGCTGAAAAACAATAGGAATAGCAATAGACCAGTTTACATATTTATTATAGAAAAGACTCCTACCCTCATCAAAACGAATAGCAGCAATCCTCACAAAGTGCGACATAACAAGCCAAGTAAACGACATCGTCTGAGCAAGAACAAGATCGTCTGTCACCTTGTACACAATGTAAAACATAGAGAACATAAGAATAACCTTCTTAATACCAATAAATACAGTAAGAAGCGCAATCTTTTTGTTAATCAATTTCTCCTGTTTCCCAGTCGGTTTTTTAGACATGATATTTTTATGAGAAGCATCAGCGCCCAAAGACAAAGCAGGAGCAATGTCCGTCACAAAGTTCACCCAAAGCAACTGAATAGCAAGAAAAGGCATAACGCCAAACATAGACCCCAAGAACACGACAAAGACTTCAGCAAGATTTGCCGTCAACAGATAATTAATCACCTTTCTAATATTTGAAAAAATAGTTCTCCCCTCCTTAAGTGCAGCCTCAAGAGAAGAAAGATTATCATCAAGCAAAATTAAATCAGCAGCTTCCTTAGCAATGTCCGTACCACGCAAACCCATAGCAATACCAACCTCAGCCTGTTTGAGAGCAGGAACATCATTCACCCCATCGCCAGTAATCGCAACACGCCTCCCGTTCATCTGCAAAGCCGAGACAATCTTCAGTTTGAACTCCGGAGACATACGAGCAAAAACATTGCATTTCTCAACAACGCCCTTAAGTTCCTCATCCGACAAATCCTTGACATCATCCCAACTAACAGCCTGCACATTTCTAAAACCACATTCCTTTGCAATTGCCGTTGCCGTATGAACATTGTCACCCGTGATCATCTTAATTTCAATACCAGCACTATAAATAATTTCAACAGTTTGCACAACGCCATCCTTTGGCTTATCATAAATACCAACAAAACCTAAGAAAACCTCACTATTTTCCTTATCACCCTCAGAAACAATCTTATAGGAAAAAGCGATATTTCTCAAAGACGCATCAGAGAACTCCTTCAATTTTTTAGAAATTTCATCTCTTTGAGAATCATCAAGCTTCTTCACATGCCCATCAACAAGAATGCTTTCACAACGCCCAAGAATAATTTCTGGAGCACCCTTCACATACAAAACCGTTTTATTGTCAACAAGATTTTCAGACGAAACATATTTTTTCTCCGAAGAAAAAGGTTCAAAATGCTTTGTCTCGCAAGACTTCCTCAGCTCTAAAATATCAGCTTTTTCTTTAAGAAAAGTAACAAGAGCAACATCCTCAGGATTTCCCTGAAAACCCTTGTCCGTGTCTTTTACTTCATTTGCCAAAAGCGCCGAATGAACAAAACCATCAAGTGTTTTTTCAGAAAGAACATCCAAAGAACTGTCATCCTTCATATCAAAGAAAAGCCTCTTCACAACCATACGATTCTCCGTCAAAGTTCCCGTTTTGTCCGTACAAATCACATCGACACCACCCAAAGTTTCCAGCAAAGATTTCCTCTTCACAAGAACATTACTCTTAGCAAGTTTCAAAGATGCAATCGACAAAGAAAAAGTAACAATTGCTGGCAAACCCTCAGGAATAGAACCAATAATAAGAGCAGAGCCAATCATAAGAATCGCAACCCAATGATGATCCTTAAGAAAATAAATTCCAAGAACAGCAATAATCAAAGCAAGAGCAACAAGAGTAATTTTCTTACTTGCAGCATCAACCTCCTCGACAAAAGGTGAAGTCTCTTCAATTTCCAAAGATTTTGCAATCTTTCCAACTTCCGTATTTTTTCCTGTTTCAATAACGACAGCACTAGCACTTCCATTTGAGACGTATGTGTTCATAAAAAGAAGATTTTTTCTCTCAGCCAAAGGAACCTTTTCCTTAATTACCTCAGCATTTTTGAGAACATGTTTGCTCTCGCCAGTCAACATAGACTCATCAATACGTAACTCCTTTGCTTCCAAGAGCCGACAATCAGCGGGAACCTTGTCACCCTCTTCCAAAAAAATAATGTCTCCTGGAACCAATTCAACAGCATCGACCTTCTGCTTTTTTCCATCTCGAAGAACAAGAGCCTCCGTTTTGAGCATAGACTTCAAAAGAGAAGCAGCACGTTCAGCCTTAAAATCCTGAAAAGCTCCAATCAAAGCATTTGCAAGAATAATAATCGAAATAATTACTCCATCAATAACCTGTTCATTTTGTTTGAGGTAAAAGCCTGCAAAGAAAGCAAAGCCAGCGACAAAGATAAGAAGCCACGCCAAATAATTCTTGAACTGCAAAAGAAATAAGCTAAGAAAAGAACGTTCGTGTTCTAGAGTGATCGTATTTTTCCCAAAATTTTTTTGTCGCACTTCTACTTCACGACTTTCAAGTCCTTCTGAACCGGATGCAAGCTCCGACAAAGTTTCGTCCTGGCTGAGAGTATAAAATTCTTTATTTTCCATTTTTGTTTGAGAGAGTCTTTCAAATTCTCTTTATTAAATCTTTTTCGCACACAGTCATGACAACGCCTTTTGATATACCGCACATCAAAAATAATTCCAGCCAACAAATTTTTGATTCCTTAGCTGGGTATTATGTCCCACAGCTCTGCTGCGACCATAAGGTATTTTGTCACGAAAAAGTAATTTTAAACAGATCTCCCGGAAATTACTTTTGCAGTGCACAGTAGGATAAAAAATTGAGACTCTCCTCACATCAAGATAATACTACCTCATTACTTGCTTTGACATCCAGATTTTCAGAAAGTTCTTTAATGATCAAAATTTTAAATTTTAGAAAGAAAAATTTTTATGAAAGTTTATAAAGAAAGTGCCTAAAAAAATTATGTGGAAGATTCTTTAAGAGATTCAAAAAAAGAAAGTACTAAGAAAAATATTATGAGAAAGTGGTCAATAATAGGAGTAATAGTCATATTCCTATCATTGTTTCTATATTCAATCTACGTATTTAATATGGAAAAGTTCTCAAATGAAGTCGACACTCATATATATTCACAAAATAATTTTGCACAAGGTTCGACTGCATCAATGAGAGTTGTTACAGTAGACCATAGTACGGGAGAACTCCTACTTAATTCTAATGTGAAAATTGAAGTTGAAAATGAGCAAGGAGATAAGGTTTTGCTTTATGAAGGAGAAACCAATGCAGAAGGTACACCAGAAATTAACTTTACCTTTCCAGAATATCTTGATGGAGAGTATGAGTTGATAATAACTACAACGTCATCAAAAGGTAAAGATGTCTTAACTAAACCTATATCTATTGAAAGAAAACATAAAATTCTATTAAGTTCTGATAAACCAATTTATCAACCCTCTCAAGTAATTCATTTAAGAGCATTAGTTACTGGCCCATCTAACCTAAAACCCCTTAGTAATGAAGAAGTTACTTTTGAAGTTGAAGATTCAAAAGGGAATAAAGTATTCAAAAAAACTATTGAAACAACTGAGTACGGTATTGCATCAGCAAACTTTACTCTTGCAGATGAATTGAATTTAGGAAAATACACAGTAAGAGCAATTGTTAATGAGGAAAATACTGAAAAAACTGTTGAAGTAAAGAAATATGTATTACCAAAGTTTAAAGTTGGATTTTCAACAGAAAAAACATATTACTTACCTAACGAAGTACTCAAAGGTTCCATCGATTCCCAATATTTTTTTGGAAAACCAGTAAATAGCGCAGATGTCACAATTGAAATTTACACTTATGAAGTCGATATGAAAAAAATAGGTGAGATTACCGGAACAACAGATAGCAGTGGAAAGTACACATTTGAATATAATCTTCCTTCTTATTTTGTTGGTATTCCTCTTGAAAAAGGTTCATCCTTATTATTCTTTAACATAAGTGTATTAGATAATGCAGGACATAGCGAAGAAGTTTTACAATCAGTTCCTATTGCACAAAATCCTATCGAAATAGAATTAGTTCCAGAAAGTGGAGAACTTGAAGAAAAATTAGAAAATATTATTTATGTAGTTACAACTTATCCAGATGGAAACGCAGCACCGGCAACAGTCACTATTGATAATAAAACAATTCAAACAAACTCATTTGGGATTGGAGAAGTTCGATTAATTCCTGAAAGTAAATATATAACATTAGATGTTAGTGCAGTTGATTCTAAAGGAAATAAAGGAAGCAAGACCTTTAGTTTTCCACAAGATTATAGTAGAACCCCTCAAAATGAAATAGAACTAAGAAGAAATCAAAGATATTACAGTTATACAGAAGATTCCGAAAACATCCTATTAAGAGTTGATAAATCAATCTTTGAAGTAGGAGATACCATTAATGTAGAAGTCTTTTCAACAAGAGATAAAGGAACTGCATATGTTGATGTAATTAAAAATAAACAAACAATTCTAACAAAAGTTGTTGATATTGAAAATAGTAAAGGCACTCTAGCTTTAGATGTTGATAATTCTATGAGTGGAAGTTTAGAAATCAATGTTTACAAAATATTAAGAGATACAAACATAGTTAGAGATTCAAGAAATGTATTTGTTAACGATAGAAATGATATTAATATTGATATTCTAAAAGATAAGGAAACTTACGAACCAGGCGATGAAGCAACAATTACATTTACAACTACAAAAAATGATAATCCAATTGTTAGTGCAATTGGAGTAAATATTGTTGATGAAAGTATTTTTGCTTTATCTGAAAAGTATGCAGGATTTGAAAGATTATATTTTGAACTTGAAAAAGAATTAATGACACCAAGAGCTCAAATATATGGACTTACTTTGCCAGGAATAATTTATGATAAATATCCAGTTATGGACGAAAGTACATTTGCACAAGTAAGTAATATATTATTGGCAAATCCCGAATCTAATGAGGTTTTTTCATTAAAGGCATCATCAGCAATTGAAAAAGCAGAAAAGATTGAAAAAAAGAAAGAAGAGCAGAGTAAGTTTATTTTTTCAATCCTTTTTTACATCATAGTTATAATGCCTGTTGGAATGCTAGGATTTGGAATTTACAAGAAATATCGTGAACTTAAAACGTTTTTTGTAAATATATTAATAAGTATTGGGACATATACAGGAGTTGGATTATTGATTGCTCTGATGATATATATTATACTTATAGTTGATGAGGTAGCAGGATATAAAAAAGAGGAGCTAGCATTAGAACTTTTGAGTATAGTATTCATAATAACGGCAGGAGTCTTATTCTACCTCGCATACTCTGCAAGAAAAAAGAATAGATTTTGGTCTTTCTTTATTCCAATGATAGTTGCAATTATTCAAATGAGTATAGTGCCACTGCTTTTAATAGAAAGTTTCTTTAAACGGTCAGGATCAGAAGAGACTCTAATTATTTTTTCATTAATAATTGGAGCAGCAGTCTTCATTTACTCATTTATTAGCTTGTGGAAATATGGGAATAAAGAAGTTAAAACTGAAACAACATTATTGGCTGCTTATAGTTTTTTCATTATAGGATTTATTTTTATAGTTAATATTTTTGACATAAGTAGTAGACTTGTGGAAGAAAAAGTAATGTGGATTGGATTTTCAATGGTATTATTATTATTTCCATTTGGAAACTATGTTGGTGAGATGCTTAGAGAAAGAAATAGGCTAGTTGTTTCTTTAGTAGTAAGTACATCACTATTTATTTTTTTATCATTATTCAGCTTTTTAATAATGACAATGAGTGTAGGAGATAGAACTATGGACTTAGAAGGAGGAAATGAAAAGGCAAACCAAATAGCTGGAGCTCGTGATGAGAGTGTGTTTTTAGGTAAATCAGATGGGAGTAATTCGGTATCAAGTACTGCAGATGAACCAAGAGTCAGACAATTTTTTCCAGAAACTCTTTATGTTAATCCACAAGTAATTACGGATAGTAATGGAAAAGCCACTTTAACAATACCCGTTGCAGATTCAATAACTTCTTGGAGAGTGAGTGCTATTGCGAATAGTAAGTCAGGAGAGATTGGTTCAACAACAGGGAGTATGATAGTATTTCAAGACTTCTTTGTTGACATTGATTTACCTGTTGCTTTGACACAAAATGATGAAGTAAGTATTCCAATAGCCATATATAATTATTTAGAAACTAAGCAAGATATTAGGTTAGAACTTAAAGAAGAAAATTGGTTTGAACTTAATGATAAACCAACAAAAACGATTTCATTAAGTAAAAATGAAATTACCGTTCTTTATTATAAAATTAAAGTAAAAGATATAGGCAAACAAACTCTAACGGTTTATGCTTATGCAAACTCAAAAAGTGATGCTATTATAAGAAGCATTGAAATAGTGCCAGACGGAGATGAGATAAGAACTGCAGTTAGTGATAGATTAGAGGGAACTATTGAGAAATCGTTTTCTATTCCACAAGAAACTATTGAAAATAGTGAAAAAGTATTTGTGAAAATTTATCCCGGAATTCTCTCGCAAATGGTAGAAGGTTTAGATTCAATGCTTAAAATGCCAGGCGGTTGTTTCGAACAAACTTCTTCAACTACGTATCCAAATATTTTAACACTAGATTATATGAAAGAAACTAATCAAATTTCACCTGAAATCAATTTTAAAGCAGAAGAATATATTGGAATAGGGTATCAAAGATTATTAAGTTTTGAAACTACTACTCCAGGAGGATGGAGCTGGTTTGGTCCACCAGAAGGTCCTAATATGATGTTATCTGCTTATGGACTAATGGAGTTTTATGATATGAATAAAGTATATGAAATTGATGAAAATATTATCGATAGAACTCAACAATATTTAATTTCAACACAAAAAAGTGATGGAAGCTTTAAAGTTGAGGGGAGATTACATACGCAAGGATTAAATCTTGGTAACGTAATGGATTCAACTTGTTTTGTTGGATGGAATTTAGCATACACAGGTTATGATAAGCTAAGTTCAACTAAGAATTATATTAAAAATAATTTAAATCTTGAATCAAGTGAAAGTTATACTCTTGCTCTTTGTGCTAATGCAATGGCCTACATTGATAGAAAAGACTCATTTACTCTTGATATCTTAAAAGAGTTAGATAAGAGAGCAGTTACAGATGGTAAAATGATGTATTGGGAAGGAAGCGTAAGTCCTCAGTATAAATCAGCAGTTGGGGCTACAGGAAATGTTATTAGTATTGAAACTACTGCTCTTACAGCACTTGCTTATATGAAAGTTGATTACAAAACTAATGCTATTAACAAAATACTTAATTTCATTGTAAAGAAAAAAGATTCATATGGAAATTGGCAAACAACTTATTCAACAATACTTGCACTTAAAGCATTGATTTACTCATTAGGTGGCGATAATGAAGATTCTAATGCTATAGTTGAAATTTTTGCTAATGGAGAAAAAATAAAAGAAGTTACAATTAATGAAGAGAATTTTGATGTTCTTCAACAAATTGATGTAACAAACTACCTTAAAGATGGAGAAAATGACATTAAGATAACAGTCGATGGTAAAGGGAGCTTATTCTATCAAATTGTTACCTCATACTACCTTCCTCGTAATAAAGTCGAGAAACCAATTGGTGAGAACAAAATAATTGATATTGAGGTAGATTATGATAAAACTCAATTAAAAGTTAATGATATCGTTATTGCAAATGTTAGTGCTAAATACAACGGAGAAGGATTTGTAAATAATGCAATGTTGGATTTAGGGATTCCTCCAGGATTTAGTGTAGATTCATCTGATTTAGAGCAGGCAGTAAAAGATGGGAAAATTAAAAAGTATGATATGACGGGAAGACAGATTATTATTTATTTGCAATACTTGGATCAAGAAGGAATAAGTTTAGAATACAAACTTAAAGCAAAATATCCAATTAAAGCCCAAACTCCAGAATCAAAAGTTTACGATTATTATAATCCAAGTGTTGAAGATAGTGAAGAACCAGTTGAATTTATAGTAGAATAAATGAAAGCTATCTATAGTGCTCCGCAGAAGTTTTTAACTTCGAGAACACTATATAGCAAACGAACACAGTGAGGGGGAAGGAGACAAAAAAATGAGTTTTGTGAACGACTTTCTTCTTCTTAATACTTACCATATAGCTTGCTGAGAGGATGCTTTTTTAATATAAAGTAAAAATATTTGGAGGCGGTTCTACCTTGAGCCAAATTTTTATATACTTCCATGCACTCCAAAGCTAATGATATCAAAAATCGGAAACATAATTCTCATAGGAACGTCGCACGTTTCAAAGCAGAGCGTACAGGAAATACAGCAGACCATCGAGGCAAACAAACCCTCTGTCGTCGGCATTGAGCTGGATATAGGACGTTTGCGCCAACTTCTCTCCGACAAAGAACAAAAATCAAACGCCAAAACAAATCGCTATATGCGTCAAGAGCTCGGAACAACAGGCTACCTCTTCGCCAAATTAGCTTCCTACGTACAAAAGAAAGTGGGAAATTCCCTTGGAATTGAACCCGGAGTTGACATGAAAGCAGCATATCTTACAGCAAGAGACGCCAAAATTCCCGTAGCACTCATTGACATTGACATCAGAAAAACCCTTAAAAAATTCTCAAATCTTTCCTTTACAAAAAAAGTAGGTTTTGCAACAAAGCTTCTCACAACAGGCTTCAAAAAAAAATATCGTCAAGAACTTTCCTTTGATCCAAAACAAGGCGTGCCTTCCGCAGAAAAAATTGCAAAAATGCTCAAAGTCGTACAAAAAGAAGTCCCAGAACTTTACAAAATCCTCATTGAAGACAGAAATAAGTACATGTCCGAAAAACTGCAGGAACTCTCACAAAAACATCCGAACGAAACAATTATTGCAGTTGTCGGAGCAGGCCACTTAGAAGGAATGGAAAAAATTATCAAAGAACTTCAGAAGAATGAACCACAAAACCACACCTACTCCTTTTCTTTCTCAACAACACAAGATTAAAACTCTTCAACACAAGCAAGCAAATCTTCAATGGTTTTGCACGCCATCAAACGAACTCGCAGCTCCTTTGCGCCTTCAATCCCCTTGAAAAACCACATGGCTTGTCTCTGGACTCTGATGTGCACTTCATGAAGTTCATAATCTTGTAATTTCTTAAGATAGAGCATGAATAATTGCTTTTGTTTCTCCTTTTTGTCAGGAATAATAAGTTTTTCCTTTTTTTTATAGTAATGAGAAAACTCCTCAAAAATTAAGGGATTTCCAATCGCAGCACGGCCAATCATCAAAGCTGAAGCATGTGACCCAAGATATTCGTCAATCTGCTCAACTCTACTAATATCGCCATTGCCAACGACGGGAATGTTCACCGTTTCATGTACTTCCTTGATAGCATCCCAATTAGCTTTTCCCGAATATTTTTGTTCAGCAGTTCGTCCATGAACAGCAATGAGCGAAGCGCCAGCATCTTCAATTTCCTTGGCAACCTCAAGATAACTTTTCTTTTTGTAACCCAAACGAATCTTAGCTGTTATAGGTTTGTCGCTGTGTTTAACTAAAGCATCAATAATCTTTCCAACTTGTTTAGGATCCTTAAGAAGCATAGAACCGGCCTCGTTACGAGTGACCGTTGCAGAAGGACAGCCAAAATTAACATCTATGCAGTCAGCTTCATCAGCGACAATCCTTGCAGCCTCAACAAACTGCTCAGCCTTCGAGCCAAATAACTGAACAGAATTAATTTTGAGCCTTCCACGTCCATAACGGTGAAGAGGAACAAATGTGCGAACTAAAGCCTCGACAGAGGTAAGCTCCGTAGTAGAATACGAACATCCGCACTCTTCACATAGTTCCCGAAAGGCAATGTCCGTCACAGCATCCATAGGAGCAAGAACAAAAGGATTTTTGCGAATCAGCTTTTTCATATCCAAATTTTTCATAGACAACTAAGCTTTCAAAGTTCCAAACCCTTATAAAAACATCGAATCTTTCGCTAATATGGAAAAGATAAATGTCGCAATCGACGGACCAGCAGGAAGCGGAAAAGGAACAACCGCAAAAGGCCTTGCAAAAAAACTCAATTACAAATATCTGGACACAGGCGCCATGTACAGAAGCCTAGCCCTCTTTCTCAAAAGACAAGGAATCACAAAAAAAGAAGACTTCAAAGAAGCACTTTTAGAGGGCATAAACATAAGTTTCGACGAAAATAATAATGTCTATCTCAACGGAGAAAATGTAGAAGAACAAATACGAAGTTCTGAAATTGGAGCATTGAGTTCCGATTTTGCATCTCTGCCACCCGTTCGACGACTACTTGCAACAAAACAAAAAGAAATAGTAAAAGAAAAAGGGTACGTAGCAGAAGGAAGGGACATAGGCTCTGTCGTCATTCCTGATGCCGAAGTGAAAATATATCTTGACGCAAGCCTTGAAGTACGGGCAAAACGACGTTACGAAGACCTAGTTCAAAGAAACAAAGGAAAAGAACCAGAAGACATAAGTTTTGAAGAGCTCGAAAAGCAATTAGAAGAGCGAGACAAGCAGGACAAAGGAAGAGCAGATTCACCACTTCTCAAAGTAGAAGATGCCATAGAAGTAGATACAAGCGAGTGTAGCATTGAAGAACAGATTGAGAAAGTGTATGAGATAGTACTAAGAAAGCTCTTGAAAAAATAAATCAGAAGTAAAGAAATCGCTAAAATATGCCTATCCCAATCGGAGCAGAGCCCCGGGGCATTACGGCAATTTTCAAGACGCGATTTCTTTACTTCCAGCTGGGTGGTCGCTGCAGAGCTGCGGGGTATAATACCCAGCTAAGGAATCACGTCTAATTTTTGTAAGAAAGTGGAGGAGGGGGGCAGTTTGCTTTGTCGCCCTGTATAATGTAAGGGTGCCCATTTTCGATACTCATTCGACAATTATCTCCAAGACTTATTTCAAGACCTCCCGCACGAGTTGTGGCAGGAGCTTCGATTTGTCTGTGTTCACCTGAAGAGAGTGCTTTACAGATTCTAACAACATAGCCAGTACCAGAGTAAGATACTGCAAAAGACAAACCTATGAGTAGTAGTGCTGTAGGACCTGAAACATCATTAATTCCCATTTTGGATTAAGATAAGAAACTATTTATTTTAAACTTGTCGGTAGTACTTTGAAAAAAGAAAGAGGATTTTCAGAAGTAAAAAAAGGGCCGATAGAACAGTCTTTTTATTTTTTGTCTTGGAAAAAGGTAGGAAATTTTTGTCATAACCCAATAATGACCATTTTTAGATAGAGATTTTTTTCAAAGAAAAGGAAGATGAAAAAACTTCTAAAGGAAAAATGTAGAGAAATAAAAGAAAAAAGGAAAATATAAGAAAAATATTCAGTTCTAAAAAGAAAGGTCTCAGAAGGAAGGAAAAAATAGTTTTGGAAAAAAGTACTAAGTGAAGAAACAGAAAAAGAGACATAGGATTATAAGCTTTCTAGGAAAATCAAAAAAGAAATGGAAATTGATAGCCGGAAGTTAGATGATGCTTTAGAAAATGAGATTTGGAGAGAAATAGCATGGAGAGATAAATGCCTGTTTCAAAGAGGAGTGGAGTTGGAAAAAGAACTGACGGAAAAAGGAAAAGCAGACCTGTTTTATTCGTATTTAATAAGAGATGCTCGAGAAAGACTTTTAGAAGAAGAAAAGAAGAAAAGCGCAGAGAATGTTCTATTTTATTCTTATTTAATCAAAGATGCCCAAAAAAAACTTTTAGATAGAAACTGGATAAAGAGTTTATTTTATGAACTTGCTGAAAATCATCAGAAAAGTCCTTATGAGGTTATAGTTTGCAGAGGAGGAGAAGAAGCCGAGGATTTTGAACATTTTCTGAGAATGGGGTTAGTAGGAAAAACTGCAGCAGGTTCTACTCTTGAAGAGAGAGTTCCCCCAATCATTACTTTGCCAAAAGGAACAGAAGAAGATTTGAGAATATATGGTAGAAGGACTTATTTTTTTGAAGTAGATAAGTTTCCACCTTTTCTCATCAAAAAAGGAGAATTTGCAGCATACTCCTAGTCGAAGTCAAACTCCGTCGACACATCACGAAGCGCGCTCGGATCTTCCCCTCCGTGCCACGTAATTCTTGGCTTGACCTGCATTGTGTGCAGACGTTCATTTTTGTCGTCCATTAAAATTGCAGTTCCACGAACTCTTGGCATAGAATTAAACAAAGCCTTTGAACCCTTGCTTTCGTAACTCAGAAATATTTTATCCAAAGCCTCCAAGTCAAAACTAGCAGTAATTCTGTGAGAAAGAACAATGTCGCTCTGTGTAATGGCGTCCGTGTGAATCTTTCCCGGTTGCTGCGTCGCCAAAATAAGGGAAACTCCGGGCTGACGACCCTCACGAAGAACAGTCATCAAAGCCTTCGACGACGGAGCTTCACCTTCCGAGGGCAGAAACTCATGAGCTTCATCAATAATCAACCAAGGCATGGGCAAATCATCTTGAATAAAATCTTGTTTTACTAACTGTGTTTTCTTAATAATGTCGTACAATTCTTCACGCTTCCTTACCTCCATTCTTTCAACAAAGATTTTCTTAGAGACAAGACCGACAACCAAAGCTTTCACAGCCCAGCCACCAGGCATAGAAACATAAGGACTCAAATCCAGCACAGTAACTTTTCCACCCGTAAGAAGCTGACGAACCGGCGTACCATTTTTCGAAAAAATCCCCCATTCTTTGGCGTTGTCCAATCTGTTAATCAGAGCGAGACGAGTTTTCTCATCAATTCTTTCATCCTTTTCTGTTTTGGCAATCATGTCATCAATGCTAAAATTTGTGCCCTCACGATGCAGTACATTAATGACCCTTTGCAAAGCAACACCGACAGGATCATCCCTTCCCAAATTATTTGCCGCAAGCCAATCCTCAGAGCTCAACTCTTTAGGTTGTAGATAAAAGGGAAAATCAACAGGAATCCCATCTTCTTTGTACTGTTCGTAAAAACCACCAGGAGTATAAATTTGCACCTTCAAACCCTTTCCTTCCAAACCCCATTCCTTAAGCAAATCCCTATCCTTTTGATTCGGGTACTTCATCGACCAGTACACGCCCATAGTATCAAGCAAAATAAAAGACAAGTTTGCCGCAATATCTGCTTCCATATCCGCAAGACCCTCAGCAATGGAGCCCATAGTGTATGACTTTCCGCCCCCCCTTTTTCCACAAATAAGCATAGCATGAGCCCTTGCAACATCAAGATAAATCGGGTTAGAAAGAGAAGAAGTTTGTCCCATCTGTACGTACTGCTTTCCAATCAAAACAGTTCCTTTCTTTCCATATTTTTTCTGATCAGACGAAGACCTCCCCAAAATAATTTCAAACATCTTCCTAAAAAGTCAAGAGAATCATTTATAAATTTTCTTTGTCCTCAAAAAGCATGCCCAAAGAAACACTCACCCTTCTTATTCTTGGAGATCTGCACGGACAAATGCCAAAACTTCTCCAAAAAAACTTTGACATCCTGCTCTGTACTGGCGACATATGCAGCGAAGAGTTGCGACCTTACATCAAGAAATATCTTAAAGCAAGAAACAAAGACGAGAATATTTCTTTTAGAAAAATTTGTTCAAAAGAGAAAGAAGAAGAACTCGAAAAAAAATCACTTGAAAGAGGAAGAAAAATTCTGGAAAAACTCGACAAGCTAAACAAACCAGTCATCATTGTACCGGGAAACTGGGATCAAAGTTCATATCTTGACGGAAAAAAACAAGGCAAAGACAAGTTCACACAAATCTGTAAAGGACTTGAAAATATCCACAACGTACAGAACAAAAAGCTAAGACTAGGAGAGCTAAGTTTTGTCGGACATGGAAGCACATCCGCGCCAGAGCCACTCGACAAAAAAAGCGAGCAAGATTTCCCCGATAAACATTCTTTCAAAGACTACACACAGCGACAAAGTTACTTCGCAAAAGTGTATGCAAAACTCCAGGCACATTTTGAGAAAGCAGAACCACCTATAATTCTTCTCACACACAATGTCCCCTACAAGACAAAGCTCGACAAAGTTCACGCCCCACAAAGCTACGCACACAACAAACATTACGGATCAAAAATAGCAAGGAAACTCATTGAAGAATATTCTCCCCTCCTTTGCATTGGCGGACACATTCATGAAGGACAAGGAAAGACAAAGCTAGGGAAAACTTTGTGCATCAACGCAGGCTACGGAAAGGACATTAACACTGTCGTCGTGCTAGATATGAAGAAGAAAAAAGTACACAAAGTTGAAGTTTTGTCGTCGTAATAGCTAATCCCACTCTTCATTCTTCCTCACATCAGCGACTTCAAAGTTTCGCTTATCCTTTTCCCGTCAGCTCTGCCGCCAACAGACTTAACAGCATGCCCCATAAGCGCGCCAAAAGGAGCCCCTGTGTTTTCCTCAACAACTTTTTTCAAAATCTCTCTTAACTCTTCATCACTAAGTTGAGCAACAAGTAATTCCTTTTTATCAAGATAATCCTTAAGAGAATCACATTCCAAAATTTTATCCTTATAGAGAGAAAGAAAAATGTCACGAATTACTTTCAAGTCCAAATCCTTCTCTTTCACAGTCTTGAAAAGGTCAATAAGCAAAGCCTCCTTGAACGAAAGAAGCTCAACTTTGTCTCTCTTACGAATGTCTTTTGGAATGTCAAAAAGAACAGAATAAAGCCAAGCAGCATTTTTCGAGCTAAGAGAAAGATACTGTTTAATCTCCTCTTCAGAATACTGTTCCAAAAATTCCTTTGTTTTATTCTCTTCTAAAGAAAATTCTTTATTGAGCCTTTCAAGTTTTTTATTGTACAGTTCAGGCAAAGCAAGTTCATCAATCTTCTTCTTCTCAATACTAAGCTCGACAATGTCCGTCTCAGGGTACATTCTGGCAGCTCCGGGCATAGGACGTAAGAAGACAGTTTGTGTTCCCTTTGGATCAACCTGACGAACTTCGGAAGAAACCTTTTCCAAAAGAGAAGCTGTAATCTCAACAATATTTTCCAAAGAAGCCTCAATCATGCCCCTATTGCCGACAAGCAAAAGTGCAGCATCGTTTTCTTTACAAGAAAGTTTTTCCTTAATTGCTCTGACATGTTCCTCTTCAATCCCGTACTTTGGCAGCTCGTCCGTATGAAAAAGACCTTTGAGATGAGGAAAGTGCTGTTTGTTACGGAGAGATATTTCGGAGGCAAAACGATAGTTTGGCTGAATTTCATGTCCAAGAAGACCTGAAAGTGCAGGAAGACGAAGCGCAAGAACACAAGCATCCTTTTCTTCCAGATTTTTTTGAACAATTTTTGAGTCAGCACTTTTGAGAATGTCCGAAATATCAAATTTCTGTGT
This sequence comes from Candidatus Woesearchaeota archaeon, assembly GCA_023898345.1. Classification (GTDB taxonomy): domain Archaea; phylum Nanobdellota; class Nanobdellia; order Woesearchaeales; family UBA583; genus UBA583. The sequence goes on along the minus strand of CP060218.1, from coordinate 615,016 downwards.
CAGAGCCTCAGCCTTCCATTCTTCTAAAGACTGTTTGTAGCGAGACTTGAACTCTTGAATAATCGAAAAAAGAACAAGTTGGCGAGCAGCTTCCTGCCGAACAATATCTGGAATAAGCTTAAGATTCTGAGCTCCTTTGATCTCAACTCTTGCTCCTTCTTTGACGGAGACATTCAAATCTTGCCGAATCGTCCCAAGACCACGCTTTACTTTCTCAAAGCTCCGAAGGACGGTCCCGAGCTGCAAAGCACATTCGTACACCTGTTCAGGCTCATGCATGTCTGGCGCTGTTGTTATTTCAACAAGCGGAATGCCCTGTCTGTCCAAAGAATAAATTGCCTCTTTTTCATTTTTTTCGATAATACGAGAAGAATCTTCCTCAAGATTAAGAGAATGAATCCTCACCTTTCCAAAGCTTGTTTCCACATGGCCAAGCAGTCCAATCATAGCGGTACGCTGAAAACCAGAAGTTATGGAACCATCAATAATCAATTTTCTCATGAACTGAAGTTTAGGAAGAACTTCTGCATTGAGCATTTTGCAAATTCCCAGAGAAGTCCAAAGCGCCTCCGTGTCCGGACCAATAGGCGGTTCTTCATCGAGTTCCACCAAACTTGCACAGTCATTGTTGTAACGGTAGACAAATTCCTTTTCTTTTTTGAACTCGTGAAGAGCAGCAGCGTCAAATTCTCCCGTTTCCGAAGCAGAGAAGCGAAGTCTCCTGCGAATTTCCTTGTCCAGTTTTTCATTAGGAACAATGGCTGACACAGCTTTAGAAAAAAGTTTTTTTGTATCAAGTTGCTGGTGAATTTCAATTCCACAAGTCAAAGAATGCTTAACGAGGTCTTTGTCTGAAAAAGAGTTATAGGTGAGAAGTTTATTCATAAAAAAAGGTAACTCAAAGAGTATTTAAAATTTAGCTTATCGCAAGAGATTGTACTAAGAGGGATAAAGTTAATAAGGTAGGTAGTTTCCATCAAAGCATGAATATACAAGCACAATATGATAAGATTGGAAAGGAGTATCTTTCAGGGCAAAAAGTTTTTTTTTCAGAAAAAGAAGATATTGGAACTAAATTTATCTTGAAATCATTACCTTCATTGGAAAAGAAAAGAATCTTAGATATTGGTTGCGGTAATGGTAAGGATATGCTTTTACTTGAATCATTAGGTGCCTCCCAGGTCTATGGTCTTGATCCTTCTGCATTCATGGTTGCTCAAGCAAAAAAAACTATTGTAAAATCAGAGAATGTAGTTTTAGGAAGTATTGAAGAAACCAACTTTGAAGATGAGTCTTTTGATATTGCCATAGCTAGGTTCTCAGTGCATCATCTGTCAAGTCTTGAGAAAGCCTATAATGAGATTTCAAGAATTTTAAAAAAATCAGGCTTGTTAATATTTGTTGTTCATCATCCATTTAGAGATGTCTTATATCAAGAAAAGAAAATCTATGGTAAACAAGAAATAATTAAAATAGAGTTGTACGACAATAAAGTGCCAATTTATTTTCCGACTCATACTCTAAAAGACTATTTATCACAGAGCTTTTTTGAGAATTTCTATCTTGCAGGATTTGAGGAAGAACAAAGTTTAGAAGAACTCCTTGAAACATTGCACATTCCAGGATGTATGGGCATTAAAGCAATAAAGAAAGAGAGACTGGAGTAACAAAATCTTAGTTTTTTCAATTCCTGAGCTGGTATTACACCTCTGAACTCTGCTTCGATTAGGATAGGAATATTTCTGCAATCTATTTACTCTAAGTCCTAGAAAAAAGTGTATCTTATCAAAAAAAAGGAAATTTACTCAATAGTAATTTTCTTAGAACGAGGGGATTTCCCAGATGCAGTCCAAATCTTTGAGCATTGCGTACAAGTAAAACGAAGATCAGCTCGCTTGGAGTGCTTCTTATTGTACCTTTTCCAACTGTTCATAGCACCACGAGAACGGGCACCCTTGTTTCCAAGACCTGCTGTAAGGCCTCGTAATTTCATACGGATCTGAGAGAACTTCGTCATAGTGTGAGTCTTATTCTTTCCTCTGTTCTTCTCCTGCTTTACTTTCTGAAGAGTGTGAGTTTTGCAATTTGGGCAGTATCTCTTCATTTCTTTAGGGATTTTCATAAAGGAGAATTAATGGGGGGCACTTTATAAATATTTACTTTGCTCCAACGAGCAGCACGCTGACAAAAACCCGAGATATCAGTTTACTCAAAGCGTACAAGTCTATGCGATTGTTGAAGAGCTTTTAGCGAGTCAAACTCTCCTGTTCCAAGAGGCGGTTTTTCAGAATAGGGGAAATCATCAGGAACTACTTCTAAGCAGGCATCTTCCAAGCCTCTAAATCCCTTCTCCCTAAGTTCATTCAAAGGAAAGTTTTCTCTAATAATTTTTATCTGCTGTCCTTCTTGGGGAGTTGGAATAAGGTAAGCTTTAGGATACCCTTCTAAAAAAGAACTAATCTGAGGATTGATCAAAACAAGTTTTCCAAATGGATTCTCTCTAATAAGTGTGCTTGTAACAGGGACGACGACAGAAGGACATCCAGAGTACATGTTTGCATCTTTCAAAAAAACCTTTGTCGGCTGTCTATGAGGATAGCCATACCAAAGAGCCTCTGTCGTGCCTCTCCTTCCACCTAACTTTTTTTTAATGTTCTCTAGCGCCGTGTCGTAAGAGTCAGGATACTCATAGGAAGCATAAGCATCAAAAGGATTCCATAACCACAACACATTGACTTTAAGTTTTGACATTTTTACTGTAGAAACGAAAGCACTCTTTACTTGCTTTGCCCCATCAAAGAAGCAGCCATAGTCTTTCAGTTCTTCATAACATGAGAAGAGAGAAGTAGAAAAGGAAGTTAGTTAATTAAGTGAGACATTAATAAAGCCTTCAATCTGAGAACGTAAATCGCCTTCAAGCGCAGGAGTAAGTTGTAAGATATTCAATGTTGTACGAATGCCTTCAATATTCGAATACGATTCATTGCCATAATTAAGAACATAACGTTTGTTTCCATAGGAAATATAATAATCTGCAATAAAATCAAAACTCGTTTCATTTTGATATTCAATATACAAAGATTGATTGTACTCTATTTTTACATTGGAAAGACTGGCATTGAAAACATCTTCAATAATAGGTTTTGCTTCTTCTTGAGAAAGAGGTAAAGAGAAAAAAGGATTTAACCCTTCTCCCGAGTTGTAAAGTTCTTCAACTTCTTCTTGACTTAATACTCTATTCCAAACTCCAAGTTCATCAATCGTTCCGTCAAAAGGAGACCCGCCACCCCAATAATCACCAATTTTTACAGGCCCCGTTCCAGTTGTGTAAGGCAAAGTTCCATTTCCTTGCGGAATTCCATTCACATACCAAATGACAAAACCCGAAGAGTCTATGGTCATTACGACATGTTGCCAAACATCAAGAGTTTCTCCAAGCCCTGCACTAACAAATGCTGCCGCCTGAGCATTATTTGATTGTATGGTCCAACCATTTTTATCGTCTCTGTTCATAATCATCCAATATTGAGCGGAGGATCCCCAAGTACTTGAAAAAATAGCATTCAAATTGTCTAAAACAGTCATGTTCGCCCAAAAAGAAACACTGTGGCCTGAATCTAAATCCAGAGAGAGAGTAGGAAGCAAGTAATCATCACTACCGTCAAAGAGATATGCTCCGTTGACCTTCCCGCTTGCAGTGGGAGTTGCCCCATAATCTACAAGAGTGTAATTCTGTTCACTTGAATCATTAAGGTCATCAAGACTCCAATAAGCAAGAAGACCCGTCGTTAAATTTTCAGCACTTTGTGTTTCATATGATATTCCCTGACTCCCATAATCTGTTTCAGTTGTAAGTACTCTAACTCCACTCGTATCTGAAGAAACATTTGTCTCATTTTCAGAAGTTTCGATACTATTCACCGCAAGAAGCGTGGCAAGGATCCCAAAAAACATGCTCAGTAATAATATTTTTTTCATTTTTTATTCAAGTTCAATATTCCTCAACAATTGATTTTCTTCCTCCTCAAGAAGAAGAACCTTTCGTTCATTTCCCAACAAAGTAAAGAAATGAGGATGGGACCCAAGGGTAAAGGAGAGATTTTTCTCTACAGAATAACTATTATTGAGAATAATCTCATAGAGAGAGCCAGAATCCAACTCTGAAAAATTTTCAAAAATATCTAAGCGAAGCTCCTGAAAGTTTGTAATTTGAGATGCTTCATTCGTATCAAGAAGAATCTTTTTTTCTTTCCCAGTTTCAAGCGTAAAAGTGTAAAATCTTCCTTGAAAGTCAAAGCTGTAACGACAAGGATAAGCATGTGTATTATTAAGAAGAATCTCAACAAGACTATTGTCAAGATAGTGAAAAGAATATCCAGGGTTTACATCAAGATCAAGACTGTAGTTTTTTAGAAGTCCTTTCTCCGAATATTCAAAGGATAAGAGATTCTCAGACTCATTCCATGTGCCTTCTTTGATAATATGAACTGAAGAATGAGGAGCTAAAGTGTATTCTTTATGAGCAAAAGTAAAGCTTATGCTGTCCTCTTCATTATTAGTTAAAATGAGTTCAATAGTTGAAACTGAGCTTGCATTGCGCTCTAAGACCCAAGACTCAAAAGTGATATTTGAAAAAGCATACGTAAACGTGCTATTTAATGCTATTGAAGGAGAAGAAAGAGAAAAAGGATAACTCTGTCCAAGTTCAAGAGAAAGAGGTAAGAGGAAGGTTTTTTTCTCATAAGGAGCAAGAGTAAATGTGCTGACACTCAGATTTGCAAAAGAAAAGGCAAAAGAAGTAAGAGAGAAAGGATTATCATTTTGCAGGATAAGCTCCACAAGAGCATCATCAAGAACAGTAATTTGCTTTCTTATGTTACTATTCTGTCCACTCAAAGAATAACTTTGTACAATATTATTTGATTCATTTGATTCTTCAACGAGATTTTGTATGTCGATAAGCGCCGTGTACAAAGTTCCCTCACTGTCCGAAGGAATGCTGTACGTAAAAACAAGACTTTCATTTGAAGCAAGATAAGGGATAAGTGTTGTGTTTTCAAAAGTTGAAGAGAAGATTTCAAGTTTGCTGTTAAATGCAGGAGCTAATCCTTGATTTTTCACTTCAAGGAAGAGTTGCGTACTCTGTAGTGAAGTATTAAAAAAAGAAGTAAGTGAGAGCGTCAAGTCAGGGAGGTCTGGAAGTTCAAGAGCAACAGAGGAGATATTTTCAATAAAAAGAGGGAAGGGAAGTGAATCAACTTGGACTCCTTGACGCAGTAACTGAACCCCTGTAACTTTAAGACTATCAAGAGAAAAACCATGAAGTTCTCGTGTATCGATGGGAACTTCTATTGTCTGTGTTCCAAGTGAAGCTGTAAGACTCTTGTTTGATCTGAGGATAAATGTCTGTTCTTCATCATACAAAGCAAAAGATAAAAGATAAGATTGAGCATCAAAGCTTTCAATTTCAAAATTCAAGTTCAGGAAATCATAAAGAGAGTTATTATCTTCATCACTCAGAACGGAGGAAAAATTTGAAATGTATGAGTCTGAAGCAAAATCACTAAAGGTATAGGACAAAGAAGTGTAATTAACAAAGATGAGCTTATTTCCAAGTGCAATGGTTTCAAGAAAGAAAGGACCAGTTGAGTGCGTATTGAAAATCTGTTCAGCAGGGATGGAAACAGTAAGCGTCTGAGATCCAGCACTAAGGGAGATATTTTGAGTATATTCTAGACTTTGTGAGCTATTTGTTTGAAGTGTGAGTGTAATAGTAGTCTCTTTTGCAGAAGGAGCTGTAACAAGAAAAGAAAAATCCAAAGATTCATTATTAAAATTTGAATCAGAAAGAACAGAGATGTTTGGTCCAAGATCATACGTAGAATAATTTCCCGTACTCAGATTACTTCTCAGAGAAAGAAGATTGAAGCTTTCATCTCGTACTTCAACAGAGTATTTTGCAGGAAATACAATAATGTCTTCAGTTGGAAAAGAAAGGGTAGCAGTAGAATTTTCGAGGTTTGTGTAGCTTACAAGTGTTGACTGTGGCGCATCTAAACTGACGATGACGTAGTAAGAAGAGTTTGAGAGATTAGTGTGCACAAGAATATTCAGCTGATCTAAGAGTGTATCATTTGTCGTATCAACTAAAGAATCTGAAACGGATTCAATATTCAGAAGAGAAGAATTGAAATCATAATCATAAGAATCCAGCAAGTCATCTAAGTCCAGTGCTAGAACACAGGGCAAAAAGAAAAAAATCAACACAATTGTTGAAAAATGTTTCCAAAAAACCATATAAAGAGAACTCTTTGAGGATTTTTCTTATAATTTTTGCAATATTAGAAAGTAGTTTTTTAATTTTTTTATGAAAGAGTTATAAAAAAAGTACTTAAGAGAAAGGTATTCTCACATGGTAAATGAAAATAGCCTATCTTTTCTTATGTTTCATTCTTTCCTTTACATTCACTTATGCCCAGAGTCTCGAAGACTTTGAGGAAATTTCAGAGGACGTTCTTGAGCTTCTTGAGAGTAACACTTCTTCAGTTGATCTTATTTTAGTAGAAAAGGAAACACTTTTTGAGAAAAGTATGCAAAGTATTGGAGTTTACAAGAAAGCAAAACTCTTGAAAGACAAGTCCATTAAATTTAAAGGTAATAAAAAAGAGTTAGAGAAAGAACTTGCAAAAGGTAAAATCTCTAAAGTCTATGTTGATTATTCTTATACTAGTGAACTTGATGAAGTAAAAGAAATTATCCATTACAACGAAGTCAGTACAAATTTGGCTTTGTCTGGGAACGGGATTAAAATTGCAATTTTAGATACGGGTTCGTATGGAACTGTTACATATGAAGAAGACTTTTCCGGTTCGCAAACAACGACAGACATCTTTGGTCATGGTAAGTACGTACAAACAATAGTTTCTAGCTTTGCACCAAATGCACAAATCTATTCCCTAAAAGTTCTAGGGGATACCGGAAGTGGAACGGGTAGTTCAATTTACGCAGGTATAATGAAAGCAGTTGAACTTGATGTTGACATTATCCAAATGAGCTTAGGTGTCGCCATTGCAAATGACCCTTATGTACAAACTGCTTTAGAATATGCAAGAGAAGAAGGAGTTATTTTGGTAGCTTCGGCAGGGAATTGTGGCTCTGGAGCCTGTGGTTCATTCACTGGCGTTACCTTTCCAGCAAATTCCGATGAAGTTCTTGCTGTGTCCTCAGTCGACAAACAAGGAGTTCGTAGTTCATTTAGTTCCACAGGAAGCGAACTTAACTATAGTATGATCGGAGAAGACCTGATGGTATTAGGTTCGAGTATAAGCGGAACCTCTTTTGCAGCGCCACAACTAAGTGGAACTCTAGCTTTGCTCTTAGAACATAGCGAAGATGAAAGTTCTTTGTACGCAGGAGCAGTTGATTTGGGAGATGCAGGTTTTGACAATGAGTATGGGAATGGCTTAGTTGATTTAGCCAAACTTTTTGATCTTGAAGGAGAGAATCCCCTAGAACTCGAAGATGAAAATTTTTCTTTCATAAATATAGAACTAGCAAATACACAATACGCCTTTCTGCTTCTCACAAACGGGAGTGACTTTGCCCAAGCTGCGCACCATTACTACTTTGAGAATGACGACGAGTTTACCGTTTATGAACAAAGTTTTTCTTCGTATTATGAACTCGTTCACTACATGCAAAGCTACTATTCTTCCTCTTTAAGTTCAGCCTCTGGAGATTTTCTGACCCTTGATGGAAAAGACTACTGGTATTATGAAAATTCTCTTTTTTTCTCCCAAAGTTCTTTAGGAGAAAGTGAAACAGAAGAGTTGTTAAGTTTCTTCCCCAAAGAAGATTGGTCTACTTTTTTACACAATACCAGCTCCTTTGTAAGTTCTTCTCTTAGTCAAAGTTATGACGAAAATGGAAACCCTGTGTACGCTGCGCAGTACGGAGCTGGAACTTGGCAAGAAGCTCAGAATGCTCCTTTTCCTTATCCTAGTAATTTTTATCATTTGAGTTTTGGAGAAAGCAACCGGGAGTCTTATTATACACAGTATGCCGACAATTGGTACTACGTTTCAACAGATCTGAACGGCTATTTAGAATTCACAATTGTAGACATTGACAGTGGCGACGACCTTGACTTATATGTGTATGATTATCAAGGAAATAAAAATCGCCTGTGCTCAAGCACAAAGGGCAGCAACCTCGATGAAAGTTGTACAATCACAAAGAATAATAATAATCTTTGGGGATTTTATGTAAAAGTTGTTCCCTACGGTCTAAGTGGCTTGTCTGCAAAAGGAACTATTGAACTCATTCATCACCCCAGTTCTTGTGCCACCGGTTTTATTTCTAATACCAATTTTTGTGAAGCCGGAACTTATTTGTATGCAGATTGGCAAAATGCTGATTGTAGCATTGAAGAAAAACTCAAGGCAGATTGTGATGATGGTTTTCCCAAATATACTTCATGGGGAGCTGAGTACTGTCGTTCAAGCACAGGAGATATTGAGAAACGAAGAAGTAAAGAATTAAGTGCCTGTTCTTCCTCAAGTGCTGCCTGTATTAGTTGGACGACAAGCGAGTACAGCACTGTTGAAAGCTGCTCCTACGGTTGTGATACCGCAAGCGACAGCTGTTACGAGTGTACACAAGACAGCCATTGTTCAAGCGGTGAAGTATGTTCAAGTCATAGCTGTGTTTTGTCTGCTGTGCAAGTAACTTGCTACAAAGACAAAGACGAAGATTCGTACGGTGACAGCAACAGCCCCCACACCTTTACAGATTCCTGTTCAAGTTATGGCGGTTACAGCTACGTGTCAAATGCTCTAGATTGTGATGACAACGATGACCAATTAACTCCTCAAACAGATTGGTTCTTAGATGCAGACTACGACGGTTATACTCCTGATTTAACCTCTGCTACAGTTCGCAATAGGTGCACTCGTCCCTCATCCAAGTACAAATTATGGGAAGAACTTTCCTCGCATAGCAAAGCCGACTGCGATGACGCAAACGCTCAAATAAGTCCCATAAGCGACTGGTACCGAGATACCGACGGCGACTCTTACGCGTACAATCCCAGCACACCCCAAATCTTCAATACATGTACCCGTCCCTTTGGGTACAAACTTGCAAGCGAAATCGAAAGTACTGCCGACTGTGACGACACACAGTACAGTACAAGCAACAGCTGTGAGAGCAACTCTGGCGATGACCTGTGCAGCGGAACCTTTCAAGTAATTACCGAGACCTCCACAGGAGCAGGACTCGAAGGAATCATCATCCATGAAAATGCAAATTCGCAGATCCAAGTCACGGACAGTTTCGGACAAGTAAGTTTTCATTACACTGACATTGGCTGCTTTGAAGACATTGAGTTTCGAGCATACTGTCCCGATCAACGTTTGTGCCAGTATGAGACACAAAGCATAAGAGACAGTTTCAACTCTCTCGTTTTCGACTGTTCCATGTGTGTTCCCGAAGCCAAAGATCTGAGCTTCGAGAGGGAAAGTTTAATAATCACAGATAGCAGCGTTTCCATTAACGTGAGTTCACTTGGCTATACTGGGAACGCAGAAATCAGTTTGTATTTGCAAGATGATACAGGCTTACGAGATGAGAATGGAATACTAACCCAAACTAAATCTCTTACGGCTAACAGCGAGGAGACCCTTACCTTCACCGTCAACAACTTAGACGAGATCAAGTACCTTCATTTGTACATAGACGAAGAGAATGAGATTAGTGAAGATAACGAAGACAACAACTACGTGTTTAGTGCAGTCAGAAAAAAAGCTAAAGTCTATTTAGAAGTAGACTTTGGCACTTCCTTTTCAATATTAAACAACCTAACACGCGAGTATATAAGTTCCTATGTTACCCTAGTTAATGATATTGAAGATTCGCAATATCATGTCATCATTGGCGACAGTGCTCTATCTCAACATCTTTCCCTTACTGATTTAATGAACCTAAAAACTAAGCACAAAGACTTCACAAAAGATTATACTGCTGAACTTTTTGTAGAAGAAGAATATTTAGTTTCAAGAACTGGCCCCTTGCCAAAACTTTATGTTTTCTCTAATGGAATGCAAGGAACCATTGCCGGAATTAAAAGACTAATTAATGGAAAAGATTTCTTTTTCTCTCCAACAAGTTACTTTTACAATGATGTGAGTGGCGAGTTTACGAATCCCCCACATGAGCTTATAGATAACTACGACAAGCTAGGATTGTCTGTTAAAGACCGACTTAACAAAGAAAGCCTAGGCATTCATTTGAACTTAAATGATGAAGTGTTAAGAAAACAAGTTGAAGAAGTCTTATATGATAATGTGATGGAAGTGAGTATTAAACCAGTAAAGACATTAAGTGAAACTAGTTACGGGGAAGAAATTCAATTAAGAGTTAAAAATCTTAATGTTGATTACTCACAAAGATATAAAGATGCTTTTCAAATTTCAGAGACTCCAGTTGTGATGAGTGGCGGTTTATTTAGCGACTTAAATTCTTTTGATAGCTTTGGAAGAGACTTAGTTGATGAAGGTTATGATGTTTGGTTAATTGAAATGAATGGTGGTCCTGAAACTGATTGTGAAGATTGCCCTGATTACACATATGAAGATTTAGTTGATTATCATTGGCCTGCTTCGATAGCCGGAGTTATGGCTTACTCTGGAGAAAATAAAATAAATTATATTGGTCACAGCAACGGATGCAGAGCAGCATTAAGTTCCTTAAATAAATATTCAGAAAGTGGAAAAGAGTCTGCCGGTTATTACTTAGATGTTAGTGATGGAGAATGGAAATATACAAATTTATCTTCTTTGCCCGTTGACAAGTTTTTTGGGATTGCCTGTCCAAGTGTTTTGAATGGAGAAAGTCCATTTGTAAATTCTTTAAGAGTAACTGATTTAGCATATGATGGAGAAAGCTTCTACCAAAAGTCGATTGCCCAAACTGCTTTTGAGGAAATTCCTACAAGTAAAAAACATTTAGAAATGTATGACTTAGCTTCCTCTTTAGCAGCAGATATGTATTTAAGGGGAGAAGTAGAATTGGGAACTTTTTTAATTTATATTGGTTCAATTAAAGATCATTTCTTTGGGCCAAGTAAAATCTCTAGAAGTTTATTCCAGTTTTATTTAGATTTAGGAAAATCAAATGAAACAAGCAAATGGTTAATTGATGAAAATGATGATTTTAGAAATGTTAGTATAAGTGACATCTATTTATTTAATGGTAAACCAAATGATTTAATATTAAATACAGAGGATGCAGATTATATTTATAATCAAATTAATTTAATTGATGAAGTTACTAAACACAAAAGTCCTTACGACGTAGGTTTTAGTATTTTCGATAATCACGGAACATTGAAAGATAAAACTTATGTTCAAGATAGAATTAAGGAAGTTTTAAAAAATGAATAAAGATTTAATAACAGGAGTTGGATTTTCGACATTTTTTACTTATTTTTCTTTAAGACATTTAATTTATTATTATGGGAATAACCTCTCTAACTTTTTTATTTATATAATCTTATTTTCATTTTTTTTCTATCTCTCAAGTAAGAAATTTAGCATATATTATACTAAAGTTAGAAAAAAAGTTAGTTACATACATATTATTTCAATATTTTTATTTATATTAACTTTATTTATTAATTCTCTAGTTGTAGATAATTTAAAAATAGTTGGAGAATCTTATATTAACATACATCATGATGAGAGCAAGTATTACAGCGAGAGTAACAAAATTATAATGACTAGTAATTTATTTGTTTGGTGTAGTCTTATTTTGACAATTTTAGTTACCGTTATGATAGATAACTATTTATTATATAAATTTAAACCTAAGAAGTATGATATCGTTTCTGTAAATATGAGAATAATTTACTTTTATGGGAGTTTCTACTTGTTAAGTTTGATTTTAATATTTATTGAAGGTATAATAAAATTTAGTTTTAGTTAAAATGAATACTTATTTTAGAAGAATGATAGTAAATACTACTTTATTCGCCTTTAGTATTTCTCTTTCATTATTTTCTTATTGGTTTTATCCTTTTTCACAACAAAGTCTAACTGCTTTCGTTTTTATCTTAATTATTAATATTTGGCTTAGTTACAAAATCCAAATTATTTTAATAAATAAAGTATTGAAAAATAAAAAACAACAACTATTATTTAATGTGTTATTTTTTATGTTTAGTTTATTTTTTTTAGTAACATTAAATCACTTCCTGGTAGAAGTGTATTTTTTTAATAAAGTAAAAGTATATTTCTTAATTTTTAGTGTTTATTGGTTGTTCTTAACATTTGTTCTTTTAAGTATTTTAAATAATAAAACTGTGAATGCAAGTTTTTTCAATAAAATAACAGGCAGAATTTTACTATTGCAGTTTGTAAATTTTATTTTATTTTTTATTGGTTATTTTCTTGGAGCAATATTTACATAAGCAATAAGATGAGGAAAACAGATAACTTTAATTGTGGAAGTGCAGCCAGGAAAAAAGCTAAAGTCTATTTAGAAGTGGACTTTGGCACTTCCTTTTCAATATTGAACAACCTAACACGCGAGTATTTTGCAAGTCATTTTGAACTCGTTGAAAATCCAAACCTAGCCAATTTCCAAGTAGTCGTCGGAGATAGTGCCGTTGCCCAGTACAAAGATATTGGCGATTTGATTTGGGCTCGCCATTATGACAAGTTCGGTACAAAGTTAGGGGAAGGGTATAACGGGTTCATTGAAACCGACGTGTTTCATAACAGCATTTCCAATCTTGATCAAGCAAGAATTTTAGTGTACGGTTTCAATATTCAAGGAACTGTTGCTGCTGTGAAAAGATTAATAAACGCGCAAACTCTGTATTTGGACATGAACTCCTACCTTGACGCCGGAGCTGATGTGAAGAGTTTGCACAGTGATATTTTGGACAACGACGACAAACTCGGCTTACAAGTTATGGACTTACTCAGTCAAGAGCGTCTCGGCTCTCATTTGCAGGCCAACGACGAAGTTCTGCGTCGTGCTGTACAAGATGTGTACTACGACAACAACGTCGAAGTTGCCATTTTGCCCGTCAAGACACTAAGCAGCACAAGTTACGGAGAAGAAACACAACTGAGAACAAAGAATCTCAATATTGATTACTCAGCAAAATACAAAGATGTGTTTTCTTTGTACGATACGCCTGTTGTTATGGCAGGAGGAATCTATTCTAATTTAGATGCCTTTGCCGACTTTGGAGGAGAACTTGTAGAAGATGGCCACGATGTTTGGTTAATTGAAATAACTGGCGGTCCTGACGAAGAAGATAACACACCGTACACGTATGAAGATTTAGAAGACTATTACGTTCCCGCATTACTTGCAGGCGTACAGCACTATTCTGGATCAGACACAGTAAATTATGTAGGCCATTCCAACGGCTGTCGCAGTGCCCTCACCTCTTTGTCCAAACATTATTCTGGTGAAGATGATATTGGTTATGCATTTAATTACTCAACTGGAACTTGGGACAGTATTGATTTGAAAGCAAATCCTGTCGACAAGTTCTTTGGGATTGCATGTCCTACTACTTTGAATGTTTTAGAATATAGTTCTAAGCAAATTAGAGAAATAAATAACGATGGAGTTCCTAAAGGTACTGCAGGCATAGAAGAGTTAAGAGCAATAGGAAAAATAAATATTAATCAAAAAGACTTTCTAGTCAAATTAAATATTTTGGCATATTTGAAAAGTAAATCAGAAGGAAACATATCTTTAAACTTACAAGAATTTTATAAAGACCTATATCTAGATAATCACAGCTCTTTTAGTGGAGATCAGAATGTTGCAAATAAGTATATATTCTTTGGTGGGACTGACAATTATTATTCTTTGGTAAACTATGGGGGAGATGGAGTTGTCCCTATTGAAGATTTAGAGCTATTAAATGATTCATTTGATAATTGCGAATTATATAAATTCTATGATGACCATACAGATATTAGAGATAACAAAAATGTTAAAACTATAATTAAAGGTGAATTATTAGAATGAAACTCTTAAATAATAAATATAATAAACAGATAATAATTAATAATTTCATTCTTGTTTTTATTTTACTAATTGAATTGCCAGTTTTTTTCTTTTTTTTAAATTTCTATAGAAGTTCAGCATATGTTGACTTATTACCTTTTTTAATATTAATATTCTTTACTTTATTTTTTTTAACACTTTTCATATTAAAATCAAAATCACAAAAAGAATCACTAGTTAAGGATTTTATTTTTTTTCTTCTAAGTTTTTTTCTTTTAAATGCTTTATTTTTTTACTTATTATATATTGAAACAGATTCCTTTAGAACATTTTTAATATTTTTAATACCTTCAATACTTGTTTCTTTTATATTAACTTGGAGATTACATAAAAAATAAATGGGTCCCTATAACGGCTTCCTTGAAACCGACGTGTTTCATAACAGCATTTCCAATCTTGATCAAGCAAGAATTTTAGTGTACGGTTTCAATATTCAAGGAACTGTTGCTGCTGTGAAAAGATTAATAAACGCGCAAACTTTGTACTTGGACATGAACTCCTACCTTGATGCCGGAGCTGATGTAAAGAGTTTGCACAGTGATATTTTGGACAACGACGACAAACTCGGCTTACAAGTTATGGACTTACTCAGTCAAGAGCGTCTCGGCTCTCATTTGCAGGCGAACGACGAAGTTCTGCGTCGTGCTGTACAAGATGTGTACTACGACAACAACGTCGAAGTTGCCATTTTGCCCGTCAAGACACTAAGCAGCACAAGTTACGGAGAAGAAACACAACTGAGAACAAAGAATCTTAATATTGATTACTCAACAAAATACAAAGATGTATTTTCTTTGTACGATACGCCTGTTGTTATGGCCGGAGGAATTTATTCTAATTTAGATGTCTTTGCTGACTTTGGAGGAGAACTTGTAGAAGATGGCCACGATGTTTGGTTAATTGAAATAACTGGCGGTCCTGACGAAGAAGATAACACACCGTACACGTATGAAGATTTAGAAGATTATTACGTTCCCGCATTACTTGCAGGCGTGCAGCACTATTCTGGATCAGACACAGTAAATTATGTAGGCCATTCCAACGGCTGTCGCAGTGCCCTCACCTCTTTGTCCAAACATTATTCTGGTGAAGATGATATTGGTTATGCATTTAATTACTCAACTGGAACTTGGGACAGTATTGATTTGAAAGCAAATCCTGTCGACAAGTTCTTTGGGATTGCATGTCCTACTACTTTGAATGATTTAAGTGGAAGTTCAGAACAACAGAGAGAAATTAATGAAGAAACTAGAATGAAAAAAGGAGATGAAGCTATCCTAAAATTACAAAATGATAACGAAGTAAATATCGATAGGGAAAAATATGTTGGTCAGTTAAATTTGCTAGGATATATATTTGCAAGAACAAAAGATAAAATTTCATTAAATTTACAAGATTTTTATAATGACTTAGCAATAGATGAGTTAAGCTCATTTAATGGGGATCAAAATGTTGCACAGGAATATTTCTTCTATGGAGGAACAAAGGGTTATTTTGGGCTTACTGATTATGGTGGCGACGGAGTTGTTCCAAAATCAGACTTGATTTTATTAAATGGTACTTTTAGTAATTCGAGGTTATATTTTTATCCTAAAAATCATGGTGCATTACCAGACTATTATTTTTTACAAGAGAACATTAAAGGGGAATTAAACAAATGAAACAGCTCCTAAAATCCATATTAACCAATAGTCTTCTTGTGATTATATTTATGGGAATTTTAGTATTATTGTCTGTAACTGAAATCTTACAAAGTGTAGTTGGATTTGATCCTTATTTTAACGAGTCTTTATTAACTATATTTATCTGTGTACTTTTATGTTTACTAATTTATAGTGCCTATTCTTTTTTTAGGAATAAGTTTAAATTAAAATCTCTAGAATCTAATTTAATATATTCATTTTTTTATTTTATAATATATTTAATTATTATTTTATTTGTTAATTTTAAAATAAGATATATCCTCTCATATTTGTTATTAACGTTATTAATAGGTTGGATAAAATTTAAATTTTCAAAAAATGAATAAAATTTCAAATATAATAACTAGAATCGTGTTTGAAAGTTTACTTTTATTTAATGGGAATCCAACAGATTTAATTGTGCCAATTTAATTCGTCCGTTATATATAACCATGTAATGATAACAAATAATGAAAATGTACAAAGTAAAATTCAAGAGTTATTAAAATAAAATGGCAGCAAAAAAAAAATTAACACAAGAAGACATTAATAGGGAAGCTGACTTAATAATAAAAAATATGGATGAAAATATAGATAGAGAAATTTTAGATAATAAAAAAAGAGCTAAAAAAAAAGAAGCTGTAAATAAATTATATTTTAGATATCCAATTTTTTTCAATTTAATATTATTTTTATGTCTTTTATTCTTTAGTAATTTAGGACTTATAGATGAAGGTTCTCCTATTTGTTTTTCTTGCATTATGTTTACAATAGTTTTAATATTCTCTTCGGGAGTTTTATCAACACTTCTCTTATTGTTTAGTAAAAATGATATTGAAATTAAATTTATTCAAAATCTTTTAAATTGTTCCATAATCATTCTCGGATTGCTTTATTTAATTTATGAAGACTATATTAATACAGGGGGCTTATTTTTAAATGAAATTAGTATTTATCTTATTTTGATTATTTTAGGTCCTATAATAATTTCTTCCTTATTAAGAGGATTTTATTATACTATTATCAAATTAAAAGATTAATTTATTCTGCAACCACGAATCTTATTATACTCAGATACTAACTGCGATGACGCAAACGCTCAAATAAGTCCCTTAAGCGACTGGTACTTAGATGCTGACGGCGACTCCTATGCGAATAACCCAAGCTAATTCTGCTTGTTACTCTGCTGTTAGTTTTTCCTAATTTTCTAAAATAAAAAGATGGGTCTTAATCAAGGGAAGTTCCAAGTCCACTATAGTATGATTGGAGAAGACCTGAGAGGATTTTGCAATCACACACACCACATCACATACGTCGCCAGTTACATTCGAAGTACGACAAAGAATGATCCTCGCTCACAAGGGCAAAGAGCAAGCGCTTGCGAACCGTCGTTGCAATTCTATTCTTGGCAACAAAATCTTTCATCTTCAACTGTTCATCTTCCCTTAACACCAGAACAAGCCACAAAGCATGCTCTTCGTCCCGATGCCCTTTGTCGTACAAACGAAAGTCAGCGCCAAATTTCAGGCCACTTTGGACAGAGTAACCCCTTTGACGAAGGTCTTTGTACACAAGATAAGAGAAAAAGGAAGCTTTCTGTTTCCCAAGAAGAGTTTGAAAATCTAACTCCTTTTTTCCCTTAACAACAAAAATCCATTTTTTTTCCAGCAAGTACAAAGCTTCCTGAAAGGAAAGAGTGAAAAGAGAAGATCTTTGACCGTATCCCTTGCTTTCCAAAAATTGGGCATCCTCACCACGAGAGACGAGAAAAATCCCCTTTTTTAGCAGGACTTCAATTAATCGTTCCATTCTTCATCTCGAAATAAGAAAACCCCTCTAATTTGCGAGGGTTCAATCTCCTCAAAAAGTGCATCTGCAAGATTGTACATAGTATAGTTTCCATTTGCTTTCTCAGCAACAAAAAAACCTCTTTGTAAACCTTGGAGATTATAGACATAGACCTTATCATCTCCTTCTTTTTCTCGCTCACTTAATTCCGAGTAATAAAGACCATCTTCAGTGTATACTGTTTCAGGAAGAGTAAAACCAAGAACACTTTTTGTACTATTTACCTTAAGGACAAAAGAATCTTGAGCAGGAAGAGCACAGGCAGCCTGTACAAGATCGGCCTTATTTTTCCAAGCACTGTGTTGTGTTTCATCATAATTTTCTTGATTGGTGGCTTCCTTAACTTCCTCAATGTCTTCAAGCAAACCCTTTGTCTGAATAACATGTTCCCCTAAAACATTAGCATTTTCAAAAACAACTCTGCTTATTTGCACAAGAAGAAGCATAAAAAGAATGATGACAGAGATAAACCCAAGAGTAAGAAGATAATTCGTCAAAGAGTCTCGTTTTACCATTTTATCATTTTTAGTTACAGTTTTATATATAAATCTTATAGTCTATAGTCAAGATTCTAGACATAGTGCTCCACAGAAGTTTTTAACTTCGAGAACACTAGATAGCAAACAAAGAGAGTGAGTGGAGAGAGACAAAAAGAATTATTTTTGTGGATAGCCATAATTAGAAAAAAATCTTGAATATGTGCCAAAAAGGATACTTATTGGTATTTTTAACAAGAAATTCAAAAATAAAAATTTCAATTAAATAGCATTTTTACTATTTGTTTGCTGTTTTAGAAAGAAGTTTTTTTCTCATTCAGAGCATGAAAAAGGCAAGTTTATAAAAAGAACTCTACAAAAAGAAGTACAATGGCAATCGGATTATGGATAGGAATAGGAGTTATCGTGCTCCTTGTATTATGGTTCATCTTCGCATACAACAGCTTTGTGCGTCTGAAAAACCAAGTGGAAAATTCTTGGGCACAAATCGACGTGCAGCTCAAACGGCGCGCAGACCTTATCCCAAACCTTATTGAAACAGTTAAGGGATATGCAAAACACGAAAAGACGGTTCTCGAAGAAGTAACGAAAGCAAGAACCTCCCTCATGAATGCAGGAAACGCGCACGACGCAGCAACAGCAGACAACATGCTAAGCGGAGCCCTAAAATCTCTCTTTGCAGTTTCAGAAAACTACCCTGATCTGAAAGCAAATCAAAACTTTATGCAACTTCAAGAAGAACTCGCAGGTACAGAAAACAAAGTTGCAGCAGCACGCCAGTATTACAACGACTCCGTAATGGACTATAACACAAAGCGTGAAAGCTTTCCTTCAAACATGATAGCAGGAATGTTTAGTTTCAAAGAAAAAGACTTATTTGAAATTCAAGAGTCAGAAAGAGAAGTTCCCAAAGTTAGTTTCTAAGACTTCTATTTTTATTGAGGGTGGTGGAAAACTTTTTATTATTTTATAATACTACAAGGTAATGTTGTTTGTTAATCTTCTCACGAGTGGAAAGGAATATTTATAAGAAAAGAGCCATAAAAAAAAACATGTTCAACATACACGACGAAATAAGAGCAAACCAGCGCCGTTCCCTTTTCATTATTATTATGTTCTTTCTTTTCATAGGGCTGCTTGGAGCAATGGCAGGAATTGTTCTAGGCGTATATGCAAATGGCAATCTTTTTGATGTTCAAAGTATCATTTTCACGACAGTGTTGGCTCTTATTATCTCACTTGTGTACATAGCAATTTTTATGTCATCGGGAGCCAATATGATTCTCAAAGCAACAGGAGCAACTGAGGCCGACAGAAAGACCTACCCATTTTTGTACCATACGACAGAGGCGCTTAGTTTGGCGGCAGGAATGAAAAAGCCACCAAAATGTTATGTCATTGACGATACAGCGCTCAATGCTTATGCAACAGGTTTCAAAGCAGAAGATTCGTACATAGTTGTAACAACAGGACTTATGGAAAAACTCAACAGAGAAGAATTAGAAGGAGTTCTTGCACATGAAATGAGTCACATCAAAAATCAGGACATCAAAGTTATGCTTTTGGCGGCAGGACTCGTCGGAGCAACAATTCTTTTAGCAGACCTTCTCTTTCGTATTTTTCTTTTTGCTCCAAGAGGTGGAGGAGGAGGAGAAGGAGAAAATAAAAACGGAGTGTTTATTATTGTTGTGCTCGTATTTTGGCTTGTCCTTGTCATTACAGCACCACTCGTCGGAGAAATGATTCGTCTTGCAATTTCCCGCCAGAGAGAATATCTGGCTGATGCGAGCGGAGCAAAACTAACACGTTATCCCGAAGGCTTAGCTTCAGCCTTGGAAAAAATAAAAAACGATCCGGACCCCCTTGTCGACAGAGCGAACAAATCAACAGCACACCTTTTCATTTCAACCCCATTCAGACAAAAAAAAGGGCCCTCTCTCATGCAAAAACTTTTTGCAACACACCCACCAATTGACGACAGAATTGCACGATTACGAGGAAAAAAGAACTAAGTCCTAAGCAAAATTTTTCTCCATGCCCAAGAAAGAAAAGCAGGAAAAAGTGCAAGAAAAAGAAAAGAACGAAGAAAAAAACTTCCACTTTCCAAATCAAATAAGAAGTAACTAATTTCATCAGAACCAAAAATCCAGCTTTCATTATGACCAAAAAGAAGAGGATGAAAGACTTGAATCCAAAACCAAGAAAAAACAGGCAACAGTAAAAGAAGAGAAAGAAACACAAGAGGAAGATATTTTAAATTCTCCAAAACAAAATCTCGCCTCCAGAACACAAACAAACACACGACAGAACAAAGAGCAAGGACAAAAGCGATATCATAAAGAGAACGCACATCAGCATAATGCACTTTTTCCTTTGTCGACCAAGCATTTTCATCAAGAGAATCGAAATGCAAGAAATAAAGAATCAAATCAGAAGTATATATTTTTGTAGCTTCCTTTCCAAGTTCAGAATACGTATCCTGAAAAGAATAGTTAAAAGAGTACCAGAAAGGAAGATACACCATAAGTGCCAAAGCAATCCAGAGCAAAAGAAAGAAACCTAAAACAAACAAGAGTTGTTTTTGAAAACGAAATATCATAAGAATCAAGAGAAGAAGAGCTTTAAAAAATTATTGAGAATAAGGAGAAAAGTTCAAGGCAACAGAAGTTGTCACTGAAAGAATTTGTTTAACCTGAGTTGCATAAAGAGTTACTTTCTTGACTTCATCTTGTGCAGCGCCATAGTTTTTCAGAAGATAATTCCGAGTCAATGAACAAAAATGTTTCATAAGAGAAGAATACATAAGTAAAACGGAATTTCGAAAAGATGTTTCAGAATGAAAGTTACAAAGAAGAGCTTTTTTCTCATCTGTCACAAAGTCGAAGATAAAATTTATTGGATTTGAGTCCTGAAAAGAAAAAAATGCTTGTTCAAAGAAAGAGTAAGCAGCTTCAAGCTCTTTACTCATTTTTTCTAATTTTTTATTGTAAGTATGACACAGTTCTTGAAATAAGACCAAGGAAATAACCTTTTGTGCCCTATGTTCTTTCTTTTCAGCAGAAAAAGAAGACTGACAAGTGAGATAGTCAGATAAAGAGGCAGAGAAAGTTTCTGTTTGAGAAAGAAGAGTCTCTGAAGCTGTAAGAAGTGCTTCCAAATCTTTTTTCCTAAAAGAAAGCTTTTCTGAAACGTGAATGGACATTAAAAGAAAAAGTTTCCTTCTCTTTAAAAAAATAGAGGAGAAAAATACAGAGTCTGACTTATAGTACTCCGCAGAAGTTTTTAACTTCGAGAACACTATATAGCAAACGAACGGAGTGAGTGGAGAGGAGACAAAGGAATGAGTTTTGTGGACGACTATAATGTGAAAGCTGAACATATCTGTCACTGCATCGTGCACAGAGCCAGAATAACTTTATAAAACAAGATTCTTCAGTAAGAACGTGAGTTCCCCCATTCTAAAGACCATAGTAAAATTTAGTTCAGAGCATAAAGATGCCCTAACACTTTCCTTAAGTGATACTCCCTTAAGATACATAACGGCACTAGCATATGCTATATTTCCCATCATTATAGCAAGCCTGTACAATGAATGGGTGGCAGGGTTGATATTTGGAATTGTTAATCTCTTTCAAGCATTTATACTCAATCCAATTGTAGGAGGATATAGTGATTACTATGGTTCAAAACCAATTCTTTTGCTAAATAGGATAGCAATAGTATTAGGCGGTCTTCTTTGGTTTTTTTTTCCCATGAACAATCTTTATCTCATTTTAGGATTTGTAAGTTTACTCTTTCTAAGCTATTCCTTTAGAATCAATGAAACATACCTTTTAAGAATAACAAAAAAAAACGAAGGAGGAGTAATCTTTGGTATTGCAGAAAATCTTTTTTCAATCGCATATTTTTTTGCTACACTTTCCATTGCCTTTTTTTCAATAACAGAACATCATAAAATAGCAGCGACAGTAATGATTATTTTTGGCGTATGCTCATTTTTCTCCCTGCACTCTATACAAAATGATATAGATCCCCTAAGAAAAAAAACACATAAAAAAATAACAACAAAAAGTTTATTGAATCCAATTTTTGCAGTAAAAAGGGCGATACATTTCATAAAACTAAATAATAACTATCCCTTGATGACACTTGCAGCCTCATGTTTTCAAGGAATTTTTTATGGTACCATTTGGTTTGTCTTTCCCTTGCATCTAGTTGAACTTGGCATAAGTTCTGTAGAAGGAGGCTTGCAATTAGGAGTTTACGAACTGGTGACAATTTTTATCGCCGGAATTTCAGGATACTTAGCCGATAAATATAATTGGAGACACATTCATTCTTTTGGCTGGTTTTTGATTTTGCTTGGCGTTGCTCTAATGCCCTTTTTTGTGTGGCCCCTAAGTTTAATCATCATAGGAGCAATTATAGGAGTTGGAAACAATCTTTTTTATTTTGCAGCAGAGCATGCTTTAGAGGCGTATGACATAGACCACAAAGAAGACGGTGAATTTATGGCAATAAATAAAATGGTAGGAGATTTTAGTTATGGTATTAGTCCTATACTGGTTGGTTTTCTTTATTTCAAATACGGGTTTCAAAGCAGCCTTATTTTTTCATCACTAATTTCGGGAAGTATTGCCTTATGGATGATCTGGCTAACATATAAGATTAAATAAGGAACAAGGCGCAATGTACTGCAAAGCTTTTCATCTCTACAGTTTTGTTATGCCATCTTGTAAAGAGCCAAAGACTTGAGTTAAATAATGAAAAGAATCGTTTAATCTTGCAAGAGAAGATTCTATTGGCACATGTTGTCCAGCTTTGAAACAAGAAGAAAAAGTTTGTTCATCAGCTAAAACTAAGTAATATTTCTGAGACAACATTTCTTGGAATTCTTCTCGACTTTCGGCATAGCGACAAAGGAGCTTTCCTTCTTTCTCCGTCTCTCCAAAACTTTCCAGAAACGCCAATACATCAAGAGAGGAAAATTCAGGAAATGAAGAAGAAAAAGCTTTGTACTGGCTTTGAAGAAGATTTTCTTGCTTCCTAAGTTCCCGAGTGAACTTCTCTTTTCTTTGGCGGTAAAGAGCAAGTTGTGAGGGAGAGGAAGAAATCTCCAGAGGGTCCGCCGACAAAAAAGCAAGGTATGTCCTAAAGATTTGATCCAAAGAATAAAGGTGATTATCAATATTCTCACAGACTTCACAGAGTTCCTCCAAACGGGGAAGCACTCTTTTCGAATCTAAACGTTCTTTCCTAAAATTAACTCTAACAATGCTTCCCAATTCCAAAAGAAAATATTCTCTGGCTTAAAAGAGTGTTTCTTTTGAGAAAGAAGCTCAAGCAAAATATTATAAACTCCCTTGTGAAAGACACAAAAATGAATATTGCAAAGAAAATAAAAAAACAAATCATTGAAGAAGCATCTTCTCACCCTGAAAAGTATTTCCCTGTTAAAACCCTAGAAGAAATGGGTTTCAAACGCCAAGCCTGTACAAAGTGCGGGTGCCGTTTTTGGTCAACACAAGAACGAAAAATTTGTGGTGACACAAGCTGTACAGGCGACTATGATTTTATCGGAAACACACCAGCCAAAGTAAGCATGGAATTTCCGGAAGTATATTTGAAATGGCGCGAGTACATAGAAAAGCGAGGATATCTTCATGTCAATCGTTTTCCCATTGTTGCACGTTGGAGAGATGATTTGGACTTTAACATAGCATCCGTCATCGGGTTTCAGCCCTACGTCACCAAAGGAGAAGTAGCACCGCCAGCAGAGTTGGTTTCCATCCCACAAAACTGTCTGCGCTTTGGCGATGTCGACAATGTCGGTTTCACAGGAAGGCACGGAACAGGCTTTACCATGATAGGACAACTCGCATTCAAAAAACCACAAGAATACGAACAAGCAAAATACGTCAAAGATCTTTTAGAATGGTTTACAGAAATCGTCAAAATTCCTAAAGAAGAACTGCAAATACACGAAGATGCTTGGGTTGGAGGAGGAGATTGCGGGCCATCAATGGAATTTTTTTCCCGAGGTTTGGAACTTGCAAATCAGGTGTACATGTGGTTCGATATGAGCGATGCTCAGGACATCAAGGATCTCAAAGAACTCAAAATAAAAGTCTTGGATATGGGAATGGGACAAGAGAGAGTCTGCTGGTTTTCAAAAGGTTCCCTAAATCAGTACGAGGCGACAATGCCACAAGTAATTGCGCACCTCAAAGAACAAACAAAGATTTCCCCGAACTGGAATCTGTACAATAAATTTTCAAAAATTGCAGGAGTTTTGAACTTGGACGAAGTCGACGACATAGAAAAAGCTTGGGAAGATGTTGCAAAAGAACTCGACACAAACAAAGAAACACTCCAAAACGAAGTCGACCAAATTGCAGGTATCTACAAAATTGCAGATCACACACGCTCCCTTTTGTACGCACTCACAGACGGAGCTTTGCCTTCCAACGTCAAAGGAGGCTACAATCTTCGAATAATTTTGCGAGTTGCACTAGATTACATTCACAAATATAATTGGGACATCGACCTCTTTACCTGTATGCAGCTCCACGCCAAAGAACTAGCTCCTCTCTATCCAGACCTTCAAAATGAATTAGGGGGAATCAAGAAAATTTTGGACATGGAAAAAGTAAAGTACCAAAATCATAAAGAAAAAGTCGAAAATAAGATTCAACAACTTCTCAAGAAGAACAAAGAACTCAGTAACGATGATTTCATTGAGCTCTACATTTCAGAAGGAATAACCCCACAAGAAATAAAAGTCAGTTTTGAGAAAGTCGGAAAGAAACTCATTGTTCCGGCAAACTTTTTCACTTTGGTGACGCAGCGCTTTGAAGAACAAAAACAAGGCCAAGGACAAGCGACAGAAAAGAATCTCCTCAAAGAAGCAGTTGCAGATCTTCCCCCAACGCAAGCTCTGTACTACGAGAACAGCTACGAAAGCAAAGGACAGGCAAAAATCCTCAAGAATTTTGAGATAAAAGGAAAAAGATATGTCGTTCTGGACAAAACACTTTTCTATCCAACAGCAGGAGGACAACTCCACGACAAAGGAAAGCTTGGAAACTGGGAAGTGAAAGACGTCATCAAAGTAGGAAAAGTCATTGTACACCAAGTGGAATAAGGTTTAGAAAAAGCAAAGTTTTGAAAGTCCGGCTGAAGTTATGCTGTTTTTAGCATGATATGCTCAAGTTAGAAATCGCGTCTTGAAAAGTGCTGTAATTCCCCGAGTTCTGCTCCGCTTGGTATAGGCACATTTTAGCGATTTCTTTACTTATGAACGGCAAATTCTCAACTCAAGCCACGCTGCGCTCTCACTCCATTTTATCCCGTTCTGTCATATGAAATTTTTGAATTGCTAAACTAAAAAAATGGGGGTCTAAGATGCTACGCACATATAATCTTTTACTTTGTAAAGAAATTTAATCATAGAAGGGACAATTTTAAAATATATTTAAATACATTCAATTAATTCATACAATCATGACTAAAGATAAAAACGAGTTTCAACATTCAATTCCAAAAAAAGCAGTCTTAAAAAATTTTGTTGATAAACAAGGAATTTGGAGATGTGATAAAATTAATGGAGTTAATCCTGTTAGTCCTAATAGAGAAACTCCTATAAAGAAACCTAAATATGATGTTAATTTTGGAAAAACTAATTTTTATGGTCATAATAAAATTAAAGACTTAACATCTGAGGAGATAATTTCTCCAAAAAATGAAATTAGAGTTGAAGATTTTTTTAGGGAATTTATTGAAACACCCATAACAGGTTTATTTGATAGAATTATTAAAACTAAATCAATAAAATTAACTTTAGAAGAACAGCAATTAATAAAATTATACTGTTATATTCAACATGTTAGAACTCCAAAATATAAAAAAGATATTGATGAGTTTCTCAATACAAATTCATATCAGGAAATATTAAATTCTATTCCTGCAAATCTTAAAGGCATTATGGAACCTAAATTAAAGGAGAAGTTTTCATCAAACAATCATACTGAATTATGTATTCTATCTAAATCATTAAATGATTTTATATTAGAAACAAAAATTGATGAAAAGTTAATACACTTATTGATTGGCAATAAAGACCCTCATTTTATATTGCCAGATTCAGGTTTAATCTGGGCTTTGATTAGTGATATTAACGAAGAAGTTTGCTATATCCCGATTAGTCCTGATGTTTGTATTTTTTTATCAAAGCAACCTAAGGGAAAATTACATTTACATTCACCAGAGACTCTTAAAGAACTAACTTGGATTGAAGCAGATAAAGAAGTTTATTCAGATGACAAAATAACATTAGAACAATTATATAAGAAAATGAAAACTAAAAAAACTATTTCTCTTGAAGATGGAACAAAAACTTTTGAATAACTATAATTCTTTCTTAACTTCTAATCCTTTTTTAGTCAATTGATAAATTCTGCCTTTTTTTCTCCAAAACTAACCTATGCTATTTGAAGCAAATCCACACGACAGAATTTCAAGCTAAAGATCTTGAGCCTGAAGTTTTAAGTTCAAAAAGCACAGCAGTCCAGCCAAAATTTATAAACGTTTTGGGGTTTTTCTTAGCATAAGTAAAAATGGCAAAAGATCTTGGACAGGCTGTTGTGGATGCTATGAAGCGTCCGACTTTAATTCGCAATATTGCAATTGCTGCACATATTGACCACGGAAAAACGACTCTTTCTGACAATCTTCTCTCCGGAGCAGGAATGATTTCAGAAGAATTAGCTGGAAAACAGCGTTTTATGGACTTCCACGAAGACGAAGCAGCAAGAGGTATTACCATTGACGCTGCAAATGTTTCCATGGTTCACAACGTCGAAGGCACAGACTTTCTCATCAACCTTATCGACACTCCGGGGCACGTAGACTTTGGAGGAGACGTTACAAGAGCAATGAGAGCAGTCGACGGAGCTGTTGTTCTGAGCTGTGCTGTTGAAGGGATTATGCCTCAGACAGAGACAGTACTCCGACAGGCTTTGAAAGAGAAAGTAAAACCAATTCTCTTCATCAACAAAGCGGACAGACTCATCAAAGAGTTGAAATTGACTCCAGAAATGATGCAGGAACGTTTTGTGAAAATTATTAATTCTCTTAATCTTCTTATCGAGAAAATCGCTCCACCAGAGTTTAAGCAGAAGTGGAAAGTAAACGTAAACGACGGATCAGTTATTTTTGGAAGTGCATTTTCAAACTGGGCTCTTTCCGTACCCTACATGCAAAAGAAAGGAATCAACTTCAAGAAAGTTATTGACGCATACGAAGCAGAAGATCCAGAAGAAATCAAGAAACTTGCAAAAGAAGCACCTTTGCACACAGTCTTGCTAAACTCCGTAGTAGACCACCTTCCAAATCCAGTTGTTGCTCAGAAGTACCGTATTCCCCTTATTTGGCCAGGAGACAACGAAAGTAAAGTAGGAAAAGATCTTTCCTCATGTGATCCTGCAGGAGAACTTGGATTTGTTGTTACAAAAATTACTCAGGACAAACACGCCGGAGAAGTATGTACAGGAAGAATGTTTTCCGGAACTGTACGTAAAGGAATGGAAGTCGTAACATCCAAAGGAAAAAAAGGAAGAATCCAGCAGGTTTTCGTTTCCAAAGGTCCACAGCGTGTACAAATCGAGGAAGCAGTTGCGGGTAACATTGTCGGCATTGCAGGAATAAAAGACATCTTCGTAGGAGAGACAGTTTCCGTTCAAGGAATTACACCATTTGAAGACATCCAGCATATTTTCGAACCAGTTGTGACAGTTGCCGTTGAGCCGACAAAGCCGGCAGACCTTCCAAAACTCGTTGAAGTTCTTAAAATCGTAGCAAAAGAAGACCCTTCCCTTAAAGTAACTATTAACGAAGAGACAGGAGAATTCCTTATTGCAGGAATGGGAGAATTGCACTTAGAAGTTGTAACAAATCGTATCAAAGAAGAAAAAGGTTTCCCTATCAAAGTTTCTCCACCAATTGTTGTGTACAGAGAATCCGTAAGCAAGCTTTCAGCAGAAGTAGAAGGAAAATCACCAAACAAGCACAACAAGTTTTACATGACAGTTGAGCCTTTGGAAGCATCAGTTGCAGAAGCAATTGCTAACGGAGATATTCATGAAGGACGCGTCAAGAAAAAAGACAGAGCATACTGGGATTTGTTAACAGACAAAGGCCTCGACAAAGATGAGTCCGAGCGTGTAAAAGACATTTACCAAGGAAACATGTTCATTGATATGACAAGAGGAATTGTCGCGCTTAACGAAGTAATCGAACTTGTTCTGGACTCTTTTGAAGAAGTGATGAGAGGAGGTCCACTTGCACGTGAAGGTTGTGTAAAACTCAAAGTAAAACTAAACGACGTTTCCTTGCACGAAGATTCCATCCACCGTGGACCAGGACAAGTGTACCCAGCTGTTCGTGACGGACTCAAAGAAGCAATCACAGGAGCTAGCGCCGTACTTTTCGAGCCTGTACAAATCCTTCAAGTTGATTGTCCTCAAGACCAAATGGGTAATGTTTCCTCTGTTATTCAGAACAGGCGTGGACAAGTTTTAGATATGGTAATTGACGAAGACAACATGACTATCATAGCGAAAATTCCCGTAGCTGAAACATTTGGACTGAGTGGAGATTTAAGATCAGCAACAGGAGGAAGAGGTTCCTTCTTTGTAAAAGCGCAGACATTTGAACAGTTGCCAAGAGAACTCCAAGACAACATCATCCGAAACATCCGTACAAGAAAAGGACTTACTGACAACCAGTAAGGTTTTTTTTTTTTTAAAACTACAAATAAGAAATACTAATGTTTTCCTGATTCCTATGAATCTCACCAAAAAGTTGCTGAGTACACAGCAAGAAGTCTGCCGCATTGAAATTTCCCTAAAGTCTCGTCTCCTCTATACTTCTACATTCCCATAGCTTTTGCAAAGCTTGGATGTTCCAAAGGAGCTTCTGAAAAAGGAATTCCTTTGTAGCGCCGCGGTCTTGCATCAAAAATTTCCTTCCAAAGTTCTAGAACGGGGAGAAAGTTATTTTTTTCATATTCGTCTCTAAGGCCAAGCTTCTCAAAAAGACTTTCTTCACGCCCTGGAGAAAGGCAGTAATAGGGGAGAGTCCAATGCAAAAAGTTCTTTTTTATTGCATGGGAATTACTGTCAGAATAATTTAAAAGTAAAAAATTAGTTTGTTCTGTCCAAGTAGCTTCTAGATAACCAAGAGATTCTAACGTTGTAAGAAGCGAGAGATAAAAAGGCTCTTTTTTCTTCTCTTTACCTAAGTTTGCATGGTTTCTACAATGTTCAAGGATAAGAGTAAATTGCTCTGGCAAGAGTTTTTCAAGTGATTTATAGGAAGGAAGGAGAGCAGTAGTTAAATCTGAAAGTAAAGGATTTTTTTCAAGTTCTTGAAGATCAGAAGGGGTAAAATATTCTTTTCTGACCTTTGTTTTCTTATACATTTCTCCAGATAGAAGAAACCTAAGGTAATTAAATGCAGGAATTACCTCCTGTTTTTCAAGAATTGGTTTAGGATAGTCCTCAAGAACTGCCAAATTTGCTTCAGTTGGAGCAAGATCAAATCTTGCTTTTTTTTTATTAACTTGACCAACATGAAGAATTTTTGTTCTATACACATCGGGTACATCAAGAGATACTAAGTGGAGAGCTCCGAGAACAAGATTCAGTTCTTCCTCAAAAAGTACACCGTTTTCATCTCTACCTAAAAGTTTTCTTAATGAGAGAGAGCCAATAGAAGCATCTCCATTTCTTTTTTTTTGTTCACTGTCATTTCGTCGCCCATCTTCAGAAATATCAAAGTATTTTAAAACTGCTCTCCACAATTGTGTTCTATATTGATAAGAAGTCCAAAAACCATTTTCATTTCCTCGACTTTCAAAAATTTCTCCTAACTGAGGAGAAAATAATTTCTCCGAAAGCAGCTTAAGATTTTCCCAAGATTTGGGAGCATAAGTTCCTTCTGTCAACCAGCGTTGTGAAATTTGGTTTAAAGAAACTGTAACTCCTAGGTTTTTTATATCATGAGCAAAAGCACGAATTTCTTTTTGCAATGGATCACTAACTCTTCCTTGCAAAATTGCTTCTAAAGTAGGAGTATCAAATCGTTTTTCTAGAAGCAACGCTGAGAATAAAGGAACTAAATCACCATTTGAAGTTTGTAAGGAAATAGCCTCTTTAGCAGTTTTATACTTGGGAACATGCTCATATAAAATATTCTCAAGTTTTTGCGGATTGACTTGAATTCCTTTTTTTTGGATAAGTATTTGTTGGCCCTCTCTAAGATCTTTTCCTGTGACTTGAGACACTAAATTTCCTTCTCCAAGATATACTGGAGAGGAAGATTGAAGGAGATATGTTCCAACAGTTGTTCTAACCCTAATTTCATCCATCAATACCCACAAACCAGTAGTAAATTATAAGCTTTCCTTTTCACATTCACACGACAGAGCTTTTGTGGTTTGTTTTTTCGATACGCAGACAGTGCTCGGCAATGCTTTCAATTTGAGAATCATGAGAGACAATCAAGATCTGCTTTGTACTGCTCTCACGCAAAAGCTGTCCAAGCCTTTCAATTTGTTCACTGGAAAATCCGTCTGTCGGTTCGTCCAAAATTAAAGTTTCCAACATGCCATGACCGACAAAGTGATGCTCGACAATCTTTTTGAGCATTAAACGATACGCAATCGCAAGGGCAGCTTTTTCCCCACCACTCAAATTTTTGATGTCCGTGTCATAACCATTTTGCTCAAGAACCGGAGAAAAATCTTCATCAAGACGCAACTCAATGTCCTTGTCCTCAATAAGTTCAAGAAAAATCTTCTCGCAAGTCTCA
Organism: Candidatus Woesearchaeota archaeon; assembly: GCA_023898345.1. Classification (GTDB taxonomy): domain Archaea; phylum Nanobdellota; class Nanobdellia; order Woesearchaeales; family UBA583; genus UBA583. Next base: position 584,028 of record CP060218.1, on the reverse strand, counting down.
ACAGCCTCAAGATAGTATGAAGTAAAAAGTTTCTTCTCAGCTTTGTCGCACAAAGGAACAAGAATGTCTCCCAAAAGATGTTGGTCTTCAAGAACCATTGCAAGTTTTTTCTCCTTTTCTAATTGCTCTTTCAAGTCAGCTTCAAAGCGTTGCAATTCCTTTTCGATAAAGAAAACCTGCTCCCTCAAAGCACTAAGACCAGCATCACACTCCCTCTGCTTAAGAACGATTTTTTCCCTATTCTCTTCAATCTTTCTTTTCAGTTCTTGCAAAGCCTCCTTCTTTTTCTCAAGTTCCTTCACCTTCTCAAGCCATTCATTTTTCCTCCCAATCTTGAGTTCCTTCTCACCTAATTCAAGTTCTCTCTTACTTATCTCAGCGCCAAGCTCTACTTTCTCCTTGTTTTTATTCTGAAAGTCAAGAAGCAAAAGACGAGCTTTAGCAAGACCTTCCCTCAAACTTTTTTCTTCCTCTTGCTTTTTCTCCCTCTCATTATTTTTTTTCTCTTTCTCCCTTAGAACGCCCTCAAGACTTGCAAGTTCTGCTTTTTTCTTTTGAAATTTTTCAAGGACTTCCATCATTGCAGTTTTACACTCCTTCAGTTGAGCTTCTTCCTCAAGAAGTTTTTTCTCAAGCGCCTCGCGTTCAAATCCAAGCTTTTGAAGTTGAGCATCCTGAACAGAGAGAATGTCCAAAAGAGCTTGTTTTGTTTTTTTTTCTTCCTCCAAAATTTGCAATTTTTCAGTATTCTCTAAAAATTCTTTTTCCAAAACAAGAAGAGTTTCTTTTTTTTCCCTTTCAAAAGATTCAAGATGATCTGTTGTAATCTCTTGTTGGCAAAGCGGACACTGTTCTTTGTCGTGAAGCTCAAGTAAAGCAACTTTAAGAGATTCAATGTGCACTCTATTTCTCTCCATACCTGCTCGACACTGTGACTTAGACTCTTCAATCTTCTCTAAAGCCTCCAAAAGTTTTTCCTTCTTTTTCAGTCCAGCAAGCAGTTTTTGTTCAGCATTTTTCATATCCTTAATCTGACATTTTCTCAAGACAAGATCAAAGCCTTTTTCTTTTTCTGCAAGCTGAATTTTTTCCTTTTCCAAGAGCAATGTTTCAACTAACGTTTTTTCTCGCTTTTCTTCCAAAGTTTTTCTTTCTCTCTCCACCTGAAGCAAAAGTTCCAGAATTTTGGCGTTTGCATCAAGTGCACGAAGAATGTCCCTAATTTTTATTTCAAGATTTTCAATTTCCTTTGTGAAGTCCTTATCTTTATGTTCTTCAAAAATTCGCTTTTTACGCTCAAGTTCGGCCTGCAATTTTTTTAGTTCCTTTTCCAAATCTTCAATACTTCTCAGCTCTTGCTCAGCTTGCCGATGTTCTCTTTCATAGTTGTTGAGTTTTTCTTCACACTTTTCCCTTTGCTCAGCATTCTTGCTTTGTTTTTCCTCAAGAACTTTTTGGAGTGCTTCTTTTTTTTCCCTTTCTTCTTTGAGTTCTTTTACAGTTTCTTTTTGCAGGAAAGCTTCTTCCTTTGCTTTAGACATGTCTTTGAGAGACAATTGAATTTCCTGTTTACTTGCACGTAAGACTCCCAAATAACTTTGAACAGCACTACTAAGTTGCTTGTATTTGTCAATATTGAAAAGTTTTCGAATCAGTTCCAATCTTTTGTCCGAACTCGTGAAAAGAATATCTTTGAGCTGTTCCTGTGGCGTGTATGTCGTAAAGCGGTACAAAAGAGTTGTGTCTCTTTTGAGAAAATCTTTAGGAAACTTCAAAATCTCAAAAACTGCTGCTGTGATTTCCTGAGGAGAAAGTTCTTCAAGTGCAGAGTTAACACTAATATAGCCATTGTCCTGAGCAATCCCTTCCTTTGTTTTTTTCAAAGAACGAAAGATTTCAATGGTCTCGTCATTATGGTGAAGCGAGAGTTTGACACTTGCTTTTTGTTCGCCCTTTCGTAAAAGTTGATAACCTTCAAGTTCTCCACGTCTCAGACCAAAAAAAGCAAATTCAATAGCTTGCAAAACAGAGCTTTTCCCAGAGCCAATGTCGCCGCACAAAACAGTAATACCTTTGTCAAAGCTGAGCCTTTGTACTTTGTAGCTGCGGATATTTTGCAATTCGACAGAGGAAATAATCATACTCTGATTTGTTGGCTTTGATGTTATAAATATTAGTGTAGAAACTGTTGAAAAGAATCAATGCCTTAGATGTGGATTAGTTTTCTTTCCACTTGCAGCATATAAGGCATCACAGTGCGGACCGACAAGTGCAAGTATTGCATCTTCGAGTGTTCGAACTTGAACCTCAAATGGAAGATTTCTTCCCTTTAGATAAAAGGTCATATGAATGCCGCCCGGACGTTCTTCTAAGCGTCTATCTCTGTGGTCTTCAGTTAAGTCTGGTAAAATACCAAACTTCCCCACAGTTTTTGTTTTTTTCTGTAAAGTTGTTTCTAATATCTTATTTGCTTCAGGAGTTTGTAGGACAATAAGGCGTGCTCCTTTATCATCACATAAAAGGGGCCTAAATAAAGACTTATCACCCTCAACAAACTGTAAAAAATGAGGGTGGCCTTCCTCACTAAAAAATTCTACTCTAGTAGTACATAATTCTATCAAAAATTTTTCGAAAAGAGCTTCTTTTCCATTTTGTTCTATTTCTTGAAGCGTATCTTGATATTTTTTCTCCTTACTTTTGATAGTTTTTTCTCTGTGACTAATCAAATGCTGCTGTTTTTTATCATAGTAGTAAGGGGGAAATAGAGTATTTTTTTTAAGAGTGCAAGTATTCATTAAAGCATTTTTAGTGACAGACTCAAGAGAAAAGGGAGAATGTTGAGCCATATAAGCCCTTCTCAAAATGTCTCTAAATTCTCCAATTGTAGTGACATTAGGAGAATCCTCTTTAAAATGATAAGAATAAGGTTTTCCTAAAAAAAAAGAAAAGATTTCAGATAGGTCAGGGAGAATAATACTGCTGTAAAGACTTGCTTGAATTTTCCTTGAGGTAGTAAGAGCTTCAAGACTGGCAGAATTCAAATTAAGACCTGAAATATTTCCATACAGTAAAAGATCAACAAGGGGGCGACTATAAAGATATGCTAGTTCGGGAATGTTCCTATTAAGTAACGCAGATGTTTTAGGAGTAACTATCATCTAAAGGGATAAAGAAAGACTAAGCTATAAAATTAACTCTTTAAGAAAGACACAAAGTAACCTGTAAGGACTCACTGCTCACTATTGAGGAGAGCAATTACCTTCTTCGCGTGTTCCAAAGCCCGAACTTCGATCTCTTCTTTTTCTCTATGACCTGGAATATAGACCATGGAGTGCGTATAAAGAGGAGGAAGAAAGGTCATACCAGCAAGATTTGCTGTTTGAATAAGGGGAGTTAAAAGTTCTTCAATTTCATAGTGATTATATCCCTCCTTAGAATAAGCTTCCTTTGGGCCACCAGTTGTAAAAGAAAGTAAAAGTTTTTTGCCCTTAAGCTTGTCGCCAGAGGAGCCATAAGCAAAACCATATTCAAAAACTTCATCAAACCAAAGTTTGAGAATTGCAGGAACACTATACCAGTAAAAAGGAAATTGCAAAATAATGAGATCAGCCTTAAGCAAAGCTTCCTGTTCAGCTCTAACATCAATGCGATATTCAGGGTAAAGTTCAATAAGAGTTCGTACTTCAGCAGCTCCAGAGAGTGCAGTAAGAATAGTCTTATTTGCAAGAGATTTTTCTGGTTTGGGATGGGAAAAAATAATCAAAGACTTCATAAAAAAAGAGACTTACAAGAGTAAATAAATTTTTCTTGTCCCTATGCTTTGTAAGAGAGAGCCCCAAAAAATCCTAAAAGACAATGTGAGAAAAAAACAACGAAGTATCATAGCTTAAAAGAAAGAAGAGTTAAAAATGGATTTCAAAAATTTACTCTTCTAAGCTTCTTTCTTCTTTTCTGTGGTAGAAATGTTTTTGTTGTGGCAGTGCATTACTTTCTTTTAATTCATCAAAAATCTCTTTACGTTCGTCGTCAGAGAAAGAGTCCATAATCTCCTTTACTTGTTCAGCAACTTGAGCATCAGTTAAATCTCCATTTGCATAGCTTTGTGCAAGATCTTCATCAATAATTTTGAGTGTTTCCGCTGTAAATTTTGGAGGGGAAGCTTGATTGCCAAACCTATCAGAAGAAAGAAGTTTCTCTTTTAGGGCTGCAAGCTCTTCATCTGTTAGAGTGTTTCGAAGAACAGTTCTAAATTCTGTTGTCAAAGTACTCGTTTCTTCTTTATACTGAAAATAGAGATCTTTGAGGTCTTCAACTTGTGCAGAACTTAAATCAGAAGTTTCAAGGTAAGTTTCAAGTTCAGAATATTCAGCAATAATTTCTTTTAATTCCTTTTCAGTTTCTTCATCAATTTCAACTTCTTCAAGAATTTTGTTGGCTTGATCAATTTTTCTTTGAATAGTTTCTTCAAGTCGTTCAATTTGTTTTTCATAATCAGGGTTGTCAATAAGATCAGAGTGTCCAAAGCCGTGTTGTTTATACGTATCGGCACTGTTGTGATTGAAGGCAAATGCAGCAAGAGGGGCGCTGAAAATGAGTCCAGTCATAGTAAGGCCGAGCACAATTTTTTTCTTTTTCATTTTTCATGAAGTACGGTTTTTGAGTTACCGGTACACATGATGGGTTTGTTCTCGTATATAAACAAAGAGAAGCTAAAAGGTATACTTATCATCCACATTTTTGAAAAGAAATTCAAGAAAAAACTTAGAGATTTAAGTAGTCTTTGTAGTGTAGGAAAAAGATAAGGACCATAATAAAATATGTTGAGAAGAGAAGAAAAGAGGGCAAAAGAGAAGCCAGAAGACTTCGTTTTCTATTTAAGGAATGAATAGAAGAAAAAATAAAGATATTAACACAGAGTCGCCAAAGAAGCAAGAGTAAAGAAAGACTGGGAAAAAAAATAAGACCAAGATATGTGGAGTAAGGATCAGGAAGAGTAAAAGCAGTGAGAAGAATGATGAGGTGAACAAGACCAAGAGGGAAGTTCATGAAATTTATTGCAATCCCAAAACGAAGATGTTCTTCAAGATCAGCTTTCCCCCCAAAATAACGAAAGACGAGCCAGTGAACAGCATTCCAACCAAAAAAAAGCATACAGAAGATAATGAAAAATGTGGGGATGGAAGAAAGTTGAAACAGTAAAGAGAGTGAAGTAAAATAAGGAAGAGGAAGAAGAGTTTCAACTCCAACAATAATGACGATGAAAGAAAATAAAGTAAAGAGAAAACTATTAAAGATACCCTCAGCAGGTTCGGTTTCTAGGGAACGTAGAGCTTTTTTGTCGAAGAGATAAAGAGAAAGAGAACTTTTTATGATATTATCCAGTGCCATTGTTTTTCATGTGAGAGGACATATTTAATTTTTTGTTGTCTGGACGAAGTTATGACGAAGGAAAGAAAGGTCTGCATTTACTTAAGAGTTATCCTGCCAAAGCTTTAAAAAGCATTTTTCATTATTCATTTGAATATTCCAATAAAAAATGACAGAGCTTAAAAGGGAATATGTAGTCCCGCTGAGACGAAGTGTTAGAAACGCTCCTCGGTGGAGAAGGAGTAAAAAAGCTATGTCTGTTCTCAAGGATTTCGTAAGAAAACACATGAAAACGGACACTGTGATCGTTTGTCCTGAATTAAATGCTTTTATTTGGGAAAGAGGATCAAAGCATCCACCCGGTAAGGTTGGCGTTGTTGCTCTTAAGACAACAGTTAATGATGTTGAAAGAACTTTTGTCAATCTTGTAGAGGTTGGAGTTTCCAAGCAGATGGAACTTTATGGAAAGAACGCAACAAGCGCTACTTCACCGTCTGCTGTTGATGTCAAATCTAAAGAAGTTAAGAAAGAGAAGACTGAGAAGACATCAGAAAAAGAGGAAACAAAGGAAGTTGTTTCCAAGAAAAAAGTTGAAGCTGAAGAGCCTGCTAAGAAGGAGGATGAAAAATGAATAGAGACGCACTTGTAGCTGAAATGAAATCTATGAAGGAAATTCAGGCTCCTGAATGGGCTGTGTTTGTAAAGACGGGCGCTCATAAGGAAAGACCTCCTGTACAGGATGACTGGTGGTACATTCGTACAGCAAGTGTTCTTTTGAAAGTTCACAAGTTTGGACCAGTTGGAACAAACAAGCTTGCTAAGCAGTATGGTGGCCGTAAAAACCGTGGACACAAAAAGGACATAAAAGTTAGTGGTTCACGCAACATTGTGCGAAAATGCCTTCAACAGCTTGAAGCTGCAGGCCTTCTTGCAAAGAGTTCAACAACAAGCGCAGGACGTGTTCTTAGTGCTAAAGGAAAGGAAGTCATCAAGAAGGTGAGCGAGGAATAAAGAATGGAAGGCATTATTGTAAATTACCGAAGAGGAAAAAGAACACAAAAGCCCAACCAGATGATTATTATGCTCTCTGGCGTTGATTCTCGTGAAAAGGCTCAAGCACTTGTTGGTTCCAAAGTTGTCTTTGTCTGCGAAGGTAAGGAAAAGAAAAAGATTTCGGGAGAAGTTAGAGCTGCTCATGGTTCCAAGGGATCTGTACGCGCTCTCTTTGAAAGAGGTCTTCCGGGTCAGGCAATTGGACAAAAAGTGGAGGTTAGCAAGTAAAAATGGCTAAACTAAGAAAATGGGTTGCTTATAGAAATGTTGAGCGACCTTACACTCGTTTTTCAAAGTTTAGAAAAAAAGCATTTGTTAAGTCTAGGCCAGGAAAAAAGATTATTAAGTATGACATGGGCGACATCAGAGGCGGGATGGACCAGTTTCCAGTTGTCGGGCGACTTGTTTCAAAGGACCTAGCTCAGATTCGAGCTAATGCTTTGGAGGCGTCACGTGTTGTTTGTCTTAAGAGGCTTGAAGCCAAGTTTGGGCGTGTCGGTTTTTACTTTAAAATAAAGATTGCGCCTCATCAGGCCATTCGTGAAAATGCTTTGGCGGCAGGAGCTGGAGCTGATCGTTTGTCGACAGGAATGAAGCACTCTTTTGGAAAGATTATCGGAACAGCAGCACATGTTGAAGAAGGTAGCGACATCTTTGCAATTTATCTTCCTGCAGGTCAGGAAAATGTTGCTCGAAGAATCTTGAACGATGCTGGGAAGAAACTTCCTGTTCGTGTGAAAGTTGTTTGTGAGACAAGACTTGCTAAAACTTTGACGGTAGAGCAACTTGCTGCTAAGAAGAAGCTTGAGGATAAACTTAGAGCACAGCAGAAAGTCCAGGATGATAAGGCTGCTGAAGAAAAGGCTGCTGCTGCAAAACCTGAAGAGAAAAAGAAATAATTTTTTTATTCAATTCTTTATTTATTCTCAAAAACAAGAACAACATCGAGACAAAGATGCTAGGTTTACTGTCAAACGTGGACAAGTTCACTATGGCTATAAAGATCACGTTAAAACCGATTCAAAATTTAAATTAGCTAGCCAGAAATCCTCGGCCTAAAAGCACAAGAATTTCTAGCTTTCAGTCAAATGCACTTTTACTGAATACTTTTCTCACACTTTGTGTTATTACCAAAAGGACATTGAGAAAAGTTAAATAAAAATATTTTACTCCTCCATTATGAGTAAGATAAATTTTCTTGACTGTCTCAAACCAACAAAGATAAAAGTACTATTACTTTTAGTTTACTCCTTTATCTACTATCTCTTTATCTCTTACTTAAGTTACATAAATTATAACAAAAGTGATTCTAGTTGCCAGTTAGTGAGGGAGTGTTTTGTAATCCCAATCTCTTTCATCGAGTACAATTTAAGTGTTTTTCCTTTCGATGCTAGTATATTCTCACATCATCTCTCTTTTTTCATTTTTCTAACCTTAGGTTTTCTTCTTCTCGGTTATTTTCTAACTGGGAGTATTCTTTACTTCTATTTAAAAATTAAAGGCCAAGGTACAAAAAATGAAAATTAACAATTATCTTTGGTTCCAGTTATTTTTTTTTTTTTAGTTTAACAAATCTTTTAGCATTCAATGTTTCTCTAGATGAAGCAAATCAAACCTCCCTTGCAAATAAGACTGAAGCAATAAATAATACAGAAGAGTTTAGGACAAATCCTTACAAAACTACCACTTCTTCTGAAATTCAGCTTGGTTTTTCAAATCTCAATTATAATCCGCAACTAAACTCTTTTTTAGGGAGTACAAAAATTCGTTCAGTTTTAGATTTTAGCCTTGAGCAAAAGTTTGGACCTGTTCTCCAAGCAAATACCTTAAGTAGTGATTATCTTGATGAAGAAGCTTATGCGTATCTGACTGTTCATATTCACAAAGATGTATCTCTTGATGATGCTCAAATAGTACTTGAGAAAAAAGGTTTGAATGTTGTAAGTCAGCTTCAAACTCTTCATGCTTTGACAGTACGTGTTTATGTTGGTGATGAAGAATGAATAAGAAAAAATTAGCAATTATTCTGGGAAGTATATTTCTTGTCTTAATTGCCATCTACTTAATACTCAATCCGGCTTGGATAACACATCCAAAGTACATGATAGACAGTCAATATTGTGAGGTTGATAATGAGTGTATAACATATGGTTCTGGTAGGCCAGTTAATATTTACTATCCTGAAAATACATTTTTTCACCCTAGTTTTAGGGGTGGATATTTTGAGTCCTGTGGAAATGAATGTAAGAATAATAAATGTACTACTAAATCATGTGAGTCGGCTCAGGAGGCTTTTGAGGAGGGTTTAAAATGAAGTTTCTGCTGAATCTCATAATACTTATAGTTTCTCTAATTTCGATAATTAGTTTTGGTTTCTCAACATCAATTCCTAATGAGGTTCTTGAAACTCTTGAAGATTTGCCAGAGTTTTTGAAATTAATGAAAGTGACTTAATATTAAAAGCAAAAGGAGTAAATAATAAATACTTACTTAGGGGGATATTTGAAATTAGTCCTGATTACAAACTGAGATTAGGGTTCTCAATAGGTTAGAAACAATTAATTCTTTGACAATTTTTTGGGATAATATGCAATGAGTTCTCGTACTTCTTTGAAGAGCATTTTGCACCTTTCTTTTGTTACAAAAACTATGGGGCAGTTTAGAAACTTTGCTCTTCGCGAAGTTTTATCTCTCTCTAATTTTTCTTCTTATATTTGTAATACAAATACTGTCCAGTAGCATTAACTAAGTGTGCAATAATCAAGAAAATGATAGTTATTACTATAAATAAAATACATTCAGATGAATTATTAAAAATTGATGCATGTTTAAAGAAAATTCCTCTCCAGATATAGTCCACATAAGATGTGTCCATTATTTGAGTACAATTTATACTTTGGCATCCAAAATCAGGTCTAACATATAAGTCATAAAAATGAACGCTCCATTTATAGAAATAAATAAAGAAATAAATAAATAATAATAAACTCTTTGTTTTTGTTAGTTTCCAACATTTTTTGAATTGCATAGGTATAATTTAGTTATTATGTTTATAAATATTTTGCTAATTATTTCAAAAAAGTAAATTCATTACTTAAATTGAATTATAAATTTTTAACACAAATTCTTATTTCTCAAATTTAAATGAAAAACATAACTAAAAGATTAACCTTACTTTTCTTAACATGTGTAAGTTCAATATTTGCTTTCAATACATCTTTGAATGAATCTAATAACTCCTCAATAATTATTCTGGAAGAAATTAGCCCCTCATCTAATATAAGTTTGGAAGAAGTCAATCCTTACAAAGATAAAGAATCTAAAAAGATAAAATTTAGATATTATGAAACAGACTTGGATGATACTATAAAAACAAAAGTAAAAGACAAATTAAAAATTCTCACTTCTAATAACAAAGAATATTTTATTCTTCAATTTAATAGAAATCCATCTAAGCAAGAAATCAAAGAACTAAAATCTGAAGGAATTAGACTTGTTCAATACATCTCAAACGATACATGGTATATTTTAGTAGAAGATAACTTTGACAATATTTTTGAAATAGATAAAAACAATGATTTAAAATTAAAAAATTCAAAATTCGATGACAAGTATTTAGTAAGAAACATTGGTGAAATAAAAAAAGCTTACAAAGTAAAATCTAAACTGAACGAGAAAAAATTTAGCTTTTGGACTAAAGATGAGAATAATAATTTATATTTATTAGTTAAATTTCAAAAGGATTTGACGATGGAAGAAGCTAAAGAAATAATGACTCAGAATGATTTTGAAGTTATGAATGAGATTCCAACTATAAATTCACTAACTGTTAAAATGTCTGAAAATGATTTTGATAAATTATTAGATCTAAATGAAGTTGTTATAGTTGAAGAAATTCCATTTTATTTTGGAAATCAACTTTCATCATCAAGAGAAATAATCAATGCCAATGTTTTACAAAATTTTTCAACATATAATTTGACTGGAACTGGGATAATAATTTTACAATATGAGGGTAATATTCCTTATGAACATTCAGATTTGAATGGAAGAATCAATAATCAGGAACCTCCTTTTTCTTCTGATACTAGCAATCATGCAACAAGAGTTGCAGGAATAATGGTTGGAGCCGGAACATTAAATTATTCCTACAGAGGAATTGCCATAAAGGCAGATTTAATTGCATATGAAACAGACTATAATCAAAATAATGTCACAGATTTTTATGATAATGTAAATAATGTTGAAGATGAATATTTGGATGGAATTAGAGACCATGGTGCAGTTCTAGCAAGCAATTCATGGGGACAAAATATAAAAAGATTTTTGCCAGGCTATAACGAGACACCTGTAGTAATTGGAATAGATAACTGTGATTTGTATGGAGATTATGAAGCAGTAGGTGAATTATTTGATAAAATTGTTTATCATGGTGCAGAAGACACTATTTGGCCTTATACAGATTCTAGGCCTATTCCTATCGTTGTATCAATAGGTAATGAAAGAGATGGATTATCGAATCCTTGTAAAAATGTAACTGAAGACACAAATCCTAATTACCCCTATTATACAATAGACCCTATTAAAGGTTCTAAAAACACTATTGGAGTTGGAGCAGTTGAGAAAGTACTAAACTATTACCAACCAGCTTCATTTAGTAGCTATGGTCCAACTGATGCTGGAAGATTAAAACCAGAAATTGTAGCACCGGGTTGTGTAATATCAGCTGATTTGAATGACAGCTATTCTTATGACTGTGGAACTTCTTTCTCTGCACCTCATGTTAGTGGAACAATTGCTCTAATGTTTGAACAATGGACTAAAACTGGTTACTCGGGTGTTCCATTACCTTCAACTATCAAAACAATCTTACTTGATTCAGCATTAGATCTAGCAAATGGTGAAGGAGGTGAAGTATTAGTCGACGGCCCCGACTACGTGAACGGGTACGGACTACTCAACGCCAAAGGAGCTGTGGACCGAATCATCAACGGAACATTCCTAGAAGCAAACATTTCAGACATCTCTGACGTGGACGTGTACGCAATCAACATCAGTGCACAAAGCTCACTCAAAGTAACGCTAGCTTGGGACGACGTTCCCGGAGCCAACCTCATCAACGACTTAGATCTCAAACTCCTCTCACCCTCCGGACAAACATTCTATCCCTGGACACTCGACCCGAACACACCCGCACGAGAAGCTTGGCGTAACGAAAGCGATCACCTCAACAACGTCGAGCAAGTGTACGTGAATACAAGCGAAATCGAGTCCGGGCAGTGGCTCGTTGTTGTGAGTGCAAGCGACTGTAACGCTTTGGACTGTCCGCAAAAGTACAGCCTCGCAAGCGAAGAAGAACTTGCCCCAGTTTCCCCCTTTAACAACAGCTACGGCTTAATCGGATACTGGAAAGGCGAAAATACTTCCCTCGACAGTTCGGCAAATAACAAAAGCGCAACACTCGGATCAGCCGTCACGTACACCACCTCCGGCCCCTTCGGAACAGCCTTTGACCTCCCCGGAACATCAGGTACAAGTTATCTAGATCTTCCCATCAATGGAACAATCAAAACACTTTCCTTTTGGGTGAACTTTCGCAGCGGCACCGGCAACAAATACCTCGTAACAAACTCCGACGTCGGATACCTCGGCCAAGGAACCGTTGTGAACTGGCCCGGCGACAGAACAATAGACTCCCTTCTCGGAAACGGAGTATATGCCTTCAATGATTTCGGAACCCTCTCTTTGAACACCTGGTACTACGTCACCTTCGTCAGCACAGGCTCAGGCCAAGAGTACTATCTCAACGGCGCGTACAAAGGCCTAACAGTCGGAGCCATCAATTCCCTTAGCGAAGCTTCCCTTTACCTTGGAAGACACCCCACAGCCAGCTACGAAGTGAATTGCCTTCTCGATGAAATCAGTGTGTGGGGTGTTTCCCTTAACCAAAGCAACATCTACCAACTCTATGCAGCAAGCATGGAAAACTTTGACACACCAACCTCACCACCAAGTAACTCCGGCCTTCCAGCAAATACAAGTTTGTTAGGTCATTGGAAAGGCGAAAATTCCGTACTCGACAATTCCTCCTATCACCATGACGGCAGCAAAGGCAGCTCCGTGACCTATAACAGTTGGGGCATTGACGGTTCCTCCTTTGATCTGCCCGGAACATCAGGCACAAGCTATCTAGATCTTCCCGTAAATGGAACAATCAAAACACTTTCCTTTTGGGTGAACTTTCGCAGCGGCAGCGGCAACAAATACTTAGTGACAAACTCCGACGTCGGACACCTCGGCCAAGGAACCGTTTTGAACTGGCCCGGCGACAGAACAATAGATGCGCTGCTTGGAAACGGGACATACGAATACGATGCCTTTGGCCAACTCTCTTTGAACACCTGGCACCATGTCACCTTCGTCAGCACAAGTTCCGGTTTGCAATACTACCTTAACGGCACTTTTATCGGGAGCAAAAGTGGCGCTGAAAATACACTCCCCGAAGCTTCGCTTTACTTTGGCCGCCACCCCACAGCCAGCTACGAAGTGAATTGCCTTCTCGATGAAATCAGTGTGTGGAATACAAGCTTGAACGGCGACGAAGTTTTCCAGCTTTTTGAAGAAGGCATTAGTTATGAGTAGAAAGAGGAACTTTTTTTTTACTATAAAGTAACGCGTTAGAATATGTCTATCCCAATCGGAGCAGAGCTCTAGGGTATAATGTCTAGCTAAGGAAGTAAACTTCCAAAAAAATATAAACTTCTGGGAGTAAGTTTTTTACATGGAAGAAATGCCACTTGTTTTACCAGAATCAAAAGAAAAAATATGTAAAAGTCTCGTTCAAGAAACCCCTTGTTTTTGTTATTTTGAAGAAGATATTCTAAAAAATCTAGAGAAGTTAAAATCCTTTGAAGCTCCTTTTGGGCTGACTGTAAGATATGCTATGAAAACCAATTCTAACCTTGCACTTCTACAACTATTTGACTCAAATGGATTTCATATTGATGCAAGCTCAGTTTTTGAATGTTACAGAGCAATGGCAGCAAACATAAGAGCAGAAAAAATTCTTCTTACAAGTCAGGATTCTCCTTCGAAAGAAGAACTTCAAGATTTAGTAGAAAAAGGAGTTCTCTTTAATGCTACCTCTCTTTTTCAACTTGAAGAATTTGGAAAATGTTTTCCAAAACACAAGATCAGCGTCCGTTTCAATGTTGGCATAGGTTCAGGATGGACAAAAGCAACCTCGACAGGCGGTCTTAGTTCAAGTTTTGGCATTTATGCACAGATCGACAAAATTCAAAGTCTCCTCCGAAAATATGAGCTTTGTTTAGAAAGAATCCATATTCACATAGGTTCTGGTTCGGATCCTGAAAAACAAAAGTTAGTCGCTGGAAAAGCAATTGAACTCCTCTCTATTTTTCAAGATGTAAAAATTGTAAATCTTGGTGGAGGGTTTAAGGTTGCTCGGATGAAGGATGAAAAGAGTGTCGACATTTCCGAAATTAGTAAGGGGAGCGCCAAGCTTTTTAGAGAATTCCATGAAAAAACCGGAAGAAAAATCCACCTCGAAATTGAGCCTGGAACTGCATCTATTGCAAATGAAGGATACATCATCTCAAAAATAAAGGACATAGTTAGTACGGGAAAAGAAGGGTTTACTTTTGTGAAACTAGATACTGGGATGACAGAAAATGCCAGAATTCCCATGTATGGAGCCCAGCATCCTCTCTATCATATTCCGATTGGACATGAAAAAGAAAATCCTTATCCTTATGTGGTCGTTGGGCCATGCTGTGAAAGTGGCGATATCCTCAGTTGTGAACGTGGAAACTCTGAAGAAATTGCAACAAGAACATTATGGGAAGCAGAAATTGGTGATCTTGTAGTAGTTGGAGGTGCTGGTTCTTATTGCTCGTCCATGGCTTGCGCGAACTACAATTCAAGACCTCGTGCAGCAGAGTTTCTTGTGAGAAAAACGGGTGAACTTGTTCTTATACGAAGAAGACAAAAGCTTGAAGATATATACAAAGACGATATAAAAATATAAAGCGACCCCGGAGGGATTCGAACCCTCGACCCTCAGCTTAGAAGGCTGATATCATATCCAGACTAGACTACGAGGCCAATACAGACACAAATCCTATTGCTTTTATAAAACATACGGCACATTTTTGTGTTGGAAACTTTAGAAATTGTTATAAGTGCTTTAGGGTCTGCTTTTTTTGTGGTAGCTGTCAAAGAGTATATTGTTGTTGTAAGCGCCGTTATCTTCAATACCGAAAAGAAAATTCTGATTGCAAAAAGATCTGAGGATGAAGATGTTCTTCCAGGGTATTTTGGCATTCCCGGCGGCAAAGTTGAGGAAGATTCAAATACATCTGATGTGCTTATTCATGCGGTAAAAAGAGAGATTATGGAAGAAGTAGGTATTGAAGTTGAAGTGCTTAGTTTGCTTAATTCTCATATTGGAAAAGACGAAAAAAAGCTATTTGTTTTTTTCTTATGCGAGCATTTGTCAGGAGAGCCTCAAGCTTTGGAGGACACAGACTCAGTACATTGGATGGGACTTGAAGAGATTGAGAAACTCGAAAAGCAAACCCCTTTTTTGTCGCAGGTCTGTGCAAAGGCTTGTCAGAAAATTCGAGAGTAAGTTCACAAAACTAAGCAAAGCACACCGACAAAAACAATGGCAGAGCTAAGAAGTTTCTTGCTTAGTTGTTCTTTTTCTTTCAAAAAGATAATTCCACCCAGAATAGTTAGAATACTTGCACTGCGAATAAGAGGAAAAACTAGTGAAGTGTCTGCAAGTTGAAGGGCTTTGAGTTTGAAATAATAATAGGAGAAACTACTTAGAGCAACAAGCCCAACAAACCAGAATTTATTTTTCCAAAGAGAACTCAGTTTTTTTAGTTGTGACTTTCGACTATTTATGAGGATGAGAGCAAGTCCTGGAAAAAGGTAGACAAGAAAGCCATACGTTTCAGGATTAAAATATTTTAATGCAGCTTTGTCAACAATGGTAACTAGTGCAAAAAGAAATGCTGTTGCGAGTGTGAAAAGAACCCCTTTTTCTTTTAGTGAACCAAATTTTTTCTTTTTGTCGTAGGAAAGATAAGCAAGTCCACAACAGATCAAGAGTGTACCTAGAATTTTTTGTCTTGTAAGAAGTTCATGAAGAAAAATGATACTTAGAAGTAAAACCCAAAGGAGCCTAGTTTGTTTAAGGGGTTCTTGGATGGTAACTTTTGTGTATTTGTAGCTGTATTGTGATAAAATAGAAATACTTAGCCATAAGGCAGAAGATAATGTTATGAGTAACCAAGCACTATTTTCTTTTGGGAGAGAGAAAGAAGAAATGAAGATGAGAAAGATTAAGGCTGCAAGAATATTTTCAACTAAAGCATACACGACAGGATCTTCGCTTAGCATTATTTTTCTGTGAAGCAATGCTTTGAGTGATTCGGAGAAGGCAGAAATACTTGCAAAGAGAATCCAAAGGGACATAAGGATTTCATTTTGGTTTTTGTTTTAAAGTTTTTCTTTGTGTTTTTCCTTCCTCTCAAAACAAATTTTATAAATAGTTTTTATTGCTTACATTTATGTTTTCTTCAAAAAAAGCTATGGAACTTTCAGTTAATATGGTTGTTATGCTCATCATAGGAATTCTTCTCTTTGGACTTGGCATGGGTTTGTTTGCTAAAATCTCGGCAAGCGCAGAAGATGAAATTAGAAAGATGAACGACGACGTGCGTACGGGCATTTCAGCTTTGGAGTGTAACACCGACGACTGGATTTGTGCACCGACAATGGCTTTGGATGCAGGTGAAGAAGCTCTTTTTCGTGTGTACATGACAAACAAAAATAATCAGGCCGACGAATTTAAGATTTCTATTTCGGGAGTTTCAGGGCCTGACTACGAGTTAAGCTCAGACGATTGCGGACATATTAGTATTTATGCTGCAAATGTTTTTGCGGCTGTCGGAGCTGAGGATTCAGCGAGTTTCCCCCTCAAAATTTATGCGGACGGTGTTACAGGCAATCAGTGCGATTTTATTACAACCCTAATTTTAGAAAGCAAAAGAACGGGGAAGCAGTACAAAACTTCTATGGTTGTGTCTGTAGGATAATTTTCACTTCCATTTCTTTATACTGCGGATATTTTCAATACGTCTGTTTGAAGGAATTGCTTTTTGAAATTTTTTCCAAAAGAGTTTTTGGATCCATTCGACCCATTCTTTTTCTCTAAATTCATAATAGAAAGCAATGGTTTTTTGTAGTTGGCCGACTTTTTTTTGTCCTGAAGCAATTTCACCAAAGCGAGCAATTGAACTATCAAAAAGGTAGGCTCTTACAGGAATGATTTCGTGTCTTATTTCAACAAGAGGATCTTTTAAGCCTGAGTTTAAGGAAAGAACTTTTTCAATATTTTCAATGTCAATAAGATTAACATACGTTATGATTTTAATGAAAACTCCTCTTTCTATACAATCTTTAAGATAGTCGAAAAGTGTTTTTTCTTTGTGCACTAAGTGGATGAATGCTAAATTTCCGGCAAAAATAAAGATTTCTTTTTCTGCTGACTCAAAGTAGGGAACCAAAGTTTCAATACGATAATTGTATGTCTTTTCGTTTTCAATTTCTTCGTAATATGCGTGTTTGTGATTTGGGTCGAGATACTGATAGATTTCAAAAGGGGAAAAATCTGACTTGTTAATTCCCAATTCAATTTTTTTAAATAATTCTTCTTGAACGTCTGTAGAATAGATTTTTTCTGTGTTGTTCCAATACACTAATTTTAATGCTCCTCGAGTTCCTTCCCGAAAGGTCAGGGTTTTTATGCTTCCAGTTTTTTGTACAAGTTCCTCGACATATCTGTCGGCAGTTCGCCAATTTTTCTCTAATGCAAGAGCCAGCTCATTAATTGTTCTAGGTTTCTGATAGACCAGAGATTTTATTTTTTCTGTACTTTGAGCGTCTAATACCATTGTTTTCAAGATCTGTATTTCTTTATATGTTTTTTCAAAATACAACACTGCGGACATTTTTTTGTTAGAAATAGCTATGCCAAATACAACTCTACAAATATAGTACGATGGTTTGGCAAGATAACATCATAGAATACGATGCAAAAGAAAAGCTCTTTGTTCCACAGAGAACACAGCCGCCCCACATTGGGCACATAAGTATGTTAGAAGCAGCTTGCAATAATGCTGATGAAGTTATTATTGGAATAGGGAGTGCAAATAAAATCGATAGTCAAAATCCTTACTTTGCAATTGAAAGAGAGATGATGCTTCGAAAGTCTCTCGAAGACAAGGCTTTGACAAACTATCGCTTTGTACACATGCCCGATTTCAACAACGACAGAGATTGGTTGGATTATGTTTTGAAAAATGCAGGTCTTTCACCAAAAACAAAGGTTGTGAGCGGGAATCCTTGGGTAGAGCAAGTTTTTGGAGAAAGAGGATATGGTATTGTAAAACCCGAGGAAATAATTTCGGGGGATTTGATTGACATTAGCGCGACAAAGTTAAGGGAGATGATTGTTCAGGACAATCCACTTTGGCGTTCTTATGCAGCAACAGGTACAAAGCATTACTTTGAACGCTTTGGAGGAAAGGAGAGGATTGCAAAATTCTACTCTGAATAAAGGGTGTTTCAAAGAAAAATGGCAAATATACTTTTCATAAATCCACCCAATAAACCTTTTACAGATGAAGCAATTGCAATAGAGCCTGTTGATAGTTTAGTTCTTGCTTCCTATGTTGAACATTTGGGACACAAAGTGAATTTCCTTGACATGGACAGAAGAAAACTCTGTGCAAAAGACATAGAACTTTCTTCTTATTCCCATGTTGTTCTTCTTTTTGATTACCACATTCCACTGCACACCTCAGAAGCACAAGATGAAATCTTAAGCATTTTGACGTTGTGTAAAGAAAAGAATGTTTTTGCGATTCTGGGAGGAAAAATTCCCCAACACTCGCCAGAGGAGTTCTTGGATTCCGGAGCTAGCATTGTCGTTGTTGGAGAAATGGAACTTGCACTTAAGGAAATTTTAGCAATGGAAAAGAAGAGAGAAGAAATGAAAGGGATTATCTACAAAGACAAAGGAAAGCTTATACGAACAGAAGAAAGAGAAGAAAAAATTTCTCTAGATGAGCTTGTCCAAATAAATCGCAATCTCGTCTCTATGGATGAATATATCGATACAAGAACCATTCTTACAAGTCGGGGCTGTTTCAATACGTGTAGTTTTTGTCCTGTTCCTGTGTTTTGGGGGAAGTGGCGAGCAAGATCTGTTTCTCGTGTTGTTGATGAAATCGAGTCACTTGTAAGGGACTGGGGACAAAAAAAGATTCTTTTTCTTGATGACAACGCTGTTGTCAATCGCTTTAGGATGAGAGAAATCTCAAAAGAAATTCTTAAGAGAAAGATAAAAGTCTACTTAGGTTGTCTGGGCACAATTTCTTCTCTTGATCGAGAAACCTTGCTATGTATGTACAAAGCCGGCTTTAGGTGGATTCACTTTGGCGTCGAATCTGGAGACCAGAGCATTCTAGATGAAATGAGAAAAGGAGTAACTATTGAACAAATACGGAAAATTATTTTGGAAAGTAAAAAGATTGGTTTTCGAGTGAGAGCAAGTTTTATTTACGATTTTCCAAACATAACTGAGGAAGGAGTAGAAAAAACAAATGCCCTCATACAAGAACTTGAACCACAAGAAATTAGGATTCATTTTCTCACTTTGAAAGTTGGAACAAGTTTATATGAACACTATCATAGAGAAGGAGAATCAGATTCTCAATACATTCATAATAACCAACCAAATGTGTGTAGCACTCTTTCAAAGGATATTTTTGTAGAGAAGCTTACTCAACTTTCTAAGAATCTGGAAAAAAAGGGGTATCAAATACTCAGCGATGTCAAAGAATTTCGTGATGTTAAGAAACTAAAAGAAAGAAATCCAGAACTAAAGCTCTTAACATTTTGCCCTTTGCGTTACGGTCTTGGCTGGGAGGATGAAAAATGAGCTTTGAATACGTACTTGGTGTGACGGGTTCCATGGGCTGTGGAAAAAGTTATACGTGTAAAAAGTTAGTTGAAATAGGAAATGGTACTGTCTCTCATATTAATACAGATCTATTAGGAAGAGAAATATTGGGAACTGCCTTAGAGTACAAGGACTTGAGAAGACAGATTTTTCAAAGCTTTGGCCACCAGTTTGAGAATGAGGACACTTCTGTTAAGAGGAAAGAATTAGGAGAACTCTTATTTCAAGACAAGGTAGCATTGGAAGAATTTAATCGCATTCTTTTACCTGAAGCTTTGAAGCGCGTACAGAATGAAATGGAAAAGAATACTTCTCCTCTTCTTTTAGTGGAGTCTGCTCTTTTTGCAGAATATCGTTTTTTTGATATTGTTCAGCACAATATGCTTTTGGTGTATGCCAACAAAGAGATTCAAATGGGGCGGCTTTCTAAAGGTGATTTGCCAGCAGACCAGGTAAAAGGAAGAATTGCGTCTCAGTTTTCTTATCAAGAAAAATTAGAAGGGATTGTACAGGCACAAAAAGAAGCAGGGCAAGGAAAACTGTTTCTCTTTGATACTTCCCTTAATCCTTCCCACGAGGCGTACAAAGAACTCCTAGGTCATATTTGGGGTGAATGCAAGTGAGCCAAAATGCTCTTCCTGAGAAGTATTCTTCTTGCCTTTTTAGAATTCCTTATATGGGAGGACGCGTTTTGTGGGAACTTACAAATTCCTGCAATTATCTTTGCTCCTATTGTATTTTTAGTTCAGGTCCTAAAAAGCCAGTTGGCGAACTTTCTACTCAAGACGTGTACAGAGTTTTGGGGGAACTAAAGCAAGAACAGTTTACTCATATCAAATTTACAGGGGGTGAGCCTTTTCTTCGTAAAGATTTAGTAAATATTCTTGCAAAAGCTAACAGTTTAGGTTTTAGCTCTGATCTTTCGACAAATGCTTCCGCCATTACAAAGACAAATGCACAAGCTTTGGGAGAAGTTCCTTTGTCACTTGTTCATGTTAGTCTTGACGGACATTCAAAGGAGCTTCAAGAGAAAATAAGAGGAAAGAATACTTTTGAGAGAACCTTGCAGGGGATTGAGAATCTTAAGAAGTTCACATCTCATTATCTTAGAATAGGGACTGTTTTGTATGCAGGAAATGAATGTGAGATTGACAAGATGATCACTTTTTATGAAAGTCTTGGTGCAGATGAAGTAATTTTTTCACGAATGGAAGCTATTGGAAGAATGAAAGGTGATATAAGTTTGAATGCACAAAAAACAGACGATCAACTTGAAAGAGAAATTTTGAAGTTAGGGAAAAACTATGATGGAAGAATAAAGGTCAGTACTAGCTTGACGGGGAAAAATGTAGATTGCGGGAAGGGTTTTTGTCCTGCTCTTGAAAAATTTCTGTTTATTGATCATGTGGGAAGAGTTTCTCCTTGTACTTGGCTTGTAGAAAACGATCCTAAGAAAAAAAGTACTCTTACTTTAGAGGAGCATTCTTTATCCGAGATTTTGGCCAGTGATCCTCTTCGAAGCGAAAGGGCAAGGATTGAAGGGGATGAGAAAAGAGGAATTTTAGGTTGTCCTGCAAAACGGGAGATTGTGAGAGTTGAAAATGAAAACAAATAATTTATAGTGCTCCGCAGAAGTTTTTAACTTCGAGAACACTATATAGCAAACGAACACAGTGAGTGGAGAGGAGACAAAAGGAATGAGTTTTGTGGACGACTATATCTGAAAGTTCTGACGCTTATTATGGAATGAATCAAGTGTATGAAATATTTAGCAAGGCAGAAGATTCTCTTCAAAAAATTGAGAAGATTCTTGAAAAGAAGGTAAAGGGAAGAGTTTTAGATCTTGGCTGTGGTAGTGGGAAATTTACAAAATTTCTTTCTGAAAAAGCTGAGGAATATATTGCTTTGGACAAGTCTGCCGACCAGTTATCTCTTGCCAAAAGTAAGGTTAAAAAGGGGGAATTTATTTGTTCGTCGGCAGAAGATATTCCTTTGGAAAAAGAAAGTATTGACTTTGGTGTTGCGGCTTGGATGTTAGGAACAATTCCAGAAAGAGAAAGGCAAGCGCGTGTTGTTCTGGAGATAAAGAGAGTTCTAAAGAAAGGAGGATTTTTTTACCTTATTGAGAATGATGATGGCGGAGAGTTTGAAGAGATAAGGGGAAGAACTTTGGACAAAAGAACGAAAGAGTACAACGCTTGGCTTTTGACTCAAGGGTTTACCATATTTGAAAGAATTGAGACTTGTTTTGCTTTTACAAGTTTTAAGGAAACTACTGAAGTATTTACAAAAATTTGGGGTGAGAATGTGGGGAAGAAAATAAAATCTCGCTTTGTTAAACATAATGTTTGTATCTTTGTCTTAAGAAAAGAAGGGGAAACGCTATAAGCTTTGTTTTGAAAGGAAGACCTTTCATCTGAAAGTTTTATAAAAGTCTTCTTTTTGCTGTTTATGAGAATATGGCCAATGAAGAATTGAAAGCTAGGATTGAGGATTTGGAAAAGGAGCTTTCTACGACAAAGGTCAACAAGCGTACGGAGGCAGCAGTTGGTCTTCTGAAAGCCAAAATTGCAAGGCTTAAGGAAGAACTGGAGCAAAAATCGGCAAAGGGGCCAAAAGGAGAAGGCTATGCTGTTAAGAAAGAAGGGGATGCAACTGTCGGGCTTTTGGGAAAACCAAGTGTTGGAAAATCGACTTTACTTTCTGCAATTACAAACAAGGAATCAAAAATTGGAGCTTATGAGTTTACAACTTTAGAAGTCATCCCCGGACTTCTTAATTACAAGCACACAAACCTACAAATTTTGGACTTGCCAGGAATTATCAAACATGCCTCGCAGAACAAAGGCTTTGGAAGGAAGGTTTTGTCTGTCGTTCGTGCTTGTGATTTGATTGTGTTTATTGTTGATGCGCGTCATATTGATGAAATGGACATGCTTTTAGAGGAGATTCGTTTGTCGGGCATTCGTGTGAACACAAGCAAACCTTTTATTCAAATTATCCGTCAGCCAAAGGGAAGTATCACGATTCCTATTAATCACAGCGAAGACAGGATTTCTTCAGAATTTATTAAAGAAGTTCTTTTGGACAATGGGCTTGTCAATGCCGAGGTTATGATTCACGAAGAAAATCTTACTGAGGATGATTTCATTGACGCACTGTACGGAAATTTGGAATATACGCAAGGTGCGATTTGTCTTAACAAGATTGATCTTTTTTCTGAAGGGGAGTTACGAGAAAAAGTTTCTGTTCTGAAAGAAAGATATCCCAACTTTCCTTTGTACGGAATTTCAGCAGAAATGGAAATTAATCTTGAAGGATTTAAGGAATTTATTTGGAAAAATCTTGGTTTTATTTGGGTGTATTTGAAGGAGCAGAGAAAGGAAGCTGATATGACGCGCCCGCTTGTTGTACAAAGGGGTGACTCTGTACGCGACGTGTGTCTGAAAATTCATAAAGATATTCTCAAGAAATTTAAGTTTGCACGCGTTAAGGGAAGTTCTGTTAAGTTTGAATGGCAAAGAGTTGGGCTGGATCATCTTGTTGAGGACAAAGATATTGTCGAAATTTATGCTCGTTAAAAGATGGGAGAATTTGATTCGAACTGGCTTAGAGAGATTTGTTTGCATACTGATGCTTTGGATTCTGAAGATTTAGGCAAGATACGAAATTTTGCAATAGAATATATGGCTAAGCTTCCTTTTGTTCCGTACAAAATTGATTTGTTTGTTCCTCTCTCTCGTAAGTTCTAGCCCTACTTCTTTTAATCAGCATTTGAATTATTTGGATTCAGGACTCGTAGGGTATGCTTATTGTTCAGAAAAAGGCCTTTGTTTTTTAGGTTCGCCTCTGAGAAAGTATTTTGTGTATGAAACTGTCTCTAATAATTCCTTAGCTGGGTATTATACCCAGCAGCTCTGCTGCGACCACCCAGCTGGGAGTTAGAAATCGCGTCTTGAAAATTGCCGTAATGCCCAGCAGCTCTGCTCCGATTGGGATAGGCACATTTTAGCGATTTATTTATTCAATGTTGCCATTCATCCCACACCATAAAGGACGGAGATTTCTGGCTCGTCATTTAACAGAATGTGCCTTCAATGTTTTTTGGAGATTTTCTTACAAGGTGTATTTTAATTTAAATAATCGTTAATTTAAAATACAAAATAGCGATAATGTTATAAAGAATTAAATCCTTATTATGTATATAGGATTAATAAAATTAATTCCTTAGCTAGGTATTTACTTACTCAGATATGCTGCGATACCCAGCTGAGAGTTAGAAATCGCGTCTTGAAAATTACCGTAAAGCCCAAGAGCCCTGTTCCGATTGGGATAGGCACATTTTAGCGATTTCTTTACTTAAAATACAAAATGGAGAAAATAAATACTTATGATGTTTTTTATTCAATGTTGCTTGAAAGAGAAAATTTCTTTAAGAATAGAACTGAAGATCAAGAATTTTATATTACAATTGATGATCTAAGAAAAAGATTTAATGCATCTTATCATACAATCTATGCTCACATCCAAACTTTATTAGAAAAAGAATTAATAGTAGAAAAAGAAAAAGGATTTATTCCTAAAGTCGATAAATTATTCATTAGAAATATTTTTTATGTATATGATGAATGTAGAAAAAAACAAATTACTCCTAATAATTTACTAAATAATAAGGCAGTAGAAATTATTCAAAGAGGATTAGGTAAAAAAAATCTAGTTTTGAAAGACATTTATTCTGATATTAATTCAAGAACCTTAAAGAAATATTTTTCCCTTTTTTTAAAAAATAATTTTGTATTAATGGGAAGTTCTGATAAACCCCAAACATTTGATTTTAATGATGATTTATTATTAAGAGTAGTTTTGAAAATTTTTGGAAAGATTCCCGATATTGATGTAAAAAAAGAAGAAAAGACAATAGATACTTCTAAAGTTAAAATTGAAAAAATTGTAATGGAGTTAAAATTAATTGATAAATATAGGAATACAAAAGAAAACAAATTTGAAAGTTTAAACTATGAACAAAAACTACACTTTATTACACACACAACATCTTTAGAAGGTAATACAATGAGTTTTGAAGAAGTAAAGGCGTTATTAGAAGAAGGTAAAATTCTGGGAAATCCTGATATTACGGATTTAGATGAAAATAGAAATATGAAAAGAGCTTTAGAGTTTGTTGAAAGTAAACTAAGTGACTTTTCTTTAACTCTTGATGATATTAAAAGAATTCACTATATTATTTTAGAAAATATAAAGAAAAAAGAATATGAAAAAAAAGGAGGTTGGGAAGGAGTAGCAGGAATAATTAGAAATTACCCGGTTTATATTAAAAACAATCCTAAATTTGTTATGTGTAATGTCAAAGAATTAGATTCAAAACTTAAAAATTATGAAACTAAGTTCAATCAAGAATTAACGAGACTTGGAACTTTAACTCAAATTAATACTTCAAATATAGAAGAAAAAATTAAGTTTATAACTTGGGTTCATTCTGAATTTCAACATATTCATCCATTTGGAGATGGAAACTCCAGGACAACAAGACTATTATTCACTTATGCTTTATTAAGTTTAGATTTTCCAATGATAGATATTTACGATTCATACGAATATGTAAAACATACAAAAAAAGAAGAAAAAAGAAATGATGTTGAATTATTTAGTTTTTTTGTTAGTTTAATTTATGATAATCTGAAAAAGATGAATTTGAAATTAAAGTGAATCCTATCAAAATTCTTTCTAACACAAAATCATTTCATCTAATATATTTATAGATGATACTGTCTATCGTAATCAGAATTTTTATCCATTTGAGAAACACCTAAAGTAGCGGAGGATGGATTTGAACCAACGACCTCCGGGTTATGAGCCTCAAAAGATGAGGGATAAGGGATTTGGGAATAGTGCTTCCAAAGTAATCCATTAATTACTATAGATGCCCTAATCTTGCCATTTCTAAGCCTTTTTACTAATTCCTTATCAAGCGAGATAAGGATTTTTTCCTTAGCCTGCTTAGTTTTTGGCATGTAAAAGGATATCCTTTTTATTACTTTTTAAGTCTTTGTAATACAATTAATCCACCCAAATACTTTCTAATAATTTGAAAGTTTTTTCTTTTGGATTAATTTGAGCCTTAATTCCATTAGGCATTACTAATTGAGGGTCAGTATGTCCAAAATCCATATTTGTAACTACAACTAAATCTCCTCTATTAAATTCTTTAAGAACTTTAAGAATTACAGTTTCTAATTCTTTCTTTTCTTCTTCTGAATAGTCTCTTGCCCTACCAAAACAAATACCATTTATTTTATTCAAAATTCCCTGCATTCCATAATTTCTTAAAAAACTTTCAACACATATAATTGGAGGTTTTTCTTCTGAAGTTTCAAAAAATAATAATTTATTATTCCAAAAATTTTCATCTGGCCAAAATTTAGTTCCTTTCATAAACTCTAAAACTTCAATACATCCTCCAAATAATTCACCCTCAGCTACTTTACTACCTTGAATAAAATGCCAATCATCATTATTTTCAATGTAATTTAGATTTTCTTTTTCTAAATTTTTAGAATCATCCCATGATAAATAACAATTAGTATATCTATTAAATTTCTTATATTCAAACTCATCCCAATTACCTAAAAGAAATTCTTTAATATACATTTCAAAATCTTTCTCTAAATTTTTAGATTCTGCAAATCCTGCCATAACTGCAGGACCATTAAATGAAACTAAACCTAAATTACTAAAAAAAGTGAGATAAGTAGAAATATCTGAATATCCCATAAAAAATTTAGGATTATTTTTTATTATTTCTCTATCTAAAAAGGGAAGAACTCTCACACTCTCATATCCTCCAATTAAAGTTATTATTCCTCTAACCTCTTCATCCAATAACTGTTTATGTAAATCGTCTGCCCTGAGTTTTGGATTTTCATATAATTCTTGATTAGTATAGTTTAATGTATCTCCTCTTTTAATCTTAAATCCAAATGATTCTAATCTTTCAACTCCTTTATTTACAATATGAGGGTATGGATTATGACCGCCCCAAGACAAAGCAACTATTGCAATAGTGTCTCCCTTTTTTATTTTCTTAGGTTTTATTATATTCATATTTAAGTTATTTTTTATTAATATTTATATTTTTGCTAAAAAGGCTCTGTCCCACTGAATAAAAAATCCCGTTAAATTTGAGTTTATCTCAAATTTTAAATAAACAAGTAGTTTTTTAATCTTAGATTAATGAGTTGAAAAACATTCTTTTTCATATTATAAATTATTAATTTCAGGGCCATTTCTCTTTTTTTACTAGAACACTTTCTACTAACAATTTTATTCAAAATTGTTCTCTTCAAAGCAGAGAAAACACCTTCAACATTGCTTCTTTTATGATAAATATCAATATATTTATGATAATTGATTTTGAATTTTCTATGTAAAAGATTATTATGTCTACATTTTCCTCTATAGTTTTTTGGAGGAAATAATAAATAATTATTTTGACTTTCTACAAATCTAAATAAGTCAAAACAAAAATATCCTTTATCTGCCACAATAATCACATTTTCAAACTTGAATCGTTTGAAAAATTTCCACGCTACTGGAACATCACCTACTTGTTTCAGGGAAAATTGAAAGTCAAGGACTTTCTTTTTTCCTAGCATATTGGCTATTATATCCAATTTGTGCCAATTTGCTTTTGATTTTTGACCAAAATCGTCAAGACGTTTTTGATAATATGTTGATTTAAATTTAGTATCGATGCCAGTTCCGTCAATACCAACAACTTCTGGTTTTTCATCAGAATTTGTTTGTTTCATTGCTTCTTTAATAAGATCTAAATCTAATTCTTTTAACCAACGATTAATTGATGATTTAGTTATATTATATTTTAATTCTAACCAAATTGGCCACTTGGTTTCAGTATTAAAATACTCACAAAAGTCTCTAAGTGATTTTTGAGAACGAATGTATAGAATAACAACGCTTACTCGTTGAGCTGTTGTAAATTGCTTATTACCTTTCTTGTTTGGATATTTGGGCAAATCCAAACTAAGAATAATTTCATTTAATTCATCCCTAAAAGTCCGAGGTTTTTTAGGAATTATTTCTTTGAGAACTAATTGTCGAATCATAAATGATTCTCAATTTATAGATTTATAAAAATTACTTGGGACAGAGCCGCTAAAAAGATACTTTTTTAAATTTATAAGATTAATTAAATATTTATGAAAGAAAAATGTATTTTTTGTGAAATAAGTAATGGAAATATACCTTCTAAAAAAATTTTAGAAACTGAGAATGTATTAGCTCTACTTGATGTTAATCCAGTATCGGAGGGACATACTTTAGTAATCCCTAAAAAACATTATGAAAATATATTTGATATTGATAAAGAAATTCTTAAAGAAATCTCAGAAATTTGTCAAAAATTATCTAATTTATTTAAAGAAAAACTAAAATGTGAAGGAGTTAATATTCTTAATGCAAGTGGTAAAGTTGCTCAACAGAGTGTATTTCATCTCCATTTTCATGTTGTTCCAAGATATAGTAATGATAAATTAAACTTATGGTTTCATCAAGAAGCTAATAAAAATATAGACTTAAATAAAGTTTTTAATAAAATCTCCAATATTTATTGAATTAAAAACAACTTCTAAATATTCATTAATTGATAAACCAAGTGATTCAAATCCTAAATAAGGATTAGGATAATTTTTTTGTAACTTTAAATATAATTCTTGAAGTTGTTCATCTGTCAAATTTAATCTATTTTTAATCCATTCTCTTGTTCTTTTACTTTGTTCTTGGAAAAGTAGTGATGACCTTGGATATAATGTTCCATCTTGATCAAAAATAACAACTTTAATCACCATATATTAGCATTATATAGTATTATATATATGTTTTTTGTTTTGGCCGCCGACTTATGAGCCTCAAAAGATGAGAGATAAGGGATTTGGGAATAGTGCTTCCAAAGTAATCCATTAATTACTATAGATGCCCTAATCTTGCCATTTCTAAGCCTTTTTACTAATTCCTCTTCATCGCAGAATTTCAACCAATTCCTTAAAGCAAGATACAAATACTTTTTATTTAATCTATTATTTGCATACCTATGCTTCAAATCTTCCATATCTGAAATCTCCTTATAGAAGAATTTCTCTAAGATATTACTATTACTACAATCTCTAATATATCCTTTAGATTTACCATTTACCTTAAGCCAGTTTGTATATTCTGCCTGATTCTTAAAGTATATCTTTTTAAGAAAAAAGGATATCCTTTTTGTACTTTTATCTATATCTACATTTAATTTATGTAAATTCTCAGAAATAGCAAAATTCAGGGCTTCCCGCATCTCTAATCCCAAATCACGAGTCCCCTGAGCAATAGCGGAGGATGGATTTGAACCAACGACCTCCGGGTTATGAGCCCGGCGGGCACTCCTAGCTGCCCTACTCCGCTATGAAAAAATTATGAAATAATAATAAGTTTTGTATCTGCCTTTTGTTTTTGCTTTAGGAACTCACGAATAGGTACAAAGCTGCCTCCTGCCGAAGCGATCTTCACTTTTGCACTTTCAGATGCGGAAAAAGCAACTACCGTCACTTTCTTTGACAAAGTTCCACTTCCTAAAACCTTCCCTGGAACAATAACTGTCGCTCCGTCAGAAACTTTTTTGTCAAGCTTGGATAAATTGAGTTCCACGCGCTGACTCGCAGGTGCAGCCAAAGTTGCAGCAACCGCTCGATAAACCATAAGTCCACTTTTGTTTGACGCCTTTCGTAAATCTTGAATAGTGTCAAAAAGAACTTTATTTGTGGTTTTTGATACTGGTATCTTCGCCATGTAGACATAAAGGAATAAAAAACTGTTTATAAAGATTTAGGAGCAATGGTGCTCTGCAGGAGTTTTTAACTTCGAGAACACCATATAGCAAACAGATTATAAAAAAAAGCCAGAGAAGAAAGCTTTAAAAATAACTACTTCCAAGAGGTAGCATGAACATTCTTTCAGTATACTACAAAATACTGCTTACACCCCTCACTCTTGCTAAAAGAGGACTAGGTGTTCGGGCATCCTACCTTCTCACCTTCTACAGTAGTGCCTTTTTTTCCCTTCTCTTTTCCCTCATTTACTTTAGCGGACACTATCTTTTTTTAGGAGTCCTTTTTTCTATCGTGAGTTCACTCCTAGTTCTTTTTTTTCTCTCTATGCTAACATTCTTGTACGTACAATTTTTTGATCGCAGAGCCCAGTACAAACACATCCTTTCTGCTTTTTCGATTCCAAGTTCCCTTTTCATTTTCGCTTGGATCCCCTATCTAGGACCAGGTATTGCCATTTTTTCTCTTTTTTTTCTAGTATGTACACTTCGTGAACACACAGAGCTTTCATTGACAAATATTACCGTTCTAATTTTTTTCTTGATAGTTTTCACTTTTTTTAGTGGAAATCTCTTAAATAGCTTTCTGGGAGGAATAACACAATGAAAAAAAAGAATACTTTTCTTTTCTTCTCTTTCATAATACTGCTTTTCTGTAGTGCATTTGCTCAAGTTCTAGCAGTTGAAACAGAAAACACAACAGAAGAACAAACTTATCAAAACGAAGCTTATTATACTCAAAATGTAAGCTTAGGCGATATAGTAAGAGCATATGCTAACTTATACAAAACCATTTTTTTTCCCCTATATTTCTCAGCACTCGCACAAGATGAATCAACAGACAAAAACTACTTGGACAAGATCCTGCTTGAAAGTAAACTAGAGAAAGAAGATAAGAACTTAATTCAAGACATTGATGAAAATTTACGCCACGAAATTGGTAAAAAAAATCTTCTTTCAAAAGATATCAGCCTCCAAATAGATAACAAAGTAGTATATAATATTAAAGTTGAGAACGAGACAATAGTTGCAGTAACCCAAGAAAATATAGAAAAAAGTCTTCATTATGTATTCTATAGCGACGACATTCGAGAGTACATGGTAAAAAAGAGAGTCCGAGAAGTTTTTTTATCAGATCTCCTCTCAAAAGAAATGAAAAAGAAAGTTCATTGTAATGGTATTAGTGCCTGTATTAGTTCTTCCATAAAGAAGTACAAAGAGAGCGGATTTGCTTTTTCCATGAATTTTGCAAGTGAAGACAAAGAATCAAATCTGGCAACAAAGGCAATGGCCGAAGAGCTTCTCTCAGTTCTCAGAACAGAAGAAAACCCCCTTATTATAGAACAAAAATTACAAGCAGCAAATCAAAGCTTCAAAATAGAAGAGAGTATTGAAAAGGCCTGCGCACTCCAAAGACGAGTATTTGATAAAACAGTAGGAGATGAAGAGTCAGCAGCTCAGACTTATGAAAAAGCATATGAAGAGCTCATGGCATTCCAAAACAAACTTATTGAAGAATCTGAAAACTTGAGTTTTGAAGTTCCAAGTAATTTCTCTCTTAATGCAAGCGCTTACGAAGGTTTCTTTTTTATTGAAGAGACACACCCACTTTATCTAAAAGATAACAAGAGTGAAAGAGAATTCATTCAACTTCTAGAAGAGAATCAAGAAGAAGTAGACGTGTTTTTAGGAACCTTTCTCCTAAGAAAAGGAGAATATGAAAAAAGAAGTATGGGAAAAGAACTAGCCTTAAGCAAATATGAAGACTGTAAGAAAAATCCCCTTCCCCTATTAACAAGTGAAGAAGAAATGTACTATCTTGCTGATATATACATAAAACTAGAAGAGAAACTTGCAGCGAAAAAACAAGAACGAGAAAAGCTTAGCTCCCAAGCTGAGGAAGTTTCAGAATAAGTTTTGAAAGACAAAGCCAACTATACTCTTGTCTCTCATTTGCAAGCTTCATAAGATAAGAAAGATAAGAACCCGGAATAAGACACGTACCATCAAAGACAGGCACAGAGAGCGCCAAAGAACAAATGAGTTCGATGACAGCACTGCCATCAGGACGCAAAGAGAGAATATGACATCTGTTAAATCCACTTTCTTTTGCAATTCTCAGAAAAGAGAGAGAAAGAGAAACACTAGAAAGACAAACATGCAAAATTGCACATTCTTGCTTAAAATACACAATTTGCTTGCCATCATACGCCGTCAAAATCCGGGAGCATTCCTCAAGCTCACCTCTGTCGTGCGTACAGTAAATCCACTTTGAGTCTTTTTTGTTTGCTCGTCCAGCAAGCTCCAAAAGGCAAATTCTCCCCGAACAAGACGACAAAGTAACAGCTTCGTCAAGTGCATTTATAGCATCACATAAGTCAAGGATTCTTTTATCAATACTCCCTTTTGCAGATTTATCCAACTTTCCCAAAACATCTTGCTTATATTTCTGAAAGGAATTCACAAAGAAACTGAAAAAAAAGCTTTATTTTAAGAGTTTCGGTAAAAACATATCATTTTGTCTCTTTGTTATAACTTTAGGCTAAGAACAAAGTCTTTAAAGAAACCTAGACTTATCAATGTAAAAAAATGAAGAAAAAAAGCTTGATCTTGGCACTTTTCCTTTTATTTGCATCACTATTTTTCGCAAATGTTGTCTCTGCAACAGAATCTGCAACAGTGACAAAAGAGCTCGTAGGAAATTGGAGTATCCTTACCCTAGATACTCTGTCGTTCTTAATAGTCGTCAACAACACAGGCACAACAAATGGAAGCTTTGACGTTATTGATATCTTTAATGCGAGTACACTTTCCTACTCACATGCAAATCCTCTCCCGAATAGTAATTGGACAAACAATCTTACCTGGCAAGTTTTTCTTGAACCAAATGAGAGTCAAAATATCAGTGTTAACTTCACAGGAGTAGGAATAACAGAAAGTGCAGGAAACCTAAATGTTGTAAGCGTCTACAACAGTTCAGGAACAGAGCTCATAAATTCATCCGCCTTATACAACATCAGTGCCCATAGCTTCAACTTTACTGGAACAAAAAGTCTTTTGAGTACGGGTCCCAAGTATGTAAGCGATACAATAGAATATCTTCTCAATGTTACAAATCTGAACGACACTTATGCAGAGACAAATATTACTATTAGAGACATCTACGATAGTTCAACATTAAAGTATAATACGTCAAATCCAAGTCCAAGTTCCATAAATACAACATCTGGAATCATTGAGTGGAACATAAGTTTCTCAGCCTCAGAAAATGTCCCCATCTATATCAATTTTACAGCAAATCAAAGCGGACAAGATATTCAGAATAATCTTTCAGTTTTGAATTCAAGTTTAGACGAAATAGTTGGAGACAGTGTAGACATCAATATCAGTGCCACTCCCGTAAGGAACATAACTGTCACAAAGGAAATTTCAGGAAATACTAGCAGCTTTACAGTAAATGATTCCCTCTCATTTCTTCTCACCATAAACAACTCAGGAACAACAAATGAAAGCTTGAATGTAACAGACATGTTTAATAGCAGCAACATCGCCTATCTTTCTTCAAATGTAACTCCAAGCCAAACTTCCAGCACTCACATTTCTTGGAATCTGAGTCTTGATGCAAACGAAAGTACCCAAATTTTAGTTACCTTTAATGCAACAGCTCCAACAGGAGGAATTACGTACAACAACATCAGTATACAAAACACAACCGGATCTGAACTAGCTACCACCTCTCAGAATTACTCAATTAGCGCAGGAACCCAACATATACAAAATGTAAGCATTGAGGCCTCCCTCTCAAACCTAGGACCCTATTACGTAAACGGCACCATAAGATATCTCCTAAATATTACAAATCTAAATGAAAGTGTTACAGAGGAAAATCTTACCATTCAAACTCGCTTTGATCCAAGCTACCTAACTGCTCCTTCTTCCGACACAACGCCAACAACACAAAGCACAGGCTTAATTGAGTGGAAAATAAATCTTAGTCCGGGTCAAAACTATTTTATTACAGTAAATTTCACCGCAAATCAATCTGCAACAAATCTTCAAAGCAATGTCAGCATCCTTAATCAAAGTTTAAGTGAACTTGCAAATGACAGTATTGCAGTGAATATCAGTATTTACTCACCACCACACCAACAAAATATTTCAGTTGTAAGCTCACTTTTGAATGCAGCCCCATATTATGTTGGTGACACCCTACAGTACAAAATAAACATTACAAATCTAAATGATAGCGTTGCAGAAGAAAATCTGACAATCAGAAATACATACGAAGAAGAAAAGTTCATCTATTCTTCCACAAGTTTTAATCCCAGTTTTTTAAACGAATCTGGAGGTATTGTCGAATGGCAAGTTAATCTTTCAGCCTCTCAAAGTTCAGTTTTTTATATTAATTTTACTGCAAACCAAACAGGAAGTGTCCAAAACTACCTTTCCATAGTAAACTCAAGTGAAGTCGAAATTGGTAATGAGAGCTCCAACGTAACAATAAATACCACACAAAAAGTAAATCTCAGTTTAGATTTGACAAGAAGCAGCCAAGAAATTCCTTTTGTAGGAAAAGAAGTAACATTCACACTTTTTCTAAATAATTCCGGAAATAAAGATGCAACAAATATGACACTTCAGCTTTCTTTTAATGAAACTATACTTAACTTTAGCCCTTCCACATCAAGCCTCACAGCATACAATACAAGCAATGGCACCTTAGAATGGAATGTAAATGTTAGCCAAAATAGTACTTCAAGTACGACTCTTAGCTTCACTAGTCTTGCAAATGTTAGTCTTAGTAATGTTAGTATTTGGCTCTTCAATGAAAGTCACAACCTTCTCAAGTACGATTCCCAAACATATTCCGTCCAAAGCCTCCCCGATATCTTAGTAAGTAAAAGCTACCTTAGTTCAGGAACAAAATACGTAGGAAATTCCCTCCAATTCCTTATCACACTCAACAATACAAACCCTTCCGTAAACTACAGTAATGTTACTCTAAGAGATTCCTTTTCAAGCTCACTGAGTTTCACATCAGCAAATGTAACTCCAAAAAATAGTACTTCGACAAGTCTTGAATGGACATTCAATCTTTCAGCAAATAGTTCAAAAGAGATTCTCCTAACCTTTACCGCAGCAAGTGTCGTAAGCAACGCAGAAACCACCGTTTTCATTGAGAATGAAAGTAATAGCAGTATTTACAATGTCAGCGCCAGTTATAGCATCTCAGCAGTACAAAGCACAAGTTCTGGCGGTGGCGGAGGAGGAGGCGGAGGAAGCAGTAGTAAGAAAAAAGAATCCACAACAACAACCCAAGAAGAAACTAAAACCGAAACTGTAAGTACAACGCCAAAGGAAGAAGTTCCACCACCTGTGAGCGAAGAAGAAAAACAAGAAGAAGAGAAAATTAAACAAACAGCCATCGAAAGTTTACAATTGAACGATTCAACGATAAAAACTATCCAGATAAAAGAAGAAGAAATCCTAGAAGAAAAAGAAAATAACATCAGTCAGGAAGACCTAGAAAAATTAAAAGTCGAGAATCCCGCAGCAGAGAATATTCTTCAAAAAGCAAGAGAATCAGGCTCTAATATAAAAAGTACCTCAAAAGCAAAAGTAAGAGTTGTTGAAATTGTCACAGAAGACAACCAGACAAAAAATGTTACTGCAATTAAGAAAGAAATTACAATTAGCCTTAACGAAAATTCTTCAGAATTCATAAAAGTTATCGAAGTAATTCCAAAGGAAGTCGCAATAAGTGCTAAGGAAAGTATTAGGGGAAATTTTTCTGTCCTTGTTGATGACCCAGTTATTGAGTTTACAATACCTAAAGAAGAAATCCTAAACGGAGTTGCAACCATAGAATATTCTGTCATAGGAAATGTTGCAAAAGAAAGTAGTGCTATTCTCACCGAAGTTGTAAATTCAGAACTTGAGACATACATTGAAGAATCAAAAAGTCCAAAAGTTGAAGGAGAAGCAAAAAGTATCCAAACAAGTTTCAAAAGTGACAATAAATTATACCTAGTTATTATTATTACTCTTGCAATTTTAGTAGGAGTCGGAGTCTTCTTTGCTCTACAAAAAGAAGAGTATTTCGGAAGCGAAAACGAAAGAAGCCCACATCAAACTGATGAAAGAAAAAAGAAGAATAGCGAAAGTGCTCTAAAAGAAGCTGTTAAGGGAAAAGAAAATACTCCCGTTGAAGGCATTGAGTTGTTCAAGAAAAAATCCAGTCCAAAAAACTATTCCCATTCAGGATTAACTGAAAGAGAGAAACGAGCAAAAGAACAAATAAAACATCTTTTGAATCGAAAAGAAAAGTAAATCTACTTTAGAGTTATGACGAAAGGATTTAAGAAAAACAAGAATGATCTAAACTAAGATGAAACTTAGTTTTCTAGGTAAAAAAAAAAGCAAGGTTGATCATAAGGATCTCATAAAACAACACCTCAAAATTCTGCGAGGCCTACAGTATGAATCTGGACTGTTTGCAGCTTCGGCAAAAAATGTTTCAACAGGGTATGACAAATCATGGCTCAGAGACAATTTTTACGAGTGTCTGGCCTTTATGGTAATAAAAGACTGGAAAACTATTGAAAAGACATATGAGTCCCTTCTGGAGATTTTTCTAAAGCATGAGTACAAAATAGATGAAGCTTTGAAACGAAAACCACAGCACAGACATGAGTACATTCATGCAAGATTCCATCCAGAAACCTTTGACGAATTTTGGGAAGAATGGGGAAACATGCAAAATGACAGTATAGGTTCCATTCTTTTTATGATAGGAGAATTAGAGCATCGCCATAAAAAAGCTATTCTCAAAACAGAAGAGCAAGTACGAATCGTAAACAAACTCGTCCAATACCTCGCAAGTTTGGAGTACTGGGAAGATCCAGACAACGGAGTTTGGGAAAATGAAGAGATGGTACACGCATCCTCTGTCGGCGCCTGTCTTGCTGGCTTGAAAAGTATTCGCAGACTAGAAAAAATTGAGGTCCCTGATTGGCTTATCGACAAAGGACGACGGGCTTTGGATGCTTTACTTCCAAGAGAATCAAAGGAGAGATTTGTCGACCTGGCACTTTTGTCTCTAATTTATCCCTATCATATTGTAAGTGCAAAACAAAGAGACCAAATTCTCGAAAACGTTGAATATCACCTAGTGAGAGAACGAGGAGTTATTCGTTACAAAAACGATTGGTATTACAATAAAAATCCTGACGGCCAAAGTGAAGAAGCCGAATGGACCTTTGGGTTTAGTTGGCTAGCAATCATTTATGAAGAACTAGGAGAAAAGAAAAGGGCACAATTCTACATAGACAAAATGCTAGCAACAGACAGTCCGAAAGGAGTCCCTGAACTTTATTATTCAAATTCTCCTCACTTTAATGAAAACACCCCACTTGGTTGGGCGGAATCTTTATTTATTGTAGCACTGCATGAATTTCATAGTAAGCACATGGTAAAGAAAAAGCCAAATCCTTTTTTTACTCCAGCTAAAAAACGTTAAATAGTTTTTTCATATTTTGTTTCAAAGAATTTTGCACATCCCTTATGGACAATGTCTTCATCTTTGAGGAGGTAAAGAGGGATCTTGTCAAGAAGATTGCGCATATTCTTTCTTGGTGTTTCTAGGAAGTATTTTTTGAAAAGTGCTTTTTCGAGAAGATTCGGATTTTTCTGAATGACACCGCCCGTAATAAAAATTCCCGAATAGGGAATACTCATAAGAGCCAAGTTTTGACAAGCTTTGGCAAAGAAAAGATTGAGAAGTTCAAGCGTGTAATGAGCAATGTCTGATTGTTTGGAGAGAGAAAAAAGAGTACTTGCAGAAAAGTTTTCTTGCTCCAAAAGTTTTACTTCTTCTTTTTTGGAAAGACTTTTTTTTGTCTGCTTTAGGGAAGAATTGAAAAAAAGTTTTACGGCTTCAAAGGCTTTAGGAGAACCTGCAAGAGTTCTTGCAATAAGAGGAAGTCCTTTGCCAGAACAGAGAAGTTCTAAGTCAATAAGTCCTTTATTATGCTCTGTTAAGGCACGGAGAAAAGGAGAAAGTTCATCAACAAAGAAGGGAGGACTGTGTCCACCTTCGCTTGGAAGAACAAGAAGGCTCCCTTCCTTATTTTTTACGGCAAAACTGGCGCCAAGTCCTGTACCAACTCCAATAACGGCCCGTATTTCTTGATCTTGTTTAATCGGGAATTTGGCTTTTTTTATTTCTTGTATGAATCCTTCTTTTTGGGAGACTTTTAAGTCAATATCTGCTGCTGCATACGCCAGAGCTTCAAAGTCATTGAGGAAATGGACTTCCTGAAGTTTTAGCTTTTCTTTTAGTTTTGCTTTGTCTAAGGTAAGTGAAGCATTTGTTAGGGAAACTTTTTCTCTATTTAAGACAGGCGCTGCAACAGAGAGAACACAAGTCGAAACCTCCCTCCCTTGTCTACGTTGTTCTTCAATAAAAGTTGAGAGATCATTGAGAAATTCCTTTGTTGTTTTTGTCTGGACTTTTGTTAAAGAGATAATAATTTTCTTTTTTAGATCAAAAAGCGCAAAGCGTGAACTTGTCCCGCCAACATCACACGTTATAAGGTAAGTTTGGACTTGCTTTGCTTTTATCATAACTTTTTTTTCTTCTCTTTTTTAATAAAGTTTTCGTCAAGATTTCTTAGACCCTAGTTCTGTGCTAAGACATAATTGATGAACGCTTAAAGTTTTGGATGTATCTTTCAGCTGGAACTTTATAGTAAATCCCTTGATGAATTCGTTTCTCGTTATAAAAGGCAATGAATTCATCGAGAGTATTAAACCTTTCGTCGAATTCTAATTTGTAGGTTCCAAACCATCTTTCTACCTTCCCATTTGTTTGTGGGTGATTCACCCTGCCCAGAATGTGCTTAATGCTATTCTGGTTACAAAATCGAGTAAAATTATGTTTTGGATCACCTCGATTCTGAGTATTTGTGAAATGAGTTCCATTGTCTGTAAGTATCTCTTTGGGCTTGCCAGATTTGGCAATCGCATTCTGGAATGCCAGAATAGTGTTTTCGGTTGTTGCATTTTCGAAGTATTCTGCATGAATAAGAAAACGAGAATAATCATCTAGAAACGCAATGATCTGTTTACCTGTAAATGGGCATTGTGACCAGTCTGTGTGCCATAATTCGTCTTTAGAGCTACGCTCATATCTGACGAACTTTATTTGCTCAGGACGAGTTCTCTTGTTTAATTGGAGACTGTTCTTTTTCAGAACTTTCTGTATTTGGCGTTCGGAAACTCCAAACCCTTCTTCATCAAGAAGAAGCTTGATTCTTTGTGACCCCATTTTGTATTGCTTCCAGATTTTGACAACTAAGTCTTGGAAGCTTTGATTTATTTCTTTTTCTTTTGGACCTCGTTTCTGAGGCTCAACAAAAGTCGCACCACGTCTCTTGTATGCTTCAAACCAAGAGCTAAGAGTAGATTTTGGAACTTCTCTAATCTTTGAGAGATAAGAAAGAGAATACCAACCTCCTTCAAGAGTTTTCACACAACGAAGTTTGAACGTTTGATTGTATGTTTTTTGTTTCATTTCTCAAAATAACGAGAAATTCATCAAAAAAGGAGACGTTCAATAATTATGTCTTAGCACACTTAGACCCTAGTTCTCTACAACGCGCTGTTTCGTCAGGCATATTCCGTTCCAAGAGTAAAAAGGAATCTGTTCTCGGAGTTTGCGTTCAAAACCAGATTTGAGTGTTTGTTGTCGCCAGTCATCATAGTCAAAGTTTCTATGATTTATCCTAGCTTTTTGTGCATAAGCAATTCTAACTAGGGAAAGGTTTCCTCCTTTCAAATCGATACCAATTGGAGTTTTTTTCATTCCATTTTTGAAATTGGAAGGCTCTAATTGATTTTCAGCTTGTAATATAGAGATGATAGCGGGAACAAGAGAAGTTTTTCCTTCAGGTGAGTAAATTCCATTTTGAGAGAAAAGTTGTTTTCCGTCAATGAATGTATCATAGGGAGATAAGCAAAGTTTGAGACCCGAAGCCTTGAAGATTAGAAAAAGCTCTCCCCCTAGAAAGATATATGCTTGTGAGTTATGTAGCCAAGGTTCTGCGTCATGTCTTCCAAGTGCTCTTCCAAATTCTGGGTCATTATCTGAGCAACTAATGAGATATTTGGGAGTCAGTCTTCTTTCGTTTTGTTCAGTTAGAATCTTGACATCTCTTGGAAGAGAGATATTTCTTTGAGGCCTATTTGAGTTACGGGAACCACGGATGTCAGCAAGTCTTCCCTCCAACGATAAATACATTTCCTCAGCTAACAGCTCTGTTTTTTTATAGTTTTCTGAAAAAAACCGCATATAGACAAAGGTAATCTTATAAAGTGGATTTTATTTCATGCTTGTATGGAATACAAAGAAGGAGACTTTATTTACCTCAACTTCACATTAAGAGTTGGAGGAAAACTCGTTGACACGACAAATGAGGCTTTGGCAAAGGAAGAGGGTTTGAAACTTCCGGATTATTCTTCAAAAATTATTATTCTTGGACGTAGCTTTATTCACAAAGCACTAGACACTGAAATCTTGGAGAAAAAAGTCACGAAGGGAAAAATTGAACTTGAGGCAAAGGACGCCTACGGTCTTAAGAAGAAAGAGCTCATTAGAACCTTTCCTTTTTCAGTTTTTAGAGAACAAAAAATGAATCCGGTTGCAGGGATGGAATACGACTTTGGCGGCATGACAGGTCTTGTAAAAACAGTTAGTCGTTCTCGGGTCCTCGTCGACTTTAACCACCCCTACGCAGGCAAAGACTTTGTACTGGACTTCGAGATAGTGAAAAAAGTTGAAAATATTTTAGAAAAGATAAAAACTCTTTTAGTTGTGTACTTGAGAATTCCCCAAAGTTTGTTTTCTCTTGAGCTTAAAGAAAAAACTATTGTGTTGTCACTTCCTGAACAAGTTCATTCTTTTAAGCAGGCAATTACTAACACTTGCAAAGAGTTTATTCCGGAGTTTTCCGATTTCAAGCTCGATATAGAAAACTTTAAAAAGAATTAGAGCCAAAGTTCGATAAAAATGGATAGTATCATCAAAAATGCGGTTTCTCAAGGGGAAGCACGCAGAGATTTTGCAAGAAGCCAAGACGACGAAGAGCTTCTAGCAGTTCTGCGACAACATCAAGCTCGTATCAAAGTAATTGGCGTCGGAGGAGGAGGAAATAACACTCTTGACAGAATTAGCGAGATTGGGATTGAAGGAGCAAAAACAATTGCAATTAATACAGATGCTCAAGATCTTATTGAAACAAGAGCAGACAAAAAAATTCTTATTGGCCGCGAACTTACCCGTGGACTTGGTGCAGGAGCTATGCCACGAGTCGGGGAAGATTCTGCTAAAGAGTCTGAATCTGAAATCAAAGATGCAATTAAAGAATCCGATATGATTTTCATTACGTGTGGTATGGGAGGTGGAACGGGAACGGGAGCTGCGCCTATTGTTGCCGAAATTGCAAAGAAGTCAGGAGCTTTGGTTGTCGGAGTTGTGACAGTTCCTTTTGCTATGGAAGGAAATAGAAGATACGATAATGCTATTCTAGGTCTTGAAAAAATGGAGCGCTTTGTTGATACTCTTATTGTTATTCCTAACGAGAAACTTTTAGAAATTGCGCCAAACCTACCTCTTCACACAGCATTCAAACTTGCAGACGAAGTTTTGACAAATGCAGTAAAAGGAATTACAGAGCTTGTTACAAAGAACGGTTTGATCAACCTAGATTTTGCAGATATTAAAACTGTTATGACTGGAGCAGGTATGGCAATGATTGGTCTTGGTGAGTCAGATTCTGAAAATAGAGCAGAAGAAAGCGTAGAACGAGCTTTGAACAACCCGCTTCTGGATGTAGACCTTTCACATGCGCAAGGAGCCTTAATTAATGTAACAGGAGGGCCGACAATGACTTTGGAAGATGCCAGAAAGATTGTTGCTAAAATTTCTGATACCTTGGATGAAGACGCCAAAGTTATTTGGGGAGCCCAAATTCTTGATGATTTAGAAAAAGTTATTCGAACGATGGTTGTAATTACTGGCGTGCGGTCAGACCAAATTCGTGGAAGTTCCAAGAAGAAAGAATCGGAAAGGCGCAACGTTGATGAGGAGTTGGGTCTTGAGTTTATTAGGTAAAGGTCACATTGTTCAACCTGTATGTGTTAGGTGAAGTGTGTTGACTTGTTGTTTTAATATACTAGGTAGGCGTTATTAAAATGGACATTCAAAAATTAGAAAAAATCTTCAAAGGATGCGTTTATAGCATCTTGAAAAAATTGTGATAAAGGATATTTTCACAAGCGATTAAATTAGCTAGCCAGAATAACTAAAAGAAAAGAGCCCGTTTAATGCCTATACGCTTTCAAGCAACTTTCTAATCTTTGAAGTTTTTCAAGTCCAATACTCTCAAGTAAATCTCTTTCGATAGTACGACGTAAATCGTCCCCAGATGAAAGATAACCAATACACTTTATTAGATTTGGAGTTGATAGAGTTCCTAATCCTTTTCCGTTAGCATAACTTCTAAGAAAATGAACTTCTGAAGTTGACTCTAAACTAGCAATTCCTTCATCAACTAAATATTGAGCTTGCTTTCTTCTTATCGTTTCATTAAAAGTCTCACCCCTTGGTTTTCTCATATGCCAAATATTTCTTGATAACCCAGGATCAATTACAACATTTGTCCAGGGAATTTTTACTCTAATTGGGAATAATTCTTGAGCCATATCTATGTGGTTAAGGGTCAAGCTTTATAAAGTCATAGTATTTTCTTTCCAATATCTAGAAGAGTAGAATATGGTCTCAAAATTCATTTCGGACATAAGAAGAGTTTGGAAAGTTACTAAAAAACCTTCAAAAAAGGATTATTTTCTAACATTAAAAATTGTTCTTATTGGTTTTCTTATCATAGGTTTTATTGGTTTTACTATTGAGTTTATTTGGATCCTTTTACTAAGGAGATTCTTTGGAGGTTAAAGAAAAAAATGGAAGAGCTTTCAGCACAAATTTACATAGTCCGTACAATTCCAGGAAAGGAAGACAAGTTCGTAGACTCAATTGCTAAAGTTATTGAGAAAAAGGAAGGACACGATGTCTTAAGTTTTTTTAGAGCAGACACAGTTAAAGGCTATATTTTTGCAGAATGTTATAGCCTTACAAAATTAGTTGATGTACTCCGTACTGTTCCAAATAACAAAGGAGTTATTCGTACACCAGTGTCAGACGCAGAGCTCGACAAATACTTCGAAAAAGATGGAGAAAAAGTAGTTGTTCATGAAAGAGACATTGTTGAAATTATTAGCGGCCCTTTCAAAGGAGACAGAGCAAAGGTCGTCCGTATCGTTCCAGGAAAAGACGAAATTGTCATTGAACCATTAAACATGAGCGTCCCAATTCCAATAACATTAGGAACAGACGACATTCGTATTGTAGAGACGAAGGAAGAGGAAACTGAAAAATGAGTAAAAAACAAAGTAAAACAATAATCGTTGAGAGTGAAAAATTGAATAAGTTTGAGAAAACAAGATTGCTAACCGCAAGAGCACTAGAAATTTCAAAAGGAGCAAAACCAAAATTAAGTGAGGAAGAACTAGGATTCACACCTTTAACAACACAAGACTACCTTAAAATTGCAGAGCGAGAATTTGAGTCAGGACTCTTAGAGCTAGAAGTCCTAAAGAAAGAGTAGTTTTAGAGATCTCAGAGAAACTGGAGGCTTTGT
The DNA here is from genome assembly GCA_023898345.1 of Candidatus Woesearchaeota archaeon. Lineage (GTDB taxonomy): Archaea > Nanobdellota > Nanobdellia > Woesearchaeales > UBA583 > UBA583. The sequence continues at coordinate 540,899 of CP060218.1, read as the reverse complement.
GTAAATAGAAGTTTTGTGTAAATTCATTTAATTTTGTGTAAATATAAGATCAAGATTAACTATATAAATAAAATTGTTTAAATTATAGTTATGGAAGAAATTTTAACTCAAATAATTGAGAAAAAATTTAAAACTAATCAATTTGAAGCAAAAAATGTTTCTAATTTAGGAAATGCTTTAGTTTATATTGTTTCAGTAAATCAACAAAATGTTGTTGTAAGGATAACTAATAATCCTTATGTTATTCAAAATAATGTTCATTCTTTAAAATTATTGGAAAGATTTAATGTATCTCCAAAAATTATTGATTATGGAATAATTAATTCTTATGAATATTCTATTGAAACATTTTTATTTGGAGATAATAAAGATAAAATTGAAGTTAAATGGTTTAAAAAATTATTTACAAAACTTCTATTAATTCATTCAGTAAAAAGAAAAACTTGTGGTTATATAAATAATCCAGCAAAAAAGAATTGGAAAGATTTTGTAAAAGATGAGTTAATATTAAAATATTCACAAAAAACTTTATCTAAATATGCTGAAAGTAAAAAAATCATTGAATATTTATTAGAAAATATTCCTAATTGTGATGATTATTTTCTTCTTCAAGGCGATTTGAATGAAAACAATATATTATTTACTAATGATGATTGTTTTTTATTTGATTTTGAGGGTAGTCTATATGGAGATAAAGAGTATGATATTGGATATATGCATTATAGGTTAGAATTTTCAGATAATGATTTAAATAAAATTATTACTATAACTAAATATAACTTATGGAAAATAATGTATTATGCAGTTCTTGTTGGAATAAGAAAAGTTGGTCTTTCACCAAATGAATTATTAAAAGAAAGAATAGAAAAACTTAAAAGAATTTTTGAAAAATTACAAAATTTGAAAAAATAGTTATTTAATTTTTAATCATCACCTCTTAACTCTCCTAATAATTAGTAGAGACTGGAGAAACCTTTATAAATAAAGTGCGATATTTTTTCTATAGTTTTTACAAATATGGTAGGTGATAGATAAGTCCAAAATGGACCTTCTGCTTTTTATTATTGTTGTGCCACTTGTTGTCATTTTGAGTGCTCTTATTTCAGGTTCTGAAGCAGCCTTGCTTAGTATTAATTATTCCAAAGTAAGGGAGTTAGTTTCTCAGACAAAATCAAAAAAGAAACTCAAAAAAGCCAAAAATTTGCTTCTTGTGAAAGAAAATCTTGAGAACTATATAACAACAATAGTTGTGCTTAACAATGTCGTGAACATAGTTGGAAGTATGTATTTAGGTTTTCTTGCAGCCAAAATATTTGGACAAGTTTATCTAGGTGTTGTTTCAGGAATATTAACATTCATGATCATTTTATTTTCTGAAATCATACCAAAAATTTATGGGGATAACCATTCACAAAAAATTGCTCTCTCTATTGCAAGACCACTAATCTTTCTTACATCCGTGCTCAAGCCAGTTAATTTTGTTTTTGTTAAAGTTTCAAAATTCTTTGTGAAAGAAAGAGTAAAAAATGCAGTATCTGAAGGAGAGATCAGCGAAATGGCCCTCATGGGACACCAAGAAGGTTCAATTAGCAACTATGAAAAAAATATTATTCGTAAAGTATTTCGAATGAACGACATAGAAGCATACGACATCATGGTCCCAAAGAATCAAGTTGCTTTTCTTGAAAGTCATTCTACTTATCCATCAGTTGTCAAATTAATGAAAAAAACAGGTTTTACTCGATTTCCTGTACTCGACAATGGAGAAGTTATTGGTTTTATTAATGTAAAGGATCTCATAACCTTGAGCCAAAAAACAGATTTTTCTATTGAAAAAAATATTCGTCCACTAGTATTCGTTCCAGAATCAATGAAGCTCTCTGCCGTGCAAGAAACATTCAGAAAAGAAAAAGCACACATTGCAGGAGTTGTAAACGAACACGGAGATTTGACAGGAATAGTAACATTAGAAGATATTATTGAAGAACTCCTAGGAGATATTCGTGACGAATTTGATCCAGCTGATGAGAAACCATTTTTTGAAAAAGTAAAAAGAAATACATATAGAGCATCTGGAAATTGCGAGATGAGTTTTCTTCTCTCTCAATTCAAATGGGACATTGCACTTGAGGAACAAGATTACACAACGCTAAATGGATTTTTAGTAGACAATTTTGGAAGAATTCCACTTGCAGGCCAAAGCATAACCCTATTCGGATGCCACTTCACCATTCTCAAAGCTTCAAAGAGAAGAATCTTATTAGTTGAAATTAAAAAAATCTAAAATCCTGCGACAACTTAATAAATAGAACACTTCAATTTTTCCCTTATAAGAGTGGAAAATATCTATCTTATTTATGCCGGAATTTTTTTGCTTACCCTATTGTTAGGAAAATTCTTTGAAAAATTTAGAATACCTTGGATTTTTTCAGGCATTTTTGTAGGAACTCTTTTTTCGTTCTCAACATTTTCAAATTCTCTCGGATCAAATCCTAGCTTTGTTTTTTTAGCTAACCTTGGAATGTACTTTCTCCTCTTTATTATTGGTTTTGAAATTAACTTAAAAAATATTTCCAAGCAAAATAAACCAATCCTGAAGACAACAACATATGTTATCTTATTCGAAACAATTCTGGGATCAATAGTCCTTTATTTTTTATTTGATCTTCATTGGCTTATGGCACTCATTGTAGCATCCTCCTTTGCAACAGTTGGAGAAGCAGTTCTTCTTCCAATCCTTGACGAGTTTGGACTAACACGTAAAGCAATAGGACAAAGAATTTTGAGCATTGGAATTTTAGATGATTTATTTGAAATTTTTGTGATTGTTATTGTTTCCATTGTAGTAGGAGGCACAAAAAATGCACACTTTAATATTTTCAATAGCATAGCAATTTTAGCATTTCTTTTTCTCCTAGTCTATGTTCTCTTTAAAGCTCACAAAGACATACAAAATTTCAAATATAGAGATGTTAATTCACTTCTTCTTTTTGTCTTATTTTTTGTCTTCCTCTTTATCGGAATCGGAGAATTTATTGATTCAAGTTCCTTAGGTGCCCTCCTTGCAGGAATTTCCCTAAGAAATCTCGTTCCACACTCGAAATTATTTTTTATAGAAAAAGAAATTAAAGCTCTTTCCTATGGTTTTCTCGCCCCAATCTTCTTTGTATGGGTAGGATTATCTGTTGATTTTTACGCGATTTTATCTAATGCTTGGCTCGTTCTCCTCATCGTCATAGTAACAGTATTTGCAAAAGTGTTTGGTTCATACCTCTCAAGCAAAAAAGAATTAGGAGTAAAGAAATCGATTTTTATGGGACTAGCGTTGACAGTCAAGCTTAGTACAGGAATTGTCGTTTTATCCGTTCTTCACGATAATTCTCTAATTACGACAGAGTTGTTTTCAGTTCTCATTGGTACAAGTATTATCTTTACTCTCCTAGTACCATTACTATTACCTCTCTTTATCAAAAATTGGTTTAAAGATGATTTGGCAAGCTAATGTAAATAAATAATTTTGAGCTTTCCCTTAACAGAGCGTACGACCATGCGACGAAGGGCGCTTTTTCCCAAAGGAGAAAAACGAAAAAAAAGATAGACAAAGAATTTTGAACTATGAACCAAAGTAATTTGATAAGTTTTTTCTCTCTTAGAAATAGAACTAATAAAATAATGCCGGTTTTTTCCAAGAAGAGATTTAATTCTCTTCTTTGATTTCTGGTCAAAATCTAAAAAGTATTTTGAAACTTGCTCTCCCTCGTACATTTTTTTTAGAAATTCATTTGTAAAATTTTCAATATCATAAATTTCCAAAGGTCCCATGTATTCACCTCGCAGAAAATATTCCAAAAAAACGCTAACTAAAAGAAGAAGAAAAAGAATGCTAATAAACTTAAGAAGAATTAATTCAGGAGAAAGATTTTTTCCTGCCAGAAGAATAAATGTAATAGTGCTAGTACTTGCAACCAAAACAAAAAAAGTGACAAGCCTTAAATAATAATTTTGAGGTTTAAAATAATTATACTGTAACTTTCTTAGCGTCATCTTTGAAGTTGTTCTTCCTCATAAAGAGGACTATGTTCCTTCACACGTTCATCTTGCTTCCTTTTAAGTCTCACAATAAGATCATTTAACGCATTCATAAAAAAAACATAACTGTCATAAGGCGTTCCATAAGGACAAAAATAATTATGAAAAACTCCATCTTCCGTTTGCTTTGTACACATGTAATAAAAATGATCCGAACTTGTAAGAGCACGCCAATCCTTAAGCAACTGTTCATCACCACTTCGTTTAATCTCTCCTTCAAGTTCAAAAATCTCTCGTGCACTTTCTTGTTGCATCTTATTTCCTAACCAAGCACTAAGATCTCGGGAGCTATCTGCCCACGACATAAGAAAAGGCACATCAAGTTCTGCTTTCACCTCAAATTTCTCAAGAGCTTCACTAGGAGTCACAAAGCTATGTCCCTTCTGCAAAGCTTCAAGAGGCATTTCTCGCAAAAACTTAAAGATACCACTTTCCTCAAGCTGATGTTCACCAAAAGTTTCATAGTCCATAAACAAATTCACAATATCATCATTCTTGCTCCTGTCAAGCCAGGAAACATATTTTTGTGGAGTGAGAGGATATTGTTCCCAATGCTTATCACCAAAGCGAAAAGCTATGTCATCAGAAAGTTTATAATTCTTCAAAAAAAGCTTTATTGCCTTAGCATCAATTGGACGATAAAGAAAATTAGGACTCTTCTTTCCCAATATTGGTTCCCATCCCTCAGCAAAGACTGCCTTAAATCCCTCCTGTTCTAAAAAATGAGCTACATCATTAGAATAAACTAACTCAGTATTTCGAAAGACAAGAGGAGTTTGCCCAAAATGCTTTTGGATTGCCTTTCTGTGCAGCTCAATTTGTTCTTTAAATTCTGTCCTAGAATAAAGAAAACTTAAAGAATGATAATAAGTTTCCGAAAGAAATTCCACACAACCAGTTTTTGCCAATTCTTTAAAACTTTCAAGAACAAAAGGAGCAAACTTTTCCATTTGTTCAAGAGCTGTTCCAGAAAGAGAAAAAGCAATTTTTATATTCTTGTTCGATTGCTCAATAAGCTTGAGAAGAATATCATTTGCAGGAATATAACAGTTTCTTGCAACCTTGAGAAAAACTTCTTTGTTAAGTTCCTCATTGAAGTACGAACTGTGTTGACCAATATCAAAAATCCTATACTTATGCAAACGAAAAGGTTGATGAACTTGAAAATAGAGACAAAGTGATACCATATAAAACTCTTTTTTCTTTCCTTCTATTTAAAGTATTAGTGTTCCCATTTAGTGGAGATGAGAGAAGAAGAAAAAAAGCAAAAAAGAAGGCCCTCTAAGATCTTAGCCCTCTCCCCGTTCGTACAAAATAAAGACAAGCCAAATATAAGACGATAATAAAAGCAAAAATCATAAAGTAAGCAAAGAAAAGAGAAATATCACTAACTCCCATGAAACCATAACGAAAAGCATTAACAATGTACAAAATAGGATTGATGAGAGAGAGAGTTTGCCAGAAAGGAGGCAAAAGAGAAATTGAGTAAAAAACACCACCCAAATAAGTTAAAGGAGTAAGAACAAAAGTCGGAATAATCATAACATCATCAAATTTTTTGGCAAAAACAGCATTCAGAAAACCAGCCAGAGAAAAAAGGATTGCTGAAAGAATAAAAACAGAGAGAACAACACTAACACTATAAATCGTTAATTTAACAAAAAACAGAGAAACTGCAGTAACAAGCAAGCCGACGACAAAACCTCGGGCAACTCCTCCTGCAGCAAAACCAATAATAATAGTAGAAGCAGGTAAAGGAGAGACCAAAACTTCCTCTATATTTTTCATAAATTTTGCTCCAAAAAAAGAAGAAACAACATTAGAGTAAGAATTCATAATAACTTGCATCATAACAAGACCCGGAACAATGAAGGCCATATAAGAGACGCCATCCATTTCTCCAACGCGAGAGCCAATAAGGTTTCCAAAAATAACAAAATACAGAACTGTTGTGATAACAGCAGGCAACAAAGTTTGTGACCATATACTCAAAAAACGCCTCATTTCCTTTTTCAGAAGAGTCATAAATCCCCTATAATTCAATAAAAAAGTTTCATTTAGTTTACTCATGTTTATCACCTTGAGTTATTTGTACAAAAAGTTCCTCCAACCGGTTATTTTTTGTTCTCATGCTTAACACTTCTATCTTTTGTTTATTGAGAAGAGCAAAGAGTTCATTAAGACTTTGTGAGCGAGGAAGTTGCGCTTCGAGAGTCGTTTCGTCGATTGATAAAACAGAAAAAGTTCCAAAATCAGGATTTTTCTTCAAAGGCTCCTTAAGATCAAGAACAAACGTTTCTCTATCTAATTTCCTCAAAAGTTTTTTCATAGAAGTATTTTCCATAATCTGCCCTTTGTTAATAATTGCAATATTTCTACACAGTTCCTCTGCCTCTTCTAAATAGTGAGTTGTAAGAATAATGGTGAGACCATCTTTATTTAATTCTCTTAAAAAATCCCAAAGCGAACGTCGAATCTCTATGTCCACACCAGCCGTTGGTTCGTCGAGAATCAGCATTTTTGGTTCATGCATTAAAGCTCGTGCAATCATAACTCTTCGCTTCATCCCACCTGAGAGATTATGGATTTTATCATTTCTTTTTTCCCAGAGTTCTAATTTTTTAAGATATTTTTCGGCTCGTTCTTCAATAAGTTGCTGAGGAACCCCATAATAACCTGGTTGATTTGTAATATTATCAAGAACAGATTCAAAGATATTCAAGTTAAGTTCCTGCGGTACAAGTCCCAAGCAACGTTTAGCATCAGCAAGATTTTTGTCAATATCATAGCCAAAGATTTTGACACTTCCTGAAGTTTTATTCACCAGAGAAGACAAAATTCCAATAGTTGTTGATTTCCCCGCACCATTTGGACCAAGCAAGGCAAAGAAGTCTCCAGCTTCAACTGAAAAATCAATTCCTTTGAGCGCCTGCATTCCCGAAGAGTAGGTTTTTTGAAGCTTGTGAATTTCAAGAGCTTTTACCATCATAGTTTGTCGCTTGTCTTTGTTTATAAAATTGTTGCGTATCTGTTTTCATAGTTTTCTACAAAAGTATAGTTGTCCACAAAAAGAATTAGTTTTGTCACCACTCTCTGTGTTCGTTTGCTACATAGTATTCTCAAAGTTAAAAACTTCTACGGAGCACTTCACTTCCAAAATCTTTATATGTACTTGTTTATACTTTGGGGCAGGCGACAAAGGAATGACTTTATTTAGAAAGAAACTTGGCTTAGCAATTGGTGGCGGTGGTGCGCGTGGGTTTAGTAGCATTCCTCTTTTTGAGGAGTTTGCAAAGATGAAGCTTAGATTTGATTACGTGTCTGGAGCAAGTGTCGGAGCAATTATTGGCGCGTATTATTGTTTGCATTTAGAAGTTGATTCTTTGGCGGAGCGTTTTAAGGAAATGAAGAAAAAAGATTGGGCAAATCTTCTTGACTTTAATTCACCAAGAGTTTCTTTGATCAAAGGTGAGAAGATTAAAGAATTTCTCAAGCTCCATCTTTTTGGAGAGAAAACTTTTGCTGACTTGAAAATTCCTCTTGTCATTGCAGCTACACGATATCCAGAATTGAAGACAGAATATATTACTGAAGGTAATTTAGTCGATGCGATTATGGCATCTATTTCTATTCCAAATATTTTCAGACCATACGCGTACAAAGGTGCTTTGTATGTCGATGCTGGAGTTACAAATAATCTTCCCATTGACATCCTTTTTGAGAAAAAAATGGCCCATGTTATCGCATTGGATTTTACCCTAACAAAAGAACTTGTTTTGGGTTTTAACACTCTTATAGAAAGTTTTATGCAATCTTTTTTTTCTCCTCTTCTCAATAAAAATCAGGAAATATATCTTTTAGATAAGCGAATTTTTATGTTCAGACCGGAATTTGAAGGTTTTCTTTTAGATATTCTTTTGTTTTACAAAATGAAGGAAAATATTGCTTGCGGAAAAAGAGTTTTAGAAAAGGAAAGGCAAAACTTTGACGTATGGATGAAACAACATTCTTTCTAAAATCTTCTACTCTCGTACAGACCATTTCTTAATTCCTAGAGTGAGATAAAGCTTTCCCATGAGAGCTGTTGTGAGGAGGAAACCGAATAGGTAGTAGAGATTTGTCGGGAAGAGAGCATTGAGGAAGGTGACAAGCGTTAGGACGGGAACAAAGTAGATCAAGTACAAAAGGAAGCTTTTGCTGTGCATGATGTTTTCATTTGGATGCAGTCCCGTCAGATAAAAGCTTAGGGCAAAGTTGTATATCAAAAGTCCCAGAGTTATGATTGCCGCTTCTAGCATTTGTGAAAAGTCTTTTGTGTAATACGAATAGAAGAAAAGGATGATGAGACTTTCAAGAAAGCAGATGAGCAAAGAGAGTTTCATTTTTGGCAGAATAAAATCTTTTAGGGAAATAGGCAAGTGATTGTAATATGCCATACTGTCGCTGCTTATCAAAGAATTGAGCATTTGTGTTCCGAGCGTTCCTATGATGATAGAAAAGAAAAGTATCCCAAAATTAAGATAATCTATAAGAGAACTGTGCAAGAAAAGCAAAAGAACAAGAACTGATGGAATGAAAACATTGAACAGAGGTTTTGCAAGAAGATCACCTGTTCTCTTCATATCAATAAAATCTTTGAGTATATAAGGATTCAATCTTTTTTGAAAAGAAATAGAAGTTCTTGTTTCTTTTTTTCTTATAGTTGTTGTGTACTCTCTTCCTATGCTTAGGTATGCAAAGAGAATGAAAAGTATGATGAGAAGAAGTGACATGAGAAAGGAAGAAAAACTTTTTTCTATGTAAAAGATGGAAAAGGGAAAAAAAAGAAAGGTTTGAAATTTAGAATAAAGAAAAGTGCAAAATCCGACAGTTGCCAGAGTTAGAAGTGTAAATACAAATTTGCTCCGTTGAAAGATGACAGTGAAAATAAAGCTGAGAAGAAGTCCTGTCGTGAATGAGAAAATACTTGAAATTGCCAAATAGATAAGATCAAAGCTTGCCAAAGCAAACACTGCAAGCCCAATGCTGTACCCTAAAAGAACAGGAAGGATGAACCAGAAGATATAAAAAAAGGTATCACTTAAAGCAGCCGTTAGAAAAATGGTACCAAGCTTAATCGGAAGAAGAAGTGAATTCTGAAAAAGCCTACCTATGTCGCCAAAGCGTCTTTCCAAAAAATCTCTTGCAAAAAGGCCAAACGTTCCACTCATGATTCCGCCGACAAACAAAAGGGAAATGAAGTACTCTCCTATTTTTATTGTGTTCAGCCCAGAGAAAAAATAATGTGAGGCAAGAGTGATTCCTGCAAAAAAGCAAATGAGTGTAAAAGGATAGGAATAATAGTTTTTTGAATTTGTTAAACTAACATGCAAGCGCATTTCTTCTTTTATGAAATAGTACAAAAGATTAGTTTTCATTTTCTATGAGCTCAACAAAGAAGTCCTCCAAGTTTTTCTTTTCTTTTTTACTTTCACTAATTGAGCCTCTGAAAAGGATTTTTCCGTTTTTGAGAATACAGATTTCATCGCAAATTTCTTCGGCTGTACTAAGGATGTGTGTTGAGAGAAGGATGGTGTTTCCTTTGGCAACGTACTCTTGTAGGAAGCTTTTCATCTTTTTTTGAACAAGAGGATCAAGATTCACAAGGGGTTCGTCAATAAAAACAAGTTTTGGTTCGTGAATGAATGCTTGGGCAAAGAGAACCTTTTGCTTTGTACCGCGAGAGAGATTTTTGATGATGCTGTCCTTTTCTGTTTTGAGTTCGAGAAAGTCGAGCCAATGATGGATCTTTGTCTTGGCGTGCGAGAGTTTTCTCACTTTTGCAATGAACTCCAAGTATTCTGTTACAGTAAGAAAGGACGGAGGAGATTCTTGTTCTGGAATAATGCCAATTTTTTCCTTTGTTTTGATAGGGTCACGTATAGGATTAGTTCCAAGTACATCTATGTTTCCTTTTGAAGGTAGAATTTGGCCAGTAAGAATTTTGATAATAGTGGATTTTCCCGAACCATTTGGTCCTAAAATGCCAAAGAGTTTTCCTTCTGAGAGAGTAAGAGAAAAATTTTGGATTTTGAAATGTTCATATTCCTTTTCGATTCCTTCCGCTTTGATAAGTTCCATAAGCTTTGACGCATATTACTTGTATTTAAAGATTTAGAACTTTCTAAAAGCACTATACGTTCACAGCAGAATCATTTGTGCGAGTCCAAGAAAGATGAAAAAGCCAAATACATCTGTCGCCGTTGTGACAAAGACAGTTGCTGCAACTGCTGGGTCGATTTTTAATTTTTCTAGAATGAAAGGAATAATCGTCCCAAAAAAGGCTGCTATAATAAGATTTGCAACCATGGAGAGAAAGACAACAAGACCTAAAAGGGGCATGTTATTCCAGAGTGTAGCTACAATGGCAACAAGAATACCATTAATAACTCCATTCCCAATACCCGCAAGCACCTCATTGAGAACAACTTTTGCCTTTCTTTTCAAATCAATATTGTGCATAACAATTCCGCGAATGACGACGGCCAGCGTCTGAGTTGCTGCATTTCCTCCCATTCCTGCAATAATAGGCATATACATTGCAAGAAGCACTAAACTTGAAATAGTCTCTTCAAAGAGCCCAATTGTTCCAGCTGCAAGAAATGCCGTAAAAAGATTAAGAATAAGCCAAAAAGCACGAGATTTGAATTTTTTGAGAGGAGGATCTAAAATATCCTCTTCTTTTTGAACACCCGCAAATTGGTAAATTCTCTCAGTTTCATCTTTTTCAAGTTGCTTTAGAAGATCATGATATTCAACAATTCCTAAAATATGTTTATGCTCATCAGTAATAACAACAATCTCATGTTCCTCATTTTTGAATTTTTCAAGAAGTTTCTGGTGATCCTCATAATGCCTGACAATTGGTGCTTTTTCAATATACTTCTCTAAAGTTTTCGGCCGCTTAAGAATCAGATGTTTCGTTGGGATATACCCTATAATATGGTTTTCCCTATCTCTCACAAGAACATGCGGCGGAAGAGAGTTTTCTTCAATACAGCGAGTAATTTTCTGATAAAGTTTTTTAGGTTCTGTATTCTTTCCAACAATAACATAATTCAAACTCATGAGCCCTGCAGCTTTGCTTTGGTCGAACTGAAGAAGAAATTCTACCTTTTTTTTCAGTTCCTTATCAAGTTTTTCATAAAGTTTTTCTTTTCTATGAGGAGGAACCTTTGCAATAATGTCTCTGACTTCATCAGGATCTAAAAACTTGAACATTGCCAGAAGCGTCCCAATTTTAAGACGTCCCCCAAAGTCTTCTTGGAGATTTTCAGGAAGGTCAAGAAAAATCAAACCTCTCTTTTCAACAGGCACAGAAATAAATGTCCTATACTGAAATTTAACATCTTCATTAAGAATTAAGTCATGATACTGAGAAAGGGAAAGATAAGGCAAAAGAACCTTCTTGTTTTGTTTTTCAGCAGGTCCTTGAAGCTGTTCTAATAAACTGGGACCTAAATCAACCATAAGTGTTCCTTGCTTAATATTCTTATAAAGTTATATCTGTACTGAGAGAGTGTACTTTCACGTCTTCTTATTTTCGGGAACAAATTTCCTAAGTACCTTGAGATATTCTTCGTCGAGTCCGCCAAGTCTGAAAAGAACTACAGTCCCAATTTTGTTTTCCTGACAAAAAAGAAGATCCTGCTCTAGTTTGTCTGGTTTTAGTATAGGTTCATTTCCTTTAATCCCCATTGCAATTGTTCCGAGTCCAACTTGAAGGGAGTCCTTTAGCTTTGGCGCTTGTGAGGTAATGTGTCGTTTTATAGTGCTCAGAATTAGAGGATATTTTATCATGCTTGAGTAGAACATAATAATTCTTTTGTGAGAGTACTTTTCGAGAGAGTAGGAAATTCCCAAGTTTTGTAATATACTTTGAAGAACTTTGTTTGAAACGGGAAATTCTGCTGTCAATATTTCTATGTTGAGCTTTTCTGAATCTTCAAAGAATGTTCTAATGAGCTTTTTGTTCTTTCTAAAGGAAAAAAAATTTGTGAAAAAAAGTTTTGGCCTGAGTGTTGGAAGTTCCAAGTCTAGGAGAATAGTTAGTTTTTGTTTTCCTTTATTCTTGCATAGGTCTGTGTAGAGAGTTTGTAGTTCGTCTGTATATGAAAAAGGGGAAATCCAGTATGACTTTGTGAGGAGTGGCCAATATGCAAGTTTGATTTTGGGGTTTATCTGTGACACTTCTTTTTCAAGTGCTCTGAACTCAGCGACAGATTTGGCGGCAATGTACAAAGTTGAGGGGAATGTAAGCAGTTTTGTTTTTTCAAGATTTTCTCTACTCGGGAATTCCTCAAAGAAATGAATGTCCATGAGATTGTTTTGACATTTTTCTTTATAGTGTTTTCTTTTCACATTTTTGGTCTTTACTTATGTTGAGAATTTCGAAAAACCCAAAAGTCTGCTCTGGTTTTTGATCTTCTCAAAAGATAAGCTCGTAAAACTCCCTAATTTGAGGACTCGTTGCTCTCGCCTCACAAATTATGTAGGTTTTTCGTAGCTCTCTGTTGTTTTTTTTCAGGTAACAAAATATTTTTAAGAGAGTTCATTTCCTTTTCCTATGGCGAAAAATATTTATTCAGGATTTGTCATGGTGTTTTTGTTTGCAGTTTTGCTTTTTTCTGCTTCGTGTTCACAGTCGCAAACTTCGACAAAGCAGGATAATTCTGTTACAGGAGATGTAGTCGGGACTGGAGGGAATTTTGAAGCTCAAAGAGATGAAAATGTAGTTCCTGGAACGACTGGCGAATTTATGATTCCCGATGGTACATACACAGATACGGGAAGATTTATGACACCTGCTGGAGAAAACGAGATTGAAATTACTCTCTCAGTGAAAGATGGCATTATTGAGACTTTCGAGATGAAAGGAATAACACTCAATAAAGAAGCAAGCGTCAAATACTTTGACCAATATCAAGAAGGAATTAGTTCCTATGTCATTGGCAAGCCACTTGCAAACTTGGAAGTCCCTGCTAAAATTAGTGGAAGCTCCTTGACCTCAAAAGGCGTACAATCAGCTCTTGATTCTATCAAAACTTTTGCTTAAGTGCAAGGTTTTTAAGAGAGACCTTTTTTTCTTTCTCATGTTTGTAAGTAAGAAAGAAGAAGTTCTAGGTTCTATTTTTGAAATTGAAGTTCCAGAAGAAGCAGCCGACAGACTTGAGCTTTGTTTTTCTGAATGCAAAAGAATTGAGGAAAAATTCTCTCGTTTTTTGTCTTCCAGTGAACTTTCGCGTTTGAATGAACAATGCGGAAAAAGAGTTTCTGTCAGTGATGAAATGTTTGAGCTTTTGCTTTTTTCTCAGGAGATGAAAACTTTGACAGAAGGAGTTTTTGACGTTTGTGTACATGACCTTTTGGTACAGCTTGGTTATGACGCAGAGTATTCTTTTCAGGAAAAGGATCTTTCTTTGCTAGCTGAAAATAAAGGTTTTCTTCTTCATGAGGAAGACAAAAGTGTAACTTTGTTCTCGAAGATTGATTTTGGCGGCTTTGGCAAGGGTTATGCTTTGGAGAGACTTTCTTCTCTTTTGGGAGATCTTCCAGATTTTTATGTTAATGCAGGAGGAGATCTTTTTGCAAAAGGGAAAAATAAAGCAAAAAAAAAGTGGACTGTTGCTCTTGAACATCCTTTTGATACTTCTCTTATCTTGGGAACTTTGAATTTGGATGCGCAGTTTTTGGCAGCTTCAAGTTCTAATCGAAGACGATGGGGAAGATCCCATCATCTTGTCAATCTTCAAACTCGACAAAGTGCAGAGGACATGGGAGGGGTTTTTGTTTTGCATTCTTCAGGAAAGGTTGCTGATACTTTGGCGACGGCACTTTTTGTCATGGGATATGAAAAGGCTATTGCTTTTGCAGAGGAAAAAAAACTAGCTGTTTTACTTGTTTCACCAGAGGGAGAGATATTCTATACAGAAGATTTTCCTGTAGAAATTGCTTTTTTGTGAGGAACAGATTTTTATAGGGAAAGATCTTCCTTTGAACATGACACGAAAAATACACCACGCTGATTCCGTCGGCAATTTTGAAAAAGGGAAACATGGCAAGTACGTAAAGCATTTGTACCGTTCTAAAGAAAATCGGATTTTTGCAGGAATTATTGGAGGCCTTGGAGAGTTCTTTGACGTAGATCCCGTCATTTTACGTGTTCTTTTTGTGATTGTGACATTAGTGACTGCTTTTCTTCCCCTCTTTCTTCTTTATCTTATTTGCATCTTCATTATTCCTGAAAATCCTCATCAGTAATCATTTTTGAAAACGCAAATCTTTTAAGTTTCTTTTCTGTACTCTTTCTTATGAAACTTCTTGAACAACACAATCTCTCCTATGAAGTAGTTTTCGATTCTCTAGAAGATTTGTGGATTACAACACAACTTTTGTCCGCTGGCGACAAAGTTAAAGCAACGACTGTGCGGAAGGTTAAAATTGGCAGTTCTGAATCGAATCAGAAACAAGTCAAAAAGATTATTTCTGTTGAAGTTCTTGTGAGTAAAGTTTCTTTGGAGGGAGAAGTTTTGCGTATTAGCGGAACTATTCAAAATGAAACAGAACACACGTCTATTGGCCAATTTCACACTCTTTCTTTTTCTGTTACCGAGACACTTTCTTTTGAGAAAGCTATGCCTTTTCTTGATGTTGAAAAGAAACTCTTCGAAAAATCATTAAACTCAAAATCTTCGACAAATCTGCTTCTTCTTTTGGACAGGGAAGATTTGATTGCAACAGAGTTTTCTGATTTTTCTTATTCTATTTTATTTGAAAAAACGGGTCTTGGTTCTAAAAAATATTCTCGAGAAGAAATTGATGAAAACGAACAAAAGTTTTCTTTACTTGCAGATCTTCTCCAAAGAAATTATTCTTCTCTTATTTTAGCAGGACCCGGAATTTACAAGGAGAATTTACGTGAATATCTTAAATCTCGCATTTCTCTTAAAATGCAAACCTTTTCTTTTCCTGATGTGAGGGTTCAGGCTGTTCAAAGGCTTATTGGTGAATTAAGTAAGGCTGGCCTTGTTGTGTCTGCACAAATTGTATTGGAAGAGGAAGCATTGTCGGAGCTTATGGAAGCAATGGGAAAGGGAACTTTGTACGCGTACGGATTTGCTTTGACGGCTGCTGCTTTGAGAGAGGGAAGAGTGAGAAAGCTTCTTGTCAGTACTGCTTTTTTAGAGGAGAGAAAGGAAAAGGAAGAATACCTAAGTTTTTGCGAGGATATGCGTTCGACAGAAGCAATGGGTGGCTCTGTTGTTATTGTGCGGAGTGAGAATGAAGGAGGACAAAGACTTGACGGACTTGGCGGCATTGCTGCGCTCTTGCGGTATTAGAAAAAGTATGAGATAAAAATTTACTTGTTTGAAAGAACAATTTCTTCAAGGATTTTCTCTTTGAGTGCTTTGTGGCTCATATAGCCGCCAAAAGGTCTAGCAACTGTTTTTTGGGACTTGTTTAGTTTTCCAAATTTTTTGTTTGTTAGTCTTGGAATGCCTTGAAGTGGCTCTTTTGTTACAGCGCACTTTGGCGCAGATCTGTTTCTTTGTCTGTAATGTGTTATTGTGCCTTTTATTGTTCGAACTTGAACTCTTGCAAGGCGCCTACTTTTTAGTTGTCCTGAAACCATGAAAAGTAATAAATTAGGGGCACTTTATAAAGGTTTTTGCTCTTCTTTACTCTCAAAGGAAAGCTAGGATTTGTCGTGCTTGAGAGGAAATTCTTTTAAATCAAGTTGAGTTTCATCATGTATCCATTTACGTGGGGGTCGCCCAGTCCGGTCAAAGGCGCTACCTTGAGGGGGTAGTCTCTATCGAGTTCGCGGGTTCGAATCCCGTCTCCCACACTCTTCTTTCGGGTTATATATATATCTCTCGAAAAAAAGTGTATGCTCTGTCCGACTGAATTCAGTAATTCAATAATTTTATATATTCTTATACTTCCTAAAATACTTAATGATTAAGATTAAAGAACTTACAAAAAGCAAAGTTATTGAGGTAGTTGCAATTTACAAAGAACATGATAAAAAAGACTCAGAAATAATAAAAAAGGTTTACACTAAATTTTATTCCAAACCAAAAAAACAAAGAGGAACCAATATTAAGGATTATATTTTGATTGAAGACAAAGAGATAATTGGCTTTTCTGGTTTTAACAAAGAAGAAACTGAAACAAAAGATATTTTTTGGTTAAACTGGACTGCAATAAAAAAAGGCCATGAACAAAAAGGTTATGGTAAAATACTTTTGAAACATATTCTCAAAGAGTTAAAAAAAAGAAAAGGAAGAAAACTCTATGTTTCAACCTCATCTAAAAACACTAATGCAAATGAGTTTTATAAGAGTATAGGTTTTAACAAAGAAGCCCAATTAAAAGATTATTATAAAAAAGGAGAAGATTCAATAATACTATCAATTAATGTCTGAAAAAGGAATATGTGAGTACTTAATTTCTTTATAATAATCATAAAATTCGACTTTACTAATATATTCAGAATATCCTTTAAAAAATTTCTCCTGAAAGTCTCTAAATTCTTGAAGATTTTTAAAAACAAATTCTCCGGTTAAGTCATATTTTCCAAATCCATATGAAACAAACATTGTTGAATCCAAACTTAAAAAATAATTTTTAATTTCGTCAATCTTAAGAAGACCATTTGGTTTAAAATTAAATAATATATTTTTATGTAAGTAGTCTAATTTATTGGCATCAAGAGAAGGCCTAATGTAATAAAAAATTTCTTTTTGAATAAGAGATTCAAATATTTTTTTTACAATTGGTAGTGAAGATTTAATTTTTTGAGAAATTTCAAAAAACGAGGCTCTTGGGGTCACTTCAAGGATTCTCAATATTTCAATTTCTTTCTTGGATAATTCAATAGGTCTTGAACAAAGAAGTGCTTTTGAATGATTTATTTTCTTCATTTCATTCCCAAAAAGATAATTGTGTGCAGGAGAATATGCTTTATAGATCATCAATATTTCATACGATGAAATCACTTTGTGGTATTTTTCAAGAAAGTTTATAAAAAAATTTTCCAAATCTCCAAAATATTTTACAAAAAGTGAGATATATAATTGATACTTTCCAATTATTTTTTGGATACAGTTAATCTCAGGAATTAGTTTAAGAAAATCACAAATCTCATCCTCTACTGACTTATCTTCAATTATTTGTAAATAAATGTCATAAGTCTGAAAACCAAGTTTTGAGGTATCAATAATAGTCACAAAATCTAGAAGGATATTTTTCCTTTGGAGGTTTTCAACTCTATATTTTACAAAAGACTTAGATTTTCCTACTTTCTTAGCAATTTTAGAGAAAGAAATTCTTCCATCCAGATCCAGTTGATACAATATTTTTTTATCCCACCTATCCATTTTAGACTAAAGTAATAGTTTCTTCCAAAGAAAATTCAAAAAAGTTCAAATTTTCAATAAGTAGTTTATTATTGAGCAGATTTTATATACTTATTGAAAATGGAGACAATCAAAAATGATGTGACTATAATAGGTGCCGGAGTTACAGGTTTGATGTTGAGTCAGAAACTAAGTGGCTTGGGTTTAAAAGTTGCTCTTGTAGAAAAGAACTGCTGTGTTGCAAAAGGTCCATCAACAAGAAATGAGGGTTGGTTGCACAACGGAACTTACCATGCAACATCCATAGGTGAGAGAGATTCCGCAATACAGATTGCAAGAAGATGTATTTATGGTCATAATCAGATTAGAAATTTTGCCCCAGAAGCAATAGAAGATCCAGATTTACCTTCAATTGCTTTACTCAAAGATGAGGAGAAATATTCTGAAGTCATTTCAAGATGGGAAGAAGCTAATGTTCCATATAAAGAAATTTCTCTCTCACATTTAAAAAGAGTAGTTCCTGAAATAAATTTAAATTACATTTGTAATGCATTCGAAGTTCAAGATGTGGGAATAAATACTAGAATATTATACTCAAAATTACTTCAGATGTCTATAACAAATGGTGTTAATGTTTTCAAGAGTGCTAATATTAAGTTTAATGATGAGCGTGTAGCCCATATTAGAAAAATTGAAGACGAATTTAAGTTAGAAAGTAGATTGTATATATACACCTCAGGATATTCAAACAAAACTATTTTTCAAGATAATTTTGATTTAGATATACCTATGAGATATTGGAAAAGTCATTTAATAAACACACCAAGAGTAAGTGAAGTTGGAACATTTTTTTTAGATCCTAATGAAGTGGGGATGATGCATCATGACTTGGTTAGTGTTATAGGTTTTAACGAAGATGCAGTTGAACTAACAGCACCAGATTTTGAAATAATTCCTGAAAAGATCAAAGCATTAATTAAAAAATTTCAAAGTGCATTCCATCTTGATGAAGATTTAAGGTATTTTCCTGTTGCTTGTATCAAAGTTGATGTTCCAAAGAAATTAAATATTAGCCGATCTCTTAATATCTCTGTAATTGAACCCATTGAAAACCATATTTGTGCTTTTCCTGGAAAAATGACGGAAGCCCCATATTTAACTGATTTTTTAGTAAAGTTTTTACATGGAAGATTATTAAAAAACACTAAGAATGTAGCATTTAGGCCTTTAGATTCAATGAAAAATGAGTTACTTTGCAAGCAAGGAGTCAAATTTGAGGAGAAATCAGTAGTAAAGAAACAAGAAAGTTTTAGAGATGGACATTTAGAGGAAAGAATTGCAAACCTTTTTGCCTCAAGTAAAGTAAGGAGGATTTCAATTCCAAGGTATTATGGAACTGTAATGAGGGAAGGAGAAATTTGTTCAATAATAGAAAGACTAAATGGTAAAGATTTATTGGGAAACTCAGATCTGAAAGTTGCAGAAGAACTTGTTAAAGATTTAGCACTTTTTCATGAAATGTTCTCTCAAAATCCTGAAGTTGACTCCTCAAGTGTTGTATACAGAGATGCAATAAAATCAAACTTTATTCTTTCAGAGGATAATATGATATACAACATTGATTTTTCATCAAGCAATAGGTTTGTTCATTGTTTTGATGATTTAGCACTATTATTAAATCCCGCATGGGGAAAATTACCTTCAAAAATAATTTCAGACTTAAAAGAGATTTATTTAGAGAATAGAAAAGAGTTTAGAAAAAAAGGAGTTTGGAGATTAGAAGAAATAGAAGAGATTAATTTTCTTAAAAATAAAGACCAAGAAGAAAGGAGACAGTATTATGTTGATAAAACAATTGAAATGTCAAAAGAAGGATTTAGTGACAGGACTTTAGTAAAGGACCTTTCAAATATAGATTTTTTAACTATAAAAAAAGAGGATTATAGTATTTTTGATAGATTTAGGAGCTTAAGAGCTAATTTTTATATTCAAAGTATTTGGAAAGTTCAAAAACAAATGTCAGTAGTGGAGACTAACTAAAATGAAAATTCAAACATATACAGAACCGTCTGTATGGTCTGAATCTTCAATTTTAGAGCCTTCAAAGATTTTAAATAAAGAAAAAGTTCATAAAGACGGTTTATTACATAAATCTGTTCACCTTTTAGCATTTAATTCTGAAAGGAAAATTTTTTCTAGAAAAAGAGCTGAATCAGAATTAAGATATAGTGGGTGTTATACTACAACAATTGGAACACATGTTGAGTTAGAAAAGGACTACTGTGAAACCTTATGTAGTTTTTTACCTGTGTATCTACACAATACAATAGAATGGGTTGGCGAATTTAGGGTAAAAGATAATTTTGAAAATGAAGTTTGTGGTTTATATATACTAGAAATAGAAACATTACCTCAAGAGATTGAGAAACATCATTATCTTCTTAGACAAAGTTCTTTGGAAGAGGAAATTAGGAACAATAATGTGACTCAACATTTAGAGAAAGCCCTTAGATTATTTCAATCAAAAGATAAATAAATATATAAAAAAATGTCAGGAAACTTAGATATGAACAAAAAGTATTTTGAAATTGTCAAAACGAAAATACTAAAACAACTTAATTCAGAAGAATACATAAAAGCATATGAAGGAACAGAGCAAGGAACTGTTGACAAAAAACATTCTATGGAAGTTGTTGACTTAGTAAAACAAGTTTGGAAAAAATATGAATCCACAGACATCCCTGAAGCATTATTAATAGGGGCGCTCGTTCATGATTCAGATAGGTACTATCCCAAAAGAGAAGTAAATACAAAGAATTGTCCGAAGTCACATTATGGGTACAGGAAAGGAATACACTCCGGAAACACGGCCTTAATTTTTTTTGAAGAAAACAGTAAAGATCTTCCTATCGAATTGACAAGAGATATTTGTTTTTTAATATTAAGACATGAAAGAGGTGGTGATGTTGACAAAGAAATGAATTTGTTTGATAAAAAAGATGAGTTTACAAATTCCTACAATCTAAACAAAGCTGCAAATTATTTGTATTATGCAGATAAGATGAGTTTTTTTAGTTCAAATATTTACGAGTACAAAAAAAGAGGTCTTGAAAAGTTGAAAGAAAAAATCTTGTTTTCAATTGAAGATTTGCCAGAAGAAATTAGAGAAGAGATTTTTAGTTTTGATTTTAAAGATAAAGAAATTTCGACCATTATGAAGCAAGTTGAAACTCAAAAAAAGTAGCACCAAGTACATACTCCTTCTCCTTCCAAGATTCAAGAAACGACAAAGTTGCCTTTTCCCAGTCCTTCATTTTACTCCTCATCATCGCCGACAATCTGGCCCTCGTCAAACAAAATCGCTTTTGGACCTAAGTAGCCAGGAATTTCTTGACTCTCTGCCGACAAATGAACGCTTTCCAAAATCTTGAAAATATTTCCCGTAAACAAACCACCTTTAAATGGCGTTTTTACTCCGTCTCTTATATAATAACCAAGACGAATCTCAGCAGAGAAATCACCTGAAATATTATCAGGAACAAAAGAAGAAAAAGAAACTATGGAATAGCACTCATTTTTTTCTAAATCTTTTATGTTATTTTTTCCTCTTTCAACTTCAAGAGTTCCCATGGGTCCACTTGGCTTTACTTCGAGATAGTCAGCAAATTGTTTAGATGCCAAAAAATTTTTCAGAATATTATTTTCAACAATCAGCAAACGTCGAGCGCTCACTCCCGTGTCGTCATACAAAGTTGAAGCTGCATTTCCTTTGAGAAGAGGATTTGCATAAATTGTCACTTTGTCTGCTTTTGCTGAAATAATCTCTTGTCCTAGTTCATACTTTGAAATTTTTTCATATTTCATCCTTGCAGATGCGTGTCCGATAAAAGGATTTGGGCGAAGGTCGGGAACAAAAAAGTCACTTACTGCATGATTGAGAAGAAGTATTTTTCCAGAAAATGTTTTTGCAGCTTTTGCTCTTGCGCTGTCTTTTGCAAATTGAAGTTGTTCTTCAAAATACGGTTCAAATGCAAAAGTGTCAATGTCGGAAAGGTGTTCATACACAATGTGTTCTGTTTCTTTTTTTGTTTTTTTATCGATTGCAGTCACGACAAACTCTAGGTAGCCCGAGCACTTGGAGTCTACTTTGTCGAGCTGTGTTGACGTTCTGAGTCTGTGTTTGACAAGTTTGTTGAACACTTCTACATAATTAAGTTTCAAAGAAAGTTCTTCATCTTCTGCTTCCTCGATTTTCTTCTTCATAATTTGAATCCATTCCTGAACTTTCAAGTTTATTCTTCGCCCTTCAAAACCTTCTTCTTTTGTGTTGAGAAAAAACTCCCGAGGAATGTGACTTTCATCACTTGCTTCGTCGCCTTTTTTGGGGAGAGAAAAAGTAGGGTTTTCATTGAATACAGCAGTTTCTATTGCATCACTTAGCTCGCGCTCAAAGTCTTCCTTTGTCGCAGCTTCTGGAAGAGAAAAGCTTGCCTGTCGCACTTTGTCATTCTTGTACATGAAAATGCTTACCGTTTTTTCCTTTCGCACTGCCTTCAACAAAGATTCAATGTGAAAGTTTTGCTGACAATACACATTGTCTCGAAATAGTTCTGCTTCTTCAATAATAAATTCATCAATTTTCCCCTCTTGTTTTGCTTTTTCTAAAAGATGAAATTCTTCATCACTTAGTATTTTGAGTTCTTGTTTCATCCTAATGTCACCCCACTAATCAAAAGTTGTGGTCCCCCTTCGCTAACTCTGACCCATTCTTTGTGTCCTTTTCCACACATTCCGCCTCCTTCTATTGTTATTTCCTTGCCAATTCCTTTTATGTTTGAAATAATCTCGGGGAGAAATCCCGTGATTGTAAATCCATCATAATATTCATCCACCAGCTTTCCGTTTCTAATGCGTTGTCCAAAGTTTCCTTGGATTTGTACGCCCCAGCCTTTCGGATCTTCCATTCCCCCTGAACTGTCTGTGATGTAAATGCCATCTTCAACTTGGGAAAAGAGTTCTTCCTCTGATTTGTCGGCCGCTTCAAAATAGGTGTTACTCATACGGACATAGTGTTTATGATCAAAGCTTTCTATTCTGGCGTTTGATGCATGTTCAAAACCGAGAATTGTTCGTGAGTAATTATCTGAGAGTGCTTCATTAATAATTCCATTCTTTACCAAATAGACTTTTCTTGCTTCGTTTCCTTCTGCGTCAAAGAAAAATTGTCCGTGCTTTCCTGCAATTGCTGGATAATCGACAATGTTAATAGCATCTGAACCAATGCGTTTGCCAAGCCAGTCCTTTGCAAGACAACGTCCGCGCATCATAGTGTCAGCTTCCATGCCGTGTCCAAAGGATTCGTGAGCCAAAAGTCCAGAAAGTTTTGGAGAAAGAACGACAGTATATTTTCCCCCTTTGAGACGTTTTGCTTTTTTTACCGCTTCAACTTTTTCTAAGCGTTTAGGAAGTTCTTCCTCTGCTTTCTCAAAAACTTCAAGTCCATTTGAAACAAAAGATTCATAACTTTGTCGGATTGTTTTGTCCTCTGCCGTAATATAAAGAACAAAGACAAGTATGGCTTCGTCAATTTGTTGTGAGAGATATTTGTATGGATTTGCAAATGTACTTTTCTCCGTTTCTTCAATGAGAGCAACTCTGACGTTGACGATGTCTGAGGAGTAAGAAAGAATTTTCTCTTTGAATGCATTGAGACGTTTCGTTTTCTCTTCAAGCGACATATCTGAAAGTTTGATTTTTGCTTCCGAAGAGAAATCATGTTCTTTCTTTGTCCTGTCTATGTGAAGCTCTTTCTTTTCAGAAATATGTTCTTGATTTGCTTTTGCCTGTGCAATAAGTTTTTTCATAGACACTTCAAGTTCTTCTTCTTTTAGTGAACTTTGTGCGTGTTCAAGGTATTTTTCTCCATCCCAAATTCTTATTTTTATTCCTTTTTCATAGTCTTTTTCCAAGTTATTTGTTTCTTTTCCAACAACTAAATGTGAACTGCTATTATTGAGGAGATTAATATCGGAGTACAATCCCGCCTCTGTCGCCATGGCTATGAGTTTTTGAAGTGCTTCTTTCATAGCTTTGGACAAGTGCGTTACTTTATATAATTTTAGGAAAAAAAGAGCAGTTGTTCTAAAACATAATCATGGCACAGTTACAAATATAGGTGTAATTTTTCTTTGTTAATTCAAAGAAAAATGAGAATTCATGTTAAAAATAAATATTCTCTAAAAAAGAAACAATGGATTATTAAACAGATAAATAAAGGAGTTTCTCCCTCCTATTTATCCCTAATTCATAAAATTCCGAGAAGAACAATTTACAATTGGATAGACCTTGACAAACAAGGTCAAACTTTAGAGAATAGACCACTTGGAAGAAAACCTACAAATATAAATCCAGCTTTCTTTAATATAGTTACAAAAGAATGGCACAAACTTTTTTGTGGGTGCCATAAATTATGGCTGGAACTCAAAAAACAAGGTTTTGGAGTTTCAGAAAGACAAATACAAAAGATATTTCATATCTTTGGTTTCAAAATGAATACTAGAAAGAGACCTTCACAAATAAAATTTGTAAAGTATGAATGGCCAAAGCCAAATATGCTTTGGCATACAGATTGGACAACTTGTCCATTTACTGGAAAGCAATTAATTGCTTTCATTGATGATCATTCCAGATTCATAGTTCATGCAGAGTATTTTGAGAATGCAACGGCAGAAAATACAATTCTTGCATTTCAAAATGCAATTAATAAATATGGTAAACCGGAAAATGTTCTAACAGATAATGGAACTCAATTTACTCCTGCCAGAAATCCTGGCAGTGAAAATGGACTTTTTGCTCAATTCTGCATTAATAGTAACATAAAACATATTCTTGCAAGAGTTCATCATCCACAAACCAATGGAAAAATTGAACGTTGGTGGGGGACATATAAGCTAGAATTTGACAGTAGATTTAATAATTTAGACGAATTTGTTAAGTTTTATAACGAAGAAAGATTACATCAAGGAATTGGATATTTGTATCCAATTGAGAGGTTTAAAGTTTAACCTCAATTATGTGTGCCATAATTTCGGTTTAGTATAGAAAAAAAGAGCAGTCAAAAAAAGACAAAAAATAAGAGAGAGAAAAAAGATTCACACTTTTCCCTCAAACAAACTTTTAAATAGGGAAACTTCAAATTCCTGCACATGGATAGAGAAAAAGTTAGCAAAATATTTGCCATATCTCTATTGTTCGTTACAAATCTTCTCCTTCTTATTCCCAGTATAAGCGCTGAAGAGATAACAACAATAGTAAGTGTTGAGACACAAATTGCACAAGGAAATGACGACGCATATGGAGTGGAAAATGGAAGCACAGTTTTAGGAGATTCAATTGTCCAAGCCGGAGAAGGATCAAGGGCCGCCTACAGATTTCAGCTCCAAATCCCACAAAATGCAAGCATAAAAAATGCACACCTTTCTCTAGCATATAATTGGGCCTCACACTCAGCAGTTAGCCTTCTCGTTTCAGCTGAAAATAGCGACAATTCTCCTGCTTTTAATACAAACTTAAACAACATAGCTAATCGAAAAACATTTAACAATTCTATAGAATGGACAGCAGTAAAAACAGAGTGGGGAACATATTTGCAGTCTCCAGACCTAAGCTCCCAACTAGAGAACCTCATCTCCAAATCAACATGGAAATCAGGAAACTACGTAACATTTATTGTTGAAAGCAAAAATCACGACCAGATCTGGGAAGCTATTTCCTATGAAGGTTCTGACTGGGACCCTGGAACATTAGCAGCCAAATTATCTTTTGATACAGAAATTGTAACTCAACAAGAGGAACCCTGTACAAGTTGTACCGAAGAAAAGCTATTTACCTCAGTAGTCACAAATGCTAACGATGATGCTTATGAAACTGAAACGGGAGAAATGCAGATTTCTTCTGAAATTGTCGATTCCCAGAAACTTGGAGCTTTCATGTTCCACACAAACATTCCCCAAGGTTCAGTGATTAATAATGCACACCTTTCCATAGCCTACAACTGGGGTCTGGATAATCCCCAAGTAAATATTTTTGGTGAACTTGGTAAAAGTGCAAATTTTGCAAGTACAAAGAATGATCTTTCAAAAAGGAATAAAACCCTTAATTCTGTCGCCTGGACACTAAGTTCTACCCTAGACTGGGGAACATACACAAAGTCTCCAGACATTTCAAGTGTACTGCAAGAACAGGTAAATAACAAAAATTGGAATGGGACCGCAGTAATCTTCCTAGAAAATAAGAATGATGAAAAGTTCTGGGAAGCAGTTTCCTACGAAGGTTCAGACTGGAGTGAAGGGGCTCTGGCGGCAATGCTTGATGTTAATGCTAGTGTTAAAGGCGAAGTAAGTAAGGAAAAAGGAAAGGTCATGTTTGTCGTAGACGATTTGCAATATGATTGGATTGAGGAAGAATCAGTTGCAATAACTCAACTCCACATTACTGAAAATGTTGATCTCCTAGTCAATGTTATCCCATATGGCCTATCAAAATCAACTCTTCTTACACCACAACTTTTAAATTGGAGTAAAAATTATGGCAGTCTCATCGAAATTGCAATGCACGGCTACACACATACAGGAGACGAATATTTGATGGATTCTGACAGCTATACAAGGCAAAAACAAATTATAGAATCAGGCCTCGCAGAATTCACAAAACTGGGCATAAGGCCCTACTCATTTACTCCGCCAGGCGGTGCTCAAAATACCGATACTTTGAAGGTACTTGATGAAGAAGGTTTCCATACCATTTTTGATTGGTGGGTTGGTCAAAAGAAAATAAATTCAGTATATGTCCTTAAACAAAGTGAGGCATTACTTTGTGTAAATGCAGATGAAGGTTCTAAATGCAAATTCAAAAGTTCAGAACAATTAATGACAGAAATGGACAAAGCACTGGCTAAAGATGGATATGTCGCTGTAACTTTCCACGTACAGGACTTTATGACACCAACAGGAAGTCTTAATCAAACTAAGATGACACAATATAAAACTATTCTTGAAGAGTTTAAGAAAAGTAGTAAGTATGAGTTTGTTACTGCTGAAGAATATTATCAAAGTATTAAGTAATAAACTTGTAAGCTTTGCTAACAATATTTAGACAAAAAAAGTTTGAATATTAAAAGCTTTGACAGCAACATTTAAGCAGAATTTTCTTCAAGAGAAATACCCCCAAAGAGCACAGTGCTAAAAATCGCCAAAAAAAGAAATAAAATATATTAAGTTTTGCCAAATATTTTTTATCAGACAAACTGCTTACAAATTCTTAGCAAAAATGATAAGTTCTAATTAAAAAGAGAAAAATCAAAAAGAAAACAGGTGAAAAAATATTCACACTTTCTTAAGCCTAAAAAGAATGCCACTACAAGAAAAGAAATGGAAAAGGAAATAATAAAAATTTTTAACTTAGTTAAAGAGAAAGAAAAACTTGACAAGGTGAGTTCTTGGGGCAATACTGAGACATATCTCAAAGGCCTAAAATTAGAGCTAGAAGAAGTGGAAATAGAATTTGCAAACAAAAAAAGGGCATATTTAGAAGATGAATTGGGCGACGTATTCTGGACATTTTGTAATTTGCTTTCAAATCTCGAAAAAGAAAAACTAATAGAAAAAGAAAACGTTTTTTCAAGATGTGTTAAAAAATTTGAAGAAAGATTAAATGGTTTAAAACAAGGGGTTGAATGGGAAGAAACAAAAAAAGACCAAAAGAAAAAATTGGCCCGTGAACAAATCCAACTTGAAACAGAATCTAAAAATCGCCAAAAATAATTTAGCAATACCTATTAATTTTTATTAAAAAATTGCCAAAAAATACCTATCAAAAGTAAAAATATCTTGAGACTACAAAATGATTGCCACCACAAAAAAGAAAAAGCAACCAACAACAAGCAAAAAATGTTTACAAGATCCAAACAAAAAAACAAAACTCCTACTTTAATCAACAATCTACGAGGCGTCAAGACGCGAGACAGTCGAAAATACCAAAATTTGAGGAGCATAAAGCAAAAAACAAATCTAGAGCAAAATAAGAAGAGATTTTGAAAAAATTGTATCAAAACACACTAAAAATCGGATTCCTTGTCTCAAAAGGTCAAAATCTGGGGCAAATTATTTCGTATAATATACATTATACGAAATAATTTGCTTCGACTGATTAACGCCTCCCAAAAGAGAACTTCTGCGTCACCTCTTGTGTTGTCATCACAATAATTGCCAAATTTGTCTTTCTCCCTAGGACTCAAAAAAAGAGTTAGTTGAGCAAACCCTTCTGAAGGATCTTCAGTATCTTTCCAACTCCTAAACCTCTCCCTGACACTAAGCGTGTCCCGAGAAGTAAGTTTTGGAGAATCTTGCCTCTGAAAGACATCTTGCCACAAACTATCACAAGTATCACTGGCATGAAGATAAAAACAAAATCTCAAAAGTTTGAAAATGGGGTCACATACACTAAAGGTGTGAGAGTAATGCCACAACCCAAAACTTATGCTCCTTGCTAATAATATATTCTCGGATTGTCTGATCCTAGATAATTGCCAAAAAGAAAGACAAAGGAAAACATAACTTAAAATTACTGTCTTTGCCAAATATAATCTATCAAAACCCACTCTCAAAGGGAGCTCAAAAATAACTAGCAAAACCTTTTAATTTTAAGCGAAAAATATTTTCTGAAGGAGAACACTAGAAACACCCAGAAAACTACTAAAAGTGTGCAAAAGAATGCCCAATTACAAAATTCATCCGAGACTAACAACTGCCAGAACTAAAAATATTTAGCATTAACCACAAGTTTCAAACATTTTGAAAACTAAAAATTACTAGCAAAAACAACAAATTTTTATCCCTTATTCGCTTACAAATAACTAGCAAAAACAAAAAGATTAGGATAATTCGCGTTTCAAAGTCTTGTGTGCAAAATTAATGTTTTGAAACGTCTCTACATCGCCGCCCCTATCAGGATGATGAAGTTTTGCTAATTTTTTATAAGCATTATTTATAACTTCTAAGCTCATTTCATTTTCAGAAACACCCAAAATTTCCCGAGATTCCCGCCTATGCAATTTAACATTTCGCTCTTCACGAAAAAGTTTCAAAAAATCCCCCTTAGATATCTTACCTGACACTAACTCCGAAACACAAATTTCAAGAAGTTTCATGATAAGATACAAATTATCGATAAAACGCCTCGTCAAAGAACAACTACACTCCAAATACCCCCCATCATAAAACCATTCCACTTGTGCAGGCAAATTTTTATTCCCCATGACACCCAAAGAAACTTCAATGTCGTCTCGCCCGACACCAAGTTTTCCCAGAGTTTCAATAATTGAGTTTGCAAACAA
The DNA here is from genome assembly GCA_023898345.1 of Candidatus Woesearchaeota archaeon. Classification (GTDB taxonomy): domain Archaea; phylum Nanobdellota; class Nanobdellia; order Woesearchaeales; family UBA583; genus UBA583. The sequence continues at coordinate 512,018 of CP060218.1, read as the reverse complement.
AATCGATTTTCTCTCATAAGCCGACTTTGTAACCTTAAGCTCAAGTTCATACCCTTTTATCCTAAATTTTGACATCAAAAAGAAGAAAATTCATTTCTTTATAAACTAGCCACAAGAAAAGTAGTAATTGCCAAGCAAGTCCTTTGAAAATGATTTTCCACCAAAAGAAAAGGATTGTGCTAACTTATCATACCTTTGAAAGCCCTGATGTGGCATAAGACGAGTTTTTATCCCTTTTTCTTTTGCCTTTTCTCTAACGGCGCCCTCCTGCCTCAAACTAAATCGTGTTGCCTCCGAAAAAGAAATTTCCTCCCCAAAAAGATCAAAATATGCGCCCTTCAACCTGTGATGAGTATAGCGCGCAGAAGGATTATTAAAGACAGACTCAAGAGTCAAAAATTGAAATCCCGAAAGTGAAAGATCCACTATTAGTTTCTCCAAAAGAAAATGAGCCGCAGAACATCCTTGCTTTGAAGAAAAGTCACGCAAAATTTTCCCCTTACCAAATGTCCCCTGAATATGATTTAAGAAAAACCCGGAGCCCCCATATTCTGAAAAAATATCACCTGAAAGTGTAAAAAGTCTTTGTTCATTCTCACCAACAAGATGCAAAGCGTATCGCCCCCTCAAACGTAGTCTCGGATAAAAACTTGATTCCATGGACCAAAAATAATTACGTAAATCCCTAACTAAGAAATAGCGATTTTCCTCACTAACACTTATTTTATCATGTTCAAGAAAAGAAAGCAAAAAAGAAATTTGATTTTCACTCAAAGAACCCAAGTTTTTCTTAGCTTCAGAAAGAACCAACTCCGGGCCCGGAGATAAAGAAACACCATACGTAGTCCAAGCATCCCTAAGTTTTCTTAGAAAAATACCCCCAGATAAATCTAAAACAGTATCCACAGCAAATACAAAGTGGAAACAATAAAAAACTTAAAAAACTTCAGTATTGTGAAAGCCGTTTACAACAAGAAAAAATCGCATCTAAAACAAAGGGAATTTCATCTACAGGAATTGCAGAAAAAGCAAGACGTAAAATAGTTTTCCCAAGAGAAATAGTCCCAATAGAATACTCCCCTATAAGAGTTCTTCGCAAAATATCAGCATCTAAGGTCTTCAACTTTAAGCAAACAAAATATCCAGAATTAAAAGGGAGAGGAGTAAAAAAATCTTCATATTCACCATGCTCTGCAAAACACGTCTTCAGGACAGTATAACGATCCTTTAAAATATCAAAATTCTCCTTTGCTTCATTTTGCCAAGTACTTGAAGAAAGAACAGTACAAGCAATGCTCTGAGTAAGAGTACTTACATTGGAAACAGTTCCCCTAAGACATTCTGCAGCCTTCATTTCTAAAATTGCTGCAGTTTCAGCCGACAAAGCTTTGCTCCCAAAACTAAGAAACCCCACCCTTAACCCCCAAGCATAAAACTCCTTAGAAAAACCATCAATTTTTACTGCTAAAATTTGTTCATGCAATTGCGATAAAAACGAGAAAAGAGATTCCTTTAAAACACCATCTTCATAAACAAGACCAAAATAAGCATCATCACAAATAACAAGAAACGAATTGTTCCTCTCAGCAGCACACAAAAGAATTTCTAATAAACGACTAAGTTCTTTTTCCGTTAGAGTATAACCCGCAGGATTGTGAGGAAAATTCAAAAGAAGAGAAAATTTCTGCCCTTCCCCTTGTAACTTCTTTTCAAGACTTTCCAAATCAAAAGAACCCTCTGCAGTGAAACAAGAAAAAAAATCAAAAATAGTGTCCTTAAAAGTGTGCCCATAATTCCCCCAATAATACTCAGACATAAGAAGTTTCTCTCCCTTTTCAAAAAATAAAGAGTGAACAATGCTCAAAGCATGCGTCATCCCACAAGTAACAAGAGGTTTAGAGATATATTGTTTTTCAAGAGAAGGATTCTTTCTTAGCAATTCCTTTTGCCATAAATCCCGTAAAGCAGACATTCCGGCCACAGGAGAGTACAAATAGTGCTCTGGTCCAAAAAAAGGAGAACAAAGAAGAGAAGGAAGAATTAGAGGAGAGCTATCATCTGCAAAAGCTTGACCCAAACTAGCATTAATACGAACCCCATTAGCGTCTTTCGCTTGATAAAAAACATCATCCACAGAAGGACACAATTTTTTTCCAAAATCACTAAGAAGAGAATATATCTGAGGACACTTAGTTTCCAAAAGTGTGGGCACCATTTCACAAACTTTCTTCATTGCTATTTTCAAAAAGAAAAGGAACACCCAAGATGTTATAAATATACCGTACATCAAAAATAATTCCAGCTAACAAATTTTTGATCCAACCAGACATCATGTCACGAAGTTCTGCCCCAATTGGGATAGGCACTCTTTAGCGATTTCTTTACTGAGAGTATTTTGCGACGAAAAAGTAATTTTAAACCCTTCAGATTCTTCCATCTCAGGCTCGTACCTTACTACCAAGTGAAAAATATAAAATTAAAAAGGAGAAGAAATTTATACCCTAAGGACATGACCAATATAAAAGAACTAGCAAAGAAAAAAACATTCTACGTAGTAGCAGCCTTCATATTCCTGATTTTTTGCCTCGTAGTGTATGTTGCAGAATTTTGTACGGCCTCTCAAACTTGTTCCACACTCATACCAACTCCAGTGCAACAATATCTTGCTAATTTTGTTATTTTTCTTGAAAGAGTTCTCGTAAGTTTCGTCTTCTTCATTCTTTTTAAACTCCTAGAAATAAGCATAAAAAAAGCATTTTATTCAAAAGAACCCACAGACCCACTAGAACGTACAGAATTTACAAGAAATAAAAAACTTTTTGCAATAGGATATTGGACATTCTTCACATTCGTCCTCTTAAACACACTCATAGATGATTTTAAAGAAGTTTTCTTCTCCGTCGGTCTCGTAGGAATCGGTTTAACATTTGCCCTGCAACAACCACTTCTTAACCTAGTAGGATGGATGACAATCACATTCAAAGGCATTTTCCGCCATAGCGACAGAATAGAAATAAACCCCCCAAGAGCACCAGCCATTCGAGGAGACGTCATAGAAATTGGCATCATGAACACAACACTAGAAGGCCTAGTAGGAGACAGTGAAACAAAAAGCCACAAAACAATCATTTTCCCAAACCAACTTGTGCTCTTTTCAGAAGTCAGAAATTATTCTCATGATACCAACTACATCCTAAATGAAATAACACTAAGAATAACCTTTGAAAGCAACCTCAAAAAAACAATGGACCTTTTCAATGATTGCATAGTGACAGTAATCAAGAAAAATAGAAAAACGTATTTGAAACGTACCGTAAGAAAAAAAGAAGAACTTTCAGATTTGCTCAGAAAACTGCTCCTCCAAAGTAAATCCATAAAAGACAAAGGCGCCAAAGAAGAGCTCCAAAAACAAGCCGACAAAGTACAGCATGATTTGCATAAACTCGAAGAAAGAGAACGAAGTCTCGAAGAGCTAGAGGATGAATTAAAGCCAAAAATAAGAGTAGAAACAGAACCCTCAGGAGTCCTTCTAATCGGCCAGTACCTAACGCCATATGTTTCAGTAAAAAAGAATAGAACAGATATTTACATAGCAATACTTGCTGAAATCCAAGAACATAAAGACATCCACATAGCCTACCCCCACATCGACATAGTCCCAGAAAAAAAAGCAAAAAAATAATCTCACAATATAGTGAGTTTGTGCTAAGAATGTTACACGAATGTAAATCAGAATCATAAAAAGTAATTCCTTAGTTAGGTATTGCAACTCAGCCAAGAGTAAGAAAGACGTTCGAAATTTAGCGATTTCTTTACTCCTAACAGAAGCAAAAGAGAACCGAACCTAAGCCCACAACACAAAGCTAACTAAAATACGTAGCAAACATTCCCTTAAACATTAATGTAATAACAATCTCAATAATAGCACCAATCCACAACATCACAACCAAGTCAGAAAACATAGAAAAACGATTTCCTCCGTCAACCTCTTTAAGCATAAACGAAGAAATAATAGCGTGGATCGTTAAAATAGCAGCTACATAATACGTCGACTCAACAAAATTATCCTGCAAACCAGTCGGAAAAATATCCCCTATCAAATCTTTTGCCGTCCCTTCCAGCCCGTCAGTCAATGAAGAAAAAATCTTAAAAAGAAGAACAGAAATCAAAAGAGAAATATAAATAGTAAGTGCCAACCCAAAAAAAGTTCCATAAATATTTCCCTTTAAAGTTGAAGCAAATTCTTTTTTCATGTCCCTCATACCATTAATCCTACTCATATTATCAGAAACAATCTCTCCCGCAATCTGAGCACTCCCACCCCTATACACAACAGAAACAAAAATGTCCATAAACTCAGCAATAAGAAAACTACCGCTTTCCTTTGAGAAATAATACCAAGAATTGAACTTATCTGCAGTTATCTTAAGTCTCTTATACACACGTTCAAGCATAAGATTCAAAATCCCAAAATTATGAGGCAACAAAGTCTCAACCGTAGTCGTCAAAGTTCCACCTTTCGACTGATGCACATCACCAAGCGAACGAATAAAAGCTGGAAATAAAACATCCCTTTTCCAAACCTGTCGCTCTTGATAGTTAGCATACATTCCACAAATAAGATAAGGAGTCCCAATAATAGCAATTCGCAACATAATAGGAACCTCACTAAGAAAAAGAACAAAAGGAAGAAGAACAATACAGAAAACCGTAGACACAACAAAAGCAACAAGAACCTTCTGCCTTCCCTCATCATAACCCATAGTGTGGTAAAGCATATCTTTGGGAATGAAAAATTTTGCAAAAACAATCATGATAAGATCAAAAATAATAATTCCAACAACACCAAACTGAAGAAACGTAGTTGTATTTATACCAGTAATAAAAGGAATCAACAAAATTGTTGCAAGAACAAAAGCAAAAGCCAAAATAAGAGAAACAAACATTTCTTGGACCATCTTAATTCTTTCAAGACCTTCCTTATACACAATCTCGTACGCATTCATAAGAGCTCTTTGTTCCTCTAAAAGAAACTTCATAACATTAGCATTGAAAGAAAGCGCAATACCCATACGCTCAAGAAAACGAGCAAAGTGTTCCGTTTTAAGAAGAGAGGAAATTTTGTACGCAGCAGTCGAAAAGTCAATCTTAATACTATTTACCAGATAAAGAAGTTTCTTGAAAATCTTAGCAATTTCCCTATACCGTGTTTTTTCTGAAAGATCAGTAAAAAGTTCTTTTCTCTCAAGATTAACAGTACTAAGAGCACCTGCATACGTGATGAAAAAATGAATATTCTCTTCAATATCACGAGCCTGATTATCAATAAGAATAAACGGATAAGACAAAAGAATAATAAAAACAAGAAAGAAAATTGCAAGCCCAATCCACTTAGAAGAAGTACTTTCAAAACCAAAGAGAAAAAGAAACAGAATAAGAAAATCAAGCATAAAAATAGGTAAAAAATACTTCAACAAATAAGATTTAAAATCCGTAAGTCCAAGTGCTGCAAATACTTTTGTGTTCATTTTAGATAGAGAAAGGTAAAGATTTGTCCCCTTCCTCTTTATACTTTTTTAGAAGCTTAACCACTTCAAAATAATCCATAATATTTTGTTCAATCATCCTCTCAATGATCTTAGACCTCTTCCTCATAATATCATAAATCTCACGACTATCCTTAAGACCAACATGTTTCGCAATTTTTTGCTCCAACATAAAACTATTGTACAAACCCCTAAAATTATGTTTATCCTTTGTTCCATCCCATTGGAAAACCTCCTTTGTCAAAACTTTCTTAACTTCATCATTATATTTTATTACCTCCGTCACACTCAAAACACGACGCTCAACCTTCCCATTTACATACACAGCAGACTGAATAAGAACAATATTCAAGTTATCAATAAACGCAATAGGAATATTAATCGGATCACCCGTCAAACGTTGAATCATAGAGTGTACGGATCCCGCGTGAAATGTTGAAATAACTGGGTGTCCCGTCTGCATAGCCTGAAACGTAATATTAGCTTCCTTTCCCCTAATCTCCCCAACAATGATATAGTCAGGCCTCGAACGCAGAGAAGCAATAAGCAAATCAAACATAGTAACATCCGTTTTTTCCCCTGATTCCCTAGTAATAAGATGCTGCCAAATCGGATGAGGAAGCGTAATCTCTGGCGTCTGCTCAACAGTATAAACCTTGTTATCCATAGGAATGAACGTAGTCATCGCATTCAGAGTAGTTGTTTTTCCCGAAGCAGTTTCACCACAAACAAAAACAGAAATACCATTCTCACAACAGAGCCACAAATAAGCACCAAGTTCAGCACTCCAAGTCCCCCAGTTAACAAGATTACAAACAGAAATAGGAGTCTCATTAAATTTACGAATAGTAAAAGAAGAACCCTGCAAAGAAATTTTTCTAGAATAAATAAAGTTTACACGAGACCCATCAGGCATAATAGCATCAACAATAGGATGCGCTTCAGAAACCGGTCTCTCCACACGCTCCGAACTCTCAACAATATATTTGTTCAGCTCAATATCATTAACAAACTCAACACTTGTTTCTATACTCCCAAAAATTTTATGGACAATCCAAACAGAACCAACACCAATACAAGAAATATCCTCAATGTACATATCTCTCAAAAGAGGTTCAAGTTTGGCATAACCAAGACGATCCTTAATAAGATGAAAAAGAATATTATGATACTGCTCCTCAGAAATAGCAATTTTTTTTCCAAGCATATTAAGGAAACTCGGCTTCTCAGGAGGATTTCGAATAGTTATCACCTCGTTATACAAAGAGATCAAAACATCCCTAAGCTCCTCTTGAGAATTAGGAACCTTAGCAGTATGAGCAACCTCAATAATTCTATCCAGAATAGCATCATACGAATCTTTCTCCTCAGAAGTTAATTGAGGAATAATAACCTTATACTTAACATTATCACCAGCCCCTTTTGACAAATGGATAAAAATCGGATCACCAACAGGATAAATAATATTAGGATTTTCCAAATTTCGAAGTGATCTATCTAACTGAACTTTAAATTCTGGCATACCCTCCTTCCTTGAGATTTCATTAACATATTCCCGAAGATGCCTAAAACGATTCATCGCCTCATTAATATCTTCAGTTTTTGAAAAATGCTGTCTCTCTACCATCTTTACGCATAACTTCCAATCTCAATAATCAAGCCCTCCTTAGGTTCCACACGAAAAGGAATTTTAGCAACATACAAATCAGCAGGTCTCTTAAAACGCCGAATATTTAAGGTCCTCACGGCTTCGCCAGCAAAGCTTGAAAGTTCTACATCAATGTACAAATCAACAACACTGTGAAGAAGAGTCAAAAACTTAGTATCCAAATGAGTTGGATCCACCGTGAAAATAATAGTTTTATTAAGATTATTGAGCTTCTTGAAAAAATTAATAATAGTGTGAAAATCTTCCTCTGTCGCACCTTTTTTCAGAAAGAGAAACGATAAAGTATCAAAAACAACAATTTCATTTTCAAAAAGTTTTGGCGACTTCATAATCTTATCAAGAAAATCTTCTTCAAATTTAACCTTACCTAAATAAGGGACCATCGTAATAAAAAAGAGCTTATTTTCCAACATGGCCTCCTTAACACTATAATTAAGAGAATCTAACTGTTTAATAAAATCAAGCGTATTTAATTCCGTACTAATATATGTTACAGTTTTCTCTTTTTTGAGCATTGCATAAATAAAACGTTGACAAAGAACACTTTTTCCCGCCCCATCAATTCCTTCAAAGAGTATTAGACTATTCTTAGGTATGCCACCACCAAAATAACGATTGAGTTCATCCCTAATCAACTCAATAGAATAATACTCAGAAGACATGCTTTCCTGGCTTAGTTCTATCTTTTAAATTTGTTTTATTATTTTTAAGTTAAGAAGAAAAACAGAGCATTAGCGAAACTGTTTCATATATTCACTAGCATCCATAACTTCAATCTCTTCTTTGTTAACTCGCACCCTTTTAGTCTCCTTTTTCTCTTGCACTCTGTAGTAGTAAGCATAAACAAGGCCAACCAGAAGACCCGCAATGTGCGCTTCGTGTCCAACATTCCCAACACTTGCAATTGCTCCAAAAAAATCATACAAAAAGAAAATAATTCCTGCAACCCACATAGGCATAGGAATAATTCCAAAGAACAAAACTTGCAATTTTGGAAAGGTAAGGATGACAAAACCAATAATACCCATAAGCGCCCCACTTGCTCCAAGTGCTCGTTCAAAAAAGAATGAACCCATGAATCCCGCTATAATTCCCGAAATAAAATACAACAATGTGAACCTCACTTGTCCAATTTTGTTTTCGACGAGATAACCAAAGAAAAAAAGTCCAAGCATATTAAAGAGAAGGTGTGTTGGCGATCCGTGCAGGAACATGTGCGTAACTAGTCGCCAAGGCTGCATGAGAAGAAGAGAGCTGTTTAGGATGAAAAGGTTTGTATAGGCAGGCATGAGCAACTGTACTATGTAGCTTACAATATTTGCAATGAGCAAAATAGTGGTGATAGGGTATGGAGAAAAGTTTTTCATAGTATGAAGTTAAGACTTTTCCCTTATAAATGTACTTTTTTGTTTTTGGGTGCCCCATTTTTTAACAGCGACACGTTTATAAGTCCAACCATGCTTTGCTAAACCTATGGAAAAAGAAATTGAATACGTGGAATATGTAGAAGAAAGAGCTACACCCCAACCACAGTTTCGCTTTGTTCGATTTGGAAAATACAGCTTTTCCTTTGTCGAGCTTCGCCACCTTCTTCTTGCCTTGTTCATGCTCCTTGCGACCTTTGCCATTCTCCAACAAACTCTCCTGCAGGTTCTTGGATACGCTTCCTTCTCATTCATTATTTTTGTGACCGTCGGCCTTGGCTTTCTCCTCCACGAACTCGGCCATAAGTTCGTTGCTCAACACTTTGGCTTTGTTTCAGAGTTCAGAGGAGACTTTCCTATGATGCTTGTTTCACTGGCATTTGCATTTTCAGGGTTTACCCTATTAGCGCCAGGAGCAGTAATGATTCTAGGACGCATAGACAAAAGACAAAATGGCATTATTTCAATTGCTGGACCACTTGTCAACCTTTGTTTGGCACTTTTCTTTGTCGGCTTGAATCTTTTTTTCTCTCCGATTCCAACAAGCTTCTTTGGCATGTTGCTAGAAATGGGAATTGTCATTAATGTGTTTTTAGGATTATTTAACATGATCCCATTTTGGATCTTTGATGGAAAAAAAGTACTTGAATGGAGCAAGCCAGCTTATTTTTCAACAATTTTTGCCCTTCTCTTTGTCTTGGTTTTTTGGGTTAGTTCTGGAATTTAATCGTGCCAAAACATATAAAGTCTTCTTCTTCTCAAGCACATATGACCATAGAAAAACTTCCCCAAGAACTCGTTAATCAAATTGCAGCCGGAGAAGTTATTGAAAACCCAAGTGCAATTCTCAAAGAGCTTATTGAAAACAGCATCGACGCCAAAGCAAACTCCGTTGAGATTGAACTGGAAAAGGCAGGATTTTCATTTCTCCTACTCTCTGACAATGGAATAGGAATAGCAAAAGAAGAACTACCCAAAGCCATTTTACGTCATGCAACCTCAAAAATAAAAAGTTTTTCAGATCTTTACTCAATTTCAACAATGGGTTTTCGCGGAGAAGCGCTCGCCAGTATTTTTGCTGTTGCCAAAGCTGAACTTCATAGCAAGACAAAAAACGAAGAACAAGCATACATGATAGACACAGAGGAAAACATTAAAGAAAGTGCAGGAAAAGAAGGAACAACACTTCTTGTGAAAGATTTGTTCTATAACACACCAGCACGCAAAAAATACCTACGTTCAGAAAATCTTGAACTAAAAGAATGTCTTGACGTTCTTCGTCGATACGAACTCTCACACCCAAACATTAAATTTACATTAAAAAATAATAATAAACTTCTTGTAAACAAACCCGCATTTCAAAGTGAAGTTGATAATATTAGTTATGTTCTCGACCCTAGCCTACGTTCAGTGCTCGTTCCCTTAAATGCCAAAACCAAAGGATTAGAAGTTAAAGGATATTTTGCAAATCCTGCTGAGAAAACAGCTTCTTTTCGCAAAAATCAATTCATATTTGTTAATCATCGTTACGTTGTATCAAAACTTATTCAAGACGCAGTATATGACGGTTTCGGCACAAATCTTATGGTAGGACGACATCCTATTTTTGTTCTTTTTCTTGAGATTGACCCCGAAATCATTGATGTAAATGTACATCCCACAAAAATTGAGATTCGCTTTGAGAACGAAGCTCAAGTGTATGAAATAGTAAAAAATGCAGTAAAGCAAGCTTTTGAAAAAAATTCTCTCTTTAAGTCTTTTGAACGCAAAGAAGTCATTGAAGAAAATCTGCCCCTGTCGGTTTTTGATGAAGCTCTTTCTCCTTCTGTACCTGTACAAAAAAGGGAAACTGGGTCCCAAACCCTCCCACCAGAAAAAAAGAGTTATGGTCTAGAAGAACAAAGACAATTCACAGTACAGGACGAGCATGTTTCGTACTCTGCTCCCGAACCATATGAACCTGTTGAGGAAGATGAAGAACTACATGGTCCTTTGTACGATGAATTAAAAGCTTACCACATCCTTGGACAAATTAATAGAACTTACATTGTCATTAGCACGCCAACAGACATGATCTTAGTTGACCAGCACGTAGCCAGTGAAAAATATTTATTTGAAGAATTCAAGAAAAATCTTGAAGGTAAAAAAGCACCGACACAAAAACTTCTCAAAGCACAAGTCATCCACCTTGAAAACCCAGAAATGCTTTTATTTAAAGAGAATCAAGAGCTTCTCCAGAAATTAGGTTTTGATTGCGAAGAATTTGGTGAAGGAGAAATCCTAGTAAGAACTCTTCCATTTGATCTTCACAAAAGACTTCATGACCCAAACAACATTGCAAAATACCTACACGAGATTCTTTTTGGTGAAACAGTTCGTTGCGTTGAAGAAGCAAAACATGCAAAACTAGCATCCATGGCTTGTCGCAGCGCCATAATGGCAGGAGACCTCCTCAGTGAACAACAAATGAAGGAAATGGTAGAGCGACTTCGACGAATGGAACACCCTTTTAATTGTCCACATGGCAGGCCAACATTTCTTCGCTACCCTTACAAAGAGTTAGACAGAAAGTTTAAAAGAACATAAAAGAAAAAGAAAGCAAAGAAAATGAAAACGCGAAAAATCATCTTTCTTTCTTTGCTTTTTTTTATGTTAGCATTTCGTCTTCTTCCTATGTTTTCAAATTCTGGACATAATTCATTACCACAAAAAAGTGTGAATGACACAACCACAAGTCCCAATGAACACACTGATTTCATAGTGGAGCAAATAAACAAAGCTGAAAGAGAAAAGGAACTAACAAATTTAGGAAATCTTTCTGAACTAATAGAAAAAAAAGAACTGGAAGAAAAACAAACACAAACTTTGTACGCTGGTGAGTTCAAAAGTGTGAATAAAATAAACACGACTGGGTTTATCAGCATTGAAAAAAACCAAAATGAAACCTACCTTCTCTTCCGAAATTTCAGGACAGATCCTAAAGCTTTGTTTTTTTCGCTCGGCGAGAATGAAACATATAAATCTCCTACTTACAAAAATGCTTTGCAAAGTACTATTGGCGACCAAAGTTATGTTTTATCCCTTTTTACGGACAATGCTTCTCTTTTGTATGTCTTGCTCTGTGATCTTGATTGCAACACCACCTTCGGAATTGCAACTCTGCAAAGACAGGACAAAGGAGAATAAGAATTCCCCTCCCACCTTTAATCTTGAGGAACAAGCGGAACTTTGTCCGTTATGTCAGCTTCCTCGTCAATGACAACTTCGCTTGGACTGGTACAAATGTAAAATCCACCTTGTTCACTAACACTAAGACAATTTCCTTTCAGATTTTCCCAATTGTTTCCCAACTCTAAACCAAGAAGATCGCCAAAAAATTGTGCAATATTTGTGAACCAGTTCTCGGATTGTACAGCCTGCGGCGAACTAAAAAGATTTGCAATAAAAACATTGTTTTCCGAACCATTGTACAAATACACCTCTGCATTTTCAAGCTTCTTGTACCCAGTAACTGCTTTAGCTTCAGAACCAATGAATCTATTTCCTGAACTTTTAGACAGGACAAAGCCTGCTCCCGCCTGAAGAATGTGTATGTTCTCAAAAACATTTTCATCACTTTCCCTTAGAAAAACTCCCCAATCTGTCGTGTACCTAGTTCCGTTTGCATGAATAGTTGCATTGCTTATCGTATTATACTCAGACTTCAAAAGATAAACACCGTCGTCGTCATTGAAGAACAACTTCAGATCTGAAAATACATTGTACTCACTTTCCTGAACGTGAACAGCATCGTCATCATTATTCTGACTGAAAAGTCCAAAGAAAGAATTGTCGTATGCATGTTCAAGATGAATTCCATCTTCTCCATTTTCAAAGGCCTCAAGATCCGTAATTGTTGAATAGGAAAAGAAACTTGCTTCAAAACCATGTTTGCGATTGTTTGTCGTCTTCACATCAAAAAGTTCATTTTCTGAAGAATTCTCAAAAAGCAGGCCAGTTTCAAAATCACGGACAAGACAATTCTCAATGTTTATTCCTGAAGCCTCATTAACTCGAATTCCAATTCCTTCAGCATTTCCCCTTATTTCATATCCTTGACAATCTAAACTTATGTTATCTGCAAGGATTTCAATACAAGAGTTTTGCGCCTGAATGTCTTGACTTAACACATAGATTTGTCCTTCTTTGTCGAGAACTTGACAGCTTTCGAGTGTAGAATTTTCTTCGCCAGTTTCGTTTTGGACAGTTTCATTTTCTTCTGAACTTGTTCCCTTTACGAGTGGAGCCACGTCGACAAAGTCTTCACTCCCCATGATTTTGTACTGTGCCGGCGAAAGACAAACAAAAAACTCCCCCCTTTCTTGACTTAAGATACAAGAGAAATTCTGCCAGTAATTCCCAAGCAAAAATCCTTGTTCTTCATCTGCAAATATACTTTGTGTGCTCTCTTCAATAGAAAACTCTTCAGAGACTTCATTGCGGACAAAGCGTAAAAGAGTGGTTTTCGTAATATCAATTCCTTTTGAGCTTCCAGAAAACTTGCTTTCTGAAATGGAAATATTCTCAGCTTCTTTCACAGTCAAAGAATGAGCACCAATTCCAGTTTCAAAGTGAAGATTGCTAAACGAAACATTCTTTGCTTTACTTACATATACAGCATCTTTTTGCGTATCTTTGAAAGAGACAGTCCCTATCTTTGAGTTAGCTGCGCTCGTTCCCAAGTACAAAGCATGATCTTCGCTCCCTTCGATGAAGAGACCTTCAACAAAGTTTTCACTTCCCATAATCTCTAAAGCCTTCCCTTGTGAATTACGAATGGAAATATTCTTGAGAACATTTTGAGAACTTGAACTGAGAACAAAGGCGTCATCACTGGAATTGAGAATCGTAATGTTTTCATAATATATCTGTTCCGAAGATGATGTTGAAGAAATACCATTCTTTGCATTGAGAAAAGCAGAATCTAAGATTTGTGCATTTTTTGCTCCGTACACATACACATTCCGTTTAAATCCATCAATGATGCAATTTCTTACAGTCACATTCTCATTCTTGTACAGCCTGAGACCAAAGTCCAAATCTTCTGTTCCCGACAAAGTGTGCCCTTGGCAATCAATCAGAATATTGTCTCCTTTTATGTCCATACAAGATCCATTTGCTATCACATCTGTTGATAGTTCATAACTTCCTTCTTCTGTTAGCTCGCCACAAGAATCAAGAGTTTGAGCATAAGCCAAAGAGAAACTTGTAGCAAAGAGTATTACCACTAACCATAGTTGTTGTTTTACCATGGACTTAGAAATTTCTTTTTTTGTGATTTAATTTCTTCTTTGCATATTTTGAAAACAAACCCTTTCTTTGTGGCAGCTTTGCTTTTTATTTGCAGTACTTTTGAGAAAAATTTCTTTGTTCAAGTTTATCGGTGAGGAACGAGTGATAACAAATGCTTAAAAGAAATCCGGAGAAGAATTTTCATATATGGCCAAAGCCCTCCTCCAAATCCAAGAACTTTCAAAGTATTATGGAAAAGAGTGCATATTTTCAGAGGTAAATTTTGACTTGTACGAAGGAGAAATATTGGGACTTGCCGGCAGATCAGGTTCTGGAAAGACAACATTGCTCCAGACAATTGCAGGGCTCGAAGTGATAAGTTCAGGAGAAATTCTTCTTCGCATAAGTGAACACGAATATACATCCCTACAAGGAAAATATTTCTCAAAAACAAATCTTTTTGGATATTCTTTTCAACAAGCTTCGTTTTATCCAGAGCTTACAGTTATGGAAAATATTTTTTATTTTGCGCGCATGCACGGACTAGACAGAGACGAGATTATAGCAAAGGCAGGAGAAGTACTAAAAACTCTTGAACTCGAACACCACATCAAAGCTTATGCCAAAAATTTATCTGAAGGAATGAAACGCCGTCTGGATTTTGCCTGCGCCCTCATGCACGAACCAAAAGTGTTATTTCTAGATGAACCAACAGCAGAACTAGACATTTTTTTGAGAGAAGAATTGCTAAAAATTATTAAAAAACTTTCAGCAAAAAATATCGCAATTATATTTATCTCCCATTCACTCGAAGAAATCAAAAACATTTGTACACGCTCACTGATCTTACATAATACAAAAGTCAGTATCGTCAAAGGAACTCAAGTCGAGGAAGCACTTCGCCAGACTATTAAAAATGGGAAAAGTAATTAGTATCATTGCAAAAAATTGGAAAATTATTTTTCGTAACCGAATTGCTTTTTTTCTCCTTCTCTTTGGTCCCATCCTCCTACTCTTTCTCCTAGGCATTTTTGTTCTCAACTCACAAGAAAACTACCTCCTCAAAGTTGGCGTATCTGATGAATCGAAAAATGAACTCTCCCTAAATTATATAACCGCACTGCGCAACGCCTCATTTCTCGTTTTAGAATACTCCTCACCCGAAGCCTGCCAAAAAGATTTGAGACTCGGACACGTACATGTTTGCTTTCTTGTTCCCCCAAATCTAAAAATTGAGGGAGAAAGTGGCCAGAAAATAAAAATCCTAATAGACTCCTCAAAAGAAGAAGTATCATTTCTCATTGAAAATCGTTTTCTTGAACTCCTAAGAGAAGAACACAAAAAAGTACAAACTCTTTACGCAGACGAAATTTACACAACACTATCCTCAAACACACAAGCCATAACCGTTCAGCAAAATAATGTCACCCAAGCACTATCATCACTAACCACATTGCATAAAGAACTCGTAGAAACACGTTCCTCCCTCGAAAAAATTCACTCTTCCTTCACCCCAGAACTCTTTAATTCAACTGAAATTATAGACATAGAAAAAGAAATCGAAAGTGAACTTTCCCGTTCAAATGCTCTCCTCAGTATAAAAATTGACAACTTAGGTGAAGAGATCGAGAATTTGAAAAGTGAACTAGACGAAATTAATATGACAACTTCTGATAAAAGTTCCCTAAAAGCCTCCCTATCTTCCCTAGAAACCTCCTTAGAAAATATGAATACTGAACTAGAAGATATGGACCCAAAATCTGAGAGAAAAGCACTCCTTGATTTTGCAGACAAACTCGACAGTGCCATTACAAAGTTTTCAGCAATTTTAAATGAAGATTACCAAAGTTCATCCCTAGCACTCAGTTCAGGCCTTAACACATCAGAAACATTAAATTCCTCCCTCTTAAGAATTAACCAAACAACCTCCTTCCTCGCATTGTCACTACAAGATCTTTCTTTGCAAGACTCAAGTTCTTTTGTGAACCTAGTACCATACACACTAGAAGAAGCAGTTGATGAAAAAAAAGGAAAGCACACCCTGATTTTATCGCTTTTAATTAATGTAGTCCTCGTTTTTCCAGTTTTTTTAGCTTCATTTTTTCTCGTACTAGAAAAGAAAAGTCCTGCCTTTGCCCGCAATATTTTAACCAAATACTCTAGCATTTCCTCTTGTTTTGCAAATCTGTTTAGTCTCTTTCTCCTCTTGTTCATACAAATTCTCTGTATCTTGTTTTTCATAAATCGCTACCTTCTTCATCTACCACAACAGATATTTCTCCTAAGTTTATTGACCCTTGCCCTTCTACTCCTCATCTTTCTCTTATGTGGTTTTCTTCTCGGGTACCTTGCCAAAAAAGAAATCTCCGTCCTCTTTACATCCCTACTCTTTTTAGCACTACTCTTCTTTTTTTCAGGATCCTTCATACCACTAGAGCTTTTTTCAGAAAAAGCCGCCAAAATTGCAAGCTACCTTCCCCAGCTTCTTGCCCTACAAATTTTTAGAAAACTCGTTATTTTCGATTTAGATTTTTTTTCTTCGTTTAGAGAATTCCTCTATCTTTGCTCTTACTCAATAGGACTCTTCATTCTCGTCACCATTTTCGAATCTATCTCCAAAAAAAGGCAAATTTATTTTCTGCTCTTTGCACCAATGGTTTTTTTTCAGAGAAAAAAAATACGAGCCATTGAAAAAAAGAGAAACAAGACAGAACCTAAAACAAAAAATCACAACGAACTAGAAGAAGTTAAAACTGTTGTTACAAGTGCAAACCAACAAACAGGAGAAAATGAGGAAAAAAAGCTCAATGCAGTCATGGAAACCATCTTTGATGATGGAAAAGAGAAAAGAAACTAAAACAAAGAATAGGAAAGCCCCTCAAAAGAAAAAAGAAACCGCAAACCTTTTTCCGGTACATAAAGTTATGCTAAATTTTTATAAATATACATCGATAGATAGCTAGCAATGGCCTCTCGCCCTAAAAAAAGGGAAAAATTTGCATTGAGACTTGAAAGTGCTCATGAAAAAGAACTAAGTGTCGCAATTTATGCAATAGGAGTTTTCTTAGTTTTTCTTTTCTACCTCTTTATGTACTTCCTTTTTGCAGGAATGATAGCAACAGTTGTTGTAACTATTTTTTCACTAGGACTAGGACTATATATAGCCTATAATAGAGTAGAACTAATGAAACTATTTGAAGAAAATATAAGTGAACGAAGAAGACGCCACTATAAAAGAAGAGAAAACGTCGGCTTGCAAGAAACAATTCGTTCATTACGACCAAAAGAAAATTTTTTTTCTATAAAAAAAAGAATTATTAGTTCAAAACTAGCATCTTTCAAAAAAGCTTTCCCAAATCCAGACCAAAGACAAAAACAAACAATAAGAAGCAGCAAAAAAATCAACTCAGAAAAATATGTTGAAATTAAATAAGCAAATAAAAAACTAAGAAAGAGACTAACCACTAAAGAAATCAAAAAGAATTTTAAGAGCGTTAAGAGCCAAAACCAAAATTATTAAAGCCTTAAAACGGCTCGAGGAAATTTTTCTCCTTAGAAGAGAACCGCCAGCAAAACCTACAAGGACCATTGTCAAAAGTTTGAAAGACACTACAAAACCTTCAAATGAAAAAAGTTCTGAATATAAATACACTGCAATAAGAAGAATATCTGAAAAAATGAGAAAGGTCACTAAAGAACCCATATATTTTTCTTTGGGGTACTGATGATAAATAAGGTACATAGTCACAGGAATAGCATTGAGAGTATACAAGCCAGTAAGAACACCCGTACACAAACCAAAAATCCCATTATCCCTTTCTTTAGGAAGAATCATAGTATGAGAATTTACCTTAGCAACAAGCGGGAAAATCGAGATTAAAACAACTACCGCAAAAGCCACCTTGAGAAGATTCGCATCGAGAGTAGTAAGAAGAAAAGTTCCTAAAAGAAGACCAAGAAAGAGAGTCATAAGAGTCGTTGAATGCAAAGTAAAATTCTCTTCAAAGTTAAGCTGGACATATTTTCGATTCTCAAAATAAAGAAAAATATCCAGAAGAACAAAAAGAGGAACAAGAATAGGCAATAATTCGGAAGCTGTAAACCCTGCGCCAAGTAAAGCGGAAATAAGCACAAGACTCAATCCAAAACCAGCAAAACCTTTAACAAAACCAGCAACAATAGCAAGAACAATAAAAACAAAAGTTAGTTCCATGAAAGTATTTCTTGGGCAGCCTACCATTATTTATTATCTTGTAGCTATTAAAGAGTGAGAAGAGAAAAAGTAAGAAAAAAGCTAACTAAACTTATAAAGAAACTTGATTTCTATATCCTATGCGTAAATACCTAGATATTTCTCCAGAAAGAGATTCTGACAAATTTGGTTGTGACCCATATCAAAGATCATTTCAAGAACATCTCTCAAAAGCCATGCTCATCCTAGACAAAGACGCCGGACCAACATCACACCAAGCCGTAGACAAACTAAAAAAAATAGTAGGAATAGACAAAATTGGCCATAGCGGAACCTTAGATCCACAAGTCACAGGAGTTCTAGTATGCGGACTTGGAAAAGCAACACGACTCATGGAATACATGTTACTCTCCGACAAAGAATACGTTTGCCACCTTTACCTCCACAGCCCAGTTTCTCGCAAACAACTCGACGAAACTACTAAAGCATTCACGGGCACCATAACTCAACTCCCCCCACGTATTTCTGCAGTCAAACGTCAAGAACGACAAAGAAAAATTTACTCCCTAGAAATATTAGAAACAGAAAATAAAAATCAAGATGTTCTTTTCAGAGTGCGCTGCGAGCGAGGAACATACATTCGAAAACTCTGTACAGACATGGCCGAACACATGGGCATAAAAGGACAAATGACCCAACTACGAAGAACAAAAGCAGGACCATTTACAGAAGAAGACAAAAGCATTTCCCTGGACAAACTCAGAAATCTTTATGACTTGTATAAAGAAGCAAAATCTGCAAAGGAAAAAGAACTATTTGAACACGAACTGCGAACATATATACGTCCACAAGAAGAATTGCTCAAAGACATGAAAACAGTTATTGTGCAGACAAGTGCAATCGACAGCCTTTGTCACGGAGCAGATTTGGCGATTCCAGGAGTAAGCAAAGCAGAAGAAGGAATAACACTTGGAGAAACCGTGGCCCTTCTTAGTCCGAAAGGAGAGCTTGTTGCAATTGGTAAAGCATATTTAACAACAAAAGATTTACTTAAAAAAAAGAAAGGAGCTTTTATCAGAACAGAAAAAGTTTTTATGGACATTGATGTTTACCCCTCAAAATGGAACTTTGAGAAGGGACAAAAGCACAGACCATAGTTTTTCCATTTAATTACATCCTTATAATTTGATAGATTGCATGATTTTCCTTTTCAAGAATTTTGACAACCTCGGGAATATGTTGGTTACAAATAAAAAATTTGAAACCATATTCAACTTCAACAATATCCTCTTGACTTATGAAATCTATTTTTTCAAGAACATACTTTGCTGTGAGGAACTTTTTTCCACCCAGTTCAAAGTAAACCCACCGTCGTTTATCAGAATAATCAAGAGGCGTATTTTCAACATTTCCCACAATCTAAACAGAATTCAAAGCATATATAAAATTTCGCAGAACTAAAGGGAAGGTATTTTTATAAAGTCAAAGCTGTTCGAATGAATATGGAAGAAAGTGAATACGTAAAACTTCTTGACAAAGCTTATGCATCTTTGCCCGCAGTTCTCTACAAAAAAGAGCGTTTTGAGATACCAGAAGTTAGAGGAAAACTCATTAAATCAAGAACCCTAATTACTAATTTTCGAGATATTGCAAAGCATTTTGCCCGTACAGAAGAACACTTTTTCACCTTCATGCTCAAAGATTTGGGAGTGCGTGGCGAACATAATCAAAGAGGAGAACTTACCTTGCACTCACGTTTTCAGCCAGCTATGCTAAATCGTTCAGTTCAGAAATATTTTCAAAGCTACGTTCAATGTCCACATTGCCACAGTCCAGACACAGTAATAGGGGAAGATGGCGTTTCTTTGCGTTGTAAAGCTTGTGGACACGAAACACGCGTACAAAGAGTATGATTGTGAAAAATGGAAGGACGAGAGCTTGATGAAAAGAAGTTGCAGAAATACTTTGCAGTTACAAAAGCAGCTTTGGACTGCTTGCAGCACATTCAGCCGACAAAGACACACCTAGACACAATAGCAAGAGACTACCTAGACATGGCAACAAGGTATTATTTAGATGCCCACCATTTTAAGGAAAAAGGAGATTGGATTACAGCTTTTGCAGCTCTTAACTATGCACACGGCTGGCTCGATGCTGGCGCGCGCCTTGGTTTATGGGAAGTCGGTCACAACTCAACCTTGTTTACTGTCGATTAATATTAATATTGAAGAATAATTGCAAGTGTTTTCGAACTTTCTTCTTCTCACAAGTTCACCAGTTCTTCTTTCTTGTTTGAAAGTTCTTGTTTGAGTTCTCTGTTCAGAAATAAGCCTTCCAAGAGATTTCTACGTTTTTCATAGGGTTCTTCGAGAAGTTGTTCTTCATTGAGAAGAAGAATGTCAAACGCTCGCACAATGACTTTAATCTTTGAGACTTCTTGGACATTCTTTGCGAGGATCCTCTTACTAAGAGTTTGAAAAGGAAGATATTTTTTGCTTTGAAAATCATAGCCGACACACTCGCTGTCCAAAATAAAGCTTAGGTCCGAAAAGTTTTTTTCTATGTACGTTGTAATCTCAGGAAATTGCTTTGTGATATTGTCGAGATTTCTCGTAAAGAGCATAACCTTTCCTTTGTCGTTGTGGATTTGCACCCGCAGTCCGTCGTACTTGTAGTCTAAAAGTGTGGGACTTCCTGTCACTGCAAATGCTTCTGAAAGAGAGTTAGCCCGCTCTGCCAACATAGATAAAAGTGGTTTAAAGAGCCGAACCTTCGTTTTGAGAATTTGTGAAAGATCTTCTTTTAGATCGTTCAAAATATCGGCGAATGAGTTTTCAGTATTGTATCTCTGTTCAAAAAGTGATAAAAAAAGATTGTATATTTGTCTTGCTCTTTCACTTTTGATAATGTGTTGCTTTGCTTGAAGTCTGAGAAGATAACGCAGTTCTTCGTCTTCACTTCGTGTCGGAATAAATTCGTTGAGACCGAGTGTGTGTTTGGGAGCATGCATTTCAACAAGGACAAAGGAACTAGCTTTGATGATAGTCTCTTGGTTTTTACTGTCCAAATCTTTCTTGCATCTGAAACAATTTTTTTGATTGAAGTTGAGATATTTGCAGTTCTCACAAAGAAGATGCACATCAAGTATTGCCGGAAAAAGAGCATTGACACAGGCTTCTTTTAACGTTCCAATGGAAACACCTATGCGCAAATCGTCAATAAGCAAACGAGAGATAAATTTGAGTTCTACCTCAGTTGAAGCTGAAAGAAGAAGTTTTGCTATACTTTCTTGTTTGAACTTGTTGCTGTTTGTTCCAGTTTTTTTTGAAATATTCCAAAGGCTTTGTATAATATCTTCAAGTTGCAAGTCCTTTGAGAAAAGAGCTTTGTTTCTCTTTGTCGTAAATGTTTTTTTAGCAACCTTTCCAATGTCCCCCTCCTTTGAGAAGTCTTTTTTGAGCTCATCAAGAGTTTTATTTGTCGTCAGACTCAAAGCTGCAAGAAGTGTCTGGACAGAGATCCCAAGCTGTCGTTTGTCGATCTGGCGCTGGTAATTTCCTGCAATAAGGTCACAAATTAGACCCGCATCTTTTTTTTCCTCTTTAATAAAATCCCTTAGAAAAAGTACTTTTTCCTGTCGTTTGCTCGTTTTCTCAAGTCTTTCAAAGAGTTCAGCCACAAGTACAAACTGCATAGAGAATTCAGTTTATTTTGTTTTATATGTTTTTGTACAGGACTTTTTAAGAAATACAGAAGTTTTTAAAGAGATAGCCCCTTTACATTTGTTATCAGAGTTACGTTGTTATATTCTGAAGTTTACTATGGACGGAAAAATTAAGTGGTATAAGCAAGAGAAAGGCTACGGTTTCATTGCCGGTGAAGATGGAAAGGATTACTTTGTCCACCACAGTGCCTTGCCCGAAGAACAAAAAGAAAAAGACATTCGGGAAAACGACAATATAGAAGTTACTTTCGAAGTAAAAACAGGAAGAGATGGCCGATTACAAGCAACAAATGTTGTTCTTATGGATAAAAACTCATCGTCTGATGATGATTCTTCTGATGACGACGATGAAGAATAAATTTTATTTTTAGAGTTTGATTATCCAATCTCCTTTTACTTTTGTTTTTTGTTCAGAAATGTCTTTTTTGAGTTCTTTGATAAGAGAAATTGTTTCTTGTTCCTTACTTAGGAGTTCTTCGAGTTTTTTCTGAATATTTTTGCAAGAATATTCTTCATACTGTTTCATCGTATTCTCTTCTTCCTTAAGATGCTCATGAACAGTTCGTTCTTCATCTTCATATTTTTTCACCCACTTTTCTTTCTCTTCTTCTTCTTTTTTGAGTTCTTTTATTTGATTTGCACTTTCTTTAATATTCTCCTCTAAGTTCTCCCTTGTTTTTTCAGAACTCCTATTTGACTTCACCTTCTCTTTTTGTTTTTCTTGTTCTTCCTGTTTCAACTCTTCCAAATCATTTCGTAGTTTAAGCATCTTTCTTTGAAGAATCAAAAGCTTTTCCTGTTGTCTATTAACCTTACCCTGATACAAAGCTTTGACATAACTGCAATCTGAAAAAGAAGTCCAATAAATAAGACCAAGCGTCAAAATGAACAAAATCGGCCGAATGACTTTTTTTTGTCCAAGACGAATTCTGTCATTTAATGAAGTAATTTTAGCTTTGAAGATCTTTATTTTTATATTAATATCCTCACTTTTGAAACGAAGTTTATGAAGTTTTTTTTCAATAGTTTTTTGTTGCCTTACATTTTCTAATTCCTCATCCTCTTTTGAAAATGCTACCTCTAATTTTTCTCTTTTTTCTTCTAATTGACTAATGTGTTTTTCCTCAAGTTCTCTCTTTTTTTTAATACTATCAAGTTCCTTTTTCTGATAGTCTCGTTTTTCCTCCCCGATAGTCTTAAGCTTTGTTTGAAGTTGTTCCGTCTTCGTTTTTAGAGCATCAAGTATAAGATCTTCATTCCTTTTAGTGCCTTCTATGTACGCCTTAACATCATCTACAAAGACAGTAAGGGTTTTGTCAGGGAGATTTGTAAGAAGCTGCTCAAGAATATCAAGCTGTGATGTTTTTTCTAGAAACACATAGTCAGAAGATTCAGGCTCGTGTTTTTCCTTACTTTTTTCAATGTTTTCTAGGATAATTTTGAGATCTTTTCTTGCTATCCGACCACTAACCTCAAGTTTCCTACTATGCCCAGTTTCAATGTTTTCTAATTGCTCAAAAATTTGACGATTATTATGAATAAGATCAGGACTGTGAGTACTAAGGAGTGCTTCAGGAGCAGAATAAAGAGTGATTTCTTCTTTATCCTCAGAGAAGATAAGAAAGTTCTTAACATAAAAGTTTTTTGTCATAGCTACTTCATTTTTTGCATTTCGCTAGATTTATAAGGATTACTCTTTTACTTTCAACCATGCTACTGGAATGGTTTGCATTGCTCATTTTACATGGCGGACTTGCTTTGCTTTTTCTTATTGTCTTTTTGGAGGGTAATCCTCTTGTCGGCTCTTTCATTCCCGGCCAAATCTTAGTTATTTTTTTTAGCTTTCTAGTAGGGGCAAGAGATTTATTTCCACTCCCACTCTTATTCGCAATAGTTTTCATAGGATCATTTTTGGGAGATATTGTCGGATATATTCTAGGAAGATGGTGGGGAGAAAAATTTGCAAATTTTTTCGGTCTGGATCCTAAAAAAGGAGTGTATTCTTCCTCAAAACGTTTTTTCAAGCGATTTGGACCTTGGTCCTTAATTCTCGGACGAGAATTTAATCTAACAAGGGCCTTCATGCCATTTCTAGCAGGTTCATGCAAAATGAATGCAGGAATTTTCTACCTCTTTGCCTTCCTAAGCTGTCTCCTCTGGACAGGACTATCTGTATTTTTAGGATATTACTTTGGATTTGTCGTCGTTGAAAAACTAGAATTTATTTTTGAACTCATCACACTGCTCATAATCTATCTCGTCATCTTACTTATTGTTTACCGTCTCTACAGACGTTTCGAGCAAGAACATAGCTACGTGCTGTACGAACTAGGCTACCGGAGCATTGTTACATTTGCAATTCTTTTTATCCTCATTCTTTGCTTTCTCTCACTTGCATCTCTTGGTTACATTTCTTCCTTCAATGAGTATTTTTCATTCTTGTTTTTCCCAAAACTCCAGACAAACCTAGGATTCCTTCTTGAAGATCAGTTTCTAGGATTTCTTGCCCTTCTCATTTTTGGGATTTCCATTTTTTACAAACAATATCGCTTACTCATTTCTTTTTTCTGGGCCTTTGTTCTCTCAACATTATGGACAATTGTTTTCATTCTTTTTCTCAAACACTGGTTTTCGGTTATTTTATATGCTTCCATTCTTTTTTTCAACATACTTTTATTTTTTCTCTTTATTCTTGCCCGTCTTGAACTTAAAGCTAAACTCTGGCGCCAGGGGGCATATATTCTTCTCTTACTGCTCTTATTTTCAGCCCTATTAGTAAAATTTTCAATGACCCAAAATTTTTATGGCATCTTATTTTCCTATATAGTATCAGTCTTTTTCAGTGAAATTTTTATTTTTCTTTCTCATTATCGCATCCTTGACAAAAATATTGTTCAAAGTATGTATAGTGCTCCGCAGAAGTTTTTAACTTCAAGAACACCACATAGCAAACGAACAGAATAAGAAGAGAGGAAACAAAATACTAAAAACTAAACGTAGAATTCTTAATTTCAGAATAGTTACAAAGAGATTTAAAATAAATCAAGAGTAAATTTAGCAAAACATATAAAAATGGTATTAGGACTCATTGACTTTTTGCTAGGAGGGAAAAAAAAGACAAAGGTTGTTTCAAGAACAGGCCAAGTAACTACGCCAGTAGGAGGAACTTCTGGAGCAGTACCGCAGGACGGAGCCCAAGTACAACAGCAGCAAGTCCAACAATCGGGAAATCTCCCTAATGGAACTGCGGCAAATCCTACACAAAATGCACAAAACACCGCCCCACAACAACAAGGCGACACAAATGTTGCAGACATCTCCCAACAACAAGGAGGAGGAAACTCTGGAGCGAACAAACATTCCCTCTCCGACGTCCTTGGGAAATTACACGGCGACCTAAAAACAACAACTGAGAGAGTTACAGAAATGGTAACTGAAATCAAAAACCTTGGAAACACCATTAATGCCCTCAACCACCGAGTCGATGACCTCGAAGAGAGCAGAAAAATAACAGAAGAAAAATTTGATGACATAGACACAAACATGTCAAAATTCCTCTCCCTCTACGAACTGGTCAATAATCAATTTAATCCCTTTGTTGATTCACAATCAGTACTAAAACAAAAAGAAGTCGTACCAAGCGAACAAGCTAAAATCACAGTAACAACAGACGGAAATAGTGCCATGATGTCCCAAGGCAGCATTTCAAAAAGTCTAGAAGCCGCAAGCAAAGCAACACACATAGACTTAAACGCTAGCAAAAATGACGTCGATTCTTCTTTCTTAGAATTAGACACCATCAATATAGAGGAAGCAGCTGGGAATGCAGTTCCACTAACACGTCTAAAAAACAATACAAACTCACTTGTAGTAATTTTATCTTGGCTAGAATATTTAATTAAAAGAGTAGGAATAGAAGAAACTCGCAACACACTCCGTTACTACACAGAAGTTCTTCGTTGGACAACTCCTGAAGTTTACTTTGACCTCGACAAATACCTACGAGGAATGAAAGACAAAAAAGTAGGAAGCGAAGACACATTAAGTGTTAAAGATCACATCGTCTCATTATACTACATCAGCAAACTCAATGAAAGAGTTCTAGACGAAAGATTAACAGACGCAGTCCGACAAATAATTAAGGAGTAAATTAGAAATGTTTGGCAATAAGAAAGGATTTGGTGGAGTTGCAAGTACACTAATTCTTTTTATTGCAGTTGTCGGAGTAAGTACAGGACTAGTTGTCGCCCTCAAAAACTACGTGTTTCAGACACAGGATTCTTTTTCATACCAAAACGAACTTACAAATAATAAAATAAGAACCTCCCTTAGTATAACCCACGTTTACTACAATACTACGTCAAATCTAACCTATGTCTACGTTAAAAATGTCGGAGGCACAAAACTCCAACCAACAGAATTTGACTTCTTTGTTGACGGAGCATATTACAAAGATTTTAACGCAACAGAACCCGACGATTTCAACACAAACCTAAGTCTACTCATGCCATCTCAGACAGTCGCACTAATTAAAGAATTAAATCTTACATCAGGAACGCACAAAATTAAGGTGGTAAGTGAGTTTGGCGTTGGAGATGAAGACCTATTTAATATCTAAAAACGAGGCTGAAGAATGAGTGGTTTTGATACAATTGTTTCATTTACATTTTCCTTTCTCTTCGTTATGACCCTAATTATTTCTAGCTTTTACATCTTCACCCAACAAGTCGAGTTACAAAGAGAGCTAGGAGCAGAAGAAGTCTCAAACTTACAAGCCCAACACGAAGACTATGAAATCACTTCCCTATTTTACATGTCAGGCAGGACATACCTAACACTAACAAGCTCAGGCACATACCCTTTAACTTTTGAAGACCGTAACGAAATTTGTTTTGAAGCATTTGAAGATGAAAAATATTTTACCAGCAATGAAATGAAAGTTCTTGTACAAGGAGATTTGGCTTCCCATTATTCCCTCATTGAAAAAGGAAATTCAGGAAACCTAGTGTTAATTGGAGATTCCCAAGATCTCGAAAACGACGAAACATACACAACAGTTTCCTGCAACGGAAATAAAGAAGTTTTTGTACGTGAAACAGGCAAAGAAAATTGGTGGGACCCATCATTTCACGAACGAACATCCATCTTCGTTCAAAACAACGCCAACATTTCAGTTCCAGATTATCAAATAGAACTTTCATTAAACTCTTCAGTATTTGATTTTTCAAATTATCTTGAAAAAGAAATTCGATTTGTTCTCCCCTACACTGACTACCTAGTTTTAGATTTACCCTTCGATATCTATAACCAGACACTACAAGATTACTCTAACTTTTCTCAAACAGTAGTTCTCGGAACAAGTTCTGCTTCTGAAAGTTCTGACCCAACTGAAAATCAAGAAAGTGTTCTTTTCTCAGGACTCACATTTGATGGAAGTGACGACTCAGTCCTAATTTCTTCTGATGACTCTTTGCTCCTAGATGCGGAAATCACAATTGCTGCCTGGATAAAATGGAATGAAAATGGAGATACAACACAATACATTTTTGTTAATGGTGCACCATCAACAGCCCTAGGAATTGTTAATGACGGAGGTGCAAACACAGGAAAAATTTTCCTTAACATAAATAGTAGTAGTGGAAGCACACAAACATTGTACAGTTCCTCAGCACTCGACAATAACTGGCACTTTATTGCAGGAACCTACGACGGAGAAAATCTATCAATATACCTTGATGGAACTCTATCTAACACCCTAAACGCAAGAGGCACAATTGAAGCAAACATAGGATCCTCTTACATAGGAAGTTATGCAGGAACCTCTCTTTTCAATGGCTCCCTTGACGAAATAAGAATTTTTTCAACAGCCCTAGATGCAAGCGAAATTAAACTTCTTTCATATGATGCCCTACACTTCAAAGAATTAGAGTACTACGTACAAGACTGGGACCCAAGTTCGGAAAAAGGAACCATCTTCGTCAAACTTCCAAGCCTCATCAGAAATAAAAATCACCAAATTGAAATGTACTTCGATTATAGAGAAGAAATTGAATCACACTCAGACATTGAAACAACATTTTCTTACGACGTACCGAGAAAAATTGGCTATGTCGTAAGCGACAGAATTGCCGACACCACAGATCTCAACATCCTTTCTCTGTATAACAGTAATTCAATTATTGTAGGAGATGACTCATTCACATACAACATACTAGAAGGAACAACACTCTCCGCAGCAAACATCGACACAAGCGACGTAGTTATGACAACAAAACTAGCCCAAATTGAAGGAGCAGGCGACGGAGACGATATGATTGTGCCAATGGCATTTGCAGGATTTAATTTTTCATATAGAGGCTTTCGAGCAGGGACAGACAGATGGTGCCTCCTCTCACCATGGGGAACTGCAAATTACATCCTTTCAGATGGAGCTGTCCCTGTAAGTTCAGGAACAGTCGACGAATCAGGAACCTGCTTTGATGCAGCAATTGCTACAAATGACGCACTAAATTTAGTCTCAGACCTTCCAATCCTCGTACATTATACGGGAGGCCAAGATTCATTTCCACTTTATCCCGCAACAAATGAAAGTCTCTACGGAGTCCCCTCACAAACAATGTACATAGCAGCAGGACTGTACGGAGCTTCCGTAAACTGGTATGACAGCAGCGGAGGAACAAGCAGTGCAAGTTTAGGCATATATGGAACAACAAAAGACGGAGGAAATGGAGCAGACGGAGGAGGCCCAGCATTTAGAGTCGACAGCGATTTGCCCATAGGAGTTCTGCAAGAAGCCGACGGAGACGGATCTGAGGCAACAACATTCCTTCCCGAAAAAGAATTTGGTGTACGCTTTGGTTCTCTAGACGCAACAGATTACATAGCAATTGCTTCAAACGTTAATGATGCTAACTGTTCAGTATACGATTCTTCCCTTACCTTAATTGGAAATCAAGCTAGTGCAACCGAAGGAGCGAATGATGTTTACAAATATGACTTTGGAACGGGAGACGATAATGAATATGTCACAGACAACTGGATGATAGTTTGTGAAAAACCAGTATATGCCTATTATGAAAATAGAAACGACAACGGAGATGAAACAAACCTCTTTGGCCATTTGCAAATGCGCCAAATAGTATATCCATCCCCTAGTGTTGTCTTCGAGTGATGTTAAGAATTTTTAAAGAGATTTTTCTTTCTTTCTCACAATGAAAAAAAATAATGAAGAAAGCAGTTTTGAATATATAGAATTCCACAAATCACCAGTACATGGAATGGGCGGTTTTGCAAAGAAAACAATCCCCAAAGGAACAAAGATTATTGAATATATAGGGGACAAAATTACAAAAAAAGAATCTGACAGACGCTCTGAACATGTACTCAATGCCGCAAAGGAAAATCCTGAAAAAGGAGCAGTGTACATCTTCGCTTTAAACAAACGTTACGACATTGATGGAAACGTCCAATGGAATCCCGCAAGATGGCTCAATCATTCCTGTGATGGAAATGCACAAGCACAAAACCTCAATGGCCACATTTGGATAGTCGCCAAAAAAACAATCCTTCCCGGAACAGAAATAACATACAATTATGGTTACGATGTTGAGAACTGGGAAGAACACCTCTGTCGTTGCGGGGCCAAATGCTGCGTCGGCCACATTGTCGCAAAAGAACAATGGAAAAAATTAGCAAAACTCAAAGCAAAGAAAAAAGAAAACTAAAACTCTGTCTCACCAAAGTTTCTTTTTTCAAAATCTTCAATTAAAATACTAACCTCATCAGAATTAATAACAACACCCAAATCTAACATCTCTTGTAATCTTACAATAGATTTTCCTACAGTAGTAGTTGGAACACTGGCAACTTCTACTTCCCCAGTCTTATTCTTAATCAAAGTTTCAGAAACAACCCCTAGGAATAATAAACGCGAGCCAATATGAACATCCTTACCCTTGTTATATGAATTTTTATCATATATAAAAACTGGACTCCCACTAGATCCAGGAAAGACCGAAGCATCAATTATAAAAACAGGCCTACCTCCATAAGCAATTGCAACATGAGAGGCAGTAGTTCCAGTCCTAAATATTGGCAAGTGATTCTTTTCATCATAAATACCATTAGGATAACCTATAAAACAAATGTCCTCAAAAACATCTAAATCAGTCTTTGTTTCCTCATCAAGAAATATTTCTCTTGGAATGCTCTTGTAGAATAATTTTTTTCCGTTTTCAGCTGCTAAAGCTAAGATGGGTGCAAGGGAAGTTAAACATAAATCAATTTCTCCCGGATGTAAATGCCAAATTTTTTCAAAATTTTCAGGAATAGTTACAGAATAAACTTCTTTGCCCAATACAGAATTTGTCCCTTCTTGAATATTAAATATTAACCTTCCCTCCTTTGCATGTTCAATTACATGCTTATTAGTAATAAGATAATGTCTTTCAGTTAGAGGATCAATTTTTTTACTTACTATAAACCCTGTCCCAACAGCAGAACAACCATTATTCAAAGTCACTTCAAGTCTTAGGGTTGTAAAAAGCAACTGATTTCCAACCTTAGTTAAATCAAGAGTAAACGACATAAAACTAAAGTTAAACAAAAGAATTTAAGCTTTAAGTTTTTATACAGCATTAATTCAAAGAAAAAAAAGAAATAGCCACCCATAGAAAAGCTACGTCCGGGATTTGAACCCGGGACCTCTACCTTACCAAGGTAGCGCTCTACCACTGAGCTAACGCAGCACGACAAACTTTGCCTTCCTTTGAGAAAACAAGCAACTCTTAAAAGCTTTACCAAAAACCCTAAAACTCAACCAAAAGTAAAAAGAAAAACCCAAACTCCAAAACTAAGAGAAAAAACAACAAACAAACTTCTAACCAAACTTCTAAAACCAAAATGTTCCCATATAAAAACAGCAGCCACAAGCAAAGCAACAAATCCAAGAATAAAAAAGAGCTGAAACAAAAAATAAGCATTCCCAGAATACTCCTCTAATCTCCCTTCCTCAATTTTTGGGTTTTGAAAATCTACAGAATAAATAAAGTGTGAAAAGAAAAGAACAAATAAAAAAAGAGGAAAAAAGAACAACCTAAAATTCATAAAAAACTAAAAGAAAAAAACTATTTAAGATTATGTCGTCTTCACGAAGATATAAGAAAGAAGAAAAAATTATCCAAAAGAGGTAGTATCAGTTTCTTCCTCAAATGTAAGATCTTCTTGAACTGAATCCAAATCTTGCAAATCTTGATCAATTGAATCTAGTTCTGCGTCAATCTCTTCAGTATTACTTGGAGGAAGAGCTCCACCCTCACCCACAGGAGGAGGCAAAGCATCACCGCCAGCAGCGCCAACATTATTGTTTACAGCATCATCGCCAACAGTATCAGGAACCATATCCGAGTCAGTACGAGAAGATGAACAACTTGCAAAAACAAGCAGCAAACCAACTAAAAAAGAAAGCATAACTAATTTCATTTGCCTTTTCATTCTTCAACCTCCGTTGACACATTAGTCGAATCAGAAGAAACATTTCCTTCAGCAGACACATTTACTTCTTCAGGTACAACATCTGACCCATTACCTACTGACTGCTTGAGAAGCTGTAGAGCCATACGCAATTCCTTTGCAGCATCGCCCAATTCTTTTCGAATCTGAGTAACTCCGTCCTTTGCCTCATCAAGGCCATTCTTCACAGCCTCTTTATCACTAGTATCAATCTCTTTCAAATCTACTTTAATTTGATCTAACTGGACCTTTGCACTTTCAAGTTTTTGCTTAGCACTCTCAAAAGCAGCCTGAGCTCCAGTAACATCATAACCCTCTTCTTCCAAGTCTGCAACTTTCAGTTCAATTCTCTCTATTGCAGCCTGCATCTTATCAATTGCTTGATCAGAACGAACAAGAATAACTCGCGCAGCCGTAACTCTCAAAGACTCTCTTTCACTCATCCATTGGTCTCGGATTTCATTTCCAAGCTCCTTAAGTTCAGCCAAAGTAGTAATCTCCGAAATTTTAGCTCTCAACTCTTCAATAGTAGCAAGTTTTTCATCAATATCTGCAAGCAAATCTTGATTTTCATCAGAACCAGCTTCTTCAAGACTATTCCTTGTTAATTCCAGTTCCTTAACAACCCTATCTAACTGAAGATTAAGTAATTCTTTTGCCTTCTCAAGAGATTTGTTAATATCGTTTTCATTGCCACTTTTAAGTGCAAGAGCAAGAGAAGTTGCAAAGTCAGCTTCAACACCGCGAATTTCAGCCCGATTTTCAAGAAGCTTTGATTTAAGCTCAGTATATTTTTCTCTAAGTTTCTTTTCAGACTCATTGAATTCAACGGATTTATTTGAAAGAACTTGAGCTCGACCTTCAAGAACTTCCCTTCTATTTTCAAGAACTTCCGCGTTTCTTTCAACTACTTCTACTTCCTTATCCCTCAATCTTTCCCTCGGAGGAAGCTTCGCAGACCCATCTACTTCAACAACAGCAGTATCATCACTTTCAGTATCTGCTGAAACTGTCCCATTTGCATCAACATCAGCTTCTTCGTCAGCAAATGCATAGTGAGGGACAGCCGCCACTACCAATGCCACAAAGAGCAGCCTCAATATATTTTTCATATCCATAGGATACTCACCTAGACTCAGTTTTTTTTATAAAATTTAAGAATTACAAAAAAAAGTACCAATTTGTTTGCCACTAAAGAGACATAACAAAAAAACGAATTCCAATGCTTTATAAAAGAAGCTTTCTTCCCTAGCTAAGAACAAGAGCAAACAAAAATGAAAGATTTTGGAAAAATTGCCATTATAATTGTAAATTGGAATGGACTCAAATACTTGGACAACTGTTTCTCCTCTCTTTCAAAACAAAGCTACAAAAATGTTGAAACCATCATGGTCGACAACGGCTCCAGCGACGGATCAATCGACTTTGTCAAAAAAAAATTCCCCTTCGTAAAAATAATTTCTCTCGACAAAAATTACGGATACGCCAGACCAAACAATGTCGGCATCCAAGAAGCATTCAAAGACAAAAAAGTAAAAGCAATAGTTGCCCTAAATAACGACACCATCGTCGACAAACACTGGCTCGAAGAACTCGTAACAACAGCATTCACCAACGACGACGTAGGAATGGTCTCCTCCCTTGCTTACTTTGAAGGACGAAAAGAATTGCAGAACTGCGGACTAAGTCTAGAACCCTCTTTGAAAAATACACTTGAAGGAGGAATCTCCCTCGCATTTGGAAGAAAACCTGCCGACGTCCCACAATTTCTGACTGAGTACGAAGTCTTTGCAGCAGGCGGCGTTGCAGCACTGTACAAACGAGAAATGCTCGAAGAAATAGGATTGTTTGACGAAAGCTATTTTGCCTACAATGAAGACCTAGACCTAGGATTTCGAGCAAGACTGTACGGATGGAGAGCACTTGTCAGTCCAAAAGCAACTCTAACACACCTTCACTCACGAACAGGCGGAGCAGCATCAGCAAAAAAAATTTATTGGATGGAACGCAACGCATACTACACCGCAATCAAAAACATGCCCCTCACAAGTCTCTTTGCATTTCCTTTCCGAAATCTCTCTCTCAAACTCACCCTTCTTCGCTCAAAAAATCCTTCCGTAGAAAAAGCAAAGAAAAACATTTCAAAAGCAGGACTCCTCATCCTCTTTCTCAAAGTTCACCTCGTTGTCCTCTCCCGCTTACCCGCTCTTCTTCGAGCCCGTTTGAAAATCCAAAGAGAACGAAAAGTCTCAAAAGCAAGCGTAAAAGGCTGGTTTCTTCGATTTAACAGAGACACACTAGAAAATGGCTATAGAAAGTAAAAAGATGAAACTCCTGCTCGTTTCACCACAAGTCCCCTCGACAAAGAACGGCGGCGCATCTGTCATGCGACAAAGAGTCCTAGCCATGCAAAAAGACTTCGACATAACACTCGTTTCCCGAACAAAAGAAGACATTCCAAAAAAAGTCGAAGGCTGCAAAAAATCCATTATTTACAAAAAATACTCTGCTAAAAACTTCATCCCCTTCTTTTACATCACCTTCATCAAAACAACATTTCTCCTCTACAAAGAACTCATTAAAGAAAAATACCCTATTGTCCAACTAGAATTTTACGAAACACTCTACTACGGACTTCTTCTTCGACCACTACAACTCTTTCTCAAGTTCAAAATCTGTTACACAGCGCACGACGTCAAATACCTCTTCTTCAAACCAAACTCACTCAAAGCAAATATAGCCAAAGTTACAGAAAAGTACCTTATGATACTCGGCTGCGACAGAGTTTTTGTTTGGGGAGACGACGACTACAAGGACCTGACCGGAAGAAAAATTTCAAGCTCCCTAGTAAGAATTATGCCTGCAATCTTTCAAGAACCACAAAGACACTGGAAACGAAACAAAAAGACATTTCACTTTGTCTTTTGCGGATCACACACCCACATACACAACTGGCACTCCGTTGACTATCTTCTCACACAATTCTGGCCAGAAGTCAAAAAACTCTCCCCAAACTCAACACTCTTCATAGCCGGATTTAACAAAGAACAACTACAAGAAAAATACGACCTAGAAAGAGTAGAAGCACTCGGCTACGTCAAAGATTTTTATGGACTTCTCGACAAATGCAATTTCATGTTCAACCCCATTGTCTCCGGAACAGGATTCAGAATAAAAACAGCCGACAGTTACGCTTACGGAATCCCCGTCATGACACACGAAATGGGACTTCGCAATTACACAAACATCGACAAAACAAAGGTAATGTGTGCAGACGAGAAAAAAGAGCAAATTCACTGGGTAAAAAAAATCCTCAAAAAACCAGAGATCTTAGACGAACTAAGTAAATACGAGAGAAAGTATTATAGAGAAAACTTCTCAGAAAAAAATGTGGAGCTGTACAAAAAGTACTATGCTGAACTGTTAGAATGATAAAAAAATTTATCTCACAAGAAAAAGAAATCATTGAACACGTCTTCTGGCGAGCGCTGCAAGTCTTTGGAAAACAAGGAATTTCCTTTCTCATTTTCTTTTTGTCCGCTGCCTTTCTCACACCAGAGGAATTTGGACTCTACAACATCATCGTCGCGTACATGTTCCTCTTCCTCGTTTTCATCGATTTTGGTCTTTCAACAGCAGTCTCAAAATTTGTCGCAGAACACGCCGAAAAAAAGAAAAAAATTAACGCCATTCTTTTCACCTCAGCACTTCTCATTCTTTTCATTTTCATAGCAATAACACTTGTCTTAGTTATCTTCGGTTCCTTTTTCTTTGGTGACAAATACAAGTATATTCTCATGTTCTTGCCCTTTCTCCTCTTTGCACCCCTCTCATTTTTGTACGACGGAGTCTTTCGCGGACTAGGAAAATTCAAAATTCTCAGTATGGTCTTTGTCTGTGTCGGACTTGTCTCCCTCATTGCCGTGTATTTCCTAGTAAAGTACTTTGGACTTGCAGGCGCAATACAAGCACAAAATCTCCTCTATTTCCTCCTAGCCCTAAGTTTGTTTTTCTTGCACAAAGGATTCGTCGCCAAAGTAGACATCCCCCTCATGAAAAAAGTTCTCTCCTACTCACTCATTGTTGGACTCTCATCCCTTGGATATTTTCTTTTCACACGAGTTAATCTTCTTGTACTAAGTTGGTTCAATCTCGTTGTAGAAGCAGGATACTACGAACTGGTGAATAAAATAGTTACCTTGCTCATTGTCGCATTCACCGTACTCGCCCAAGTTCTTGCCCCAAAAGTCACCCGTTTGTACGCCAAAGGAAAAAAGCAAGAAGTTCTTGCCATGTACAAACGCTACATGCTCCTTTGCTTTGCTGGCGGCACCTTCTTCGTTCTCTTTGTCTTCCTCTTCTTCCCCCCCTTGCTCAAACACTTCCTCACCCAGTACAACACGCCAGAAGTACTTCTTTCCATGAATCTTCTTTTGCCAATCCTCGTCTCACAAGCACTCGCAACCGTCGCAGCAACAGGATTTAGCATAGCAACAGGACACGCCAAACTAAACATGGAATTTCTCTGGATTTTTGGGCTCGTAAACTGTATTATAGGGCCACTCCTCGTTTGGCAGTTCGGTTACATAGGCATTATTTTTGCAACCTTGAGTGTAAAAATCATTTCCGATGCTTTGTTTGTCGGCATTTACTACTACAAACTCAAAGAAGACAAAGAAGAAAAGAAAGAGAAAAAAGCAAAGAAAACTTTTTAATTACATTTCTGTTACCCACACTCGAAACATGACATATGACATAGAAGCAATAAGAGCAAGAAAAGAAAGAGAGGCAAATCCTAAACCAATTATTCCTTACTACGAACAGGTTCTTGCAAACCTCATATCAGAGAGTTTAAGGATGGGAACATACATGGACCAAAAAGTATTGAAAAATTTTTACAATCAAAATCAAGATGGAGAAAAAAAAAGCTATCTAGGTGGCTTAGAACTTGAATTAGTTAATGCTGAAGAAGAAGTACCAAGAATTAAAGAATTAGCTAGGACTTACCTCCCTCTTTCTTTTGAAAAAAATCAGGTTTCAAGAATAGCTAATAAAGTAGATGAAGACGATAGTGTCCTCAAACTAATATACAACCCAAAAGACAATAGCGGAGAAAGAGAAATTGCATATTTTAACCAACATACAGGAGAGAATTTAGGAATATTGTACTTAGAAAAGAACCAAGTATTCCCACCCCTGAATACATTCCAATAAGAACACAAAACATGTACAAAGAAATTGAAAATCCTCTTCAAGGAAGAAATATAAACCCCCCTGCCGAGCTAATTGAGAAATGGTATAATACCATCTCAACTCTTCCACAGTTTCATTATAAAGAACTCCAAAATACAGGTGACAAACAAGATTTAGCTTGCATCCTCCTCCAGAACTTTAATTTCCCTCCTTTAATTCTAGTCCACTTTGGCGCAACCAACTTTCCAGACAAAAACCTCATCATCTCAGACTTAGGGTTGCTCCTTCACCAGCAAAAGAACAGACAAACAATATTACCATACCAACTCACACGCACAAGTTTGGAAAAAGGAACACAAACAAGAATTCTCAAAAACACAAGATATGTCCTACTTCCCGAAAACTTCAGAAAAGAGATGAGAGCATACCTTTCATAAAAAGTTCTCCAAAAAACTCAAACATATTTTTATAAACGACACACAAACAGTACAAAGCATGAATGTGGAAGAACAAAGTTGGAACTGTACACAATGGTTCTTCTTCAGATTCTTTTTTTTCTTTTTCTTCTCATAATTGCCTTTGTGAGTTCACCAGTGTTGAGGTCTGAAAAACTTCTTAGCCACTAGCGAACAAAGCTCTGGCCCTTTCTCCTTAAAGAAGATATAGCAGAAACCATTTTTTCTGAAACATCAAAATCACCAAAATAAAGAAACAAGAAAAATGTACAAAGCACCTGAAAATTTAGCATTCGAATACGAGAGACAAGAAACAGAGCACGAGATAATAAATTTGCCTGACTTATACCAACAATTAAACGAACTCCTCTTCAATCTTACTCCCGGAAAACCATCAAAAGGAAAACAAAACATCGTACAAATCTCCTGCTACAACGACAAAGAAGGAAGAGGAAACTCTCCTTTCGATCATGCCTGCGTGTACATAGGAGCAAGAATCGTTGGCGGCAAAAAATATGTCGTAGCAGATTCTGGCCTCATACTTCCAAGACAAGGAAAAGCAAGTTACTCAATAGCAGTTCCACGTACTTTAAAGGGAATAGAAGAAGAAGGAAAAGGAATTATTATGAGAATCGATGAGACCGAGGAATTTGCACTCCTACCCCCAAGACTTGAAGAAATAATAAAAAGATTAATTCCTTAGTTGAAATACCTCTCAGCCGGACAGACTACCAAAAGTTTTATAAACCGGTCAGCGTTAACTAAGATAGAAGGTTCATATAACTACGGGTTACACCTGTTCCCATCTCGAACACAGAAGTTAAGCCTAGCTAGCCGAGTCATTACTGTTATCCAACGGGAAATCTCTGGTGACCTTCATCTTTGTGTTATTCTAAAAAACAAAAATCAGATAGAAGACAGATTATTAGTTAATAATTGAACATCTTAAAAAAACTACTTCAAAATCTTAAGAAGATCTTCCCGTTTTAAAATAACTTTCTTAACACCACTACGCTCCAGAAAAGCCTTACTATGAACACCCCACCCAACTCCGACAAAAGAAATTCCTACCCTCCTACAAGAAAAAAAATCATCTACCTCATCTCCAACATAAAGAACATCCTTGGGACTAAGATTCCGTTCCTTAAGAATTCCTCTCAAAGCATATTTTTTTCCAACAAAAACACTAGCATGACGTAAAAAAGAAAAGTACTGTAAAACATTTTCCCTTGCAAGAACATGTTCAATATGCTCAAGACTATGATGAGAAATATTTGTAGATAAAAGCCCAAGTTCAAACCCCCTAACAACATTTAGTTCATGTAAAAGTTCTTGAAAACCAGAAAACAATCTTATTTCCTCCACTACTTCATCGAACGCTCGCTGAAAACGACTAAGAAATCTAAGAAGACTAAGATTTGAGCGTAATTCACCTTCTTCTTTCAAAATGTCGACAAATCTTTTTTCCCTTAACCCCAGATCATAAAAAATCACCTTATACCCAAATTTCCTTGCAACTTTTTGCTGCACCTTTAGAACAAGAGGAAAAGAATCTGCAAGTGTTCCATCAAAGTCAAAAATAATTGTTTTTACCATTTTTTATGAATCCCGAAACACAAACTCCATCATCACAGGCAGATGGTCAGAATACTGGACAGGTAAAGAAGCATATTCTAAAATTTCAATATCCCGAGAAGT
This sequence comes from Candidatus Woesearchaeota archaeon, assembly GCA_023898345.1. Taxonomy (GTDB): domain Archaea; phylum Nanobdellota; class Nanobdellia; order Woesearchaeales; family UBA583; genus UBA583. The sequence continues at coordinate 473,336 of CP060218.1, read as the reverse complement.
TAAAATATAATCTAATTGACGAGTCGGTCTAAAAGCAGGTTGAGTAGGAAAACGAGAAAAAAGATCAAGACCCGTTATTTTCAAAAAAATATCTAATTCATCAGCGCCACCAAAAGTATTAAAGTCGCCCATCAAAACCACAGGATAATTTCCCCTCCCAAATTCAATAATATGAGCAAGATCAAGTAACTGTTTTTTTCTAGCAGCAGCACTCAAAGAAAGATGAACCAAATAAAAAAGAACATCTCTCCCCCCTAACCTGACCTTAGCGCACAAAACAGCTTGCTTCACACCACAACGGACAAACTCAACTTTCGTTTCTTCAAAAGGATGAAGAGCAAGTAACGCATTAGATTGCTTATTCAAAATAGGAACATAATGTAAAAGCTTTTTCCAAGAACGCTCCCCATACTTAACATGTTCAAAATAACCTTTCATACCAAGCTCACGAGAAAGCCGACGACAAATACTCTGGCCACCAGAACGAACAGATCCCGAATCGACCTCAATAAGACCCAAAACCTCAGGCGAAAACGATTTAATCATATTAACCAAAGAAGAAGTTATTTCTGCGGGCGCATGAAAAGTTCGCCAAAATTTCAAATACTCAAGAAAACGTCCCTTCATCCCCTCACAATACTCAACATTATAAAGTAAAATTTTATGTTTTTTCATTTCAATTCTCATCCTCGTCAGAATCCTTTGCAAACGGAAAAAGAAGCAAACGCAAAAGCCTCAAAGTCATTTCGAGAACAACTATAAAACCCAAAAAATAAACTAAAGTACTTACCTGTTCAAGAGCCTGCCCAACAAAAAGAAATGACGAAGATAAGTCAAAATAAGAAATATCGACGATAAAAACACCAAGCAAAGCAAAAGGAAGCATTTTTGCAAGATCTTTAGATAAATCCTCATTATAGTAAGAAGTAACCCTAACAGCCCCAACGACAGAAATAGCCACTAATAAAATAGTATCAAACGATTGATTTTTTGAAAGAAAAGTTAAAAGAGTTGCCAAAACAACAAACCAAAAAAAAATAACAACAGGCAAAACAATCATGTACTCTAAAATGTAAAAAATAACCTTGAAAAAATTTTGAATAACACTGTGCGAGTACGAAGCAGCCTTACCTTGTAACCCCAGACGAATAATATCCCTTCTTCCAAGAAAACGATAAAATTTGAAAATAAAAATAGAATACACAACCATGCCAGCAACAAAAAAAGCAAGGGGTTTAACAGTCACAAGATACTCGTGAAAAGAAATACTCATTAGAGAATTGATAAAATCTTGAATCATAAAAGAAGAGTTCCCAAAAGCTTCAATAATATTTTGCTGTCATTGAAAAGTCACAGAGAAAAAAAGAAAGAAAAAAAAGTAGTAACAAACCTAAATAAAAGGAAAGACAGCAAAAGTTCCAAGATGAAAAAAAAAGAAAGCCCACTCATTTACCTACAAAAAGACTTTATGCAATCAGAAAGCGCACGACCACTACGACTCATAGCAGAGTACATAGGACCTCACGAAAAATTTGCAGAACTCGGAATAAAGCATTCCATTATTTTCTACGGCTCGGCAAGAATCCCACCAAAAAATAACCAAAGTTCAAAGTACTACACACAAGCAGTGGACCTCTCGAAAAAACTTGCTAAGTATCTCCTCGACAGCAAAGAAAACAAGGACACAACAATAGTGACAGGTGGAGGACCAGGAATCATGGAAGCCGCAAGTAAAGGAACAAAATTAGGAGGAATTAAGAGCATAGGCCTCAATATTTCCCTCCCACATGAACAAGAAGTCAACCCCTACGTTTTGCACGAACACAGTTTTGAATTCCATTATTTCTTCATGAGAAAATACTGGCTTTTAGAATACGCAAGAGTCCTCATTTTTTTTCCAGGTGGTTTTGGAACCTTCGACGAACTCTTTGGCGTGCTCACACTCATACAAACAAGAAAATTAGAACGCCACATCAAAGTCATCCTCTACGACGAAGAACACTGGACACAAACAGTCAACTTCAAAAGACTAATTGAAATGGGCCTCATTAGTAAAAAAGAATTTCAATGTATAGAATTTGCAAAAGATGCACAGCAAGCGTACGAAAGCACAGTACAATTCCTCAACAAGAAAAAAAAATCAAAAGGAAATTTTTAACCCTCATACACCAAAGTCCCCTTATAATAGTTCCCAATATACGTCCACGTTGCCGACTGAGTTGAAAAAGGATCCCCAAACTCCCAGAGATGAAAACCAATAATATTATTCTTAGCAACCCCAGAAGAAGCTGAACCACTAGTAGAAATACCATCAACACCACAGTAATCCACATAATTTGAATCTAAAAGATTTTTCAAACTCTGTTCACTAAATTTAATACAATTACCCTCCGTACCACTTACAAAATTTGAAGCAACCACAGTGTTCTTTGTATTAACATTAATAAGAATACCAGAAGCCGTACCTTCACCAAGACTAACATTTTCAACCCTATTAAAACGAACTACATTTGCATCGGCATACGTCTGCCATTCTTCCTCCCTACCTCGAATCTGAATACCATCTTGAGAGAGATCATGAACAAAATTATCCTCTATAACATTTCCCTTACCCTCTGTATACGAAATAATACCAACATAAACACCATTTGTAACCTCGTTTCCGCGAACAACATTTGAACGAGCAAAGTATAAATCAATTCCATTGTAAGCCCAACCATCAACATAATTATTCCGAATAAGATTATTGACATTTTCATGTTCACAAAAAGAGCAAACACCATTTGTCTTAATCCCACTTCCACCTACATTGCGTACAATCAAATTTTCAACAGTACTATCCCTAGTTCCTCGCAAAAGAACACCATGCAAACCAGCAATACTTCCACCATCAATCCCAAAATTGCGAAGAGTAATATTTTTTGAATCAAGAACTCTCACCATCGCTTCTGTATTAGCATATCCACTATTTCTCAAAATTGTTTTAGAAGAACCCTGCCCCTCCAAAACTAAATTCTCCTTATTTTCAATATCAATACCACCAGTTTCATAAACACCCTCACCAAGTACAATATGGCACCCAGTTTCAGGACAAGCATCAATAGCCTGACGAAGCATATCAACACTACGACGAGGAACATCAATCCGTTTAAGATTCGTGTTCAAAAGAGAAGATAACTCATCACTAATTCCCACAGACACACGAGGACCAGTTTTGGTCTCCTCACAGACCTCACACACCGTGCTCAGAATTGCTTCCTCCTTCGCATTAATAACCTCAACATTTTCTAATGTTTGGCCCGTAGTTTCATGAAATAAAATTCCGTTCATTCCCGAAAAATTATTCAAATCAACTGTGAAATCTTTAAGAAGAATATTGTTTGAATTCACAAAAGAAAGCATAGCCTCAGTATTTGAATACCCTGCATTTCTAAAAATAGTTTTTCCCTTTCCTTGACCCTCAATAACAACACTTTCAAGATTTAAAAATTCAATGCCACCAGTTTCATAAACACCTTCGCCAAGAACAAGACGACAACCACTATCACAATCCAGCTTCAAAGCATCCCTAATTCCATTGACAGAACCTGCAGGAATTTCAAGTATCTTCAAATTATCTGACCATAAAGAAGACGAAGGAACTGAAGGAGTCACATTTTCAGTACTCGTTTCATTAAGAACAACTGAAGGCACAACCACTGAAACTACAGGTTCAGAAGGAACAGCTATTTGAGGTAAATTTTTTGTGAAATGATTTTCTGAAGAAACCAAACTTGCATAAGAAGAAATATCTTTTGAAAACATAATATAATACTCAGAAGGAGACAAACGCTTATCCTTCCAAATAATTCTAGAAATTTCTCCATAAAAAGGTCTATCAGAACTTGAAACAACTAAAGGAGCATCAGGAGTAATTGCAGCATCAAGAGAAGAAGCAAGATCTACACTACTAACCTTTTTTCCTTCAGAATAAGAAGTTAGCTCTTTAAGAGTCCTGTCAAACGTAAAGGCAACATTATATGTATAATGACTTTTCTTAAAAAGAATCCCAGTATCATACCATTTTTCTTTATCATCATTACTATCTTTAACAATAACATAGACATGCCCATTCTTCAAATAGACAATCTTAAAACCATAATTTCTCCATTTAGAAAGAAGAAGACTATCCTTTGACAAATTATAAAGCATAACATCAAAAAAAAGAGTAAACGTATTTCCCTTCCAATAGTCAAAATCAGAATCATGATCAACAATTAACCGAGAATCTGAAGAACTAAAAACTAAATCTTCACCATCAACTTTAACTGGCCCAAGAACATAACCATGATGAGCAGAAGAAGACATATCGTACACATAAGGCAAGCTTTTTTCTGATTCTTCTGCCCCAAGAACAAAAAAAACCTTGTTTCCAAAAATACTATCATACGTTTCAACAGCATAACTTCCTGAAAGAAAAAAAGGAATCATCAAAAAAAAAGCTAAAACACCTCTCATAATTGTCATATTTTTTTGCATACAAACCACACCTAAATCAATACGTTCTTACAAACAAATGTACAAAAACTCTTCATATTTGTACTCTGTAGAAAGTGCGCCTCAAAACCCTTTTTAAAGATTAGCCAGAAAAATGAATTTCCTATTTAAAGGTAAAAAGTAACCTCAATCAGGTACATCTGCGCCTAAAACCTTTCTTCACCAAAAGAAAAACCTAAGAATCATCACTTTCATGAAAAACGCCAACGACAGCCAAAGCAAACTCCTCAGCAGGTTTCGGACCACACGCTGTAACAAAGTTCCCATCAACTATGACGTCAGCACGCGTGTACAAAGCTCCCTTCTCCCTCAAAATATTCTCTCCAACATGATCCTGATCTTCATTAAACACAGTTGCCCTCTTTCCCTCAAGAAGACCCGCATACGCCAAAATAGTAGGTGCAATACAAATCGCAGCAACAACTTTTTTCAGTTCAGAGAAATCCTGCAAAAGCTTTTCAACACGCAGATCATGCCAGTACGAAGGAGCACCCGGACCACCAACAAAAACAACAGCATCAAAATCCTTTGCTTGAACATCATACACACAAACATCAACATGAGCAAAGCCACCAAGCTTTCCTTTTGCTTCCCCTAATTCTGTACTTGCGGTAACAACCTCAAAGCCCTCAGATTCAAAAACTCCTTTAGGAACTTCATACTCCTCATCACGATATCCCTCCTTTGCAAGAATCATAAGAATACGAATTTTCATAAATGGGAGTAAAAAACAATTTCTTTAAAAGCTTAGCCTGCCCCCAACAAAGAGTAAAGAAAAAGAAAACACAAAAATGTCTCTCATAAAAAAGGAAGTTTCACAAGACAGCACGACAAAGCTCCACTTCGACAAAGGACATCATGCCGTACTCATCCCCCAAAAAAACAAAAAGACAACACTGTGCATTTCCTCGCAAGTCGGCTGTCCCATCGCCTGTACATTCTGCCTCACAGGAAAACAAGGTTTCAAACAAAACCTCACAGAAAAAGATATTCTCGAACAATTTGAAAAAGCATTAGAAGAAGTTCAAAACAAAGAAGCCGACAGAACAAAGCAAGCACAGACATACCTGACCGCACTCGTTTTTATGGGGATGGGCGAACCCCTCCTCAATAAAGAACAAGTCGAAAAAGCAATTGAACACATTCACAAAACATACTCCTACCCTTACAAGAAAATAACCCTTTCAACCATTGCACCCATGCCACAGTTCAAACAATTCATAGAACAAAAACCAAAAGTCAAACTAGCTCTTTCCCTGCACAGCGCCATACAAAGAAAGCGCGACACCCTCATCCAAAGCCAAAAAAACACAAAAATCGAAGAGCTCATTGAACTCTGCAATACTTACAACAAAGACAGAAAAGAAAAAATAATGATAGAATACATCATGATAGAAGATTTCAATGACACAGAAGAAGACCTCAAAGAACTTCTTGCGCTCAATCTTAGCCCCATGACAAACATAAATCTTATTCCCTTAAATGGAGAACTCAAACTAAACAACAAAACATACAAAGCATCAAATCAAGAAAGATGTGAATATTTCAAAGAAAAACTACGAAAAGCAGGATACAAATGCTTCATACGCCAAAATCGAGGCACAGACATAAAAGCAGCCTGCGGAATGCTCGACTAAAACTACTTACCCCAACGCCAACGCCAGTCCCCATCAGTTTTTACCTGGGAAATATACACAAGAAGAGGAGTAAAAAGAAGAAGGAAAACATAAAACCAGATTTTCTCAGGACCAACAAACAAAGAAATAGCTATGAGAAGAAAGATAAAAAGCAAAACAACTACCCATCCCTCCCAACTAGAGGGAGTAGCTCCGTACCCGTAACGCTTTGGCTTAAACCAATATTTGTGAACATTCATAGTTGAAACAAAAAAAAGAAGTATAAAAATAAGATGTGTCCCGAGATAATAATTACAGGAAGTGGGGCAACAAGTTACTTTGTGGGAAACTACATCTCCAGAGCCGACATAGACCCACCAAATCAAAAGAAAAAAACACTACACCAAAGAGTTAAAGAAAAGCTCATAGACCTTCTTCCGGAAACTTCCCCAGTGCCACTTCCTGCAAAATACACCTAAAACTACACTCCCTTAACATCACTCACCAGCCTCAGGCTCAGCGCCACCAGCATCGACATACTTAGCCGTCTCACTCAAATCCAGACTGACGACGCCAGAGACCTTGTTCTTGTCCATCGTCACGCCAAAGATAGTTTGAGCATTCTGGACAAAGTGCTCACTATGACTTACAACAATGTACTGTGCCTTTGAAGAATTTTCAAGAACCAATTGGCCAAGCTTTTCACAATTCATAATATCAAGAGCAGCATCAACCTCATCAAAAATGTAAAAACTCGCAGGATTAAATTCTTGAACCGCAAAAATAAAAGCAATAGCAGTAATCGTTTTCTCACCACCACTCAAAGACTTAATATCAAGATAATTATTCTTACTCAGCCTCACACGAATATCCACGCCAGAGTTAAACAGGTCCTTTTCATTCTCAATGTCAAGTTCAGCTTCACCCTTTGAAGAAAGTAAAGAGAAAATTCTAATAAAATGCTCCTTCAAACTTGCAAAAGTCTGCAAGAATTTCTCCTTCTTCTTCTCATCAATCTCAGCAATAAACTGCAAAATGTCATCACGCTCAACATTCAAAGTCTGTCTTTTGTCAAGAAGTGCCGTAAATTCCTCATTCAGTTTGTCATAAATCTGAACAGCCTTCATGTTAATAGAACCAAAGCTATTGAGTTTGCTCTTCAAAGTATTAACCTTATTTTGCAACTCCTTCACATCAACAGCGCCAGAACTAAGCTTCTCGTCAACCCTATCAATTAATTCTTCAACAACTTTTTCATCCTGTTCTCCCTCGCCACCTTCCATAAGTTCAACACGCAAATCCTCATACACAATCTCCAGCTCCTCATTCAAACTCTGCTGAAGCGTCCCATACTCTTCAATTGCATAACGCAAACCACTTGCCTTTTCCTTAACCTTATCAAACTTCTCAAATTCTCTTGCATACTTTTCCTCAAACTCTTTCTTCTGTTCACGAAGACCATCACGACGAGAAATAAATTCTTGGTAGCCCTTTGACAATTCCTTTTCCCTTGCTCTGTGTTCGCCAAGTTCAGAAGAAAGCTGCTTTAGTTTGTCGCTCGTCTGCGCAATCAATTCAGAAAGTTGCTTCTGAGAAAGTTCTCCATCCTTAATGATTTTTTCAATATTTTTCAACTCCGGAAGAAGAACACTATTCATCTTAATAGAAGAAGTTTCCAAAAAAGAACTCAGTTCAATAAGCTTGTTACGTGCAGCATCTCTTTTCTCTTCAAAAGAAGCAATGTCAGCCATAACCGTCCCTCGTTCAGAAGACTCATTTCGCAACAGTTGCTTTTTCTTCTGCAAGTCAGCAAGTGCCTCATCAAGTCCACTAATTTCTCGAGAAATTTTTTGAAGAGAAGAATCAATAACCGTTTTGTCGCCAAGTAAAGCTTCCATCTCCGAAGCAATGCGCTGAGGATCGCTCCCGCCAACACTCAAGACCTTCTCAATCTTAGCAATCTCCGCTTCCACCTCCATCTTTCGTACACGCGCGTCGTACAATTGTCGCTCACAATCATCACGCTCACCTCGAATATGATCAACTGAAGAGTGCAAAGAAGAAAGTTTTGCCTCCATTGCAGACAACTGTTCACTCGTCTTGTCGTCCTTAAATGCGCCAATTCCCTTTGAACGCGACTTAAAACCACCACTCATAGCACCAGACTTAGCAACAAGATCGCCCATCAAAGTTACCATTTTGTAATCGCCGATTCCAATGAACTTTGCATCTTCAATCCTTTCAATAACAAGAGTATCCTGAAAAACAAGATGAAAAATATTTTGATATTCAGGATCAAACTTCACCAAATTAAGAGCATAATCAACAACTCCCTTTTTACGAAGAACACTGTCCTCAAGCTTAAACTTTGTAGTAACCTTATTCAAAGGAAGAAAAGTAACACTCCCAATTTTATTGTCTCTCAAATAATTAATATATTTCACAGCCGTCGAATCTGAATCAACAACAATGTTAAAGGTGTTTTTTCCAGCAACTGCCTCAAGCGCCAAAGAATACTTCTCCGGAACAGAAGCCAGCTCCGAAACACTACCATGAATTGCTTTGTCCTGCGCCTTGCATTTGAGAATAGCATCAACAGCTCTGTTTGTCGCCATCAAATCTCTGCTTGTTTCAGCCTTCATTCTTAGCTTGTTGCACTGCTCAGAAAGCTCTTCCATTTCCCTATTCAGTTTCCCGTAACGCGCACTGTGCTCGCTGTGTTTACTTGCAAGAGAAGACGTTTTTACAATCAAATCCTTAAGTTCCTTTCTGTACGAATCAAGCTCCTTTGCCTGTCCACTATTTTCCTTAATTAAATCGTCAATCTTTTTTTGCTCATCCTGAAGATGTTCAAGTTTGGCATTGAGCTTTTCCACATGAACAGCATTGTCCTGACGGAGCAAAACTTTGTCGTGTTTTTGCTTCATCAATTCATCAATTTGAACTTCTAATTCCTCAATTTCCTCAAAACCGCCAGAACCAACCCCCTTTTTCAGTTCCGCCAAATCTTTTTCAAACCCTTCCAATTCCTTTTGAGCAAGAGACTTTTTCCCCGAAAGCTCCGTAATCTCCTTTTCCAGAACAGACAATTCCTCCTTTCCCTTCTTCAAAGATTCCTTCAACTCTCGTTCCTTCACCAAAACTTCCTCTTTCTGCTTTGTGTACTCTGCCTTTTTTTCACTCAAAAGCTTGACTTCACCCTCAAGACTCGTAATGGTATTTGTAACTGCAATAAAATCCTTGTGAGATTTCACCTCGATTTCCTTCTCAATTTCTGTAATCTGCTCATCAATTTCTTTTTGCTTCGTACTAATATCATCAAGTTTGACCTTATGCTTTGAAAGAACCTCCTCAAGCTCTTTATGTTCCTCCTCCTTTTTTGCCTTCAGCTGAGCGTTACGGACAATCTTTGCCTTTATCAAAAGCAAATTGTTAAAACGAAGATCCTCCTTCACAGAATGAAATTTCTCTGCCTGTTCCTTTTCAGACTTTAATTCCTTAAGATACTTTGACTTTTCCTCCATGAGAAGATCTGCATTCTTCAAATCCAGTTCAATTTGCCCCAGCTTCTTCATTGCCTTTTCTCTCTTTTCTTCGTAACCCGAAACATTAGAAATCTCCTCGATAAGCTCCCTTCTCTCCAAAGGACTCATATTAACAATACGCATAATATCCCCTTGCAAAATAATATTGTACCCATCCGGGTCAATGTACGCACGCCTCAAAATTTCCACAATCTCCGTTCTCGTCACCTTCACATTATTGAGCAAGTACGTCGACGAACCATCCTTTTTGACAACACGAGAAATCTTAATCTCATCCAACTCACTATCCAGAAGCTCTCTTTGTTCATTAGAAAGAAAAATACTAACCTCCGCAGCACGAGCAGGCTTAAGATTTTTTCCACCATTAAAAACAAGGTTTCCCAGCTTTTCAGCACGAAGCCCCTTCGAACTCATACGACCAAGAACAAAGCACAGAGCGTCAAACACATTCGACTTTCCCGAACCATTGGCACCGACAATTGTATTAAAACCCTGTTCAAAAGAAATAGTAGTCGGATTTGCAAAAGACTTGAAGCCTTCGAGTTTCATCCTCTTAATGAATGTCATTACAAAAAAAAGCAAAAAAACAAGTTTTAAAGATTTGTTACTCTTCACAGGGAAAAATTAAGGAGATACAACCTTCAATTTCACATCTGCAAAGTTGTTCTTCTCGTTTGTTTCCTTAATATTGCCATTACTCTTAGAATCCTCATGATCAACTTTAACAGAATAGGAAAACTCTCCTGGATTCACAAGTCCCCTTCCTCCTTCAAGACGATAATCACAAACTAAGGTCTGTCCAGGTTCAAGAACAATCCTAAAAGGCCGACAATAACGCACCTCCAAAAGACCACTCCTATCACCAGAATACATCCCGATTTTCAAAGAGTCAGCGACAAGTACAGAAGAACCAGCATTTTCAATAGTAGGAACAAGATAAAATTGCTGACTTGTCAAAATAGTATGATCTTTCTTTTCAACCAAAGCCTTTCCAGAACTTTCCTCATCAAACAAGGTTCCAGCCTCAGAATAAACAGCAACACCCCCAATCTTCAAATCAACCTTTTTATTAGCCTCAGATTTAGCAACAACATAAGGAGCCGCCAAAGGATCCACCGTCAAAGTAGAAAGAACCTTACTATCTTTCATCACCATAACAAGCTGCGAAGGAGTGACAAGAGCATAGAAAAAACGAGGATCTGAACCAAAATCCCCATACTTTGTCGTCAAAGGAACCCATTGCAAAAGTCCAGTATCAGCATCAAGCCTATATACCTCAGATTTTCCCTTAAAATATAAATTGTCCCGAGTATCAAAACGCAATTCTGATACATCACTAACAACATAAGAAAAAGGATTCGTTTCATTGTACTCACCAGCAAATTCATCCTTTAGACCAACTAGTAAGCGAGGATCCCCCTCACCTCCATCATCCAAAGCATAAATTTCTTTATCTGAAGTTCCAAAGGCAATAATATCTCCCCTATCAATTGCCAATCCCTTTAACTCAACAGAACTCTCATAGACTATCTCAACACTTTCTCCATCAAATCTAAGAATTTTCCAATTTGTTTCAATAAAATAATTGCCCTTACTATCTATAGCATAATCAATAATATTCTCTCCCTCTTTTCTATCATAATCCCCATTAGAAAATAAAAGAACAAACTCTCCATCCTCATCTATATAGACACCATCTCCCGTCAAAAAGTACAATTCCCCACGAATAACCGTTAAAGATAAATACCCCTTAGAAGAGAAAGTTTTCTGAAAATTAGCTTCAGCACTTCCCGTATAATAATCTTCAAAATCTCTCCAAGCTCCCTTGAAATGATACAACTTCCATTTTGACTCATCATCAAGGTCCTTGCCCAAAATCAAAATTTTTCCATCAAGAACAGCAACAGAACGAGCACTATCAATTCCCGTTTGTATAACTGTTTCCTTATAGTAATTTTCATTGACATACACATGAGGAGTAAAAGAAGCATCAACAGTTTCATTAACTGAAGAAGAATTCACCTTTGAATCAGTCAAAGAAGTTTCATTAGTCTCAACTCCTGAAGTATTACCATCCACTTGATCATCTTGAGAAAGATTCTGTGAAACATCCTTTTGAGTCAAAGAACAAGCCCCTAAACTAAAGAGCATCAAAAAAACTGCCACAAGCAGCGCCAAAGAAACAAGCCTTCGTTTGTTATGATTTGCCATTTTTCGATAAGACTATGATGCCAAGAACAAAAAAGCACCTAAAAGGAAAAGAAGAAAACAAGCTTTAAATGCTTTGTCGTCAGAAGTTTTAAAAAAAGAAGAGAAAAAAACTAGCATGCAGATTTTCAAAGAACTCTACGATTTGCACCTAGGACAAAGCAAATAAGAATTACTCCCTGCATCGAAGATAAGCAACAATCACTTGCTTGCCGTTCTCAGAGCCATACAAAGGAACAAGCTTTGGCAAGGCAGAACACACATTCTTCACATCCCCATTTAAAGTTCTAATGTCCAGAAGAGAAACTCTCTTTTTCAAATCAGAAGATAAATCAGAAGATAAAATACACTCATTCAAAATCTTAAAGTCATATAATTCAGGAAGACCATAAACCAAAAACTCTTTTTCCTCAGTACAATCCTCATACCTTGCATCACAGTACAACACAAAGCGACAAGAAAGAAAAGGCTGAAAAAAATCTTTATATTTTGGAGCCTCTTTTCGTCTCTCACCTTCAAAATCTTGACGAGCCCGAAAATACCCTAGAAAAGAAGGAGAATCAGACTCAGAAACGCCACAAAGAAGTATAAAACTCTTTAGTTTTTCGAAAGGCAATTTTTTTTCAAAATCCTTCTTTAAAGGAACTTGCAAAATCTTTCTCACTAATTTTGTAATGGTTTCTTCTTTCAAAGCCATACAAAGACACAGGCAAAAACCCTTATAAAAATTTCGGAAAGAACCTTAAAACATCAATCACAATTCTCCAACAACAATCCCTCAACACTAGACCCGACTATGTTTACTTGAGAGGTGCAAACAAAATTTTATAATAGACTAGACTTAAGATCATACATCTATGAACAAACAAGTAAGGAAAAGTCAAATAGGAATCTTTGTTCTTATTGCCACAATTCTCGTTCTTCTGGCCATCCTCTATTTTTCCTTTTCTGATAGTTTCTTTTTCTTCGACGACGAAAGGCCAGCCGTCAAAGTAAGAACCTTTGTTGAAGACTGCCTAGAAACACAAACAACACAAGCAATAAAAGAAATCGGGCTTCACGCAGGATGGCTCTACCACCCAGACATGCTATTTACAAAAAGAGATGATATAAAATATTTAATTCAAAGAGCAGAAGGGTACGAAGATCTCGGAGGAATCGAACTTCCATACTGGCACTACTACGACGACTCGGAGGAAATCTTCTACCTCAACATCCCCGAGTATGACAGTAATAGCAAGTATTCCCTGCGTTCACAAGTAAAACAATATGTAGATGCAACACTAGAAAAAGAATGCCTCAAAGGCTTTAACATTTTTGATAATGAATATAATATTCGCTATGAACCAAAAGAAATCGACGTTAACGTAGAATTTGAAGGCGACAATATCCTCACCGAGCTTTCCTTACCTATTGAAATTAATGTAAAGAACACACAAACCCAAGAAAGTGTTTCTTCATTTGACTCAGTTGTCGACAACAAATTAAAAATTCCTTACTACCTTGCACGCGACATAACCCTTGCAGAAAACTCTAGCTCCTTTGTCGAAACACGCTTCGTACAATTTCTCTACGCCTACCAAGACAGCGATTCAAGAGACCTTCTCCCGCCATTTTACCAATTTGAACTAGGTTACGATTTCAAACCATGGTCTGTTCCAAAAGTAGAAGAACTCGTAAAACAAATTTTCAATGCCAACATAGGACTCATCCAATTTCTTAATACAGACTACAAAGTAAGAAAAGTTCCAGAAGGCCTAGAAGATAGTCCATTTGCAAGCAGTCTCACAAATCTCTATACAAAAGATTATCTCAGCAATACAAGTATAACAAAAACAGATGATAAAAAAATATTCCAAAAATTTGAAGACTATACAGTAAAAGGAAGTTACGAAATTTTTTACCCCATGTTCTTTTCACTAGCACCAAGTCTCGGAGATATTATTCTCATGCCACACCCCGAAGCATTTCTCAACCTCATACCCATATTCTTTACAGAATACAATGCAGTGTACGAAATTACAACGCCAGTTATTTTTGAAATAAAAAACAGCAAAGAAACAAACGATGACTTTGTTTTCCGCCTACCTTTAGAATTGAATATCGACCATAATGCAGCACTAAAAGACAACTACGACATAACACTAGATGAAGAGTATGAAGCAAATGTTGACACGACACTGCTTTGCGACCCACTTCATTTCATCTCAGCGCCCGTTCGCATCAACATCTCCGACCCAGTTCTCTTTGGCGAGCGTTATATAGACCCAGAAAAAAGAGCCTTTAACAAAGCAGAAGAAGGTGTCGAAGATGCAATAATCTCCTTTTCCTGTTCCGGAATTTCCTCTTGCTTTGTAGGAACAACAAAAAAGAACGGAAACAAAACAGCAGAAAATCTAAGTTATCTTGAATTTAGGCTCCCCATAAATTGCGACCCAGGGACACTTGAAATTTACAAATATGGACACAGAAAACTCGTTTTTGAAAATCTTAACCCAACACTCGACAAAGAAATAAACTTAGGACAAGCCTACATGCCATCAGAAAAAAATTTCTCAGTCTCATTTAAATTACTTGAACCAGAAGAAACAAAAAATGGAGTAGGAAGCTCACTTCGAGATACAGATAAGGCATTTTTGATTGTTGAAGATAAAGTTGACGAAGAAAATACAAGAGTCCTAGAATTTACAAAAGAGACCCAAAAAAATCTTTCCATAGCACTCCTTCCAGGAAACTATTCCATTAAAGGCTTTCTTATAGACAACAAAAATATAACAATCCCAGCAGAAGAAATTTGCCCAGGAGTAAGCGGCCTAGCCTCACTTTTTGTCGATGCAGACTGCCAGACCATTCCTTCGACAACAATAGAATCCTGGCTCAGAGGAGGAATAGAACTGCAATCTTTTGAAGTAAGTCTCAAAGATGTTGTCAACAATAACCACATAACATTCTACTTTGTCAATACAGGTCTCCCATCAAGTTACAGCTCCTTAGAAGCGGTTTCAAACAAGCTTGGAAACCTCGAAGAATTAAGTAAAGCAAAAGAACCCAAATTCACATACGAAAAGTAGAACTTCAATTCTTTCAAAGTCATCATTAAAGAGAAATTACAAGTCCTTTAATACTCCTCACATTGCACTAAAACTATGTATGACTTTTTCAGTATAGACAATTTTTCGCTCAAAGGAAAAACTCTGGGAGTGCGCGTCGATTTTAGTGCAGCAATAGTTGATTACAAACCAGTAATGAACGAGAGAATTGCAGCACATCTGAAAACAGTAGAAGAATTAAGTGCACTAGGAGCAAAGCAAGTTCTCCTCTCACATCAAGGACGCAGCCAGAACAAAGATTTCCAAAGTCTTAAAGATCACATCCCCATGTTGGAAAAAGAACTCAAAAAGAACATAAAATTCATCCCAGAACTTACATCACAAAAAGTGTTCAAAGCAATAAAAGAACTTAAAGAAGGAGAAATTCTCCTCCTTGAAAATTTGCGATTCTGTCCACATGAAGAACACCCCCCAAAAAAAGAAAATCTGTTCTTTGATTTAGAAAAACACTTTGACTACTACATCCTCGATGCCTTTTCACTAGCCCACCTTAGTAATAGCAGCATCACGGAAATAAAAAACATCCCCCTTCTTGCAGGAAGAGTAATGGAAAATGAAGTTACCAATCTTCACAAGCTTCTCCACACAAAAAAACCTCGAATAATGGTTTTAGGAGGAGACAAAATCGAAGAAACAGTTTCTTTTGTCCAAGAAATACTAGAAAAAAAACTTACTGAGCACATCGCCCTCACCGGAGTCATAGGATATTTTGCACTATACACACAAGGATATCGCTTTGGAAAACTCGACTCCCTTTTGTCAAGGCCTGAATTCGCAAACAAAAGAAGAACCCTTCACAAAATACTGCAAACGTACAAAACACAAATAAGCCTCCCTATCGACATAGGACTTATTAATAAAAAAACAAGACTAGACATCCCCCTTGAAAAACTCTCAGAGGAAAAAACAAGAGTCATGGAAGCAGAACACTTTGACCTCGGAATAAAAAGTGCCCATATTTTCAGAGACATAATCCTAAAAGGAGAAGCAGTTTTCATGCACGGCCCGTCAGGAGAAATAGAAAATCCGCTAAGTCAAAGTGGAACACAAATCTTGCTCAAAGCCCTTTGTACAACAAAAGCATTTACAATCCTAGTAGGAGGTCATACTTTAACAGCACTACAAAAATTTTCAGAAAAAGAAAAAAGTTCAATAAATTTCGTCAGTGCAGGAGGAGCATCCCTTTTTCATTTTCTAACCGAGCAAGACTTAGTCGGACTCAAAGCATTAGAAAAAAGTTATGATACTTTTAACTGCGACTACCCCGAATTCCTCTGCCTCGGCTCAAACGTTCTGGACACAACACTCGGCCTCGACAAATATTATAGCCAAATTCAATTAGGAGAGAAAGTAAAAATCGAAAAAGATTTTGAAAAAAGTATTGGCGGAGGAGGAGTAAACGTTAGTATTGCCCTCAAAAAATTAGGAGCAAAAAAAGTCGCATATTTGGGAAAACTAGCCCAAGAAACAAAAGACCCCACCATAAAAAATCTAAAAGAAAATAATGTTGAAGTAATCCCCTCAATTTTTAGTTCCGAAAGTGCAGCAAAGTCAATCGTCATAGACACACTCGACAAAGATCGCATTATTTTTACACATCGCGGACAAAACAGCCAACTCAAATGGACAGACTTTAGAGAAAGCGACAGCATTGCAAAATATTACTATTTTTCTTCCCTAGGTGGAGAAAGTTTCAAAACTCAGCTCAGACTAGCAAAAGAATTAAGCAAAAACAAAAGAAAGACCCTTCTTTGCTACAATCCAAGTGCTGGACTAGTAAAAGGAGAAAAAAAATTAAAAGAACTCATAGCATTGACAAACATCCTCATTCTCAATTTTGAAGAAGCAAAACTCCTTTCAAAAAAACAGAAAATAACAGACTGCCTCAAAACAATCTGTGCTATGGGACCACAAATTGTTGTTATTACAGATGGAAGTAGAGGATCCTACGCCTACGACAAAGAAAAAGAATATTATTGTCCAGCAAAGAAAGTAAAAGAAGTTATCGACACAACAGGAGCCGGCGACTGTTTTACAGCAACATTCTTCTACTTCTATGCACACGGCTTCGGAATTAACCTCTCCCTTCATTTTGCATCCCTCCACAGTGCTCAGCTCATCCAACACAGAGGTTCACAGCAAGGCCTCCTAAACAAAGAAGAACTCCTAAAAATTCAATAAAGACAAGAAGGAAGAATATAAAAAGAAAGAAAGAACACCTTCTTCAATGAGTAAACTTGAAATAATTTTGTGGTCATTCTGTTTCGGGAGTCTTTTAGCAACAGGAGTAACGACATACTACGACAGACAAAACGCCATCTTTCTTCCCCCGACAATTCCAAATAATAAAAGTTACTTTCTTTCCCTCGGAGAAATGACAAAAGTCACTCTAACGGGAAAAGATCCCTGCACTACCTACATCTTTACATATGAAGCCAAAACTGGAGCACTCCAATATAAAGAAACAATAAACACCTGCAGCACCAAAAAAGTAGCAGCACAGCCCTAAAAAAGTTTAAGACTAGAACTACTTTAATTTTTCCATTAACTCACGATAAAACAAAGAAAGTAGTCATAAGGAAAATAACTTCAATTCCAAGGCTCTGTCCCAAGTTTAATAAAGACATTTTTTAATTTTATATAATATGGAAAGGCAATTAGTTCTTCATGAGATTGTTCCTAAAAAATCTCGAGAATTTAAAGATGAATTAAATGACATAATCTTAAGTTTAGATCTACCTAAATATGCAAATAAGACAGGAAATAAACAATTTACACAAAATCAAAAACTGAGTTGTGTGATTTTATATTTTAAGTCAAAACTCTCACTTCGAGAGTTTTGTAGTTATTTTAATAACGAAACTATCTGGCCAAGACGGCTATATTTGAAGTATAAAATAAATAAATCCTCATTAAATCGTTGGATAAAAGAATTTAGTTTGACGTTTATCAAACAAATTCTTGAAATAACAATAAAAACTGAATCTCCTGAGATTCTCGGGATAGATGGAACTGGCATTAGTTCAACATTTAAGTCGTCATATTATCAAAAAAGATTGCAGGAATTTGGTCTAAATCCAAAATCTCCCTATCATAAATTAGATGTAATTTGTGATTTACAAGGTAAAAAGAAAATTTTTGATTTTACTTTTACGATGAAACAATATAATGACAAAAAACAGGCAAAACGCCTGTTTAATAGACTCAAATTGAAAAATATTACTCTCATTGGAGATAAAGGATATTATTATTTCTATCTTTTTTCTAAAATGAAAGAACTGAACAATATACTTATTGTTCCTCCAGTAAATAAAGGAGAAAAATGTTTGCACAATAATATTGTGCGCAAACAATTTCAACAAACATTTAATGAATATCAAGACTTATACCCATTAAGAAATAATGTGGAAGGGGTATTTTCTGCATTAAAAAGGACAATTTTAACTAAAATTGTCTCGAAAAATCACATGACAAAAAAAAGAGAAGTTGCTTTTAAAATTGTTATTTATAATATGAAGAAAAATATTGCTATGCAATTTTTATTCTTCAAATATTGTATGTTCCTTAACCAAAACTACTTAATTTTCAGGGGAAAATCAATTAATTTATTCAAAAATTAAGTTTTGATTTTTAATTATTTGAAAATGATGCTCAATGGGACAGAGCCCAATTCCAACAAAACTTTATAAATTCCTTGTCGAAGAAAAACATATGAAAGTAAGAATTACACCTCTCATCTCTATCTGCCTTTTTGTTATGTTCTCCCTCACTAACATACTTGCAACTCCACTAAGTATTCTCTCCTTTGATGCAGATGACTCAAAATTAAGTTACCTCATTTCCTTTGGCATAGAAAAAACAGAAATAATGCAAGAACAAAACACCTTTACAATGAGCTTCTACCACAACGGCCAACTACAAGTCCGCAAATGTGAAGTCCCTCTCAACTTTAGTTCAACCCAATACCTAAAAACAAGTTGTGAAATACCAAAACTCGGAGACGGACAGTACACCTTTGTCGCAAAAATTGAAAATGAAAACGGCGAACAACTCTACCAGCTCTTCCACACAGAACTAAAAAGTGAAACTTCTGCAAATGCTTCCTTTTCATTTACAGACAAAGAAAACAGCACAACCATTACCATTTCACTCCCAGACACAGGAGAAAATGTTCAAATAAGTCAATATATCCCAAAATCAGTTATTGAAAGCCTAACCGAAGAAAACAAAGACCTATTAATTCAAAGCGAGTTACCTTACGAAATTTTAGATTCTGACCCATTAATTGCTTGGACCGTTGAAGAAACACCAACCCAATTTAATTATACTATCAATAAAGAAACAACACTCGAAGATAAAAAAGACTTTACCCTTGAATTCACAAAAACTCCCCTCTTTAGTTTCATTCAAATAGTCCTCGTCATCTTCATTGTCTTTCTCCTCCTCTTACTTGTTTATCCTGCACTTAAGAAAAAGCAAAGCTCAAAAAAAAATTCCAAAAAATAAAACTCTCCCTATGAAACAAGAAATTTCAACACAACGCAAGGCACAAATCACCATCTTCATCATCATAGCACTGTGTATAATAGTTCTTCTCATTTTCCTTTTTTTTCTGAGTAGCGACGAAGAAAAACAAGAACGTGAGCAAACCTTAGATACAATCATAGACAAAGGAAATGAACAACTAACCCCACTAAAAAGCAGCATTGATTCATGCCTAGATCTCCAACTAAAACGAGCCCTCCTTATTGCAGGAATGAGAGGAGGATTCATCTACAACAGAAGCGAAAAATATGTACCGGGCCACCTGCCAAACAATGCCTACTCAGAAACCCTTCTCACCAATATGCAGCTCAACAAAAATAATCTTCTCTCTAGAACCTTACTTATGTCAAACAAAGAAGTATACGCCCCACTTATTGACAAACAGTGGCCACCAATCTATAACTATTCAATAAAAGAGGAAATGGAACAATTTGTCGTCGAAGAATTCAAACGCTGCCTCAAAGTTAAGAGTTTTGAAAACGAAGGATTTGAAGTTGATTTTGACCAATTTTCCGGAGAAATTTTTGACATCCCAGACACACAAACTCTGCTTGTCAAAGACCTTTTAGGAGAAAAAGGAGACCTAGTCCAGTTTACAATTAATGATAAAAGCTACACAGGAACATATGAAGATTTTAAACTTGACGAACAAGGAAAAATAATTGCCGAAATAAAAAATGAGAGTGGAATTTTTTCTGACATTAGGACAGAAATACTAAACAGAGAAATTTTTGCAATTAATCTCAACACATCCCTGTTCGTAGAATTAGATTTCGACGACGAATCAGTAACAGCCCGCCTCCTTTTTCCAGCAAGCTTCAATACAAATGATACAAAAAGAGCGTATTACAGCTCAAGACAAACCGCAAACATTCGCTTCGAAAAACTTCTAGAATTAGCCTCAGAGATGCTCTCATACAAGTATGAAGAAAATAAACCAATTGATTACTCAGACCCAAGAAACTTAAGCAAAGTTATTGCTGAAAAAAATGAATATTTTCGCAAACAAAGTGACACAGGCCTTTCAATATCAATGCTTCGTCTTGTTGACGATGAGGACTACAAGCTTTATGTTTACTCCCTCATAGACTCCAAATCAAAAATATTAGGAAATCCTTACGTCTTCAATTTTGCATACGAAAATTATGCTCCATACATAGATGCAGACCTCATACCACAAGCATTCAGAACAGGAGAAAACAGTATTGTATTTGTAAATCCGGTTTGCAAAGAAAGAGAAGAAGGATGTGAAGAGCAAACCCTTACTCTCGATCTCAAAGCAGTAACAAAAGAAGCACAATTTCTCGACAGATGGGACAAAGTATTTTTTGTAGCTCAACACTACGACGGACCAGATGCTTATTTCTCACTGACAGAAGATGGACAAATGACATTTGTTGCATACGAAGAAAGAAGATTTAGCTTTGAAGTGACAGTCTCCGACACAGAGACATTCAGAAGAATGACATTCATCTTTGTAGCAGGACTTGCAGATAATTCAGGAAATCAAGAAGCCATTAACTGTTTCAATTTCATCAACTCAAATGAAAATAAAATTACTCCCTTCCCAATTAGTTCAGACTTGAAAAATACCCTTTTTTCTAGAGAAGGAACAGACAAAGAAGAAGTTTTTGGTTATACCCTCGGACTAGACAGTTCAAAATCCTATTCCCCAGAAGAAATTCCAGACCCTTTTGAACTTTATCTAGATACAAGTTGCCTCTACGATGCCGAGAATGTACAATTTACGTACGAAGCCCTTATGACGGACCTAGGACTTGGCATCACCCAAGAAGTAAGTTTTGACCCTGAAACAGGAAGAATCGGAGAAAATGAAATTCCCTCTTCACTAGACTTAGTCAGTCCATTAAGATTTACCGTAAGCATTTCCAACACACAAACAGGCACCCCCTTAACTGATCCCTACGAAGTTACAATTTACCCCGCTGCATGCCTAGGCCCACAACCACTCAATGCAAACAATGTAGAAGAACAAGAGAAAATTGAACTCTACGGAGGAAAACTCTCCTGTTGTAATATGGAAGAAATAGAAGAGACAATCACCAATCCTCAAGAAAATCCCCCACAAAATTTTTTCTATCCTCAAACAAATCTTGCAAGTTCTTCAGACACAGTACTTGACACAGAACTCTACCTTTGTCGAGAAAGCGGAGTCGAAGCAATCTTTGATCCCGAAATTGAAAATATTGATCCAAGCAAAACAAACATTTTTGCACAAGACCCAAGTACAAACACCCTTTACAAAGTTCGCATCCAATCCACATGTAACGGAAAATACCCCCAAGGCGACATCCATACAGCAGCCCTCAGTAGTTCAGTCGTAACACAAAGAACAAAGCACATTGAAAGCATGCTTTTCAATAACAACCTCATTAGCATAAATAAAAACCTCAACATAGGAGTAGAAAAAGTAGCATCAACCTGTGAATTTTGTTATATTTCAGAAAAAGGAACACCCGACGGCAGTATGTACGTACGCTTCGCAGACGGGACCGTGTATTCAGCAGGACTTGTCAAAGCAAATACCGGAAGCCTAGACTCTCAAAATCTAATTCCTAAAGCAGGAGTGACCGTTCTCCCCGACGAAAGCAACCCACTATACCAAATTCCTCCCGATAATGACGAGCAAACTTGGGACTCAGTCTTCATACTTTGTGATGAAAGTTGGTACACAGGAGAAAAAGAAGATGACACAATTATTTGGCAGAAAGGAGAAAGTGGAAAAGGAAACTCCGAACCAAATACCCTATACAAAAGCCAAGGATACTGCAAACAAGGAGCCCTACTCGAAAGTGGAAAATGTGATGCAAGAGAATTCTCACCAAGCTATGATTCAAGAAGAGAGAGAACAGAAGAATGCAAAGACTGGTACATTAATACACTCACAGGAGCATTCCTTAGCACACAAGCCCCAGCCTCATGGGGTTGCTGAAGACAAAACCCTCTCCAAAGAAAAAGAATGTCTAATAGAAACAGGTATTGCGCCCCTTGAAAAAACTACTTTCTCACCTTTTGGAATCTGTTCGGGAGATGATAAAACAAGATATTTTTTAAAAAAAGATTCAAGAAATGAAAGAGCCCCATCAGGAAGTCTAATACAACCATGAGACTGACGCGAGAACCTCTTCAAAAACTGTCTCTGATCCCGAGTCCCATGAAGTGCAAGCCCACCATACCCCTCAGGATTAAAAGAAAAAGAAGGATCAAGAGGAGTCCCGTAAGAAGTCAAAGGCATCCACATAGGACCAAAAACACCACCAACCCCAATAATTTCTCCTCGTTCATTTACCCTATGTTCTTTTGCCCATTTAGGTGGAAACCATTTAGCATCTTTAACATAGGCTTGAATTTGAAAGTTACCTACAGGTGTTTCAAAGTTTCTTTTTTTACCCGTACGATAATCTTTATTTCTTCCACCAATGACAATAGGGCTCTTATAAATAAGGTTTTGCAAATGTTCCATACCATCACATTCAAAAAAATATAACTCCCTATCTGCTTTATCAATAATTATACAATAAGGCAGATAAGAAGGAGAATCATAAAAGGTTTGTTCAGACCTTGCCGCAGAGACTGAAAAACAAGAGCTAAGAAAAACAAACCCACCAAAAAGACTATGTCGGAGAAAAGGAGCAGACATAAAAATTATTTCTCACCCCAGTTAATAAACATTTCTTTAAGATTGGATAAGTAAAGAAGTAAAGAAATCGCTAAAATGTGCCTATCCCAATCGGAGCAGAGCTCCGGGGCATTACGGCAATTTTCAAGACGCGATTTCTAACTCCCAGCTGAGTGGTCGCAGCAGAGCTGCGGGGTATAATACCCAGCTAAGGAATCACTGAAAAATGGATGCCCAATACAAACACCAGAGACCCCATAAAACAAGAAAACAAAAAGAACATTGAACTTACCTCAAAGCAAAGAGTTACTTTATAGGCACCAAGTTGCGAAGAAAACACTCCGCAGAGTTTTCCCACGAGTATTTTAATGCAGTTTCTCTACAATGAGTTTTTTTTATTTCAAGACAATTAAGAGCATTTTTCCCTAGATCTGGACCTATAAAACCATCAAATCCATTTGTGATAATGTCCTTTGGACCTTGGACATCATAGGCAGCGACAGGCACAGAGCATGCAAGTGCTTCAACAATGACAAGCCCGAATGTTTCAGTTATTGAAGGGAAGACAAAAACATCAGAAAGAGAAAGTAAGTCTACAATATCTTGACCCTGCTTATATCCAACAAAGAAAGTATTTTTCTTGTATTTTTCTTCCAGTTTTTTTTTGTCAGGACCATCGCCAATAATAAGTTTGCTTCCTGGAAGCTCGAGTCTTAGAAAGTCTTCAACATTTTTCTCAATAGCAAGTCTTCCAAGATAAGTAAAAATAGGTTTTTTGAGATTTTTGAGTTTCTTTGCTTTTTCATTCTTTATGAAAAGACCCGTATCAACACCAAGAGGCCATTGAACAAGTTTTGTAATCTTGTACTGCCTGAGCTCGTCTTCCATTGATTTTGTATTTACCATGGTGTGTTGCGCTGCGTTGTGAAACCAACCCAAATATTTGTACACCGTATTTGGAGAAATCATGTTTAACCTAAGATGCACATAATCGGTGAATCTAGTATGATACGAAGTAGTGAAAGGAAGTCCCCTTTTTTTACAAAGATTTCTTGTCGCAATTCCAAGAGACCCCTCTGTCGCAATGTGAATAAAATCAGGTTTTTCTTTTTCGAGAATTTCTTTTATTTTCTTTTTCGGAAAAAGAGAGATTCTTATCTCCTTGTATGTAGGAAGTGGAACAGTTTTGAAAAGACTTGGACTAATAATAATAAATGTGTAGCCTTTCTTTTCAAGTTCCCCCATTATCTTTTCAAAGACCCTCACAACACCATTTATCTGTGGATACCAGGCATCCGTTACAAGAAGAATTTTTTTCATAGAGTCTTTTTTGCCAACAGAGTTAACATGTAGTGTTTGGTAATCCATCCTTAGTGCCCAGTTCTCTCCCACATAGCCTTTGCCAAAGTCCCTTCGTACATATATGTTCTCAGTAAGTTTGTTTCCCTGCACTGGACACGCCTTGCCTGAAAGTCCGAGAAAAATGCATTTACCTTATCAATAAAAAGAGCCTTCATTTCACCAGAGAGCATACTTCCAGACTCATAATTTTTTTTAATCTGTTCTATTACCATATCATCTTCCTCGAATAAATAATACAACCATTGAAAAGAAACATCAATTTCCGTATTTCCCCCAAATTTTCTATGCTCCTCAAGAGTTTCACGACCGCCAGAGTAAGCATACTTGTTTATTTTCTTTTTTATAGTAGCAGCATCGTCAGACAAAAGCAAAGCCTTGGACGGATCTGAAGCCGACATTTTTCCAGCGGGACCAGTAAGAGAGGGCAAAAACTTGTTAAGGATTGTTGCATTTTTGTGAAAACCCATTTTTACAGCAAAGTCTCTTTGTAAAAGGAAATAAGGATTCTGATCAATACCACAAGGAATAAGACAAAACCCCCTCTCAAAAAAAGTAGGCGTTATCTGAAGAGCAGGATAATGAATCATCCCAACATTTGAATCATTTGTAAAGCCAAAAGTATTTCTTGCCTGAGAAAACGTAAGACGCTTTGAAACTTCAAGAACAAGCGGATACATATGAGCAATAAATTCCGAGTTTCTGAAAATAAAAGTTTTTTCAATATTGAATCCAAAAGAAGCAACATCTAAAAGATCACTCTGACACATGTCATCAACTTTACTTTGTGTTAAGTCTTTCTTGAAGAGAAACTTTTCATCATCGGGAAACTGAATATACAAATTGCAATCAAAAAGATCTTGCAAAAATTTCGTGAAAAGAAAAGGAATAAGATGCCCAAGATGCATGCTTCCGCCTGGCGCACGTCCCGTGTACAAAAAGATACTTTGTCCTGCTTTGTGAGCACTAATAACTTCTGACAAATCCATTTGTGCAAAAAAAAGGCCTCGTCTCAAAAAAATATGTTCTTGCAAACCCTTAGCCTTTGCAAGTTCTAGCAAATATTGTTTTTGTTCTGCTGAAATATATTCAACACCAAATTCACGAATTAACTTATTATAATCAATAGTACCACTGACATCCCAGGGAGTCACTTTTCCTTCTGTCATGGGAAAGAACATTAAAGCCTAGTTTAAATTTTTTACGAAGAAAAAACTCAGACCCTCCCCAGTAATAAAAAATTAATATAAAGACTTATACTTGATGAAAACCATGCAACAGAATAAAAAAGGAGCAATAGAGATGAGTTTAAACCTCATTATTATGCTTATTATTGGACTTATCGTCATGGGCCTCATTATTGCCTTCGTTACAAGCCTCATTAATAAGAGTTCAGACCAATTTGAAGATCAACTTAACGATGCGCAGTTAAGAATTAAACAACAAGTTGAAAATGAAGCTGGCTATTTTGCTGCTGGCCCTGACGCACTAGAAGTAAAACCAGGAACAAAACCTTCATACCTTTTTGTAAAAGTACAAAACCTAGGAACAAGTGTTTTGAATATCCCAAGTTTTGAAGGAGCTTTACCTACAGGAGTTATCACCATGCAAAGCCAAATTATTAACTCCCCACAGAGTTGCCAGCTACAAGTAAAAGGTCAAGGATTTGACATCAATCCAAAAGATACACAAACAATGACATTAGCAATTCTAGCAGATTCCGGAACTTGCACAACAGGAGACGAGCTTTTCCTTTCCCTAACATTTAGCCCACCTGGAACAGAATTGAAGAAAACAGAACAAATAGCAATTAGCATAGAATAAATAAAAATCTCCTTTAAATAAAATGAAAAAAAGTACTTACCTTCTTTCCTTGCTTCTCCTTTTTTCTCTTCTAGCCCTAACATCCTGTTCTTCTAACCCTCCAGACTGCAGTACATATGGTGACGGCGTGTATGAAATCTATACATACAACCCAGAAACTGGAAACTGTGAAGGAAAATCAATTCCAAAAAACAAATGTGGAAATGGAGTTGCAGAGTCTGCAGAGAATGCTTGCAACTGTCCAAAAGATGTAGACATTAACCTGCCACGTAGCGAAGGCGGTTGTAGTGGCAACAAAGGAGAATATTTAGAATACTACTGTACGAAAGACAATACTTGCCAAACTAAAGTAACAGATGCAGTTGACAAGAAAACAAAACTCCTTTCATTTAGCAATGGAAATGACTATACCCTAAGCGCACAAGTAACATATAATAGCCCTTTTATCATAGGAGAACATGAGTTTGAAGTTGAAGTAGAATTAAACAAAATACAAAGCACAGACACACGGAAAATAAAAGACCTAACAATAGAAGGCCTATACATCATAACAAATGAGAATGAAATTATTGCAAGTAAAGAACTAAGTAAGAAATTCACAACACCAGGAGAAAAATTAAAAATAGTAGTCGAACACGACAGTGATCTCTTCAAACTTAAAGATTTCAGTAAAACAATGCGCTCAGTAAACTTACAAGTTAGCCTTAGCTATTCTGTCGACTATTACACAATGCAAACAGGAGGAAATTATACATTTCAACGCTCAGACCCACAAAGTGTCAAACCACGCCAACTTTTAGAAAATACATTATTAGTTATCGACCCGACAAAAGAAACAGAAACAGAAGTTGTCGACACAGGTTGGGGCTCAGTAAGCTAAAAGAATAGCTTTTTAAGTTCTTGCTCTTCCCTTTCCTATGGATATACAGCATTCCCAGATAAAGGGACATTTCTTCGTTATTATTGGACCAAGTGGTGTTGGAAAAAATACCCTCCAAGAAGAATTTTTCAAGAACTACACCCATTTTGTCTTTCCCCTCTCAGCAACCTCAAGACCAATGAGAGAAGGAGAAATTGACGGAAAACATTATCAGTTTCTCAGCAAAGAAGAATTCGAAGAAGCAATTGAAAAAAAAAAAGTATTAGAATGGGCAAAGGTGCACGACAAATATTACGGAATCCTCAAAGAAGCTCTTTTGAAACAACTTACCCAAGGATTTTTTGTAATGAAAGATATAGATGTCCAAGGAGCTCTTGCCCTTCAAGAAATATTCCCCTCAGAACTACTAACGACAATCTTCATTGCACCACCATCATTTGAAGTTCTTCAAGAACGCCTTACAAAGCGCGGGACCGGAGACGAAAAAGAAATCCAGACACGCCTTGAAACCGCAAGAAAAGAATTAGAATACGCTAATAAGTTTGACCACAAAATTATTAATGATTCCCTTGACAAAGCCTACAAAGAATTTGAGCAGCTCGTGTTATCGCACTGCAAGTGAAAAAATGACAACAAAAGATGAAAAATATGCAATATACCTTTATTCCTCTCCAATAACCTTTCCCCTATCCTTTGCACTGCACCATTGGTTTGTTGCAGTCTCCCCAGAAGGAACTCATCGCTACGAAATCTGGCACAAAAAAGGATTGAAAAGAGGAATTTCAGCAGACCACCTATACAAAGATTTTTTCTGGAAAGCAAATCAAGGACTGAAAAAAGGCTATTCTTCAGCATCCTTTGACTCGACCCTCGTGTGGTTCTGTTCAGGAAACGAAACATCCCTAGCTCACGACATAGGCGAGTTCTTAGAAAAAAGTTTGAAAGATTACCCTTTCAAAGAAAAGTATCACTTTGTACCCGGCCCAAATTGCAACACATATGTAGAGTGGGTATTACTCTCATTTCCAGAAATCTCCATCTCACTCTCTTCAAGAGCTTTCGGTAAGAAGTACGCAAAAAACTATTTTTCTAAAAAGAAGTAAGACTTTAGATTTTAAGTCTGTCTCTTCTCCAGCTTCTCTTTTTAGACATAACTGAAGGATGAATTCTTTTTCCAACTCCAAATTTTTTGAAGATAGCAAAGTAAGGAGCCCAAGAAGTTTGTCGTGCTGCCTTTACAATTCTCTTTTTCTTACTAACATGTTTGTAGCGCGACATTTTTATTCTTCCCCACCAGCAGCTTTTTTGCTTTCATTTCTTTTTTGCAGATGAGCAGGAAAACTCTTTTTGAGTGCTTCCTCACTCTCATATACATAAGCTTCAACAAGAACATCTTGCGAACGATAATTTGTATTAATCTTTTTCACAAAAATGCTTGCTGCTTCTTCATCCAACTTCTTTACAAGTTGTTCTTTTATAGCGCCACGAGTAAGAGTGGGTCCAGTACTCTCAACCCTTACAGTAAGTTCGCGCCTTCCAAGCAATGTATTTACTTTGTCATTAATAATTTCCATTTTACTCTTTCACCAAATCTGCTTTGATAATTTTTCGCTCAGCTTCTTTGATCCCATCTTTTGTAACAACTTTGGCAATAAAGCCGCCTCCACTTGCATTATCATTCTTGAATGCTACTTTGAATGCCCTCTCCGCAAGATCTAGTGCTTCTTTTTCACTTAAATCTGGCTTGTAGCAATCATCAAGCAATCCTTGAACATAAATACTTCCCGAACCTGTCGTCAAAAATCCATCACTTAAACTGATGGTACCGTCAGGAGAGAGATCGTAGAGACTTGCTCCTTCACCTTTGTCGTAACCCCCTATAATAAGACCGACAATACTTCCCATTGAACGAATTCCTCTGTACTGCATGGAATTAAGGATCATTGCTGCTTCCTTCACTTTTGCTTCTCGCTCGTTTTTGAGAGAGATGAGTTTCAATTCTCCTTGAATAATCCTCATGAAAAGTTGAGCATCAGCAGCTCCGCCTGAGACTGTTGCAACAGCATTTGGAGATAAATCAAAAATTTTTGTGAATTTATCACTCACAATCTTATATGACGTTACTCGCCTGTCCGCTGCAAGAAGAACTCCTCCTTTGAAGAGCATTCCTAAAGTCGTTGTTCCAGTTTTGATTCTTTCGTCTGAGACCATTTTATGTTTTAGCTTTATTTGGCAGCTGCTGCCATCTTCTCAATTTCGTTCTTTTTGGACATTGCTGTACTTTTGTCCCCTCTGTGATAACAGTCAAGGATTTCTGCCGCTAATGTCTCTTTGAGTGACGTTGCAGAATTGAAAGCTTTGTGAGATGCCCCCTGTGAAAGATAGCGCAAAACTAAGTCAACTCTTCTCTGAGGAGACATGTCGACTGCCTGTGCATACCTTGCTCCTGAACGCTCAATAGTAATGACTTCTTCACGTGGTGCTGCATGTTCTATCGCAGTTACTAACACCTGAATAGGGTTTTCCTTTGTTTTCTTTTCCAACTCTTCAAAGACTTCCTTCATAAGAGATGAAATTTTTTTTGCTTTCCCTGTATTATGTCCCGAACTAATGTAATGTTTCCTTCCTTTGTGTCCTGTGACTTGCAAACGGTTCATGAGCCTTTCTACAATATTTATTTTCGTTTTGTAAAAGGCTGTATTGTGATAATATCCGTTTGTTCTTGGGACAATAATAGGTCGCAAGTTGATGTAGTTTTGCAAACCAAGGTCTGTCACGGCAACGTCATTGAAAGTCCACTTGTTGTACAGTTTAATTTCAGTTTGAACCATTTTACTTTCTTGCCCTCTCAAGTTTTCCTCTGATAAGCGCGTTGAGCGACTGACCATTTACTTGGATAACCTTCCATCTCACTCCCGGAATATCACCCTTGGATTTTCCTTTAATTCCACCAATACCTTCAACCATTACTTCGTCGTGCTCGTTCACGAACTTTGAAGCATTATTTCCAGGAAGGAACGCAACAATAGACTTTCCGTTCTTAGAAAGCTGGACTGTAACACACTTACGCAAAGCAGAGTTTGGCTGTTTAGCTTCTCTTTCTGTTTTGTTCAAGACAATTCCTTTTGCTTGGTTTGCATTCTCAAGCGGATCGTACTTTGCCTTCTCAAGAGGATTCACTCTTCTTTTCTTGAATAACGCTCTTTTGATAAGCATCTTCTTTGCTGCGAATAGACCATTTGTTTTTCTGCTCATTTTTTAGCCTCCTTTTCACATGCTACTGTGATATTAAAGGGTTTTGCAAGTTTTTGTGCAAGTTCATTACTGTTCAAATGAAGAACGCTTAGTTCAGCTTCTGCAAGTGCGCAGTAGTGCTGGAGTTTTCGCAGAACAAGATTGTCGCAAGTAGACGATATGTACACGTGCTTTGTCTTGCCTGATTTTAGCATTTTTTCTGTAACTTTTGTTCCTAAAACAAGTCGGTTCTCTTTAAGCGCTGTGAGAATTGCTTTGATTTCTTTATGCTCTTCTCGCTTATCCTTTGTACGCTTTACGAAGGATTTTGTGAAACCTTTTAGTTCATTTGCAGGAGTTACTTCCTCAACATACATTTCTGCTGGGTCTTCCATTTTTTTATGTGAAAGAAGAAAGAAAGGGATACAATATTTTGTGAGCCAAGAGCATCACTCCACGACCTTTGCTCGATAAGCCGCTTCTCATCTCTTTCTTCAGTACAAAAGTGAATCAAAAATAATTTATAAAATGTTTGGTAAATTTAGAGGTATTGGTTTTGGAAAATTTGAAATTTTTAATTGGAATAAAGAATTCTCTGCTCAGATTTGCTGTAGTCACTCATTTCATCCAAAATTCCAGAAAACTCATTTTTAATGTATGATCGTTGCATATCTGAAAGATCTCCAAGTTCATATCCAGATGCAAGAGCAAGCCTTAAACAAGGATTTTGAGGAAGTCCCTCCTTTTGGAAAGCAGTGTAAAACGGCTCTTCAGGATATTCCTTTCTCAAAATAGCACCAATAAGTTCCACAAGAGTAAGGGAACCTCCTTTTCTTGAATTCGTGGCCCCTATTGTCAAAAGGGCTTGGTCCCCTTTTCCTGCAAATGCACTGTTTTTTATTGCTTGAGTAATGGGCACATTTGCAAGAGGTATTGCACTTTGTGCATGCCTCATTAAATTTACGACTTCTCCTAACTCATCTTCCAAAAGATTTATGTCCAGAGGAAAACCATATACTCCTTGTAGTCCTGCAGCATTTGATTGATAACTCATGTCGGATGGAGTAAAGCAAGAAGGATTTATAAAAGTTGTTGTCATGAAAAGAGACAACAATAGTCTATAGTCAGAACAATGAAAGACCCTGGAGGGATTTGAACCCCCACCAGCGGGGCCGAAACCCGCTACTCTATCCAGGTTAAGCTACAGGGCCAACAAAGAAAAGCAAAAGTGAAAAACTTATTTTACACAAATGCTATTACACATAAGAAATCCAAAATGATTTTATAAACATTCCTGTCAAACCATACCGCCCGATTGTGAGATATTTATTCTCAGCTGTTCAATTAGACTGTTGGGGGAGGAGAGAGCCAAGTGATTAAACAGAGTTTTTCTTCAATTCTAACAGTCAAAAAACGATCTTGGCATAAAGCGTCAATCTAACCAACCGTCTAGAGGAATTTTATTGTAAACGGACAGTCTAACAGATAAGCTTCCAGATTTTTAATTTTGGAAGCAAGCCACAAAGGCGACTGATCTCATTGTTTCACAAGATTTACCTTTTTCTATGAGCTATAGTGAGTAGTCTCGTGAGGTTTTCTTTGATGCAATGAATTCATTGACGTGGTTCAAGTAGCTGTTAATTTTTTTTTGTGAATATCCTTTGATGTTACATTCTTGCATGACCAATGCATTAATTTCAGCACCAACAATCTGTTTGCCAACCATAAAACAAAGCATTATTACGTTTAATAGTCGTTAATTGCAATATTTTTTAGCGGCTAAGAAGTTCTCTGTGTGATTCATATGTGAATCTAACAACATCACCAACAGGTCTAATTGGTAGAAATTCCCTTTCACTATCAGTTCCACAATAGTCTATAACCTCACTATACCCAATAATTCTTTCAGGAGGTATATGGGATTGAATGGCCGCACTACCTTCCCAAACCAGAGATTCTATCCCATCAG
This sequence comes from Candidatus Woesearchaeota archaeon, assembly GCA_023898345.1. Lineage (GTDB taxonomy): Archaea > Nanobdellota > Nanobdellia > Woesearchaeales > UBA583 > UBA583. Next base: position 440,870 of record CP060218.1, on the reverse strand, counting down.
TTTTTCTTGAATCTTCATCTGGAAGTAAGTCTCTTCTATCTAACAATAGTTGGAATAAAATAAAATTCCCTCCATATTTCTTTGGTGCGTTAATTCCTAACCATCTCGCCATGCAAAGACTTCCAATATAAACTAGATTTGGATTTGATTCAAGATTTTCTCCATTAACTTCTTTTCCTTCATAAACAGAATTTGAAACTAAATATCTGGCCTTAAGACCCTCTGAAAGAATTTGATCTTTGAATAAATTTGTTGTTCCGTGATAAAGAACAAGTTGTTCAAACCCATTAAAACAACCAACTATCTCTTGAAAAATTTGTTCTTTATTAAATGGTTCGTCTACAAAATCTAAAATCATGCTTAAAGAAGAGTTTTAATTATTTATAAATGTACGCCGCTAAAGGCTCTGTCCCACTGAATAAAAAATCCCGTTAAATTTGAGTTTATCTCAAATTTTAAATAAATTCTAAAATACCAAAGTCAGTTGCATAAATCATTTGTAAATTAAATTTCTACTTGATTTCTAAGGTTGCTGCGACTGGAAGCCCAGTGACATCTTAACTTTTAGAACTAAAGTTGTGAGAACTTTATCGCTAAATGAAAGCTCACAACAGAAATAAATATGTTCACGAAGGATTTATAGTTTTGCATTCTTGGTTGAGTCAAGAATGGCAACCTGTTCAAACAGGTTGCAAAGGCAGACCTGAAATTTATCCCGAAAATTTCATTGAATTTTGTTCAAGACTAAGATTCATTCATCAACTCACATTTCGTGAGTTAGAAGGCTTCCTTCTTGCTTTAAGCAATTATTTGAAACTTCCCAGAGTTGCTGTTTATACTACACTTTGGCGTAGAATTGTACAAAAAGCAGAGGTTAAACAACACAATTTTACAAATAAGAGATATAAGTATTTGATTGTTGATAGCACGGGAATGAGCCAAGTAAAACGGTCAGGATACATGGCCTATAAATGGAAAACAAGGAGAAGTTTTACCAAAATTCATTTTGGTATTAATGAAAGACATGAAGTTGTTTTTTTTGATGTCACCACTGAAAAAGGGGGAGGAGATGCAAAAATTGCTTTAAGGAATTTAAAGGAAATAAGCATTTTTCCAAAAAAAATATTTGGGGATGGTGGCTATGACGCAATAGAATTATTTGATTTTTGTTACAAAAATCAGATTCAAACCGTAATTCCCATTCGCAAAAATGCTAAACCAAAAATTTTGGCTCAACCTTTGAGATACAGAGAATTTACTTTGCAACAAATTGATTTTGACTTATGGAAATATTTTTCTGATTATGGACTCAGAACTGCAGTAGAACGTAGTTTTAGTGCATTTAAACGAAGGTTTGGGGATGCTTGTAGATCTTTGAAGTATGAACTTCAAAGTGTGTTTAGAATGGTGCAGTGTTTTGTGTGGTTGCAAAATCTCACAGATAGGGAGGATTTATGCAACTGACTTAAAATACCAAATATATTTATAAATGATTAATTCTGAGTAATATTTATGAACGAAATAGCAATAAAGATTATTCCTATAATTTTAATTTTTGTTTTAGGCTATTTATTAAAAAAGGCTAAATTAGTGAAAAAAGATAATGCTGACTTTTTATTAAAATTGAATTTTTATGTTTCTCTCCCTGCTTTAATTCTAATTTCAATTTCAAATATTACTCTTTCTTTTAATTTGATATATTTTCCAGTGATTGCTATGTTAATAATTGGTCTAACATATGGAGTATCTTTTTTAGTCGGAAAATTATTTCATCTAAAAAACGAATCTTTTGGTGTTTTTTTAGTTGGAACAATGATTATGAACCTTGGTTTCACTTTGCCATTTTTTATCGCAGCATATGGTAAAGAGGGTTTAGCTAGAGCATCATTATTTGATTTCGGAAATGGACTACTTGCTTTTACAATAGTATACTATTTAGCATGTAAATATGGGAATAATAAACGAGATTCTAAAGCAATGATTAAAAAATTTATTTATTCCCCTCCACTTTGGGCTTTATTTTTAGCAATAGTATTAAATTTAACACAAACAAAAATTCATGAAATTGGAATTAGTTTTTTCCAAATTTTGGGAAATATGACAATTCCATTAATAATGTTATCTTTAGGAATATATTTTAGTCCAAAAATAGTTAAGATACTTCCTTTGATTTCTGCAATTTTTATTAGAATGTTTGTAGGACTATTGTTAGGTTTTATTTTTGTATATTTATTTAATTTAGAAGGATTAAATAAAATAATTGTATTAATTAGTGCATCGGCTCCAATTGGTTACAATACATTAACATTTGCATCAATGGAAAATTTAGATAAAGAATTTGCAACAAGTATAATTTCATATTCAATATTAATAGGAATTATTTTTATACCTATACTTATTTATTTTTTATCATAATAATTATATTAAAATATTTCAATCTATTTCAAAAACAAAAAACGCCCTCCTTAATTTTACTCTCGCTATGCTCGGACGAGATTTAGAAACTCTCCCCTTCCCTCTGGTCAGTCGGGGACGTCTTGCAGACTTTCGCTATCGCTCACCCAGACATAACAAGGATTTAGAGGAAAATTCTTGCAGAATTTTACCCAAATTTCTCACTACGTTCGAAACTTCCCTAAATCCCGTTGTTAATTGCAATTTTTGAATTTCTCAAAGAAAGTATTACTTACTATTCAGTGACACACTCCGCAATAGATTTAAAAATAATTGGTTTTCTCTAATAACTGTGCTAACTGATAGAGTAAAAAAAAGAATGAAGATTGCAGAATCTACTAGGAGTGGAACCAATTGCATAGGTACAGTACTATATGTCCTCGGAGTTTCTAATTATGACACTTACATAGGTTCAGGTGAAAAAAGATGGGAAGATGGAATTGTTGAGAATTTATTAGAGAAAATGATAAAAATAGAAACTCCTAAAGAAGGAGCAGTATTGGTAATTCGTGGAGATAGGGTTGAACACATGGGGATTATTGTTCAAGAAGAACCACCCGGAGTTTATCATAGACCAGGATACAATGGTTTTATAGAACCGAATACACCCTTGGCTGATGTGATTTCAAGATATCAATATCCTACTATTGAAATTTATACAAATGCACCTTCTGCACGTGATTAATATTTTCTATTTAGACTCCCTCCGGTTGCATTTATTTCAGACCTGCAATTCAAAAACTCTAAAATTTTCCTTCGGAACGTTGCACCAAAGTTTAGGCCTTCCCTTTAGTCAGACGAAACTAACAGGAATTTAACAATTCCAGATCCTTGCAGCCCCTCCATTCAAATTTGATTTTCCAGCTCTGTTCCGCTTAGCTTCACGAGGGAAAATCAAACTTCATTAAATTCCCATGTTAAAATCTTAATATAACTATTCGTTTGAAAAACAGCATTACTTGAACATTCGCTTCTTAACATTTACAGGGTGAACGAAACATTGTCAGAACGGCTCTGCCAAAAGAAGTTAAAATCCTCTCCAAAGAAAATTCGTACAAAAACATATAAAGCTCTTTTAGAGAAGTAAAAATATGTGTGGAATAAATGGATTCTCCTTTCCCAATGAAACCCTTGTTGAGAATATGAATAAAGCAATTTCTCACAGAGGCCCCGACGGAGGAGCAACCCACTGTGAAGAAAATATTAGCCTTGGACATCTGCGTCTTGCAATCATCGATCTTTCAGAAGCCGCTTACCAGCCCATGTTCTACTCAAAAGAAGAAGGCGCCTCTAACAGTAAAATCCAAAAAGAAAACAATGAAAAAGCAAAATATTGCATCGTTTTTAACGGAGAAATTTACAATTATCAAGAACTACGAAAAGAATTAGGAGAAGAAGGATATCATTTCACAACACAAGGCGACACTGAAGTTATTATGGCAGCCTACGACAAATGGGGAGAAGACTGTTGTAAACACTTTAATGGAATGTGGGCCTTTGTCATCTACGACAGAAAAAAACAACAGCTATTCTGCTCAAGAGACCGCTTAGGAGTTAAACCATTTTATTACCATTACAAAAATGAGACCTTTATCTTTTCATCAGAATTAAAAGGAATACTAGAACACAAACATCTTAGAAGTAATCAAAAAAACAACATAGTGCCAGAAGCAGTTGAGTTTTACTTTACCTTAGGATATATACCAGCACCATTAACAATATTTGAATCTATTTACAAACTAGAAGCAGGACATAATCTGATCTTTGATCTCAAAAAGAAAGAAACACCAAGCAAAAGAAAATATTTTCAAATCCCAAAATATGAGCCAGAATACAATCGCAAAAAATTAATAGAAGAAGGAAAAGAACTACTAAAAGATGCAACAAAAATTCGCCTCCGCTCTGACGTACCAGTGGGAGCTTTCCTAAGTGGAGGACTCGATTCCTCCTCAGTTGTCGCAAGTATGAAAAACATTCTCAAAGAAGAAAACAGCAAAAACAAAGAAAAAGTACATACCTACTCCGTAGGTTTTAAAGAAAAAGAGTATGATGAGACCCCCTATATTTCTCTAGTAAAGAAACAGTACAAAACAAAACACCACCACCAATACTTTATTCAAAATGACCTGAAAAAAGCATATCAACATTATGTAAAAATATTTGATGAACCCTTTGCAGACTATTCTGCCCTTCCACAAGACAAAATTTCTGAAGAAGCAAAAAAAGAGGTTACTGTTTTGCTAACAGGCGACGGAGGAGATGAAATTTTTTCAGGCTACAACGCACACCTCGCAGGAAAAAGATTAAGTTTGCTTCGAAAACTTCCCGTCTTTGTACGCAAGTCTTTGATAAAACTTCCTTCAAAAAAGAATCTCGCTTCCTTTACCTCCTTTTACCTCTTAACACAAGCCGCCAAACTTTCTCTTTGTGAACCTGAACAATTTCATGCAAAAGCACTAGAAAGCGAGAAATACTTGCCAAAAACATTTCAAAAATGGAGTGAACAAAAATTAAAAGAATGCCTAAAACTAAGCAAACAAGATTTAAGTGATGCCCTGCGGCTCTACGATCTTCTTTACAATACACTCGCAGACAATTTCTTGTGCAGAGCCGACAGAGTTTCCATGTATCATGCGCTCGAACTCCGATCGCCCTTTCTCGATTATCGCTTCATTGAGTACTCACAAACCATTCCCCACAAGTACAGATTAAGCCTACACAAAACAAAAACATTAATGAGAGAAATCATAAAAGACCTAGTCCCACAAGAAATTATAAGCAGAGGAAAACAAGGCTTTGAACCACCACTTGACAAATGGATACTTGAAGAATCAGACAAATTTTCAAAAATTCTCAAAAAATATGCAGATGTCTTTCCCCGTGAATTAAGTGAGTTCTATGAAGGCAAAGTCCTTAAAGAAGAGAATAAACTTTTTAATATCTATAAAATCCGTCTTTACATTTGGGATGCGTGGTATAAGAAATGGGTAGCAAAGTAAAAAGTTTAAATGACGTTTCAAAGAATCGCTTCAATAAAGAAGTGAAATTTTGGACAGAAGATTCAGGAAAAGACATTATTTCTTGGGAAAGAAAAAGAAGACTAGAAATTACAAAAAAAGAAATCGAAACATACTATAAAGATAAAAAATGTACTATTCTTGAAATTGGATGTGGAGCAGGATTTAATATTTCTGAACTTGCTAAACACAATGAAAATTGGACCTGTCTTGGCACAGACATAGCTCCACAGATGATCCAACATGCAAAAAAAAAATACAAACAACAAAAGAATTTACAGTTTGAAGTCCTCAACATTGACAAAGCAAAAATAAAAAAGACCTTTGATGTAATTTTTCTAATGGGAGTTATTGGATACCTAGAAGATAATAAAAGAGCATTGGAAAAAATTGCTTCCATGATGAAAAAAGATAGCCTACTAATTTTCACCTACGGAAACAGCCAATCAGTCTTTCGTATCCTCCGTTTTAGTACCTCTTGTCTACTAGACAGCTCCCCACACTTCGTAAGATTATATAATAGTATTAAAAAAAAAATCCGCAAAGATGCACTTCCCTATTCCCCTCTTGCAAATATCTTTGTGCCATTCAAGAAAAAACGCATTCACTCATTACTTGAAGAAAAATTTAAAATTGTTGATGAAGAAGCACTTTGCTTCTCTGCCGGTTTTTTTGGAAGCCTCTCAGTAAAGAGCGGAAAGTTTCTCGAAAAATATTTCCACAAAAATGACCCTCTAAAATTAGGAATGACCAACCTCATTATCGCCAGAAAAAAATGAAAAAACAAAAAAAGAAAGTAATCTATTTGTGTAATTGGTATAACTCAATTTACAATAATCTTTTCAACTCTCTTGATAAAGACATTGAAATTATAATGGTCCTTTCAAACAAATTTCCTTTCTATGAAAAGAACAAGTACAAAGTAGTAGTTTTGCCTGTTAGCGACATTGCAGACTACCTTTATTTCTACAAAAAAGAACCAAATGCCTACCTACTCAAATATGGAAAAGAATTAGAAGAACTTTTTCTCCGCGAGAAACCAGACATCGTCATAACAAACCTTTTTTATCTTCCATCAACAGTACAGACAGCTTCCCTTTGTCGCAAACACTCCATTCCTTTTTTTCTACAAACAGAATTGAAAAGAATGCCAAGCTCAAACATTGACTCACTTTTATTCAAAGCATTTGTAAAAACCTGGGGCGAGAAAATAATAGAAACAACAAATCTACTTATCCCCTGGGTAAAAGAAAGTGAAGAATATTTTAAAAAAAACTTTCCTTCAATAAAAGAAAAAATTGTTGAAGCAATTCTACCAGGAGTTGACACAAAAATATTCTTTCCAAAAAAAGAAAAAAGTTCTACTCACAAATCAAACCGTCTTGAAGTCCTTATGGTAGGTCGTTTTGTTGCATACAAAAAGCACAGCGACATAATCCGAGCAGTAGCCGCCCTACATGCAGAAAAAATTCCAGTACGACTGACACTCATTGGAGAAGGACCAACACTTGCAAAAAATATGCTTCTTGCAAAAGAGCTTGGAATAAAAAAGCAAGTTCTTTTCTTAGGAAAAATTCCCTACCAAAACATTGTAAAATATTATAGAGAAACAGATATTTTTGTTCTGCCAAGTTTTAATGAAGCAATAGGAATTAGCGTTAGTGAAGCTATGGCATGTCAAGTCCCCTGTGTCATCTCAGATACATGTGGAGCAAAAGATTATGTAGAAGAAGGAGTAAGTGGCCTCATTTTTGAAACAGGATCAGTAACAGATCTTATCCAAAAAATAAAAATTCTCTTAGACAAAAAACTTAGAATAAAAATGGGTAAAGAAGCAGCAAAAAGAATAAAAAAAGAATTTTCCCTTGAAAAACAAGCAAAAAAAATGAGTAAACTCATAAAAGGAGAAAAACTAAAATAAAATGGCAAAAAAACTTGCAAAAAAATCATACTGGGACAGTGTACACAAAAAAGGTTTTGGCTATGTTCAGTCTCCACTACTTCAAGGACTTCAAAATTATGAGCTAAACCTCTTAGTTAAGAAATACGCAAAGAAAGCAAAAGCAAAGACAATTTTTGAAGTAGGATGTGCTCCAGCCAACTACCTCATTGCTTTTAACAAACAATTTAATTTGGATGTTGCCGGTGTTGAATATAGTGAGGAAGGAATGAAGAAAATAGAAGAAAATTTTTCGAAGAATAATGTAAAAGGAAAAATATTTCATGCTGATTTTTTTGATGATGCCTTTCTAAAAAAAAATAAAAATAAATATGATATTGTTTATTCAATTGGTTTTATTGAACATTTTGACAACCCACAAGAATGCATCGACAGACATTTTGCTCTCGTCAAAGAAAGCGGTTATGTCATTATTGCCATCCCTAACCTAAGAAGTATATACAAACCATTTCTGTCAAAAGAACTCATTGATTCACACAACCTCACAATTATGGAAAAAACTTCTTTGAAAACATATTTTAAACAATACAAAACACATGAACTATTTTATTGTGGAGGTCTTCTCAATCTCGGGTTATTAACATACAAAAATAAGATTCTTGACACCATCAGACTATTTTTTTTTCTTGGACAAAGACTTATTTTCGACCCCTTCATGATTGGATTATACAAGCTCGGATTTAATTTTTCCAATTCCCTCACTTCCCCCCAACTTATTATCGTATGTTCGAAAAAAAAGAAATCTATAAAGAAAAAAAAGTAAGATTACTATCTTCAAAAAATCTACTTCTTTAACTTTTCTTAAGAATTCATTCCAGAAAAAGAATAACACAATTATTTAAAATACCTCTCCAAACATTCTACAATGGTAAAAGTTTTAGATATTGTGAAACCCGGAGTTTTGTTTGGAGATGATGTAACAAAGTTGTTTTTGCATGCTAAAGAAAAAAAGTTTGCAATTCCTGCAGTTAACGTGACAAGCACAAGTACAATAAATGCTGCTCTTGAAATTGCAAGAGACATCAAGTCTCCCATCATCATTCAGGTATCAAACGGCGGCGCTGCGTTCATAGCAGGAAAAGGTTTGGACAATTCGAAACAAGAAGCCTCCGTACTAGGAGCAGTTTGTGCAGCACAGCACGTTCATTCTCTTGCAAAAATATATGGTGTCCCTGTGATTATGCACTCAGACCACTGTGCAAAGAAATTGCTCCCCTGGCTTGATGGCATGATAAAAGCAGATAAGGAACAGTTCAAAAAAACAAAGAGACCCCTTTTTTCTTCTCATATGATTGACCTTTCCCAAGAAACTCTTAAGGAAAACATTAAGATTTCAAAAAAATATCTCAAGGTTCTTGATAAGATGAAAATAACGCTAGAACTTGAGGTTGGCGTTACGGGAGGAGAAGAAGACGGAGTAGACAATACCGCAGTCGAGAACAAAAAATTGTACACACAACCAGAAGACATAGCATATACAGTTGAGGAATTAGGAAAAATTAGCAAACGCTTTACTGTAGCGGCTACGTTTGGAAATGTCCACGGCGTGTACAAACCTGGGAATGTTAAGCTTCAACCAAAAATTCTAGAGAATTGTCAGAAATATATTGAAAAGACATTCAAAACAGGAAAGAAACCAGTCAACTTTGTTTTTCATGGCGGAAGCGGATCTGAGGCTGAAAAAATTCGTGAGGCTGTCGGCTATGGTGTTGTTAAATTTAATATTGATACTGATGCACAGTGGGGCTACAGTTCTGGCGTACGAGAATATATGAATAAAAATAAAGCCTACCTTCGTTCACAAATTGGTAACCCAGAAGGAAAAGACAAACCTAATAAAAAATACTATGATCCACGAGCAATTATGAGAGCAGGAGAAGAGAGTATGAAAGAAAGATTAAGGCAGGCCTTTGTCGACCTAAACTGTGTAGGAAGAAATTAAAGTACAAGCTAAGCTTTAGTTCAAAATTACTTTCGTTCCTTTATTCAATGATGAGTGAGAAAGTATATGAGCATACAAAATACCACTCTTTCGAAAAGGATCTTCAATTTTTCTACCACGTAACCTCCACCTTCGTTTCACTGCATCCATAGTTTATGAGTTAAAATAATTTCTTAACCTAAAAAAAATGATTTAAAATATCCCAAAAAAATTTTGAAAAGAAAAACCCCCTAGTGAAAAGCATATAGTGCTCCGCAGAAGTTTTTAACTTCAAAAACACCATATAGCGAACGAGGAAGTTGAGATGAGACAAAAAGAAAACAAAAAACGCTCAAAACAAACTACTTATTGACATAAATAGTCTGAGTTGGAAACGCCATATCAATCTTTTCTTTTTCAAAAGCTTCTCTAATTGCAAAATTTATGTTTTGCTGAGTAGTCATATACTCATTATAATCAGAAGAATCAAGATAATAAACAACTTCATAGTCCAAACTATAAGCACCAAATTTTGCAAAGTGGACCCTATCAACAGTTACCTTTTCCTGAGCAGCACAAGCATCCTTTAAAATCTCAAGAATTTTATGAAGTTTCTTTGTAGGAGTTTCATACACAACACCAATAGAAAAAACAATCCTTCTTTTCTTCATACGCTTATAATTATTTATTCTAACATCCGTCAATTCCCTGTTTGAAACAACAAGTTCCTGCCCCTGGAGTGTTTGAATACGAGTAGATTTTATTCCAATATACTTGACAGTTCCCATATCAGTACCAATAATAATAAAATCTCCAATCTTGAAAGGTTTATCAGATTGAATCGTAAAATAAGCAAAAATGTCCGCAAGAACACTTTGCAGCGCAAAAGCAACAGCAATACCACCAATTCCAAGTCCAGTAAGAAGCGGTGTAATCTCAATACCTAAATTATCAAGAACAAAAAGAATACCAATAACCCAAAGAAGAATTCTAACAACAACTCGAATAATATCAACAAAAGACCTATCAAAAGTCCTATCCTTTTCCTGATGCTTCACAATGTACATTTCAGCTCCAATATTCATAATAATATCAAGGACCTTTATGACATAATACACAATAACTACCGCAAGAAGCAAATCAAATATTCTTAAAAAAGGACCAGAAAGAGTTAAAGTTCTAAATCCAAGATAGACAGGAAGAACAACATAAAAAGGCCAGTTAATATGATTAAGAACTTCAACAATCCTATCATCAATCTTTGTTTTTGTCGTTTTGCTAAAGGCCTCAATTCTCCCAATAATAATCTGCTTGAAAAGAACAAAAAGAACCATTGCAATTCCAGTAATCAAGAGCGCCAAAATGTAGCCCTGCACACTATTCCCAAAATAGTTTGTAGCTAAAAATGAAGGAATGTCCATTATGCTTGCCAAAGAAAGAGTATTTATATATTTACTTATTTTGAAGCCCAGCAAGATATGAATGAATCGGGTCAAGAATTCCTTTCAACATCTGCAGGACAAAATCAGCCCCTCCCCACTTTTCAAATCTTTCTGTATCAAGACTTTGTGGAGAAGAAGTAGAGCTTTCACGTATTTCGTGAAACTTCTTTAGGCAAGATTCAAGTGTGCCCGTCTCTGCAAAATCAGGAGCAGTCTGAAAATTTCCAGAACCATCTTCTACCCTATAGACAAGACAAAGCCCCATCTCCGAGTTTTGAGCATCATCTTGTTTGAAGATCCCAAGAGATTTTCTTCCATAAAGAACATTGTTAGAAGCAATAAGAAAACCTTTTGTTTCAGGTACTGAAAAAGGCAAATCCTCAAGACCATCATCATTACTATAACTAAAAGTAAGCCTACACATCTGCTGTTTAAATCCAAAAGAGCTACACTGTGCAGCAGGATTATGCATAGTATGTTCATAAATTGCTTCAACTAAAGGAGACTCTTTACAAGCAGCATCCAAAAGTTTCAGCTGTGCACAGCCGCCAGAAAAAGAAAGTATGGGAACAAGCAATCCCGTTGTGAGTATTTTTGTTGTATAATCCATTTTTCAGAGAGGTGAAAGAGTTTTTGTTATCGAATCAATAGATTTTTCTTTGTCAGGACCAATCGCCAAACAAGTCCTCGTATTCGGTTCAAGTTCAGTGTGACCTGCATCAGTGATAAGCGCCGTTGTAAGTCCCATGTCCTTTGCTCTTTGTAAGAACATAAAAAGTTCCTTTTCAGACGACACTTTCAGAGTAATCTTCTTCATACCAGATTCACGCCAAAGAAAAAGCTCCTGTTTCGGGGACCTAAGAACAGCCTCGACTGCAGCATGTGCAACTTGAGCCGCAGTCTTTCCCTTAGACATTTTCAAATCATTTCTAACAAGAATGACTTGTTTGTACTCATCTGCCATTTTGGCACAAGTTTAACAAATTTTATAAATCTGTTCTTTTTGACCCTTCCATGGTTCTGGACAAATTAGGCGATTCTTTGAAGCACACACTTTCAAAAATTAAAAACTCCCTCACAGTCGACAGAACACTAGTTGAAGAAGTCGTCAAAGAAATTCAGAAATCACTACTCAGTTCAGACGTCAATGTCCGCCTCGTTCTCGAATTAAGTAAAAAAATACGGGACAGAGCAGTTTCTGAAAACACAAAAGGATTGAATAAAAAAGAGCATTTAATTACAATTATTTATGAAGAGCTGAGTTCCTTTCTAGGTCAAGGAGAGGAATTTACGTTAAAAGAAGACAAACAAAATCGCTTACTCCTAGTAGGACTCTACGGACAAGGAAAGACGACAACGGCGGCAAAGCTTGGACATTACTTCAAGAAACGTTCACAAAAAGTGGCTCTTCTTTCCACAGACACCTGGCGTCCAGCAGCAGGCGAGCAATTACAACAATTAGGAAAACAAGCCGAAATCGATGTATACACAGACCCACAAGAAAAAGATCCCGTTGCTATTTATGAAAAATTCAAAGCCCAACTAGAAAAATATTCTCTTGTTATCATCGACAGTGCCGGCAGAGACTTCCTCAACGACGAACTCGTAGAAGAAATCTCAAAACTCAACGAAATTGCACAGCCGACAGACACTTTCCTTGTTCTCGGAGCAGATGTTGGACAGACAGCCCAAAAGCAAGCACAAATGTTCAAAGAACGCCTTGACATAAACGGAGTCATCATAACAAAAATGGACGGAACCGGAAAAGGAGGAGGAGCTTTGTCTGCCTGTGCCGTTGTTGAGGCGCCCGTACGTTTCATAGGAGTTGGAGAAAAAATTGACGAGTTTGAGCGCTTTAATTCAGAAAGATTTGTATCAGAGCTCTTAGGAATGGGAGATTTAGAAGCCCTTCTAGAAAAAGCAAAATTAGCCCTTGACGAAAACAAAGCACAAGACATGCAAGAAAGATTCATGTCCGGAAAATTTGACTTGAATGACATGTACGAACAACTCAAAGCAATGAAAAAAATGGGATCCATGTCAAAGCTTATCTCTATGATTCCAGGACTTGGCGGAATGAACATAGATAAGTCACAACTCTCCGTTCAAGAACAAAAATTAAAAGTCTGGGGTTACGTAATGGATTCAATGACTGCCTATGAAAAAAAACATCCTGAAGAAATTGACTTTTCAAGAACACGAAGAATCGCCAGCGGATCAGGAACAGATGCTTCTGACGTACGCGAATTACTCAAACAATTCAAGCAAATGAAGAAAATGATGCACATGTTCAAAAATCCAAGTGATATGGAAGATATGGACATGGAGAACATGAAGAATCCTCAAGACATGATGAAGATGATGAAGCAAATGGGAATGAAACAAAAAGACCTCAAAAAAATGATGAAAGGTGCAAGACGATGAGTGTAGAATTCCCCGAGAACGACAAAAACCCAACCATCCGTGACCCAGAACCAAAATCAATCGCACACACATTTCTTATAAAGTATGAAAATGAAGAGCAAAGAAGACATTTTGCCGATCTCGTCATGCACCTCATAAAAAAACATGAATTACAAGACTTTCACGTTGAAGAAAAACCAGCAGCCATAAATTTTCGAGTCATATACAATCTAAGAACAATCACAAATAATCCTCAGTGTAACTTTGACGCACTCAATACAGAATTTGTAAAGCATTTCCGTAAAAAAGGATTTGAGTAAAAACTAATTTTTAATAATAGTACCCTTAAACTTTTTTCCTTCCATAAAATTGTAGATATTTGCAAGATTTTTCCCATTAAGAATAGCAACAGTGTAATTATTTGCAGCTGCTTCCTTACTTGCAATTGGGTCAAAAGGAGCATTCATCCCCGGATCCCACTTACTTCCAATCATCGCCTGAAACTCCTTCCATTTAATGTTTTCAAGTTTTTGAGCCTCAGGATTCACACGAGGATCATCAGTGTAAACATAATCAATATTTGAAAGATTAATAATTGTTGTAGCTCCAAATTGTTTTGCCATAAGAACAGCGTCATAGTCCGTCGACCAGCCAGGTTTCCATCCTGCCCCTACAAGAATATTTTCCCTAAATTCAGTTCCAATCTCCTTAAGGTCAAGGTCATAGTTTGTGACAAGCTTTGGATGAGCATGTAACTTGAAAATTGTTCTAAGAAGATGCCCATTAAGCCTTGATGAATGAATACCAAGCCAGTCTTTTTCTTCATTATCTATACCTGCAACTTCAGCTGCTGCTTTTTGATATTTTCTGCAGGTTTTGCCCCCTCCAGCAATAAGAATAAACCTATCTCCTTTCTCAATTCTCTTAATAATAAACTGCTTGAAAGAAGCAAGAAACTCAGTATCTATTTCCTCAGGAACAATGAGGGAACCGCCAACGGACATGATGTAAAGTGCCATCTAAAAAAAAGCAGGGCTATGCTTTCTTTATAAGTTTTTACAAGTGCGATATTTTTTCTTCAATAGCGAGAAGACTTTCTCCAACTAAGTTCAAGAAGAGAAGACAAAGTGTGATAAATTCCATTAAGGGCTTGTGCTGTTTCCTCTCTATTTGTAGAAGAAGATAAAAGAGTTTCAAGAACTAAATAGGGATAAAAGCCCTCTTCCTCAAGAGAAATTGCAGTTTCATCAATGAGATCCCTTGCCCTCCGATTTGAAGTAGCCTTAGCAGAATAAGCCTCTCCAGAAGAATAAGCTCTAAGCAAAGAAGCGTTAACCATATCTTCTATATAATTAAAAACAAGCTTTGCATCTCCAAACATACGCCCATCAAATTTTAAGGTAACAAGTAATTCTGAATCTGAATAAGTTTCCAAAAGAGCTTTCTTCTGGTACGTAGGATCCAAATGAAGAGAAAGAGCTCTAAGAAGATAGAGATTAAAATCAGAAGTGGAGGTTGAGTCGTCCCTTCTCCAATCATGAAAAGTATTAACCAAAGCAAAAAGAGTGTCATTTTCAGAAGATTCTAGAAGAGTTCTTGCATCTAAAAAAAAAGGATCCTCAAAAGGCAAAAAAAGATCTCCCGACTTTACACCATCAATCAAAATTTCTCCATCATCCTCACCAGTATAGAAGCAGGTAAAAGGAAGCGTAAAAGGAGCAGTATGAGAAGTTTGAGTTAAAGGTAAAGACTCCGTACAATCAGCAAGGAAAGTATCCAGAGAAGAGAAAAAACTCAGAGGCAAACTTTGTTCAAAAGGATCGTACTGTGAAAATAAAGAACTAAAATAAGGATTACCTAAACGCTTAAGACTTCTTTCAGATGCAAAAAAAAGCTCAAGATTAAAGTTAGTAGCAAAGTTTCCATACAAAGTATCCAATAAGGAAGAAAAATCTAAAGAAAAGTTCTGAAGAAGCCCTTGGAGAGTTTGTCTTTTTCTTTGTACAAATGTCCTCAAGGGCTCGGAAAAAGAAAGAAGCTCCCTAGGAAGAGCAACTGGCCTGTACGCATCAAAAAGCTTATCGTTCAGAAGTGAAGACAATCTCTCCAACTCTAAGAAATAAGGAAGCGTCCTGGGAGTAATTTCAAATTCCATGAAAAGAAGAAAGAAGTTCTTTTTTTAACTTCTTCCCTTATTAGGAGTAAAGTTATCTTTTCAAAATATCTTCTGTCCTGTAAATCTCAAGCATGTTTGTCATACCACTCTTTCCAGAGACGTGTCCAGAGAGAACAAGCAAACTATCGTCATTCTTAAGCTCCTTCTTTTCAAAGCATGCCTTAACAGTTTTGTTTACACAAGCATCGTGGCTTTTTGCTTTAGAATCATTCATAAGAGGAAAGACACCCCAAGAAAGTTGAAGTTGTCTGTGAACCTTTTCATCAGAAGTTATCGCATAAATAGGACACTGAGGCCTGAAACGAGAAATATTTCTTGCTGTAAAACCACTTTCCGTCGGAGCAAAGATTGCCTTAATAGGAAGATGAAGAGTTGCTTCGTACGCTGCCTTTGTCATATACAAAGAACTCGTTTCACTTTTTTTTGCAGTTTTCTCCATAAGATCCCTTAAGTTAACTCGAATTTTATCTTGGTACTCATGAGCAATACGGTTCATAGTTTGTACAGCTTTGTGCGGATGCTTTCCATTTGCCGTCTCTCCACTAAGCATAACAGCATCAGCACCTTCACGAACAGCATTAGCAACATCAGCAACCTCTGCCCTTGTCGGACGCGGCTCAGATTTCATGCTCTCAAGCATTTGAGTTGCAACAATAACAGGCTTACCAAAAAAATTACATTTCTCAATAATATAACTCTGGTACTCAGGAACTTTTTCAGCAGGAAGTTCAACACCCAAATCACCACGAGCAACCATAATCCCAAAAGACTTCTCAATAATCTTGTCAAGATTTTCAATAGCACGCGGATGTTCAATCTTAGAAATAATCTTAATACTTGAATTGTGCTTTTTCAAAATCGCTTCAATCTGCTCAAGGTCCTCAACTTCCCTAACAAAAGATGCTGCAATAAAATCTAAATTTTGCTCAATTCCAAATTCAATATCTTCCTTGTCTTTCTGACTCAAAAAAGGAATCTTTGTCTGGTGGTTACGAATAGTAACAGTTTTACGCGAACCAAGGACTGCAGAATTTTCAACACGTGCGACAAGGTGGTCTTTCTCTACTTTAAGAACCCTAACCTCAACAAGTCCGTCGTCAATAAGAATTTCTGTCCCTTCACTAACCGTAAGCAAATGCGGATACTGAATAAGAATATGCTTTTCCTTCATTGGCTTATTTGAAAGAAGAATTTTTTCGTGTAAGTCAAGTGTCAAAGAACCGCTTTCATAATCCCCCGTTCGAATTTCCGGACCCTTTGTGTCAAGAAGAATTGCAATATTAGTATCGACTTTTCTAATATTTGCAATAACCTTTCTAAAGTAATCATGACTCCCATGAGAAAAATTAAGCCTTGCAACATTCAAGCCAGCCTTTCTAAGCTTTTCAATTCCCTCTACCGTATCACAGGCAGGTCCCAAAGTCGCTACAATTTTTGTAAAACTTTCCATTCCAAAGAGTGCAATTAGAGATGCCTTTAAAAAAGCTATGCTCCAAAAACTTCACTCCAGCCAAACATCACGTAGGTTCACCGTCGGCTTTTTGTGCCGTAAAATATCATCTTGCCCAATTCGCGGACAGGCAGTATTGACCCAGCACTGGACAAAGGGAAAGTTCTCTTGTTCAGCATCAAGAAAATTGTCTCCAACAAAATAAGAAAAAGTCTTTTGAGGATACATTTCTTTGAGCTTAAGTGCAGATTGCAGATATTCCTGACCCCATTTCGTCGTTACAAAAACACCAACCTGGTCTGCTAAATGAAAAGCCGCCAAAGTTGCTTTCTTTTTCGAAAGATATTTTTCAATATGTTCACGAGAGAGAATCTCACACATATTTTGAACAGGATTAAGAATAAGAACAGGTTTAATCTCATCCTCGAATTCCTGAGCAAGAAGAAGTGCCTGAGGATGAAAGTAGCCATCACCAATATACACAAAGCCATCAATCTCGCTTAAATCCATTTTCAAAGCAGCCTTATGAGAATCACAACCCAAAAGTTGCCCCTCAATACTTGTCCGAAAAGGTTGTGAAGTTTGCGAAGTAAAACCGTGTTCCTTTAAGATTCCAGAAACTTCATCGTGATGCTTCCTAAACTGCACAGCGCTGAACAAAGCCAGATTTTTTGTGTTTCCTTTTTCAAAAGTAGTTTTGAGTAAGTCCGTAAAATCGACGGGAATTTGAAAATCAATTTCAATAGAAGCTTTGAGAAAACGCAAGTTCATAAAAAAGGAAAGCTCAAAAAACTTATAAACTTGTACGATAAAAAGAGAGACACACACGTAAACCACACCACTATTCAATGCCTTCCTAACTACTCAAAAAGAGCACAGAATTTATTTCAAAAGATAAATTGCTAAACTCCCTACAATGGTTAATTTATTCGACTCCATAACTTTATACAAATGGAAAATGACAGACGAACAAGTTACTAAATTTGAAGAAAAATTAAGTAAACTTGAATGGGTCCCCATGCTTTTTTTACATCTCTTTTTAACCTTGGTTCTATCAATTTCCTCATATGTAACCTTATATAACCTTGTTCCAACTGAAAAGAGTTTAAACATATTACTAACCTTTTTAATTCTCCTTATTCCAAATATAATACTAGGCATCCTGTTCTTATTTGGAGGATATTATTTCACAAAATTGTTTTTCAAAACCACCCTATCCGTAACTGAATTTTATACCGTTTTGATTTATCTATACTTACCATTATTGACAGCCTATGCAGGAATTAGTCTTTTAGCAATGGCACTAAGTTTCGTTTCAACAACCTATGCATCACTCGCATACCTACTTTTCCTCCCAATGATTTATTATGGCCTTAAAGAAATCAATACATCACTCTATTTATTCAAAAGAGAATTCAATACAGGAAATTGGCAACTAATAGGAGTTGTCATGCTTTGGGCATTCATTACAAATGTAATCACCGAAATAATTACCTTTGGATTAAATTTACTATTATTAGGCATTAATTAATGAGAAAGCTTTTACATAAAAAAGCTACCACATTCCCTTTGTCTTCACATACACACTATGACCCCACTGCACACAAAGATCAAAATCAAGTTCCTTAAGGTGAAGAGGAACATCACAAGCGCCAAAACAAGTACCAAAGTAAACAAAGAACTGAGCCTTTGTACGCGCTTCCAAAACATCTAAAACTTCTCTTGCATAATACTTCAAGCCATCAGGAAATTGAAGAACGACTTTTGAAAAATTCTTTGCATTTACTTCTTCAACAAGTTTATCAAGTTCCAAATCATAATACGTAGAAAGAAGAGAATCCTTTTCCATGAAAATAGAAAAGAAGAACTTGTTTAAGAACGTGCCGATAGGAGTAAAGAAACAATTCATAATTTTTTTAGTTATTTTCAACTTAGTTTTTTGTTCTTTTTTTTAGCTTGTTCTGTTCATAATGTTCATACAAATATTTCTGAAAAAAATATGTTGGAAGCACAAGGACAAAGAAAACAAAGAAAGGCCAGACAAGTTGATAACCTGTAAAACTTATGAGAAAACCCTCTTTTCCAATCCCTTGAAGCCAATTAACATTACGTTCAGGAAGCGTAAGAATAATAGTCGTTACATACAAAAGAGCAATGTACAAAGCAGCTTTCGTCAAAACTTTATTCTCTGTCGGAAACTTGTATGTTGCAAGAAGAGCAAGATTTGTTGAAAACATGTGAATGCCAATAGGAAGCAAAACCCAATACCCTAGTGAGTTTTCAAAGACATACGCAGTTATTCTAAAAAAATTATAGTCAAAAAAAAGTCGTAAAAGAAAGTCAAGAGTCCAAATAAATTGAGGAAGAAACCCCACACAAATAAGTCCCTTGATAAGATTAATTTTACGAAAAGCAAAAGCAAGAGCAAAGATAAGAGGAGTATGATTGCAGAACCAGAAAAAAACATCATACCTTGGAGAAGGCAAGTTTCCCAAAAGAACAAAAAACTGCAAGATAAGAAAAAAAAAGGCTAACCATTCAAATCCGAACCTGTGTTTGAACAACTCCAACGTTCTTTTCTGTTTTAATGCCATTTAACTTTTCTGAAGCTAACACTTTAAATGCGTTTCTGTTTGTGTGTTGGAACTTCAGATTTTCTCTCTCTTCTCAACTGTTATTTTATTTTTTAGAAACGATTTTTTATCCTGTTTCCTTTTCTAATTCCTTAGCTGGGTATTATATACCCCGCAGCTCTGCTGCGACCACCCAGCTGGGAGTTAGAAATCGCGTCTTGAAAATTGCCGTAATGCTCCGGAGCTCTGCTCCGATTGGGATAGGCATATTTTAGCGATTTCTTTACTCTTGCTTTACATGTTTAGCAATATTTCACCTTTTCTCTCAACGGAAAGAAGGATGACAATTTGCACTCACCCTTATGAAAAGCATTCATTTTTTTAAGTTTGAACTTATAGCCCTTTCTTTTGTTCAAATGCTTCCTTCAACACTGATTGCATTAATTGTTCTGCTTGTTGTTTGGACTTGCGTATTTCTTGCTCAAGTACATCACAATAGGCCATAAGTTCCTCAACTTTCCTGACAATACGCTGCTGTTCTGCCAATGGCGGAAGTGGAATAATAATATTCCTAATTGTACCCATTGATAAACTTGGCTGTGCTGTTGATTTTGATGATTTAAATATTTCTTTATTTCCAGTTTCAGATAATAAATAATATAATAAATAGTCAGGCAATATTTTTAATTCAAAATTATTGAATGGTTCTAACTTAGCAACATTTGGAGCAAGGTGCCATCTTTTATCTTCATTAAATAAAGCAACATCCCCAATTCCTGCTCCAATGAAAGTAACTAATAATGATTCTTTTGTTAAAGCACATCTATGTAACAATTCAGAAGTTTTCAAATCAATATATTTCAAATTAGTTTTATCAATATATCTTTTTTTAACATTTTGAGCTCTAATAACTGGAACTTCACCAACATCTTTCAAATTAACATATTTAGTATATTCAAAACCTGCTAATTTTGTGACAAAACATAAATCTACTAACTTTGCTAAAGTCCAAGTCTTTGGAATTTCAAGATTAAATTCATTTTCTAAGATTATTCCTTTTTCTTTAGGTTTTTGAAATTTTTTTTCTTTGATTAATTGTTCTTTTTCTGTTCTAATTTTTTCAAGTAATATCTGCGCAGGTTCATCATTAGAATTTTGTTCTACTAATTTCCCTTGTACTGCTTCTTGTAAAATTGCTTCTTTTAGTTTAGTAAGATAATCTTCTTCTTGTTTTATACGAATTTGAAGTTCTCCTATTTCTTGTTCTACAGCTAGTATCTTGTTTCTCATTTCAATCTGAGTTTGTAAGTCAGGCAAGTAAACTTCAAGAGATAAAAATCTTTTAGGTTTTAATTCAGTTTTAATTCCTCCCCCTACTTCTTCTAATAAAATACTTCTAAAAACATTACTTTTAAGAAACCACTTTAGATATTCTATGTCAATTTTATTTTTATCATATTCATATGAAGAATAATGTATAGTTGCTAAAACATCTTCCTGACCACCATAAACTGCTAATGCTCCTTTTTCCACATTAATCCCTGAGATCACCAAATCCCCACTTCTAACTAGGATCATTCCCGTATTTGTTTGTTTTTCAACAATATAGAGATTTCCAGAAAAATCTATTTTTTCAATTCTTTTTAATCCTAATTTATTAGCATCCTCTGGCTTAAATCTGTTATTTCTTTCCTTTAGAAAAGTACTAATTTTAACTTTATTCCAAACCATTTTAGTCAATTTCTTGCAAAAAATCAATTAGTAAAAAATCAGTTTTTGGATCATAGGAGATTCCGCCTATAGTTTCACCAATATAAGAAGTATTATATCCTAATGTCTCTATTTCCCCCTTTATAGTCTGATTAGAAAGAGAGGGAGTTTTTCCCCAAGTAAGTAATTCAAAAATTGCTCTAATAAAATCTCCTGGAACATTTTTTTTTTCAATTCCCAAAAATTCAAAAAATAGCTTGATTTTCTCTTTTGTAAGTGATTTTTCTCTTATCTCAGAGTAAAGTTCCTTATTTAATTGAGTTAACAGTAATAAATAAGTTCTAATGAAATACTTCTGATTTTCATTAAAACTTAGGCTTTGTAATCTTTGATTTTTTTTTTCCTTGAACGATAAATTATATCTTATGAAAAATTTTTCTATATCTCTTAAATTTTTAGCATTTTTCAAAATACAACAACGAAAAACATTTCCATTTTCTGACAAGTCAGTATATTTATCCCCATATTTTTGTAAGATATGGTCAAAATAAAGTTCAAGAGAGGGATTTGGTAAATCATAAATAACATCAATAATTTTTCTAAGATATCTCTGTGTATTTAGATTCTCACCATACACTTTCTTAATTGAATGTTCTAATTCTTGAATATCCAATGCAAGTACAAAGACGATTTTATCTATATCAAAAAAATGTTTGATAACCTCTAAGAATTCTATTGCATATAACGGATTGCATCTATCTAATTCATCAATCATAACAACTAGTGGAAAGTTATCTGTTCTCTCTCCAATTTTTTTTCTAAGTATCTCTTTTAATTTTATCTTATCATTATTTATTTCATCATAAACAGATTTGTCGAAAAATTCATCTATATTAAGACCTGTTTTTTTTTCTAAGATATGTTTAAGTATTTTTTTACTAATACTTATTAAATCTTTTTTAATATCAAAAAAATTGTTACTAAAGGTATTAAGAATAGATAAAAAAGGTTCTTTATAAAAATCTTCTTCCCATAAATTAAGATAAATAACTTCCTTTTCCTTAAAGCGTAACTGGTTTTTCCACATATGCAAAAATGCGCTTTTCCCTTGTCCCCACTCTCCGTTAATCGCTAAAATTAAATTTCCTTCAGTTCCCTCAAAACACCTATTGAAATTATTTGCAATTGTTTCCCTCTGTAATTTATCATTTTTTTCAAATGTGAAATTTTCTAACACGTCTTTTGTCTTTGGAATTTTTGTTATCATTTTAAAATTCACCTTTTACTTTCTTTAATAATTCTTTGATGTTGCCTTGAGTAGTGTACATCTTCTTAATAGAACTTCCTGAATCTTCTAAGAATTTCTGTGCAATAATTTTGATTTTACTGCCCATTTTCTCCCAAGACCTCACTAAGGAGGAAATAAAAACGTTTTTATATAACCTTTTACTACCATT
The DNA here is from genome assembly GCA_023898345.1 of Candidatus Woesearchaeota archaeon. GTDB lineage: Archaea > Nanobdellota > Nanobdellia > Woesearchaeales > UBA583 > UBA583. Next base: position 418,307 of record CP060218.1, on the reverse strand, counting down.
CTTATCAGGTAAAACCATTAAGTCAGAATACCTTGAGGTGTTCGCTTCAGTGCTTAATGGTACTGTGTCTAGTTCTAAAACCATACGGAAAACACCTCTTGTTCTACAGTTATATTCTTGTTAAAGTCTAAATCTTTATATTCATATTTTCTAAAAACAGACCATGCAAGAAAGTCAACCATTTGTAACCCCGCAAAATTGTGAGAGTAACCATGAGAAATTGTACAGTCTCCGGCCGTTTCTCCTTCAAGTAATTTAGTTCTAAAATATCTATCAAAATCTATTCTTAAAATCTTTTTCCCTTTGGATTTATCTATAATGACAAGTAAATCCGCATCTTTCATTAAAATGTTTTTAGCAAGTTTTCCAGCAACAAAATTGTAAAGCTTATTTTTATTATCTTTCAAGTAAGGACTTCTAACCTCAGTTTTATCTAAAACAATATGAAAGATCTGAATTCCTTTAAACTCATTGATTTTACTTAAAACATAGTGTCTAAGTTTATCTGATGAGTTATTTGCTTTAAGTTCATTTGATTTTCTTAATTCCTTTTTGAACTTATTTCTACGCATGTTTTTTACTAATCTTTCAGGTTCTTTACAATCATCAATAAGCAACGCAGAAATGACAAAATATCTAGAACTCCCCTTTTTACCAAAGCCCAAATCTCCACTTTCATCAACATACATATATCTAGAATTCCCCATTCACATCAACTCCACCTTAATCTTATCCAAAGTTTCTTTGCTCTTAGCAATGCTTTTGTCAAGCAGTTCAAGCAACTCCTTTGAACTGAGTTGCACTTCCTCAACAGCTTTCGTGGGATTTTTGATGTCCAAGTTATAATTACGCGCTCTAATGTCATCAATGCTAACCTTCCAAGCGTGTTCATTCTCAACGCGATTAGCCCACCAACTCTTCTCCAAATCAAACTCTTTGATAGTAATTGGTCTAGTCTTATTGTAGCTCTTGACACCAGAAGGATAAGGATGCTCAAAATACCAAATCTCCTTTGTTGGCGTCCCTTTTTCAAAAAACAATAAGTTTGTAGTAATTCCAGTATATGGATTAAATACTCCATTGGGCAATCTGACGATAGTATGCAAATTAAACTCATCGAGTAATTTCTCCTTTATTCGAGTCTTAACGCCCTCGCCAAATAAGAAACCATCAGGTAAAACTAAACCACATCTTCCCCTATCCTTTAAGATTTGCATGACAAGAACAAGAAATAAGTCTGCAGTCTCCTTTGTTCTCAATGCCAGAGGAAAATTTGCCAAGATACCATCTTCCTCAACACCACCAAAAGGAGGATTCATAACAACAACCTCGACTCTTTCAGACTGTCCAATACTCCTCATCGGTCTTGACAAAGAATTGTCGTGCCTAATACGAGGAATTTCCACATCATGCAAAATCATATTTGTCGTACAAAGCATGTGAGGAAGTTGCTTCTTTTCAATGCCTAAAAGAGAACTTTGCCATGTTTTTCTATCTTCGACAGACTTCTCTTGCTTTCTCAAATGCTCCAAAGCACAAATCAAAAATCCTCCAGTCCCACAAGCAGGATCCATAACTCTTTCACCAAGAAGAGGATTTACCATGTCAACAATAAATTGAGTAACAGCTCTTGGAGTATAGAACTCTCCAGCATTTCCTGCACTTTGCAAATCTTTCAAAATAGTTTCGTAAATATCATTGAAAGTATGTCTATCCTCAGAACTTGTAAAATCAATCTTATTAATTTCATTCACAATTTGCCTCAACAAAGTTCCGGATTTCATATAATTATAAGCATCCTCAAAAACTTCCTTAACCAAGACAGCTTTTCTCTCTTCATGAGAAACTGGCAACTCTTTTAAGGTCTTGAACAAGTCATTGTTAATAAAATCCAAAAGCTCATCACCAGTTATTCCCTCCTTATCAGATGCCCAGCTACGCCAGCGCAGTCTCTGAGGAATTGGCGACGTATAAGTGTCATCAAGTTCCCATTCCTGTTCCTTATCATCAAAAACCTTGAGAAATATCATCCACACCAATTGTGAAATTCTTTGTGCATCTCCATCAACACCTGCATCCTTACGCATAATGTCCTGAATACCCTTAATATTTGTAGTGCTAATGGTCATTCTTTACAAAATACCCTCCCGTTTTCTTTGAGCCCCTTCTCTCAATAAGATTTTTATGTATCAAGAATTCAATATCTCTTTTTAAAGTTGCCAAAGACACGCCAGAAATGTCATAAAGTTCCTCTCTTTTGGCATTAGGTTTTCTTTCAACAAATCGCAGAATCTTTTTATGGCGCTCATTTAATGGCTCATTTAATGGCTCATTTAATGGCTCATTTAATGGCTCTCTCTTAAAACTAATCGTAAAAAATAAAGGAAGATTCTCGTAAGATGCTTTCTCTAATCCCCTCTCCTCTAATAGCTTTTCAATTCTGTTAATTCCAGAACCATACTTCTCAACATAATTTGCCCTTTTCAATAAAGAAAAAAGAAAGGGATTTCTTGAAATACTCTTGCTCCTCATATTCTCTATACTAAGTTCCTTAACTAATCCCCCGGGACTTACAATCTCAATTCTGTCATCAAACACATAAATATGAATGGCATTTATAATATTATAATCCCTATGACAAATAGCATTTAACAAAGCCTCTCGCAACACTTCTTCAGGAATCTCAAGTTCTTCCCTCCTTTGCAAACCTTCAATAACAAATTTATTCCGCAAGTTTCTTTTGAAAAAAATAAGGGTCCCTTCAATATTTTCTATAAGATTTGAATTGAATTCCTTACTATCAATAATATTGGCTTTTGTTTTTCCTTTGAAAATGGCACATCGAATTTGAAAATCAATAAAAAAATCCGTGATATTCTTTGCAAATAACAAAACGCCTGCATTCGTAAACCTTCCATCACGAGTTATTTTTAAATTTTCTAAAAGTTGTTTTTTGTCAAACTCTTTCTCATCTATTCTGGATTTTTGGCAAAAAAGTTCATACGCATGAGTGTCAAAGCCCTTTTCAAAGCTAAACTTCTGATGTACTCTTTCATCAAAAGCTAATTCCCTCCCTTCCTGAAAGTAAAATTTAATTTCTTCCCTTGTTAATGTTTGCGAACTTGCGCCCTTTCGAATATAAAATTTATTGTCAATAGAATACGGTTTATTTCTTAGCTCACCCTCAGGAACGTCAACAACGACAAAGTTGTTTTCAATGATTTCGTATGTAATAGAGTCTAATTTAGGAGTTAATTGAGAAATAAAATCGTCTAATTGAGAAAGGTATGTATTTGTTATATTCTGAGATTTTAATTCTTCACTGTCTGTTATTCCCAGATAAATCTTTCCACCTTGAGAATTTGCAAAAGCACAAATCTCCTTTTTTATTTCTTTAGAAAGATTCTCTTTAAACTCCAAAGTTTGACCCTCATGAATTTTGGCAATTCTTTTCAGTGCATTCAGTGTAAGACTCATTCTCTTCATACCTCACTATACAAGTGTTTTTCAAGTTCATTAATAACTTGCAAGTAAGCTTTTTTCCCTCCAAATAATTTAACAATCTCCAAAGGAGAGCCAATATCTGAAAGAGGTTTGACTTTTAGTATATCCAAACTTTCAATATTTTCAATCCCCGTGTCAGCATATTTATCCAATAAGACTTCAATGACCTTTCTCGCCTTTTCCCCGTATTTTCCAAAGTAATTTCTTTTCTTAACATTACTTGCCCTTTCCTTTCGCGTCAATGCTTTTTGGTCGTAGGCAATATGACAAACTAAATCAAAAGGATCCAACTCCTTACCCACTTCACGCTCAAGTTCATGAAAGAAAATTCCCTGTTGTTCAAGTTCCTTTATTATTGCAGCCTTCTTCACGCTTTGCCATTTCTTCAAAAAATCATCTAAGTCTCTGTACTCCTTTCGAATATTTTTTTTAGTATAATCTCTCAAACTTTCAGTAATGAGTTTTCCATCACTCCCAAAATATTGCACTCTTTCAGAAGAAACTTCAACAGGGACAGAGTGAACATAATATTTCCTCATTTTCTCTTTTCTTTTGATAAAAGCTGCTCCCTCTTTCTTTTCTTCTCCGTACACATCCAAGATTTCTTCTACTTTCTCAAAAGCTGAATCCTCACTATTTTCACATACTTTTATAGGTTCTCCGTCAAAGTCTGGGTCTGCAAACAAACGAGTAACGCCCCTAAAATCAAGAATCGTAAAAGAATACTTTCCAAAATCCTCATTAATTCTCGTCCCCCTTCCAATAATTTGCTTAAACTCTGTCATGGATTGAATATTTGAATCAAGCACAATAAGTTTACAGGTTTGGGCATCAACTCCTGTTGTCATAAGCTTTGAGCTTGTAGCAATAACAGGATAAGAGCTTTCAGGGTCAATAAAGTTATCAAGTTCCTTTTTTCCCTCATTATTGTCTCCTGTAATTTGCATAACATACTTTCTATTTTTAGCAACCAAATCACTATTTTCATTCATTAAAGCAAGAGTCATTCTCTGAGCATGTTCAATATCATTACAAAAAACAATGGTCTTGTCAAATCTATCTGTCTGTTTAAGGTAAGAACTAATTTTCTTAGCAACAAGTTCTGTCCTCTTTTCTAGGACAATCTCTTTATCATAATCCCTGCCACTATACTCCTTGTCCGGAATAATCTCGCCATATTTATCTGTTTGTGAAGCATAAGGGCGCCATTCAATATCTTTGTCAAAAGTAATTCTAACGACTTTGTACGGAGCAAGAAACCCATCCTCTATTCCTTGTTTTAACGAATAGGTATAAAGTGCCTCTCCAAAATACTGAATATTAGAAACATCTTTTGTCTCCTTTGGCGTTGCCGTCATTCCAATGTGAGTAGCATTTGAAAAATAATCTAAGACTTCTCTCCAAGCTGAATCCTCTGCCGCACTTCCCCTATGACATTCATCAATAACAATCAAATCAAAGAAATCTCTCGAAAATTGTTTGTAAATATTTTTCCATTCCTCTTCACCAGTTAAACCTTGGTAAAGTGCTAAATAAATTTCGTAAGCAGTGTCAATCTTTCTTTTTTCGACCTTAGTCATTTTGTCGCCAAAAGGTTTGAAGTCATTTGTTCTTGTCTGATCTACAAGAATATTTCGATCCGCTAAAAAAAGAATTCTTTTCTTTACCCCTCCCTTCCACAAACGCCAGATGATTTGAAATGCTGTATACGTCTTTCCAGTACCAGTTGCCATGACCAAAAGAATTCTTTTCTGTCCCTTTGCAACAGCTTCAATAGTACGATTAATAGCAATCCTTTGATAATAGCGTGGCTCTTTCTGAGAATTACTATCAACATAATAATCTTGTGTAACTAGCTTCTCAATTTCTTGTTCCACAATATTCTTTGATTCCTTATATCTTTGCCACAACTCTTCAGGAGAAGGAAATTGTTCTAATCGTAATTCTCGTTGAATAGTCCCAGCTTTTTTTGTTCTATCAAATTCTACAAAAGCATCCCCATTTGAACTGTAAACAAAAGGTATATCTAAAATTTCTCCATACTCGACTCCCTGCATGAGTCCAGAGGAGACTGAGTGGTTATTGTCTTTTGCTTCGATCACAGCAAGAGGAAGATTATCTTTTGCAAATAACAGATAGTCTGCCCTTTTTCTTTCCCCTCTTTTCGTAGTTTTTCCATTAATAATGACTTTTCCAGCAGTAAAAGAAACTTCTTCACGTACAAATTTTTTAATATCCCAACCAGCATTTTTGAGCGCAGGCGTAATATATTTTGTCTTAATATCTGTCTCAGAAAGTTGTCTCTTCTTCATTACATACTCCACCTACCAAAGAGTTTATATGCTTATTCCCAAGAATTCAAGACATCTAAAAAATAACAAAAAAAAAATAACTCTACTTATCACGAGCCTTCACAGCGACTTTCGGAATTCCCGTTCCAACATACACCATCTGGTTTGTCATAACATTCTCCGTGATGGAGTTAAGAATATTATGCTCGTTAATGACAGAGCCCTTCGACAAATGCTTAAGCGGCGTTTCAAAAGAAGCCCTTGTCAAAACATTCAGTTTCTCAGCAACAATTCCATATCTCGTCATTCCACGAACAGAACCCGTGTACGTCATAGCATCAGCAATAAGAAGAACATGACGCTCATTAATAGACAAACCCTGAGACTTAACAACTTCCATAATTTCCCGAATAATTGTTTGCCGTGCAACCTCGACACCATAAAAATCCGCCATCTCATGAACATCATTACAGTAAACTCTCTCCTTGTCAATAAAGTCAAGATTCTGAACATTCTTAAGAGAAATTCCCTGTGTCAAAATAACATAATCTTCTCCTTCCTTAATAATAGAAACATCGCTAACACCCTTAATTCCGTACACAATCGTATTCATAGCAAGCTCCTTTATTCCAATTAAATCCTTCATACTTGCAGTAGCAGTTCCCTTAACAAGCAAAGACTTCCCATCAACAGAACCACTCTTCCGGATTTTCTTATCAAGAAGAGGAACAAAAGACTCTAAATCAAGATCATAACGTTTCAAATTCTTCAAGTCAAAATCAATCTTAACAATTTTCTCTTCCATATCAATTTCGACATTCGTTGCAAATTCAACAAGCTTTGTTTCCTTAATCTTATTTGCAAAAATCTTAACTTTCTCATCACTCAAATTCTTCTCACTAGCCATATACAATCTCATAGTAGGATTAGAAAGATTTTTCTTAGCATCAAGAATCTCAATAAGACGAGGAAGACCTTCAACAGACTGTTCAGCAACACCGGCAAAGTGAAACGTGTTCAAAGTCATCTGAGTCGAACGCTCTCCAACAGACTGCGCCGTAATAACTCCAATTGCTTCATAAGGAGAAATCAAAGATCTCCCATATTCCTCAACAACCTTTTCAAGAACTAAAGAGACTTCTGAATCCTTTACCTTAGCCCCAAGTTCCCTTTCTAACTCCTCCAAAATATACTTTGGAAACTCAGGATGTTCTTTTTCATAAGCAGCAAGTATTTTGTTATTTACCATTTTTAGTTCTTCCTCTTAAGAGTGTTCTCCACAATAGACTTGACGTCAAAGTGACCAGCAACAGTGTTTGCTACACTAACTCCGTCATCACCATAACGGAACTGAATAACAACACCCTCCTCATCTCGAACAGACAAGTCCTCAAAAGTCATCATATCAAGCATGGACGTCGCCATACGCCTGTACAAATATCCGGTTTTTGGCGTTCTCAGAGCAGTATCCATCATTCCGTCACGCCCAGTAATACTTCCGAAAAAGACCTCGTGAGGTTTGAGACCCTTACGAAGAGAACTCGTAATAAATCCTCTTGCCTCCGGAGCCAAAGAACCCTTTGGAAAACTTGAAAGCGTTCTTCCGTAGTAACCACGAGAAATACGACGTCCCTGAAGAGCCTGCTGTCCAACACCGGCGTGCATCTGTACAATAGAAAGAACCTTTCCCATAGCACCAGAATCTGCCATAAGCATAGTTCCCGAACTCTTGTCAAGTTCCTGTTGAACAAGCTTCATACTCGAATCACGCAAAGAGTTAAGAAGCTGCAAAATCTTAATCTCCATCGTATCCTCAGCAGAAAGACCAGTAAGTTTTGCAACCTTACCTCTTTTGTATTCATCAATAAGAGCATCAATTTTTGCAAAAACATCTTCATTATTCTTCTTAATCTTTGTTTCAATATTCTTAGGAATATCAAAATCACCCATACTAATAGTGAATCCTCTCTTTTTGAGAACCTGAATCCCTAAGTTAAACATATGACTCACAGTTTGCAAAACAATATCTGACCCAAAATTCTTGTGAAGATGACGAAGAAGAGTACCACCTCCCTCACCAATAGTTTTTTTATCAATCACACCTTCAACAAGCATCCCATTTTCAATAATGACGCGCCCAGACTTTCCCTCTCCTACAAAGTTCAAACTTTCAGGAAGAAGAACAGAAAAGATTTCCCTTCCACTTACCGTCTTTTTGAAATTCATCCGAGAAAGATTCTTAAAACCACTCGCAAACAAAAGCTCAACAGCATCTTCCTTTGAATAATCCTCATGTGTCGTCAAAATAAAAAGTCCCGTAATAGAATCCTGAACACATCCAATAACAGTTTCACCAGAAGCAGGAGAAATAAGTTGATGCTTTACATCCATAATTTGCTCAACTTCTTGACGACCATCCAAAGTTTGAGACACATGAAGATTCATTTCATCTCCGTCAAAGTCTGCATTGTACGGCTTACATACACCCGGATTAATTGCAAAAGTTTTGATAGGAAGAACCTTAACCTTGTGTCCCATCATAGAAAGCTTGTGCAAAGAAGGCTGCCTATTGAAAACAACAGAATCACCATCCATCAAATGACGCTCAACAGTGTAGCCCGGACCAAGTTCCTCTAAAATAACATCAGCAACTTCAGGAGAAATTTTCTTTTTACTCCCAGATTTCGTAACAACATAATTTGCACCAGGATAGTTCAAAGGACCCCTCTTAACAAATTCCTTAAGAGTCTCCAAATTATACTCCGTAACAGGCTCCGGAACCGTCAATTTCATAGCAATGCTGTACGGAACACCAACTTCATTAAGTTTAAGTCGAGGGTCAGGAGAAATAACAGTACGAGCGGAATAGTTTACACGCTTTCCAATAAGGTTATTACGAATAATTCCCTTCTTTCCCTTAATACGTTCAGCAATGGACTTAAGAGGATCACCATTTCTATGACGAGCAGGAGGAAGACCAGTTATCGTATTGTCAATGTATGTTGAAATATGATATTGAAGAAGATCCCAAACATCCTCAATAATGGCTTCAGGAACACCAACCAAAAGATGCTCGTGAAGACGCTGGTTTGTACGAATAATGTCCGTAAGTTTATGCGTCAAATCATCCTCAGAACGCTGACCACTTTGCAAGGTAATAGTAGAACGCATAGAAACCGGAGGAATAGACAAAATCGTCAAAAGCATCCACTCAGGCCTCATGTTTGAAAGTCCCAAAACAGGAAGATCAGAATCAGGAATGTTTTCAAAACGGAAACGAATTTCTGTCGTAAGTAACCTCTTCTTATCACCCTGAGTAAAAACAAACACACTAGATTTGTCAAGGCTAACACTTTCCTGTTCAGCCTCACAATGCGGACAAACTTTTGTCTTTCCAATAAGAGCAAGTTGTTTTGAAACAGCTTTTATGTACTCATCAGCCCCTTGTTCACGACGAATCTTTTGCAACTGTTCAACAAGCTCAGCTGCTCTCTGATCACTAACTAAAACCCTAAAACATTCCTGACAAGTACTTTGTAAAGCCTTGCTAATCTCATCAATAAAAAGAACATTAAGAATAGGTCTTGCAAGTTCAAGATGGCCAAAGTGTCCCTCACAATCCTTGTAACTCTGTCCACAAGTCTTACAGGCAAGCCCAGGTTCAATAACTCCCATGCGCAAGTCCATAAGTCCACCTTCAACAGGAAACCCATATTTATCATAAATTTCCGGAGTGATTACTTTCACGACACTCTGCTTGAGAATCTCCTTTGGTGACATAACGGAGTAGCGAACCCCACTAATTCTTTTAGTAACTTTTTCCCACGCTTCCATTTTTACTCAAAAAACCTATCCTTTGTTTCAAAACTAGGGTTAATTCCCATAGACCTCAATTCATTAATGAACAACTTGAACGCATAAGCAAGCTCAACTGTCTCAAAACTACTACTTGAACAAATCGGACACTTGCTCTTATACCTTTGAATGTACGGATCAGCCAAGTACCCACAATTCGTACAAACCATAGCCTTTGTCTGGTCCGCAGAAAATCTCTCCTTAAGAAGCATAGCAGCCCCGTGAGAAATAAGAGCATCCTTCTCCATCTCTCCAAGTTTCAAACCTCCCCCACGAACTCTTCCCTCTGCCGGCTGCCGTGTAAGAAGCTGCACAGGACCTGTTCCTCTCGCCTGAATTTTGTTGTCGACTTGGTGATTCAAACGCAAATAGTACAAAGAACCAACATAGATTTCAACTTCCATCCTCTTCCCAGTACTCGGATCAAACATAACCTCAGTACCAGAAGGATTAAAACCAAAACTCTTCAGTTGAGCACGCAATTCCTCTTCACTTTGTCCATCAAAAGGATTCGCATCAACAAATTCACCACTAAGAGCAGCAACCTTTCCTGCAAGAACTTCCATAACATGAGAAACAGTTTTACGTCCAGGAATAGAGTGCGGTGAAAAAATCGCATCAGGAACAATACCATTTTCAGAGAAAGGCATATCAGATTGCTTGAAAGTTGCCCCAACAACACCTTTCTGTCCGTGACGAGAAGCAAATTTATCCCCAACAATCGGATTTCTGTGATCCCTAAGAAGAACATTTACTTCCTTATCCCCATCAACATTCTCAATAACAGAAACTGCCGATACAACTCCTTTTTCATCTTCCTTAAGAGCAAGAGAAGCATCAACATTAAGATTAATCATCTGACCAAAACCTTCAATTTCCTCAATAAATCGAGGAGGGCTCACCTTACCAACTAAAACATCTCCCGTTGCAATTTTTTGTCCAAGGTAAACAATACCATCATCTTCCAAGTATCGATAATCCTCTTCTGCCCTATATCCCTTGATATCTTTTCCAGGATACATAATTTTATCTTGCAGACCACCAGGATACTTAGTTTCAGAAGAAGAATAAAGCTTGTAATAAAACGAACGCTGAAGCCCTCTTTCAATAGAAGACTGATTGAGAATCAAACCGTCCTCCATATTATACCCTTCAAAACTCATAATACCAACAACAAGGTTCTGACCTGCAGGATGCTTGTCAAAGCCCAGAAGCTCATAAATAAACGTTTCCACAAGAGGTTTTTGCGGACTAACAAGCAAATTTCTATCAGTTTCCTTTCTTTTTTGATAATTCAAAGCATACATACCAACAGCCTGCTTAATAGTTTTCTGACCACGCATAAGTCTTGCCGGCTCGTCATAGTTAGAAAAAGGAACAGTTCCAGTATTAAACCCATACATTGCAAGAGGAGTAATCTCTAGATGAGTATGAGAAGGAGTAAGATCAAATTCATCAAAAGCAACATACGCATTTTCTTCTTCCATAGCATCAAGATACTCAATAATGCCTTTCTGAACAAGATCCTCAAAACTCAATTCACCAGCCACAACTTTTTCTTGAACCTGTTGCGTAAATTTTGAAACACCCTTTTCAACAGCAATCAAAGGCCTCCTAATTCTCCCCGGAGTACCATCGATATAGATAAAATCAAGTTGCTCATTAAGATAAATATTGTAAACTTTCTCAATTTCCCCTTTCAACCTCATCTTTCTGAAGTTGTCCACAAATTTCTTTGAATTTGGCACAGAACCAATAAAAACATCATTTAGAAAAACATCTCCCATTCTTTATCTCCTCACTCCAACTCCATTGACCTTAACTTGTCAATAAACTCTTTATCCTTCACAGCCTGCTTGTACGTTGTTGTAGCAAGAAGAGCAAGATTCTTACGCAAACCAATAGAATGACCCTCTGGAGTTTCAACAGGACAGAGCCTTCCAAAGTGTGTAGGATGCAACTCACGAGCTGAGAAATTTTCCTGCGAAGTGCTCAGAGGAGAAACAACCCTTGTCAAGTGTGAAAGCATATCGAAATAATTTCCCCTTTTCAAATACTGCGCAACACCACGCCTACCGTCAGACCAAGTTCCAACAGCAAGAGCACTGTAAATTTTTTGAGTTAACAATTGTTCCCTAATAATAATCTTCATTGATGAAAATCTTCCCCTTTTTATCATTCTTTGAAAATTTGTTAAAATATCAATAATCAATTCATCAAAATTATTTACAAAAAGATGCTCAAAAAGCTGACCAACTAATTTCACCCTCTTGTTTGAGAAATGATCCTTATCATCAGGAAAAACTTCTCCACCAATAATTTTGAAATATTTCTTGAACAGTTTACAGATAAGTTTAGCCTTTGTAATCCTGTCACTTTCCTGAACCCCAACATGTGGAAGAACAAAATTGTTAAGATAAAAAGAAGTTCTGTCCCCCTTTTCCTTTGCCGTTCCAATTAAATTAAATTTTCTACTCAAATGCTCAACTGCCTCTTCAATATTAGTAACAGAAGAATATTCAGACAATTGGAAAAGAAGATCAGAATCTTGTAAATCCATTAATTCCACAATATCCTTGTCCTTCGTAAGCCCCAATGTTTTAATGAGAAGAAAAATAGGGATATTTTTGAAGTTACCAAAACTATACACATAAGATCCATCCTTAAGACGTCGAATTTCTTGAAGACTTTTGAACACACCACGCTCAGAAAACATCCTTCCAACACTTCCTTCTTCGTCGCCCTCAACAAAGAACTTATTCAAAGCTAAATCCTCCATTAAAACAACAACCTTTTCAGTTCCATTGACAACAAAATAACCACCGGGTTCAAAAGGATCCTCTCCCATTTCAATCAATTCATCAGAAGTTTTTCCTTTCAAAACACAACGATTAGATTTAAGCATAATAGGAAGACGAGCAATTTGAACTTCAAACTCATCTTTTTGAGTCCCAATAAGAGTGGAAACCTTCATATACAAAGGAGCAGAATATGTAAGACCCCTCATTCTAGCAATTTGCGGAGTAAGCTTTGTTATAGAACCATCAACTTCAACATGAATAGGTTCGCCAAGCCACACATCACCAATACTTAAATTTACCTCATCATAAACTTCCAACAAATACTCAGGAATATGTGTCCTGTCAAAACCCATAATAATGTTTCGCAAACCTTCCTCAACAAAATAATCATAAGAACGAATCTGACTTTCAACAATACTATTGTCCTTAAAATACAATTTTAATACTTCTTTGTATCCTTCCATTTTTAGACAACCAACCTATAATACAAGGTTTCACCAGCAAAACTTTTTCTTGTAATCTCAACAACATCGCCGGCCTGGATCTCAAGACCCGCCAAGGCTGCATCTTTCTCCCGAATTTTGGGAAGCTTTGACTTATCAGAAAGTGAATGTCTTTGAAGTAGTTCTTGCAGCTCTTCTTCAGAAATCTTTCGGTGTTTAGGGACTAAGCTGTTCTGTACCATTCTTGAATGCGCGCGAGCTGTGATAAAAGGGGAAACTCATATCACAAACGAGCCGTACGGGATTCGAACCCGCGACACCTAGATTAAAAGTCTAGTGCTCTACCAAACTGAGCTAACGGCTCTTAAATCCAGATCCCCATAAAATTCCTCTCTCTAAGAGAAAAAAGGAAAAGGACAAAGAAAGATGCAAAATGCATCAGGAAGCGCCCAAGCCGGGATTCGAACCCGGGTCGATACCTCGACAGGGTATCATGATAGGCCGGACTACACTACTTGGGCAGCGCCTCTCCAGAAAAACAAAAAGCTCATTTCTCTGCTCAAATATCCCAACACCCGGATTTGAACCGGGAACCTGTCGGTTTCTGCATCGGTGCAAAAAGCACAGATATTTTTTGCAACTTTTCATTCTAAAGTTGCTGTGTAACGGACTGGCTGTCACTTACTCACCCAAGTCCATCATTGGACCCGTCATAGCGATTCTACAGCCGACCGCTCTACCGTTGAGCTATGTTGGGCTCAGGTAAGTTATACTCACCGTACAACAGTAACTGGAATCTGAAAAGCTTTATAAAGATTATGGCCTATTTCTTAGACTTTGAACCAAAAGAAACCTTTGGTAAAGGGATAGGCTCAGGAAGACTGAGGCTGTCCGCCAAATCCATAGCTTTAATACAAGCTTTCCTGTGAAAAAATTTGAAAACCTGCTCGTATACCAAAGGAGAGATTTTCTTATCCTTATCCCAAGATTTTTTTGTTTCCTCAATAATTTCCTTTGTATCATTGAAAATAACTTCTCCCTTCAAAGCAATCTTTCCAATATCATTTTTGTAAACAACTTCAAAAGAAAATTCCAAACGAAGAAGATCATTTGAAGAAACTGACTGCAAAACAGTTTTTTCAACATTAGTTAGTTGAACATTATGTGCAATCTCAATATCCTTAGGAACAGGAGCCCTACCCTTTTCACATTCAAATTTTGAAAAACTAAATCCTACAATTGACATTTTTCTAGATATTCTAACCTCATAATTTTCGCGACTTCAAATCTTTTGTCGCCTCCTTAAGAGCTTTCTTCAAAGCATCAAGTGCCTTGCCTTTGCTTACTTTAATATGAAGCTCAGATCTGTCGAGAAGGTGATGGTCGCGAGCAATACCTACAATATCAACCTCAGGAATTTGTTCAAGGTAATGCTTCACAACTAAAAACAAGGACAGTTCATCACTCCCTAGCACCAGACTTACACTTGTCGTGTCATCTTTCTTCTCAACAATCTCCATTTTTATTTTTCAACACTCACTTTTCGGAATTCAAAAGATTTCAAAGGGAAAATTTTCTTAAGCTCATTTCTATACTCATTCTGACCCTTCCCAACAATAACAGAAGACATGAACTCACCAATAGTTTTTGAACTCGCATCCTTTTCAACAAGTTCCCTTGCTTTTGCACGAAGAGCAGATTTCACAAGAGTTGAAGCAGTACCCTTAGTCACCACAAAAGGCTTCACCCTAATCCCAACTCCATCCTTACTTGTAACAACAAAAGAATCTTCCAAAAGCTCACTTCCTTTTTTCACAAACCGACTAAGAAAATACGCAATCTGTTCATATTCCGTAACATGAGTCTTAGCAAGTCCAGACGCTGCCTCTGTGACAGTAAAAACAAGCCGAACATTTTGATTTTTGACACTTCCTGTAACATACATCAGATTCATCCGTACACACTTGCCAACAAGAGACGGCAAATCAGTAACATTGGAAGTTCCAAGAGACATAGAATTAAGGTACTCAGGAGCCTTCAATTCAACAGGAAATTTTCTTTTAACTTTCTTAACCTTTGATTTTACAACAACTTTCGCCATTTTTCCTAATCATGCCTCCAATTCTTTGCAAGTTTTCCTTGCTCTTTGTAGTACTTAGCCAAACGACGAATTCGTGACTCCAAAAGGATAAGACTTCTCTTATTGTGAGTATCACGAAGATTATTCTCAAGATGCTTTTTCAAACGAAGAAACTTAGCGACAAGGTTTCCCAAATCTTCTGGAAGAGTTTGCTCCAAACCATTCTCATTAAGAATAGTCGAGACTGACTTCCCCGTAAGTTTTTTTATACTAGGAACACCATATCTGTCCCTCAACTCAGTTCCAATCATACTTGCTTTGAAGTCCTGCTTGGAAAGCTTAACAACCAGACTTTCTACTTCTTCTTTGGAGAAAGAAACAAAAGAAAGATCCGTTTCAGCCGGCTTATGAGAACCCGACTTTCCTTTTTTTCGTGCATGCATACGTGCCATCGTTCAGGTGTATTTTTGTTATGAGAACAAACTATACCCCACAAACAGAAAAAGAAAAAAAATTTCTGCTTTAGGCGATTGTTCAAAAGAAACAAACTAAAAACACTTTATAAACCTAGCGGCAACAAAGAAAAATTATAAAAAACAAAAACCAATTCCACTATCATGAAAATTCTCGTACAACGTGTAGACGAAGCATCTGTCAGTGTTGAAGGAGAAAAAATTTCCGAAATTGGAAAAGGACTCTTACTATTAGTTGGTTTTTCTAAAAACTACTCTGAAGAAAAATTAGAATACCTAACAAAAAAAATTCTCAAGCTCAGACTTTGGCCTTCTGAAAAAAAAGGATTTGACCTAAACATTTCTGATATTAAAGGAGAATTACTCGTAGTTTCCCAATTTACCTTACACGCAGACTGTAGCGACGGCAACAAACCAAACTTTACAAAAGCACTGGAGTACGAAAAAGCAGAGCAAGCATACGAGCATTTTATTGCAAAACTAAAAAATTCTCAGCTTCACGTAAAAACAGGAAAGTTCGGAGCTAAAATGAAAGTCAAGCTCATAAACAACGGACCCGTAACAATAATGTTAGAACGATAAAAAAAACTCACCACACCTACTTTCAGGTAACTCACAAATTTTATATAGAAAAAACTATTAAAACCAAATACTTATGAAAAAAAACAACACTTTTGCAAACCTACACATTTACGGATCACTACTATTCGTAACAGCACTCATCCTAGCAATCGGAACTTCGGTGTTCAGCCTTAGCCCCACGGTTTCAAAAATCCTCACAATCGTGCTCATAATTTTAGGAGTAAGTATCGGAGCACTGAACATAACTCGAAACGAAACCGTACCATTCCTAGTGTCATGTATTACATTAACACTCCTTTTAGGACCACTACTCGGAGCAATAACACAAGTGTTCGAGCTGGAAACAATCTTACTGAGTAAAATGTACATGAACGTCATATCAGTAGTCATTCCTGCAGCAATCTTCGTTGCACTCAAAGCCATATTTTACTTAGCAAAAGAAGAATAAACCATTTCAGAAGAAAAAACAAAAAAAGAGAAAACCTACATTTTCTCTAAAATTCTTTAACAAAAATATAGTACCCAACAGAAGTTCTTAACTTCGAGAACATCACCTAGCAAACAAACAAAGTGAATAGAGAAAAAACAAAAAGAATGAGTTTTGTAGACGACTATATTCAAAAAGAAAAAAAGACAAACTTAGAATTCTTCAACGTTTTCAAAATTACCCAAGAGGCCCTTTTGCTCAAGAGCCTTAATTTCTCCGGGTTTATACTTGTAAACAAGGTCAGCGCGTTCCTTGTCCAATTCCCAAGGCTGCAAAAGAACAATATCCCCTTCCCTAATCCACAAAAATTTTTTCACCCGCCCCGGAACACGAGCAAGAATTTCTCTCCCATCAGAACTTCGAACATGCATACGAGAACCCCCCAATCTTTTCTCCACAATTCCAACAAATTCGTCTTTCACAGGAAATCGAACTTTAGCAGGAGCCTCATTTTGCAAATCAGAAAGTTTCTTTTTTTTAGTATCTACCATTTTTTCTTTATAGTAACCATGAAAAGTGCTTTATAAAATTAATGAAAATCAAGTTTATATAAATCCATAACAGAAACTAAAAGACTAATAATAATAGGCCCAAGAAAAAGACCAAAAAAACCAAAAGCCTCCAATCCCCCCATAATACCAAGCATAATAAGCATAGGATGGACATTAACCTTATTATTGATGAGAATAGGGCGAATGATATTATCTGAGAGTCCCACAACCAGAGCGCCATACAAACAAAGACCAAGTGCCACATAGAATTTCCCCGTTAAAAAAAGAAAAACAACTGCTGGAAGCCAGACAACAGGAGCCCCAAGTACAGGAATAAGAGAAAAAAAAGAAGCAACCAACCCCCAAAAAACAGGAGAGGAAAAACCTAGAAACCAAAAACCAAGCCCAACAAGACCACCTTGGAGTAAAGCAATAAGAATAGTGTCAACAAACACCGCCGAAGTAACATCCCTAAAACGGACAAAAAGAGCCTCCTTATAATAGTCCTTCATGGGCAAAACTTTTTTTAAATACACAACGAAATGATCCCCATCCTTGAGCAAAAACCAGAAAGTCAGAATAAAAATAAAAAGATCAACAAAAAGATTTGAAGTATAAGAAAAAATTTTATCGTAAGAGCTAAGGACAATCCCACTAACAGCGTTAGAGATCGTTTCCAATTTACTATCAATAAGAGCAAGACCATCCAACATCTTTATGCAAATTGCCAAATCACAGTTTTGAAGAGCATTAGATTGGAGAAGACGAGAACTTGAATCAAATAAAGATGCTGACTCACCAACTAAAGCAGTAAAAAGAAGAAAAATAGGAAGTAAAATTGCAAAAAGAATAAGAACAACAGTAATAGTTGCAGCAAGATAATCTTTCCTAACAATACTCAAGAGCCACTTATTATATTTGTAACTAAGAAAAACAAAAGTAATAGCAAGAAAAAAAGCAAACATAAAACCCTTAATAATATAAAGAAAAAGACCCAAAAGGAAAAGCAAAAACAAAGTTTCAAAATATCTCTCTGTCTGTAACATATCCTTTCTATCCATCAGAAAAATACAAACAAAAGAAATTAATATGAACTCCTATTAACTTAAGAGTCATAAATTCCTATTTACTATAAAATTCATCATTAAAATAATGATAGATTTGAACAACTTTACCCTTTTCAAGAACTGCCATTTCCTCAGAAGTACACAACGCCAAACCTAAAGCAACTGCCTTCCCTTTTGTCATATCCCTTACTGCAAGAACATCGCCCTTCGTAAAAGTTCCTCGAATCTCCACAATTCCAGGTCGCATCAAAGCAGCCCCTTTAAGAATATGAAGCAAAGCACCATTATCAATAAAAACTGAGGCATACGAATCATCAGGAAAAGAAAGGAGATGAGGAAAAAAGTGTCCCTCCTTCTGAATAAGAAAAGGCTGAGAATTTTTTAGTAAAAGAAAAAGTTTGTTTTCCTTGGAAATCTGCATAAGATGAAAAACATCTTTTTTATCAAAAGAATAAGCCTTTGGAAGAAGACCAACCAAAGCCTTTTTTTCTTTGTTTGAAAGAGTGTGCATAACCTGAAAGAGGACAGAAAGTTTATAAATATATGGAACAGACCCAGTTCATGGCAGAAAGCATCTTCGCAGAAGGATTTCTTGAATACGCTAAAATCCTCGTTGCAGCCCTTTTCATTTATGCAATTACATTTGGACTCCTAAAAAAAGTACAGGTTTTTGGTGACGACAACAGATTAAACTCCCTTATTGCACTTCTTGCAGCAATCATCGTTTCCTTGTCGGGAGTCGTTAGCTACACAGTAAGTTATGCTATAAACTGGTTTACAATTATTTTCGTATTCCTCTTCTTAGGAATGCTCATCTTCCTATTTTTAGGAGTAGAAATGAAAACAATTTCTAGTACTATGACAAGCAAAGCAAAGTGGATCTTAGCAATTGTCGTCCTCTTGTTTCTCGTCATCTTCCTAAAATCGTTCTTTGCCCTCAATAACACATTTGATTCAAGCAATCCCTCTGATGACCCATACCAAATCGACCCAAGCTTTAATACAGGTGTCGACGACATAACAGGAGCAGACTCAGGAGATGGCTTTTTATCATGGCTCTCAAATCTTTTTGGCGGCATCAGCACAGATTTCCTAGCTGCAATGTTTTTCCTCCTCGTTCTGGGAGGCTTCGTCCTAATGCTCAAATAATTTCTTAACTGAGCATTATACTTATACCACAGGAAAAGAGATTCCGAATTAGAATTTTTTCACTTTTTTCTAAAAATACAATTGAGAAGAAAAAGAACTACAAGCTCAAAGGATCAAATTTTTCATAATCATCTTTAAAAAAACGAAGAGCCTCAAGATAAGCAAGCTTTTTGAAATAAATAACCCGTAAAGGAGGTTCCTCATAAGAAACCCATTCAAAAGCTCTAAACTCAGGTTTTTCTTGATTATCAAAACGAATCTCCTTCTCATCCCCATAAAAGTACAAAAGAAAATACTGTTGTTCCTGACCTTGGGCACCATACTTATCCTTAAGATAAAAAGGAAACTGATACTTTATGGGCTTATCCATTTTTGAAAGAACCTTAAACTTGTCCGTCCCCAGTTCTTCGCTCATCTCTCTCAAGAGTGCCTCCTCCTTTGTTTCCCCATCTTCAACTCCACCCTGAGGAAACTGCCACGCATCATCAATCCAAACATGTTCACACATTAAAACTTTCTTTTCCTTGTTTATGATAATGGCGGCTACATTCTGTCTATAGCCGTTATCGTTCATGATTTCAAAATGACTTGTGAAGAATTCTTTATATAGCTTTGGCTGTAAACCTCCTAAACCCCTCAAAAGGAAAGACATAACATTTATAAATTAAAGTTACTTTTATTACTTGATAGTTATTAAAAATGGTGCATCCAGAAAAGCCTTCCCAAAAAACAAAGTTTAGCTTTGAAATCAGTCTGTTTAAGACCATCTTCATTGTTTTTCTCTCACTTCTTCTTGCAGGAAGTAGTGCTAATGCAACATCTGTTGACGATGTCATGAATGCAATGTTTCCAACAACTTCTTCGACAGAAGACTGTTCTTCCACTACTACTGTAGACGATATTCTCTGGTGGATTCCTGTAACTACAAATGATTGTCCTTCTGATTCAGGAACTACAACCTCCTCAAATTCACCTCCTACTATTTACGTTTTCTCTGCAAACCCACTTTCAGGAACAGAACCATTTACAACAACATTTACAGTTCGAACTCGGGATGCAAATAGCGACGTCGTTAACTGTTGGATTGACTTCGGAGACGGAACCAAAGCAGACGTCCCAAGCTGTCAGACAACAAAAACAGTAACGCACACATACACAAAAGAAGGAATTTATACCGCAACATTAACAGCAAAAGACGTACTTGGCGCCTATGCTACTACACCCGAAACAAGAACAATTGTTGTAAACCCTGCAAATTCGGCACCAGTAGTCACTTATTTCTTAGCAACACCAGACAAAGGAACAGCACCCCTAACAACAACATTCACTGCAAGAGCATCAGACGCTAATTCAGACGCCATTAACTGTTGGCTTGATTTTGGAGATGGATTTAAGACAAATCTTATTGACTGCCAGACAACAAAAACAATAACTCACACATACACAACCACAGGAACATATACAGCAACTCTAACTCCTCAAGATTCAAAAGGAGTTTCAGGAAAACCAAATTTTATGGTCATATTTGTAAACCAAGCTGCAAATTCAGCACCAACAGTTACAACATTCACAGCAAACCCAACAACAGGAACAGCGCCACTAACAACAACATTCACAGTAAAAATGAATGACGCAGACGCGGACACAGTAAACTGTTGGATTGACTTTGGAGACGGAACAAAAGTAGACATACCAAACTGTCAGACAACAAAGACAACAACACACACATACACAAACACAGGAACATACACAGCAAAACTGACAGCAAAGGACAGCAACGCAAACTCAGCAACAGCAAAAACAATAACAATAGTAGTGAACAAAGCAAACTCAGCGCCAACAGTTTCAACATTCACAGCAAACCCAACAACAGGAACAGCGCCACTAACAACAACATTCACAGTAAAAATGAATGACGTAGACGCGGACACAGTAAACTGTTGGATTGACTTTGGAGACGGAACAAAAGTAGACATACCAAACTGTCAGATAACAAAGACAACAACACACACATACACAAGCACAGGAACATACACAGCAAAACTGACAGCAAAGGACAGCAACGCAAACTCAGCAACAGCAAAAACAATAACAATAGTAGTGAACAAAGCAAACTCAGCGCCAACAGTTTCAACATTCACAGCAAACCCAACAACAGGAACAGCGCCACTAACAACAATATTCACAGTAAAAATGAACGATGCAGATGGAGATACGGTAAATTGCTGGATTGACTTTGGAGACGGAACAAAAGTAGACATACCAAACTGTCAGACAACAAAGACAACAACACACACATACACAAACACAGGAACATACACAGCAAAACTGACGGCAAAGGACAGCAACGGAAACTCAGCAACAGCAAAAACAATAACAATAGTAGTGAACAAAGCAAACTCAGCGCCAACAGTTTCAACATTCACAGCAAACCCAACAACAGGAACAGCGCCACTAACAACAATATTCACAGTAAAAATGAACGATGCAGACGCGGACACAGTAAACTGTTGGATCGACTTTGGAGACGGAACAAAAGTAGACATACCAAACTGTCAGACAACAAAGACAACAACACACACATACACACAAAAAGGACTCTACAAAGCTAAACTTATTGCAAAGGACAGTAACGGAAATTATGCTGAACCTGAGGAAAATGCATCAACAGCATTGCTCTTTACAAAATCAATCCTCATCACAGTAAATGCAAATTCAGCTCCTGAAGTTTCAGTTTTTACTGCTAACCCTGAGAAAGGAAAAGCTCCTCTCGAAGTTACCTTCACTTCAAAAGTTGAAGATAAAGAAAAAGACAATCTCACCTGCGTTCTCAAATTTGGTGATGGAAATGAAGAAAAATTAAGTTCCTGCAACGAAGAAACTCAGACAAAACACACATACACACAAAAAGGCCTGTACACAGCAACACTGACGGCAAAGGACAGCAGAGGAGCCATCACAACAAAAAGTACAACAATTTACGTAACAAAAAATATTGCACCAGAACTCTTGAGTTTTGAGGCAACTCCACTTTCAGGCCTTGCACCACTTAATGTCAACTTCACAGCAAAAGTCCAAGATGAAGACAGCGACGAATTAACCTGCACACTTGACTTTGGCGATGGAGATAAAATTAAAGAGACAAATTGCGCAGTAACATATTATACAGCACACACATACAAACAGAATGGAATTTACACAGCAACACTAACAGTAACAGACGAACTTGGAGCTGAGAAAAGCAAAAGTCTTGAAATTGTTGTTGGAGAAGTAAGTCCAATCATTGAAGAGTTCACACTTGAGTCCTCAAATGGAGATTTTGTTCCAAGCAACCTCACACTGAACTGGGAAGTTACACATTCACACGATTTGGAATTTAAATGTTCCCTAACAATTAACGGAGTTTCAAAAGGAGTAAACAGTAAAGGAAGCGAAGTCCTAGAAAACTACAATGTTAGTGGCCTTGGTGTTTTCCTCCTAAGTTGTACAGATACAAGAAACAATGAAGTGACAAAACTTATTGAGAAAAACTTCTATAGTGAAGAAGTTAAACTCTCAGACATAAACTCAGAATTGATTGTACCCAAAGTAGTAGAAATTGGACAAGATTTCAGCTTCCAACTCAAAATCAATGAAACACTTGCCAACAGACTCGTGAATGTGAAGCCAATCATTGTGTGCGAAGGAATTGAGAATACTTTGAAAACAGGAAGTGGAAAGCTTTATGCCACAGCACACTCCAAAGCAGATGGAATTACAAACACATTCACCTTCACGACAAACACAAGAGACTTTAACCTAAGAGTACCAGAAGACACATGCACATTCAAAGTTGAGCTTTATGATTCCATTGGATCTTTCCTTACTTTGTCAGATGAAGTCTTATTCACATACAAAAGTTCGTCAGAAGATGGAAATTCTTCTAATTCAGACTCGGAGAAAGTAGATTACGCATCCATTAGAGGAAAAGGTTTCGACATTGTTGATTACATGACAAACAACAACGACAAAGTTTACAAGCAAGGATACAACAGTCTTGAATTTAGTATCATAAACAATGAAAATTCAAAAAAAGAAGTTGAAGTTTCTGTCATGAGCAGAGAACTAGGCCTAGTGTTCTCCGAGAACTTGAATCTTGCAGGAAACGCTGACAAAGAAATTCAAATTCCAATGTACATCAAATCCGGAGTTAAAAAAGGAACATACACAGTAAGAATAAGTGCTTCCGACGGAGAAAACCATCAAACTCGCTACATGTATATCAAAGTAGAATAAAACTTTTTTTCAAGTAGTCTCTTATTTTCTTTCTTTCAAAATTTGACGAGAAAGTGTAGTAAAATCATCATAGAAAGGAATCCCACTTATTTTGAAACCTTTGTAAAAAAAGAAACAAAGACCAAGAAGAAAAAAACAAGTAAAAAAATAATAGAAAAAAGAATGAACTTGATGAAAAAGATTTACCATTCCCTCTAGAAGCAAAAAACTCAAAAAAGCAATTCTGAGGAAATTAAAAAAAGTAAAAAAAACCAAAGAATAAACCAGAAGTTTAAGAGAATTAAAAAAACGTAAAGGTAAACTCAAAAAGAAAAAAGATAAAAAAAGATAAGCAAAAGGGGCAACACACTCTTTTGCAATTTCAACAACAGTAAAAGTTCCCTCTACAAAAAAAAGAGAATTTACAGTTTGAAGAGAGAAAAAAAATGAAAAAAAATATGACAGAAGTTTAACAAAAAGAAAAACAAAAACCGAACTAAAAAAATCACTAAAAAAAAGAATATTCAAAAAAAAAAGTACAGCATAACGAAAAAAAATTTCCCTGTTCAGGCTATCCATAACACCAAGTAAAGAAAAAATATTATAAAAGTATTTCTCCCCATTGTTCTCTCTTTACAGAGATAACGAAAAGCTAAGTAAAAAACTGCTAAGTATAACCCATAAGGATAATGAGAGACCCCCAGACTTTCAAGTTGAGAATATATTTCCCCGTATTTTTATTTCTTAGTCTACTCTCAACAGTTCAACCAACTGGAGCAACAGATATTTCAGCCTGTACTACCATCTCAAGCCCCGGAGACTATGTACTAATCCAAAACATTTCTGCAACTACAACCTGTATCACAATAACTACAGGAAATATAACCCTAGATTGCCAAGAATTTACACTAACCGGAGACAGAGGAAGTTCCGACACAGCCATATATTTATCAGTTCTTACAGCATCAAACAATACAATTTCTAATTGCAATATCCGAGACTTTGGAAAAGGAATAGTAATAAATCAGGGAGATGAAAATACACTTGAAAATATCTCTGTCTATAATTCCTACTTAAATGGAATAGAACTATATTACTCCTCAAATAATTCTCTTTCAAATATCACCGTTTTCGACGGACACGGAGGGACTGCATACGGAATAAGCCTAAGCACATCCGATAACAATACACTCAATGAGATAACAACAAAGAACAACACATATGATGGAATTTACATCACTTCCTCAGATGAAAATAAAATCTATAATAGCACAAGCTTTGGAAATACCAGAGCAGGAATTATGATCACATCATATTCACTTTCAAATGTAATAAACAATTTAACTGCATACTCAAATGCAAAAGGCATATATCTAAACTCTTTTGCCACAAATGGTTCATTTTCAGAGATTACTGAAATTTATAATAACAGTGAATATGATCTCTATTTTAAACAAAGTGAAGGAAATTTCATAAAAGAATTTAATTTTACTGACAAATCCGCATATTCAGATACAACACAAAATATTTTTGCTTACGATTTAGAACCTCTAACAGCATGCGGCTCTTATTCCTGGACTGGATTTTCATATGAACTAGGAGCCAATATCACAACAACGGGAACATGCATCTCAATAGAAGTTACAAACACCTCATTTGATTGCAAAGATTTTACCTTAACAGGAGACAGAGGAGGAGCAGACTACGCGATTTATTTTCCAACTGTAACCGGTGGCAAAAATAATATTTCAAATTGCAACCTACAAGATTTTGGAAGAGGAATTTATGCAACACATCGAAGTAATTTAACTATAACAAATATAACAATAAACAATTCCTACGCATCTGGAATAGAAATAAACACAGTATTTGACTCAGATTTCACAAATATGAATATTTCAGATTCACACGGGGCCTATCCCTATGGCATTAGTATCACTAGCTCTGATAACAACACATTTACAAATATTAAAACAAAAAATAACAGCTATGACGGAATCTATTCCTATCTTTCAGACTCAAATAATTTCTACAATATTACAAGTTTTGAAAATGGCGGAGCAGGAATGTATTTTTATTCTTATTCAAGATCATCAATTATAGACAATTTAACAGCCTACTCAAATACAAGAGGAATATATGTATATTCGTATTCAACAAATAACTCTTTTTCAAATATTAATATCTCCAACAATAGTTTGTACGAACTATACTTTAAACAAAGTGAAGAAAACACAATAGACTATTTTAATTTCACAGATGAGACAGTATATTCAGATAAAATTCAAAATCTAACAAGTTATGATTTAGAACCCATCACAATTTGTGGTTCGTATTCTTGGACAGGCCTTTCCTATGAACTAGGAACAAACATTTCAACAACGGGAACATGTATCACCTTAGAAACTCAAAACATATCATTTAATTGTAAAGACTTTATCCTAAAAGGAGACGACGGAAGTGCAGATTACGGAATCACATTACCAGCATCAACAGCTTCATATATCAATATTTCAAACTGTAACCTACAAGATTTCGGAAGAGGAATCAACTTACAAAACAATTATAACAACAGAATAGGAAATATTTCAATAAACTCCTCAACAAGAGGCATTTATTCAACTCATGCAGACAATTCCACTTTTCAAAACATCTCAATAAATAATTCAAAAGATGCAGCCCTAGAAATTAATAATGGACTTAACAACATCCTTTCAGACATCACAATAACAAATACCAACGGAGGCCTTTCTTATGGACTTGCAATTACAACTAACTCAAATAATAATACTATTTCAAATGTTAACACAAGAAATAATAGTTATGATGGAATCTATGTCTACTACTATTCAGATTTCAACAAGTTCTACAATATTACAAGTTATGAAAATGGGCGAGCAGGAATGTATTTTATTTCATATTCAAAATCCTCAACAATAGATAACCTAACTGCATACTCCAACGACAATGGAATTTCCCTTTCACAATACGTTTCAAATAATACATTTTCAAATGTGAAGACATTTAACAACACAAACAAAAATGTTTTCATTATCAAATCACAAGATAACATTTTCTACGGCGGAAGTTTTGAAAATAGTACAAACATGTATGGTGCAGACCTAGAAAGCTACCCCTCATATTTTAACACTAGTTCTCCAAGTGTGGGAAATTACTACAATGACATTTCTTGTCTTGCAAATGAATCTCGCAAATATGCAGGATTCCTATATAATGTCTGTATCAATCCTGCCAACTATACTATCAACAGTTCAACCCCAATTTACGACCTGGCGCCACTTGCAAGCCCTGACCGCTCACCAGCACCAGTAATTCCACAATTTGAGAGTCCAACCTATGCCAACGGTTACCTTCTAGAAAGCGATAATTGGACAGTTATCAACACATCAGCTGACGAAATTATTGATGAATGTACCCTTTATTGGGACTCAACACCACAAAGCATGACCGTTATTGGAGGAACCTACTGTTTCCTTAACAAAACAGATATTACGAACGGAACACATAATTATTATGTCGAAGTTTCAACCACAACAGAAGGCATAAGTAATGGTACAACAGAAACAAGAGAACTCTATATTGGAGAAGATCCACAACAATATCTTTATCCAACACCAATGGACAGCGCAAAACTCTCATACTATCCAACTATGCTCTTCCAACTATTCGATTCTTCCGGATCATTAACTCAATGCACTTTGCATCTCAACGGAACAGAATACGAGATGAACGTCAATTCCACATCCTTATGCTCTTTATCTCTCAATGTCGAAAATTTTAGCAAAACAACATATACCTTTAACATTTCTTTCAACAATAATTTTAGAACACTTGAAAGTAGAACCTTTTCATTCTTTCCAAATCCAAAACAAGCAACACCTGCCCTTTCTCCCATTTCATTAGTTTTCCTCTTTAGCTCTCTCCTCCTCCCATTTTTTTTTAAGAAAAGAAGAAAAGAAAATAAAAAAGCAACTCTCCCTGCAGTGGCAACAGTCCTTCTTCTTTTCGTAGTCGTCGTTACGAGTATTTCAACATACACCTGGGTCACAACCTTTAGGAATTCTCTGCAAATTAAAGTGGACAACCAAAAATCAGGACAAATCGAACCAATGGAACTAAAACAAGCAGAAGGGAACAAAGCAACACTAGCTTTACGGCACACAAGTACAAAAGATTCATTCCAAATCATTTCTTCAATTACACTCGACAATTCAAGTTGCCTGTCTCTCAATGGGAACGTCATAGACACAAACTTTGTTTTTCTTCTAAATTGTTCAGTTTTATCAGGAAAAGCATATCAAGTTGCCGTTTATACAAACAATGGAATTTATGAAAAATCCCTCTTTGTTCAATCCTAAAAAAAAAAAAAATTACATTTCTTCAAGAACTTCAATGTCAAGCAAGTCCAAAGCGTCTTTAATGATGCTCGCAGTACAGGAACACAGGTACAACAAAGCTTGCTTTCGTTTTTCTCCTGCTTTGAGAATGGGTTCATTCTGATAAAGTTCATTAAATTTCTTACAAAGCTGTACAAGGTAATGGGCAAGAGCTGAAATTTTGTACTGTTCGCTTGCTTCTTCCAAAGCATCTTTGTACTTTGCTAGCGTGTTTATCAAAGCGAGTTCTTTGTCGCTGTACTCTGTGAAGTCCGGAGCTTTTTCTTTGTACGCTGCCTTTCTGAGAATGGAGCAAATACGCGCGTACGTGTACTGTACATAAGGCCCAGTTTCTCCTTCAAAGGAAAGACTCTCTTTAGGATTAAAGACAAAATCGCTTCTCGGATTGAACTTAAGAATGAAAAAAGCAAGTGAAGAATAACCAATAATCTGAGCTCTTTTTTCCAGCTCTTCTTCTGATAAGTTAGGATTTCTCTCTTTAAGATTTTCTTTTGCTAAAGCCTTCTGTTCAGCAAGAAGTTCATCTGCTTCAACAACATTTCCCTCTCGCGATTTCATTCTACCCTCAGGCAAATAAATCATTCCATAACTAAGATGAAAGTTCTTCTCATTCCCGCCAAATCCTATTCTTGACAAAAGCTCAAAGAGAACGTGAAAATGATATTCTTGCTCACTTCCGACAATGAAAACGTACTTGTCCGGATGAAATAGTTTTTCTTTTTCGTATGCCAAGTACAAATCCTGCGTCATGTACAAAGCAGTTCCATCCGAACGCAAAAGAAATTTCTTCCCCAAATTCTTGTCTTCCAAATCGACAAATATTGCTCCGCTTTCGTCTTTTGCAAATCCTTGAACTTTGTTCTCAAAAGCTTTCTGCACAATTTCTTTTCCTTCTTTGTAAATCTCGCTTTCAAAGTATTCCTTGTCAAAAGAAATTTTGTAGTTTTTGTACGTCTCTTTATTTCCTTCGAGCATCCAGTCAATAAATCTTCTCCACAAGTCCAGCGTTTCTTTGTCGCCAGCTTCCCAAAGTCTAAGCAATTCTTGTGCTTTTTCTTCCAGCTTCAGTTCGGGATGAGCTTTGTTCTCTTTGTCGAAGAGCGTGTAATAGTAGGTTCCAAACTTGTCTGATTTCTGTTTTTCACTCTCAGGAGTTTTTCCTTCCCCCCAAAGTTTGTACGACAAAAGACTCTTACAAATGGCAATTCCTCTGTCGTTGTTGAGATTTACTTTGAAGACTGTATTTCCTGTTTTTTTCAAGATTTTTGAAAGAGAATTTCCCAAAAAAATATTTCTGACGTGTCCGAGATGAAGTGCTTTGTTATTGTTTGGAGAAGGATATTCGACGAGAATTTTCTGCTTTGTCGCTGTCTCGTAAAAAGAAGAATGAGTTTTGCTTTTCTCTGCAATATTTTCCAGTACAGACTTAGCTTTGTACGACAAAGAGATGTGAATGTTGAGGTAGGGACCTGCCGCTTCAACTTTGGCGATTTCAGGAATCTGGAAACCCCTAAGTTTCTCTTCGTATTCCTTTGCGATGTGTACAGGCGACTGTTTACGCTCTTTTGAAAGAAGAAAAAAGGGAATTGCTATGTCACCGTGTTCCTCTAGTTTTGGCGCTTCTGCAAGCTGAGCAAGAGGAAGTTCAGGAAGAAGAGCTTGAACTTTGTCGAGAATCTGCTGTTTCATGACTTTACTTTTTGAAAGGAACTTATATGTTTTTTGGCAGTATTCTTTCGCTCTCGCGGCTGCGCAAATTTAAAAACCTAAAAGCTTTGACGTTTTACATGGAGCTCTACGATACAAAAACCCTGATTAAGAAGTTTCATGGTTTTTTTGAAGAGTTTATGCACAGCGACATTAAAAAAGTTATTTCTTCTGGAAAACCGGCACTTCATGTCGATTTTTTTCAACTTTCTGAATATGACCTTGAACTTGGAGATTATGTCCTTTCCCACCCTCTGGACGCGTTCATGCTCATGGAACAAACTCTTGCTCAAATTGCTGAGGGTGAAGGTGAACATATACAGCCAATCAGAGTACGGCTATCCTCCCTTCCAGAAAGTGAAAGGGTCATGATTCGAGACATTCGCTCTGAGCATCTGGGAAAGCTTGTTCTTGTGGAAGGCCAAGTTCGTCGTAAGACAGACGTTCGTCCGCGCTTGGAATACCTTGAGTACCTATGTACAAATCCTAGCTGTTCTTATTCTCAGGACAAACTCAAGCTCCCCCAGTCTGAAGAAAAAACTCGTACTTTGAAGAACTGTCCGAAATGTAAATCCATGATTGAACTTGTTAATAAAATTCTCGTGGACTCACAAACGCTCATTCTTGAGGAAGTTCCCGAACATCTTGAAAATCAAGGAGATCAGCCAAAACGTATTAATATTCTTCTGCAAAGAGATCTTGTTTCTCCTTTCAAGGATTCGCGTACAAATCCGGGATCGCGTGTTTTTGTTATTGGTATTGTAAAGGAAATTCCTCTGCAAACTCGTACGGGCGCAGACAGTATTAACTACGACCTTCTTATTGAAGGAAATTTTATCGATTTGAGTGAGGAGGATTATTCCGAAATTGTCGTCACAAAAGAAGATGAAGACGCTATAAAAGAACTCTCCGCAAAAGACGACGTAGTAGAGATTCTCGTTAAAAATACGGCTCCTTCGATTTACGGAAATAACAGAATTAAGGAAGCAGTCCTACTCCAGCTCTTTGGCGGTTCAGGTGCAATTAAAGGAGACGGCATCAAAACAAGAGGTGACATCCACATGCTTTTGATTGGTGATCCCGGAGCCGCCAAATCTCAGCTTTTGAAATCAGCAAGTAAAATTTCCCCCAAATCAATGTTTGTGTCCGGAAAGTCAGCGACGGGAACAGGACTAACTGCAACAGTGGTAAAAGATGATTTGACGAAGGGTTGGGCTTTAGAAGCTGGGGCAATAGTTCTTGCAAGTGGGGGCCTCTGTGCTATTGACGAGTTGGACAAAATGAGCGACGAAGATACTTCTGCCATGCACGAAGCCTTGGAACAGCAAACAATCAGTATTGCAAAAGCTAACATCCGTGCGACTCTACGCTGTGAAACGACAGTTCTTGGAGCAGCAAACCCAAAGTTTGGACGCTTTGATCCCTACGGCGACATTGCAAAGCAAATCAATTTTCCTCCAGCACTTATCTCTCGTTTTGATTTGATTTTTGTTTTACGTGACAATGCCGACAAAAAAAAAGACTCACTCATTGCTGACCATATTTTGCAAACACACAGAGACAAATCAAAAACAATTACCGAAATTACCCCTGATTTTTTGAAAAAATACATTGCCTATGCCAAACGTCTCAAACCAGTCTTAAGTCTTGAAGCAATTGAAAGAATCAAAAACTTCTATGTTTCCATTAGAAATGCAGCAGCCGAAAATGACGAAGGAAAAGGGTCTGTCCCGATTACAGCTCGGCAGCTCGAAGCCATTGTCCGTTTGTCTGAAGCATATGCTAAAATCAAACTCAACACCGTTGTGACAGAGGAATATGCTCAAAAAGCAATCGACATGATGATGTACTGCCTTGAAAAAATTGGCGTTGATCCAAAAACTGGAGCCATGGACATCGACAGATTAACAACTGGAGTTACAGCGTCCACCAGGAACATGTACCGTAACGTACTAGAAATTATTGAAAAACTCGAAACACAAGTTTCTGAAATCACACTGGAATTAATTTTAGCAGAAGCTGAGAAAATGAAAATTGGAAAAATCGATGTAAACAAGGTTCTTGACAAACTCAAAAATGAAGGACTAATATTTGAGCCAAGAAAAAATGTCTTCAAGAAATTAGCCTAAGATTTTTTCTTCTTCTCTGTTTCTTCTTGATTGTGTTTTTCAAGTTTTCGCGCATGTGTTTTCAGAGAAAAATTCAAATATATACCAACACCAACTGCAAGAAAGAAACCAATGATAAAACTTTGAAGAGAGCCAAAAACCTTTGCTTCCTTTTCTTCCCCTACAAGTTCACCATCCCCAAGAAAAACAAGTTCCCCGTCATCAGCACTAAGCAAAGGTTTAGTTCCTGAACAAAGACTAATAACATAATCAGAATCCTCATTCCTTTGTGCATATATCAAAAGAACATCACCCACATGTACCGGATAACCACAAGTTGCCGAACTTTCATGAGTTTTGAAGTTCTGAAGTTTTGAGCTTTCACCTTTGTACACTTTATCGACAACAGTTTCAACCAATAAAAAACTCGAAAAACTCTGCTCCTTGACAGCAGTTACTTTTGCCTCCACAACTAAATCCGCCAGAGCATACCCCTCACTAGTTTCTGACTGAATGCACGAACAAGCACTCGCAAAAGAGAGAAAAAAGAAAAAACCAAAAAAGAAAACAAAAAAACGAATCACTAGTTTCATTTCCATGTGAACATAAGAAGTTTAGAATTTAAAAAATTATAGTATTGCCGGATCTTTTCGAACAGCATTCTTTTCGAGAAAAGCATAGAAGGATTTGTGCGCTGCCCCACTTATGAGCATTTTAAGCGCATCATGTACAATGAGTGTATTTTCATAAGGCCCAATTACAGAAACATAATGATCCTTTACAGAAACATCACAGCCGCTTGCTTCCTCAATAACCTTCCTTGTTGAACCTTCCTTCCCAATAATACGCCCCATAATCACTTTGCACCGACCTGCATCTTTGACCATAGATTTAACGTCAATGACATCAAGAACCATATGTTCATCCTCAAGCTTAAGAGCCTTTTTTGGATTATGCCCAAAATTTATTGCAGAAATCACATTTTTGAGAGTAAAAGTGGAAACTGCATCCTTTCCACTAATAACAATTTCAGCACTTTGAGAATCAATAGCCATCGTAGAATCAAAATGCTGTTCCAAAAGCCGCTTTGTTTCTCCATCCTTTCCTATGAGAACCGGCAGCCTATCAGCATCAATAAAGGTTTTTTCATCCATAAAATGAGTTCGCAAGGATTATTTAAAAACTTAGGCTAAAAAAATTACTGGTCAATATGTTGAATAGTAATCGTCTTTCCAACCCTGTCAATATAATCATACTCTAACTGAATAGAAACAGCCTTTTCATATTCTGGCTGATCTGTCGTGTCCTGAATACAAGTAACAGTAATAGGATCCCCACCATACAAAGTTGCCTCGCCATTTCCAGATTGGGAATCACTACAACTAAGTCCAGGAATACCCGTAGAAACATTATATCTAACTTTGTCGACAGATGTCAAAACTTCTGAACTACTAGGATCCTTTCCATTAACCTTACATCGACTGTCAATACTTCCACTCTCAACAAGAATGGCATTATCACTCGAAGGAACATGAACAATATCAAATTGAAATTGAATCTTACTTGTTCCACCAGAATATTGCTTTACATTATCAATCTTAACAGGAGCCCCAGAATTTGCAAAAGGTCTTTCACCTTCAAGATCACAAATTTTAGTCCTATCATCAATACTAGGCGTTGTATCCCCATTAATACAAAGAAGAGCCACAGAACGAGTTTTGTAAGGATAACAAATGTTAGCATAAATGGTCAAAGGTAAAGAACCAGAAAAAATATCTGAAGTGTACTTTAAATTATCAAAGATTACTTGCTGCTGCCCACCAGAAATAACATTATCTCCTTGCTTATGATTTCCCCTAAGCGCATTAAGAGGCTTTGAAGTCTGATTTAGATTAAGCTCACTAGGATTGAAACCAGTTAAAACTACATAGCCTGAATTCTCAGCAATATCTGTCTCACCCTGATTCTGAACAGAAATCCTCACAGAAAAAGGCTGAAGACTTTGATCACGAACAGTGTCCGGAGGGGTGTTTTCTCCAAAGTCAAAAGAAAGCGCCGTATCCCCACCATTAAAACTTGGCAAGTAATCACTATTTGTATTCGAACCAGTCGTACAAGATGCAAAGAAAAGCAAAAAAAGCGTTAAAAAGAGTAAAAGTATTTTTTTCATTTTCTAATGATTGTGGTTTCTCTCAAGATTACCCATATGTCCTCCATTCTCTTGATTATATTCAGCACGTCTAGCTTTTCTCCGAGCTTCACGCTCTGAAGCCTCTTCCGGATCTGCCGTAACCCAGAAGAAAAAGAGGAGAAAAAGAATGGCAATATAAAGAACCGGATCTGTAATAAACTCTCCAAAACCAGAGTTATCAGAAGCAAAACCACCCCAACCAAAACCTCTTGCGAAAAAGTAAAGAACAACAAGCGTACAAATTCCGCCAAGTACCCACCTAAAAGTAGCCCTGTCACGTGAACCCGAACCCAAGAAATCCATAAGATCAATTCCCATCATACCAGCAATAATGTACAAAGCAAGAATGCCAATTGCAATTGCCGAAACCCCCGGAAACAAACCCATCATAAGACTGCCAAGCGTTGGACAATCAGAAGAAGCAATTCCTGCAGAAGTTTGTACACCACAACTATCATAATCACCATTAATGGGAAAAGCAATTGCAAAGAATGCAAAAACCAAAGCTATGATAACTTTAACAGGCTTTCTCTTATCAAAAATACTTGCCTGATTAAGAATGGTAAAGACCACAGCATACGTCAGAAGAAAGGGAAACACCAAATTATACCAGCCTTCATTGTACAAAGTGTTTATGAAACCAGGAAAATCTAGGTTTTCAAAGAAGCTCGATAATGTAGCCATGCTTGGTTTCTAGTCTAGACCTATTTTATACTTTTGTTTCTCCTTTTGAGTAGCCACCTTGTAAACTCCCTGAAAGAAGTTTCTTGTACAAAGATTTATGCCCTTCAACAATCTTCTTGAGAGAGTACTTCTCTTCAATAAGCTTCTTATTGTTTTCAAGTTCAGCATCAGACAAAGCTTTGTGGAGCACCGTTTTCAACGCATGTACAAAAGAGGAAACATTTTGTGGCGGACAAAGAAAAGCTTGAGCATTAAGCTCCCTAATAGGTTTTATGTCACTTGCGACAATGGGAACTTTGTAATACATAGCTTCCATGACAGCATTTGGCATCCCTTCAAAAAGAGTAGGAAGAAAAAAAACATCTGCACAAAGTAAATGCTCTGCAACATCTTCACGCTTTCCTAAAAACAGTATCTTCTTTTGAAGCCCCAACCTCCTAACTTCTTCCCTGCATTCTTGCAAAGTTTCTCCTTCTCCAATATACAAAACAAGAAGATTATCCTCTGTTTCCAAAATCTGAGCACACGATGCAACGTTTGTCCTATAATCTTTTTGAGCACGAAAATGAGCGACCGTCAAGATTAACTTTTTCCCACCATACTTCTTCTTCAAATCCCTTAAACGCGCAGAGTCTATTTTTTTTGGAACATACATGTTTGGAAGGACCCTGGTTTTTTCCTTTTCAAAACCTTCTTCTAAAATATTTTCCTGAACTGAAAAAGAGTTAGAAAGAAGACAATCAGCTTGTTTTCTGAAGAGGAATTCTGCTTTTTTTAGCAAAGGATAAGGGCTAATGATATTTCTATACGCACAGACAAGAAGATAGTTTTTTTCATACAGAGCTAAAAATTTGGCAAGAATATTTGTATGAAAAAGACAAGAATGAACAATGTGCGGTTCAAAACCTCCTATTTCTTTTCGTATCTTTCCTAAATAACTAAGAAGATGCCTATATGCAACCTTTTTTGAAAGAACCCGTACTGAGATTCCCAATTCTTGAATTTTTTTTTCGTAGATTCCTCCTTCAAGACTTATGAGTTTTATGTCATAGTTCTTGTCTTTTGAGAGTTCCGAGAGAAGATAATACAACTGAGTTTCTGTACCTCCTTTTTCCAAGGTTGTCGTCAAGTACAAAATTTTTGTTTTCATTTTTTGAGAGTTTTTTTAATGAGTTTATCATAGGAATTTGCATGTTCTTCCCAATCAAATTTTTTTTCTATTTTCTTATACAGTTTTTCGTTCAGAGGAGAGGCTTTTTTTGCTAGCATTTTTTTAAGGACTTTTGCCATTGCTTTTGGATCTTTTGCAGGAATAAGTTGATATCTGGAGTTTTTATTCCATTCTTCTTCCAAAACTTCAAATGTGCCTCCAACATCTGTTGCAAGGATTTGTGTCCGACAAAAAAAAGCTTCAATGAGAGTAGTTGCTAGCCCGTCGTTATGTGAGGGATTAACAAAAATATCTGCAGCTTTAATATAAGACAAACATTCCTTTCCACTTTTACTTCCTTCAAAACTCACTCTCCCTTCTAAGTGCAAAACCTTTACAAGTTTTTGAAGTTCTATCTCATAATCTCCTGAACCGATAATGTACAAATGAACATCTATTTCTTTTAGGAATGAGAGTGCCTGCAACAAATCTTGAACACCCTTTCCTTTGAGAAGGCGTCCAACAAAAACAAGATTTTTTCTCTCTGTCGGAAACCTTTTGGGGACAATTGTCTTAGCTTCTTCATGATTAAACCCACGATAAATAACTTGAATTGGCTTTTTCACTTTAAATTCAGTACTCAAAAAAGTCTGAGCACCCTTTGAGACTGCTGCAAGCGAATCGGCACGTTTAACAAGGAGTTTGCCAACAGTGTTCATATAAAATTTGTTTACCTTCATTTGAAACTTGCTTTTGAGGTGAGAATAGTCTGAAGCATGTTCAACATGAAGAAGCTTTTTTCTCTTAATACGCCACTTGCTCACAACATACGCCAAAGTCGAGTTTGTGAAAAACATCGTTCGCGACATCGCAATGTGAAAATCCGAACTATAAACTTTGTAAAAAAGTTTGTAAAAACGCCAGGAATAAAACTTGGGAATAAAATAATTATGAACAATTTCTATAGAAGGATAACGAATAACTTTGACACCTGTGTGAATGATTTCCTCTTCCTTTGCATCATTGTACTGAGGCGTAAAAATTGTTATTTCATACCCTTCTTTTTTTGAAAGTTCTCTTGCAAAATTATCTACATGAGATTCTAAACCTCCTATATGAGGCAGAAAATGCCCAGGAAATACAAGGAGCTTAACCTTATTTTTTTTTGTGTTCACTTTGCTCTTTTTTGTAATTGCTCAAGGCAACTTCTCTTGTCAAAGCAGTTATCTGTTTCCTCTGGTCGTCGATGATAGTGTAGAGGATGAAGATAATAAAATAGGCAATAAAAATGGAAAGGTAAATAATGAAGTTGATTGCACTTTGTATGCCCAATGTTTTTTCAAGAAAAGTTATACTACTAGGAAAAAGAAAAATAAGCATAACAAAAATATAAATCAGAACAAAAAAGCTATCAACAACAAGATGAGATTTTTTCTTTCTCATGGAAACAAGAATAAAATAAACTACCATAATGAAAGAAAGAAGAATGAAAAAGAGGCTTGAGAGGGAAATCATTTTTATGTTCTGAAGATGAATCTAAGCACCATTTTAAAACCATTTCCAATACTTTGTCCTTTGGCCCTAGAATGGTTAGTGTAGATAACTTTTATAGGCACTTCTTTGTAACTTAAATGTTTTTGGTAAATCTCACCAATAATTTCTGAACAAAACTCGTAACGATCAAAACTTATTTGTACTTTGTGCATGGCTTTGCGATTAAAAACTTTGAAACCACTTTGTGAATCCTTAACATAAAGCCCAAAAAAAAGAAAAGTAATAAGGCTCCCAACAGCATTTGCTAGTCGTCGAGAAAAAGGCATATTCATAGAACCTAAATGTCTAGAACCAATGACAACATCATAGTTTGGTGCAACACTGAGCAAAGCCCTAAGATCCTGATAAGAATGCTGTCCATCTGCATCCATAAAAACAAGATAAGAGTACTTATTCTCTCTACTCGCAAATTCAAGACCTGTTGCAGTTGCAGCTCCTGCCCCTCTGTTGATGGGATGGGAAAGAACCATTGCTCCAGCATCTCGTGCTTCTTGCGCGGTGTTGTCTTGGGATCCGTCGTCGACAACGAGAATGTTTGGATATCCTTCCTGCCTAATACTGGAAATTACTTTTCCTATGACACGCGCTTCATTGTACGCCGGCAGACAAATGAGGATCTCCTCTGTGTTCATAAGTAAAAAAGAGTTGTGAACTTTATAAATTCTTTGCTTTAGAAAAAACTCATCCAAAGAGTTGCCGAACAACTTGCGTTGCGTAAGATCCGGGAGGCAGCTCAAAGCTTAGCTTTACTTTGTACTTTCCCGTATGTTCTTCATCTTCTTCTTTTTCTCCTAAGACAAGATTTTTGGGAAAAATCCTTGTTTCTCTTTGTACGCTGTCTGCTTGGAGTTCTGGCATAGCAGACAAAGCAAACTTATGAAGTGCAAGTTCATCCTT
This sequence comes from Candidatus Woesearchaeota archaeon, assembly GCA_023898345.1. GTDB lineage: Archaea > Nanobdellota > Nanobdellia > Woesearchaeales > UBA583 > UBA583. Next base: position 380,121 of record CP060218.1, on the reverse strand, counting down.
TTCGAGAAGGTTTTCAATTATGTCCTGCACTTCTTTGTCTGTGTTCAAGTAGGCGTGTACAAGGGGAAGAGTTTTGTAGTTCTGAACGTTGTGTTCTTGGGAAAGTTTCTTGAGAAGAGCATCGAAGATACTGGACTGATAAGCATGAAGATAGAGCGTTCGAATCTTTTTTGGCAAATTTCTAAAAGCGCCGTACAAATCAGGGGGATTTTTTTCCAAATGAGCAAGTATTGCCACCTCATCTCGTTTTCCACATTCTCCTAGTAATTCTTTCGCCTTTCTTTTTTCTTCTTCTCCTCCTTTTTCGAGAATGGTTTTCCAATGCTGCGCTATGTATTCAGAGGATTCTTTTAGCTTGGGATTTGGATGTGGTGGCGTTGCAGTGAGAATTTCAAAGAGAGCTTTTTCCATATTTCCTTGAAGAAGATATTTTCCAATAATATGCGTATTACCCGCATACCCGTAACGCTGCGAGTCAAAGTAATTAAGAACACCCCATTCTGAAATTGTTTTCAAGTTTTCTTGCGCTCGTACAAATTCTTCTTCGTCTATGTCGCGAAGAGTGAGTTCAAAGGCATTTCCTTCATTGTCTCCCAGATTAATTCTTGATGTAAAAACACCCAAATATTCTAAAGACATATCTGAAAATGCTTTGTTGAATTCTTCCATTTTCTCTAAAATCTTTTTTTGGTTTCTTTCTCTTATGGAAACAATTTGCTTTGTGATTGCTGTCCTATCTTTGTTGCCTGCACTGTGAACGGCTTTGATAGACGTTCTAAAAAAGGAAGCGATTTTTTGAATAGCCTTTGTCGTCGTGTAATCCTGTTTTGTGAGAAGAAAATAGTGATATTGTTCTCCTTTTCCTTCATCTTTTTCACCAAGTTTTTCCAAGTCATAACACTCCGTCACCCTAAAATCTGCAGGAGATATTTTCCATTTCATGATAGAAGAAAGTTCTGTTCTTATTTAAGTCTAGAGTTCTTCATTATCATAAAAACTGAAATATTTATCTTGGGCAATGATGATATGATCTAAGAGCGGAACTCCAATTACTTGGGCAATTTGTTTTACATTAGAAGTTGTTTCTTTGTCAGCAAGGCTTGGTGTCGGGTCTCCGGAAGGGTGATTGTGCAAGAGGAAGAATGCGTGTGCATTGGAATTTATGAGATGGCGAATGAGTTTGTGTTTGTCGATGTTGGCCTCAGCAACAGAGCCTTCAGAAAGTGTTAGTGTTGCTTTGGGCTGGAGCTTTGCATTCACCAAAATTATCTTTGTCTCTTCGCAGGGCTTGTTTGTAAAATCGTGAACAATGTACTCATAAATTGCTTTTGCGCTACAAAGTTTTAGAGGTTCGTTTTTTTCGGGTTTCAATAATCTTCGAGAGAGTTCGAGCAAAGCTAAGATTTGTGCAGCCTTTGTCGTGTGAACCCCATCAATTTGTCGGAGCTCATGAATACTGGGCGTTTTATTCTGTTCAAGAAGACGAAGAACATTACGCGAAAGTGTCAAAACATCCCCTTTCTTTGTGCCTGTTCGTAAAATAAGTGCAAGCAGTTCTACCGTCGTCAGTGCTACAGAACCTTTCTCCAGCAATTTTTCTTGAGGAAGTTCTTGCTCTGTGTACGTCGTTTTGAGAGGCATGTGAGAAAAAAACAGAATCAACGACATAAACACTTCTTTTCAAAGATTGCCTTTTTTCAATATTTTGTACAAGAAATAACAATAATTTGTAAGAGTTTTTATGTGTCAGTTCACGTATGCTTTCCGAAAAAAATAAATTAAAATACTTTAATCATGAGCTGACAACCTACTGAAAGTTTTCTTGAAAAGGCAAAAGATTAGTTTACACTAACCTCGGAACCTGTAAGTCCACCATCAACAAGTTTTTCAGCTGCTGCCATAGTGTCTTCTTTCTCGTATCCGTAAACAAGTACGGAGTTGGAGTCAGCGAAGTATCTAATAACAGCTTCACCAGGAAGAACACCTGCTTGGTCGATAGTGTAAGAGGAAATACCAAGTAGTTTTCGAGCAACTGCGTTTACAGCTGGACCACCAACTACAATCATATCATCCATTCCGGAAACGTTTGTATCAAGTTTTGGAGTTGTTATATCGAAGGAAACATCAGATGATTCAACATTCTCAGTATCTACAATAGTGTATCCATCAGATTCAAGTTCAGCCTTCTTAGCATCAACTTCGTCTTCATCAACAGTAACAGTCATAGTACTTCCAGAAGTAACAGTACCAGTCACAAGGTAAACCTTAGCTTCAACTTGCTTGTCTGGAACCATAATCTTAACTTTCTTATAATCTTCACTGTCGTAAATAACTTTGACACCCATAGGGTTTACGTATTCCTGAGTATTGTCATCATCTACTGAGACATCAGCTTCAGCTCCACTAGCAAGGGAGAATTCAGCAGGAGTTAATTTAACATCAAACTCATTGTCACCTGTATCAACTTCCAAAGTCACATTGAAATCGGATTTGTCAATATCTCCACCTGTAGATTCATCATCTGCGTTAACATCTCCAGAATCAAAGGAGAAAGTCAAGTAGGATGTTGAAGCACTAAGGTTGTGAACAGCAACATTTGCAAAGTCAAGAAGAGCTTCGTTAGCAAAAGCTAGCTTTGAAGTCATACCTGAAAGAGCTGAAAGCTGTCCAGTTGTACCAACAGTTGCTGTTCCCACATTGTCAAGATCATCAATGTCTGCTGTGTCAACATTGTCCTTATCCTTTCCTTGAAGAAGTTCCTTAAAGTCTGTTTCATCTCCAGAGGAAGTGTAAGAACCAATCTCGTAAAGACTCTGATCATCTGGAGTTCCTACAAGGAAACGAAGACCATAAGCGTGATTACCTGTCAAATCAATTGCAGAGATTGTTACATTATTAAAACCGTCACTAGTTACATTAAAGTTTCCAACAACATAACTTCCAGCAGCGCTTACATCAACACCATCAATAAATCCAGTAGCTGTAACTTCAAGACCAGTTTCAGTGTCAATAAGGTGAGCAGATGCGTTGAGTGCAGTTGGATCCAATGCGTTGTTTCCATCAAAATCAACTACAAGGAATGCATCATCAGAGTTTGAACCAATCAATTTCACATTGGAATTTGCATCGTTATCATCTGTAAGAAGTGCAACATCTTTACTAAAGGAATCTCCACTCTCAAGTTTTCCACTTACTTTAAGCTTACTAGAACTACTTGCAGCAATTTCTAGTTCTTCATAACTAACGTCATTCATACCCTCGTACATAATACTGAAAGCATTAAATACTCTATCAGTCCAAGAGTCCCCATCATTAAGAACCTCTTCATTTTGAAGACCGTAAGTTACGTTGAAACCTTCCCAACCACCAGATCCGTCACCGGAGAAGTGAACTGTTGCAAGATAGCCATCATACATGGAATCGATGTCTTCATCATTGATTTTAACAGTTTTTCCATCCTGAAGAGCTATCTCGTTTCCACCAACAACTAGTTCAGCAAATCCTTGAACATTGTTTCGTGAAGGGTTAAGAATTTCTGTAACAGCAATTTCAACACCAGCTACTGTATCAGTATCATACTGTTCAATAACTTTAGTTTGACCATTTACAGTTACCTGTACATCGTTCTCATCAACAGCATTCAAAGTAACTTCATAGCTCTTTCCGTTGAATTCGACAGTTGTTGAGTCTCCTTCACCAAGAGCAACCTTGTTTGCTCCACCAATAACTGTAAGCTTATCAAGTCCAGTTACATTGTCAAAGCTAACTTCTGTAATAGTATAATCTTGACCTAGAATTGTAAGATCCTTTCCAATAAATTCGTCTGAAGCACCTTTTGTTCCCACATCAGTAAGTGTTTCAATACTAAAAACGTAATTCATCAGATTATCCATATCCTTAACATAAATGTGTGAACTAATATCATCCTCTACATCATCACGAAGTGCATGCTCGAAAAGGAAAGCTCCATTTGACACATAAAGTTCTTCTGAGTAGTCCTGGTCTGAATAACCGTTCTTGAATGTTTCTTCATTAGCAAAGATTGTACTATCATCATCATCATCGAACTTGGAGTTACGTACATCCTGGTTGGATTCTCCATAGTTCCAAGTGTCACCAGACTCTGCAAATTCAATTTTCTTTCCAGTACTTCCAGAATCTTCACTCATGTAAGTAATTTTTACTCTTTGAGTGTCACCTGAGAAATAACTTTTCAAATCATTAATAATTGCATTTGCTGCAGTTGTATCCATTGCATCAGCTGATGCTCCTACAACAACACTTCCAACAAAAGAACTTCCTGAAACAAAATTTTCTGGATAGTTTCCAAGGTTAGCTGTAACCGCTGGGCTCAACAATAGCGCAGATGCTCCAATTGCGGAGATTCTCTTAGCCGCTGTTCTTAATTTTTTATTCATTTTTGCTTTCGTTACTCCAATGTTCTCTAAGAGGAACACTGAGGTAGGTTTCAGCAACTTACAGTTTAGGTTCGGCAAGTATTTGTTAAATATCTTGCGTACAACCAAGACGGAGTAAATTTCAAAGTGTCACTTTTACGTGCAACAAGGAAACTTACTTCGTCAGGCACTGTAGTGATGCCTGATGGTTAAGATATTAACTATCCTTTATAACACTTGAGTAAGCATATTATAAAGCTTTAAAAAGAAAAAAAGAGAAAGAACCAAAAGAAGCCACCATCTAAAGAGTAAAGAAATCAAAAGTGCCTATCCCAATAGGAGCAGAGCTACGAGCATAATACCCAGCTAAGGAATCAAAATACCTGTTTAACAGAATTTTTCAGGAGAAGAGCTTTATACAATGTAGAAATTGTCTTTGCCTGCCCAGTAAGAAAACTTATAAGATAATCATTCAACAAAGAAGGATCAATGTTCTTAACAAGTTCACCCTCCTCACTAAGTGCATTCACATAAAAATTTTCAGCATCAATTTCTACATACATCTCTTGTTTTTTAAAACCCCAACTAATTCTTATAGCAATCACAACATTCTCAGATTCATAGAACCATTGACGAATTTCCTCCTCAGAATCATTGTAAATCCTAATTGTGGAAAACTCCCTTAACTCCGCAGGAAGAAAGTTTTTGAAAAAAGCCTCCATGATAAACATATCCTTATCTTTAAGAAATTCAATAACCTGACGATCTTCATTCACATAAAAAAATTCAGTAAACATATCTTTATGAACAATTCTTTTACTTTTTTTCCTGAACTTACGCAGGATCGAGTCAGTCTGATCATTGTACTTCATGTCAGTCCAGAGGAAGAAGCCATTTAAAAAATTTTGTTTTTAAAAAATCAAAGAAGAGCTAAACTTTATATAAGCACTTCCTCTCTCTCTTCCTATGACTTCACAAAGTAAAGAAAATTCTCCCTCTTTGCAACCTTCTCTCAATTTAGGAATTGTCGGACATGTAGACCATGGAAAAACAACACTAACCAAACTTCTCAGTGGCAAATGGACAGATACTCACTCCGAAGAAATAAAACGAGGAATCACAATTAAATTAGGATATTCCAATTTCTCAATTTACCAAAATCCTAAAACTGGAGAGTACACGACAAAACAAGAAAATCCAAACCTAAAACCCGTAAAAAGAATTTCTATTGTAGATGCCCCCGGACACGAAAGCTTTATGGCAACAATGATTTCAGGAGCTGCAGTTATGGACTGCTCCCTGCTCGTTATTGCAGCCAACGAACCCTGTCCACAACCACAAACCGTCGAACACCTTAAAACCCTAAACATCTCAGGCATTACAAACATTATTGTAATCCAAAATAAAATCGACATGGTAACAAAAGAAGAAGCAATCGAAAATTTTCACCAAATCCAGACATTCCTCAAAGGAACAGTAGCCCAAGAAAGTCCAATCATCCCCATTTCTGCACAACACGGAGCAAACATCCAGGAAATACTAAGAACAATCATAGAATTTCTTCCTGAAAGAGAAAAAACCTCTCAAACAGAACCATATCTTACAGTAGTACGTTCATTCGACATTAACAAACCAGGAGATAAATACTCACAACTAAAAGGAGGAGTACTAGGAGGAAGCATCATGAAAGGAACCCTCAAAGTCGGAGATGAAATTGAAATTAAACCAGGCCTACTAAAAACACAAGGAGGTAAAAAATTCTACCAAACACTCTTTGCCAAAGTAGAAGGCTTGCGTACAGACAAAGACAACTTAGAAACAGCACACCCAGGAGGAAGCATTGCCATCATTACCAAACTCGACCCAAACCTCACACACAACGACGCCCTCGTAGGCCAAGTTGCAGGCCTTGCAGGAACATTACCTGAGCCAAAAGAAGAACTAACATTTGAAAACAACCTTTTTGACAAAGTCCTCAGTAGTTCAGGAGAAGTTGAAGTTAAAGCTCTTGTTCCAAATGAACCTTTGATGATGATCGTAAACAGCATGACAACAGTAGGAATTATCAGCAAAACAAACCCAAAAAAATCAACTGTAAACCTCAAACGGCCCGTAATGGCATTTTCAGGAGATAGAGTAGTTATTTTCCGACGCTTTGAAGGAAATAAATGGAGAATTGTCGGTTACGGACTCGTAGAGTAGAGAAATCGCCAAAGACAAAGCTAAGTAAAGAAATCGCTAAAATATGCCTATCCCAATCGGAGCAGAGCTCCGGGACATTACGGCAATTTTCAAGACGCGATTTCTAACTCCCAGCTGGGTGGTCGCAGCAGAGCTGCGAGGTATAATACCCAGCTAAGGAATCAAAAACGAATAAAAGAAGAAAGATAAGAAGAATAAAAAACTAACCTAACTGAATAACAACATTCCCACCAGACTTTGAATGAATAACATCTGCACCAACTTCATCAGCAAGAATCTCCCCCCTAACATCCAAATCCGTCAAAGGAGTCTCTGTTCCAATACCTACAGAATTCGGAAAACTAAAGTCACCGCCACCCTGATCTTTTCCAAATTGCCCTGCAACAACATCCTGAGCCCTGTGCCAGACACCATTTGAATCCGCATAAACATAACCGCCTGCGACCAGCAGAACAGCCGCAAGTAAAGCCCACAAACCAAAAGATTTTTTACCGCTCATAAAAAAAACCTCACCCAAAAGATTATATTTTTTTAGAACTATCCTCAAGAAGTATCAAGTATAAAAAAGCAAGCTAATTAAATAAAAGAAAAAGAAAAAACAGTATGTTCAAACCAGAAATTTCCCTTTTGCCGACAAATCCGGGAGTGTATCTCTACAAAGATGAACACAAAAAAATCATCTATGTCGGAAAAGCAAAAAATCTTAGAAAAAGAGTTTCTTCGTATTTTCAAAAAGATCACCGAATAAGTTCTCCAAAAACACATTTCCTTGTTTCACACATTGCCGACATGGAAGTCATTATTGTGGACAATGAGGTTGAAGCACTTCTTCTGGAAAATCGCCTCATTAAACAGCATAAGCCAAAATACAACATTAATCTTAAGGACTCGAAGACTTACGCATACATCAAGATTACGGATGAAAAAATTCCAAAAATTCTTTCTACAAGAATAGTAACAAAAAAAGGAGAATACTTTGGCCCCTATGTCGATGGCAGTCTCAGAGTCCACATCATCAACTTTCTTGTTAGCAGATTTAAGCTTGTCACACCAAAAACATACTCTTCCCAATCACAGCTCTATTTTCATCTCGGCCTTAGTCCTGCTCCAACTCCAAAGGAGATTAAGCTACAAGAATATTTGGACAATGTACAAAGAGCAAAGGAATTTCTTCGCGGAAAAGGACATTCTGAACTGAGGAAAATCTTACTCAAAGAAATGAAAGAAGCTTCAGGGAACTTACGCTTTGAACTGGCTTTGGAAAAAAAGAAAGAACTTAAACTTCTAGAAGGTATTGAAGGAAAACAAAAGGTTGATTTGCTGAAAAACTATGACCAAGATATTTTGGCTTTTCTCAAAGACGAAAAGAAAAAAAAAGCTTTGCTTGTCGTCTTCCACATAAAGAAAGGAGTCATCTCAGGAAAAGAAGACTTTCGCTTTAATCTAGAGGAAAACCTACTTCAAGATTTCTTGAAAAGCTATTATGGAACCCACATTATTCCAAAAGAGATTCTTCTTAACGAGGCATGCTGGGAAGATGAAGCCGAAAAAGAAGTCTTAGAAGAATACTTATCAAGACTAGGCAAATTCAAAGTTAAACTCTCTCTCCCGCAGAAAGGAGAAAAGAAAGGTCTTGTTCAGATTGCTTTGAAAAATGCTGAGCTACAATTTGGAGACAATGATGTCCTTCTCGAACTTCAAAAAAATCTTTCTCTTCCCAGAGTTCCTCGTGTTATAGAATGCTTTGACATGTCAAATCTCTCTTATGATTACTTAGTTGGAGGAATGACACGTTTTGTCGAGGGAAAAGAAGACAAAGCCGGCTATCGAAAATTTGAGATTAAAAGTTTTAAGGGAAAAAATGATGATTTTGCAGCAATGAAAGAAACAGTATTCAGACGCTACAAAAGACTTAAAGAAGAAGCAAAAGACTTCCCGGACCTTATTCTCATCGACGGAGGAAAGGGACAGCTCGGAGCTGCTTTGTCGGCTTTGAAAGATTTAGGACTTGAGGAAAGCATTCCTTTGGCGTCGCTTGCTAAGAAAGAAGAAGAAATATTCTTGCCCGGAAAGGAAGATTCTCTTCACTTTGACAAGAACTCACAAATGATGCTTTTGCTCAGGAAAATTAGAGACAGCGTCCATACCTTTGTCGTGGCCTATAACAGAAAGAAGAGAGAAATGCGCATGAGAGAGGAAAAAAAATCTTAAGAAGGATTTTTATAAGTCCTAAGTGTTTCTTCCAAACTTTCTCCACCAACTAACCCTTTTGTCGGATCTGCAAGTGCCGTAAAATGAGGAGCACAATACGCAAATATTGAAGAATACAAACCTGCAGCCTTCAAAGAATCCTCATGAAGAAGAAAGAAAAGAGCAAGACGATTATCTTTTCCAGAAGATAAATAGGGGCCAAGACAAGAACCACCATTCTTTTCAAGATAAGCGACAGCAAACTCTAAAGGAGACGCCAAATAATGTTGAAGTTCTCCCATATGATCAGGATCATACTTTGAGAACCAAGGTTCGTCAAGCAATACTGCTGATTCAAGAACTGCACCTCGAAGACAAAGCTGTTCTCTTCCGCCCTGATTTCTATCAATAAAAACATAGCACAGTTCCGGAAAAACACCAATCTCCTCCACCTGATCAAGCAAAGCTCCTTTCTTAGTAAAACTGGCTCCAGTATTGAGAAGATCATCAAAAAGAAGAGTCTTTGAAGGCACGTCCAAAGAAAGTTTCCCCTCAACTCCAGTTTCTTGAATGTACAAAGGAGTTCTTCCGCCCTGAGCTTTGAAGAAACAAAGCAAAGGTTTTTTTGCAAGAATCGCTGCCGCTTGAGAAAAAATCCACCCTTTAGTCTGACCCCCTAAAAACAAATCATAATCTTTTGCCCCACTATGGTCAACAAGGTACCTCATCAGTTTGGCAAACTTCTTATTATGTCCTAAAACTTTTTTGATAAAATTGTACATGCCCAAAGGTTCATTACTGTATTCTGAGTACTCCCCTACAAATTCCAGCCCCAAAACTTGAGCCGAATCACAATAATAAGGCAAAAGCCCACCTCCCGTCCCAAGTACGGGTTGATCAAGATATTGATATACAGCACCAGCAACAAACTCCTCAACAAAACGTTTTTTCCCCATAACTTCCAAACCCATCCCTTGCTTTCATAAAGCTTTGTAAAACTAAAAGACAACAGCCCCCTCCTCAAGTCAGAGTAAAGTGCAAAACAGATAAATAGTTTTGACATTGTTTCTTTCAAGATGCCAAAACTCGACCAACACTTTCTGGAAAATGAGGAAGTTTCTTCTCTCTTCGCCGCTCTTGCCGACATCAAAGAAGAGGACTCCCTTATTGAACTTGGTCCGGGAAAAGGCGCCCTTACAAAAAGACTTTTGGAAAAAAATCCTGCTTCCTTTGTCGTACTTGAACAGGACAAAGACTTAGCCCAAGAACTTTCTGATAAATACCCAACTCTTCAAGTGCTCTGTGGAAACGGTCTTACATTCTTACAAGAGGAAAATCTACACTGTACAAAGCTTGTCTCGGCAATCCCCTACTCACTAACGGAGCCTTTGTACGCGCTGGTTCTCGACAAAAAAATACCATTTTGTCTTTTTTTACAAGGAAGAAATTTTTACAAAAATCATCTTTGCAATGAAAAATCAAAGTGGTTTCATTTTGTCCGTGCAAGCTACGACATTGAGGAAAAAGCAATAGTCAAAGGAAATTCTTTTTCACCGCCAACAAAGGTAAGCTCCTCCTTACTCACCCTCAAACTCAAGCCTGAACAAAGTACAAACGAAAAATTCTTAGCAGAACTTTTTTCTAGAAGAAAACGTAGTTGTTTGAACGCACTCCTCTTTTCCCTTGTTGAAACCCTAAAGATAAGTAAAAAAGAAGCAAAAAAAATAATAACGGACCTAAACCTCCCCCCTAAAATTATATCAAAAAAACTTGCAGCATTCAGCAATGAAGAATTTTTCACGCTAAAAGAAAAAATACCTCCTCTCGAAACTGAAAACAACAAGTAAACAAAGAAAAAATAAGAAATGTAAGAGAAAGCTTACAAGTCTTTTGCAGTAACAGTCTTTCTACCATTAGCCTCAGCTCTTGCACAAGCCTGCTGGACATACCATGTTAGAACCTCATTAAGAGCCTCTGCAAAATCACCAGAAACATTGTAGTTTGAACCAACTACCTCTTTCACCTTAGATTTCACAACAAGCATCTCTTTTGCCATACTCTTCCCAACATATGCATCTTTGGAAGAAACAGTCTTTCTATTATTTGCACCAGCTCTCTTAGCTGCAGCTTTTACTTCTTCAACTGCCTTTTTATTTAATGCTTCTGCAAAATCACTTGAAACATTACAGTTTTTAGCAACTTCTTTTATCTTGGATTTAACTACGATAGTTTCCATTTTTTTGCTTTTTAGGCTTGAACCTAATGCTTTTTGCGCCTCCTTTTTATATTTAAACCTTTGGCGTAACTGGAATGTGTACAAACCTGCAAATTTCAAAGAATTTGGCCAATTTCAAGAGAATACCTCCCTCAAAAAGAAAAAAATTTTCTTGAAGACGAGAAAAAAGAAGAAGTCAAAATACTAAAGTGCCTTGCCAGTTTTTTGGCGCCAAAAAAGAAGTTTATTCATTTTAAGATATTGAAGAAGTTTAAGAACAGTATATACCGCCAAGACCACATAAGAACCATATTCCCCCTCTGCCTGCGCCTTGTGAATACAAATAAAAGCAAAAGTCGGATAAACAATATATTGAAGTTTCTTCCAATTTTTTCCAAGCTTTAAAGTAGCGAGCCTATTCGAAGTGATTCCCAAAACAAACATACCAAGAAACGCCAAAAGACCAGTTGTTAAAAATAAAGCACTAGATTGCAGCAACTCAAAAAAAGTCTGAACTGAAAATAAATTCAAATAATAAAATAAAGAAACTGAATGAAATACTGCAAACCAGAACGCCAAAACGCCAACTTCACGCCTGTAAGAAAGAAGAGTCCTAAAAAAGGAGACCTTGCTAAAAAGAACAGAAATGGGTTTAATAAAAAGAAGAAATACTACCAACAAAAAAGCATTTCCACCATATTCAACAACCAAATGATAGATATCAGAACCTACAGATAGCTGATAAAGAACACTGCCCAACAAAAATGCAGGTACAACATAATAGAAGAGTAAATGAATGATTTTTCTAAAGTTCATACAAATACTGAAAAGATTCTATTTATAAAAGAAACGGAGCATTAGTCCACATTTCAAAAGAAAAAAAGACTAAAGTAATTCTAAAATTTCAGCCTTAATAGCTGCCTTTCCACCACGAGGAACAGCAAGAACAGCATCACATTTCAAGCATTTCACTTCAGTCGAAGCCTTTCCAAAAATTGTCTGTTCATTCCCACATTCGTGACATTTCACTTTTACAAAGCCATATCTAGTATTTTGTTCCATTTTTCTACCTGTATGATTTCTGACGCTTAGCCCTAGCATGTGAATTATTTGGCTTCTTCATTTCCTTGAAACGTGTATCAGCAACAAGAAGAGAACGATCATACTCAACAAACTTCCTCTTAAGTTCCTCAGAGCCAGAAAGCTCAACTAAAGCCTTTGCAATTGCTTGCCTCATTGCATCAACCTGAGAGTTTTGTCCACCCCCAAAAACATTCAAAGTTACATCTACCTTTGCTTCCATCCCAGAAATAAGAAGAGGCTCAAGAAGTTTAAGTTGAAGATCAACATTTGGTTGATACTCCTTATAAGGTTGATTATTTACTAAAACCAAACCCTTTCCTTTCTTCACAGTCGCTCTTGCAACACTTGTTTTTCTGTACCCAGATTTATGTATTATAGTTGCTCCCATTTTTACTTCCTCATATGTTTGTCATAACCAAGAGCTGCACAAAGCTCGCCAATTCTTGTGTAATAAAACACAGTATCTTCATTAAGAACAACTTCCTTTAGTTCCTCCTTCTCAACATTAAGCAAAGTAGAAGGCGTAGAGTTGTAACACTTAAGCCGACTAAAGGCCAACTTTCCCCTTTCATTTTTATAAGGAAGCATGTTTCTCATAGAACGCTTCACAATGTCTGCTGGCGATCTGTCGTAGTACGGACCCTGCTTTACAACCTTATTGGAGATTTTCTCCTTGTACCGCTGTACCAAAAACTTCTTCTTTCCTAACATGATGATATCCTTGCAATTTACAATTTTAATTTCCTCACCCATAAGAAGACGCTTTGCAATTTTACTCCCCATCCTTCCAAGAATAAGATCTTTTCCATCAATAATTACTGCTTTTGCTTCTTTTGTTTTCTGCTCTACCATTTTTACAATGCCTCCTCTAGCTCCTTAACCTTACCAAGAAGAATATCAAGCGCTGAATTGAAAATTTCCTTTCCACTAAGCTGACCAAAAGGTTCTATGACAAGATTTACTTCCTCTTTTGCACCCTCTCGCAAAAATGCGTGACCTGGCGCCCATTTTGCATGTTCCCTACCTCTTCCAAGCAACGCCTTCAGATTAACTTCAACACAAGAAGACCCAAAAAGCTTAGTAATAGGAATTTCCTTATCAGAAGGTACAATCTTAGGGTCTTCAGATTTAATTTCCCCAGAATAAACAGTTCCTTCTCCCTCTTTCTTTAAACTCATCTTAACTTCACAAAGAGCACAGCCAACCCCACCACAAGAACAGTCTCTTCGAAGATTGTAACTCTTCAAATCTGTTACAAGAGGAACAAGACCGAGACGAAGTGCAAGAACTTCATTATACAAAGGAGATTGATTTGCAACAACTTCTACTTCTTCAATTGCAAAAGTTGGCACCTCATCAAGAACAATTCTTCGCATTGCATTAGCAAGACCATTCTCGCCCTTTTTGAAAGCAACTACAAATTCGTCCCCTTCCTGTTTTGCTACTGCCATTTTATACTCTCCTTCCCCTCTTACCGCCCTTTTTACGACAAGAATCATGAGGTACAGGCGTTACATCCTCAATCCTTCCAAGTTTAATGCCATACCGTGTAAGCATACGAATAGTTGCCTGTGAACCTGGCCCAGGAGTCATTGGCCCATTATGCCCACCAACTGCCCGAAGCTTTACATACAAACTAGTCACCCCTGCATTCTTACAGCCTTCAGCCACCAATTTTGCAGCAGCCATAGCAACATTTGGCGTTGCTTTAAGACGATCGGATTTCGTTACCATGCCACCAGTTGCTTTCACAATAGTTTCAGAACCAGTCACATCAGTTACATGCAAATGAGTATTGTTATAGGAAGAATAAAGATGCAAAATCCCCCAGACCTCCTTCTCCTGTTTTGTCTTTTTAGGCTTTTCTTCAGGAACTTCAACATCAAGAACTTGTTCATCTTCATTCCCAGAAGTCTTTGAAACCTTCTTCTCACTAAGTTCAGATTTCTTTGAAGTTTTTTTAGAAGACACTTCTTTTTTAGACGCCTTTTCCGTTGCTTCTGGCATCTTTACTTCAGCTTCAGGAGAAATTTCTTCCATTTCCGAGACATTTTTTTTAACCATTTTACTTCAAACCCTCCTCATTTTGTTCTTCCTCATCTAAAACTTCCTCTCGTTCATCAAAGTCTCCTTCCTTTCCACCCTTGCTTTGAGAAGCTCTTTGAGCCCCTTTTGCAAGTTCATCTTTTAATCCTTCAACTTCTAGTTTTCTTTCAGGATGTTCTTCATTTGCAAGAGCAGAATTTTCAACAAACTCAACTTGCATTTCCTCTGCAAGAGTCACAAGATGAGAAGGAGAATTTACACACTTACCACCAATAGTAATGTGCCTATGAACAACAAATTGTCTTGCTTGCTTTGGTGTTCTTGCAAGTTTCTTTTTGTACACAATATTAGAAAGCCTTCTTTCAAGAACACTTCGAACCTTAAGGTCAAGAACCTCATCAAGAGTTGTTGATGTTGAAGGAAGAATCCCCATCTCCCTAAATTTTGAAAGAAGGTGCTGCGCAGCAGGAGAGTTTTTACTAGACTCATCTGTGTTTAAGTTTTTAGCCAGCTGTTTATATTTAGAAATCTTCAACTCCACTTTCTTGATTTCTTTTTTATTCTTTAAAGCATAGTCGCGTACAAGTTCTGCTTCGCTTGTGATTGTTTCTTTATCCCACCTTTTCTTGTGAGAGATAAATTTTTTTCTGTGCTTAATTGCCAGTCCCATTCTTCAATTATTTTTTACCTCCACTTTTCGACTTCATAGCAGCAATAGTCTTGTTCCGCCTGAAGTTTGCCTTTGTTCGCTGTCCTCGCACAGGAAGACGCAATCTAAGACGAAGTCCACGATATGTTTTGATTTTGGAAAGCTTACGTTCAAGCTGCATCTTATAGTAATCAAGATCTTTTCCAACGAGATGCATGTCATTACCTGTAACTGGATCCTTACGCAAGTTTGACAACCACAGAGGCAAACCTGTAAATTCCCCACTACTCAAGTAATTCTCAAGCGTTTCGATTTCCTTTTCTGAGAGTGATGAGACCTTACGAGTTTTGTCCAGCTTAAGCACTGTACAAATTCCGTTAGAGGCCATGATGTTGACTCCCTTGATCTTTGAAAGACCATAGAGGAGGGTACTCTCAGCTTTAATATCCGTACCCATGATACGTATGAAGTTCATGTCCTGTCCTTTTTCTTTGGCCATTGGATAAGATTGTGGAGCCAGACTCACTTTATAAAGATTTGCTAGTCAGCTCTTTTATATAGAAAATGTTACTACTAATAAGAACAAACAGCAAATCTATATTTGAAAAATAAGAAAAAAGCAAGCAAAAAAAAAGTTAACGAAAGCGCCAATTCCCCTTTTTGAATTTTTCTTGTAGCAACAGATTTCCTATCTCTTCCCTTATGCTCT
Source organism: Candidatus Woesearchaeota archaeon (assembly GCA_023898345.1). Taxonomy (GTDB): domain Archaea; phylum Nanobdellota; class Nanobdellia; order Woesearchaeales; family UBA583; genus UBA583. Next base: position 364,630 of record CP060218.1, on the reverse strand, counting down.
TTCTATCCCCTTCATTCAAAGCTTCATACCCAGGTTTATGTCCTGGCAGTAGAGGATCGCCAAACTTTTGCTTGCTTGCACCCTTTGCTCTCCCATACAAATGAAGATGGAGATGAGGTTTCCAATTCCCATTTTCCTGATAGTTGATGCGACCCAACTCAATCCCTTGCTTTTTCAAACCTAATTTCATAGCTTCCCCACAAAGAACAGAAAGCCACATCATTTCCAGTGCTACCTCAGGCGGCAACTCCGTTCTGTCGGAGTACTCCTTCTTTGGCGTTATTTTTATGTGTCCTCCTTCTTCTCGTGAAATTTCAGGTCTCTCATGTGCTTCAACAACAAAGTTATCTGTTTCAAATATAATAAGCATGCAAAAAGATTTTTTACAATATTTATAAATTTTCAGCCAAAGAAAAAGAAGAAGGAAGACAAAAGGTGAAAAGCAAAGAAAACCAAATCAGATTATCCCTACTTCATACAACAGACTTCCCGTAAGTTTAAAAATGAAAGTTCTGTGCAAAAAACATGGCAAGAAAACAAAAAAGACTTGAGAGTCAAAAACCTACTCCTAAAGCAGAGAATCGAAGTCTTTCTTCAATTCGTTACAATAAGTTTCTCAAAGACAATATGGTTCTCCTCATAATTTTAGCGCTCGTCATTGGACTAGGAGGCGTTTTTGCACTAACAAGTCCAACACAAAAAGTAGGAACTGAAAATTTGGCGTACGGCGACGATGTAATCGAAATGCACTTCTTTCACCTCACAACATGTCCACATTGCGTAGAACAAATAAAATTCCACAAAACACTTCTTGAAGAATATCCAAATGTAAAAATCATTGAACATGACCTTTCTTTATCTGAAAATCAGAAAATATATGAAGAAATGATAAAAAATTTCCCCGAAATCGATTCTGCACGTGTAGCAACCCCAACAACAATTATTGGAGACAGAATCAACGTCGGTTTTGGAACTCCTGAAACAAGTGGAAAGGTTCTTGAAGAAATGGTAGAAGAAGTACAGAAAAAAATTGACCAAAATTGGCAAGAAGGAATGATAAGAACAATAGAACTAAGAGCCTCACAAGGAGAGGATGAAGAGAGATGAAAAAAAATTCGCAATCAATAACAACACTATTAATAATTGCATTTACCCTCGCTCTCGTCTTTTTTGCATCTTTTTTTGGATCAGAAGTCGACAGACAAAATACATTAGAACAAAATTCAACTACGCTTACCATCCCCATTATTGGAACACAACTCGACTTCAAAGATACATCTCTCTTCGTTTCCTCAATCGTCATTGGTTTGCTAGACGGCTTCAATCCTTGCGCCATGTGGGTTCTCATTTACCTAATAACAATGGTCACACAACTTGGCGACAAAAGAAAAATGTGGTTCATTGTAGGAACCTTTCTCTTAACCTCAGGAATAATTTACTTCATCATACTAACAACATGGATTGGAGCTTGGCACGGTTTTGAGAAAGTAGCAGGAGCATTTGCATCAAAATGGATGATCTACATTATAGGAGCATTTGCAGTTTTCTCAGGAGCATATGCACTAAATGACTTTGTAAAATCAGGAGGACAAATTACATGTGAAGTAGGAGACAAAGAAAAAAGAAAAGAAACCATGGGAAAGATAAAAAAAATAGCCCTAGGACCCTTAACAATTGCAAGTGTTGTAGCCGTTATCATTTTAGCATTCGTCATTAACTCCGTAGAGTTTTTCTGTTCCGTAGCTCTACCTGCACTATTCACATCTCTGCTTGTTTTCTCTGACATCTCCTTGCTGTCTCAATATTTTTACATCTTTTTGTACACACTTGCGTTCATGGCCGACGACATTATAGTCTTTTCTCTCGCACTCTTTGCAATTAACTCACCATTAGTAGAAAAGTATTCTGGCCTTTCAAAAGTACTTGGAGGAGCTATCATGTTACTATTAGGAATAGTACTTTTGTTTCATCCCCAATGGTTTCTATAAAAATAAGACCAAAGATTTTTAAAAGTGATTTCTTTCCCAATTTCTATTCTCTTTTTTGTGGGGATAGCGAAGTGGTCAAACGCGACCGACTCAAGATCGGTTCCTTTCGGTTCAAGGGTTCGAATCCCTTTCCCCACATCTTCTGTGTTTAATTATAGTTCTTAGAAAATTTTATGAAGCAAAGAGAAAAGAAGAAATCATGGAAACCCCATACTTCAAAGTAAAACGACTTTCCCCAGAAGCAGTTCTCCCTTCAAAAAGAGAAGAAGACGCAGGATATGACATCTATGCTTGTCCTGAAGAGGACTTCATTCTTTTACGCCAAGGAGAACTCTTTCTCATGCCGACAAAATTAAGCGTGCAAATCCCAAAAAACTGGGTTCTCTATGTAGCTGAAAGAGGTTCGACAGGAAGCAAAGGAATCGCAAAACGTAGTGGAATAATTGATAGCGGCTACAGAGGAGAAGTCTTTGTCGTTTTGAACAATACATCCACAAAACCAATAGTTTTTGCCAAAAAAGAAGGAGAGAGCCTAGCAATCTTTCTCGAAGAAGAAGGACTAGGCAAAGAAGATATTACTATCTACCCCCTTACAAAAGCAATTGCACAATGTCTTCTTTTGTATACTCCACACGCCAAAGTAGAAGAAGTTAGCAGTTTGGAAGAAGACAGCGAAAGAGGAGCAGGAGTTCTCGGAAGCTCAAAGAAATAAAAATCATAAACAACACCTCAGACCAGAAAAGAAAAAACTAACACGTAAGACGAGAAGAAACATACAACTGTGCAATTTCAGTTGGAGTAAGTTCACGTTTCCAAACCACCATTTCATCAAGTCTCCCCTCAAAATAACGATCCCCACTAGCAATAACACCAAGAGTAATAGGATCACTAACTGAACTCCCAACTTGAGTTTCAGTAGTAAAAGATTCATTAATCAAGACTCCATTTTTATATAATCTAACTGCATCATTTGCCTCAAAAGTACCACAATAAAAGTCCCAAGTATGATAAGAAATAAGAGAACTAGAACCCTCACTCCTTCCCCCCTCGCCCCCTCCCGGAGCAGGAGAGAAACTCATAGTATCTGTAGTCAAAAGATATGCAGATTCATCATCTATCCAAAAAACCCAGCCCACAGACCCGCCTGAATAACGGGCAATAACAGCACCATCAGAACTTAGACTTGCACTATTAGAATAAAGCCAAAAACAAAGAGAAACATTGTCAGACCCCTGAATCAAAGTATTTGTTCCAAGAGTAAAATAAGTTGAAAAACCATCAAATTCATAGGATGAACCAAACTTTCCAGCTGCAAGAGTAGGACAAGAAGCACCCGAACAAGTTGCATTAAACCCACTATTACTCCAGTCATAAACCAAACTCGCATTTTCTCCAGCCCCACCTTCATTATCAAAATGATAAAGAAGTGTCAAATTATCACACAAAGAATTGGAACTAGGCTTTGAAGAATAATAAAAACTCTTCTCCTCAATTCCACCATCTGAAAAAACCGAAATTCGTACAACTTTTTTTTCCTCATCTTCAAGACAAGAAGAAAGAGAAACTACCTGAATACTTTGATTAAGAGAAAGAGAAGAAAAGGAACACGTTTTTTCACCAATATTTATACGATTAACAGAAACATTAGACCCTGAAGCTCTCAGATAAAGAGAATCTCCAACCAAACCCAGAATTTCAACACTCTCACCCTGAGCAGAACTAATTTGAGCAAAAACCCCACTAGAAAAAGAGCCATGCCAAATATAAAAAGCGATTGAGGCTAAAAGAGTAACTATAAGAAGTAAAAGAACAGAAAAGACTGCACCAATACCTTTTCTCATGGAAAAACAAAAAGAAGTTTTCTTAAAATAACTTTGCATAAACTAATACAGGACAGAAGAAAACTCCACCAAGAATAAAGAAAAACAGTGTAATCAAAATTCTCCAACCTTTCTAAACCCCCCTTTAAGAATTTCAGAGAGTTTTTCAAAATTATCCTCAAACACCAGAATATACAACAAGAAATCTAAAATGACCCGTCGCAGATTTGAACTGCGGACCACTCGATTATCAGTCGAGCATTCTAACCGGGCTGAACTAACGGGTCAAGAAAAAGGCCTTTCCCACTGAAAATCAGTTGAGACTATCCTTGAGCGCCTTATGCAGGACTCGAACCTGCGACCCCACGGTTAACAGCCGTGTGCTCTACCTGCTGAGCTAATAAGGCAAAATTCAATATTCTAAAGAGTTAAAACATGCTTTATAAACCTTTTCCAAGCCAAAAAGAAATCACCAAGAAGGACTACTTATTGCTGTAATCCCAGTTCTTGTTCTTCTTCTTGCTTACGCATTCTGCGCCGATGTATGTAAAAACTTGTGTCAGCAATCAAATAAACAATGATCAAGAGCCACCAATAATTACACATAAAAACATGCCCAAAGGGAATTCCAACGAGCGTACAAGAATTTTCACTATCAAGATTCGCAAGACTTTCGTCCTCCAAACTTTGATTTGCAAGCAATTGAGAAGAAGAAGAAGAAGTTTCGCCTAGTTTTTGCTGTGCATCTGTATTTTGTTGAGCAGTGGCCTCAGTAGCAGGAGCAACAGGTGCTTGCTCAACAGAAGAAACTTCTTCAACTGGAACCTCTGTAGAAGAAACAGTACTGGCAAGCTCAATATTAGAAAGAGGCTGAATTTCAAAATCCTCTTCTTCCGTACTAGTATCTGAAACTTCTTCCTCTGCTTCATCATAAGAAATACGAAACACCAAAAACTCCTCTTCATCAAATACTACTGTGAAATTGTCAGAATATAACTTAGCATGAGCTTTCTTCCAATCACCATCACATTCCTCATCATCTTCATCCCAATCCTTACACTTCTCAAAGACAAGATTTTCTTCAAACTGCTCTGTTGTAAGGCCCAGATGAGAGAGATTTATTGTCATAACAATATCATCAAAAACTAAATCTTCATTCCAGAAAATGTACAGCCACTCATTATCTTCAGGCTCATCTTCCTTTAAGAAAACACTACGATTATAACTTTCCCAAGTACTTGCATCAAGGTCGTCAATAAAGAACCACATGTTGTAAGTACTAAGATTACAGGCAATGTCATACTCTTTGCTTCGGTTTAAGGTAAAGGTAAACTCTCCATCTTCAAGATTTTGCTCTTCCTCATCATCTTCATCTTGGTCGTACACTGTAACGGACATATTTATTTCGTCACGGTCTTTGTAATCAAATTCAATGTTCCACTCAGCCATATTCGTTGCATTAATAACTTTACTGAGAGTTTCAGTATTATTAAAACGATCACTCGCTTCAAAAACTAAAGTATAAAGACCCTCCAAAGAAAAAATGAAAGAACTACCATTCTGGCAAGAAGTACTAAGATTTTCTGAACTTCCATTAGGAAGAGTGACCACAATAGCACAATTCAAAAGTGAACTCTCATCTTCTGCTAAAAAAGAAATATTCTCAAGAGTTCCAACAAAAGTAGCATTCACAGCCCCATAACTAGACTCGTCCTCCAAAGTCGGACCAGCAAGATCAAGACGGAGTTGAGTTGTATTACTAAGAGTATAATTTGTGCCATTATAGGAATAAAATAAATCAGCTGAAAAAGTAAGGCTTTGATTATGAGAATAAACCTCATTAAAAGTCTCATTAAAAAAAAAGAGAATTTCAATATGATAACTTCCACTCTGATTATTTGTTGTCAAAATAAGCGTACTTTGATTTACCACACCTTCACACAAACCATCACAGGAAAAACTAAAATTTTCAAAACCTTGAGGAAAAAGAAAAGAAAAAGAAACATTGTTCTCAGGAGAGGTATTGAAGAAATAATCAACAGTTGCCAAAAGCTGAACATGCGGACCACCTACACTCTCGTTAAGAGAAAAATTAAAAGATTCAGGATGATAAAATGTTTCATTGCTATCATCAGCATAAGAAAAAACAAAAAGAAGGAAAAAAAAGAGAAGATAATAGAAACCTTTCATTACACATTTCACTAAAAAATTCCATTTAAATTTTATTTGTCACTTTCCAATGTTTTTTGTGCACTGGAAAGCCTAGATTTTCACACACAAATCTTTATAAAACTTAAATTTTTTGCAGGATTTATGACAAAACTGAGCTTAAAGGTGGCTGAGGCACACCAAGATGATGTTAATAGAGGAATTGTAAGGATTGATACTTCTTTTATGCGTTCTTTGAATATTGTGGCCGGAGACATTATTGGAATTGAAGGAGAAAGAAAGACATTAGCCATAGCCGACAGAGCCTACCCAAGCGACCTTGGACTAGAGATAATCAGAATGGACGGAAACATCCGTAAAAACGCCAGAATAGGAGTGGGAGACCCAGTAAAAGTTTTCAAACCAGAACTAAAAGAAGCACAAAAAGTTGTTCTTGTTCCCCTTCAAGAATTCGTCCTGCACCCAACAACTCTCTCAAGTCTCAAACGAGGACTCATTCGCAAACCAATTTGTGATGGGGACATCATCACCGTCGGACACAATACTGCCGAGCGCAAAGTTTCTTTTTCTTCAAACAACCCCTTTGCAATCGATCTTTTCAATGCAATAGAAAACGATTTTCTTGGCTTTAATCTAAGCACAATTAAGTTCAAAGTAACACAAGCCAGACCACAAGGAGAATTCCTCATCATCACACCACAGACAATCATTGAAGTTTCAAACAAAAGCATCGAAGAAGAGAGCGAAGGAGTATGTTACGAAGACATTGGAGGACTAAAATCCCAAATCAACAAAATACGTGAGCTCGTAGAACTACCCTTAAAACACCCCGAAATATTCTCACGCCTTGGCATAGACGCGCCAAAGGGAATTCTTCTGTACGGACCACCCGGAACAGGAAAAACATTACTAGCTCGAGCAATTGCAAACGAAGCCGAAGCAAGTTTTTATTCAATCAATGCCCCAGAAGTTGTAAATAAGTTTTACGGAGAATCTGAAAAGAAGCTTCGAGAACTTTTTGAAAAAGCGCAAAAAGATTCACCCGCAATTATTTTTATTGATGAAATTGATGCTATTGCAGCTAAAAGAGATGAAGTACAAGGAGAAACAGAAAAAAGAATCGTAGCACAACTTCTCACCCTAATGGATGGACTAAACAAGAGTGGAAAAATCATCGTCATAGCAGCAACAAACAGACCTGATGCTTTAGACGAAGCGCTTCGTCGTCCGGGACGCTTTGACAGAGAATTAGAAATCGGAGTCCCAAAAAAAGAAGATCGCTTAGAGATTCTCAAAATTCACACAAGAGGAATGCCCATAGCAATGCCAAAAGATTTCAAAACATACGAAACCATCCTCAATACACTTGTAAAAAAATATGAAAAAGAGGAAACACCATTAAAACTTGATTTTACCCAACTAAAAACAGCCTTTAAAGAAAATTTTTACAATGCATTAAAACTCCTCCCAGAAGAAGCTATTGAAAAAGTAAGAAAAAAAGAATCAGATAAAATTCTCAAAACTATTGCAGAAGTGACCCATGGCTTCGTAGGAGCAGATTTGGATGCATTAGTCAAAGAAGCAGCCTTTAATGTTCTTCGACGAAATTTCCCAAATCTGAATTTCAAGGAAGACAAAGAAATTCCTCACGAAGTTCTTAACATGCTTGAGATTACAAAGGATGACTTTGCCGAAGCCCTCAAAGTTGTTCGTCCATCAGCCATGCGAGAGTTCTTAGTAGAAGTTCCAAACGTACACTGGGACCAGATTGGCGGACTTGGAGACATCAAAAATAACTTAGTGGAAATGATTGAATGGCCAATCAAAAATCCAGACGCCTTCAAACGCCTTGGCATCAAATCTCCAAAAGGAATCTTACTTTACGGACCACCGGGAACAGGAAAAACTCTTCTGGCAAAAGCAGTTGCAACAGAAACATCAAGTAACTTCATTTATGTTAAAGGCCCCGAAATCATCAACAAATACGTCGGCGAATCTGAAAGAATGATTCGCAAACTCTTTGAGAAAGCACGACAAAATTCCCCTAGTATTTTATTCTTCGACGAGTTTGACGCTATCGCCGGAACAAGAATGGGAGCTGAAAAAGGAAAGTTCACAGACACCATTGTAAACCAGATTTTAACAGAAATTGATGGCCTTGAAGACCTCATTAATGTAAAAGTACTCGCAGCAACAAACAGGCCCGGACTTATTGACCCAGCTCTCCTCCGACCAGGACGCTTCGACAAACTGGTACTTGTAGATATACCAAATCTTGAAGCAAGAGAAACCATCCTGGAAATATATCTCAGAGAATGCCCCGTAAGCAATAAAGAAAAAATAATCAAAGAAATAGCTTCAAAAACTGAAGGATATGTAGGAGCAGACATCGAAGCCCTAGTCCGAGAAGCAGGACTTATTGCTTTGAGACGCGACATTAAAAGTGAAGAAATTTTAGAAAAAGATTTCCAAGAAGCCCTCAAAGTTGTACGCGCAAGTGTAAACATTGAGTTGCAAAAGCACTATCAAGAAATAGAAAGAGAAATGAAAAACCCAAAAAGAATGGAAGAAAAACTTGCCATGTCAAGTTACATCTAAGCATTTTTGAGGAATGGGAAAAAGCTATACAATTAATGGAAAAAACGTGCACATTCAAGTACATCATTTTGAAGGAAAACTTAGCGAAGAAGAATACGAAAGTCAAATTTTTACAGCGCTAAGTAAACTAGGACTTGAAAAACAAGACATAGAACTTTGCGGCAACGAAGAAAAAAACTCACCTTCTTCTTATGCACGCGTTACTTGGAACATTAACGGAAAATCCTACGCTTTTCATTGTGACAGCCAAGAAAGTTACAGACAAAACTTAGGAGCAATTGCACAAGCATTACAAGAAGACACCCGACAGATCATGAGAGGAATCAAAGATCCTTTCCTTTTGATGACACAATACGAGAACAAAGAGTTTCTTCCTCCAAAAAGAAAAAATCTCCTAAACTTTGACACCGGAAAAGAAGAACAGTTTGATCCAAAAAGCCTCTCCTTCAACAGCGTCAATACAAAAGAAGACTTAGACCCACAGTACTCGTATCTCCTTAATTACCCCTCAGAAAAAATCGAACAGCTATATCAAAGTTTCAAAATTCAGTGTGAACTCCATAACAGACCTTTTCATCCCACATTCCAAGCTCTAAAAATTATTCGCAAACGCCGCGGAATAGAATAAAGAACCAGTTCGCAAAGAATGCTTAGAAATCCCGAGTGTCTCCCTCAAAAAGAAAAGACTAGCCCGAGCGAAAGAAAGACTCTCTTCCTTTGTTAGGTGAAGGTCAGTACAAAGATCTAACATCTGAACACAATGAAAGAGAGAATCCTTATAGAAAGAAAAATTTTCTTGCTTAAGGACATCTAAAAAGTCAACAATCTCCCTCTCTTCAAGCAAACTTGAAAAAAGAGTCCCAACTTCCGCCTCATGAACAAGTGCCATACTCTTCTCCCACATATCCAAAGAATAAAGATATCCCTTCACAAGAAAAGGACAAAAAAGATGAGCATGCACAAAGTGACATAAAAAAGGAAAGAAAAAAATTCTAATTAAAAAAAGTTCCAAACCAAAAACGAAAAGTTTTGCAAAGCTTTTACAAAAATTCCTTACTTCTAAGTACTCTTAATAAATTTAAATGGACAAACAAAAAAAATTGACAAATGTTTAAATAAACGTAAATTTCATTAACAAAAATGTATAATAAAAAGAAAAAATTGAATTTAATTTGATAAAGGCCTATAAGAAGTAAACAAACAGGATTAGACTATGTCTTATCCTAGCCCATTACAAATAGAAACAAAAAGTACAGCCAAACCATTCTCCTTTTTTATTGGAGAAACTCAAGTTCAAGACCTCAGAAGAAAAGTTCTAGAACAAATAAACGAATACCAAAGACAAAATGTTATGTTCCTTACTTCAGAACAAAAAGAAAAACTAGAAGATATTGCTTGTAATACCTTAGAATTCAACAGAAAAACAAAAAGAAGATGCAACAACGACAGACTTGATTTGTGTGTCACAGCAGACGACCTGTTCGCAGTTGCCAAACTACGAGCAAACGTTTACAAAACAATGCCAGGCTACAAAGAAGAATTTGGAACATTTCCTTTCTTAATGCTCGATCCAAACGACAAACGAGCAGCAATTGTGATGACCAGAAAAGACAATCAAATCGTAGGAACAATGAGAACAGTCTATGATTCTCCCGCAGAAGGACTCCCATCTGAAGATAAAAAAATTTCCTTTGGCTACCAAAGAGAAATATTTAAGCAAATTGCTGAAAACGGAAGACTAGCTATCGATACAAAGGTCCAAGGCAAAGGACTCGATTTTTTCTTACTCAATGCACAAATACGCCAAATCGGAAAAGAAACAGACCTAAAAGCATTTGTTTTTGTCGTTAGAAGCGACAGAGAAAACGACCAAACAAAAACAAGAGATTATACAGACCACACAAAACTATACCTACCATTTGGAGGCGTGCAAGTTGACAACTATATTGAAGGATATGGAAGCTTAAACCAAAGAAGTGCAGTTATGAGCTGGAGACTTGATGCTACACCTTCCAGGCTTTTCACTCGCAAAGCAGGAGCATTCGAAAGAGAAAACAATGAAGAAATATATAAAAAAGCAGCATAAAGAAAAATCATATGAACTGGAAAGAAGCAAATGCCTATTTGAATGCATATGATAAAATCCAAGCACAGTCTCAAAGATACAAATACCTCTTAGAACAACACCTAAAAGCCCTATCCCTGTATACAAGTATCCTAGATTTTGGAGCAGGAACCGGGAATTTAGCTGTCGAACTTCTTAAAAAAGGAAAACAAGTCACAGTAATCGAACCAAATAAAATTGCACTCGACATCTTAAAAAGAAAATGCCTACACTTTCGAGCAAACTTAGTAAGCTACAGGGGAGACGACAACAGACTTGAAGAGTTTCCCCCTAACTCCTTTGACGCCATTACTTCATCCCTAGTTCTACCCTTCCCAAGAGATATTCCAAGACATATTGCCAATCTTAAAAGAGTGATAAAACCAGGAGGAATCCTTTGTATAAGTGCATGGGCATACAGAGAAGACATTGAAGAAGGAGCAATCAACAAATTAGAAGCAGAACTAAAAGAGAAAAAACTCCTAGAGCCAGAAAATCCAAATAATGTCATCAGGGAATGGGACACAATCTTGCAAGGAGCACATTCCCTCACAGCCACCATCTTAGAAAGAAAACTAAGTCGAGAAAGCTTAGAACAACTTCTTAAAACCAATGAATTTTCAGTAGCAGTTGAAGAAAGCGCATACAAAGAATACGCGTATTTTCTTACAGCCAAGAGTGAAAAATCTAAGACTTAGACGCCAAAGAACAACTTTTTGCAAGAAGAGCCTTTGCATTAATGCGAACATCAATTTCCCTCTCCTCGTCATCATCTTCTCGCACAGGACATTTCTCAAGAAAAGCTTCCCTAGAGCGTAAAGATAAAAGTGTCCTTTGTTCCGTACAAAATTCATAAACTCCTTTGATAATCCCACAAAGATAAAGATAAAAAAGAGAAGAACCTAAGCGCAAGGGAGAAAAAGAAGAAGAACAATTTGTTTCTATGAGAAAACGAAAAGGAGTCTCCCAGTAATAAAGAACTCTACCCATACCAACAAGCTGAGATTGTTCAATAACTCGTTCAAAAAGTTCATCTGAATGTACTCCAAAAACTGCTGACTGCAAAGTTGCTGCTGCTCGACCCTGCATAACCCCAAGTTTTTCAAAAAACGTTTCATAGTAAGACGTATCAAATCTTGATAAAAACGAAAAAAGAGAAGCATAAGGAACTAAAATTCCATACGTATTCCAAATTGAAAAAAGACCTGAAGAAATTTTGATTTGTTTCTGAGAGAGAATTTTAAGAAGAACAGGACTAATGTGAAAATGTTGCTCTTCCAACACATAAGGACTTTTTTCTAAAACAAAATTCTTTTCTTCTCCAAGTTCAAGACAAATCAAGTTCTTTTCGAGAGAAACTTCTAAAACTTCTTTTTGGAAAAGTAACTCCGCAGCATGCTTACAAAATCCTGCCGGTAAATACTCCAAAGAAAGAGGAGGCACAGAACCATAAATATTTTTGTACAATTTACTTAAAACTAAGTTTTCTACCGAAATATGTACCTGATGCTCACTTACACGCTTCAAAGAAAATTTTCCTACCCCAAAAGAAGAAAGATCTTCCAAGAAGAGAGAAAATTTACGTACAGAAGGAAGGGACTTTGAAGAAACAAGATCCTTGAGAAGCACACAAACATCAACCTGAGAACTTTCCAAAAAGACAGATTTAAGAAAATCCAAATCCTCATGCTCCATAAAAGAATGAAGAAGACAAAGATAAGAATTTAAAGGAAAAAGGTGAACTTGGACTTCCCCAAAATAAATAAATCCATTTCTAAAAAGAAGTTTCGTCTCTCCCACCTGTCTTTAGAGATTGCGTATATGCACACCCGAATCATTAATTTCAAGAGGATGCAAATCTTCATCATTTTTAGTCCTTCGCATTTTTTTGACTAACAAACTCCTAGAACAGTCTCCCCCAAGCGTTTCAAAGTTAAGAGTAACAATTCCATCACAAAGGTATTCCGCAATAGAATTACTAATTTCCTCATCTTTTTGAGAAATAAAAATACTCGTTGCCCCATTAAATTCCTTGAAAAGCGCCATAAACTTATACAAGAATTTCTTCACAGAGTAAAGAGTAGGAGAAGTTTCTTCAAATCCCATTGGCGACAAATATGCAAGCGTCGTAATAGAATCAATAACCACCCTCTTACTTTTCGTATCCCTAACGATTTCAATAATATCCATCAACGTTGACTTGCTTAGTTCTTCAACCCCAATAGGAATAATCCTCAGCAACTTTTTCTTTTCCAATTTCTCAAGATCCCACCCAAACTGTTGAGCCTGCTCTCGCAAAGCAGCCCCCCTCTCTTCAAAAGTAAAATAAATTCCAGCTTCCTTTTCTAAGACAGCACCATTGTACAAATACTGAAGAGAAAAAATAGTCTTTCCCGTACCAGCAGACCCAGAAAGCAAAATATTGCTTGACTGAGGAAAACCTCCCTGAACTAATTCGTCAAAGCCAGGAATATGAGTTTTAACCCTTTGTGAATTTTTCATTTTTATTTAATTTAATACTTGTGAGCTGCAAAAATAAACAAATACTTTGTTTTAGTTTCTACCCTTGTGCACTTAATATTATTAGATGCAAGAATCCCTTGCCTATATTCTTTAGGTACTAAAAAATACCTTGTGGAATCTTTTTTTCCTCTTAAAACAAGCTTAGTTACTTGATCAAGATCATTCTCTGAAAAAAGATGCATTTTTTCAAGATTTCCTTTCAACCATACTGCTTCTTGCTGTGAGAGTTCAAGAGTTACCATAACCTTCTCATCAGAAACAGATTTAATACTTGATATCTTTCCCATCTTTGAGTTAAACTCCAACCTTATTCATATATAAATCTTTTTATGTCTACGGATCTGTCCTAAAGTCCCACATTTACAAATATTTCCCTCTTTAAACCCCCAATTTGTAAAATTATCCGAGAAGAAAACAACAATAAAAAATATTCACACACCAAAAGAAAGAACCAAATGAAGTTGAACAAGGTAGCAACACTTCACTTACCCTCCAAGACTAAATCTTTAAAAAGGATTTCCGCTCACCACTCTTTACGGTGGGATGGCCAAGCGGTTAAGGCAAGAGGCTGCAACCCTCTGATCGAGAGTTCAAATCTCTCTCTCACCTCTCATTTTGAATCTTTTTACAAATTCGCTCCAATGTTTCTTTTGTTTGTCCTTGTTTTCCTTTCCAGAAAGTCTCATCCTGAAGAACTCTTTGAAGAATAAGTTCTGGAGTAGAGAGGCCAAGTGAATAAAAAAGAGGCTGGTGATTTGTCACAAGCTGTCCTTTGTCGTCAAGGCCGGATGCTGAAATTCCGTCGAGACGGATGCCTTCTTCATTCCTTTCTCTGAGTATTTCCAAAATTTCTTTTCCCAAATGAGAAACTCCAACACAAAAACAATTCTTCTCTAAAAGAGCAAAAAGAAACTCAACAAGAATCGCAGCAGCAGCGCCAGGCTCCGTGATTGCCTCAAATTCGTCTATCAAAAGAAGTCTGTCCGTGTTCGTGTCCAAAATTTCAAGAAGTTTTCGCATGGTTTGTTCAAATGCCCCACTTCCGACAGTTCCTGAAAACTTTTTGAGATAAATAATTTCTTTAATATCAAGAACAGAGCTCCCATCTTCACAAGGAATTCCAAGACCCATTTCTGCTAGGACTTGACATTGTACCAGAAGTTCAAGCAAAGTTGTTTTTCCTCCCGAGTTTGCTCCCGTCAAAAGGGCAATCTTTTCTCCCTTGAGAGGCACCAGTTCCTTCGTTCCCAACCCATACGTAATACCAATAGGATTTTTAATAAGCAAAGAGCGACCACGACGAAGAACTAGTTCCCTCTTAAAAGAACACCTCTCAAGCCCATTCTCAAACATAAAAGATTTCAAAGCAAAAAAAATGTCCGTAAAAAAAGCAAAATCAAACAAGGCCAAGACAGAGCCAAGAGAATGTTTTCCTAAAACTTGGAAGGATTCTCGTTCAAGTTCTCTTTCTCGCTTTTGTATTTGAGTTTGGATTTCCTGCAAACTTTCTTCATCCAAAGTCAGAGGATAAGAATAAGATTCAAAAAGAGAAGAAACAGAAATTTTTGCTTTTTTGAAAGTCTCCAAGATAGTTCCTTCCCTTGCCATAACTTTGCCTTTAATTTGCGCCACATAGTGTTTTTGCAAAGCACTAGTGTCACCAGTTTCTAAAAGTTTGAGAAGTTCTTTTCCGCCAAGAGACAAACGTTCCTCCTCCAAACTTTTCTGAAGTTCCTTGTTCAGATGTGACGTAAACTCAGGAAGAGAGGAAAAAAGCTCTAAAGCTTCTTGTACATCCTTCCTTCCTTTCTTTTCAAATGCTTGTTCAAAGTTTGTAAGGTCAGGAAGTTCTGCAATCCCATCAGAGAAAAATTGAGCAAACTCCCTAACTGATCCAAACTGACTTTCGTTACGTTTTGCAAATGCAACAAGGTCAAGTAAGAGTGTTTCATGGTTCCTATAAAGTGCACCACAGACAAGTTGCAAAAATTCTTTTTCTGTTACCTGATCAACATCAGCATGCAAATATTCCGAAGAAACAAGTAAAAGATCTTGTCTTTCACTCCCTTCCAAAATTTCTTTCAATTCTTTTTCAGTTATACTCAAAGCTTTAATTCTGTACTCGTCGTAGAGCAGATTGCAAAAAATATCATTGTTCAGAACAAAGATTTCATAAGGAAGACGTACATGCGTATTCAAAGCTTGCAAACGCGAAAGAAGAGAGAAATCCTCACTAGTCAGCTGAAAAAAAGGAAGAGAGAATAAAAGATTTTGTCGCTCTTGAGCCACTTTGCTTTGTACAGGCAGAAAATGCACCCCCAGAAATTTAGCGCCTGCCTTACTTCGGACCCCCCTTAACAAAAGTTCTTTGAGCTTTGTCGCTATTTTTTTGGCATTTGCATCAAGAAATACCTCTTCCCCTTTCTCTACTTTTATCTTTAGCTCTGAAATCTCTGCTTGCTCATAGACATGAAAAAAACCTTTATCACCAGTCACCATTTGCTCCTTTTCTTAGCTTAAAAGAAACACTTCTTAAAAGTTATCAAACCTACTCCAAAAATTCAATCTCATCAACAACACCGTCAGAATTAACATCTAGTCCTTCAACTACCCGCGACTGAACTGAACCATCATAGTTATTTCCATGCTTAAGTTCATCAAAATGTTTAAGGAAAGCCAAAATCGCAGCCTTTGTTCCAGCATTCCTCAAACCAGAAACATGAAGGATTCGTTTTTCCCTATTATAAGGACTAATAATTTTGTTTATAGTACCAATTTCATCATTATAATAAGTTCGCTTACTCAAAGATGAGAAAATACTTTTTTCCTTCTCATCAAAACGAACAGGCAAAAAAGCATTAATTTCTGCACTCACCTTATTAACAATAGGACCACCAAGAACAATAAGATTATTCTCCCGCAAATCCTGTTCACTCACCTCAGTATCTAGTTTCACGCGACTTTCAGGAAGAAATTGCAAATAACTACCAAAAAATAAAGCAAGATCCATACCAAAATACCCATCCTTTGAACGTGCTTTTTGCGGACCATGAGGATCAGGACTTCCCACAACAAATAAAGCATGAAGTTGAGCATTAACAATAAATGGATCTAAATAACTATCCCCAACTTTTCCAAAAAACGAAGCTGCTTTTTTCCATTGAGCAAGACGAACAAAAAACGATGCCGATGAAGGCTCATAAAAGCGAGCAAGACTACCACTAATCATTTCTTCTTTTTTTACTGTAATCAAACCAGCCCTCTCTAATTTCCTCATATAATAATACATAGTCTGTTCATGAATCCCTAGCTTTTTTGCAAGTTGCTTAGAGTACTGTGCTTCCTTTGCAAGTTCCTCCAGAATTAATTTTGCAAGAGAAGAAGACAAAGTAGAAGTTGCTTCAAAAGAAAGTTCCTTTGTTTGAAGAACAAAAAACTCTCCATCCTTCTCAAAATAAATATTCATAAAAAAAGAACTCTAACAGAATATAAATAAGTTTGTTTTATAAAAAAACATCAAAGAAAAGAAAAAAGAAATCTTATTTCTTCTTAGGTGCTGCTTTCTTCACTGCTTTTTTAGGAGCAGCTGCTTTCTTAACAACCTTCTTCACAACTTTCTTAGCTGCAACTTTCTTAACTACCTTCTTAGGTGCTGCTTTCTTCACTGCTTTTTTAGGAGCAGCTGCTTTCTTAACAACCTTCTTCACAACTTTCTTAGCTGCAACTTTCTTTACTGCCTTTTTAGGAGCAGCTGCCTTTTTCACTGTTTTTTTTACTACCATTTTATGTTGATTGTGGTGATGAGGTGCCTTTAGCATATCGTCCCCCGCCACTGACGTAAGATGAGATCTAGGCACATTGAATCCCTCAATATGCTTTCTAGCCCCAGTACCTAGGTGCTTTTCCAGCTCTGCTATCATCAACTTTGTCTTAACAATAGTGTCTGGATTTAGGGACATTGTCTGGATGCCCGCTTCGACAACAAACCGAGCAAACTCGGGGTAATCAGAAGGGGCCTGCCCACAAATTCCTATATACTTTCCCAATTCATTACATTTGTTAATAACACCAGCCACCAGATCCTTAACAGCCTGATTTCGTTCATCATAAACATGGGAAACTAATTCAGAATCCCTATCCACACCAAGAGTCAACTGAGTAAGATCATTTGTCCCAAGAGAATACCCGTCAACATGCTGTAAAAATTGATCTGCAAGTACAACATTTGAAGGAATCTCACACATAAGATAAATTTCCAATCCATCTTTACCCCGTTCAATACCTGCTTCCTTCATCACTGCCAAAACCCGTTTAGCTTCATCGACAGTCCTACAAAAAGGAATCATCAATTTCAAATTTTTCAACCCAAACACTTCCCTAGCATTTCGAACAGCCAAACATTCCAACTTGAAAGCTTCCTTAAAATTTTCAGAATAATACCGAGAAGCACCCCTAAAACCAATCATCGGGTTATCTTCCTTTGGTTCAAAAAATCTTCCACCTATAAGATTTGCATACTCATTTGATTTGAAATCTGAAAGTCGCATAATAACTTTTTTAGGATAGAAGGCAGCCGCAATCATAGACATCCCTTCAGCAAGCTTGTCAATATAATACTGAACCTTATCTTCATAGCCCTTTGTCAACATCTCAATTTTCTTCACTTCCTCAGCTGCTTCAGGATTCTTTTTCAATTCATCAAAATGCAAAAGAGCATTAGGGTGAATTTGAACACCCGAGTTAATAATAAATTCTTCACGAGCAAGCCCAACACCATCATTAGGTAAAAAACTCTGAGCAAAAGCAAGATGAGGATTTCCCAAATTCATCATTATTTTAGTCTTCGTTTCAGGAATGTCTTTTACAGAAATTTCAGAAACCTTATACTTAAGAATTCCATCATACACATAACCTTTTTCACCTTCTGCACAAGAAACAGTTATTTTCTGACTATCATGAATACACTTCGTTGCATCACCACAACCAACAACAGCAGGAACACCCATTTCACGAGAAATAATTGCTGCATGACAAGTTCTACCACCTCTGTTTGTAATAATAGCAGAAGCCTTTTTCATAATAGGTTCCCAATCCGGATCAGTCATATCAGTAACAAGAACATCACCCTCCTTGAAATTATTCGCTTGATGGATATCATGAATAATTTTAGCAACACCATGGCCAATTTTGTCTCCAACACTAACCCCCTGCGTAAGAATAGACCCTTTCTCCTCCATAGAATAAGTCTGAATAGTTGAACGATCCTTTCTTGATTGAACAGTTTCAGGACGAGCTTGCACAATATAAAGCTGACCATCCTTACCATCTTTAGCCCATTCCATATCCATCGGCTGATAGTGTCCACGCTTTGCAGAATAATGATCCTCAATAATTATTGCCCAACGAGCAAGAGTTAAAACTTCCTCATCTTTCAAACTATACTTTTCTCGCTCATGAGGAGGAACAGGAATATTCTTAGTAAGCTTTGAACCATTATGGTCATAAACCATCTTCATATGTTTCTCACCAATAGTTCTCGAAATAATTGGAGAAAACCCCTGCTCTAAAGTAGGCTTAAACACCAAGAACTCATCAGGATTAACGGCTCCTTGAACAACATTCTCACCAAGACCATACGCACCAGTAACAAAAACCACATTGTCAAACCCTGATTCTGTATCAATAGAAAACATTACTCCAGAACTAGCCAAATCAGAACGCACCATTTTCTGAACACCAATAGATAATGCAATGTTAAAGTGATCATACTTTTTATCTTCTCGATAAGAAATTGCCCTATCAGTAAAAAGAGAAGCAAAACATTTTTTACAAGAATGAAGCAACTCCTCCTCAGAGTGAACATTAAGATAAGTCTCCTGCTGTCCTGCAAAAGAAGCATCGGGAAGATCTTCTGCTGTTGCACTAGAACGAACAGCAACATCTACTTGCGCCCCATACCGTTTTACCATTGCTTTGTAAGCCTTAAGAATTTGAAGCCTAAGCATTTCTGGAAATTCCGCATTGAGAATAAGAGTTCTAACTTTCTGTCCCCTTTGTTGAAGATTGTGAAGATTTGAAGTGTCCAAGCCAGCAAGCGATTCTTTAATCTTATCTTTCAGCTGCGACTCCTCAATAAAGTAACGATAAGCTACAGCACTTATTGCAAAACCATAAGGAACCTTGACACCAAGTTTTGTAAGAGAACTATACATCTCACCAAGAGAAGCATTTTTTCCACCAACTAAAGGAACATCCTCAATTCCTAATTCATCAAACCAAAGAATATGCTTTTCCTCTTTCTTATCCAGCGCACTCAAACCAGTCTCTAAATTCTTCACAACCTTATCTAAATCCATGTTTTTTCTCTTCACTAAGAAACTTAAATATTTTTATTGCTATTTTTCAGTTGGATTAAGAGTCTTCACTTTTTAATGAGAATAATGAAAAAGAAAAAAAGCAACAAAGAAGAGAGTTCTGAAAAAGTTTATCTCCAATGCAAACAATAAAGCATGGACATCTTTTTCCTCAAAACAAACGTTCTTCTAATTATTAGTGGAGAACACAAATAAAATAAAAAACCTTAGAAAAAGAACAAACACACATAGAAGAAAGAAAACAAAAAGAAAAGAAAAAGTCTTTTCAAACTTAAGGGTACAAATAGGTAAGTACTTCGATCATTGCAGACGGAGTAGTTAACTGGATAGGCTTTACAGCACCATTCTTACTAACAAGTCTCAATGTTGCAGTTTCACCCTCTAAAATATTCGGACCACCTACAAGAGCATATGTGAAAGAAATCTCTCCTAAGTCTCCTACACTTAGATAGCCATCTTGGTGATTTGAACCATTAATTCTATACGTAATTCCGTAAGTTGCATTCGTAAATACAGCACTTCCACTGTAAGTTACAGACTGAGAACCTTCTTGAGTATCAAAACGGACAAGTAAATCCTCAAGCTTTACAGGACTACTTCCAGACCCCAACCTTACAACCATAGTGACGTTATCAGTATTTGAAGTAATGTTTGAGTCAGAAGTATCCCTTGAAAAAACCTGCACTACCTCAATATCTGTTGTAATCTTTTCCTGAGACTGCCTTCCTACATCCAAAGATTTAGATTGTAGTGAACTAGCCGTCTGGATAAGAACACCTGCAGCAACTGCAGCCACTAGTATCAGCGCGATAAAGATTATCAATGTCCCAATTCCTTGAGCCGCTTTTTTTGTTCGTACAAATACCATTTGTGAAATTTCTCACAGACCTATTACTTTTATTATTTTATAACTAACTAAAAGAGACAAAATTATATTTTCAAAAGAAAAAAGCAAAACCACAAAAAAAAGTTTAACGTTCAAAATTATGGTGGATATATTCAAAAGCTGAGTATGCTGCAATCGAGCCTTCAGCAGCACCGACAATTCCTTGCTTCCATTCCATATCAGTATTATCCCCTGCAGCAAACACTCCGTTCTGGTTTGTTCGTGAAAGTCTATCAATAATAACTTCTCCACGTCCATTCAGTGTTACATCCAAAGATTGAGCTAACTCGTTCTGAGGCTGCTGACCAATTGCAATAAAAATTCCACCAAGTTCCAGTTGAGTTTTTCCTTCAAACTCTCGGGAAAGCTGAACATGAGTAAGACTCTTCTCCCCACAAATTTCTGTAACCTCAATTCCTTCCACAACTTCAATGTTCGAGATTGCTTCAACTCGTTTCACATTAATAGGTTCTGCTGCTAACTTGTTTCTCACCAGCATGTACACCTTACTTGCATGCCCAGACAAAACCATCGCTTCCTTTGCTGCACTGTCCGAACCACCAACAATTGCCACAACCTTATTTTTGAACAAAGGCCCATCACAAGTAGCACAGTAAGAAACTCCCTTTCCTTGCAATTCTTTTTCACCCTTCACATCCAAATGTTTGTGACGCGTTCCTGTCGCCAGAATAACAGTTTTTGTCTTGTATGTTTTTTCCATAAGTTCAGTTTTTACAAGAAAAGAGTCACCATCCCTTTGAACAGACTGTACAATGTCGTTTTCGATAGGTACATTGTTTGCTTTGACATGTTCCTCAAGCTTTGTCGCCAGTTCCTGTCCTGAAAGAGAAATAAAACCCGGATAATTTTCCACAACATGCGTCGAAGTAATAAGACCGCCAAGCTCTTTTGCTATAACTAATGCATTCAAATTAAAACGAGCCGCGTACACAGCAGCCGGGAAACCAGCACATCCACCACCAACTATAATAACATCATATTCTTCCATGATATGCTCAAGAAAAACTTCTCCCTATAAAAAGACTTTCATTATGAGAAAAAGAAAAAAAATTACTCACAAGAGCAACTACTGCTTTGAAAACTCAGTGTATGAGCAACGCCCACAGTGAAATCGTTCAGGATTTTTGTACTGTCCTAAGAAAACTCCTGCCCCACACTTCGGACATTCCTTTCTCTCTTTCTTTCCAGAACTGTAAAAAGTCCACTTATGTGATGCTTTGCTTGATGCTTTTTTTTGTTTACTTTTTGTCATTTTAGATTTCCTCATTCAATACTTTGTCGTATTTGCCTGCCTTAACATCTGCAATAAATTCTCGTGGAACCTTTCCATCAACCTTGATCCCCAAAGAATAACAAGTCCCTGCAATTTCACGAACTGCTGCTTTCAAATCATTCGCAAGAAGAGAATCAAATTTCATTCGTGCAACCTTCTTAATTTGGTCAATACTCATGTCTCCAACATATGTTTTGTCTGGCGTTCCACTTCCTTTTGGAATCTTCAGTTCAGACTTGATAAGCTGAGACGCCGGAGGAGTTCCAATCTCAATTGTGTATGCCTTCGTTTCTGTATCAACAATAACTTTTACAGGAACCTTCATTCCCTTGAAGTCTGCTGTCTTTTTGTTAATATCAGCAACTACTTGTCCAATATTTACTTTTAGAGGACCAAGAGCCGGACCAAGTGGAGGAGCAGCTGTTGCTTTTCCTCCTTCAATAAGTACTTCAACTTTTTCTTTTGCCATTTTTCCTATTATTTAGGCGACCTTGCTATACAAGGATACTGGCGCTTTTAAAAAACACCAATAAGGACAAACATAAATCAATTTATAAAGATTTCAGCAATAAAAAAACTATGAAATTCAAAGTGTACATCGCCTCAGAATTAGGATTTAGTGAAGCAGGAAGATCATTTTATTACAAAGAGTTAGTACCAAAACTCCAAGAGTTAGGCCTAGAAATTCTAGATCCCTGGACACTTACACCCGAATCACTCATTAACGAAAGTAAAACAAGTACTTCTTTAGAAGAAAGAAAAACAAAATGGAAGGAAACAAATAAAATCATAGCAGAAAATAACCAAAAAGCAATCGAAAGCTGCGACATTCTTTTAGCAGTCCTCGACGGGAGCGACCCAAACTCTGGCGTCTGCGCTGAACTTGGCTATGCTGCTGCCAAAGGAAAAGTTGTCTTTGCATACAGAGGAGATTTTCGACTTTGTGGCGACAACGAAGGCGCCCAAGTCAATTTACAAGTTGAACACTTCATCTACCAAACAAAAGGAACAATAAGCACTTCACTTACAGAGACACTAGAAACTTTAAACAAATACGTACAAAAAGCTAACCCCCAAGAACAAGAGTTTTGAAAAGAGAAATTCGCTTTGCAACAAAATACAAAGTTAAAAAAAATAAGACAATAAAAAAAATCAGAGCTATTTGAAGAGAGCTAAGATCTGCTTTTTTGTACATTTTTTATTTTATTAGGACAGATTCCCGAGGAAGAAAAGTTATAGTAATCGTTTGAAAAACCTCATACCCATTTGGATTTGAACAATCAAAAGAATACCTATCATTCCCATCTACCTCATAAAGAGAATATGCCAAGCTTTGAGGTTCATCAGAAGAAGAAGGAAACAAACTGACAACCATCGTCAAAACAAGAGTCTCCTTTGAATCCAAATCAACTTGATTTCCAATATAAGAACCAAAAGGATCAGAAGAGTAATCCCCGACTCTTTTCTCACCCCTATACATAATACTTTCCCCATATGT
This sequence comes from Candidatus Woesearchaeota archaeon, assembly GCA_023898345.1. Classification (GTDB taxonomy): domain Archaea; phylum Nanobdellota; class Nanobdellia; order Woesearchaeales; family UBA583; genus UBA583. The sequence goes on along the minus strand of CP060218.1, from coordinate 341,376 downwards.
TTGCGTAACACCTACAGGACAAGCAATATAAGTCTTCAAATGTGCTCGCGCAGGAAGAAGCCCATCATTTGTCAAAGTTACCTTCCCTATAGAGATATAAGAAGACATTTCCTCTTCACTACTATCAGAAAATTCATACTGAGCCTTAACATGACCAGCCGAAGAAAGAAAAAGAATTAAAAGAAAAAGAAAAACTAAAGCTCCCATAAAGACAACATGCTTCCACAATGATTGATTCTCTTTCATTTTCTGCTCTTCTCAACAAGTGAAGTATGAGGTTTATCGGGCTCTAAATCAAATTTGGAAAAATATTTTCCCAAAAAAAACATAAGTCCCGTAGAAATAAGAAGCAAAAGCATTATCCAATGTTTAGCATTTCCTAAATCATAAATATCCCACGTATAAAACACTGCAAAAATATATGTTGCAACAGAAGCTGTAAACACAATCAAAGAAAGTCTCTTGTACTTAAAGTAAAAGTAAGCAGCAACAATAAACGCTATGATATACACCAAAATACCCAGAGCAATAGACCACTCTGCTGAACTAGCTGCCATTATTTATTCAACCTCCTCAAATAATCCCCCAAAACAAACAAAAAAGCAGCAGTAACAAAACTCAAAACTGCCTTTATCGAACCAGGTATCTCATCAAGGTAATTGCCAACAAAATACCCGACAGTTACCATGAAAAAAAACACGGCAACCCCATAAAATAGATACTGCATTTCCATAAGTAATCCTCTACCATTCTTTTTTTAAATATAAATTTACTCTGTCACTTTCACAGACTCCAAACAAAAAAAGAGAAAGAAAACAAAAATCTAGTGCAAAACACGAGACTCCGAAATTTCATCAAGATAAGCAACCTCGTCAAGAGATTTGTCCTCTCGCAACGTTATGATTCTTGGGAAGCGAAGAGCATAGCCCGAAGAATATTGGGTGGACTTTTGAACTTCCTGATAACGAACTTGTAGAATAATTTTTGGCTCAAAAAACGTCAAATCTTTCTCTTCTCCTATTTTTAGAGGTTCCAAAAGCTCGCTCATTGTCTGCATACTGACACCCTCAGAACTGTCCTCCTTCTCCTTTATTCCCGAAGAGACTTTTCCTACCACAAGGAAACGTTCACTTTCATCTTCGTACTCTCTTTGTTGAACAGCAACTAAAAAGGAAGAATAAAAACCTGCTCGCTTTCCCTTGCCCCGTTCAGCACCAACGACAAGCAAATCTAAATCATCCTTTACCTCTTTGAGCTTTGCCATACCCCCTGCGCGCAATCCTGGTTTGTAGGGACTTTCCAGCCGCTTGAACATCAACCCCTCAACTCCGTCGGCAATGCTCTTTGCAAAAAATTCTTGTGCTTCCCCTTCTTGAGAAACAATGCGTGATTCTGATGGCGCCATGAACAGAAAGGGTTCACATTTGGAAAGAGCGTCTGAACTTTTGATAAAAAATATTTCTTCTTCTCCTTCTTGAGAAATGGTTAACTCCTCTTTTTTGCAGAGAATTTCTTTTTCTTGTTTTGGACTCTGCTTTGTAAAGCGAAAAAGATTCATATCTCTCTGACTTTTGAGCTGTTTAAATAATTGAGCTTTTTGCCTGAGCAAAATTTTTTTCTAAAAGCATATAAAATCTTTCTTTTCCTTTTTCTCATGGAAACACTTTTTGTTATTGTTCTTGCTTTGAGTCTTTTCATTATGGTCATTCTTGCATACTTTGCGGGAAAGGCCGTAGGAAAAAGAATTATGTACGAAGCCGCTCAGGCAATGCTTGAAAAGGAAAGAAAGGATGCAGTGAAGAAGTCTCGCTCTGTTCTGACAGGACAATTCAGCGAACAAATCGCCCCCTACTTACCAGATTTTCCCGTCGATCCATCCGAATGCAAATTTTTAGGTGCGCCCATTGACTTTGTCTGCTTTCGCGGTCTGAACGAAAGAGAAATTGAAGAGATAGTGTTTGTCGAAGTGAAAAGCCAGAACGCCAGAATGACGGGAACAGAGAAAAGCATTCGTGAGGCCGTGGAGAATGGGCGCGTTCGTTTCGAAGAGTACAGAGTAAAGTAAACGCAAACTTTAAATGAACCCAAGCAAAGCTAAGAAATAGTAAGGAGAGAGAGGTTTCTAAAAATGGCAGAATCAAAAATTGAAAAATATTTCTCGAATTTTGACAAAGAACTTGAGCACGCGTACAAAGTAGCTCAGGCCGCCAAAGCAAAGGGTTTCGATCCGCACGACAAAGTTGAAATGCCCCTTGCCAAAGAAATTTCTCAGCGTGTTGAAGGACTTATTTCTGTGTTTACTCCACAAATTCTCAATTCTGGCGTTGCAGCACGCATCCAAAGTCTAGAAGCTGAATATGGAAAGCTAGACTGGCGTGTCGGTCTGCAAATTGCCTACGAAGTTGCAAAAGAGGAATTTTGTTCCTTTGAAAGCAAAAAAGAAGCTATGGAAACAGGCATTCGTGTCGGTTTTGCCTACATCACTTTGGGAGTTATTTCTGCTCCTTTAGAAGGCTTCATTGATATTAGCATCAAAAAAAGAAGAGATGGAGAAGAATACATGTGTCTCAATTACGCGGGTCCCGTCAGAGCTGCGGGTGGAACTGCTGGCGCTGTATCTGTTTTGATTGGCGACTATGTACGCAAAAAAATGGGCTACACAACCTTTGACCCAGACGAGAAAGAAATCAAACGTTTTCATACTGAACTCAGTGATTATAATGACCGTTGTGTCCGTTTGCAGTACTTACCTAGTGAGCAGGAAACAGACTTCCTCATCAAAAATATTGGAGTAGAAATTTCAGGCGACCCAACAGAGGAACTGGAAGTGTCCAATTTCAAAGACTTGCCAAGAATTGAAACAAATAGAATTAGAGGAGGAATGTGCCTTGTCATCGCCGAGTGTATTATCCAAAAAGCAATGAAGGTAAACAAAAGAATTGAGGACTGGGGTGCGGATTTTGGTATGGAGCAATGGCTTTTTCTCAAGGATTTCTTGGACCTGCAAAAGAAAATAAAAGCAGCAGCTGGCGGAAATGCTAACACTGAGAAAAAGGAAAGTTCTGAAAAAAAAGAAGAGAAACCAAAGGTTCTCCCCAATTACAAATTTATTCAAGACATTGTCGCAGGAAGACCTGTCTTTACTTTTCCCATGAGGCGCGGTGGCTTTCGTTTGCGTTACGGAAGAAACAGAACTTCAGGCTTTGCATCTTGCTCAGTTTCGGCTCAAACTATGGAAATTGTTGACGATTTTATTGGAGTTGGAACGCAGCTCAAACTAGAGCGACCCGGAAAAGCAACAGTAATCACAGCCTGCGACGAACTAGAACCCCCCATTGTACGCCTCAAAGACGGGAGTGTGCGCAAACTACGAACTCAAAAGGAAGCTCGAGCTTGCAGCAAAGATATTGAGGAGATCCTTCACCTTGGTGATTTGCTCATTTCCTACGGAGAATTTTCGGAAAACAATCATCTCCTTGTACCCAATGGCTACTGTGAGGAAGAATGGGCGCTTGAACTTGTCGAGAAGCTGAATGAAGAGAAGAAGAAATAGTGTCACACAGACATAAGTATTTAAGCCGCCCTTCTTTCAAGCATTCATGGTAAGCGTCGACAAAGCTTTCGAAGTACGTTACAAAAAAGCAGGAGAACAATTTGAAGTTCTAGTAGATTTTGATGTTTTAGAGAGATTTAGAAAAAAACCAGAGACAGTTGATTTGTCCGATGTTCTCGCTGACGACAAAATCTTTGCAGACCAAAAAAAGGGTGAGATGGCATCAGAGATTTCTCTCAAAAAAAGCTTTGGCGACATGTCGCAAGAAAACATCCTCAAAGAAATTCTTCTCAAAGGAGAATGTCAAATTCCAACAGCATTCCTCAACAAACTTCGTGAGGAAAAACGCGAACAAATTGTTGCATACATTGTCGCAAATGCCCTGAATCCGCAGACAAAGGGAAAGTACACCCCAAGCATGATTTCCTCTGAGTTTGAGAAAGTAAGTTACAATGTTAACCCTTTGCAAGACATGATTGTTCAAGCAGAAGCTGTTTTGAAATTGCTCCAAAAGAGAATGCCCATTTCCATGAACAGAGTGACAATGAAACTCGTTATTCCTGGAGAATTTTGTGGAGCATTTTATGGTTCATTTCGCAAACTAGGACAAATCACAAAAGAATACTTTGACGAAAGCGGAGCTTTGCATTTGCACATGTCTCTTGCCGAAAACCAGATTGACTCTGTCGCAAGCTTTGTGAAGAACAACACAAATGGAGAAGGAGAATATTACACTGAGTAAAAAAAGAAGACCAAGCTTCAATCCCCTAGGACACTTTTATAAATTCTTTAGCTTCTTCTTTTTCAGATGTGAACATGAACGAAAATATTATTGTCAGAGGAGCACGCCAACACAATCTCAAAAACATTACCGTAGAGATTCCCAGAAACAAATTAACCGTCATTACAGGCCTTTCCGGTTCAGGAAAATCAACTCTTGCCTTTGACACCATTTACGCCGAAGGACAACGTCGGTACGTAGAATCCCTCTCTGCCTACGCAAGACAATTCTTAGGATTGATGGACAAGCCCGATGTCGATTCCATAGATGGTCTTTCTCCTGCGATTTCTATTGAACAAAAAACAACTTCTAAAAATCCACGCTCGACGGTGGGAACAGTCACAGAAATTTATGACTACCTTCGTCTCCTTTTTGCGCGCGTCGGAGTTTCCTACTGTCCTTTATGTCATTCAAAAATTAAACCACAATCTGCTGAAAACATCATTAATCTTATCATGGCAGAACAAAAAAAGCAAGTTATGATTTTAGCCCCGATTATCAGAGGAAAAAAAGGAACACACGAAAAAGTTTTTGAGGATTTGAAAAAGGAGGGATTTACGAGAGTGAGAGTTAATTCTCTTGTATATCGTCTTGAGTCTGTTCTTGAAGAGCTTAAACTTGAACGTTATGAAAAGCATTACATTGAAGCCGTAGTCGACAGAGTAGAAGTAAGTGAGGAAGAACGTTTGCGTATTTCTGACGCTGTTGAACAAGCACTCCAATTCGGACAAGGAACCCTCATTATTTTGGACATTGAAGCTGAAAAAACAGCAAAGGAAAGTTATGGGAAGGGTTTCAAAAAGGAAATGATGAGGGGAGTTGGAGAAACAGTCTATTCAAGTTTTGGCGCTTGTCCCGAGCACCCTCAGATTGTTTTTGAGCAAGCACAGCCCAGAATGTTCTCTTTCAACTCTCCCTTTGGCGCCTGTCCCGACTGTCACGGAATAGGACAAATTCCTGAAATCTCTCCCCAACTTGTCATCCCAAACAAAAAACTTTCTATTGCCGACGGAGCAATTGCAGTGTACGGGAAAATGGATTTGAGTTGGCGCTCCCAACAGCTTGGCGTCGTCGGAAAGAAATTTGGTTTTGACCTGTTTACACCCATTGAAAAATTTACAGAAAGACAATTACATGTTCTCTTGTACGGAACAGAAGTTCCCATTTCCGGCAAGTGGAGTACGGGCGCCAAAATGAGCTTCGACAGAGGATGGGAAGGAATTATTCCACAAACAGAACGCCTCTACAAACAAACAGAATCAGAGTACAGAAAAGGAGAAATCGAGAAATTTATGCTTTCACGACCTTGCTCACTTTGTAAAGGAAAACGTCTGAACGAAAAAGCTTTGGCAATCAAGATTAAAGAAAAATCCATTATTGATGTGACAGACATGAGCGTCGAACAAGCAGCTTCGTGGTTTTTAGATCTTCCTGAACAACTCAGCGAAAAAGAGAAATTTATTGCACAGCAAGTTCTCAAAGAAATTAACGACAGACTCGGCTTCCTCAATAATGTCGGGCTTGGCTACCTAACTTTGTCGCGCTCTGCTGGAACTTTGTCGGGCGGTGAAGCGCAAAGAATTCGTCTGGCGACACAAATAGGATCAAATTTAATGGGAGTTTTGTACGTGCTCGACGAACCATCAATTGGTCTGCACCAAAGAGACAATGAAAAATTAATAGGAACACTCAAAAAATTAAGAAATCTGGGAAACACACTCATTGTCGTCGAACATGATGAGGACACCATTCGAGAGGCAGACTATGTGCTAGACATTGGACCTGGAGCAGGAGTTCACGGAGGACACATTGTCGCAAGTGGGACGCCAAAGGAAATAGCATCTTCCCCAAAAAGTCTTACAGGAGAATATTTATCAGGTAAAAAAAAGATAGAAGTTCCCCAAAAACGACGTAAAGGAAAATCTTCTATCATCCTCAAAGGAGCTTCAGAAAATAATCTTCAAGAGGTCTCCGTTTCTCTTCCAACAGGAGTTTTGCTTGGCGTAAGTGGTGTTTCAGGTTCAGGAAAATCAAGTCTCATTAATCAAACACTTGTTCCCCTTCTCAAACAAAATTTTGGCATGGTAACAGAAAAAATCGGAGCGCACAAATCTATCAGCATCCCCAAAGAACTCGATTCCATTATTGTTATAGATCAAGACCCTATTGGAAAAACGCCGCGTTCAAATCCTGCAACCTACATAAAAGTGTTTGACGAGATTAGAAAATTATTTTCAACAACAAAGGAATCAAATCTTCGTGGTTACAAAGAAGGAAGATTCTCCTTTAATGTTTCTGGCGGGCGCTGTGAGACTTGTCGCGGAGACGGATTAATCAAAATTGAAATGAACTTTTTGCCTGACGTGTATGTCCAATGTGATGACTGTAAAGGAAAACGCTACAATAGAGAAACACTTGAAATCACATACAAAGGAAAGAATATTGCCGAAGTTTTGGATATGGACGTGGAAACAGCAGTTGAGTTTTTTGAACACCATTCTTCTATTCATCGCAAACTTAAGACTTTGCTTGAAGTTGGTCTTGGCTACATTAAACTCGGACAAAGCTCAACTACTTTGTCGGGTGGCGAGTCGCAACGTATTAAACTTACGAAAGAACTTGCAAAATTCAAAAAAGGAAATACTGTGTATGTTCTTGACGAGCCGACGACAGGATTGCACTTTGAAGACGTAAACAAACTGGTGACCGTACTAAACAGACTCGTCGACAAAGGAAATAGCGTTATTGTTATTGAACATAATCTTGATGTTCTCAAATGTTGTGATTGGATTGTAGATATGGGACCAGAAGGAGGAGACAAAGGAGGATCTGTCGTCTGTGAAGGAAGTCCCGAAGAAATTGCCAAACACGAAAACTCGCACACGGCACGATTCCTTCGTACCTTGCTTTGACGGTTCACACAATCACAAAGCTCCAAGCTCTCTCAAAAGTACAGACATATCTTTCTTGTTTTTCACTTCAACAATTTTGTGCTCGTTGCCAGCAAGTACAAACTGGTGTTTTTCGTATGTCGAGTACTTTCGATTGGGGCGCACTCTTTTGTACGCTCTGAGATACCGAATAAGACCATACATTTCCAAAATACTTTCTCTTTTCTCCCTCTTAGAAAAAATCCACCTCCTCAAAACCCGATAAGTTGAAACATTAATGCCATAATTCAGCCAGATAAGCAAATCAGCTTCGTCGGCAGCTATCTTCCCCCAATCATACACACCCTCAACAATCCAGGATTCTTCTCTTGCTAAAAGTTTTTTCAATTCCTTCTCACAATCAGCATCGTCTCTTTTCTCAGAAAATTTTTGAATCCAAAAAATATTGTCAAGATCAAAAACGCGTATAGATAAAGATTTTGAAAGTTTCTTTGCCAAAGTCGACTTTCCAGAACCTGAAATCCCTAAAATAAAAATCCTTTTTGCTTCCATAGAAAAATAACAAGAAAAGAAGAAAAATTTACTTCTTAGCTCTTTTCCTTACAGGACGAAGGAACTCACTTCCACAGTTTCGGCATGTTGCCTTTCCTGCAAGAACTCTTCCAATAGGAACCTTTGTCCTGTGCTCACACTTTCTACATATGTACACATCCTTGAACAATCTTGCCTCTGCTTCTGGAAATACGCCCATTTTACTCTGCCCCCTGCACAATCTGCTTTACAACAATTTTACCTGTAACCTGCCAGAAAAGAACAGTCTGACCCGCTTCAAGTTTATCCCTTACCTCTTCATCTGCCATAGCCAAACTTGCAGCAAGAGTCTCAAAGGTCTCCATGTCCATTATTTCCATGTTGTCTCCTGTGATAGAAAGAAGCTGTCCGTTCTTCTTGTAAATGATAGGAACTTCAACATTGTCGTGTCCAGGCTTTACAATTTCCTTTGTCGAACCTGTGAACATGTCTGTTGCTTTAATTCGCACTTTGGCGTGCCCGTGTTTTCCCGGTCTTGATGTCTGTGTGTCCTTTACAATACAAGGAGCTCCGTCAATGAGAATGTAAGATCCTGCACGCAAGGAACCTGCATGAGCTAATTTTATTTCTGACATATAGTTTCTAAGTAACTTGAAAAGATTTATAATAGTTTTGGCTTCAGACTCAGAAAACGAGGCAAGTGTACCTTGAGAGAAAAAGCACCCAAAAAACGCTAAATCCAACTCTTTTTCTTTTCTTCTGTGCACTTTGTCGAAAGAATTCGCATCTTCTCCCCAAGCTAAATTTTAAAAATCAATAAACAACTTTTTCTTAGTCGGGTTTTGTCAAAGGTCAAGACGACAAGTCAATCCCTGCAACTATATGACTGCAACCTTTTTATTGGGTGTTTGCATTAGAGTCTCCATCTTGGGAGCGCCTCGCAACATTCTTTGTGACTAAATACTAACGAGCAGTTGATTCCTGTTGCGGGAACCAAAGGGCAAAATTCGACAAACATAAAAATAGCTTGTCTTTCTTCTTCTTATGAAAAAACAGATTTCTCTTTTTGCTCTCGATCTTGAGGAAGAAGCGAAAAAACAATTTGATGCTTGTTGTTCTGAGCCTTTTGTTCTCTCTGCAGCACTTATGCCAGACGCACACACAGGCTATGTTGCTCCCATCGGCTCTGTCCTGCGTACAAAGGGAGTGCTTGTTCCGGCTTGGGTTGGCTACGACATTGGCTGTGGAATGATTGCTGGGAAAATCGAAGGTCTTTCAAATCTTACTCTCCTCAAGTCCAAAGTACAAGAAATCCACTCTCGCGTACAAAAAGTAATCCCCATGGGAAAAGGAAAAGTCAATCATCCAAAAGATATTTCTGAAGAAAGCAAAAAGAGATTCAAAGAGTTAGTGGAACGTTTTTCTTTAGGAACACACGACAAATCAATACTTCGTTTTCTGAAAACTCAAGCTCTCAACCATATTGGATCACTCGGAGATGGAAATCATTTTATTGAACTTGGACTGGATGAAGAAGAAAAAGAACTTTGGCTTGTCATTCATTCAGGTTCAAGAGGAGTTGGGCATACTTTGGCGGCGCACTACATGAAAAAAGCAAGTAAAGGAGAAAAGAACTTTGAAGCGACCTTTGCTCTTGATATCAACTCTGTAGAAGGACAGGAATACTTGAACGTCTTAGATTTTGCTTTGGACTTTGCCCTCCTTAACAGAATGGAAATGGCAAAAAAAGTAACTCAGGTTTTGAGCGATCTTCTTGGAGAAGAACTTTCTTTTGACTTGTGGGTGAACAAAAACCACAATCACGCAGTCAGAGAAAAAGAAGGTGAAGATATTTTCCTTCACAGAAAAGGTGCAACACCAGCCGACAAAGGAGAGCGTGGCGTCATTCCAGCAAGCATGAAAGACGGATGCTTTCTTGTGGAAGGTCTTGGGAATGCAGACTTTTTGCACTCTTCCTCGCATGGTGCAGGACGAAAACTCAGTCGTGGAAAAGCTCGGCAGCAAATTAGTCTGAAGCAGTTTCAAGAATCTATGAAAAATGTTTGTGGCTCAGTTCTGGAAGCAACACTCGACGAAGCACCACAGGCGTACAAAAATATTGGCGACGTTATGAAAGCTCAAGAAAAAAGTGTGAAAGTTCTCAAACACATCAAGCCAATAATTAACTGGAAAGGATATACGGTGCTCCGCAGAAGTTTTTGACTTCAGAACACCCTATAGCAAGCAAACAAACAGAGTAAGTGGAGAGGAAACAAAAAGAATTACCTTTGTGGATGACTATAACAAAAATCAGGGACAAAAACTTATAAATTCTTTTTCCGATTTTCTCTTATGAAAAACATAAGAACAATCCCTCTCATACTCTTACTCTTCTACATCATCCTCTTCTCCATTCTTGCAATCAATCCTTACGGAAGAGAAATTTGGTTTGCTGAAAATGCACCTATCCTCCTTATTGTTCTCCTTCTTGTCTTTACATATCACAAATTTCCCTTTTCCGACACAGCGTACATGCTAATGAGCATCCTTATTTTCATGCACACCATTGGTGGACATTACACCTTTGCACGCGTCCCAGACTTTGGTTTGTGGCAGACACTAGGTTTTGAAAGAAACATGTACGACAGAGTTGCTCACTTTTCCGTCGGCTTCTACGCCTTTGCAGCAGCAGAATTATTGCTTCTTCGTAACTCTGTTCGCGAACGCTGGCTTGTGTTTGCCTTTCCTCTTTTTTTCATTATGGCATTAGCAGCAGGATACGAACTTTTTGAATGGCAGTTTGCAGTTCTTGGCGATCCAACAGCAGGAATAGAAGTTTTAGGTTCTCAAGGTGACATTTGGGATGCTCAAAAAGATATTCTAGCAGATACTTTGGGCGCTCTGACATCCCTACTTTTTTTTGCCTTCTGGCATAGAAAAGATTTGTCTAAAAAGAAATGGACAAAAGGAAAAGAGTGCTAAAAATGGCGCGCTTCATACGAAACAAAAAAGCAAAGGGAACAGCAGCCGAAAATGAACTTGTTCACAAATTCTGGGAGAATAACTGGGTTTGTGTTCGTGTTGCAGGTTCAGGCTCAACACAGTTTCCAGCGCCAGACCTTCTTGCAAGCAGAGGCGACAGACGAATCATGATGGAGGTGAAGATTGTCAATTCCCACAAGAAATATTTTAGCGAACAAGAAATAAAAGATTTAGAATATTTCTCTGAGCGTTTTGGCGCCGAATCTTGGGTTGGCATCTGCTTTGAAGGACGACAATGGTTTTTTTTGCCCACAGCAGAACTCCAAAAGACAAGCGCAGGCCAGAGCTTTGTCGCCGACCTTGTCGAAATGAAACGCAAAGGATTTGGCTTTGAGGAAATGATTGCTCTTATCTAAAAGTTGTACTTTACCCTTAGCTTAATTTCTTCTTTCCCTAGTCTCACACTATAAGAAAGTCCATCTCCAGTTTGATTCTTTGAACCAATTCTAAAACCCTGAGAACCATCATAATTAAGAACAGCTTTTCCAAGAGGAACAACAAGAGAACCACCACCGCTCTCCCCACGTAAAGTTCTTCTTCTTTTAGGGTCCTGTGAAAGGTCCACATTTCCACCACTGCCGCCAAAGTTTGGAAAACGTTCCTCTTCAAGAACCTGCTGCAACCCATACGTTTTTGGAGTCAATGAACAAGGCAAAGTTCTTTCTGGAACCTCACCACCACCAAATCTCAAATTTTTTTCCAAACTTTGCGCCTGTCCAAACACCGGAACAAATGTGCTTACTACTAAAAGACTAGCCCTTAAAAGATAGTTTCCCGAATTCTGTGAGTGCCGAATGTACATATGCAAAGCTTGAGAAATTTTCAAGGCTTTATGAAGATTTCTACTAAGGCAAAGAAAAAGAAACAGAAACAGAAAAATGATGAGGATTAGCCAAAACATTCCAAGAAAAACTTTTCTTCTTTCCGCCAAAAAAAGTAAGTTCGGGACTCCATTTTCCTTCAGAAGTTCCCCCCATTCGAGGCATTAAATAAACACCCTCCGACAAAAGAAGAGGTTCTTTCGGCTCAAGCCTTGCATTCCAAAAACTAGTCCTAAAACGCTCAACAGAAACCTTCCCCAAAGAAGAAGAAGAAGAAAACTCCTCGTTACACCCACCAAAATCACAAGCCACCTTCCAGTGTGTATTACCATCCAAAAAGTGTCCACTAACACTTCCATATGAAAGATTAGGATCACTAATATTATAAGTTCCAGCAAAAGAAAGTTGTCCAATAGGACTTGGAAACCCATCCTTTTCAAGTCTTATAAAAGAGCTCCTCTCTCCCAATCGATAACCACCCCTCACCGTAAACGCTATGTCCTGAGAAGAAATATTGAACGTCGGAGTATAGATTTCCTGAAGAACTGGTTTAACCTCTCCTCCACTAGGAACAAAAGTAAAGTAAGCATAAGGTATACTATATTGATATTTGTCCCGAAAATGTTCAGCTGCTTTTGCCAAATCCTGACTTGAGACAACAGCCCCACCCGCGTATGCGTTTCCTGTCTGCAAGAGAAGAAGCAGAGGTAATACATAAGCACTTTGTCGACGGTCCATTTTTTTCATCCTTAGTAATCCACCTAGATTTATTAAGCTGCTTGTTCTGTTTCTTTTTTATGAAGAAAAGCACATCAGAAAAAAACTCCTTTGCCAAAGACTGTTACGAACTTCTTCGAAGAGTCCCACAAGGCTACGTTACGACATACAAAGATTTAGCTCTGGCTCTCAACTCAAAGGCTTTTCGTGCTGTCGGACAAATAATGAAAAAAAATCCCTATGCCCCAGAGGTTCCCTGCCATCGCGTTGTCTGTTCAAATGGTAATCTTGGTGGCTTCGTACATGGCAAAGAAGCAAAGAAAAAGCTCCTTGAAAAAGAAGGTCTTTCCTTCCAAAAAGAAAAAATTCTCAATTTTGACAAACACAAATTTTTATTCCCCATACAAAAAAAGAATTAAACATTTAAAGAAAAAATAAATCCGAAATTTATCTTTTGAAAATGACAGAAACAGAAGAACTTTTTTTTTTTACAGAAAACCAAGATTTTTTTGAAGATGTGAAAAAAACAATAAATGAAGCAACAAAAAGCATTTATCTTCAAACGTACATTTTCAGCCACGACAAAGTTGGAACAAGCATCAAATCCCTCTTAAAAAAAAAAGCTCTAGAAGGTCTTGATATTCGTCTCCTCATTGACTCTTGGGGAAGCTCAGCAGACAAAGTTTTCTTTAGAGACCTAGTGCAGGCCGGAGCAAATGTTCGCTACTTCAAACGCTTTCGAGAATATCTAAGTTCATATATCGATTACCACAAAAGAAACCACAGAAAACTTCTTCTTATCGACGAAAAAATTGTTTATCTAGGATCAACAAACTTTGAAGTGAGAAACTGGAAAGAATCAAACATTAAGTTCTCCCATAACCTTTCTCTCTCTAAAACATGCAGAACTCTTTTTTTGCGAGATTTTGAAAATTATAGAGGTTTCAAAAACTATTTCTCTATTTCCCGCCGGTACAGAAAAGCATTTCTCAGAGATTCCTTTGAATTATTTCCAGACGTACCTTCCTTTCGTCACACACCTTCTTTGAATAGATTATGCAAATTTGTCGCTTCTGCAAAAAAAGAAGTATATATTGAAACCCCCTATTTTCTTCCCCCGCGCAAATTAAGTAAAGCTTTTCTTTATGCTGCCAAAAAAGGAGTGTCTCTTACAATTGTCCTTCCCGAAGCTTCAGACCATTTGCTTGTAGACATTCTTCGAAGACGCTTTCTCTCAAAACTTTATGATAAAGAAAATATTTCCCTTCTCTTCTACAAAGGAAAACTCCACTCAAAACTTATGATTGCAGACAAAAGTTCGCTTGCCTTCGGTTCCATAAATCTCGATTACAGAAGTTTCTATTTTCAATACGAACTGTTGTGTATCCTCAAGGAAAACTATGCTACCTTTGTCGAAACCTGCTATACACAGGCAGCAGACAAACTCAAAGACTGCATTCCCGTTACAGCAGAAGCTCTCAAACACCCTAATTTTTTTCACAAGTTCTTAGACAAAATTCTTTACAGACTCAAAAGTCTTTTCTAGATTTTAAGGATTTGAAAAAGGTCATGAAAGACTTATTTCAAAAAAGTCCAAAATACTTTTTTTAATATGGTAAATCTTGTTTGTCTTTTGTTAAAAAAATGAAAAATCTTCGATTTTCTGAAATTTCTAAAAAAAAAAAAAAAAAAAAAAATTCAACATAATCACTCACCTCTTAAATTCATATTGTCTCCATTCGTACCCCTTGGAGTAGACACTACCTCTCACCCTAGAAGAAAAACGATGCTGTCCTGCTAATTCTTCTAAATCTGTAAAAGCAGTTTTACCAGCTAAGTCGGCATGTACTAGGACTATCCTTCCACCATCGCGAAGATACCTCTCTGCTTGAGAAAATAATTTTTGATGTGCAACAAAACCTGGGTCAAATAGACACAATTCACTTTCTTTGCCTACACAATAATCTAGAATGGGTAGATTCGCAATAATAGAATGAAATAACTGCTGCGAAGGAACACGATCAAAAACATCGCTATAGATAATGTCAATCTGTCCCCCCAGCCCATGTTTTTGTACATTGTGTTTTGCACAGTCAATTGCTGGTTGAAACACATCTGTTGCAAGTACATAAGAAGCTCCACCCCTTACAGCTTGTATGGCTTGAACTCCTGTGCCTGTACCAATGTCTAAGATTCTGTGGCCTTTTACATCACAAAAAAAGTCGTAGAGCATATGAGAACTATCTGAAAATGGAGAAGAAGGAGGGAAAACAAAGGGGAATACCTCCATTTTTAGTCCATTTACTTCATAAGTAACAATTCCTTTCCAAGCCATTTCCTCAAGATGACTCAAGAAATCTTCTGTGATTTGAGGCAATTTTACTATCATGTACCAATAAGAATACAAATAGCTGAATAAATCTTAGTTCTCTCGAAAGGGAGAAATAAAAGACAAACATATAAAAAATGAAAGACTCCTACTTACCATGGAAGAGAAACTACGTAAAATAGGATTATCTAAGAATGAGAGTACGATCTACTTATTTCTGCTAAGGTCTGGTTCCACTACTACAGGCAGAATCATTAAAGAAACAAGAATTGCAAATAGCAGAGTATACGAAACTCTCAACGCTTTAACAGATAAAGGATTAGTCTCCTATACTGTTCAGAAAAATGGCAAACATTTCAAAGCAGAAGATCCGTCCAGTCTTCTAGAACATGAAAAAGAAAGATTAGATAAGATTAAAGTGCTGCTCCCACAATTAGAGAGTATTCAAAACCAATCGGAGGAATTAACTTCAACAGCAGTGTATGAGGGATTCAAAGGATTCAAGACTGCCTTTGCCAAAATTATAATAGACTGTCCAGAAGATAAAGAAATTAAAATTATTGGCTTTTCTGAACAAGCATATGCTAACAAATCATTAAGGGATTTTATTGTAAACATGAATCTTAAGAGTGTTCAAAAAAGACAGAAGCTCAAAATACTGATGGATAAAAAATCAAAGTCAAGCTTAGGAAAAGATAGAGCCAGAGAAAAGTATTCTGAAGTCAAGTACATGCCAGAAGGATACATCTCTCCTGCGGCTATTGACATTTTTGAAGACTATGTTTACATCTTTTTGTGGGAGAAAAAACCATTCGTTTTTGCCATTAAAAACCAACTAATCGCAAATAGTTTTTCGACATACTTCAAATTCCTTTGGAGTATGGCAAAAGCTGAATAAGACTTTCCCTACAGAGGTTTGAAAACATAAAAATCTTAAAAGTAAAGAAATCACTAAAATGTACCTATCTTAATCGGAACAGAACACTGGAACATTACAGCAATTTTTCAAGACAGGATTTCTAACTCCAAGTAGTGCGCTTCGCAGCAGAAAGACAATTATCGAACAAAGGAACTATATCTGAGTCACGAAAAAGAAAAAGCCGACAAAGGTTGCGATAACCAAAGCCACAACATGCGGAGCCCCTTTGACAATATTACTTTCCTGCATAAGTCCAAAAAGAAGTCCTGACAAAATAGCAAGCTCATAAGAGAGAAGAGTAAAGAAACTCAAAAATACTTTAACCTCTAAAGAAACTGCCCCCGAACCACCCCCAGAACTAATATCAATAATTTCAAGAAAAAGATTATTGTAAACGACAATAATAATAAAAATAAAAATCATAAAAGAAATATACCCAGTAAAAGTATTTGCTGCAAGCGAACTCTTCCGTTCTTTTTTACGCAAGTTTTCCGTATCAATTTTTACAGAAAGTTCCCTTAACGTTTTCTCAATATGACCACCAACCCTTCTCGCTTCAATAATCAAACGAAAATCTCTGTAAAGTTCCTTACTTTTAATATTTTTAGAAAAACTAAGCATTGCAGTTTCAAAGTCAACACCCCAACTCAATTGATTTGAAAACTTCTGAATATCTTCATTTAAGACACCGTATTCATTATTACGAGTAGCATTAATAGAACTTATCAAATCCATTCCCGATTCAGCATTATCAACAACATCACGAAGAAAACGAGGAATGACATACATCTTAGCTTCTATTTTTCTTAACTGATACAAACTCAAAATAAGATAAGGAGTCATAAAAATAATGAAAGGCAAAACAAGAATAATATTAATATTCTGAGGCTTATCCAAATTACTCATAGCATACTTTATTGCATACATAAAACCAATTATCGATAGAAAAAGAAGAACATTTCTTGCAAGCACTTCAGCTTCAAACTCAAATTTAAATTTTGCTTTCATTTTTCATAGGTTTAAGCCTTGCATACAAAGGCTTTGAATAGTACACGAGCATCATAAATCCAACATAAGCAAAAGGAAGAGCCAAAAGGAGAATAACCAATGTTGTAATAGTGCTAGTAGGATCAGAAGTTTGACTTGAACTCCCAACATTAATATCAATAAGATTAAGAATAGAACTCATAATAGCAAAAAAAAGAGGCGCAATAAGCAAAACAACAACATAAACCTGAGAATAAATAAGAAGAGTTTCAATATTCTTTTTCTCAAGTGATTCAATTTCCTGTTCTAAATTATTCAGTTTTCTCTCCAAGTAACCATAGACATCACCCCCCGAATTTGAAATAGTAACCAAGTCATTCATAAGATCAGAAAGTAATTTTGACGGACAAGAAAACATTGCCTCCCGCACAGAAGTTTGAATATCATACCCCAAAAATTCTGAATAATAACGTATCTTTTGAAACTCTTCCTTAATTGCTTTGTAAATCAAAAATTCATCAAGAATAGTAATAATCTTTGAAAGAGGAAGTTCTTTCGCAAGAATTTTCATATAAGGAAGAATATAAGGCATAGCTGCATCAATCTCTTGCCGCCTTTGATTTGCCAGAATAACAGGAAAATTATAAATAAAAAACCCCAAAAGACAAGTTAAGAAAAAAGCACCATAAAAAAAATAAACTGCAGTTTCTGAACCAAATGCCAAGAGAAGAGTAATCGTCAGAATAGCCAACAATGCTATAGCACCAGTCATCGTAATATAGACCCCAATAAAATACTCTTCGGGAAGAGTTTTCATATTTGCCTTGATCAAAATTTTCTCAAACCTTTTATTGTAAATATTCTTAAAAAAAAAATTCCTAAATTTCTCACGAAGAAGCAAGTTTCTCCCCATGCTTCGATAAATAAAGTGAAAATACATAGTAATAAGCTCCGCAGTTGAAGCATCCAAAAGACTCTTTTCTTCATGAGGAGATTTTTTTTCTGCCATTGTTACTTTTTAGAAGGTGGAGAAAGATTTCTTTTCCCGATATATTCTTCAATATAATCAAAGATTTTTTGCGGACTTTTATAATAAACTTGAATAATATGAGCAACTTCCTTATACTCAACAATTCTAGCCCTGTGCATAGCAACCAAAATTCTTCTTCGTTTTTCAATTTCTGTCCACAAACTCTCAGCTTTTCCACCCCTTGTCTTCATTAAATTTGACATAACATAAGAGTCCTCCTTAAATGAAAAAGTGTCTGTTGCAGGATTAAAAGTCAGAAACTCATTTGTGAGAAATTTATCTGTACTAGCATCATATTCCATCAACTCAACCACAGAAATAATTCGCCTAACAATATTCTCTTTCACCTTAAGATTACGTGCAAAAAGAATAATATTCGCCTCAGTCAAAAGCTGCTTTGGAAGATTAATAGGTTTAATAGTCATACGATTAACCAAGTCCTCAAATTTGTTAGCATGAACAGTACCAAGACCAGCATGCCCAGTTGCCATTCCCTGAAAAAGAATCGCAGCCTCTGAACCTCTAATCTCACCAACAATAATATAATCAGGCCTTTCACGAAGCGACGCTTTCAGAAGATCAAACATCGTAACCTCCGAACGCCCTTCACTTTCCCTTGCAATAAGAGGAAGCCAGTGCTCATGCGGCAGATTAATTTCAGGAGTATCTTCAATAGAAATAATTTTTGCGGCAGGAGGAGCAAAAAGAGAAAGCGCATTCAGAATAGTTGTCTTTCCCGTTGCTGTCCCACCAGAAACAAGAATAGACTGCTTATTCTCTACAGCTAACCAAAGATAAGACAAAAGCATTGGTGGCATAGTTCCTAAGTCAATAAGATGAACAGGCGTAAAAGGCTCTGCCCTAAATTTACGAATCGTAAAAGAAGACCCTTTCCCAGAAACCTCCTTCCCATAAATTGCCTCGACACGAGACCCATCAGTTAAAGCCCCTTGCAAAATAGGTTTTGAAAGAGAAATTTCTTGATTAGATTTCTGCGCTAACTTTACAATAAAAGAATTTAATTTATTAGCATCCGTATATTGACGATTCACCTCTAAAGCACCATATTTAAGATGATTGACAAAAATAGGGATATTCAAACCATCACAAGAAATATCTTCAATATGAGGATCGTGCATAATCGGTTCAATAAGCTCCAAACCCATAAAATCTCTTTGCAAAAAATACACAATCTTATTCATACTCTCATCCGAAAGTTTAATCCTATACTTTGAACAAAGCCGACTGACCCCCTTTCGTACAAGTTCCTCTTCCGAGATTTCAATCTGAGTAGGTGAAAATTTTTCAAAAACATAAATAAAAGCACGTTTCAACTCCTCAAGAACTTGAGACTCTTCTTTTGTTAACTCAGGCTCTGAAATTTTATACACTAGTTTTTGTACACTTTCATCATAAAAAATACTAATACTAGCTCGATCTTCAATAACAAAATAACTGTCCCTCACCCCCCTATAATTTACCGGCTCCCAATCTGTTTTTGATGCCTTAAGAAGTTTATCTGGAATCTTTGTTAAAGCTATAGACTTTGTCATTGGAGTAACTTTACTGCGATGAACACCAACTTCTCCCTCTATTTCCGAACCTCCTTGAATATAGTTCTTAGCAACAATATTTATAGGAGCTGTTGGAAGAGGACCCTCAAAACGAAGAATAGGACTCTGCTGATACGTTGGCAAGACAATCGGCCTCGGTCCTCGAAACTCTTCCGGAGTCTGCATTTCAGAAGAAGCTTGTAACTCAGGTTTACCACTTGCACTTGAAGGAATTTTTTGATTTAACTCACGAAGATACCGCTCAAAAACTTCAATAAGTTCTTGATTCGCCCCACCCTTACCTGTTTCTGCTTCCTCAGACATAAGCTCCCAAGGCATAACTTCTTCCTCCCCTTCAAAAGAAAAAAAAGGAAATTTTTTCCCTCCTAATGCTTGCGAATGATAATATTTTGCATGTTCTAAAATAGAATTATAAGTCTGCGCATTAGTAAGATACTGTTTTTTTGCCTTCTTAAGTAGAGTCGCTTTTGAAAATCCCATTTTTTAACACGTGATATTTGTTATTCCATAGACATAATCTATCGAACTAAAGTTGAAAGTATATTCATAGTGAGTGTAGTTCAACAAACTAAGATTCGTAGGTGCTGTACCATCTTTAGTTATAGTAAGTGAACACTCATAACCTTGACCCGTACAGTATGTAGAAAGATCAGAACTATACTGAGCATAATTAGCATCAATTGTTGATCCATTGCTACGCATCCCCAATTCACAAAGCTCATGCATCAAAGTTTCCACCTGTATGTTTTTATCAAAACTTTCCCTATAAGTATTCTCTGTCTCTAAAGAGTAAATAAATAAAAGAACATTAAGAAGAATAAATGCAGAAAGAAGAAGAAACTGAGATTTTTTTTGCTGCATCATTTTTCCTAACTACAAACCCCCAATTGCAAATAGCGAAATTCCGAGCTAGTTTCATTGAAAGCAACTACCGGAACCTGTGCCTGTACCTTAAAATTTTGTGCATCACAAGCAACAAGAACTTTCTGCGTACTAAGATTACCAACAAGTATTTCATAATTTCCAAGTTGACTAGCAAGAAGAGTTTCCAAAGAAAGCCAATTACCAGAAACACTAGCCTGCGACAAATCCTCTTCAACTACAAGTTGCCGAAACTCATCAGAATAATAAAGAGAAAGAAGCAAACTCTCAACTTCCAAGTGATCAGACTCAAATGTATTTTTACTCATAACCTCCCTATTGACAAAAATCATAACAGAACTAAAAAGAAAAAGAAGAAAAACAATTTCACTAATACTAACAAGTCCTTTCTTCATTTCCACACCTCAACAAGAACTTGCACAACCTCATCATTGTAGTTCGCATAACAAGAACTCGAAGCCCTCATCGTCGTAGAGGCAGCCCTAGCCCCAAAGTGAGCGTACTGAGTCGCAGTTGTAAGTCCAAGTATAGTAACATCAAGATTATACATTTCAGAAGAAAAAGTCAATAAATTTGCATAATAATCATTTGAAAAATAAGCAAGCTTAGCCGTCGAAAGATTCTCGTTTGTACTATTTTTAAGTCCAAGCGCTACAAGTGTAGTAATATCCTCCTCCCAGTTTTGCGGAAGCCCAGGACTTGAAATAAGACTCTCACAATAATCATTTGCAAAAGCTTGTTCAAGAAGATTTGTAATATGATCCTCTTCCATTTTTTCCTTTGCATTAATGTAAGTTGTAATACTAAAAAAGAAACTAAAAAATAGTACCATTGCAATAATAAAATCAATTTGCAAATACGCCCTAGTTCCTGAATGAAACATTGATAAGTGAAGTGTTTTTTTCATTTTTGAATGTTATGTAATAATAGCCAGGACTAAGAGAGAAATTTTGCGAAAAGTTATAAGAATCAGACAGATTAAAAAACAACCTTTCCGAACCACCAAATCCCTCATAGCAAAGTGAAGAGAAACAAAGAGTATTATTATCAGGAAGAGCCTTCAAAGATTGATAGATCAAAGACGTTTCATTAAAAATAACAAGACCTTTACTAAAATGCAGAGGAAAAGAAATTGTTGCTTGATCAAAACGTTTAATATTCTCAATATGAACATAAGCTGCTTTGAGAGTCTGTTCCATAGCATTCCTATCATACTCTTCAAGATTATTTTGAAGCGCAGACTTAGCATAAAAATAAACTGAAATTGACGCCAATACAACAAAGAGAGTAATAAGAACAAAAGCCGTAAGCTCACTAAAAGCCTGTTTTCTCCTCTTCAATGAGACCTTCTTCTTAACATAGAATCGCATTCTTTCATAGTACAGAGAAAATAAACTTTTTAATCTTCTTTTATTCCTTCAAAGTCCTAACGCCCTAACATCCAGAGACACAAAGAAAACAAGAACCCGTAAAACGAAACTCGCCTCCAACAACAGGAGAAAAATCATACGAAGAACAAAATTGAGTTCCAAAAGTCGAAATATTGACTTGTAAAAGAATCTTCTCAGTCGAACTAAAAGCAGCAATTTGTTCCCCATCCAACTTAAAATAAATCTCGCCAGGAGCAAATGTCGTGGAAGGACTAACAGACATATTTTGAACAGATAAACTCTTTAGAAGAAGAGAACGAAAAGTTATAGCTTCCAAAACAAGTTCTTCTTCGCCAAGAAGATTTCTTGCACGTTCTTTCTCTGAACTGGCATAACTTAGAGAAAAAAGAGCAACAGTAAAATAAATGGCCAGAAGAAAAACAAACAAAGAAAGTCCTGCAACAGCCCGTTTATTTTTTTGAACACACATTTTTCAGAGAGACTAGAAACCCAATTTCAAAACTAAAAAAAAGAAAAGGAAATATTACTTAGCATTAAACTTTCCATCATAAACTCTGGAAGCAGTCACTAAAACAACATTGTAAGTAACTCCTGCCGTAAGAGAACAATTACTAGTACTTTCATTGAGAGGGATTCCCGAAACATTGTTAGCAAGGGCGAGAACAATAGTTGAACTATTATCACTACAAGAAGTTACCTCAGTACCATCAGCAGTAGTTATTTTACTAGGACTCTGCTGAATAGAAACATTTGAACCACCACTATTTTTAACCCAGACAGTACCATCTGTATCCAACCTTAAGATTTCAAGTTCAACACCTGAGTTTGATTGTTGCTCTGCATCTGCAAGCTTGGAACTCTGGAAAGAGTTATACCACGCCTGAAAGCCCACAACTGCCACAACTGCCACTACAAGAAGAAGAGCAGTCGCAACAACTGGACTAATAGCTTTTTTTTTATAATCCATTTTTAATTTTCTACCAAGTATGTTTCTTCTACATCAAAGGATATAAAAAGTTTTTTTGTCTTTTAGAGGTTATAACCAGACAATGTTTCCATTTCCAAATCTCACAAAAGAACAAAAGCTACTCATTTCAGAACAAGAAAAACCCAAAACCAAAAAACCTACAAAGAACTAGAAGATCTTAACTTCTCAAGTCTTTCCCAACGTTTCCTTAAGTCTAAAAACTGCTTATTCTCATATTCAACAGAAAGAGGCACACAAATTTCTTCAACATTTTCTACCGTCTTTTTCTCCTCCGGAGGTTTTTTCTCCAAACTCGTCACTTTTTTTTTCTTCCTTTCAAGTTGAGAATCAGACTTTTCCAAAGCAACAGTCCTCTCTGCCTTAGGAAGACTCTTCCTGCCTTTCGCCAAATCTATTTCAGCTAACAACTCATTTCGTTTTTCCAAAAGTTTTGCAGCCGAAACAACAGATTTTATTTTCGCATTCACCTCAACAACCGTCTTTGTCAGATGCTCTTTCTCTATCCTCTCTTCTTCTAAAGCCGCCAGAATTTTTTCCTGGCCAACTCTCACTGCAACAATTTCCTCCTGAAGAACCACCAATGTTTCCCGATTGCTTTGTTCAAGCTCTTGCAAATCAACCACCTTCTCACTAAGTTCAGTAATATAAGAAGCAAAATTTTTTTTCAAATCTAAAAAAATTTGCCCCTGAAGCTTCTCCAAATACCTAAAAAACTGCTTTTGCTGTTCCTGAGTTCTTCTTACGATCATTTGCTCAATATCAACAGCAAAATTTTTACGAATAAGTGCCATCTCAGTTCTCAAATCAATAAGATTTCCAGAAAGCAAAGATAACAATTCATTATCAGTCTCTTGCCCTCCAGACTCAATAGCACCCCTCACTGAGTCATACTTCAACTTAGGAAGATGAGACTCAAGTTCCTGATTAAATTTCTTCAAATCCTTAAGCAAATCTTGTTTATTCACCATTTTTATTTAGGAGCAGCAAAATTTGTAAAATCTGGAGCCGGAGCCAGCTTTTCTCCAGAAGCAGAAGAGTTTCCAGAAAGAGAAGAAACCGGTTCATCATTAATACTTTCAATAGTCATTGGCCGAGTTTCAACTCGCGAATAACTCCCTTCAACACCTCTCAGCAGATCATCTGACCCCTCCTTTTTGTCTTTATCAGAAGACTCACCCTCCTCAGATTTTTCACCAAGAGAAAAATCATCATCATAAAGATTCTTACTTTCCAAACTTTCCTTCTGGATAAACTGTTTTTCTAACGCATCCATCCTTTTTGAAAGCGTCTTTCCAAGTTCAGTAATTTGTTCAGAAAGAGCTCGAATACTCTTCTCAAGGACCTGTGGCTCCTCAGCATCAGTCTTCTCAGTCTCCTTGAAAACAGTAACTAAAAAATCTACATTAGCACCAATCTCCTTAAGAAAAAGATCCTTTTTTTCTTCCCTATTTTGATGTTTAAGATTTTCAAGAAGCAATCTTTGCTTTATTTTAAGCTCCTCAAATTCCTTAACTAAGTCCAAATCAGAGCCAAGAGACTTGGAGTTTACCATACCAGAGACCACAAGAACAAGAATATAATATTTAGTAACTCCTACACAATAGAGAGAAAGAAAAATTATTGAAGACACTTCTTCGCATACAATTGAAGAAGCCTATTATACTTTACTGCTCTTTCTCCTCTTGCCGGAGCCCCAAGTTTAATAGACGAGCCAAGCGCCAAAGCAAGGTCGGAGATAAAAGCATCCGTTGTTTCTCCGGACCTATGGGAAACAATAGTGTGCCAAGAAGCTTTCTTTGCCATAAGATGCGCCTCAATACTCTCTGTCAAGGTTCCAATTTGGTTAATCTTAAGCAAAAGCGCGTTACAAGCTCCTGCTTTTTTTGCCATCTCAATCCTTTTTGGATTTGTTACAAGCAAGTCGTCTCCAACAATAAGCAGAGTATCATTTCCCGTCAAAGGATTGTTTTCAACTTTAGCAGCATTTTTCATGAAATAAGCAAATGCCTCAAAATCATCCTCTGCAAAAGGATCTTCAATGGAAATAATTGGATAAGAGTTTACGAGATCATTATAATAGGCAGTTAATTCCTTATAATCTAAGAACAATCCTGCCTCCACTTCATACTTCTTTGTCTCTGAGCTGTAAAAATCTGAAGCTGCCGTGTCCATTGCAAGCTTTACTCTGCCCTCATAACCAGTTTCTTGAATTGCCTTCATAATCAAATCAAGTGCTTGTCTTGCTTTTGCAATTTCAGGAGCAAAACCACCTTCGTCGCCGACAGCAGTTTGTGATTTCCCATATTCTTTTTCTATAAGAGCTTTGAGTGTATGATAAATTTCTGCAATGGCCCTTGTTTTTTCCTCAAAAGTTCCAAAGGTTGGAAGAACCATAAATTCCTGAATGTTCAGATCATTTCCGCTGTGCAGGCCACCATTAATAATATTAGCAAAAGGATGAATTTGCACTTCCTCCGAACTTCCTTCACTAGGTTTTGTCATATCTTCCCCTTTTGCAAGTCTTTTCAAATACTCAACAAGAGGAAGCATATACTGAGCAGCAGATGCTCGTGCAAAAGCAATACTCAAACCTAAAATTGCATTAGCCCCAAGTTTTTCTTTGTTTGGCGTACCGTCAAGTTCAATAAGTTTTTTATCAAATTCTTGTTGAGTAAATTCTTTTCCAATTAATTCGCCTTTGATACTTTCTATGTTTTGCAAAGCTTTGTACACAGATTTTCCACCATAACAAGTTTTATCCTTGTCTCGAAGTTCATGCGCTTCATGAATTCCTGTCGAGGCACCAGAAGGAACCTGAAAACTCCCCTTTGAGCCATCTTCAAGAAGAAGCTCCACTAGAAGAGTAGGATTGGCTCGAGAATCGAGAATCTGAATGCTTTCTATTTCAATGATTTTGGTCATTTTATTGCTGGGAATTCTCATCTCTTTAAGAAGTTTTATTCTGCCTTGAAAGAGACTCAAAGGAAAAAGTCCATTTAAGAAAATAAAGCAACCAAAAAAATAAGAAAAAATTAAAGATTTGTGTCGATTTCCTGAAGAACTTTCACAAGTTCGTCACGCTTTTCACGACTAAAAAGAATGTTTGCTTTGTAACGCTTTTGTCCGTCGTCAGTGTACCAACCTTTTGAAATCCCAATCAATTTTGTTTCACCCTCAGGAGGTTGCTTTACATTAATTTCAATAAAGTTGTTTCCTCCAGCTTCAATAGTTTGTTCTTTTAGTGTTTTCCATTCACTCATTTTTCTTTTACTTCTCAATACTAATTTTACTGAGATAGTCTTCGTTTTTCTATATTCTTTAAATAATTATCTCATTACTTATGGTAGTACTTTCTAAAAAGTGCCTACAATTTATCCAAAGTTTTTATAAAGTTGGTCTTGCTTGCAAAGTCATGAAACTGGCAGGAAAAACAAAGGAAAAGTATGACATCCTCTTAGTCTCCCCAATTGCAGCACAAGTTTTAATTAAAGTATGTCCAAACAAACACTTAGAAAATACCCAAGGAACAATCCTACATGAAAGCTCAGCATTCTTCACTATTCAAACAAAGGAAAAAAAGAACCTAAAAATCCCCAAAAAAAATACAAACTTTGAACTGAGCCTCGACAAAGGAAACTACCTCATTGAAGGAAATGCTCTTCTGGGGACACTTGTTCAAAGAATCAAGAAACTCAAATAATCATTTTAGAGCCCAGAAGCTTTAAAAAGGCTAGCATGTTACTGTTTCCTACGCCATGTGCCTCATTTTTGGTCGGCACGTCGCTAAGAAAAACGTCATATGCGGGAAATATTGTTATTTCTTGCGAGTTTTGAAAATGAAAAAAAGCGTTGGATACAACATTGAATACAAGCCTGAGGAGAAAACAGATGATGTTCATTGTCCTCACTTTGGAAGCATTTCTGTGCGTGGAAAAGTTTTCGAAGGCGTTGTCAGCTCAGATTCCATGCAAAAAACCGTCAAGGTTGAATGGGAAAATACAACAAAGAGCACAAAGTACAATCGTTACCTGAAAACAAGAACCTGCGTTGCAGCACACAATCCAGATTCCATCAAGGCCCAGAAAGGAGACAAAGTTCTTATCGGTGAGACAAGACCAATCTCCAAGACAAAGCATTTTGTTGTCATCAAAGTTCTTGAAAGAGCTTTAGGAGGCAATCAAGAATGAAAGGAATGAAAAGAAACAACAGCAGAGGACTCCCAATTGGAGCCGAAATCGAAGTTGTTGATAATTCCGGAGCAAAACTTGTAAAATTAATTTCCGTTAAAGGATACAAAACAGTCAAGAGAAAACTTGAGTGTGCAGGAGTTGGTGATTTGATTACTGCTCATGTCATTAAAGGTAAACCAGATGTGAAACACACCGTCGTCAAATGCGTAGTCGTTCGCCAAAAGCAGGAATTCCGTCGCCCAAATGGCACCACAATTAAGTTCGAGGGAAACGGCGCAGTAGTTCTTAAGGACGAAAAATCAGCTTCACCAAAAGGAACTCTGATTAAAGGAGCAATCGCCAAAGAAGTAGGCGAGCGGTTTCCCGCTGTTGCACGTATTGCAACAATTATTGTCTGAGGTTATGCACGATGAAAAAAGATTGGTCAAAAGAATGGAAAAGTTCTTCTCAACCGAGAAAACAAAGAAAATATCGTGCTAAAGCCCCTCTGCACGTAAAGCATAAACTTGTCAGTTCGCATCTTTCAAAAGAACTGCGCAAAGAATATGGAGTACGGTCCATCCCAGTACGAAAAGGAGACAGCGTCAAAATTATGATAGGCTCCTTCAAGAATTTCACAGGCCGAGTCACAAAAGTTTCCCTAGCAAGAGAATTTGCTCACGTCGAAGGCGCTGCAGTTACAAGAAGTGACGGGACAAAGTCATTGTATCCCCTCAACCCTTCAAATTTGCTAATTACAAAACTTGACACCAGCGACAAAAAAAGAGTTCAAAAACTAGAGAAACTAAAAACAGAAGCTAAGAAAAGCCAAGGGGGAAAAGAATAATGGGAGCTCACAAACGACACCTTAAACGAACAGGCATGCCTCTTGCATGGCCAACTAAAAGAAAGAATATTACATTCACCACAAGACCAAAACCTGGTTCTCACAAAAGAGAATATGTTTGCCCATTAGGAGTAGTTCTTCGAGATCTTCTCTCTTACGCTACAACAACAAAAGAAGCAAAAGTCATCCTCCATAACGAGGAAGTTTTGGTAAACGGGAAAAAGTGTTCTGACGTTAAGCACCCCGTCGGCCTCTTTGATATAGTAGAAATTAAGAAAACTGGCGACAAGTTCTTCCTTCTCTTTAACGAGGAAGGACGTTTCAAGTCCATTCCAGTTGAAGATTCCTACCTTTACCTCAAAGTTTCCAAGAAGCTTGTTTTGGGTAAAGACAAATTTCAACTAGCGTTCATGAACGGATTTACTTTGAGCGTAGATGCCAAAACATTTGCAGAAACCAAAGTAGCTGACACAATCATTTATGATTACACTACAAAAAAAATTTCAGGAACTGTTTCTCTAAAAACTGGAGCTTTTGTTTACGTCTTCGACGGTAAGTACAAAGGAAGCTTTGGAGTAGCAAAAGAATTCACAAGTTATCACGGCCTGACAAAAGACGTTGTTCTACTTGTTGTAGGAGAACACGAACACACAACAGCAAAAGAATATTGTTTTGCCATTGGAAATTCTGAAAAGGACATGAAGAGGTTTAAGTAAAAATGACAAAAGAAGCAAAAATTAATCCTATGAAAGTCCTTCTCCTCGACAAAGTAACCATCAATGTCTGTGTTGGTAATGATAAACAAGGAATGGACAGAGCAGAAAAACTTCTTCGTAAGCTCACAAATAAAACACCTGTTACAAACAGAGCAAAGAAAAGACTTGCAACATGGCAAATCCGTCCAGGCCTTCCAATCGGTTACAAAGTTACACTCCGTGGCGACGACGCTAAGAACTTCCTTAAATGGATCCTAGAATCAAAAGGAAAGAAATTCAAAAGCAGTTCCTTGGACATTAACAATAATTTCTCCATAGGATTCCACGAATATCTTGACCTTAACGGAATTAAATATGATTCAGAAATTGGAATCATGGGCTTTGAAATTATGGTAACCTTCACAAGACCTGGATATAGAGTAAAACTGAGAAACCTCAAAAAAGCAAGAATTCCCCAAAGACACAAGGTTAGCCGAGAGGAAGTTCTCTCTTACGTAAAGAACGAATTTGGGGTGAGTATTGAATAATGACATCAAAAGATTACAGCAAAGTTAAAGCTCAGTTGGAAAATAAACCAGCAAAATGGGAAAAAGTTCAGAAGCATAATGCACCTAAAGAAAGAGCTTTTGGAAAGGGAGTTACCCGCTGCGAACTTTGCGGAACTTCAAGAGGTGTCATTGTCAAATATCACCTGAAAATTTGTAGGCGTTGCTTTAGACTCAATGCCCCAAAACTTGGATTCAAGAAGCTACACTAAAAAATGGCAAGAAATGATTCACTTTCAGATGCACTTTCGAAAATCAACAATGCTGTAAAAGCTCTCAATAGATCTATCACTCTTCCTAAAACAAAGCTCTTACTCCAAGTGCTTGAGGTTTTGAAGAAAAACGGCTATGTTGGTTCCTTTGAATTAATTGAAGATGGAAAACAAGGTTTTGTAAAAGTAGAATTGCTAGGAACTATCAATAGCTGTTCTTCCATTAAACCTCGTTATCCTGTTTCAGCTTCACAGATTGAAAGCTATGAAACTCGCTTTCTTCCTGCGAAGGATTTTGGTATTATCCTTATCTCTACAAATAAGGGACTTCTTACTCAGAAGGAAGCCAAAGAACAACATCTTGGAGGCGTTTTAGTGGCTTACTGCCATTAAAGACTGAAAAATGGTTGAAATAAAAAAAGCAGTACAAAAGCCTAAAGTTTGGGAAACTCTTGAAGTAAAAGTTCCCCTAAGTTCTGGCGTCAGTGCTGCGTACGACGGGAAAATTCTTACCGTAAAAGGCCCTAAAGGCGAAGTGAGCAAAAGACTCAAGTATCCTTATGTCTCACTTAAAGTTGAAGGAAATGAAGTCATCATTTTCTCTGAGCACTGTGGAAAGCGAGAGAAAAAAATTATCTTTACCTTTCAAGCACATACAACAAACCTCGTTAAGGGAGTTAGTGAAGGCTTTGAATACAAACTTGCTGTTGTTTACGCAAAATTTCCTATTACAGCAGAACTTAAAGGACAAGAATTTATTGTTAAGAACCTTCTTGGCGAGAAAGTTCCCCGAACAGTAATGCTTCCAGCAGATGTTAAAGTCAGCGTCAACGGCAAAGACATCCTTGTAAGCGGCATCGACAAAGAAAAAGTAGGACAGGCAGCAGCATCACTTGAGCAGCTCACTCGAATTACTCACATGGACAGGAGAGTTATTCAGGATGGTATATACATTACCGAAAAACCGCACAGGGTGTACAGTTAGAAAAATGGCAACTGAAAAAAAAATGTTAGAAGTTAGGGCACAAAACAAGAAAAGAAAGCCCACATATAGACGAGTACAATCCAAGCAGTTTCCTAAACTCTCCAAAACAACATGGAGGCGTCCAAAAGGAATGGACAACAAAGTTAGACTTGGACGTAGAGGACAGCTTACTAAACCAGAAGTTGGTTACGGTTCCCCAAAAGAAGTACGAGCTTTCAACAAGGAAGGTTACAAAGAAGTATTAGTCCATACACTTAGTGACTTAGGTAAAGTTGGTGAAGGAGAAGCACTTGTTCTCGGTGCAACTGTCGGCCGAAAAAAAAGAATTGCGATTCTTGAAGAAGCTGCAAAGAAGAAGCTTATCGTTGCTGGTGTAAAAAGTGTCTCTGAGTATATCACTTCCTTAAAGGAAAGAAAAAAGAAAGAAAGTAAAGCAAAGAAATCACTTGCTGAAAAAGCAAAGGAAGCTGAAAAGAAGAAAGCCGACACTGCAAAATCTGAGAAAGAAGCTGAAAAAAAGAAAGAAAGTCCTGAAAAGAAAGAGTCACAAGTAAAGGACGAAACAAAGCAAGAAAAGCAAAATTCAAAGAAAAAGGAGGAAGCTAAGAAATGAACCTTTCAAAACAAAAGAAACTTGTAGCAAGAACATTGGGAGTTTCACCAAAAAGAATAAAACTCAAAACAGAAACTCCTGAAAACAGCAAAGCCATAAAAGAAGTTATTTCCAGAGAAGGCGCAAAAGAACTCCTTGCTGAAAAAATTATTACAAAGAAACCAAAAAAAGGAACCTCCCGTACTCGTGCAAACCACATTGCAAATCAGAAAAAGAAAGGAAGACAACAAGGACACGGAAGTAGAAAAGGAACTGCAAAAGCTCGTTTCGACACAAAGGAAAGATGGATGATCCGACTTAGAGGCATTCGCGCACTCTTATCTTCCCTTAGAGAACAAAATAGAATTGAGCAAGCAACATATCGTGATATGTACATGAAAGCAAAAGGAAACTTTTTCAGAAACAAAAGACACGTTTTGCTCTACATTGAACAAAATAATCTCCTCAAAGAAAAAGAGGGAGCTTTAGAGTAAGAGAAAAATGGCAAAAAATAGAAATAAAAACAGAGTTTTTCGTTACAACCGCCGTATCCAGCAAAAGACCGATTACAAACTTCGTCTTAAGCTCCTCAAGAGTAAACTGGTTCGTGTTGTTGTTCGTCGTTCTAATAATAATGTAACGGTTCAGTTTGTCAAGTACGCTGAGAAAGGAGATGCCATCATAGCTTCTGCTCGTTCTGTAGACTTGAAAAAATTAGGATATACCTTGCACACAGGAAACATCGTTGCAGCTCACCTCACAGGAATGCTTGCAGCAAAGCGTTTCCTAAAGAAAAGTCAGGAAGACTGTGTTGTCGATATGGGTTTGCAAGGAATCAAATACGGGTCTCGTCTCTTTGCTGCAGTTAAGGGATGCGTCGACGGTGGAGCTAACATTCGCGTAAAAGATGTAGTCTTCCCATCCGAAGAACGTCTTAGTGGAACCCACCTTAAAGCAAAGGATGCTAAAAGCGTCATTGAGAAAACAGTCAAGGCTGTGGAGGCACTCTAAAAATGGCAGGAGATTTCAAAGCACGACAGAATAATAACAGACAGCAAAGAGGAGGCAGAGGAAGAGGAAGAGACGATCGTAATAACCGAAGGCCAAGACGAGAAGAAGTTGTCGAGGAGAAAGTCTGGGTTCCTAAAACTCAGCTAGGAAAAGAGGTTCTTGCTGGACGTCACAGTACAATTGATGATGTTCTTAAAACTGGCCAGAAAGTTATGGAAGCCGAGATTACAGAATATCTTGTTCCCCAAATTGAAACTGAATTCATTAATGTAGGACAGGCAAAAGGAAAATTCGGAGGAGGAAAAAGAAAGACCTCAAAGCCAACCCAAAAGAAATCCCGAGAAGGAAACAAGATGAGTTTTGCTATGATTGTTGTTTCTGGAAACCGTGAAGGTGTCGTCGGCCTTGGAATTGGAAAAGCTCGTGAAACTGTCCCATCAAGAGAAAAAGCTGTAAGAAACGCTAAACAAAACTTGATCCTTATCCGAAGAGGAAACGGATCTTGGGGTTCTTATGGTGCTGGACACACATCCATCCCTTTCACTGTTGAAGGAAAGTGTGGTTCTTCTGTCATACGACTTATCCCAGCGCCAGTTGGTACAGGACTTGTTGTTGAAAAAGAAGTAAAGAAAATGCTTGAACTTGCAGGAATTAAAGATGTATGGTCAAAGACTTTTGGAAATACAAAGAACAAGTACAATCTTATGCAAGCAGCATTCAATGCTCTTAAGCAGTTACAAAAGGTTCGTTTGAACCCACTAGCTGAAGGAGCAGCAACTATTAAGGAGGGAACAAAAGATGAGCAGCACAACTTCTAAAATCGCTATTGTTCTGGTGCGTGGTATGATTGGTATGCATCCAGATGTTCGTAAGACCCTAGATTTGCTTCGTATCAAGCAAAAACACGTTTGTGTTGTCATTGACGACAATGCTGTGAGCAGAGGAATGGTTCAGCGTCTTAAAGATTACGCAACATACGGAACTATTGACGAAGCTAGCTTCAAAGAAATTTTGGATGCTCGTGGAGAAGTTGTAGGTGGACAAAAAGCAAAAGACGCCAAAGTTGATACAGCAAAACTTGCAAAGGAGTTCTTTGAAGGAAAGATTAAGCTCAATGAATTTGAGAGCAAGTTCAAAGTAAAACCATTTTTCAGACTGCACCCACCAATTGGCGGTTTTGAAAGAAAAGGAATCAAGATGCCTTACGCAAAAGGCGGTGTTCTTGGCGACAGAAAAGAAGCAATGGCAACCTTGCTTCGAAAAATGCTCTAAGCATTTTCATTATTTTTTTCTTATTCTCAAAATCTTTCAAGAAGAGTTTTCTTTTTTGAAACTCCATAAAAAAACTAGTTGAAAAGAGGAAGCGCAATACCAGAAATATTCCAGATTAAACCATCCCAACTAGAAAGAGGCGCATTACCAGAATCATAAAAATAACTCAAGTCATCATCAACAGCAAAAACATTAGTGCTAAGAGGTGCAAAACTAATCCCTATGCCAACCGAAGGATTAGAACTATCATTATTCCAGTAACTGTTGTCTATCCCCGATGAATAAAAATTCCCTATAACACCACCCACATCACCTGTGCCCGTAACTGCCCCCGTACTAAAACTATAATTTATGGGAATAGCCTCAGCATAACCTACAAGCCCACCAACGGCAATTTCTCCACTTACATTACCACTAGCATAACTATATTCAAGATGATTTCCGGGAAATCCACCATAAAAAGACCCAATCAAACCACCCGTCATATTACTACCAACAACAGAACCAGTGGCATAACTATTCTCTATACTGCCAAAAAACGACAAACCTACTAACCCACCCGTCATATTATTACCAACAACAGAACCAGTGGCATAACTATTATCAAGAATTGAATTATAAGCAAACAAACCTGCCAATCCACCAAAACCAGATCCAGTCGTACTATAAACATCCCCTACCGCAAAACTTCCATTAATGGTAACATAATAAAGACCAGATCCAAGTAAGCCCCCTCCAGGACCATCAGAACATTCAACATACGCATCAGAAGAACTATTTTCAAAATAAAACACTCCCTCAGGAGCCACCACCATACCAATATAAGCTCCTAAAATCCCCCCACAGCTAGAAATTCCACTTACAAAACCATCACTCACACTCAGATTACTTAAATTACTTGTATAAACCTCACCAATAATACCTCCAACTGAAGCATTCCCATAAGAAAACACTTGAGTTGCACTAATATTTGCGAAAACACTCCCATAACTTCTTCCAACCAGAGAACCCGTAGAATCTCCCCCCTCAATTGTCGAAGAGAAAAGCCGAATGTTTTTTATGCTACTTTTATTTGCAACACCAATAATTCCCGACAAATCCTCACTTCGATTTATGTAAAGACCGCGTACAGTATTGTCAGCTCCGTCTATAGTTCCCATAAACTGAGAAGATTCTGTCCCAACAGGGATAAAACCCTCATATTGAGTCCCATTCCAATTCCAAGAAGCAGTTTGAGAACAATCAATAGTATTAACAAAAGTAAAATTTCCCCCCAAATAATTTTGCAGATTCTGCAACTGATAACAATTACAAACTTGCCAAGGATTTCCCAAAGTCCCATCCCCACCATAAAAGTCTTCAACAGTATAATTATCACAAGGAACATTATTTTGATACAATTCTTTTGAGATAATCCCTTGAGAAGACCTCACTAAAACACTAACAACAGAATTAACAACCTTTCCCTTCGTACATTCAAAAACTTCAACCTCATTAATTCCAAGAGATAAATTTGTATCCGTAATAAGACAAGGTTCACCATCAATCTCAATATCTCCCAATGAAATATTTGCCAAATACATATTATTGACATACAAAGAATTTCCCTCCAAACCAACAATTTCAAAGTTAGTTTCAAATTTTTTCTCAAAGTTTTTAGCCCCAAGAGAAGTCTGAAAACTCAAAAAAGAATTTTTGAATGAGAAAGCGATAACAAAAAGAAAGAGCAGTAGCAAAACAAGGGAAACAACAGTCCCCAAAGCTTTTTTCTTCATTTTTAGAATACAAAAAAAAGAGTTTAAAATTATTTGTCACCACCAAAAAGTCCTTGATGAAAAAGAGTCCACCCGTCCCCTCTTGTTCTTGTTGTGAAGGAGTGAAGAACTTGTGAAAGTGAGCTGCCCCTCTCCGCTTCAAAGAGACGTTTATATATGAGAAAGTTGGAGCAAGAATTAAGATGGCAAAGAACACAAAATTAGACATGAAGGAGGATTTTTTTCTCAAAGCTTTTGAACAAGGAGAATTCAACCTTGAAAAAATGAAGAAGCTCAATATTCTTTTTACAATGAGTTTGGGACTCCTTCCTCTGCAAAATATGTCCCGACAAAGAAGAAGCGACGTCGGACACAACAGCACCCGTTTCTCCGTTATGAGCGAAGTCGCTTAAAACTTTCCTTCTTCCCTAAACGGATAAATTGTAGAACCCCTATCCTCTTTTTTAGGGTAGAAAACAGATTCCCCCAAATTAGCCCCAAGAGAGTAAGGGGGAACAATTGCTCCCAAACTTCCCAGATGCGCTTCTAATTTTTCTTGAGGCATTCCTCTATAATAGTTAATTGCAACTGTCCCAAATGCTCCTGCCACCATAGCAAGAGAGAGTACTCCTACCCCCAAGATTGCTCTTCTACCATATTTCCCAAGAACTTGCAAAGGAAAATTTTCCCTTTCTTCAAGTCTCGGATATTCCTCCCCAACATAACTTGAAAGCGTCAAAGTTTTCTCTGTTGTCGTCATGACTCAAAGAGAATCTAAGCTTATTCTTAAGGCTTCCTGCTCTTTTTCTCCAGACACAAGCGTTTTGCTGAGACTTTGTACAAAAGCTTTGTCGTGCTTTGCAATAAAAGAAAGATAAAAAATGTCCTCTTTTCTCGTTCTGTTTGCGCTCCGCCCCATTTTTTTTGCAAGTTTCTCCAAAGCTGTTGACTCAGCCCCCTTTTCTTTCTCTACACGAGTTCTTGCCCGAAGCGCTCCAACCTTATTTGCATAAATCCACTTCTTGAGAATCCTATTATTTTTTTTTAAGGCAAATCGTTGCGGAGGATTCTTTTCGCTTTTCTCACTGGAAAGAGCATACGTAAGATAAAAATTAACATACACCAAATATCTGTAGTACTGCCACCTAAGAATTCGCCCCCTGAAAACATCCGCCTTTGCAATATCATTGTACGCAGCGACAAACGCCTCTTTTCGGTATGCTACTGCGCTATTCTCTTCAAGATACAAAAAAAGCTCATCCAAAGAAATGTCCGTTGCAAAATTTTTTTTGTACGCATCCTCAGGATAAGAAAAATAAATACTATCCAAAAGTTGCTGGATTTTCCTCTTATAATCTCGAATTTCTAAATTTTCATCAGGTACAAAACAGGAATGAACAGTACTTGCCTGCAAATCATTAATAAAACCACGAATGTCTGAACTGCTACGTACTCGAATAAAAGCATCAAGATCTTCTTCCTTATACGTTATGTTTTCACCCTCAAAAATCTTTTTCCCAAGATTGACAAGAACACTTTGAGAATGCTGCTCAAAGTCCAAAACCGTTGCAACCTTCTTGAGAGCCTTAATCTTTTCTGATTCTTTGTCATTTGCCGTTGCAATAATGGGAACCTTTGAAGTTTTAATAAGAGAAACAAGTTCTGCCATTCCGCCCCTGTCATATGTCCCGCTTATTCCATCAACTTCATCAACAAGAATAAGTTTTTTTTTTGCAAAAAGAGAATGTTGCTTTATTCCCTGCCCAAGTTGTTCATTCAAAACAGATTTACCTCTAGCATCAGAAGCATTAAGCTCAAAAAGTTCTCTGTCATAGTGAGCAGCAAGTGTCGTCACAGTTGTTGTTTTCCCACATCCGGGCATACCAACCAAAAGAAGAGCCTTACCAGGTTTAAAATTCTCAATGAAATCTACAACCTTCTTTAACTCCGGCGTCATATCAAGATCCCCAAAAGAAGAAATTGCATATTTGAGAAACCAAGGAAGATAATGTTCTGTTTTTTCTTCTGCAAATGTTTTTCGCAATTCTTCTGTATCAATATTCAAATTCTCATCTTGTACTTCTTGGTGCTTTTTCTTCACTTCCACGCCAAAGCTCGACAAATCCATCTTTCTTGAACCAGACCCTTATCCCTTTATAATATTAGTGCTTAGCAACTTGTTCAGCAACCCTTAGAAAACTTTCCTTCTCTTTTTCTGTTCGAAAAAGCATTCTATCAAAGAGTGTAAAATTCCTAAGCTTGAACCCACAAAACCAAATCCTACCGACAATCCAGTTTGTTTTCATAGGATTGAGCAAAAGTCTATACACCCACTTCGAAGAGTCACACGTAACAAAGAGACTCGCCTGCCTTGGCCCCAATTTACCCTTTGCAATACTTTTAGGAAAAACCCTATCATAACGATACGCAAAACCAGGAATAAAAACAAGATCAAACATATTTTTGAGAATGGCGGGACAGTCAAACCACCACAGAGGAAAACAAAAAATAACTCTCTCTGCCCACAAGATTTTTTCTCGAATCTTTTCAGCAACTAGAGGTTTTGGAAAGTCCTCTTTTATATTTTCAAAAGTCAGAAAATCCAAGTGCCACTCTTCGTCATAGAGATTGATGAGTTCGACTTCGCCTCCTTTTTTCTCTGCCGCCTCTTTGTACACCTTCGCAACAGCATGAGAAAAGCCCTTTGTTGAAGGATGAGCAACAATAATAAGATGTTTTTTTATGTCCGTCATTTTATCTCCCGAACTTCTTCATAACGAAAACATTGTTTCGTATGATCGTTAACAATTCCAACAGCTTGCATAAAAGCATACATAATAGTTGAACCGACAAAGTTCATCCCTCTT
The DNA here is from genome assembly GCA_023898345.1 of Candidatus Woesearchaeota archaeon. Taxonomy (GTDB): domain Archaea; phylum Nanobdellota; class Nanobdellia; order Woesearchaeales; family UBA583; genus UBA583. Next base: position 303,970 of record CP060218.1, on the reverse strand, counting down.
TTCTTCAAGTCTTTGGAAATCCTATCTGAAATATCTGTCTTTGCAGGAACTTGCTTTTCGTCTTCAATCTTGCCTTGTACAGGTTTGAACCCTACAAACTCCCAGAGATAAGCATCAAAAGATCCTTTTTCTTTTTGAAGTTCAAGAAAGACCCTAGCATTTTGTATTGCTGCCCTTACCTTCAACTTGTTTCTTACAATACCCTCATTTGCTAGTAACTCTTGCACCTTTTCTTCAGAATACACAGCAACCTTTGTCGGATCAAAGTTATCAAAAGCTTTTCTGTACGCATCTCTTTTTTTCAAAATAGTAAGCCAAGAAAGGCCAGCTTGTGCGCCCTCTAAAATAAGAAACTCAAAAAGGAGCCTATCATCGTGAACGGGAACACCCCATTCTTTGTCGTGGTATTCTTCATACAAAGGATTGCCAAGACACCATGTACAACGCCGCTTCATGTGTCTGATTTTTGTTTGAGCTTTTTATATTTTCATGCTAACTTTGAAATAGAGTTATTCCCAAATGAACTTAGGGTAGTCTGTCGCTGTTCCAAAGTCCCAGACTGAAGTCGACCAATTAAGATAAATTCCCGTGTTTGATGTCGGAGTTTGTAACTCACTCGTCGTCTTTCCAATGCCCACATAAGAACTCGTCTGATTTGAAGTTTCATTATCCCAATAACAAGCTGTAGCTGAAGAAGAAAGACCATGACCAACAAGACCTCCTGCAGCAACAGAACCATTAACAAAACCACTAGAATAACAACTTACATAAGAACCCACACTAGAATAACCAACTAAACCTCCAATCCTATAAGTTCCAGTAACAGTACTATTAGAATAACTCTCATTAATAGAAGAAGAACTCAAATATGCTACTAAACCTCCAGCATACTGAGACCCCGTTACTATTCCACTAGAACGACACCAGCCCATATTTGAATCAAAATAAGCACTTATTCCTCCTGCGTAATTCCCACTACTAACAACATCACCATCAAAAGAACTAGCATTAAGATATCCAGAAGAAGAGGAAAAGTACCCAACTAAACCACCCACATAAGAAGAACCATTCACAGAACCAGTAATAGTACAATTGTCAATGTTTCCGCTTGAAGAGACGTAACCAATTAAACCCCCCGTATATTGTCCACCACTGATAGACACATTTTCAAGAGAAATTCCTTCTATAGTTAAACCTGAAAGTCTTGTAAAAAATCCTATATAAGAAGTTGCAGAACGATTAATAAAAAGATTTGAAATCGTATAGCCACTCGCATTGAGTTTGCCTGTGAAATAAGGACTAGAACTTGTTCCAATAGGATCAAAACCAGCTCCAGAGTTCCAGTTTTGTGTGTCCGAGCAATCAATATCATCAACCAGAGTAAAGTTCCCCCCTAAATAATTATCAACATTCTGCAATTGATAGCAATCACAAATCTGCCAAGGATTGGCAAGCGTTCCAACACCCAAATAAAAATTTTGAGAGGTATAATTTCCACAAGAAGGAGGAACAGACACTTCCCCTGAAGAAAATCTTGGATACTCTGTAGTATTACCAAAATACCAAAGAGAAAGAGACCAGTTTGCATAAATTCCCATACTGTACGTTGGAGACTGTAACTCACTCGTCGTCTTTCCCGTACCCAAAGCAGAGCTTGCCTGTCCAGACGTGTCTGTGTCCCAGTACGAATCTGTCGCAGTAGAAGATAAAGAAGCCCCAACAAGACCACCAACAGAAGAAGAACCATTCACAAAACCACTAGAAAAACTATTGTTAATAAAAGAAGAAGATATAGAATAGCCAACAAGACCACCAACTTGAAAAGAACCATTCACAAAACCACTAGAAAAACTATCACCAACTGAAGAAGATGAAGAAATCCCAACAAGACCGCCAACATTAATAGTGCCGGTCACATTACCAGAATAATAATCGGCATGAAGAAAAGAATTAGAATCCGCACTTCCAACAAGACCACCAACAGAAGAAGAACCATTAACAACTCCAATAGAAGAACTATTAACAACAGAAGAAAAATATTTCACATATCCAACAAGACCACCAACATTACTAGAACCGAACACAGAACTACTTGAAAAACTATTATTAATAAAGGAATTATATTCAATCCCAACAAGACCGCCAGCATCAGTGGAGGAACTATTAACAACACCACTAGAAGAACTATTAACAACAAAAGAAAAAAAAGACAGAGATCCTACAAGACCACCAACAGAAGAAGAGCCATTAACTGAAGCATTTGAAGAACTATTAGCAACAGAAGAAGAATATACAAACCCTGCAAGACCACCAATCCTATCAGAAGAGGAACTATTAACAATACCACTAGAAAAACTACTGTTAATGGAAGAATTAAACAAATATCCAGCAAGACCACCAACATCAGTAGAGGAACCACTAACAACACCACTAGAAGAACTATTAACAATAGAAGAAGAATATAGATACCCAGCAAGACCACCAACAGAAGAAGAACCCCAGATTTGAACATTATCTAAATTTATTCTCAAAAGAGTACTCAAATTAATATATGAAAAAAGACCAACATAATTTTCCCCTGAACGAGAGATGTATAAATCTGAAACCGCAAACGAATCACCATCTAAAGTTCCAGTAAAAGGACTTCCACTACTACCAATAGGCTCAAAACCAGACCCAGAGTTCCAGCTCGTAGTATTTGAGCAATTTATATTACCTGCCAAAGTAAAATTTCCTCCCAAATAATTATTAATATTCTGCAATTGATAACAATCACAAATCTGCCAAGGATCCGCAAGCGTACCAACACCCAAATAAAAATTTTGAGGAGTATAATTACCACAAGGAAGAACAGAAACATTAGAACCAGAAACAAACGTTGGATACTCTGTCGTGTTGCCAAAATACCAAATAGAAGGAGACCAGTTTGCATAAATTCCCAAACTATAAGTAGGAGTCTGCAATTCGCTCGTCGTCTTTCCCGTACCCAAAGCAGAACTTGCCTGTCCGGAGGTGTCTGTATCCCAGTACGAATCTGTCGCTGTCGAGGTGTCTTGAGCTCCAACAAGACCACCAACATTTGTCGAGCCAGTTACAACACCGGCAGAATAACTATTTTCAATAGAAGAAGAGGAAGAACCATAACCAACAAGACCACCAACATTATTTGAACCATTGACAACCCCATTTGAATAACTATTAAAAATTGAAGTTCCAATCGAAAAACCAACAAGACCACCAACATCAGACTCACCCGAAATATTTTCTGAACTAAAAAAACTTCTATCCAGAGAGGAACTTGAAGCACGTCCAAAAAAACCTCCAATCTCTGAAGAGCCATTAACGGACCCACTAGAAGTACTCAAGTTAATAAGACTAGCATAACTAAAACCAATAAAACCTCCAACCTGAGAAAAACCATTAACTGAACCCAAAAGTAAACTAGTATTAAGGGAAGCAAGCGCCCCCAAACCAACAAGTCCTCCAACCTGAGAAAAACCCGAAACCTCTCCTGAAAAATAACTATTATCTACAAAACTAAAATAATTGAAACCTATGAGGCCACCTACTAAAGCTGAACCTTTAGAAACAACTGAAGAAGAACTATTTTTTATACTATTAAATAAAAAAGTTTCCCCAACTAAACCACCAGTAGCATAATCACCACTTACGTTCCCTTCAGTATAACTATTATCTATCTCATTGTAAAAAGAACCATAACCAACAAGACCACCCGTGAAAGCCGTACCTTGAACAGAACCAGAGAAAGAAGAATTAGAGATACTACTATTAACACTTATGCCAACTAAACCTCCAACAGAGAGACTAGCAGGAATTTCTGATAAAAAAGAAAAAGTACTAGGATCAGAAACATTCCAAACACTAAAAGCGGGAATTTGTGTTATACCCACGAAAAGAACCCCCGCATTTGAAGTAAGAGCTTGAACACTAGAATTTATTGGTAAAGAACCTAAAAAGACAATATTACTAGAATCAGTAATATTCCAACTACTAATATTTCCCTGCCCCGTTCCAATATAAGCAACATCTCCATCAATTGCAAGACTATAAGCCGAACACAGAACAGAATCTGAAACCCCATCCAAAAAAAGAATGTTATTCGGGTCACTAATATTCCAACTACTAAAATTACAATTATAAGAACTAGCATAAAGAACATCATCCTGAATTACAAGAACTGCCCCATTTTCAAGAAAGGGATCTGCAAAAGAATCTAATAAACTAAAAGAACCTGCAGTACTAACATCCCAACTGCTTAAATTCCCACTAGTTGAAACGACATATACAACATCATTATGTAGAGCAATATCATTACCATGAGACAAAATAGGATCAGAAGTTTCCCCTAGAAACACAATAGCACTAGGATCACTGATATTCCAACTACTAAGATTGCTACTTAAAGTATTACGAACTACATACGCCGTAGTATTATCTTCTGCCAGAACAAAACTTGGCTCTTCAGAAAAATAGTCCGAATCTACTTTCTCTAAAAAAAGAAGTTGGGAAGAATTACTAATATTAAAACTACTAAGACTAGAATCTCCAAGTACAAATGCTGCTGAATCTGCGAGTTCCAGTCCCAAAGCTGCACTAAAGCCAGAAGAATTCAAAAGTTTCAAATTACTCAAATTTTCTACATTCCAACTACTAAGACGAAAAGAAGTTGAAAAAAAAGAGAAAGTCGTATCCAAAATAAAAGCAGTATCATTAAGAAGTCGAATTGAGCTAGGAAGACCTGAAATAGTTGTAAGGGGATCAGTACCCAAAACACTACTACTTGAAAGAGAAAGATTTGAGAGACTTGCATTCATAACTATTCCAAACAAACCCAAAAAATTTGAAGAAGGTCGATTTAAATATAAATTGCTAATTTCAGAACCTCCACCAAAAAAATTCCCCGTAAAGGCAACTATTTGCTCAAGAGAACAAAAAGAAACATCCTCAGCACAGTAACCGATGGGCTCGAAGCCAGCGCCAGAGTTCCAGCTTTGAGTCTGAGAGCAATCAATATCACGCTCCAAAGTAAAATTTCCTCCCAAATAATTCTTTACATTCTGCAATTGATAACAATCACAAATCTGCCAAGGATCCGCCAAAGTTCCAGTTCCATTGAAGAAATTTTCTGCGGTATTATTCAAACAAAGCACTTCAGGATCTTGATTAACAAAAAAACCCGTAAAAACCCTACTCGAAGTAAAAAGGGAAACTGTTATTCGTCCATCTAAGGAACCACAAGACGACAAATCCATTCCAGTCACTCCAGGAAGCAAAACCGATGTTCCCGTGTCACAACTAACCCCATTAATCTCCAACTTTATTATTGAAATATTTCTTAAGACAAGATTTCGAAAATAAAGAGTTGAATTGCGTATTCCTTCAAGTCTTCCATCAGCCCCTGCAAGTTTTTCAGATAAAGAGTTCATTTGAACGGTTTGTGAAGAGGAAACCCAAATATAAACCTGAGATACTGCTATGATAGTTAATGTAAGAAGAAGAATAAGAGAAACAAGAGAACCAAAGCCTTTCTTCATTTTTTTTCCTTCAAGAACTTTGATTAAAAAAATTCTGTTACACTTTGAAGTACTTACTTCAAAAAAAACCAAGAATAAAAAAAAGAAAAATTGAAAAAATTAATTATAATCCGAAAAAAAGAAGGAGAATTAAGACTTTGAGAAAAAAATTCCCAAAACTTTATAAAAAAAGCTTTCCTTTATCCTGCATGGTACTACAGAAAATTCTCCTTAACGTTGCAGAAACATATCACGCCGACATTGGTCGTGGAATTGTGCGTCTTGATGAGAAAGCACGCAGAGAACTTGAAATCAACGAAGGCGATTATGTACTTCTTAAAGGAAAAAGTCAAGCTCTAGCCCGCGTTGCAAGTTCAAGTATTGAAGACAAAGGCCTAGATATTATTCGCATGGATTCTTCCCTAAGAACAAATGCAAGCGTTAGTCTTGGAGACACTGTTGAAGTTCAAAAAGTGGAAGTAACTGAAGCGAAAACAATAGACATTGCACCAACTCAAGCAGTTGGCTTTGGAGGAGACCCAACACAAATTTTTCACGAAAAACTCCTCGGACGAGCTCTCGTCAAAGGAAATATGGTAACCTTCAATATTATGGGAACTACCCTTCATTATATTGTAACAAAAACTTCCCCTAAAAAATATATCCGCGTCAGTAAAAATACAGAGTTGATTATACATGAAAGTCCAGTCAATCCCGGAGACATGAAACTCCCTTCTGTCACATACGACGACATAGGCGGGTTGAAGGAAGAAGTTTCCGCAATCCGAGAAATGATAGAAATCCCCATGAAACACCCTGAAGTCTTTGAAAGAATAGGTATTTCCCCGCCAAAAGGAGTCCTCTTATACGGACCTCCAGGAACAGGAAAAACTTTGCTTGCAAAAGCTTTGGCAACAGAACTCGATGCACATTTCAAAGTGATCAACGGTCCTGAAATTATGTCGAAGTATTATGGTGAAAGTGAAAAACAACTTCGAGAAATTTTTGAAGAAGCAGAAAAAAATGCTCCAGCCATCCTTTTCTTGGATGAAGTTGATTCTATTGCTCCAAACAGAGATAATGTGTCTGGCGAAGCTGAACGTAGAATTGTTTCCCAACTTTTGACATTAATGGACGGACTTAAGGGAAGAGGCCATGTTGTTGTAATTGCGGCGACAAACAGACCCAACTCCATTGATCCTGCTTTGAGGCGTCCAGGAAGATTTGACCGCGAAATTGCAATTAACCCACCAAACAAAGAAGGAAGACTTGAAATTTTGGAAGTTCACACGCGCGGAATGCCCCTTGAGGAAGATGTTAAACTAGAAAAAATTGCTGACATCACGCATGGATTTACAGGAGCCGACCTAGAAGTTCTGACAAAGGAAGCAGCAATGAAAGCTTTGAAACGTTACATTCCTGACCTGGTGAAATTTGATGAAAAAGTTCCAACAAATGTTCTTGAAACAATTAAGATTAGAATGCAGCATTTTGAAGATGCCCTTCACAAAGTCGAGCCATCTGCCATGAGAGAAGTCCTCATTCGAAAACCTAACATAAAATGGGAGCAAATAGGAGGACTGGACAAAGCAAAGCAAGCGTTGAAAGAGGCTGTCGAACTTCCCCTTCGTGAACCAGAACTTTTCAAAGAAGCTGGAATCAAAGCTCCAAAAGGAATTTTGCTAACAGGTCCACCAGGTACAGGAAAGACCTTACTTGCAAAAGCAGTTGCGACAGAGTCAGAAGCAAACTTCATTTCTGTGAAAGGTCCAGAACTTGTTTCAAAGTGGGTTGGTGAAAGTGAAAAAGCAGTTCGAGAAATTTTCAAGAAGGCAAAGCAAGTTGCACCTGCAGTCATTTTCTTTGACGAGTTTGATTCCATTGCAAGTGTGAGAGGAAGTTCTTCAAATGGAGCAAACGACAAAATTGTAAATCAACTTTTGACAGAACTCGACGGAGTTGAAGAACTAATGGGCGTTTCAATTATCGCGGCAACAAACAGAGTCGATCTCATTGACGAAGCTCTCAAGCGTCCTGGCCGTTTGGACTCCATTATTGAAATCGGCCTCCCTGATGAAAAAACTCGCGAGGAAATCTTCAAGATCCACACAAAGAATATGCCTCTTGAAAAAGGACTTGATGTGAAAAAGCTAGCAAAGGAAGCTGAAGGTCTGAGCGGCGCCGTCATCGAAGGGATTTGTCAGGCAGCAGGACTAAGAGCAATCAGAGAAAGAAAAAACAAAGGAGAGAAAATCCTCGTTAAAGCAAAGTGTTTTTTTGAGGAACTTGAAAATAAGAAAGGAAAAAAAAGCAGCCCTAATAAGTAAGATACTTTTCTGCAAACTGTCCAACAATAGGAACTTCTTTTTCTGTTTGATTAATAGCATTGATGAGCCCAAGAACCCACAGAACAAGGATAAAAAGCTTAAATGCCCAAGCTACAAGAGCAAAAAGCCCAAGCGTCAATATTGTTAGAAGTCCCGATAGAACAGAAAGCCCAATAGAAACAACAAAGAGATTCAACGCCTGCTTCGAATGAAACCTTGTTATTCTACTCTGCACTTCAGAATCTGCAAAAAACCAAATTATCCCGACAAGGAAATAACTAAGGATGCTTACGAGTTGATCTTTATTTTCTTTTTTTCGCATAGAGTAGTTCCGATAGTATATTCTTTTCAAATTATGTCTGCACTTTTTCGGAGTAAAAAAACTTTCAACTAAAACTATATTAAGGCTTTGTCCTTGCCTCTCTCATGAAGCAAGCCCATATCCCCATTCTTCTGGCTTTTGACGATTTGCGTTTTCACCTTGGAAAAAAAACTCTTGCTGACTTTCTCAAGGGCGACCCACATCCAACAATTACGAGAAACAGGCTCGACGAACTTAATGCGTACGGATGTTTGTACATGCTCGACAAACAAATGATTCTCGATCTTCTGGACTTGCTTGTTCAGCAAGGATTTTTAAAAAACGAAACAGTAAAGGGAGGATTTCAAGTTTTGACGCGTACGCCAAAGGGCCTCAAGGAGCAATTTTCAAAGGAATTTGTTCCTAAACTTTCTTCAAATAAAGACAGATTTGCTCTTGACATCCTTCATGAAAAAACTACAATAACAGAAGAAGACAAAACTTTGTTTGCAACCTTTGACTTTTTTCTCTCTTCCTTCAATGATGAACAGAAAAAGGCCATTTTGTCTCGAAGCAAACGTTTACTGTGTATTGCAGGCGCAGGTTCAGGAAAAACAACTGTTCTTACAAAACGCATTGAGTTCTTAGTTCGTTTTAGCGGAGCAAAACAAGAAAAAATATTAGCAATTACCTTTTCGCGCAAAGCAAGAGATGAAATGAAAGAAAGACTTGATGCACTTGGAATGGACAGAGTTCGGGTTGAGACGTTCAACTCCTTTTGTGAGCAATTTCTTCGTCGGCATGAAGCTGCTGTGTTTGAAATGGAGAAAAAAATCCTTTCTTTCAACGACAAAATTATGCTTGTCAAATCTTTCTTCGAGAAAAAAAGCTATGACCTTGCGCTTTTTGCGGACACCTATTTTTCAAAAAAGGCTTTGAGCGAGAAAAGTTCAGATGAACTCTTTTTTTCCTTTGTCTACGATGTTTTTTCCCTTCTCGACCACTATAAAAGTATAGGAGCTGAAATTGAGGAATTTTATGAAAAGGAAACAGATTCTGCTAAGAAAAGAGTTGCAAAAATAATGTATGAATGTCTACTCTTTGTCCTAGCTGAAATGAAGAAAAGAAGATTTCGTGATTTCAGCGACCAAATTCATGAAGCGCTTTCTATTATGAAGCAAAGAGAAGATTTGATTCCTTCATATGAATACTTGTTTGTTGATGAGTTTCAGGATGTGAATGCTATGCAAGTCGAACTTATTCATACCTTAAATCCAAACTTTCTCTTCGCAGTTGGTGACCCCAGACAAGCAATTTACGGCTGGCGTGGCGCAGATATTTCTTTTATTTTGGACTTTGCAAAAAAATTTGAGGATGTTGAAGTCGTTCAGTTGCAAAATAACTATCGTTCTTCCAAAGTTGTCGTAGATGTCTGCAATACACTTATTTCTCCCTTAGGACTCGTTGATTTGAGTTCTGCCTCTGCTCCAAAAGAAAACGAACATGAAGACAAAGGTGTTTTTTTCTTTGAGCAAAGTTCAGAGCAAGTCGAACGCATATTTGTAGCAAGCGCCATACAAAAATCTCTGCGGGAACGCAACGAAATCTTTGTATTAGCAAGAACACACAGAATCCTTGAAAACTTTGCAGAGACTTTCGATTCTTTTGGCATTAGATATATTATCAAACAGGAGCAGCTCGAAAAAGACTTTGTTCAGGAAGAGGGAAAAATTCTTTTGGGAACTGTTCACTCTGTGAAGGGAATGGAGGCTGAAGAAGTTTTTGTCGTTGGTGTCAATGGCCTTAGTTTTCCCAATAAAGTTCAAGATAACTTTGTTTTTGCTCTGGCAAAAGATATGAGCGGCTACGACAAAGAAGCAGAAGAACTTCGGCTTTTGTATGTCGCTCTTTCTCGGGCAAAGGAAAAACTCGTCATAACGTACACCGGCTCGCCAAGTCCATTCCTCAACTCTTCCGTCTTGTCCAAAGCCCTTGTTGCCAAAAAAAGTGCTGACACATCCCTTTTTTCTCACGGCATAGGAAACTCAAACAAAAATTCTTCTCTAGATCCTTCAAATTCCTCCGTCCTACGCCTTAGACTTAAGGAATGGCGTGCTCAAGTTGCAAGTGAAAGAGGCATCCCTTCGTACATGGTCCTTAGTAACAGTGCATTAGACTCGCTACTTCGTACTATGCCGCAAAGAAAGGAAGAACTTGTTCAGGTAAAAGGAATAGGCGAGCAAAAGATTTTGCGCTACGGTGATGAACTCATAAGAATTCTCCATGGAGCTTAAGAAGTTTTTGTGTTGCCTTTGAGTGATTCCCTTTTTTTCACTTCTTTTCTATACTCAAAATTTTTATCTTCTCTGAAAACCCTAGTAGAACAAAATGTTGTTCTCAAAAGAAAACTGCGAAGAAGGAAGAAGTTTTGGCGATAGTAACTTACAAAGAGTTCAGAAAAGTTTAAAACCCTATCTCAGAGCAAAAAGAAAAGCCAATAGCAGTCACTATCTTTTTCTTGGAAGCATCTTTATAATTGGTGAGTGTTTGATGTTTTTATGAAAATCTTTTTCCAAAAACATAAGTGGAAAAGCTCTTTTTTTCTTTTCCTTCTCATCTTCTTTCTATTTGTCTCTCTCGTCTGGAAGCCATCTCTAAGTTACATGCAGTTCAAAGAAATTTTTGAGCCAACCCTAGTCCTTGCTTCATCTCATTTTATCTTGACATCTCTTTCCTTGATTCTCCTCATTTCTTTTCTTGCTGTGATTCCCTTACCCCTTGAAACCTGGTTCAAACTTCTGCTCGGCGCTGTTTTCGGCACTGCTCTTGGAACGGCGTACAATCTAGTTTCTGTTTTTGTAGCATCGTCCGTCATCTTTTTTTTGACAAAGCATTACTTTGGCGAGTCAGTCCAGAAGAAATATGCAAAGAAACTCAAAGGGCTTAATGAAAATCTTGAGAAAAATGAATTTTACTATCTTCTTATGTTACGTTTCTCTATTTTTTTTCCTTTCTTTCTCATCAATGTCCTAGCTGGTTTAAGTAAAATCTCCTACTCTAAATTTGCTCTGAGTACACTTATTGGCTCTATTCCCGGAGCCTTATTTTACACGTATCTTGGAGAACGCATTCGTGAATCTCAGTCTCTAGTACAGGTTTTCAGTCCAGAACTTTTCATTGCTTTGGCGGCACTCTTAGTTTTGTCGGCTGTCCCAGTACTTGTGAATAGTGTTAGGGAAAAAAGAAAAAAAAGAGAAAGAACAGAGTAAGCTTATTTGTACACGTGAAATACTTGAACAGTTGTATTTCGAGAATCAGAAAAGGTCTGTATGTGTGTTCCTGTAAAAGTAAGATTCTCAGGCACAAGTCCTTTGTCGTAATCTGTAATAAATAAATAGGCCTCTTTATCATCATGGAGGACCAAGGAAATATTCTTATCCCACACACTCCTTGCACGATGGTTCCCATAATATCCGTACCAAGTCCAGGTGTTAGATATAATTACGGTTCCTTCAGGAATAGTCTTTGCATATTCTATACTTTGAGCAAGAGAGGAATTTTCAAGAGAAAAGTAATTTTCTGAAACAAACTTAGTATTTTCTGAAAGAGAGGAAAAAAGACTAAAAGCTGAGAGAGTAAAGACGAGTGTGAGGAAGAGAATTTTTTTTTTAGGAGAAAGATATAATAGTGTTTTCTCTATTCCGACAAAACTTAAGAGAAGAAAAAATGGAAAAATCATTAATTGATATCTTTGCAATTTCAAGCCGACGCCAAAGGAGTAGTAAAGGAGAGAGAGTAGTGCTATTACGAGCATGAAAGAAGTTCCCATACTTTTTCTTAGTTTTTTATCTCGAACATAGAAAAAAAGGAAAAAAAGAAAGAAGAATACAGAAGCTCCTAGGTTCTTGAGGAGGAATGAAAAAAGCAAGGATATGGGCTGAAATGTTGTGTAACTTGCAATGACTTTCGCCTGTGCAAAAAGATCCCATACCGGATTCCCATATGTAAAAAAGTTGTAAAGCATCCAAGGAGACAGAACTAGAAAATTTCCCAAACCATAGAAGACAAAATCGCGAAATCTTTTTTGGTATAAAAGATAGGGAACAATAAGGAGAGAAGAAATAGCTGCAGGAAATTTTGCAAGAAAAGCAAGCGCTGTACAAAGCCCCGACAAAAAAAGTAAGACGTCTGCTCGCCATCCCACTCCCTTCTTTGTCCTGTCGTAATATTCAAAGAAAAAGTAAAGAGAAAGAAATAAGAAAAGCAATGATAAAACATCTGTGTATATTCTAAATCCCCAATATAAAAAAACGGGTGAAAAAGCAAGAAAGGTCAAAGAAAGTCCCCTTAAGAAAAGATTAGAAAGCACTCGTCGAGAGAGAAGATAGTAAACAAAAAGCGTAAGAACAGAAATTGCAATCATCAACAGTTGTGCTGAAAAGACTGAAACTCCTGTAAAAAACCAAAATCCTGCAATCACATATTCTAAGAGAGGAAACCTAAAATCCTCTTGAAAATAATTTTTATCAATATGAAAATACGCATTAGATAAATATACAGGTTCGTCCCAGAGTAAGACTTGCGTCATAAAAACAAAGGTAAACATAAATGCAAGAAAAAGCACTAGAATGATTCCTAAAATAACAGATTCTTTTGGAGTAAACCGTTCATTCATTTTTGAAGACCCAATAATTATTCACAACATAGTTCACAAAGAAAGCAAGAATAATTCCAAAAAACTGTGCCAGAAGATACCAAGTTCCAAGTTTCAAAAAGAGAAAAAATACTCCAACATTGACGAGCAAGGAGCACAGAGAAACTCCGTTGAAACGAAGCAGGCGTACAAACAAAGTTTTGCCTGTCCTTCTTTGTGCAAAAGTCCAATGATTATTCCAAAAAAAATTGTGAAGAATGGAAACCTCAACTGCCAAGACTGAAGAAAGAAGATAAGAAAAATGTTGTGTCTCAACAAAAAAAAACATGAGTCCAAGATTGACGATGGTTCCTAAAGCACCGACAAAGAGAAACTTCAACAAAGTAGAATGTTGTTTTATTCCTTGTTTGAATAATACTAAAAGGTATTCCAGAATAACCTTTGTTCCAAGTTTGCTCTCCCCCTGTTCTCGTTTCTTAAAATGAAAGGGAACTTCTTTTATTCTTACTTTGTCGTCTGCTGCAAAAAGAAGTTCAAGAAGAATTTTATACCCCGAAGCATTAATTTTTTTTTTAACTTTTTCATAAAGACTTTTCTTTACCATGAAAAATCCTGACATTGGGTCTTGAATTTTTTTTCTTCCCAAAAGAGGAAATGCAAGGTAAGAAGCAATTCTACTTACAAAAAGTCTGTACAGAGGTGCCGACCCAAATCCCCCTCCTTTTACATAACGGCTTCCGACGACAATGTCATACATTTCTTTCTCTGCAAACATGCGAGGAATAATTGTTTCGTCGTGTTGTCCGTCGGCGTCCATGACTAGAAAGAAATTTCCTTTTGCATGCTCAAATCCGTCGACAATTGCTTTGCTCAAGCCTTTGTCTGCGTAACGAACCAAAAGACGAATTCTCTTATCCTTTGCACTAAGTTTTTCAACTATATTCTTTGTCCCGTCTGGCGAGTTGTCGTCCGCCACTAGAATTTCAAATGGAACCTTAGCTTCGTCCAAAACATTTACAAGAGAAGAAATTGTCTTTTTAATATTCTGCGCTTCGTTATAGGTTGGTAAGATAATGCTCAACATTCTCACTTTTTCTTTTGAAAATGTATTCCTTCTCTCTTTTAAATGTATGGTGTTTACCGCTCCGTCCATAAAATAAGACATTCTCAAAATAAAATGATAATGAAATAAGAAGAAGAAAATTATTCTTTCTTAGAAACAACTTTTTTCGCAACTGGCTTTTTCTCTTCTTTCTTTGCCTCAACCTTTGCTTCTTTCTTCACAACAGGCTTTTCCTTCTTTACTGTTCCTGCTGCTTGAGGTGCTTCTCCTTTCTCATAGAATTTTGTCCATTTGAATTTTCTTGCATCTCTTTTAAGTTTTGTACTATTCTTCTCACACTTACTCGAACAGAACCAAAGCACACTACCGTTGTTTCGGACAAACATTTTGCCAGTTGCAACTTTTATTTCCTTCCCACAAAAACTACAGCCTACCATTTTAAAATTTACTAGCTCCTTTTTTTGTTTTCTTGATAATCTTTCTTGCTTCGTACTCTGTTTCTGTCATCATGAGTGTGTCGCCAACTTTGATTGGGCCTCTGACGTTACGAGTAATAATCTTTCCTTCGTCGCGACCACTTAGGACTTTCACTCTTACCTGAGTTACTCCTCCTTTGGAGCTGGCATTGCCTACAATTACTTCGACGATCCCTGCAATGCTCTCAACTATTTGTTGCTCCTTATCTTTCTTATCGCCTTTAGCCATTTTTACTCACTCTTCGCTTCAGATGCTTGAGCTTGGCCTTCTTCACCTAAAAGTTCCTTCTTAAGAACTTCAAGTTCTTTCTTAGCAGAGCCAGCATCAGTTACAGCAATTGCAGTTGTGCTTTTTATTCCAACACTTGCTCCAAGTTCTGCCTTTGTTCCACACTTTGCACAAGGAACCTTCATTTCTTTGCACAGTCCCGGGAAATGAGCTACAATTTCTGCAGGACTCACATCACCAGCAAACGCTACAAGCTGTGCCTGTCCACGCTCAATTGCCTTTGTTACTTCGTTAGCTCCGATTTTCACTGAGCCAGCTTCCTTGGATTTCTGAATGATTGCAAAAATCTGTTTTTCATCGATTTCTACCATTTTTTTTGTATCACGAATCTCGAAACTCTGTTAAGAGTCTAAGGTATAGGAAACCTAGTCAGCTTTATAAAGATTAGCGGCACTTTCAAACTCCCCTGCAAAAAGCTCTTAAGAGAACTTGTTCTTACAACTACTATGGCTTTTCAAAATACAAAGAAACTTCTTTCAAGTCTAAGCAGATTCCACCAATACGAACTTGTTCTCGCCCAATATGAAACTACGCTATGCCTCCCAAAAAAAGAAGAAAGTAGTGCTCTTGAGCTCCACTCACAGATAGAGGAAAAAATTGCATACATAAAGAGGATTCACTTTTTTCAGAATCTCTTTTATGCCCTAGCTTATTTTTCTTTTGTTTCTGCATTCATCCAAGGATTCTTTTTTTTTGGCCCGCTTGCTATGCTCATTAGCAAAATTGTTAGCTTCTTTGGAGTAAGCGTTTTTCTTATTTTAGCCCTCTTTCTCTCAAAAATTCTTGAATTACGTTACACAGAACTCACACTAATCACTTCTCGCTACATTGCTTTGTACATGTCAAAGGGAAAAGAAAAAACTCCCAAAGATTAATGTTTATGATGTTTTGCTTTACAGACTTTCATATCCCTTAGAAGAAAATAATTTACGGGAACAAGAAGAAACACAGAAAGAATCTTTAGTTCTAATCCTTTAAAGGGCAAAAGAGAAAGAAAACCTGCAAGTCCAATGTAGCTCGCCAAAGTTATGGAGCACGCAGGACAGCCGGCTGCAACCATCCCCAAAAATCCAGCCACAACAGAAGTTGCACTTTTTGCTTTATCACTTTGCTTAAAATACTTTATTTTGTACAGACTAACACTAACAAAAAGAGCAAGAAGAAGAGAAATCGTTGTTTGTAGGGCAAGAGTGATAGTAAAATAAGTCTCCCCAAGGTTTCCCCTAATCAGCAATTCATCTGTAATAAGTGCAAAAAGCAAAGAAAAGAGAAATGTCAATCCCAAAAAAAGAAGAAGATAAAAAGGAACTTTCAAAATTTCTTTAAGATTTTCATATGCTTCCCCTTTCATGCTTTTTCCCATTTTCTTTTTGTTTATATACTTTTCAATGAAGTGGAAGAAGTCTTAGTTTTTTCATTCTCAATCCAAGCATTTGCATACTCTCGATCATATTATAGTCACGACAATAATTAATAAGAATCCTAAAGTGGTGAGTATATACCAAGAATGATATTTACACAAATGTAAACCAGAATCATAAAAATTAACTCCGTATTAAATAGCATTATTACCATAATATTTGCTTATCCATTTTCAATTACCCTCTAAAAATTTCCCTCCTCTCATAGTACTTTTGTGAGAAACCAAAAATTCAACATTAGATAGTTCTTAGCGTTTTTTCTTCAGCCCACATTTCCTCAACACTAGTTTCTAGGATGCACCGTAAAGACATACAGATTTTTGTTGTTCTCCACAAGCTTTGCAGGACATTCATCTGAGCTTAATGTTTTATCCAAAAAATCTTTATAATGTTGTTTAGTTTCCTTTGCAGTAAAAAAAAGAAAAGTAGTTTCAAGAGAGATTAGCTGTTTTGGAGAAAGAGTAATATGACGTTTAGAATCCGAAGGAAAATTCTTCACTAAAAGAAAAGTTTTTCTCTCATCTTGCAAAGCAGGATGCCTCGGAGCAAGCCCCACCAAAGTTCCCTTCGGAGGACAAACACAAAGAACCGCCAGATCTATAGAAGAGACTTTTTTATTAAAAGCTTGAGAAGGATCTTCTTCTTCAGGATTTATCAAAATAATTTGCTTTTCTCCAATATACTTATTATGAAGAAGAGGTGAAAAAAAACAATGATTGAGATTATGATAACTTGATTCATGATAATCTAAAGGAACAACTCTTTCATGAGCAATAACAAAAATGATTTTTTTCCAAGCCTCTTTTTCAAGAAACGAACTAAGAAGAGAGAGATTAGAATAAAAGCTATAAAGAGAAGAATGATAATCCAAAGCAACAGTTATGGTGTCTTTTTGCTTAAGCAATGACCTAATTTCCGAAAAAAAATACTCTGCCGCCTCAAGTGTCAAATTATCTTCATCTACTGAATAATACACATCCATAAAAAGAAAGCAAAGAAAATTCTTTATAAAATCTTTTTGTACCAGAAAAGAGAATAAAAAATACTTTTCTTCTTTTGTGCTGTCTGTGCTCAACTGCCACAATTTTCCACTTCAAAGAATAATTTAAATAATTTCAATTTTTGCCAATAAAAACAATGGTATACGATACTGAAGATTTAATTATGTGCGAACATTGCAAGGAGCAATTGGAAAAAGCAAAGGAACTAGGGATATTCTCTTCTCATGACTTAGGAATTTTGAAAAATCCTCGTCGAGTTTTTGCCTTCAATTTCCCGCTTGTTATGGACAGTGGCGAAACAAAGCTTATCAGTGCTTTTCGTGTTCAGTACAATGATGCACTTGGCCCGACAAAGGGTGGGCTTCGTTTTCATCAAAGTGTTGATTTGAATGAAGTAAGTGAACTTGCATTTCTTATGTCTTTGAAAAATGCTCTTCTCGGACTTCCCTTTGGTGGCGCTAAGGGTGGCGTAAAACTTGACCCAAAAAAACTTTCAGAAAAAGAATTGGAACGTGCATCTCGCGCGTACATTCGTGAACTCTGGAAATTCATAGGTCCTTCTATTGATATTCCTGCTCCGGATGTAAACACGAACGAAAAAGTTATGGGCTGGATGCTTGACGAGTATGAAAAAATTGTAGGACATAAAGCTCCGGGCCTCATTACAGGAAAACCACTTGTCCTTGGCGGAAGTCTTGGAAGAAGTACTTCGACGGCGCGCGGTGCATTCTTTCTTCTCCAAGAACATTTCAAAAAAGAACTTGAAGAGAAAAAGACTTTGCGTGTTGCCATCCAAGGTTTTGGAAATGCAGGTTCTGTTATTGCCGAACTTCTTGAAAGTATTGGCATGAAAATCGTTGCGGTTTCAGATTCAAGTTCTGCTCTGTACAATGAAACAGGTTTAGCTCTTGATGAACTCCTTTCTTTCAAAAAAGGAAAAAACTCTTCCTTCTCTAAGTTCTCAGGAAATGCAAAACAGATCACCCAAGAAGAACTTCTTATGCTTGACGTGGACATTCTCATTCCAGCGGCACTTGGAGGAGTTATCAGAAAAGAAAATGCAAACAATGTAAAAGCAAAACTTATTTTGGAACTTGCAAACGGACCCATAACTCCAAGCGCCGACAGCATCTTAAACACGAAAAACATCGAAGTCATTCCAGGTATTCTAGCTAACGCTGGCGGCGTTGTCGTGAGCTACTTTGAATGGGTGCAGAACTTGCAGAACTATTATTGGACTGAAGAAAGAGTTAACTCGGAACTACAGGAGTATATGCTCAAGGCCTACAATGCCGTCATACTCCTCTCTCAAAAGGACAAACTCTCTTTGCGCGGTGCTGCTGAAATTTTGGCGATTCGTCGGATATTAGAAGCTGAAAAGTTGCGAGGAAATATTTAGGGAAAGAAAAAGAGAGGGACGAGGGAGATGAAGGAATAATATGGACATTTCTACAAAAAGTTCATACCAGACCAATCTCCTCTGTGGTTTCCGTTTTGTGATTGCTGTGGCCGAAATGCACTGTAACCCAAACCGTAAAAGGAATATTGTGGCCTGTTCTGATACGTACGCTTTACATTAAGCCAGTCCGAAACGGAAGAAGTTTCCCCGCTTTGTGTGTCGGCTTTGTAACGCGAAACCATAGGATTGAAAATGTCAAAGGCATTCATAATATGCATGACTTCATTTGCTCCCCTTCCCCCTGCTTCTACTATCCATGCTTCATTAAATCCCTTCTTCCTCAAACGTTCTCGTAAATCATGAATGTCCAAAAGACCCGAACCCAAAAGATTGTGATCATCATCTTTACCTTGTGTGTCGTTGAAGTGAACATGCTTTATGATCCCCTCTTCGTACATTTTTTCAGCTTCCGTGTTAAGCCATTTGTTGAACTCACGCAGTCTTGTCTCTTCACTTTCTCCTTCTTTTTTTCGGAAAAACTTAAGCCAAACTCCGGCGTGCGCATTATCAAAGGTTCCACCAATGTGATGTTTTGCAATTTTTACAGCATCGTCAAAGCTCGTTACTTTCTTTCCTGTTTCCTTCTCATAAGCATCTCGAATGTCTTTGTACGAGGGATCGTCACTGAGTAATTTGTGAGCAAATTGATTCCAGCTCTCACGAATAACTCCTTTGTACTCTTCAAGAGAATCCATATATCCGTAACCAGCCATAATGTTTTCGGGTGCCAGATACAAGGGTTTGTTTTCAACATCAATGTCGTCATAATCACTTCGTCCAACGTGCAAACGCTGTTCGTACTTGAGTTTGTTAATTTCATTTGTCAACTTGTCGTAGTCATCTTGCTTTGAACTCTTTGCTCTTTTCTCTTCTAGCTCTTTTATTTTTACTCTGTACTCTGCAACAAGTTTTGGCGACTCTTTAGAAGATTTTTTTAAATCAAGTTGGTATTTGAGAGCGCGCAGTCCAAGATCTCCCATTGCCGAAGCATTACGAGTAAACACTTCCTCAGTCAAAGATTTAATTCCCTCTTTTTTCTCTTCAAATTCTTTTTTTTGCCTGTTTAACTGAGCAATTGCTTCGTCGTAACGTGCAAGTTCCTGATATTCCGAAATTCCAATTCCCTGATATTGAAGTTTTTGAATTTCCTCATTTCGCTTTGCAATATCTAACTTGATAACTTCTCTTGCTGCTTTGTCTACGTCGTCCGTCCCTAATTTTTCAATTGCTGAAAGAGAGTCGCGATTTTCTTTTTCAAGTATTTTAATTCTGTTCAAGTCATCTTTATACATCTCGTACTTCACTTCCAGATTTTTTTTCTGCAAACCGAGAAGAGTAAGATTTTCTTGGATTTGCTTCTTGAACATTTTGGCATCAGCTTCTGACTGCATATACTCGTTTTCTGAGAGAATGTCGTCGTAGCGAAGAAGGAGTTTTTTCTTTAAGGTTGTAAATTCCTCCCGAGTTATTTTATCTCTTGCTTCTCGGGGAATATCATTTGTAAAAATAGCCATAGCCTTTTGATAATCTTGCAAAGTCAATTTTTCAACATCGACGCCGAGTTCCATAAGTTTATTCCGCTCTTTATCTGTGAGGGCTTTCGCTCTGTCGTAACTGTCGTCATCCTCTGTAAACTTTCCCGTCAGAGCTGCAACATTGAGAGTTTCCCTATCTCTTTGTACCTGTTCGATTTTTCCCCCCATCAACACCAAGGGTGACAATTCCGGAGAGAGTTTCATTTGGTTCATCCTCTCTTTCTGATAGAACACATCCCAAGCTTCTTCACCCTTTTTTTTAGCTTCTACAATCTCACTTGCATAACTCTCTTCAAAGCGTTTTCTCTTCAAAGGATCCATGGTCTGATACTCTACCCTAGCATTTGCCCGTCGTGTTGGATCATCAACGAATTTTCTTTTGAGCGGATTTTGCACCAAATAATCTTCTTTTATTCTCTCGTACTCAGCTCGAAGCTTTGGATCCTTGTTGTTCTTGAGCCACTCCAAATAATGCTTTGGAAGATTTAACTCTCCGGCTGGAGTTGGAAGATTTGTCTCATGAAGGTGAAAGACAACAGCTCCTTGCTTTGCCGTCTCAGCTGCGAACTTTAGAGTTTCGTCAATTTCTTTAATGCTCTTCCAACGTTCCCAATCACTTAAACCACTTCGGGAGATTCCCGCAAAAGAATTAATATTAAATGTTCCATGCACACTCAGAGTTTGCTTGTTGAGTTTTGCAAGCTGCATGATGGTACGTCTTTGCTCAAAGCCATATTTGTCTGGAACGTCCTGACGATTGAATTCTCCTTTTCCTTGATTTCCAAGATGCAATTCAACATGCTTTACTCCTTGACGCACCTTACTTTGAAGTTGCTTTAGTTGGTCTTCGCCTGGCGCTGTTGTCGTACCAAAAGAACCAAGAGTTTCACGGAAAATTTTTTTGTCGTTTCTGTCTGCCTGCGGAGCATAAGAGAATTTTGTCATGTCCTATCTAAGAAAAAGAGATATATAAATATACCTAAAGCCTATGCTTTTTTCTATACTCTTCTCTCTCCTTTTTGAGGTGAGCTGCTGCTTTAAATTCCTTTGAAATCTTTGAGATTTTTGAAATTCTCGTTAGCTTTCCAACCCTAGAAAGCTTTGCAAACCTCGTCCATTTCAAAATTTCAAGACGAGGTCCAAGAGTTGAACTCGCTCCTGCAAAAGCCCAACCAATCAATCCAAAAGGAATTGTTGCCAAAATATCAAGCCAATTGTTTTTGAAAAAATCCCCCCAGCCTTCCGAATGATTCCAAAGCCTCACAAGATCTGCAGCAAAGATAAGGAAAACAAAAATATTAACATAATTGTAAATTTCCACAATCTTCACAGGATCAAGACTCTGTACCTTTCCTGACTCTGCTACCATTTGAAGCACTAGAAAAACAGTTACTACAAAGACAGCAAAGAATACTAAAAGATCTAGAAGCTTTTCTCCTTCACTTTTTTTTTCTATGAAATATTCTTCCATATTGTTTTACTCAAAATTTTTTTCCAATAAATATATTCCTTACTACTTTTTAGTTTTAAAAAAAGATAGTCCCTTTGGTCTCAGTAAATTCCCTTTTGTATTAAATAACTACAATTAAAATAATCTTCCCCTATAGTATTAAAAGAAACAACATCCCTAAAATCATAATCAGCTATACTAAAAGCATCATTAAGACAAGCATCAATAAGAAAGTTGTAATGAGGCTTGGAAGTGTCTAAGCTTGTAATATTTGTCACATCCCTCAAAGTGATATTTGTGATTTCAGGAGAATTATTGTAGTAATCATAGAACAATTTTGAAGAATAAGAAACATTCTTACGAAAAGCAACAGTATTATATCCAAATTTTTCAGGATTCACTAGAGTTATATAATTACAACAACCCTTAGCAATTGCCCCATAATTACGATATAAACCCTCTATTTCCTTTGCCGACAAAGCTTTCTCCGAAACACGAACTTCATCAATATAACCATAATAATAATGCGAATCAGCACTAGCATCCTTCCCAAAAGTCAAAAAGAAATCTTCATTAGTCACAGGAGACGGCAACACAGTCCTACTGACACCCATTTTCTTTCCATTCAAATACAAAGAAATCTCCGGACTCGCATCCTTATCCCTAACAAGAGTCACATAATACCAGTCCTTTGTACTATCAACAAGAACGTCATCAGAGACAACATACTCATCTGCACTTTGAAAACTAATTTTTCCACCAACAAGATTCAAAGAAAAACCATCCTCATTTGAAAATCCCTTACTCAAAAGTGTTTGATTTCCAAATAACTGTAAAGGTTTAAACCATACTTCAAGAGTCAGATTTTCCGATGCACTCGCGTAATCATATTGGTCATCATCACCAACCTGCACATAATCATCTTCCCCATCAAAATAAAGAGACTTATCATAAAGAGCCTCATCTTTATACTCTATAAAAAGAGCCCTCCTTTCCTTAAACAAAGCAGAAATTTCCGCACCATCAAGGACTTTTTGATACAAACCAACCTCATCAATAATGCCTGAGAAAAAAAGAGAATTGCCAATTGCAGCCCCAATTCGTGGCCTAGCACTTGAACTCAACAAAACCCCAGAAGGACTTCTTGTAAGATTACCACTTGGTACACCATTCAAATATAATGCAGCTTCTCCCGTCAAAGTATTATAATTGGCAATAATATGATTCCAGCCAAGAGAAAGATTTGTCGTTGAATTCAGTTCAAAAGAAACCCCCGTACTATGCGGCCCCATTACAAAGACTGCCTTCTGATTGTTGATTTCAAGCCGAATTTTCTCATTTGGCAAAGACCCATAATCAAAGAGAACTTCTTCCCCACCAGGAAGAGGATTTGTATAAACCCACAAAGAAAGAGCAAGCCCACTCCCATTAAAAAAAAGCTTATTAGACTCAACTTCCAAAAAATCATTAACACCATCAAAGGCACAGCCAAAACTCGCAATTCCTTGAACTTCACAGTCGGCCCCATTACGAATGTCTGCATCTGCCTTGTAAGAACTCAAATCATAAGCAACATTTCCAACCGAATCAACACTCTCATTGTCAAAACGCAAAAGAAGAAGAGAACTCGTTTTCGCCAACCCCTTTCCACTATGACGCGAACTATCATACACCTGTTTAAACAGTTCGTCGTTCTCAAAACTCCAAGCACCAACAACTCCTTTGTAAGGACCATCAGTAATATTAAGCAGCCTCTTCAGAAAACTGTTTCCCAAAGAATATTGCGTTTCAAAATCATTATAGAAGACAGAATATGTCTCATTAATAGTTTCATTAAGAAGATCAATACTCCAATTAATAGTTTTAGAAAATCTTTCAACCGGCTTTAATGTAACATTTACCCCAGTTTCCATTAAAAAATAAGGATCAGTCAAATCATAAATAGGAATAGATATATCAAAAGTTTTGTTGAAAAACCAAGTACTAATATTATCAAAAGTACTAACATTAATAGTACCATCCACAAGCATAGAAACATAATAAGGTCTTTTCTCATAAAGACTCACCTTATTAAAAGAAATATTAATATCACCTCGATAACTTGATGCAAAAAACACCCTATAATTTTCTATAGTCTTAGAAACATTAAAAATAGAAGGTTTTGAAGTACCATCAATAGTTCCATTTACGAGAACCTCAAGAACATACTGATTAAGAAGATCAGGATCCTTATCAAAAGGAGGAGTTGTAGTGTTAAGCATAAAAACAAGTTCTCCCAAACTATCACTAAGAAAATGTTCTAAAACTTGTTTAAGATAAATCTCTTGAAAATAATGAATTTCACTCTGCAAAGAAAAAATTCTAGCCTTCTTAAAATCATCTCCAGCATCATAATTTCCCTCATGAAGATTCGCACTTGCAAAATATAAAATTAAAGCCCCAAGAAAAATTGCCAAAAAAGAAAAGACAAATCCATGTTTTGTTTTTATTCCCATATTTCTACCTCAAACTCATACTCATACGAATTTTTTGTCTCATTGCTATACCCAGCAACCAATCTCTTATAAACACTTGAGACCGTCGCATCTTTGATTTGCAAACTGCCCCCCTTTCCCCTTATTGCATAAAGAACATAATACACGCCATCACTCTCATTGTACAAACTAAGATTAAGGTTTACCTCCGACAAAAGCTTAGTTCCTAAAAAGAGTTGAGTTAAATTTCCTGCCGCATCTATATCTCCCAAATAATAAAATTCAGCGACCTGCTGAGCAACAGTATTCTCAATATTCGTAACCTTATTATCCCTAAAAAGTTCCCTCACATACTCATCATTAAGACTATTAATATTAGTTGTGGTATACCTATCAAGAAGCTCTTGCCCTTGTTCATAAATATCAGAATTTGCAGTTTCTGAACTATAATATCTAACAGCAATAACAAGCACACCAAGAAGAATAAAAAAAGAAACAATCAAATCAAAGAGATAAACCTGAGACTTTTGATGCTTCTTTGAGAAAAAAGACATTTTAACATTTTACCCTACGCAAGGTTCCCCATTAATAATTATCTTATCAGAGCCAACACAATTCACATTATTCTCAGGATCTATCCTAATGAGATTCCCGTTCTTTTCAAAGACTATCGCAAAATCATTCTTTATACCAAGTTCTTCCCTTAACTTATCCCTATCCAAAGAAAGAACACGTTCAAGATCTACTTCATTGTCTTCTGAAATAATCTTATCCTCTTTAAGACTGTTGTAAATAGTCTGAGAATCTCTTGTTGCTTCATCGTACACTTTCGTAATTTGAACTTCAGAACTAGTGGTATTAACCTTACTAACAACTATAAAAAGAACTCCCAAAAGGAGAATAACCATCACGACAAGAATGTCTGCAGAGTAAGCCTGAGCTTTTTTTGTAGAGTTTATATTTTGAACCATTTTTTAGTTTTCCGAGCACACATACACTTTCATAGTGACTGCCTCATTATTAATAAGCACCTTATACTCCTTTACAACAATATTATCACAGTTCTCTGTTGAATTAATCTGAACATCAAGTTTTTCATTAGTAAAGGCAAGTTCACGAGTAACATTCCAAGGGGGAGAACATAAAAACTCCTTATCTCCTGCAAAAGGAACCCAAGAACCTAAAAGAGAACCATCACAACTCAAAGGAACATTTCGACACTCCGGAATCTTTGCTCCACAATCTGAGTAAACCCTATCATCAAGCTTACTAGTACAATCAACATTACAGTCCAAAGCATCTGCTCCATACCAAGTTCTAGCCCAAACTGCAAGGGGATATTGATCCCCACCATTAAATGTAGCATTACAAGAACTTACAACAGCATTCTCCTGTCCACTTAACCTAAATAAACACTGAAAACCAAAGGCAGTATAAATATCATCATTATCACTAACTGCAAAAGAATATTCGGAGTAGGTTTTATCAGGATCAATACAAAGCCTATGACTATAATAACTAGGGTGAAGATCTCTCACTGCCTTTACTGCTGAACGTGCACTTTCATCTGAAGTAAGATATGTAATATTAGAAGCATCACAATTTTGAGAAGCTAAAAGAGATTGATAATCGATGGACCCCCCTAACGTATCACAACAAAGAGGAATGGAATACGCCAAACTAGGAGAAGTAACATGAATATCCGAACTTAAAATGACATCCTGTACAGGATCATAAAAAGTTCTTGAAGCATAAAACAAAGCTTCTTCATCATCATTACATATCCCACTGCTATCAAAGTGACAACTAATAGGAGATGCAGCATAACTGAAACTTGCTAAAAGGACAACTGCTAAAGATAATACAAACAAAAGTTTCCTAAGCAGAACGATAACTAGTTGCATGAGACTTTCGGCTTATCAAAGTTATTTATTGTTTTGTCACTCCTAATTAGTTCCTAGATTACGACGCCAAGTTTTATATACCTCTCCTCTCTTGCCTCATTTTATGAAAAAAGAAGAAAATTCAGAAGAGAAGATTCTAGAGTTTTGGAAAAAAAACAATCTGTACGAAAAAGTAAAAGAAAAAGGGAAAAAAGCCAAAGTTTTCCAATTTGTCGAGGGTCCACCATACCCAACAGGAGAAGCACACCTGGGCCATCTTCGTAACTGGGCAATCAAAGATAGTGTTTTTCGTTTTCGACGTTTTTTAGGAGAGAATGTTAAAGCACGCGACGGATATGATGTACACGGCCTTCCTGTCGAACAAAAAGTTCAGAAAAAGCTCGGTATCACAGACACAAAGGTCCTCAAAGAAGAATTTGGAGTTGACAAATTTATTACAGAATGTCGAAAATATGTTGATTCTATTGTAAACGACATGAAAGAAGTTCGTCAGCGTTACGGAATGTGGGTCGACACAAACCATTGGGTTACATCTCATCCAGAATATATTTCTCGTGCATGGACATTTTTCAAGAAAGCCCAAGAAAAGGATTTGCTCTACAAAGACTTCAAATGTGTTGCTTGGTCGCCAGCTCTAGAAACCACGTTGTCCGACTACGAAGTCAAGGATTCCTACGCTGAACTCGAAGATCCCTCAATTTACGTGCGTTTCAAAATTAAGGACAAGTACAAAACAACAAAGTACGATGAATACCTGCTTATCTGGACAACAACCCCTTGGACATTGGAAGCTAACCAAGCAATCGCCATTAACAAAAATTTCGAGTATGCTAAACTCCTCATTGTTGATGAAAAAGAGTCCTATGTTCTCGTTGTCGGTGAAACTCTCGTCGAGCAAGTTGTTGAAAAGCTAAGAAAAAGCATTACAATTAAAGAGTATTCAGTTCTTGAAACCCTCAAGGGCCACGAACTTCTTGGTGTTCACTACGAACATATTTTTCCTGAAAATCCAACACAAAAAGTTTTGGCTGAAAAAGAAGAGCAACACAGAGTGTTACACGCAGACTTTGTTTCTATGGGAGAGGGTGAAACACATCTTGAAAAATTAGGGAAGAAATCATACAAGCACCAAGGTCCAGGCGAAGAAAGTACCCAAATCAAGCAGAAAAAAGTCGTCAAAGATGGAACAGGTCTTGCTCACCAAGCACCAGCACATGGAATGGAAGACTTTGAACTGTGTCGTACAAATGGACTTCACGATGTGTACAGTGTTGTTGACGAAAAAGGCCTTATGATTTCCGAAAGTTTGTGGAAAGGAATTAATTTTCGTGAAGCAAATCCTAAAGTCATTAAATATCTTAAAGAAAAAAAAATCATTCTTCACAGCGAGATGCGCGTACATACCTACCCTTTGTGTTGGCGCTCCAAAGTTCCGATTGTATACAGGACGACAGAGCAATGGTACATCAAAAGAAGTTCCTACATTGCCAACATGGTAAAAGCAAACTCCGGCGTGCGTTGGTTCCCTGAATCTGCAAAGCAAAGTTTTGATAACCTCATGCTTGGCGCTGGCGACTGGGCAATTTCTAGACAAAGATTTTGGGGAATACCCCTCCCAGTTTTTGAAGATGAAGATAAGAACTATGAAGTATTTGGTTCAAAAGAAGAATTGGAAGAAAAAGTTGGAAAAAAACTGGAAGACATCCACCTCAACGATTTAGCTGTTTTGTCGTACACAGGAAAAACTGGAAAAACAATGAAGCACTGCGGCCTTACTGTCGACGTATGGTTTGACTCAGGTGCTGCAAGCATTGCATCTCACTATGTTGACAACCTTTCTGTAAAAGAACTCGAAGGAAAACAATATCCTATGACTTGGATTACAGAAAGTGAAGACCAAATCAGAGGATGGTTTTCTTCCCTGTTCAACGTAGGTTACATGGTCATGGAAAAAGCCCCGTACAAACAAGTCCTTCTCTACAAGTATGTGCTCGACAAAGACGGACAGAAAATGTCCAAGTCCTTAGGCAATGGAATTTCTGGCAACGAAGCACTCGAAAGATGGGGCGCTGATAAGACGCGATACTATCTTCTTACAAAGCGTGCTCCCGAAGACCAAATCAACTTTGACCCCGAAGAATTTGACAACGTCAATGGTTTTTTCAATACCTTACAAAATGTTTTTTCGTATTGCAATTCCTACCTTGCTGAACACCACAGTACAAAGCAAGCTTCCTTTTCGTCGCAAAATGTTGAAGATGAATGGCTCATGTATCGCCTTCAAAAAACATTGGAGAGCTTTGTACACGCTTTCGAGAAATACAAACTGAATGAAGGACTTCTTGCTGTAGAAGAATTTTTAGTAAAAGATTTTTCAAAGACTTACTTGAAACTTGTCAAAGACAGGACAGATGAACGCGACGAAGATCTCCTAGCAGTGTTTTCTGAAACACTCAAACTCATCCTCATCATGCTCGGTTCTGCAATCCCCTTCAAAAGTGAGGAACTATACCAAGAACTCAAACTCACAGAAAAAAAAGAATCATTGTTCCTAGAGGAATTCCCAGCTATCCATAAAGAACTTGTCCTCAGTATTGAAAAAAGAGAAATTCATGAAAATTTTGCTCTTTCACAGGAGATTATTGCAGCTGCCCTCAATGCAAGAGAGAAAGCAAAAATAGGCGTGCGTTGGCCCCTGCGCGGCATAAGCATTAGTGGATCCGTACCGTTTAGCGACAAAATAAAAGCCTTTGAAGAACTCATCAAAAAACTAGTCCACGTGAAAGCCATCACATACGAACTTGATCTGTCACAGGCAGAATACATCATTAAGCCAAACTTTGCAGCATTGAAAGAAGATTTTACTTTACCTGCGCCAGTCATTGCAGCAATTAACAAAAACAAAACTGTACTCGTTCAAGCAATAAAAGAAGGAAAAAGAAAAATGGAGATTGAAGGACTCGAAATAAATCTGGAACGACACGTGCTCAAAGAACTCGTCCTTAATTCCGAACAAGTTTCCTCCGACTTTAGCACAGGAATTGTCGTCCTCAACACAGAACAGGACAAAGATTTGCTTGCAGAGGGCTACCTTCGTGAGGCGCTTCGTCGTATTCAGGACATGAGAAAAGACAGTGGACTTGAGAAATCCCAGAACATTGTCCTTAGCTTTGAAGGCAGCGACGAATTTTATCTTTCCCTCCTCTCAAAGAATGCAGAGACAGTACAGAAAAAAGTTGGGGCAACTAGCATCTTGGAGAAAGCAGAAAATGATGGCGTGCAAAAGAACTTTGAAATTAAAGAACAAAAATTATCTGTTTGGCTGAAAACATGTTAAAGGCAATTATTTTTGACTTTGATGGAGTCATCCATGATACCTTTGAACTTTATTATAAGCTTCACCTCAACTTTAGTCCTGACTCCACTCGAGAATATTATCGTAGCCGTTTTGAAGAAAATATTTTCAAGCATCTCAAGAAGAAAAATGTTTCCAAAGAAACTCAAGAAAAATTTAGAGAACTGGAATATGAAGCTTTCAAAGACTTGAAACTGGAAAGAGAAATTCGAGAAGAGATTGAAGAACTCTCAAAAAAATATTCCCTATTCATTATTACTTCAAACTCTCAAAAAAATTTGGACCTATATTTTGAAAACAATAAGTTTACGGGAGTCTTCAAACAAGTTCTTGCTGAAGAAGCACACACTTCTAAAAGTGAGAAATTCAAAACCCTTTTTGCAGAGGAAGACTTTTCAAAAGATGAGTGTGTGTTTGTCACGGATACTTTGGGCGACATACGAGAAGCGCATGAAGTTGGCGTCCGAAGCATTGCCTGTACATTTGGTTTTCACGAAGAAGAACGACTAAGGAAAGGAAACCCGTTCAAAATCATCTCAGACTTTAAAGAGATTCAAAGGATTGTCGAGACACTTTGAGAAAAACTTATTTCTCCACTAAGTAAAACGCACCTGATAATCTCTGGTTTGTGCCTTCTCCTTCATATACGCATAATACTCAACATAATTATCCTCCGTCACACCACCATCAACTCCAGGAATAATAAAAATAACACCATTAGCACTATGAATTTCTGGCGTCCAGTTCTGAAGTTCAAGCATACCAATAAGCTGATAATTACTATCCTGAACAACAATGGACAAATTATAATCAATGTCCTCCGTACTTGAATCAAGAAACTCCAATGTATTAAGATAAGTCCCATCATTTGGCCACACTGCCTCAGAGCTAAAATCATGTCCCTCATTTGTCAGAGAAACAAAAACAGATCCGTCGTCCTCGCTAATAATCCTCTTAGAAGTTCCATCTGGCATCATAACAAGAAAAGAAGATTTATCAATCGTAAACTCCTTAAGAGGAATTAATTCAAGTTCAACAAGATTGTCACCAATATAACTATTCCTATTAAGCAAACTATCATCAGTACGTACAACTGCTTTCGCTGTATGATACCCCTCCTTTTCAGCAACAAGCTGACCACCAATACAAAAAGGAAACTTTGCTTCAAGACTAGGATCAGTTACTTCAATTTTTGTATTCTCATTGAAATCAATTGTTTGTGCACTCGTTGAACCCATAGCACAAGAAAGATCAACACACTTGTACGTAATATTTACCCCCGAAAGATAATTGCTATTATCATCCTTCGCATACACAAGCATAGGATATTCTTTACTCTCATCCGAGCAAAATGCCTCATTGTTTGCAGTCCTTGGTTCCCTTACCGTAGCAGTTACTGGCCGTTCCCGAGGAGTATTATGATCAATAACAACCCTCACAGGAAATTGAAAAATATATCCCTCACCATCTTCACTCATATCTCGAAGTTGAATCATAAGATCATAATCTAAATCATAAAGATGATGAAAAACCTGAATACATGGAATGGGGATCTTTCCACCAGCAGTATCAACTTTAAGTTCCATTGCCTTCACAGTTTGCCCAGAAGAAGGAGTCACTTCAAAAGTTCTAAAAGGATAACGAGTAAGAAAGCTTTCCTTCCCCGTAACTTCTGCTGAAGGCATAAAAATGTTCACATCAAAATTTTTAAAATAATCAGGAACATCAGTCAAACTATACACATAATTATTTTCATAATAAGCACGAGCATCATCCAAACCATACTCCTCGCGCAAATTTGCATCCATAATGTCAGATTTATCACGAGTCCCAAGAAGAGTCAAATACTTAAAATTTGCATTATTTAAGTTCGCAAGATTTTCTTTAAGTTGCTCCTTTGTCCAAATCCTTGTGCCACAACTAAGATGAAAACCTTCCGAAGGCATAGAAATTGGTGAAGAGTAATCCCCTGCCGAATAAATCTGATCTAAAACTTTCTCTTCCAGAAAATACGTAGCTCCCTCCAACTGATAAATATCAGAAGCAAGTTCGTACAAAGCCCCAAGACGAATCCCATCAAGCTGCACATAAAACTCCGAGACACTTGCCTTATCCACAGAATTTTTTTCATTAAATTCAATAGGATAATGAATATTCAAAATAACATTCTCACGATTAATTTCAGCAGCAATCTCAAGATCACCAGCTTCAATATCATAATTTTCTTCAAGAGCACGAAGACCATCTTTAATGCAATAAGCAGCTTCTTCTTCCACATAAGTCTGCAGTTCACCCTCCATCGACGAAATAGTTGGAATATCTGATCGCTCCGGATCCCAATTTGGAATCATGAGACTAAGAGAAGAAACATTTTCATCACCAAAAGAAATATGCTTCCTCGGATCTAACCTTACACTATCAGGAATATACAAATGTCCACCCTGATAACCCAAAAGAAAAGTCCCCGTTCGTGCATGCTCCTTAACACAGTCCTCAACAATATCTGAAAATTGATTCTTAAGTCTCGTCTCAGGATCCTGAAAAATAGAAAGATTCGAACTAAAAAAAAGATAAGCAAGAACAAGAACAAGAATAAATCCTATAATAACAAACATACTAATTTGAGCCTTATCTTTTAATCCGTACATCGTATAGTCTCCTCCACATTAATAATTTTTTTCTTACTTTCACATTGATAAGTGTTTCCATCAACTACAACAATAGGAACAATACTAACCGTCCCAGTTCCACCATTCACACGCATGGAAGCCGTCTGACCAGCTTCAACATAATAATCAGCATTCCGCACACCATTTATTAAAAATCGAGTATCCCTTTCAGAATTCTCATTCTCAATATCCATATCAACTAAAGCCTTATCTTTACATTGATTTTTTACAATATAAGAAATTTCCTGACAATCAGGGTGATCAACACCGTAAAACGCATCCAAAACAAAAACAAGAACTAAGGTCATAACAACTGAAAAAAAAAATAAAATAATAATATAGCTCTCAACTGCTTTTTTTCCCTGATACATCCTTCAATTCCCTATTGAGCTCTACTTAAAAATTTGTTATACTTCTCATGAGTGAAAAGCAAAAAACAGTTAATAGTATTTTCCTAAAAAAATATCAAAATCCCCATTACTTTCATTGAGAAAAGAACCATAAATATACAAAGCTCCCCCTTATATATTGCATACAATACAGCATCAGCAGATATTGGAATAAAAAAAATAAGATAAGAAAACACCTATTTTTTTCTCACAGCATCCTTACAAATCAAATTAAAATCACAAAAGGTACAAGTTCCAAAAGAAGCCTTTGGCTCAAAATTCTTTCCTTCTATAGAAGAAACAAGATTTTTAACTTCACCAAGGACAAACTCAACATTTGCAGTCTGAACCTCAGTAAACGAAAGAGTATCTTTAACCAAATACCAAAGAGCAACCCGCTTAGGAAGACGATTATAAAGTTCAAGAGAAGCTTTAGCATAAACATGAAGTTGAAGATTAGTTGCTAAATCCTTCTTTTCAAGCATCCTCTGAGAAGTTTTATAATCAATAATTTCAAGATCTTCTCCGACCGTATCAACTCTATCAATTACACCCCGAAGTAAAATCCCATCCCATTCAAATAAAAAAGCTTCCTCACGACAAAGAGTACTTCTCTCAGGACTTTGAAGTTGACATTCCCTCTCAATATACAATCGCAATGCGTGAACACCCTTCTCAAAATATTCTTGTTCTTGCTCCTCACTCTCATACCCACCTCGCTTCCAAAATTCCCTAAGATATTCAAGGGCTTTTGCAAAAACAATTTCCCTAGGCAGTTCCCCAACAAAAGCTTGGACATGTTCTATCACAGCATGCATACTTACACCAAAATCAAAATAAGGCCTTTGCTGTACTGGAACCTTGTAAACATAGTGAAAAAGATATTTTTTTGGACATTGACGATAAGTCTCCAACTTAGAAACAGAATATATTCTATCACCCTCATCCAAGACAAGTGCAAAAGATTGAGGTGAGAAGTAAGAAAGTAAAGACGTTTTTTTTGCAGCCTTCTTCATATCTTCAATAAGGTGAAGCGCCAGATCATAGTCTTTTGCCAAAAGAGCATCAACAACATGAGCAGATTCACAAGACAATTTCCTTGCAGAACCAGAAAGACTGAAAGCAGAAGAAACCCCCTCTTCAACCACACCCTTAAGATCAAAAAGATACGGCGAGACCCTACCAACAAGCCCACTAAGTTTGAACTGTTTCACACTAAGAAAAAAAAGATTTTGTTTGGCTCGCGAAAGAGCAAAAGAAAAAAAAGACCGTTCAGATTCCTGATGAAGAGAAAAAGAACAAGACAGAACTGAAGAAAAAATACTTTTTTTATAAGACAAAGGAAAATCTCCAACAGTACAAGGATAAAGAACAACAGTGTCAAATTCCTTTCCTGTTACATGATCAAGCGTCAGAATATGAAGAGAATGTTCGCCACCAGAAGAAATCTCACGCTTCTTTTCAAGAATCTCCCCTAATTCAAAGACACCAAGAGTAGAATATTTTTCAGAAATGTCCACAAGAAAATGCTCAAATGCTAAAAGAGCAGAAAAAGCCTCAGCATCTCCAAAAGTCAAAATTCGTTCAACATAAGAAAACTCTTCAATAACTGCTCTGGCAAGAGAACATAAAGATAAAAGGTTACTTTTTTCAAAAAGTTTCCTTAAGGAAGAAACAAAAGCTTCCAAAGTTTTTTTATCCATTTCAGAACAAACAAAAGTTTCTTCCTCCAATAAATACTGCAAAAGAGGTTTGTGCATCCTATGAGCTTCCCTACTAAGCATCACGACAGTGTGTTCCTCAAGAGACAAAGATTGCAGAAGAGAAAAAAGTGCAGCGCCAGCATCATTTGTTTTCTTCAAAACCCTAAGAGTAAGAAGAATCTGATGAATACAAGAAACAGAAAGAAAAGAAGACACCTCTCCCAAATGATGCGAAAGTCCAGCCCTCCAAAAAAAAGAAGACAAAGACCTTGCATGAGCAGGAGAGCGAGTCAGAAAACAAAGAGTCTCACCCTTTTCAAGAGCCTGCTTTCCCAAAGTGATTGCCTGAGCCGCACATTGTTCTTCATCTTCACAGACATAATGCTTAGCATCTCCAAGGTCATCTCTCAAAGAATGAGCAATATTTTTCTCCTTACCTGTTTCATTCCCTTGTAAAAAAAAAGACTCAAACACATTAAGAACTCGCTTTGAAAAACGATAATTAGTCCTCAAAGTAACCGTTTTTACCTTCCAAAGAGAAAGCAGATTTTCAACAGAGTCCTTCAAAACACTACCTGAAAAAAAATTTCTAGAAAAATCAATGGCAATACTAACACGCTCATGAGGACAAATTTTCTCAAAAATCTGATATTCGAGAACACTTAAATCCTGAAAGTCATCTACAAGAAGATACCCAATCTTACTACGAATTTCACGACAAAAAGCTTCATCCCCAAGAAGACGATGAAAAGTCAAAAGTAAATCTTGAGAATCATAAAAGTTATGTTTTTTCTTATATTCCTCATAACGCAAGTACAAAGTAAAAACATCCCCCTTCAAATTAGCATCCTCAAAAGGAAGCATTAAAACCTTATCCAAACTAATTCCCCGACCCCTAAGAGAAACAAGCAAAGACAAACAGTCCTCAGCAAGAGCGTCCAAAGATTTTGGAAGGGAAAAAGAACTAAAAGTAAAAGTCTTAAGAAGATGTTTCAAAAAATAAAGAATATCGGCCTCATCCAAAAGTTTACTGCGAGAATCAAACCTCCCAAATTTATGACCATAGTCCAAAAAAAGTTCCTGAACATAAGAACCAAAAGTTTTCGCCCTAAAACCTGCAAAAGAAAATCCCTCCGCCAACAAAACAGAGCTCTCCTTCAAAGAAAGAAGCTGCACTTGTTCCGTAAAAGAAGAAGCAAGAGAAGAATTAGCAACTAAAACCAAAATATTCTCGGGAACAATCCCCCTTTCCCTTACTAAAAACAAAACCTTTGAACAAAAAACAAAACTTTTCCCCGTACCCGGCAACCCAAAAACAAATACAGGACGATGAGTCTCTTCAACTACCTGCAATTGTTCCTTATCTAAGCCCACATTTTATGAAGAGAAAAAGAACCATTAAAACTCTTTGCCTTAAAAAAATCCAAATCTGATTCTAAAAACCCTACAAAACCACATAGAAAATAACTATTTTCAGTAAGTAAAAGAATTACTGAACAAATTTCCCATTTTGCTTCATTTCAGTAACACTCTCCTTTATTCCAAAACGAGCACGAGTGTCAGGACTAACTTCCATAGACACCAATTTATACAACATATCAATCTTCTGCTCAATTTTATTGAGACGAACATTCATAAGAGTGAGATTCCCTTCAAGCGTTTCCAGTTTCAACTTGATTTCCTCCTGTCTTGCACTTTCAACAGCGCCAGATGGAGTAATATCTCGACCATAAGGAATAGCCTGATTTTGAGGACTCGGTCCCGTATAAGCAGCCCCTTTACCCATCACAGTAAAATCTTCAGGATCAGGAGATGCAAAAGAAGAAGGAGAAAAATCTTGATCCTGAGAAGAAAAAGGACTAGAAGACGCAGGTTGTGAAGAAAAAGGAGAAGAAGCTACTGCTTTGTCGCCACCTGGCGGAGAGGAAGGTCCAAGTTGAGAAAGAGAAGGAAGCTGCTCAGCATCAAGATCAAACCCTTTTTCCTTTTTCTTAAAAAAATTAAAATCCATACGAAAGAAGACAAGAAGACATTAATATTCCTTTTGTACAACTTCAAAGGGAACATAAAGTAAAAGAAAAAGACCTCACCTATTTACGAGAAGCATTGATAGCAGAATTTCCAAGACCCCTAAGAGAATCAAAATTTTCACCCCAGTGACTTATAAAAAAAAAAACGACAATAATGAGAACAACAACAAGAATAATGAGCGTGACAACTGTTTGCAAACTCAACTCCAAAGCTTTTTTGTTTTTCATTTTTTTCAAATAAACTAAGGAGCAGTTTCAGTACTTGTACATCTCAAATACTTATATTCCCCATTCCCATCAAGCTGATTCAAACCAAGACAAGTTCTTACTTGAGAGTTGGCAGCGCAATCGACATTCTCTCCGCCAGTTGTTGAGTACATCCCGACAGACTCATCTTTCTCCAAAATCATATCAAGAGGAAATTCCAGATCCCTAACTAAACAATGGGTTAACCAGAAGTTTCCGCCAGGAGTCGGTTGTCCTCCATTTTCCAAATCTGGACGCTCCCAGATGTTCAGATCTACCCCTCCCGTCGGACCCTGAGAACTAAGAGTCCCCTCAGAAGAAGCATCACTATCAAAAGTTCCCGGATCTGTCGCAAGAATAATATTCTTGAAAAGATTATATGCAGCCCCCTCGCCAAGTTCTGCATCTATTTTTTCAGTATTAATAAAAATTTGTCCCTGTGGATCACATAAAACCTTTGCCTGTTCATAATTTTCACTTACCTCAGCATCATACGAAGCAAGATACTGCAAACACTTATCAGCATCAAAAGCATAGCCCGAAGAAAAAAGAATCCTATAAACAGGATGTGTCGACTGAACACTAGGTTCATCTTCTTCATTTCGTCCATATTCAAGAATACTCAAAGAAGTTTCATAACCATAAATATAATTCCCAGCCCCATGAGAACGGAAAAGAGCAACACGCGAATTCTGAAAAGAATCCGGCATGCCAGTACCACTCAAAAGCTGAAAATCAAGAGCCGTTTTGAAAGTCCGCATAGAAAGAACCTTATCCTCTCCAACATAATCTACATAATACTCCCGATCATCATCACTTTTGAAAAGATAAACACCATTCTCTTCTCCCTCATATGTCAAACCTTCAACAAATTTATTATTTTGAGGATTTTGAGTATCAAAAAAATAATCCTCATCACTGTCCAACGTTGCATTCCCACTCTCCAAAGAATAAAGAATAGTATTATGTTCTTTCAAATCAAGATTTTTGATCACACAAGTTTTGTACGTCTTAACCTTAGAAGCAATAACATCCACCAGAACTTTCTCAAAATTAATAAGACCACCATCACCACAATACAAAACTAAGTTCGCATCTTTCCAAACTGAAGGAATCCTAAGAGTATGAAGCTGATACTGCGTAGTATGACAAGAAAAAATCCTAGTTCTCTTTTGATATTCCAAAGGGTCCGGACCGCCAAGCCCATATCCTCCCTGAGGATCTTTAGGAGTAGAATTAACAAAAATATCCATTGAATAAATTCCACCAATCTTACAAAACGGCTCTGCAACTGCAACAAGACTAGAACCAGAATCATAGTTTTCTGCAAAGTCCGCAAAATCTGAAACCAAACTCGACATTTGAGGACTATTAAAAGAATTCGTAAGCACTTCTTCCCTCTGATCAATCTCTCGAGCCAAAGGGTCAAACACACTTTGATTCATTTTTCCATAATCAGAAGCAAGATTGCTCGGCCCACCATCTCCACCACCACAAGAACTCAGAAAAAGAAGAAAGACCAAGAGAAAAAAAGTCCACAGTTTTTGTTGAAGTTTTCTTATCATGATTTTTCTCAAAAAAATAGCCTTTTATTTGATTGTAATAACTACACTGTGGTGTTATAAAGTTATAATTCTTTTTTTGTATGACTATCTTAATGCCCGCCGACAAAACACCTTCCGTTGATTCCCATTTCGAAAACGAAGATGAAAAAGAATTATTCTTACGGCACTTTGAAGAAAAACTAAAGTCACGACTTGACGAAGGAACACTAAAAAAACTAAAGAATGCTGACATGCTTTCTGAGGATTACGAAAGTAGCGACTACGAAAAATTTCGCCTTGAAATGCTCCCCAAAAGTTTCTCCTGGTATGAAAAAATAGCAAATAGTGCAGAAAGTCTCTTTCACGTCAAACCAGATAAAAAAACATACGAAACAATTGAAAAATACCTTCTCAGCGCACACCTTTTCTGTACACCAACTGGAGTCATGAGCGCGACCCTCCTTGTCTCTCTCCTCCTAGGAATGATTGCAACCACCATGCTCCTATTCTTTGGAATGACCATCGGAATGGGAATGTTTTTGGTGACAGGACTTGCATATTTTGTAATGATGAGTATACCATCTATGTTTGCAAAACGACAAAAAGCAAAAGCAGGAGACCAGATAATCATAGCAGTCTTTTACATAGTGGCCTACATGAGATTCAGCTCAAATTTTGAATTAGCAGTAAGCTTTGCTGCACGATACTTACAAGAACCCCTTTCCTTAGATTTCAAAAGAATCTTGTGGGACTTAGACAACTCAAAATACTCAAATATTAAAAATGCTTTTGACGATTATCTCGAAGAGTGGAGAGACACAAACCTTGAATTTCTAGAAGCAATCTATCTTGTTGAAAGTTCATTATTTGAATCCGAAGAGTTTCGCCGTATCTCCCTTTTAGACAAAGCTCTAGACACCATTTTGCAAGGCAACTACGAAAAAATGTTACACTTTGCCCAAGAACTCCGAGGAAAAGTGCAAACATTCAACATGATAGGAGTAGTTCTCCCAATTTTAGGTCTAATTATTTTACCACTTGCAGCTTCTTTCGGAGATCCAAAAGCTGTGTGGCAAGTAGTCTTTATTTTATATGACATCCTCTTTCCCGTCTTTGTTCTTTATTTTGCCCTCATTATCATGTACAATCGCCCAGCCTCAATCAACTCCATCAAAACTCCCGAAAATGTAAAAAATTTCAAGGCACTCCAAATGATTAAATACACAATCGGTAAAAGAGAATTTTATGTTTCCGCAAAAATACCTGCAATAGGGATATTTCTTCTTTTTCTTCTTATTGGAATGATCCCTCTTTTTTTGCATTGGTCAGGAGCCGACACCATTTTGAACGAGAGAATGGCCATATTTGGAAGCGGACCATTTAGTGTTTTTCAAGAATATAAAAAAGTAGAAACCGATGAACTGATCTATGTTTACGGGCCATACGGAGTTATCCCCGGCCTGTTAAGCTTATTCATTCCACTTTCCTTTGCCTTTGGCTTTGGCTATTATCTAAAGAAAAAATATAGAAACCTCATCACATTACGAAACAAAACAAAAGAACTTGAACTCCAATTTCCCTCAGCAACATTTCAACTGGGAAATCGTATTAACGAAGGCATTTCTGCCGAACTTGCTTTTGGCGCAGTTGCTGACACAATGCGAGGAACAGAAGCAGGAGCATTTTTTTCAAAAATCGACGCCAACATTAAGTTTAATGGTCTTAGCGTAGAAAAAGCAATTTTTGACTCTGAAAAAGGAGCCATCAACGAATATCCCTCCGACCTAGTCGTTTCAAGCATGAAAATATTTCTTCGTGCAGTTGAAAACGGGCCCGAAATCACAGCAAAGTCCCTCATCGATTTGTCCCGTTACCTAAGCGAAATCCACATGGGAAATGAACGTATGAACGATCTCTTAGCAGAAAGTCTCTCAAGTATGCGCGGACAAGTTTCCTTTCTTGCACCAATGATTTCAGGAGTCGTAATTTCAATTGTCTCCCTAGTAACGATGATTATGGGAGTCCTTGCAAACGCCGCCGAAGAATTAGCAGCCGAAGGAAATGGCGCGGACATAGGAGGATTTTTAGGAAACAGCATCCCAACATATTTGTTCCAGAGTGTCGTCGGAATGTATATGGTCATGCTCATCGTAATTTTAGTTCTAATCCTAACAAGCCTTGAAAACGGAGAAGATCCAGTCCTCATGAAATATGAAATAGGTTCACGCCTCATGTCAAGTATGACAAAATATGCCATCATTGTTTTGATCGGTATCATTGGATTCACAATGGTCGGAGCACAAGTTCTTGAGGCTTTGTAACCAAAACTCAAGTCAAGAACATACTACTTGCTAAAGTCGTATAATTAACCACAGGAGTAACTTGCGTTTTTTCGTCAAAAACTTTTTCCAAACATGTAATAGCTTCCACCATAGTATTTCCTGAATGTTTGTCCTCATCAAAAACAATCACATTTCTACCTCTGGCCATTTGACAAAGCAGTTCTTTTTCCCCCTCACAAAATGAGATTGTCCTATCCCCTTTTTTCATCCTAGAATACCGTATCCCACAATAAATCAAAGGATTGCCATTCCTAATACTAGCCTTATACCGCAAAAAAACATCCTAGCCAGCCATTGTTCCCCCATTAGCTAAAGGAAGAAATAAAATGTTCCCACCTGGAAAATCTTTTCTCAGAGATTCAGCAGTACTAGAACTAAAACAAGGAGAAGAAGCCGTACAAGTAACTCTGTCAGATTTTTGAGTAATTTCTTTATCAAGCAAAGAAGATAAGTTATTTTTTTTGACCTCATTTCTTAGTTCCTGAAGTTTATCCCCAAAAGTGTTTGAAGAATAAATATCCAGAGCAAGAGATGTACATAGTCCAAGAATCGGGAGCAAAACAGGATTATTAGAACTTAGTTTTTCCTCAATAATTGCCCTAATCATTCTTGGAGGATGAAGAACTAAAATATCAGTTCCCGAAGGAGAGTACCCTCCCCCCTCTTCTTTTTTCCAAGAAAAATCCACAAGAGTACGTTTTTGTGAATATCCTAAAAGAAGATTCTTTTGAACCCCTTCAAGCTCAGTTAATACCTGCCCAAGAGAAGTCCTAATGGAAAGAGGCAATTGCCAACCCTCATCATAAAGGTCTTCAAAGCGTGATACATAATCCATACTCAAAAAGGAATCAAGGCGCAATTATAAACTTTTAACATAGTTTTATTAAATATTTTTATACTAAAAGAACCCTACATAAAGTACAGACTGCCCTCATGAAGTTAGAAAACGCAAAAAAGTTTCACCATCATTGCGAAGCTAAAGAGAAGAGAAACCTAAAAATTCCTAAAGTTGACATACTTAACAAAGATCATTTTTTCAGGACATAGTGCTCCGCAAAAGTTTTCTTCGAGAACCCCACACAGTAAACAAACAGAGAAAATAAAGAGAAGACAAAAAGAACTACCTTTGAGGACAAGTATAATTTGCCATGCTGCAAATAAGAAGATTTTTCCCAAGGGATTCTCTCAAAAAATGCTCTGCTCTCCACAAAGTTGTGCCTGATTGAACATCTTCATCAAAAATAACTACTGTTCTATCCCTTGCCAATTCAGAAAGCAATTTCTCCTCACCTGCACAAAATGTAATCCCTGTATCTTCACACCTCAGCCTTGAGTACCGTATTCCACAATAAAGATAAGGAACAGTTTTATCCCTAAGAAGATCTTGATACCTTAAAAAAACATCTAAACCCGCCATTGTTCCCCCATTGCACAAAGGAAGAAATAAAATATCACCCTCAGGGAATTCTTCAGAGAGGCATTGAGCCGTTTGAGAACTAAAAGAGGGAGAAGAAGCATAGCTAGTAAGCCTATCTTCCACCTGAAGAATAGTTTTATGCAGCAAATCCGGAATCTCAAGCTCTAATGCAGACCTAAAACTAGCCAAGTTTTGTCCATATTCATCTGAAGAATAAATATTCAAAGCAAGCTTTGTAGCAGCTTCAACCAAAGGGAGAAAAGAAGAAACCCCAGTAATAATTTTTTCATTGACAAGAGCCCTAATAATCCTAGGAGGATGAAGAACTAAAATATCCTGAATAGAAGGAGAAGAAAAATCTTGACCACCTTCACTTTGCCAGCAAACATGAGAACCAAGAGGAGACCTACGTGAACATGTCCCACGACTAAGTTTTTCCTGAACATATTCAAGATCTTTCAAAATCTCATCCAAAGAAGTCCTAATAGAAAGATACGGCATTCCTTCCTCATAAAGGTCTTCAAATCGTGAGACATATTCCATGTCCAAGAAGGAATCAAGATTTACTTATAACACCTAACTTTTTTGTACTAACAGTTCTTCCGAGAAGTAAGCAATTTTATAAATACCTTGACTTTGATTTTGTCATGGTAGAATTTGTTAAACCAGACGATGAAGATAATGGAGAAAAAAGATTCTCAAAAAAAAAGACAAAAGGAATCTTTAGTTGGAAGCTTGCCCTCCTTGTCTTCCTGATTTTCTTTTTTTTGAGCAGCCTCCTCAGTTCTCTAAGCTATATGCTTAGCCCCAAAATTGCAGTAGTACCCATCAAAGGAGTCATTACAAGCGATTCCTCCTCTGGACTTTTAGATTCATCCTCAACATCATCAAGATTCATTTCACAAACCCTACTCAGTCTAAAAGATGATGACTCAATAAAAGCAGTAGTTCTTGACATTAACTCGCCCGGAGGATCACCAGTTGCGACAGAAGAAATATCCCATGCAATTGATGCCCTAAAAGAAAAAAAACCAGTTATAGCACTTGTAGGAGAAATTGGTGCAAGTGGTGCATTTTGGATTGCTATGAGCGCCGACAAAGTATATGCCTCCCGCATGAGTACGCTTGGAAGCATTGGTGTCACCAGCGCAAGTCTTGGCTTTGAAGAATTTATTAAAGAATACAATGTGAGTTACAGACGCCTAACTGCAGGAGAGTTCAAAGATATGGGTT
This sequence comes from Candidatus Woesearchaeota archaeon, assembly GCA_023898345.1. GTDB lineage: Archaea > Nanobdellota > Nanobdellia > Woesearchaeales > UBA583 > UBA583. Next base: position 261,154 of record CP060218.1, on the reverse strand, counting down.
CCCAATTTAGAGAAATGACAGATGAAGAAAAAGAGAAAATTCAAAATATTCTTGACGAAATTCACAGTTACTTCATTGCCCATGTCGCCCAAGAAAGAGGATTAGAATATTCCGAAGTCGAGAAAATTGCAACAGGAGAAGTATTCCTAGGAACAAAAGCAAAAGAATTAGGATTTGTAGACGAGTTTGGATATTTTAGCGACGTCCAAACAGAACTAGAAAAAGAGCAAAACTCCGAGTTACTTGTAGTAACATACGGTCCAGAACCATCATTTGCAGAAGCCTTAGGACTTCGAGATTTATTTTCATTCTCGCTTTTTGGATCAGGGAACGCAAACTCTGTCGGCATGCTAGAATAAAAATCAAAATCTAAAATTTTTCGAAATTCCTAAATATTCTTCCAAAACCTTTTTGAAGAGAGTCAACTTTCCAAGACATATGGAAAATAATAAAAAGATCCCTCTTGAATATCTCCTTCTTCAGGTCATAGCATCTGAAAGAGAACAAAATATCCTTATGACACCAAAACAGATATATTCAAAAGAAGGAAAGAAAAAAATTTTTGAAATAGAAAGAAAAGCATTTAGAAACTTAGACGACATAGAAAGAAAAAAAAGAAGGAAGAGAAGAGAAGAAGTTCTAGCTTCAGGTGTAAACTATATAGGTAGAATTTGGAGAATCTCCGAGGACTTAAGAAATATGGCCAACAACGAAGAAATGATTCTTATTAATGGACATCCTTCATACGAACACCCAGTACCAATGGGAACGACAGGAACAATTTTTGAAAACCACGGTGGTTTTTACTCAATGAAAAACTTTGAACTTGGAACTGAATTTTCTAAGCTAAAAAAGATAGGGTTTATCTCTAGCAAACATTGTCTCAAAGAAGGAGAAAATAGAATAATTTACGTAGAAAATCTCGCAACACTTCTTAAATATACAGGACTACAACAAATAAGAGCAGAAGAAACCATACCTCTTATAAAATCTTATTAGAAAACTAAGTTCCCCCCACATTTTTTCAAGATGAACTCACCACAATACAAAAGCGTCAGGAAATCTTTATAAAGTGAAAACGACAACCCTATTTCACGCACGAATAGTACAACGGCTAGTATCCCGGCCTTCCAAGCCGGTGATCTGGGTTCGAATCCCGGTTCGTGCATATTTCTTACTCTTACAAAAAAATATAAAAGAAAGCGCCTAAAAATTCCTATGACATTCTACTCAGCACTAAACGACAAAATTAGAGAAAACAGCGATTTCATACTTAATGACCCTACTCAAAATCAGTTTGATAACTTTATAGAAAGCAAAAAAGAGACAATCCAAATTTATTTTGAAACCCTTTTACGAACAAAAATAGACCCAGAATTTAGAAAAAAGAAAAAAGCATTTAGAGAACAAATAGGAAGATTTGAAGAATATACTTTTGGAATATCTCCTATTGACTATCCAGTTGGCTTCTGTGGACAAATTACTCTGCGAGGCTTTGCACTATTTGAAAAAAGTCAACTCTTCATAGAATTCAAAGAGAAAGGAATCATTCTAAAAAAAGTGTTCGGCAAAATCAACGACAAATATTTTGAAAACGCTATCCAGATTGGAAATTATTATCTGTGTATTGCAAACAATGCCCTTAATCCAAAACTTCCACCAGTCACGATAAAAAAAATTGAGGAGAGCGGATTTAAGAACATCGAGAAAATAAAAGATACACTTCCCATTATGAAAGCGTACTGGAATGTAGAGATCATAACAAATCCTATAGCAGAACTTTCCTTTCGCCACCCTTTCTTAATGGTACGAAATAATTGGTGCAAACTATGCCCTAACTTTGAGAGACTTTTCCTCAACGATTGTCTTTCAGATTTTCAAGATTCAGAGAATTTTCTTTTTCAAAAAGATTTTTTTAGGCAACTAAACCCACAAGAAAAAAATACACTCAAAGCAGAAGTTCATTACTACCTCGACGCTTCAGATGAAGACACTAACATTTTACACCTCAAAGAAAAAAGAAAAAAGCTCTTGCAACTACGACAACAAATGGGAAAAGACTTCTTTGATGAACAAACATACAAAAACACATTGTGTCCAAGACAACAATAATACCTTACAAACCCCAAAGAGTGTTCTCTTTTCTCATAATTTCAGCAATTTCCTTAAGAGTCTCTACCTCATCTTTACTAAGCAAGTCCAAATTACGCTTAAGATTTCGAAAATTCTCTTCACCCATAAACGAATACAAAACATCATCCTCTTGTGCATGCCTACCAATGATAAGTTGATCTATAGACGCTGCTGCAGACTCGTGCAATTTTAGCTCTTTCAAAAAAGCATCCTTATCCTTAAAACTTTTTACACTACCAACACGCTTTGCATAGTCCGTCATCAAAGGAACGCCAGAGCGAGCAGACCCACCCATTACCTCTACCCCAACAATTGCCGGAGACGAAGAACGAAAAATACAATTAGACAAAATTTTCATCTTAAAAGGCATTACTAAATTTTCAAGACGTTTTCTAAGAAGTTCCTTTTCTTTTTCCTCAAGCCACAATTTTGCCCTATCAACCAACTTGTAAATAACATCCTCACTTATAACAGTTACACCAGAGCCCTTTGCAAGAGTTAAAATTTCATCATCAAGTTTCTGAGAAAAATTAAGGATAATTGCATTTTTAGGATTTGACTCAAGATCTGCAGAGACATCAATAATATCCTTTTTAGAAACCCTTCCAATAAGAGCCTTTCTCAGAGGAATAGAATGCTCTTCAAGAATATGCGCCAAAGCTTCAAGAGACCCCAAAGTGTCTGCCTTAACCAGAACACCAACATCCCCCTGCTCAATAGTCACCTCAGCTTTTTGCAATTCAAGCTCGCGTTGACATTGCTCAAGTTCCTCCTTCGAAGCTTTTTTGCGAACAGAAAGAAGAGGCATTCCCGCCTTCACATCAACAAAGTCCGGACAGGCAAGCTTAACTCCGCAGGCGGCATTTGCCCGAGGAAGCATAGAAAACTTAGTAGAAGAATCCCTAATCTCCTTCAATTCAGCAGGTTTAAGAATAGATTTAAGACGAGACTGTTGAACACCATCAAGATCAAGAACAAAAACAGTATCATCCTTTTCAATAACCCCATCATACAAAATAACATCAATCGTCTTACCAAGACCAGGATACTCCTTTACTTCAAGCGTTACACCTCGACCAATCTGTTCTTGATCAATAGTAAGTTTTTTTTCCATATACTTTTGTGTTAAACCAACAAGAGTTGCAAGAAGTTCAACCATTCCCTCGCCAGTCTTTGCAGAAAGCGGAATTACAGCAATTTTTTTTGTGAAATCATCAACCCTATCAAAACGATCAGCATCAAAACCATACTCAGCAAGCGAACCAACAAGTGTATAAACTAGCTCCTCAAAACGATAAGTAATCTGTTCATTTTGAGATTCAATATTCTGAAGTAATTTCTTTTTAGGTTGAGAGTTCCATCCTTGTATCGCATCAATTTTATTTGCTGCAACAACAAAAGGAGTTTTCATAGATTTAAGAATTTCCAAAGCTTCAATAGTTTGAGGTTTGAAACCTTCTCGAATATCAACAACTAAAATACCAATATCTGCAATCGAACCACCTCTTTTACGAAGAGAAGTAAAAGCCTTGTGACCTGGAGTATCAATAAATAATAAACCAGGAACTTTAATTGCTTTCTCAGGAATAAAGTCCTTAATAATTTTAATCAAATCTTTTTTTGGAACTTCAGTAGCACCAATATGCTGAGTAATTCCACCCGCTTCTTTTGCGATAAGCGAAGAATGACGAACATAATCTAAAAGAGAAGTCTTTCCATGATCCACATGACCAAGGACAGAGATAATAGGTTGCCTAAGATATGTCATTTTTTCACAAGAATACTACCATAACTAATAAAAACCAGTTTATAAAGCATATGGGAAATAAGACACAAAACAAACAAAATCTTTTTTAAAAAAGAAAAATTTGACAAATCATGTTTGAGAAAAAAATTGCAAATAAAAAAGTCGTATTTCTTGAAGTCATCTCCTACTTCAGCTCATATAAAATATACCTGTTTTTCTGTCTCCTCCTTCTTACCACTAAAAATGTGCAACTCTTTCTTGAAATGATCTTCCCATTTCTTCTATGTTTTGCAACGACAATTGTATTCAGACTCTTCTATTTCAAAGACCGTCCAAAAAAAGAAGCATTCAACTCAATATTTGGAAAAATAAAAAGCTCTTCTTTTCCCTCTATGCATGCACAAATTGCTACGCTCATCAGCTTAAAACTCTTCATTTTTTTTTCTAAAAACAAAACCACTATTTTCTTTATCACCTTATTTTTTCTCCTCAGCCTATACGCAAGAGTATCATTGAAAAAACACGACCTAACAGACATAATAGCAGGAGTCTTTATTGCAAGCACTTATTTTTTTTTAAGCAATGCAATATTTTTTAAATAAGATATAAAAAATAAGATAATGAATATTGAACAAGTTATTCTCACCCTCAGTTACTTTGGAATTCTTCTTCTGATGACAAGCAACGGACTCACCTCACTACCATCATCTCAAATTTTATATATTGTCTGCGGAATCTTTGCAGCAAAAGGAGACCTAAGTCTTACATGGATAATCCTCATAGGAGCACTAGGACACACCGGAGGAAACTGGCTCCTCTACGAAATTGCAAGAAAAAAAGGTATGACCTTTATTCTAAAATTCAAATTGTTTCCAGAAAAACAAGTCAAAAAAGTTAGTCTTGTCTTTAATAAAAAACCAATATTTTATCTCTTCATTGGAAAACTCGTCAATCCTGTAAAAGTTTTTATCCCGATTCCTGCCGGCATTGCTAAAATGCACAGAGGAATCTTTCTTCTCATTACATACATCACATCAGCAATCTGGGCAGCTCTGTTCGTAGGTATAGGATATCTTTTCAAAGAAGGATTCAACAAATTCGGATATCTCGGAGGAATTTTGCTCGCCTTAGGAATTATAATAATCCTCTACTTCTACAAACAAATGAACACCCTAGAATTGCCAGAAGAGAAAAAAGAGATAAGAAAAAAAATAAAAATTAATGAGTAACTCATTAAATTAAACTCAACCATTTTTTAACCTGTTTTACAACATGCCATTTATAGTAATACCAACGCCCAATAACAATTAATTTATATATTTTAGCTCCATTATTTATAAACTGGGGCAAAAGTCTTGAATTTATAGTATTTGAGCCTTATAAGTTTTGCAGTATCTTTTTAAATTATAAAATTGTACTTAATCTCAAATGAAAAATAATTTTTCGACAATTATTGGTATAATTTTAGTTATATGGTTTTTATATGACATAATAAAATTCTTTAATTCTCCTTATACTTCTTTTATGTTAATTGGATTTTTAATAATCATAATTCTTGGAGTAAAAGACATCTTGCCTTTATTTAGATAGTTTATAAAGAATTTTAATTGACATCCTCCCCACCCTAAAGGATGGGGATTCCACTATCGCACATCATTGCTTTTCCCTGTGCTTCTCCACATAACGCTTTGCAACATCTAAAGTTATATGCCCAACACTTCCTACAAATTTTCCCTTTCCCCACAAACCTCCAGTTTTGTATACTTTTCTAAGTTCTGGAAATTGCAAAAACCGAACACTTTGAAGAAAAGCCCTTCAAATACATAACAACCTGTGAAGGAGACATGACTAAAGGCAAAGAAACAATAACATGAACATGGTCAATATCAATCTCAAATTCTTGAAGTTTGAAGTTGTAACGCATAGAGCATTCCACAAGAAAGATCGCACAAATATTCTTATACAGATTATTCTTGAATAATTTGTACCGATACTTGGTACACCACTGAAGATGAAACTCACTCCATCCTACGCAGTGACTTCGTCTATAAGATTTGTAATTTCTCATTTTGAATCTGTCTCAAACGAGACAGACCTTTAGAAAAAAACACACTAAAAAAGATTGGGAAAAATGTCGCCATTCATCCCACACCCTAAAGGGCGGAGATTTCTGGCTCGTCATTTAATTGTTATAAGTAGAAGATTGAATAAAAATTAAACCTTATTTAGCTTACTTTCAATAACCCTAAGATTATTCTTAATCCTATCTAAGCGCGAGAAATCCTTAGAAACAGTTGCTGGAGAAGACCCTTCCTTCTCAGGAGCAGAGTAAGAAAGAGTCTCCCCCTCAAAACTATCCTTATGTGAAGCGTATCTCCTCCGACGACCCATAGAACTTTCATACAAATAATCCTCAATATTCTCATCAAGTTCAATGTTCTCATGATTCTTCTCAGAACTAAGACGCAACATTTTCACCTCCTCATCTAATTCATGAAGTTCACGCTCAGTATAAGACAAAACATTTTTCACATTAGGAAATAAAGTCTTCAAATGTTGATACGTTCCGTTTATCTTATCTAATTCCCCCTTTATCTCATTAAGCAGTCTCAATTTTTCCTTTCGATTAACCAAAACTCTCTCATGCTCTTCCTGAACAAGCAAAACCTCCTTAATACTGCCCAAAATATTTTTTCTCTTATCCTTAGGATTATACAAACAAATGTAAAGATTATCTAATTCTGGATCCCGTCTTGCTATATTTTTATCATTCTGGCGGTGAAAACTTTTACTATGCTCAACAGTTTTTGTAAGAGGAGACTTACCTTTCCGATGTCCATGCCTATCTACCATTTTTTATAGTGTAACGTGATCCAACCTCTCATTAATATCATCAAGATAATTACTCCAGTTCTCAAAAACTTTCTGCTCATAAGAATTAAGACGATCATACTCTGCAAAAAGTTTCTCCACTTTCTCTTCATGAAATTTAAGCTCTTTCAAAGTATCTATAATTTGGTGAAGGTGCTGAATCCTTATGAAAACCTCTCGTCTTTTATCTGCCATTTTTCATTATTTATCAAAGATAATACTATCAACTTCATAGAGCTTATCTTCAATATATTGGAAATCTTTCCTCAAATTTTCAAATTCAACGTCTTCTTCAGCCTTCATATCTAAAAGCCGAAGATGCCGCTCAGAAGAATCCTTAACTCTGGCCTTAACATCTTCAACAGTTTCCATAAGCATCTTAAACTGCTGTGTTGTTATGTAAATAATATCTCCAGAAGCAGGCTTCTTATCCACATATTTCTTATTATTAATAAAATTCATATCATGAGGATAAGCAAAACTGGTTTCAGTTGTTCCCTCCGGAATATCAGTTGCACTTCCCGTAATTTCTCTACTATAACCACTAGAATCAGAACTAATCCTAGAAGGAGAAGAAACAACATCGCCGCCAGAAGAAACCCCACCCCCAGAACCTAAACTTGCTTGCGAAGAACTACCAGTTGAAGCATCATCATCCGGAAACTGCAACTCAGAAAAATCAAACAAAGAATCCTCATCCGAACTATCCTGACTCATAGAAGAAGAACCCGAAGGTCTTTGCATAGAAACCTGATTCTCTGAACTTCCATACCCTGCTGAAACTTGAGACTTAATCTCCTCAAGATTTCCCCCTGGAACAGGAGGAGCCGACAAAGTGCTGTTTGCAGGAAAAACAGGAGGTGACGGATATGAATTCAAAGGAGGAGCCGAAGTCATAACTGGAGCTGGCCCAGATTCAGACATAACAGAAGGAGAAGGCATAGGAGGAGCCGGAGGCACATCTGCTTCTTTCTTTTTACCAAACAATCCCATAGCTTTTCTCACTTAAGCCCATTATATAATCTTTTATCAGTTCTGGACAGTGAAGAAAACTAAGGGAAAAAATCTTTCATCCAAAGAAAAACATAACTAAAAACAAACTTCTATAATGGGGAATTCGGGATTTGAACCCGAGACCTCAGGCTGTCTTAGTCCTGTGCAGAGCGTTGCCAAAAGCGAGCTCAACGACACCGTTGAACATATAAGACCTGCGCTCTAACCAAGCTGAGCTAAATCCCCAGTAAAAAGAAAGCTTGGAAGACAGACTGAAGCAATCATACGAATAATTCTATGCAATGGCCGGGACTCGAACCCGGATTACCAGCTTGGCAAGCTAGTGTCCTAACCATTAGACTACCACTGCAATGGAGAAACCAAACAAAGAGCAATTTATAAAATTTTCCTGATAAAACTCAAAAAAAACTAAGCCAATCCAAACGTAGCCAGTACAAAATACCCATAAAAGAGAAGAAGCCCCCAACCTTCCCACTGTGTCAACTGCTTATCCCTCGTCATAATGAAATAAAGAAAGGTTGAAAGAATCATAACAGGCAAAGCAAAAGTCACCATAGATTCGGGAATAGCAAGACCAGAACCTGAAGACGAAAATGGTGAAAGAAGAGCAGGAATCCCCATAACAGCAAAGGTATTAAAAACATTTGATCCCAAAACATTGCCAACCGCCATTTCAGCATTGCCTTTGCGAGCAGCAGACACCGTCACAAGCAGCTCCGGCAAAGAAGTTCCCAGAGCAACAGCAATCACAGCAATAAGATCCTTTCCAATATTCAAAATATCAGAAATCTTAACAACAGAATCAATTGTATATTTAGCACCCAAAAACACAAAAAATAAACTTGCAAAAAGAATAAGCAAAGCCGACAAAGGAAACTCCCCTTTCCTGTGAACTTCTCTTTTTCCCTTCTTCTCAGAATGTGTCCCCTGTTCCTGTGAAGCCGAGACAGCATAAAAAATATACATTACAATACCTAAAAGAAGAATGCCTCCTTCTACAACAGTGATTTGTCCATCCCATGCCATCATAAGAAGAAGAAAAGAAGAAAGAACAAGAATAGGCAAATCAACAAGTTCTATCTCATGATCAATGGTGAATCGCTTACCAATAATTGCTGCAATCCCCAAAACAAGCAAAATATTTGCAATATTCGAACCAATAACATTTCCAGCAACAATCTCTGTCGAACCCTGAAAAACAGCCATGATAGAAGAAACTAACTCTGGCAAAGAGGTGCCAAATGCAACAATGGTAACTCCAACAATAAAAGCAGGAATTCCAAAATAAATCCCCAATTTTTCAGCAGCCTCCGTAAAATAATCCGAGGCTTTGACAAGAACTGCAAGACTCACAATAAAAACAACAATCCACCACGTAAGACTATCAAACATGTAACTAAGAAAACAAAAGACCCCTAAATACTTTATGTTTACTTTCCAAGTGACAGTGAAAATAAGAACACTTAATTTTATAGATAAATACCACTTAGCTAGCAACAACATATGACAACTATATACTACACCCCAAACGGAGAATCTCTTCCTGAAGATAAAAAATCCCAACTTGCTCACTTGCAAGGAACAATTACTCAAGCCTTCTATTTTGTAGGAACTATAGGCAAAAAGGTTGAATTTGACGAAGAAAAAATTAGTAAAAGACACTCAGGTTTAGAAATATGCATTCTTGATGAAGAAGGCACAACTTCAACACTTGATATGTTTGGGATAGACACAATTCTGGGAATCTGTAATGATGCCAAGATTAAGCCACAAGACATTTCTCAACTCACAGGAAGAGCAGTAACCCTTTACTCAAGCACGTACAGATGCTATGGATTTTCATTGTAGTGCTCCGCAGAAGTTTTTAACTTCGAAAACCATCAACTTTGCTTTTCAAAGCCAAAAAAACAAACCCCTAGCCTAAGTTCTTCCATCATTCTCAATACCAAAGGTCCCCAAATTTAAAAGGAAAAGAATATTCTCAGATCCATGACATCAGAAAAAAGATACTGGTTTGATACAGCGCTCCAACTCCCCCGAGACCAAATTCGAGAAATAAGGGAAGCAGACGGTCAAATTACAGATGCATATTTTTTCAAATATGAGTCTGCCGGACCCATAAAAATTCCCCTAAGAACAGAAATATTTGACCTCGGAGAAATAAGAAATAAAGATCTAGGATTAATAATTGAAATCGTGAATTACAAAAACATGATGAAACCCTCCGTACAAGGAGTCCTTAGAGACTTAGCCCAAATAACACAACTCCTCACATACCAAAAACTTGATCCCGCAAACATTGGAAATCTTCAAGAAAAGATAGTGAAAACATACCACGACATATGGAGAATTCACGGATTTTCATTTAGATAAGAAAAAGCGACAAACTAAAATTCAAACCTTACTCAAACAATTCCATTAAATCCTCCCACTCCAATTTTCGAATAAAACCATTATCTTCATTAATAAGATTCTCAAAAAGAGTTCCCTTTCTTTCCTGTAATTTTAGAATCTTTTCTTCCACAGAATTTTTAGTAATAAATTTATAGATATTCACAGTCTTCTTCTGGCCAATTCTATGCGCCCTGTCCATAGCCTGTTGCTCCACCATAGGATTCCACCACGGATCGTACAAAAAAACAGTGTTTGCTGAAGTTAAGTTAAGCCCAACTCCTCCTGCCTTGAGAGAAATAAGAAAGACCCTAACCCTTTCATCCTCATTGAAACGATCAACAAGCTCCTGACGATTTTTGCTTGACCCATCAAGACGAAGAAAAGAAACACCATCTTTTTCCAAATCTCTTTGAAAAATATCAAGCATTGCCGTAAACTGAGAAAACACAAGTACCTTGTCGCCACCCTCAAGAACCTCCTCAAGCAAATCTTTAAACTGCTGATACTTCCCCGAAATATCTTCTTCATGATCAAAACTTTTGTCAATTTGTGCAGGATGATTACAGATCTGCCGCAGTTTAAGAAGCGCCGAAAGAATTTTTATCCTAGACTTCTCAAAACCCTGTTCTCGAATAAGATCATACGTTTCTTGTTTTACACGTGACAAAACCTCATTGTAAATTAAAGCCTGTTTGTTAGTCATTTCATTAAGAACAATTTGCTCCTGTTTTTCTGGAAGCTCCTGAAGAACCTGCTTTTTCGTACGCCTAAGAATAAAAGGCCGAATTTTTGATTGCAAAATTTCAAGAGCAATTAAATTATTTCGTTCAATTTTAGCAATAAATTCATTTCTAAATTCGCCCTGAGATTTAAGGTAACCAGGCATAACAAGATCAAAAGTTCCATAGAGTTCCTCTAAATTATTCTCAAGAGGCGTTCCCGTCAACAGAATCTTCCGTTTAGCTTCAACAAGACGAACTGCCTTTGCCGACAACGTTCCCTGATTTTTGACATAATGAGCCTCATCTAAAACTAAAAACTCAAATTTAAGATTTTTTTCAATATAATACTGATAATCCTTTTGCAAAATCGAATAACTCGTAATAATAATGTCATACCTCGAAACCTCATCTAAAAGTCTCTTTCGTTTTTCACTTTCTCCCGTTACAACAAGAACCTTAAGATTTGGAAAATAACGCTTACTCTCATTTTCCCAATTAAACATTAAACTTTTCGGACAAATAACAAGATGCTGTCCCCCCTTATTCATAGCAAGAACCGTCAAAGCTTGCAACGTCTTTCCAAGTCCCATTTCATCCGCAAGAATACCACCAAACCCATATTTTTGCAAAAAATGAATCCAGTACACACCCTCCTTTTGATAGTCACGAAGAAGACTGTCAACTTCTAAAGGCAAAGCAATATCCACCAGAGGCCTTTTCCCCTCAACCTCTTGTAAAAGCTCCTTATACTCAGTGTTTTGTCTAATACTAACAGTTTCATCAAATTTTTTAGCAAAATCATGAAGCTCCAAAGCTGCCTGCGAAGGAGCCTTATACTTATTCTCGTTCGCTTTAAATTCGTAGTTCATGAGAAACTCAATCCATTTGTTAATATCCCTAATATTATCAAGAGAATAAGTTTTCCCCTCTAATTCAAAATACCGTTTTGAAGAAGTAAGAATTTCCTTTAATCGTTCAAGACTGATGTTACTTTCCCCAATTTTAAATTGCACAGAAAACTCAAAAAGGTTCAAGTGTTTCGAAAAATAAGTATCAAGCTCAAAAGAAACCTTTACCTTATTAAGATTTAACTCAATTCCATCCTTATACTCAATAGGAAAATACTGTTCAAGTTTTGGCAAAAGAGTTGTAAGAACTCGTTCTAAAGCGTTAATGGGAATCATAATAAGAAAAGGACTTTTTTGTGAAGGAGTGTAACGAATTTTACTCTCTTCAAGAAAATCAGAAAAAGTATATTCAGAAAGAGTTTCATCACTATGATATTGGATAAGTTTAGAATTTTCCCTCGAAATAGTAATAAGAGATTTTTTATCATGCCAACTTTGCGTTTCGAGATAAGTATAATTATCAAGAGGATAAAATTTTTGACCAACTTTGTACTTAAGTTCCAAACTAATAAAATGAGAATTTTTGCCTACTTCTACAACAACAGGAGCAATCTTTGTCTCTATCCTTAAAGAAGAAAGTTCTTCAAGTTCCTCACTAATTTGTATTTTGTGAGCACAACGCAATCTTTCAAGAAGCTGCTCCTTGAAAACAAAAAAACTCTCAATAGTAAAACGGTTTGTGCCAGAACAAAGCTCCTTGTAAAAAGCAAGAGGAATATGCATAGACAGAAAATAAAGAACATTATCTGAAAGAAAAAAAGCCTTTTCCGTACTAAAAAAAAATTCTCCACCACTGCGCACAATCAAAGAAATAGTATCATCAGTCTCAAACTCCAAAACAAGATCCAGTTTATACTCATCTACAGAAAAAAAAAGTTGCTCATCATTATAAAAAACAGGAAAAGAACAATCCTTAAGATAATAAAGAAGAACTTCAAGTTCATGAGCTGAGAATTGATGAATAGTCTGAGAAGGAGCAAGCTTAAGAGAAAGATGAGAAAGAAGAAGTTTATCTGCCTCCTGTAACAGATTTTTTTCCTTACCCAAAGAAAGCAAAGAACGAAGCTCCGAACCATTACATCGTTCTTCTTTTTTTTCAACAGTCAAATAAAAAAGATTTTCCTTTCTCCTAATATGATAACTCAAATCAAGAATTTCAGAATCAACACTTTGTGAACTAAGTTCCTCTTTTTTTTCTATGAAACTACTTTCATCAAAAAACTGTTTGTTATCTTCCATTCTTCTAATAATTAAATAAACTGCCTAAAACAATTCTTGGGTGAAGTCTCTTTCTTTTATAAAAGTTAGCAGAAATTTTTGCTGAAGTTTTTACTTCTCTAACTCGTCGCGACTTCCTTTGTAATGAAGGCTTTCTTTTTTCTTCAAAAATTCTTTTTTATCAGCAGCTTGCAAAGGTCTACGCTTCTTACTGCTCAAATCAGGATTTAATTCCTTGTAAATAATCAGCTCCTCTCCCGTATTTTTGTTACGCGCTTTGTCAGTTACTTCAATAAACTCTCCTTCGTCAGTTTCATAGACGCCCTCTTGCACAGAATTCAAAGAACAAGTTAATTTTCCCTTATGTTTATACAAGTATGCAAGAGCAACCCCAAGGCCTATTCCCAATGCAATTTTATGAATTTTTTTCATAAACCCCTCAATTTCTTCCAACTTATAAGAACTTGTTTCTACAAATAGTGACACAATAAGAGATACAAAGTAAAAAAGTTTCAAAAAGTAAAAATACTCTAAATAAGAAAAAGAAAAAAGATTAATAATACTCCTCAGTGGAGCTAGTTTCTTTCTCGTCGTCTCCTCTCCTCTTTGCAATAGTGATAATGAGGACAAGCAAGATGATAATTGCAATCACAAGCAAAACTGCAAGAGCAATATTAACAAAGTTAACAGAACTTTCTTCCATAACTTTTCCCTCTTCTACTACAAGCTTTACTTTTACTTCACTTGCAATTTGAGAACCTTCTTTTACAAGAAGAGTTAGTTCCTGTTCTCCTTCAACATCAGCATCAGGAGTGATTGTTACTGTAAATGTTTCAGAGTCTCCACCCTTTACCATTGCAAGACTTGGAGAGACACTCACATCAGCCCAAGCAGCATTAAGAGCAGCAATGGAAATTGGCTTACTTTCATCATTAGGATTTGCAACAACAACGTCAAAGCTAGTTTTTTCTCCAGCTGCAATTGTCATTCCATCTTTGAAACTTACCAAAAGGTTCTGTTCATCAACAGCACGAGGAGAAACAACAGTAAATACAAAAGAGTCTGTTGTTCGAGTGTAACCGTCGTCATAACTCAAAGTTACAGTTGCTTCGTACTGACCTGCCTTAGCGTCCTGTGGGATGAAAAGAAGCATATCATCAGAAGTTGCAACCTCATCCTTAGCAAGATTACTTACATAACTTGATTCTTCAACATTCAATTCAGGAATTTCAACACTTACCTTGATGCTATCCTGAGCTTGCTGTCCTCTGTTTTTCAAACGAACATTTGCAATAACATTCTGTCCAGGTTCAACTCCAGAACTTGGAGTCATAACAAGATCAAGAATGTCAATTCTGTCACGCTGTGTGTCTACATAGATTGTGTAGTCCTTAGCTGTAAGACCAGAAAGATCATTTGCTCCTTCAATACGAAGTTTGTAATCCTTTTCTGAACTCATGTCAGAAGGAAGCTGAAGTGAAAAAGTTTTAACATAAGTCTTTCCTTCAACAGCAGAAAAAATCTGAGTTGAACTGAAAAGAGAAGCATGCTCATATCCGTCAATGAAAGCTCTAAAACGAGCGTTGTCAAAGTTTTCAAGAGCTGTGAAACGAAGTTCAATGTTCAAAGTTTCTCCATTAACTACCTGGAGTGTATCAATATCACTAACCTCATTATCATTAATTTCGATTCCCTCAAGAAGAACTCCCAAACCATTTGTATCCTTTTCAGAACCAAAGAGGAAAGAAGTGCCCTGTGAAGTACCGTCGTCAGAACTTACAGTAATCTGGTATGTATTTCCTTTCTTAAGAAGATCAAAAGAATCAACTACATCACGAAGATTGTATGTTTCAACTTGGGGGCTAGTGCTATCAACAATAACAAGAACATTGTCCTTGGACACACCTAATTCCTCAACTGTAAAGCTGAGCTTTGCAACGTCTCCAGTGGAAACATTTTCATTGAGAAGAGAAACAAGAACAATATAGTCCCCGTTGTTCTCCTGTACCTGAACTCCTGTAACACTTACGGGATCAGCAAAAGCGAATGATGCTGAAAACAGTGCTAGAAGCGCAAATACCATGAATTTTGTAATGCTTTTCATTTTGTGGTTCACTCTAACTATTTTTTAGTGGTGATTATGAAATCTTTTCCATATTTATAAATTTTTCGCGCAGGTTGTAATTCTCCAGTGACTAATAAACACACCTGAATATATAAAAAAGAGAAAGCATTCACGTTTAAAAGAAAAGCCTATGAAAGTACTAACCTGTCTTAAAAGCCGCCAAAGTTACCTCTACAAAGGAGAAGGAGATTTCCATTCAAAAGAAGGAAAAATTGAAGAAAAAACAATCCTAGAGCACCCAAGAGGAATTATTGAAAACCACCTCGGGAAGAGATTTGCTGTTTGTGACGCAAATGACAAGGACAAAGAGCTCAAAATGAAAAGAGGACCACAAATCCTAACACCAAAAGACTTAGGGTACATTGCAGCACGTACAGGCCTCTCAAAGCACAGCAAAGTCGTCGAAGCAGGAGCTGGAAGTGGCGCTGCAACTTTGTTCTTCTCTAAAATTGCAAAAGAAGTTCAGAGCTATGAAATCCGTGAAGACCACGTAAAAATCGTACAAACAAACCTAAACTCATTTTGTACTGATAAAAATGTAAATCTTATCCTAGGGGATATCGCAGAGAAAATTGAAGAGGAAAAAGACATAGATCTTCTTTTCTTAGACCTCCCCGAACCTGTCAGAATTCTCGAAAAAAACCTTAGTAAAAGTGTAAACTCTGGACATTATGTTGTTTGCTACCTTCCAAGCATGACCCAAGTCTCTGAACTTGTCAATTACTGCAAAGATACAGAACAGTATTTAGCAGAAGAAGTGAGCGAAATTATCTTTCGTAAATGGAAAGTAAGTGGAAACATAGCACATCCCGAGCACCAAAAAGAAACAGACCACACAGCATTCCTTGTCTTTGTACGCGTGCTCTGAGAAAAATTTCCTACGAAATTCAAAGTTTTTTTAGTATTGAGAATTTCGAAAAACCCAAAATTCTGATTTGATTTTTGATCTTCTCAAAAGATAAACTCGTAAAACCCCAAAATTTGAGGACTCGTTGCTCTCATCTCATAAATTATGTAGGTTCTTCGTAGCTCTCTATTTTTGTGTTCCCTTCCAAAACTTTCTTCAGAAACCTAGCACAGATTTAAAAGAAAAAATGTATTCTCCTGTAAGAAAAATGACATTAAGAGAAAAACTAGAAGAAAAAATGGGAGGCTTTGATCTAAGTCCTATCGACGGTATACCTCTGGTTCTTGTTGTTGGATTAGCTTCCGCTCTTGTCTACGGTGGATACAAGCTCCTTACAAACCCAGACTATAGATCTTACAGGATAGAAGGAACCATTACTAGAGTATCCGATAATCAAAGAGAATATGGCGTAAACGTAACGGAAGACCACTATAAAACAAATTTTCATGGAACACGTACATACAACAGAAAAGAACCCTTACCTCTAACTATCAAACTCACTCAAAATCCCCGTCCTGAAATAGGAATGGGAGATACTATTGAAGTTAAACTTTATGGAGGACAACCCTGCCCACAAAAGCAAGGTGAAAATTGTATTCAAGTAGCGCCCCCGACAATTACAAAGCTGTCTCAGAACTAAGCTTCTTTCTCCTTCAATACCCTGCAAAGCAGCGTCGACGGAGCTGTCGTCTTGATGCCCAAAGGATTGTCGTGAACCCTTGAAGCTCCATAGCCCAAATGACGAAGCCCTTCAACAAGTTCATCGGCTTTCATAGAACTACTAAACGTAAACGCTTTCTGAAGCTTATGATAATTCACATAACCAAAAACAGCTTCCTCCTCCCTAAGTGCCAACAAAAGTTTTTCTGTTAAGCGAGAATCAGCAAGCAAGTCCAAAGAACCAAGCATTTTTCCTAAAAGCTCCCTATTATTTAACTCACCAACAAAAGTTTTACCATAAGAATGTTCCAGTTCCACATCACTTATCATACATTCCTGAGTTTTTTCATCGTACAAAAAATACTTCAGAGTTGAAAGACATTTGTGAACCTCATTTTTATTTCTAAGAACTTTAAAAAAAATTCTGTAATAATGTTTATACGAATAAGCTAAAAGAGGAACAAGAGCACAATCATGTTTTGCACCCTGAGAAATTGCAGCAGCTGCAAGATTACGTACACCAAACTCCTCTTCAAAATATACCCTTCCCATTTTTATCCCATAGCGTCGAAGCCCAACCTTTGGCTTTGCTCCACACAACGCTGCCGTGTCCGTAGCCGTCAAAGAAAGAACCCCATTATGCTTTACTCTTTGTATTGCCAAATCCAAAAAAGGAACAGGAGAACCAAAAGGATCAAGTTCTATACAATCATAATAATATTTTGCAAGAGTTGAAAGCGCATTTCCTTCTATGATTTGCAGTTTTTCTGAAACCAAATTATTTTTTTTAAGATGCAAACGAAAATCAGCAAGAGAAGATGGCGATATATCCCCAGCAACAATAGAAGCAAATGTTTCAGGAATAACTTTAAGAAAACGAAGCTCTCTTATTCCCGAAGCACATAAAGGATCACAATAAGAAATTTTTTTTGAAAAATAATTTTTGAGAAGAAGAAGTGAGATATCACGGTTAAGCTTCATTTCAGGGTTATAAAAAACTCCCATCTCTTTTGAGATTTCTGAACTATATGCTGCTAAAAAAATCCCCTCCTCCACACAAACTTTTTCCGACATTATTCTTCAAAAATAACAAGTGTGAGGGATGGGATTCGAACCCACGAACACGTTGAGTGACAGGATCTTAAGTCCTGCGCCGTTGACCAGACTTGGCAACCCTCACATAGAAAAAAGGGAAAAGTGTTCCCTTTATAAATCTCTCTCCACACAAGATTATTTTAACCTGAAAAAAGCACAAAGCCGCTGATAAGTCTTCAGAAAAGGATCTGGAACGAGAAGCGATAATTGTTTGAAAGTATAAATTTTGAGAAAGTAGCCTGCAAGTAAGTAAAAGAAAAAGGCAATGAAAAAAATAAAAAGAATATCCAAAAGATAAAATCCAGTTCTTACAATCAGCTTGAGAAAATCAACAAAAAGAAGAAAAACATATGCAAGAAAACAAGTAAGAAAAAATGAAAAAAACTTAATATTAAAAGCAATTCGTTTGTACAACGAAACAAAAGTCAAAAAGAAAAGAGCAAGCCAACAAAGACCAGTAACCAAAGCAATCCCTAAAATTCCAAAGAACTGAAGTGCCAACAGATCAAAAAAGAAATTAGCCAAGGCAACACCAGTAATAATAACAGAAGTTTCCCTAATAAGACCAAGACCCTTCATAATATTAACATTATATTCATACAAAACCCGAAAGATACTAAAAAGAGCAAAGAGTTTCAGATACGGTGCTGCTGCAACAAAGGGAGCTGAAAAGACAAGCATTAAGAGTGTATCAGAATAAAGATAAAAAAGCAAAGAAAAAGGAAGAAGAAGATAAAAACCAATAACATACAAAAGATGCATGAGAGTTTTCATAAGTTCATAATTCCCCTCCTCTTTGTAACGAGAGAAAAGAGGAAGAAAAAGTAAAGAAAGGGGAGAAAGAAGAAGAAAAAAAATACTAATAACCGAAACAGCATTACTGTACAAACCAACATCAGAGACTGAAAAAAAACCCGTAAGAAGTAAAAGATCAATCTGAGCAATAATCATCGTACCAGCACCAGTAAAAAGACCAAAAAAACCATAATGCAAAAATTCCTTTAGTAAAGAAAAAGAAAAAGTTGGTTTCTCAAGAAAGAAAGGAAACATCTTAAAGAAAATACCAAAATTGAGAAGTCCAAAAAGAAGAAAAGAAAAAGTCCAACTAAAAGCATAGTATTCAGGCAAAGGTTCAAATCCCCCTAAAAAAAAGAAAAGAGAAAATAAAAACGTAAAAAGCAACCGCAGAGCATAAAAAATCTGAGAAAGAAATATCTTATTATAAGAAAGAAAAACACTAGTAACAAGAGTAATAAAATCATTAAGAAAAAAATACAGAAAGAATACAGAGATAAAAAAAGTAGCTCCATCATATCTAAAATAGTGAACCTCAAGAAAAGAAGAAAAAAAATACAAAAGAATAGCCAACAAAAGATTAACAGCAAAAACTAAAAGAAAGACACTATAAAAAGAATTTTTCTGAGAAAGTTTATCATTTTTGCTAATATATTTTGGAAAAAAATAAAGAAGACTTTGCTCAAGTCCAAGCTTTGTGAAAATAGTAATAAAAGAAAAAAAAGCAATAACTGCATATAAAAAACCAAAATCATCTATAGTCAATGTCTGAGAGTAAAAAATCCTTATGACAAAACCAAAAGGAAGAACAAGCAAATTAAGTAAAGAAAAAATATACGCAGATTTCTTAAAAGACATAAAATTCTTTATAGAAACACATTTAAAAAGATTTGTCAAGAAAAACAGTTTCTGAACAAGCAAATTTTATAAAAGTTCTTTCATAGATAAAATAAATGAAGAAAAAAGTCAGACTAGTTTTGTATTGTCGAGAACATCTCACCTACGGTATAAATAAAACAGACATATATGAAAAGTATATCAATAAAGAGTATTTTGAGCTTTTCCTCCTCTACTCAGGAAAAAAAGAAAACTGGGAAAAAATTAATGAAAATCACTACCTCGTTCCAAAAGATAAAATTGTTGAATTTCTCAAAACATTTCACATTGACCTCTTTTACAGCTTCGGCTCGCCATACCTAGACGACATCGTCCCCGACATTACAAAAGTATGTCCATTTTTCAACTGCGTCAATTTTACTCCCCTTTACTTACCAAATCCACAGGTTGAGAATATGATTATCAGTAAAACCGACTATCTCAAAATCGAAGCCCTGCAAGGAAAAAAACTCAAAAACGCCAGAGTAGCATACAATCCCCTTGACTTTGAAGGATGGCAAGAAGCCGCCAAAGAAAAAGAAAACTTCAAAGAACTTTTCAAAGGAAAAAACATAGACTTTATTGTAGGAAGATTAGCACGAGCTGAGCCGACAAAGTGGCACTTTCTGATGCTTGCAACACTTTTCATCATGGACAGAAAAAAGGAATACAACTGCGGTTTCCTCTTTGCAGGAATGCCAAAAAATTATCTTTTGGCAATCAAAATTCTTCTTTCAAAAAGAATGAAAGAAAATATAGTCTGCATTGAACAATTAAGCGGAAAAAAAGCAATTAGCAAATTTTACAATACAATTGACCTCTTCTGGCAAGCCTCCGTCATCGGAGAAAGCTTCGGAAATGTTATTGCTGAAAGCTTTTGTTTCAAAATTCCTGTCATGACAGATTACAAAAATTTTTTCAGAAAAGATGGGTCAGTCAATCCAAAACGATACAACGCCCAAATGGAACTAGTAGACGCTGGGAAAAACGGATATTATGCAAACTATCCTTCCTCCGTACGCAGAATTTTTGCTTCAATGAACAAAAACGAGCTACGACAAAAAGGGCTAGAAGGATATAATAAAACAAAAACAACATACGACATTAAACTAACATGCAAAACAATTGAAAAAAGAATAATGGAAAAACTTTTTGAAACAAAGAATATAAAAAATATCCCTGCCTACTACGAAAAACTTCCTTACCACCCAAACGAAAAAGAAATGAAAGACCTACAAAAAGAGTATTTTAGAAAACTTGCCTTTGCTGAATCTCAGAATAAAGTTTCTTTTTTCGAAAAATGTAGCTTTCGATGTTTTGAACAAGTATGGTATAAAGTAGATTTCATATACCTCTCAATTCGTTACCTATTGAAAAAAATGCAATAAACTGCCCACCACTAAAATACTAGTTCTCTTTTTTTTCATCAATAAAAGTCTCAAACCAAATTTCTAAAGCATAAAGCTTCATAATAAGAGAAAAATGTTTTCTAAAGTCAGAAAATAAATGTTTCAAACAAGGAGTCTCAAGAACCTCACGTTTTTCAAACCTCTTCAAAGCCACTTGAATTTCAGGCAAATACCTTTTCTCAACAGAAGAAATATACTGAGAATGCACACCAAAACCAATTTTTTTTGCATACACAAAAGAGCGTGGAAGATATTTACATAAAGAATCCCTTAAAATTTTCTTACCTTCCCTAAGATGAGAAAAGGAAAGTTTTGAATGTAAAGGCAAAGAATAAGCCCTCTCAATAACATCTCTTTCAAGAAATAAAGCTCGGACCTCAATAGAGTTTTTCATTCCAACAGCATCAGACTGAATAATAAGAGAATGAGAATTCTCATAAAACAATCCAAAAAGATAACTAAGATCAATATACGATTTCCATTTCACAAGAGAAGCAAAGTCATCAACAAGAACATCAAGACTTTTAGAAAGAGTTTTTTCATCTTGAAAGGACCCTAAAAAACGATTTTTATTTTTTCTAAAAGTATGCAGATAATATGATTTTTTGAACGTTTTCCTCTCAGAAAGCAAAAATTCCCCATATTTTCCTTTTGTAAGAGTATCCAAAGATTTGAGAAGAAAACGAGGTACAATTTTTTTGAAAGTAAAAAAACAATCCGCAAGAAGAAACAAAAGATTATCATAACCATAATAAATCTCATCCCCACCAGCCCCTGTAAAAATAACCCTATGTTTTTTCTTTACCTGAGCCAGAAGAGAATCTGCAAAAACAGAGGTAATATGAAAATACGGCTCGCCCAAAACTTCAACAGTTTCGCGTACAGAGGAAAGAACAGGCAAGTCCTGAACTTTGACGACGTGTTGATTAAGTGACAAACGAGAAGAAACAAATTTTGACCTTTGAAAATCACTATCCCTGCTTTCCGAAGCTGCACAAAGAGTGTACACATCAATTGGACCACCATGATGAAAACGCAGACCATTACAAATAAAACTTGAATCAACACCACCAGAAAGAAAAGAAGCATACGGAACATCTTTAGGCTTAAGATCCTCAAGTTTTTTGTACAAAAAAGCATCTTCACTAACCTTTTTTTTTACTTTTTTCTTTTCAAGAAGAGCATAACGTTTCTTCTCAACAATCTTTCCATTTTTCACTCGCATAAACGAAGCAGGAGCTAACTTAGAAATATTTTCAAAAATACACAAAGGAGAAGGAATATGAAAAAACTGATCTAAAAGATAAAACTGCAAAACACCTTTGTCAATACTTTTAGGAATATCAGCCAAAGCAAAAAGAGCAGGAATTTCAGAAGCAAAGTAAAAATTTCCCCCATAAAGAGAATAGACCAAAGGTTTTTGTCCAACAAAATCACGCGCCAGAAAAAGCTCCCCCTCCCTAGCATCATACAAAGCAAAAGCAAACATGCCCTGAAAACGCGAAAGACATTTTTTACCAAAAACCATATATGACTTCAAGAGAACCTCCGTGTCAGAACTAGTACTAAAATGCAACTGATATTTTTTTTCCAATTCTTCTCGAAGCTCAAGATAATTGTAAATTTCCCCATTAAAAATAAGCGTATAACGTTTATCCTCAGAAAAAAAAGGTTGATTAGAACGAGCATTAGGATCAACAATAGAAAGACGTACATGCCCAAGACCAACTTCTGCTTCGTCACTGTACCAACACTTTGAAGAATCTGGACCTCGATGTTTCATAATCTGAAGTGCATTCTCTAATCTTTTTTTATTGGGTAATACATCAGCTTGTAAAGAATATCCTGCAATTCCACACATACTAACAGTCAAAACAAACCCTATTTAAACTTATTCCCCTAAAGAAGCAACAAACAAAAAAGATTATTTCTTCTTCTTGCTTATCACATAATTTTCCAAGCACAAATACTCCAATTTGCAATTCTCAAATGTGAACAATGCTTGCTTGAGCGAAGAAACAAGAGGATAACCATGAAGATTAAAAGAAGTATTCAAAACACCTCCAATTCCAGTTTTTTCTTTGAAAAGAGAAATAAGACGATGATAAGAAGGATTAACTTCTTTTTCTACAAGTTGAGCACGCAAAGTCTTGTCAGCCTGATGCAAAGCAGCCCTTAATTTGTCCTGTCCCAAAACAGTCGAATGAAAACTAAGAATCATGTATGGAGCCTTATAGTTCTTAGGATTAGAGACATAAAGTTTATGATCTTCAATAAGAAGAGAAGGTGCAAAAGGCATCCAAAAATCTCTCATTTTCACCTGATCATTTACCTTAAAAAAATTCTCCATCTTTGATGGATTTGCAAGAATAGAGCGATTCCCCAAAGCACGTGCCCCCCATTCACAACGCCCCTTCACTCTTGCAACAACACAATCCTGCGACAACAGTTCAGCAGTTTTTTCCTCAATATCCTCAAAATATTCAACATCATATTTTTTTTCAAGATTCTTTTCTTTTATGAAAGCCTCAACATCTTCATTACAATATTCATTCCCCAAATAAAAATTCTCAAGAGGAAGAAGCTCAGTTTTTGGATCAAGCTTCTGAGAAATAATATATCCAGCCCCAATACAATTTGACTCATCCCCACAACTCCCAATAAAATAAGCTTTTTTTACAGATTTCATTTCAGTAATTCTCTGATTAAGTTTCACATTCATGAAAAGACCCCCACTAAAATAAAGTTCGTCAATTCCGTACTTTTTTATTGCAGCTTCAATCCAAGTTGTAACAGTCCTCTCCGTCCACTCCTGAAGAGCCGCAGCAACATTGTCAAAACGTTCATATTTTGCCTTTTCCAAAAGGTACAAATCAAAGCGAGTAAGAGGAAAACTTGAATGAAACTCCAATGTCTTTTCATCAAATTCAATAATGTCTTTGAAGATTTTTTCATACGTTTTTTTATAATAATCCTTTGCATAAGGAGCAAGCCCCATAACCTTGTATTCATGCTCTATAGGCTTCATTCCCAAATACTTTGTCGTTGCAGCATACACGTAGCCAATAGAACTATCCCAACGCGAAGAAGAAACAAGAGTTATTTTTTTCTTTTTTTTATCTGCAATAGAGATAGTTGCAAACTCTTTTTCACCAGAACCATCCATTGTAATAATAAGAGATTTGTCAGCTTTAACATTATTCTGTCCAAAATAACCATAGTAGCTATGTGCAAGATGATGTCTAACATAATGAAGCTTTGATGAATCAATAGAAAAATGCTTTTTCAAAAGAGATTCAAAAATCTTTTTTGCTTTTTTGGACTCTCGCTCAAGAGCTAAGAAATGAGTTTGCATCAGAAGAGAACGAAGATTCTGAGAAGCTCCCACTTTCACTTCAACCTTGCCAGCCAAAGAAGAAAGAAAAGAAAAACCTATTTCACTACGTTTCTTGTTTGCAAGAATAGGATCAACAATCATCTGCGAGCAGGCACAATAATAACTACTGTGAACAACTGCCGCCAAATCCTCTCCCTTTATTCCTTCCCTTTCTAAAAGCCAAGAAATCGATTTCAAAGGAAACGCAGAGGAATTTTTAATATTGTCAAATTTCTCTTCACTAATTGCAGCAAGAACCCTCCCATTGCATAAAAGAGCAGCTGAAGAATTGTGCCCAAGTTGAAGTCCCAAAACATAAACATCTTTCATAAAAATAGGCTTAGAAGAAGACTTTATAAAATTTTACTGAGAAACCAGCCACAAACAAAGATATTTCTTACTATCTCAAAAAGCAAAAAAACCACTAAAATGACACCTCTCAATCGAAGCAGAACTGTGAGGTATAAGATAACACCAAACTAAGGAATTACAAATGATTCTTATCCTTAAAACAATCAATAAGAAGAACATACTTTCGATCCAATTTCCTATACAGACTACGAGAGGTATAGAAGGCCACAAGCGTATTTTGATTAATAACAACATTATATTGATATTTTTCAAGCACTGCTAAAATCGGAGAAAGCTTATTCCCATCATACCCAATATCGTAATGATACTCTAGATTAACATTGTCAACAAGAGAAAGAAAATCATTATCCTTAAAACTATCAAACATAAAACCCTCTGCCCCTTCAATATCAATTTTGAGAAAATGAATTTTCTTATAATTCTCTTTTTTCAATTCAACAACTTCCACATCAAAGGTTTGGACATTCTTGAAATTCACCTGAGATTCCAGCAAAGTGTTTCCAGGACCACCCTTCATATCCCCATAAGAATAAAATTTCATCTTTCCATCCTTTCCTGAAACGCCCTTCTGAATAAGAGTAATAGAAGAGAGTTTGTTCTGTTCAACATTTTTTTTTAACAACTGAAAAGTACTCGGATCAGGCTCATAGCATTCAATATGAGCTTTTGGAAAAAGATACTTAAAATAAAGAAGAGACATCCCAATATTCCCACCACAATCAACAATAAAAGGAGCTTTCTCAGAACTGCGAAAATAGTAAATGTTGTAAACAAACATCTCTGTAAAAAGAGCAAAAAAAGAACCATAATTGTCAAAATCTACCTTATATCCCAAAAATTTCTGGCGACGAAATTGAATGGAAGTAATTTTAGAAAAAACATTTTTAAGAACCAACCAATTATACAGAAAGAAGATCCTTAGCTTTCTTTTTATCATTGAGCTAGACACCAAAGTATACATATCCCTCAAATACTGATCAACATGTTGAAAAAATCCCATTTTACCTTCCCAAATTCAAAACGACATTTAAAACTTAGCATTCACATTTCCCAATATTTCAACAATTCTCTCCGCCGCCTTCCCATCCCAAAGTTCAGGAATCCTAACAGTCTTCTTCCATTCTCCAGCAAAAATAGAAGAAAGAATTTCCCCTAAACGAGTTGCACTAATAAGTTCAGTAGTTCCAAGAGTAACACAAACATTCCTTTCAGTATTTTCCCTAAGAAGAGCACAAGGAACATCATACATCAAAGCTTCTTCCTGAACTCCGCCAGAGTCAGACAAAACAAAAAGAGCATTTTTAAGAAGACATTGAAAATCATAGTATCCCAAAGGCTCCACAAATCTAATCTTTTGCGAATGCTCCTTTAACAAAGTTTGAAGTTCTGCATGAGCCTCAATCCTATTTCTTGTACGAGGATGAATAGGAAAAAACAAAACAAAATCATCCGGAGAATGTTTAAACAAATGTTCAAAAATCGAATAAAGAACAAGAGGATCATCGACATTTGAAGGACGATGAAGCGTAACAAGCCCATACTTTTTTCTCTCCAGAGCCTCAGTCGACAAAATTTGGCTTTTTTCGATTTCAGGAAGATGAAAGGTAAGAGAGTCAATCATAACATTCCCTACAAAAAATATTTTTTCTTCAGCGACCCCCTCCCTAAGAAGATTCACATCTGCTTCTGGAGAATGAGTAAACAAAAAATCACTAACAGAATCTGTAAGAATTCTATTTATCTCCTCAGGCATACTGCGATCAAGACTCCTAAGTCCTGCTTCAACATGAGCAACTGGTATATGTAATTTACTAGCAGTAAGAGAACAAGCAAGAGTTGAATTAATATCTCCAACAACAAGGACCAAAGAAGTCTCCTCTTCCATAAGAACCTTCTCAAAAGCAACCATAATAGAAGCCGTTTGAACCGCATGAGAACCAGACCCAACACCCAAATTATATTTCGGTTCAGGAATTGCTAACTCAGAGAAAAAAATCTCCGCCATATTTTTATCATAGTGCTGCCCAGTATTCACCAAATAATAAGGAAGGCCAACCCTTTCCATTTCCCTAATAATCGGAGCAACTTTCATAAAATTTGGTCTAGCCCCAGCAACAATACAAATTTGTTTCATAAACTCAATAAAAAAAAATCCTTCTTAAATTTATGGATAACTAGGAACCGGACTCAAAGTTTTTGTTCCTAAAATTTCCCCCGTATTTCCATCCTTGAGAACAACAAGCGGATTAAATTGAACACTCGAACCAACAGATGCCTGCAAAGTATTTTGCAAACCCAAGTCCTCTGAAATCGTATTGCCATCAACATAATAGCTCACACCAAGGACATAAGAGCCAGCAACGGCGCAGTTCCAGTTCAAATACAAAGCAGTTCCAGTTGAGACAATCCCACCAACACTCACCTGATTCATATCAAATGGCTTGTTATCAACAACAGTCACAGAACTCCTAAAAGGAACCTTAACATCATTCTCCTCAACAAGAGAATACGAAAGAGAAGTTCCACCACCAATTGCCTTTATTTTCTTCCGAAGAACCTGCCTCTCAAAGTAACCCTTTTCATCATAAACAGGCACAATCATTACCTCATGAGTTCCCTCACTTAAAGAATAAGAAAGAAGCTTTGTGACAGAATAGCTTGAAGCTTTGGCATCAATTTGCGCTTGACTTGAACTAAGATAAACCTCTTTACCAAGAACAGAAGAATCAAAACGAGAAAAAGAACATTGAGATGGTAAACCAAGACACTGATCAAAATCCTCAAAACCAGTTTTGTATACATACACATCAAAAAAAGTCCTACTCAAAGGAAGACTTTCATCACTATAAGTGCTAGGTATCTTAAGAGCAACAGCCTCCTTGGATTGCTCAATATTACCCTCTAGCTCAGCACTTTCCAAAGGATCAGGACCTTGAACCGCTTCAAGATTAATGTCCTTAAACGCAGCTTGGACATTTTCTACATAATAATTATATTTTTGGTCCACAAGAAAAACACTAACATACACCTTAGCCCCCGTCATAAGTCTCTGCATGGCCTGCGTCTGATGATTATAAATTTGAAAAATAGGAACCTGAACCTCGCTTTCACCATTTTCTTGCACAATGTTCTCAAGAGGAACTAAAAGAGCATTAATATCAAGAGTTGAATCAGAAATAAGATGTGCATAAGGATTAACAACACCAGTCTCCTTAAACTCCTCTGGAACTCGCCCCTCCCTAAGAAGAGTCATCAACTCAGTAAGACGATCAGACCCATACAAAGAAGGATTAAAAAAAGCCTGATAAGAATAAAGAACAATATAACTTAAAGCCTTATCTTTCACATCATCAACATTTTTAATCTTAACATACACCAGCCCATTGAGTTCAGAACTCTGCTCCAAATCAAAAGCTTGCAAGCCATAAGGAATCTTATCCTTAAAAATTGCTCCAAAAACCAAATCTTCTTTCCCTGTTTTCTTATTCGTAAAGATCATTTTCAGACCAAGATACTCCTTTGCCTCATCACCTGAAAGTTTCAAATTTTCAAATTTAAGTGAATACTGAGTTAATAAAGAAGAATCCTGCTCATTAAGAAGAGAAGAAAAAGTTTGCACAAGACAAGTAAGCCTCTCATCGGTACAAAGAGGAACTTGTGCAGAAGCCCTGTCCATAAACAAAGGCAAAGAAGAAGAAACAACCTGAAGAAGAGACGTATAAGAACCCAAATCATAAGACGTTTTGTAAAGAACCTTATGACCAAAACTACTCCTTTGCGAACTAAGACTCAAATCTGTTTGTATTTCAATTGCATATTCAGAACTTTTCTCATCAAAACTAACACTAACAGCACTCTCCTTTGAACTCCCAATAATGTCATCTATATCTTTACTAACTTTCTTGAGTTTTTCCTTAAAAGATGTTTCAAACTGAGCTTTAATTTCCTCAGAAAATTTCGGAAGACAAAGAACCTCCTCGTCTGTCTCTTCCCCTATCTCCTGAAGAAATGACTCATCCTGCTTATTCTTATCAACTCCTACTTCATCAGAACTCTCTTCTTTCCCCAAACCCTTGTCACGTTCATCATACCACAAAGCAAGAGTATCATAAAAACAAGAAGCTCTCTCTTCAACAAAAGAACTACTGTCCAAACCAAGAGTCCCCGTAAATTCTTTACGACTCTCATCCAAACTCGTCTGGACCCTCTCTGAAAGATATTGAGTAACAGCAGTTTCTTTACTTATTGCCTGAGAAACCTCCTTATAAGTTTCTCCATACGCAGTATTCGTATCAGCTGCTCTGAACTCACTAACAATAAAAAGTTGGATCGCACCATAAATGAGCATAATCCCAACAAAATATAAGATATAGAAAGCCGAACCCCCTTTATCTTTTCTCATGACAAATCAGCCTCCCCTTGAGTAGACAAATCACTCTCTGTCTGCTCTCCTATTGCACATACAGAACCAACAACAGGATCTGCACTTTTGAAAGAACTCGGCTTCATAAAACAAACAAAAACATAAGTTCCATCGGCATTATCTTGGGCAAAGAAAAAGCAATAATTATTAACAACCTCATTGTAAACCTGAGCATAAGAAGCAAAATCGTTCTCAGCACAAGAGACAAAAAGTAAATCATCATCCGAATTAACCCAGCCTGAAAAGTCATTATAGTATGTATGAATTTTTTTTTCAGCTTCAACACTTCCACTTGTACCAAATTCACTCAAATATTCACTTCGTTTTTCAACTAAAAAAGGCCTAAGAGTTTTGTAAGGAAGATGCATAACATCCCTTAACCTAAGATCTTTCTCATTTGTGTTCAATCCAAGCGTGTTCAAATCAGAAGAACTAAGTTTTGTATTAAGAAAGTGTGTCAAGTAAACCTTTGGAAATTCCTGAATTTTCTCTGGAACATTAGCTTCAACCCCATGGCTAGTTTTAGAGAGCAAAAAATAAGTTACCCCCATAATAAGAGTTGCTAAAATGACTGCCACAATTGCCGTCATATAATCTCCAATACCTGCCTTCTTTCCTTTCATTTTCTTTAAGTAACCCTCATAAAACCATGGCCCTTTTTGAAAACCCCATAATATTTCCACATATCTTCAACAACAAAAAGAGAGTTTACCAAATGATGAGTTTTTTGTCCAGCCTCTGTTTCTCGTGCTTCTTCCTTAACCTTACTTGCCTTCCCAAAATTTGGAATGAGACTTCCAAAGAGAAGACCAAGACCCTGAAAAGGACCCAAAATTAAAGAATCAGAATTCTTCGCCTTCGCTCCTCCACTCTTTGTGTCTTTCCCTTTTATTTCCCCACCTGGATGTGGCATTTTCTCATCTACAAATGCCTCCCCCTCCAGATAATTTGCATATTTGAGAAGATCATCTCGAATAACTTGTATCTCTTCAACAAAAGAACTAATAAGATCAAGAGTTTCAACCTTATGCTTTTCCTTAAACGTCGCAACCTCAAAGATATTCCAGACATGTCCATTGTACGTAATTTCATTAGTCATATAAGGAACCTGCTGCGGACCTTGCTGAGTTTGCACAATTTCATTTCGTCGTTTTTGCGAAAAAGTATTAACAATAACAGGAAAAGAACGTAGCTCATCACGCTTAACATAGCACGGGCTCTCTTTCCATTTAGCATACAGCGCTTCAAACTCGCTTTTTGAAGGATAAGTCGGAGCATTGTAATTTGTGTCATATTCAACAAATTCATAACAAACAGTTTTGTCAATCTTATGAGAACTTGCCCTAAGAAATCCTCCCTTCCCCTTGAAAGGTCCTGCGATAATCATATTCCCTTCTGTCGGATCCTCACTAGGAGGCCTTGCACTACGACCCAAAGGATTTTTTTTTCCGATATACAAACCAAAAGAAGATATTTCAAGATGACGCATAGCAAATGCCTCCCTCTTCAGACCCCTCACACCCATAATTTTCACAAAAGAATACGAGTAATCGAAAAGGTTTCCAAACTCTGGACTGTTCTCTTCAAAATCTCTAAAAAAATGATTGAGATCATACCCCTCACTTTTTCTTTGGATTTCCAAAAGAAGAGGTTTCATAAAATGAAGATACATTTCAAATTGCGTATAAAACTGTTTGAGTGAAGCTAACTTTATTCTCCAAGTTGTTTCCGTTTGTCGAATCGCAGTAGGAAGCCAAGTATGAAATTTGTACAAGAAACGCCCAACTTGACGAGCAGCTTCAACACTAATATCCAAACCGCTTTCGACGTATTTGTCGATTTGGTCTTGCAAAGTGCTGTACACTTCAAAGGGATCGTCGAGTGTTGTTCCAAAAAAAAGAGTTGGCAACAAAGCAAAATCCAAACCTTGCTCCGTCGCTGGCCTACTAAGAGTATAAAGACGACCACCATCCACTTCCGTGACCCATTTGTCTTTGAGCTGGTTTATCGCACTGTCTCTTTCAAAACGCCATTTCTTGAGATTCTCGGCATTACGCTGCGAAGCTGCCTTTCCCATCTCTTCCTGTACACGTCTGTCGTTGATTGCTATTCTGTCAAACCAGCGTTTGTAAAATTCTGCTTTTTTAATTTCCTCAAGGAGAGGCATAAGATGAACCTTTGTTAATTGAATAAGTTGAGTGAGATTTTCTTGATAAGCACGAATGGCCCCACCCTTTGTCTGTCTAAGACCAGCCCCAAACTGAGAGTTTTCCGAGAAAAAATGATGATCTTCAATTTTGATAGCAACATAACCCTTTCCAACATAATAAGGAAACTCCATATGCCAATAATAAGGCTCAACAATATCCTTATTGTAATCACCAAAAACAAGTCTCGTTGAAAGAAGCGGCTCATCATGCGTGAACTTTGCCACAGTAGATTTAACAAATTCCCTACTACTATGAGTCGTTCCACCTATCACCATATACCTTTACTGGACAAAGACATTATTAGAAATTTCTTTGTAACTTTCAAGTCGTCAAAGGTTTTGGATGAGGTGAGAATTGGAAAATACAGCAGTTTTTAAATGTTAAATAATTAGCTTTTTTTATGGAAAGAAGAGAAAACTTTGGAACGAAAGAATCACTGGCAACAGCAATGAGTCTTATGGCAATTCTTTATGGTGGAAAACCAAGAATTGATGTAGAAGTTGTCGGAAGGTTCACAAATCCTGTTCCTTATAACGTAGTAGGTACTAAGTCCGACGAAGGTTATGTGTTTGGTGAGGGAAAGACAATTATTGAGTTTCCAATAATCCACCCAGATCCTGCTTACAATTCTTCTACTATTACCGATACCATAAAGAAAATGACTTTTTTGGGTGAAGAACTGGAAGGAGGTAGGATAACAAGAACTGTCACCCACGGCAACAAAATTGTCTTAACTGGAACACTCGATGATAAGGGAAATATTAGGGATGCACTTGGAAATGTGCATAAACCTTCCTATACACATGATTCTGTTATTTATTCCTTTTAGTAAAGAAGACCACTCTTCCAAATTTTGTCCCTATTAAAAAATTTAGGTCTCCCGTTACTTGAAATATTTTCCTAAGGTTCTTATTTCCCCTCAAGTTTTTTCTTGATTTTCTTAAGCCGGATAACATTATCCCTTTCTTGTTCTTGCAAAGAAAGCGAAATAAAATCCTGAGCTTTTTTCATGGAAGGAATAATATTGTACTCGAGTCCATTCACACGCCGCTTCGTCTTTTCGATTTCTTGCAGGAGTCGAATCATTGCCGTTTCTACTTCGGCGACAATGATGATGGAATGCACTAGTTCTTCATATTTTTGTATGCTGTTGTCAAGAGAAAAGGAACCATAAATTGTTCTGTTTCTCTCTATGAGCGTCCTTTGCTTGAACTCAGATTTTATTTTTGGAACACTAAGCCCCATAATATTTTTTTGCTGAAAGTCGACAAGGTTTCTTCCCTTTGTCGTCTTGGCGTGCATTTTGAGCTCCAAATCATAGGAAAGGATTCTTGTTTTTCTTAGACTGTCCCCTGCTTTGCGTGCTGAATCAATCATCTCTGAACGCAAATCTTTTGCATTCTCAAGCAGAGCAAAAAAGTCCATGATAAGACCGTCTCTTTTCTTTTTGAGGAGATTGTGTCCTCTTCTTGCCATAGCTACCTTTGTCTTGACTTTGAGTAGTTCTGAGCGATTTGGACTGATTGTTTTTGACATCTTTAATAGTATTTGTCTTTGAGTTTGTCGTCGATTTTTGTGAGTTCTTCTCTTGGAATAGAACGAAGAAGGTCCCATGCTATGTCCATGGTCTTGTCAAAGCTCCTGTCTTCATCAAGGCCTTGCTGGAGAAATTTCTCTTCAAAGAGTTTTGCAAAGTGAAGTTTTCGTCTGTCACGTTCGGACAAAGCTTCTTCTCCGACAATAGCCACAAGACCTCTCATGTCCCTTCCTTCGGCGTACAAAGCATAACACTGGTCAGAAACTTTTTTGTGATCATCTCTTGTTTTTCCTTCTCCTGTTCCTGGCCCCATTAGTCGTGAAAGTGATGGCAGAACGTCAATGGGAGGATAAATATTTTTTCTGTGCAATTCTCTTCCAATGACAACTTGTCCTTCTGTAATGTAGCCCGTCAGATCTGGTATGGGGTGTGTTTTGTCGTCTCCTGGCATCGTCAGAATAGGAATTTGTGTTACGGAACCTTTCCTTCCTTTGACAAGCCCAGCTCTCTCATACAACTGCGCCAAATCTGTGTACATGTATCCGGGATATCCTCGTCTTCCAGGAATTTCTTCTCTTGCTGCTCCAATTTCACGAAGGGACTCACAATAGTTTGTCAAGTCTGTGAAAATAACAAGAACATGTGCTCCTTTTTCAAAAGCAAAATACTCTGCTGTCGTTAGTGCCATACGTGGTGTTACAAGTCGCTCTACGGACGGATCGTCGGCTTTGTTAATGAAAAGAACTGCATTTTCAATCGCTCCAGATTCTTCAAAGGAACGTTGGAATTTGAGCGCCTCTTCATTCGTAATTCCCATTGCCGCAAAAACAACAAGGAAGTCTGTTTTTTCTCCAACTACTTTTGCCTGTCGTGCGATTTGCAAGGCAATATCATTGTGCGGCAAACCCGAACCTGAAAAAATAGGCAACTTTTGTCCACGAATAAGCGTCGTCATCATATCGATAGAACTAATTCCTGTCTGAATGAAGTTGTTTGGAAACTGACGAGAAAAAGGATTGATTGCTGCTCCTCCAATGTCAAACTTTTTTCCTGTGAGTTGCGGCCCTTTGTCGAGCGGCCTTCCGATCCCACTCAATACTCTTCCTTTGATATTCTCGTCAAGCTTTACCGTCAAAGGTTCCCCTAAAAATTTCACAGATGCGTCTTTGTCCACACCACTTGTTCCTTCAAAAAGCTGCACGACGACAAAATCCTGTGCAGTCTCCAAAACCTGTCCAAGCTTTGTTTCCCCGTGCACATTCACCTCCACAAGTTCTCCATACCCAACAGGATGTGTCTCCTTCACAAACACTAATGGTCCTGCAACTCTTTCGATTGTTTTGTATTCTAATTTTGTCATTTTTCTTTTATGCAAACTTGTTCTCCAATTCTTTCATCTCTTCTTCCATTTCCTTCATAACCTGTTTGTGAAGCTTTGTATAATCCTCTGTTGTTTTTACTGTCGCGATTTTGTACTTTGTTTTAGAAGCAATAATCTCTCTAACAGGTACATTTTTTGCAAGAGCATCACACGCTACTTTTTCAAAGAAAAAAACAAGATCAATAAGCGCATTTGCTTTTGTTAGCGGACAGAATTTGTCGACTTCGTGGAAAGCATTTTGTTGAAGAAGCTCCTCTCGAATGAGTCTTGCAATCTCCAATGTCAATTGTTGGCTTTCAGGCAAAGAATCCGAACCAACAAGCTGCACAATCTCCATAAGAGAATCTTCTTCTTGAAGAACAGTCATGAGTTTCTTAACTTTCTCAGGCCATTTCTTATCAATATTCTCTACATACCAATCACGAAGACTCTCATGATAAAGCGAATAAGAATTAAGCCAATTGATAGACCAATAGTGTCTTTTTTCTGCAAGTTTAGCGTCAAGCGCCCAAAAGCATTTTGCAACCCTCAGTGTGTTTTGCGTAACAGGCTCGCTGAAGTCTCCTCCCGCAGGACTGACTGCACCGATTACAGTTACCGATCCTTCTTGTCCGTTTTGTGTTGTCACACGCCCTGCCCGTTCATAGAAATTTGCAAGTTTTGTGGAAAGGTAAGCTGGATATCCTTCTTCTCCAGGCATTTCTTCTAAACGCGAAGAAATTTCTCTCATTGCTTCTGCCCAACGGGATGTCGAGTCCGCCATAAGTGCAACATTGTAGCCCATGTCTCTGTAGTACTCCGCCAAAGTCATTCCGACGTACACAGAAGCTTCTCTTGCTGCAACAGGCATGTTCGAAGTATTCGCAATAAGAATCGTTCTTTCCATCATTGGCTTTCCTGTTTTTGGATCGACAAGATGCGGGAACTCCGTAAGTACTTCTGTCATTTCATTTCCTCGTTCACCACAACCAACATACACAACAATGTCAGCGTCAGACCATTTTGCAATTGCCTGCTGTGTTACAGTCTTTCCAGCTCCAAATGGTCCCGGCAATGCTGCAACTCCTCCTTTTGCAACAGGGAAAAAAACATCATAAACTCTTTGCCCTGTTACTAAGGGAATAGATGGCGCAAGCTTTGCTGTAAAAGCACGAGGTTTTCTTACAGGTTGGAAATGTGCCAACTTCAACTCCGTACCATCCTCTAGTTCTCCTATTTTGTCTATTACAGTAAAAGAACCTGAAGAAATGTCTTTAAGCTTTCCACTTTGTCCTGGCGCAAGCTGAACCTTGTGTATAAAATTAAATTCTTGAACTTCTCCAATGATTGCTCCTTCTTTGAGAGTCTGACCTTTTTTCACAGTTGGAGTAAATTTCCATTTCTTGGAATGGTCAATTCCTTCGGCGTCCACTCCTCTTTTAATGAAGTGCCCCATTTCTTTTTCCAAACTCTGCAATGGCCTTTGAATTCCGTCGTAAATACTCCCTAAAAGTCCAGGTCCAAGTTCAACTGCAAGTGGCTTTCCCGTATTATGAACTGGCTCACCCGGCCTTATCCCCGTCGTATCTTCATAGACTTGAATAATAAAAGAATTAGCTTCAATCTTGATAACCTCACCCATTAATTTTTCATTACCAACTCTCACAATGTCCGACATACGAACAATGAGACCCGTAGCTTCAACAACCGGCCCTGACACCCGTACAATCCTTCCTTCACTTTCTTTTTTAACCATGTGTCTCTAAAGTAGCGAGAGAGAGATGCTGTTTATAAATTCTTCGAAGGGGAAAAGTCAGTTGCATAAATCCTCCCCACCTGTGAGATTTTGCAACCACACAAAACACTGCACCATTCTAAACACACTTTGGAGTTCATACTTCAAAGATCTACAAGCATCCCCAAACCTTCGTTTAAATGCACTAAAACTACGTTCTACTGCAGTTCTGAGTCCATAATCAGAAAAATATTTCCATAAGTCAAAATCAATTTGTTGCAAAGTAAATTCTCTATATCTCAAAGGTTGAGCCAAAATTTTTGGTTTAGCATTTTTGCGAATGGGAATTACGGTTTGAATTTGATTTTTGTAACAAAAATCAAATAATTCTATTGCATCATAGCCACCATCCCCAAATATTTTTTTTGGAAAAATACTTATTTCCTTTAAATTCCTTAAAGTAATTTTTGCATCTCCTCCACCTTTCTCAGTGGTGACATCAAAAAAAACAACTTCATGTCTTTCATTAATACCAAAATGAATTTTGGTAAAACTTCTCCTTGTTTTCCACTTATACGCCATGTATCCTGACCGCTTTACTTGGCTCATTCCCGTGCTATCAACAATCAAATACTTATATCTCTTATTTGTAAAATTGTGTTGTTTAACCTCTGCTTTTTGTACAATTCTACGCCAAAGTGTAGTATAAACAGCAACTCTGGGAAGTTTCAAATAATTGCTTAAAGCAAGAAGGAAGCCTTCTAACTCACGAAATGTGAGTTGATGAATGAATCTTAGTCTTGAACAAAATTCAATGAAATTTTCGGGATAAATTTCAGGTCTGCCTTTGCAACCTGTTTGAACAGGTTGCCATTCTTGACTCAACCAAGAATGCAAAACTATAAATCCTTCGTGAACATATTTATTTCTGTTGTGAGCTTTCATTTAGCGATAAAGTTCTCACAACTTTAGTTCTAAAAGTTAAGATGTCACTGGGCTTCCAGTCGCAGTAACCTTAGAAATCAAGTGGAAATTTAATTTACAAATGATTTATGCAACTGACTTGAAGGGGAAGACTTGAGCTTTATTCTAAGTCTATTATTTCTGAGAGTTCTCAATATATCGTCCAGTGAGAGTGTCCCAACCATAAGTTGAGAAAACAGTTTTCCAAAAATGTGCTCCTGCAAGATCCCCGTCTCCTGTAATAATTTGAGGTTCGTTCATCATAAAAGGGTGTTTGCAAGGACTCCCATATCCTATCCCAGAAAAAACAAAAGGAAGACCTGCAAAAGTTGGGATCCGAGAGTCCCTGTCGTTAGACCCATAAGGTCCAAGATATTCATTTGAGAATCTAAAAAGTGAATTCCTATCTAAAACCAAAGACCTCCTTTCATCAAGAACAAGTTGTCCTAACCACACCTCATTTTGTGCTCCAATATAAACAACTTCTCCTTCCTCTAAGTTTTTAGTAGCCTCTGCTAACCATTCTGCTCCAATTGCTCTGTTCCAAAAAAGCGACCGAGGTCTGTTTGCATCTCCCCCTCCAAAAAAAAGACGAGATAGACGAGCTTGCAAATCCCTTCGGTCTGGAACTTTCAAGCCTGTCGGACGTGCATCTAAAAACGGGTCAATATTTCTCTGAATATAGACTGCATCTATTGTTGCTTCAACAAATTTGTCCCAAATTTTCGTGTCCTCTGTAATAAGCTGAGGCAAGGACAAAGCCTCTTCTCTCCCGTCTTTGTATATCTGTGCATAAGGAACGTACAAGTCAGCATCGCAATCACTACTCGGTAAATATGCTCTCAACTTTGGATCAAAAGAAAAGTTTAGTCTGTGTGTTGCCAAAATCCCAAAAAAATCTCTTTCTTTTACATTTACATCATCACATCCGGGCGGAATTATGGAAAGAGTCAGGTTTCTGCTTACAGGAAACTCCCTTCCACTATACCTTGCATCCACACAGGCTTCATATTTCAGTAAAGACAACTTCTTCTCATCTTCGCCAACAACAAGAAGATTTTGGCCTGGTCCAAGTTCTTTGATTTGAGCTAAAAATTGCTTTCTTTGTTCTGAAATATTTTTTTCCATATTTTTTCTTCCATTGAATGACATTAAATAACTTTGTGCTTTGACATAAAAAGTTTGCAAGAACACACATTGCTTTGGGAAGCCCATAATCTTTATAAACTGAATTGCACTCCTCATGAATAGACTTTTTTAAAAAATGGCAAAAAATCAAGGAAGTGCAGGTCGTTTCGGAGTTCGCTTCGGAAACACCCTCAGAAAAAAAGTTAATGATATTGAGAAAACATCACGGGGAAAACACGCTTGCCCTTTTTGTGCAAAGGAAGGAAAGGTTCGAAGAGAAGCCTACGGAATTTGGAAATGTAGTTCCTGTGGGAAGACTTTTATTGGAAAGGCCTATACACCCTACTAAAAAGAATGGCAGAATATGTTTGTCTTGAATGCGGAAAAAATGTAAATAAGATCCTCGTGGAAAGAAGAATCCGATGCCCCTATTGTAGTTCAAAAGCTTTGTCCAAAACACAGAGTCGAGTAAGTGAGATTCTTTTGGCTAGATGATGATAACAACAAAAATCCATTGTTCTTTTGAAAAGAATTCTGACCTATTCTACAAAGTGTTGTCAAGTGAAGACTTCGATTTTCGAACAAAAAACATTTCTCTAAACCTCAATAAAGCACCAGAAGGATTTGAGATAGCATTAGGAGCACCATCCATTCTTGATTTCAAAATCGGAATAAATGCACTCGTACGAAGCTTAGAAGTTGCAGAAAAAACTCTGGAGACAGTAAAATGAATGAAGTGATTGAAGAAGTGATTGAAATGCTAGAAGTCCTCCTAGAAGAAGAATTAGCACCAAAAGTAAGAACAATCATCGAAGAAGTACTAAGTTCACTAAAAGCCCTAGACGAAGAACCAGATTCTCAAGAAATCATTAAAATACAAGACGAATTAGAAACCTTAACAAACAGTGGCCAAATAGATTCCTTTGCCAGAAACGAACTCTTTAATGTTACATCTCTTTTAGAGTCACTACTGTGATTTCTTTTAAAGGTAACAAAACTTTAAAAAGCTCTTACTCCGATTTTTTTTATGATTAAATCACTTTCCAGAGGCTTTGCCCATTTTTTTTCACTTTTCTCAAGAAAGAAGAAAGTTAGTCTTGGTTTATATGGTCCGCCAAATGCGGGAAAGTCAACTATTGCCAATAGAATTCTAAAGGACATTTTAGGAGAAGATGTAGAAGAGTTTTCTGTCTCAGCCCTTGAACATGAAACAAGAGAAGTACAAAAAGTTGAAAAATTAGTTATGAAAAGAAAGGGAAAAGAACTAGATTTTAGTTTAATTGACACACCAGGAATTGCAACAAAAATAGACTACGAAGACTTTGTAAAAAAAGGATTAAAAAAAGCTGAAGCAAAGGAAAGAGCAAAAGAAGCAACTCAAGGAGTTATTGAAAGTATAAAGTGGCTCGACAATGTTGATGCAGTCCTGGTTGTTTTAGATTCAACACAAAATCCATATACCCAAGTCAATATCACACTTATCGGAAATCTTGTTGCAAAAAAGAAAAAACTTATTATTGTAGCAAACAAAACAGACCTAAAACAATCAAATCTCGACAAAATTAAGCTCGTTTTTCCAGACTATGCTTTAGTCCCAGTCTCTGCTAAAACAGGAGAAGGAATGGAGGTCCTATATGAAACAATCTTCAAAGAGTTCTATTAATGGAAAAATGGGTGTACATGTTTTGTCATACGATTTACTTAGTGAATTAGCGTCTCAAGAAAAAATTGAAAGAATTTTAGAAGTTGTAAAAACTGGAGAAATTGTTCTTCTTGAAGGAAGACTCCATCCAGACGAAGAACTGCAGCTAACAACACATGCATTAAAATCAGTTTCCGGAAAATTTTCGGGAGTAGAAATTGCATTCCTTAGCTCACGAAAAGCAAAGACACTGCTCGAACACGTAAAAAATTCCTTGCTCAGAATTCTTGCCAAAGACAGGTTCGGCATCACAGTCATCGGCCCAAGTAAGATTATCAAAGAAATAAAAATGGACCCACAAAAACTTGAAATTTTGTTTAAGTGAATCTGAAATTTGTAACCTCTTAGTAGTTTCAAAAGTTAAGTTTATAAATAATAATATGTTCGAAGGAGATATGATTTCTAAAAAAAATCAACTCATTGGGGGGCTTGTTGCTGCCCTTATAGCAGCAAATGCAAATGCCGGACTTTCACGACTTGATGTAAATCAGAGAATTGTTCCCCCTCAAAGAAATGATGAGGTTTCAACTCTTGGTATACTTTGTGATTTATACAAGGAAACAGGAAGTATTTTTTTACCTGGAAATGTCTTTGATAGGGACTATGTGCTTACAAAAACACCAAATGGATTTACTCTGAAATATAATAGTGGCGATAAAACTTATGTTTGTGGAAATCCTTCTGACCCTATGAATTAATTCGTAGTTTTTCTTTTTTAACAGTTTTCAGCTACAATAATTCTGCGCGTCATACTTTTGTTGATGTATTCTTCAGCTTGTCCGAGTACTTTGTAGTGTTTTTTGACAAGTTCTTCAAACTCTAAAAAATTTGCATAAATGACGACAAGTCTAGCTCCGTTTTTGAGATACTTCTTTGCATTGAGAAGAAACTGCTCATACAGTTCAGTACCAAGCTTGCGAGACGACTTTCCATACGGAATGTCTGTTACAAGTCCACCAATACTTTTTTCTTTAAACACCAACTCCCTACTATCACTAAGTGTAAGAAGAGAAGGAAATCCTGAGAAAAAATGAAAGCTATTTGCCCTGTAGCCCATAAGGTCCTTGTACGAAATATCATTGCCGACAACCTCAAACCCCATACTTTGTGCTTCGAGTAAAATTGCACCAGTCCCACAAAAAGGATCACAAATCAGCCCAGTTTTGAGACCTAACATATTGACACTTGCTCGCGCCAGATCTGACTTTATCGTGTAAGGTTTACAAAAAGGTCTTTGTGTCGGCATTCTTTGCAAATAGTCTTTTGAGTTTTCAAAGAACTCTTCTGAACACAAAATCTCATTTTTTTCTTCGTCATAATGAAAATGATAAACACACTGCGGATCGTTCAAGTCAATTTTTGGTTTTTTCATTACAGTCCACATAGCCTTTGCAAAGTAATCCAAACCCTTTTCTTTGTACACACTGCTATTTGCAAAACTAGAATGAATTCGAAGAGCAAACGATTCCATACAAGGATTCACTTGAGAAGAAAGAGTTTTGCTGTACTCTTCAATTTTGCCTTTGAAAAGAAGTTTGGACACTGTGTTTGTGAAAGAAAGTCTTTTGAGAAACTCCTCTTGACGTGTAAGAACTTTATTTGTACTAAAGAAAAAAAGAGTATTCCTTATTTGTTTAAGTTTAATGTCTTCCCCATAATAAGTTTTGAAAAGGATTTCAAATTCGAGCGAAGCCAAATCTTTGTTCGTCCCCTTGAGCAAAAGAAGATAAGTTACCATTACTTTCGAAATGAAAACCTGTTTATATGCCTGTTGTTCAAATGCACAAACAAAGCTGCAAAACACAAATCTTGCAAAAGAAGAAAAAACTCCCTCATTCTTGAGCATACTTAAGAACAAGATAAGGATAAAGAGGATCTAAATTCATGTAGCCCACTACATATACAGCCCCAGAACCATCAACCGCAATCCCAGATCCCCAATCATCATTCCCACTGTCATAAGTCACATTCCAAAGTTCATTCCCACTAGAATCATACTTAATAACAAAATAATCGCCATCAAGACCATTATTTGAATATCCAGTCACATACACATTCGTAGAAGAATCAAAAACGATACTTTCTATCCAACTTCCATCCCAACTAGCATCAATCGTAACAGCCCAAAGTTCATTCCCACTAGAATCATACTTGACAAGTAAAGTCCGATAATAAGCGCCAAAAGGTAAAGAACCACCAACATACACATTTCCAAAACCATCAACTGCACAACCCTGAGCCCAACTTTCATTTCCTTCATCATAGGTAGCATTCCAAAGTTCATTCCCATCAGAATCATACTTAAACAGTAAGATACTATAATTTGATCCCCTATCTGAACTTCCTACAACATAGACATCCCCCACATTGTCAATAGCAACAGCAGAGCTCCAATCATCATTACCCCCATCATAGGTTAAATTCCAAACTTCATTGCCAGTAGAATCATACTTAAAAGTTAAAAAATCTTGATCAACTCCATTATTTGAAGACCCCGAAATATACACATTATTAGAAGCATCAACAGCAATCCCTGCATCCCAATCATCACCACCACCATCATACCTTACACTCCAAAGTACAGTTCCATTAGAGGCATACTTGAAAGCTAGAAAATCCTTGTTAAGACCATTATCTGAATATCCCAATACATACACATTTCCAAAGCTATCAAGAGCAATCCCACTACTCCCATCGTCAACATTGCCAGAGTCATAACTTACATTCCAAATCTGATTCAAAGAACTATCATATTTACCGACAAAAAAATCCCAAGTTCCCGAATCCATGCCACCTCCCAAATAAATATTGTTTTGTGAATCAAGTACAACGTCATAAAACCACACACTAGTACTAAGGTCAGGAGAAGCATTCCACAATAAGACCGGTAAAAGTTCTCGACTCTGATACTGCTCATTCACAAAAAACTTTTTACTGTACACCTGCTTATCAGTGAACACAGCAGCCTCGACAGAATTCCCCCCCTGCCGTAAGACAAGAAGTCAAATCAAACACATGCAGCCCAGAATAAACACCTGAAGAAAAATCACAAGTATTTCCAGAAACTCGCACAAAACTAACAGAGGTATTCACACCAGCCTGAAAGAACAATTCATTCCCCACTAAATCAACAATTCCAACAACTTGATCTCCGCCTATTTCAGTTTCAGCTACCGTAAAAAGAGAACTACGAAAAGAATTAAACCAAGTACTAAAAAGAACAATAGCAACAACAGTAACAATCAAGAGCAAAGCAACAGCAATAAGCGGTGAAAATGCTTTCTGGAAAAAACACATAAAAAAGAAGAGAAAAAACTCTTATTTATAGTTTTGTTCAGAACAAAAAGAAGTAAAAAGTCCAAAAGAAGAAAAAACACAAAAAACAAGACACCCACTTTTTTGTTACTTTCCACCAAGAATACTGAAATTTATAAAATAGCTACCCCTAAAAACTTCTATGTCTGCATCAAAAAAAAAGCTCCCCGAGATAAAAAAATCCCTAAAATCATTTATTCTTGAAGACGATGCAAAAGTCATTGACAGTACAGCCTCAAAGCTTGCCTTTACCCTAACTGCCCTAAGTCTAGGAGTTTTGAGTCAAACACAAAATGCACACGCACACGGACACGACAATTCCGTAACACACGGAAATCAAGTAAATTCTCCTGCAACAGATATCGACATGAGTAACGAAGGAGATGAAGCAATTAGTAAAACTTTGACCCAAGGAAAAACAATAAGTGTCGATCCAAAAACTGCCGTCACAGTTCATGTAAATCACTTTAACCACAACAACGACAGTGGCGGATGGCTTTAGTAAATTCCTTAGCTAAGCATTATCCTAGAACACTGTTCCGATTAGAATAAACACATTTTAATGAGTTCTTTATTCTTAGTTAGATATCATATGCCACCGTCTTTATTACTTTTTTTTCAGACAGATAGATTGAAAAAATGCGAGTAGTATTATCTATAAGATTACATTCAAAGAGAACTTTTTTCTCTTGTTCAGAAAATTTTTGAGTAAAAAACTCATATTTACTATTAACAAGAACTCCTTTAGGATTTAATCTTAAAATCTTACGACAGGATTTTTTCAATAAAACTTTTTCTAAGTCTTTATTCTCCAAGTGCTCACAAAAAAGGTGATTCTTAAGATATAATTTTATCTCTGTTTTTTTTTCATATTCATCAATACCCAAATCTATCATCTGCGAAATATTCAGTTCATAAGAAAAAGAATCGAAGAACAAAGAAGAAAGAATCTTCTTTTTTTCCACACCATCATTCCAATTCAGAATATAAAAGCTTTTTCGAATAAGTTTTTTTCCTTCCCAAATCAAAGAGAAGCACACCTGCTCGCTGCCCCGTAGATTGTACAAACCAACGACTTCAAGTATCTCTTTTCCAAAATCAAGTTGTTGTAAAAAAGAGAGATACATTCCCTTTTGTTCTTGAGTGAACAGCGGCGTGTACAGATAAAATCTCTTTTTCCCTTCTTCTTTTGCTTTTCCAACCACACTATAAGGAAAAAACTCCAAAAAATATCTGATAATCCCATACTGAAAAAAATTCTCTTCTTTAAAACAATCATCCAAAGCTTTTTTTTGCGTTGCAAACTCAAACTCCGTCCAGACAGGAATTTCCATTCTTGCCTTGAAATACAAATAAAAAAGTTTATCTTTGAGAATATCTTTTATTTCAGAGATTGAAAAATCAGAAGAAAACTCAATTTTTTTCTGCTCGATAAAAGAGAGATGACCTTCAAGAAAAACTCTAAGAAGATATGCCTGATGAAAAGAGAAATCTTCTTTTTTTCTGAGCAAAACATTTGCCTCTGGAGAAAAAAAATATTCACTTAGCTTCGTTGGCGTTAAGAATTCCAGAAAAATTTCTCGCATCATTTTACTCTTTGTTCAAGAGGATGAAGTGGAGAATAATAAAGATTTACTTTTTCTTCTTTATCGTGATAAAACTCAAAAGTAAGAGAATCATACACAAATTTTGTACTATCAGGAAAA
This sequence comes from Candidatus Woesearchaeota archaeon, assembly GCA_023898345.1. GTDB lineage: Archaea > Nanobdellota > Nanobdellia > Woesearchaeales > UBA583 > UBA583. The sequence continues at coordinate 216,453 of CP060218.1, read as the reverse complement.
GACCCTTTAAAAATCTGAGAAAGAACAAGTTCTTTTCCTGAAAAAAGCTCTCCCCTGATTCCTATTTTTTTGATAAGAGAACCATCAGCAGCAAACTTTCTCTCAAAACTAAAAAGATTTTTTTGATGATACACACAGTTAAGAAAACAAAGAAATTTTCGTTTATTCTCAGAGTGAAACTCCTTTACAAAAGCACAAACTTCTTCTTTAGAAAGATTCGCACACTGTTCATAAGTTTTTACTCGAAATTTTTCATCTTTTCTTTCTATTGCAATGCCATAACAATTGACGCTAAGAGACATGCCAATTTTTTCTTCTAGGTCTCTACGTTTTTTTTCATCCAAGTGTCCAATAGTAACATAGATTGTTTTTCTGATACTGTGATTAGATGTTTTTCCTAGTGACACCCAACATTCTTGACATTGTGAAATATAACTTTTGAACTCAGCTAAAAGTAGATCAGGACAAAGTTTTTCCAGCAGTTCAAAATGCTCTTCTTCCTTTGTACTCGGATTACAGATGCGATACAAAATTCTTTCCTTACAGGACTCGTCATACTCTAAAGGGATTGATTTTACAAAAGAAATTCTTTTCTTCATATACTCTTGTTCCATCCTAAAATCATCAAAAACAATCCTACAGTATTTTTGCATCTCCTCACTAAAATTTTTTGATTCTTCTTCATAGAGAGAAAGATAATCTTCATTTCGTACTATAGGTAAAAATTCAAATTCCTTAAATTTGTGCACATATTCTTTATTAAATCCAGAACAAAGAGTATTTTTCCAGCAGAACTGGCAACCCTCATGTTTTGCAAGTTCGGCATCTTCTTTTTTTTTTCCAGTTTTTACCTGTCCTTTTGTTGCATACAAAAACTGCGGCGTGAGAAGATTTCTTTCGAGAAGACAAGGAGGAATTCCCGTAAGAATTATATGAATCTGAGGATATTTTTGAAAGAGCACTTCAAGAGTTATTTTAAGTGTTTTGCATAAATGAGACAGAGATTTTTTTGAGGCACCATAATGAAGATGCAAAGAAAATACAGTCTTTCCCTGTCGTAGTTCATAAAAAAGAAGAAGAGGAAGTTTTACAATAGTCTCAGCGTTCAGTTCAAAGTGTGCTTGTGTTTCTTCAGTCATTTTTCTCAGCTAATTTCGTAAGACAACTCTGTTCGTATTTCCCACTTTGACTACATAAAGTTTTGTCATTTTTTGCATACGCATAAGAATAAACACAGAGATCTTTGTCGTCTGTTGCCTGACAGAAAGACAAGTTCCCCGTTTTGAAAGCCACTTGCATTACACAAATATCATGTTCTTCAACATACAAACAAGTATTAGCACGTTCTAAAAGAAGTGCACTTTGCAAATAGCATTGACTTTTATTGGTTGCCTTCTCGCAAAGCCTTTCATCTTTTGTTTCAGAAACAAGTTTGAAAATACAACTATCATCAGAGTTGCACAAAGAGACAGGTTTTGTCTGCGAACTTACAAGAAGAGAAATTCCTACTAAACTCACTAAAAGAAAAAATGCAATAAATGATTCCGTCGAAGTTTTCATGTTTGTGTGTACTCCCAACTTGTTGTTACGCTCTTAAGCATGAAATAACTATATGCTATTAATAAAATGCTAATCGCAATTTTTATACCCTCTGAAAAAAAATTTGCAAGTGTGAGTATTTCTGAGCTCACTAACAAAAGAATGCTTTTTATGAGAACCCAAGATGCTGAGCTAATCATAATCCAACTATAGAACACAAGAATTCTTTCTTGGAAAAGAAGAACCGTAAGAAGAATACCAGTCAGAAAACCCGTTATATGAGCAATTTCACCAACAGACACATCCTGCACAGAAAGAGTGTTTGTACTTGCCAGAACACTGTACGAAAAGTATATTCCAAAAACAATGATAATAGGAACTTTGAGAAGAAAGAAAATATTAAGTTTGAGAAGAGGTTCTCGCAACATAAGCGCCGCCATAATAGCAAAGATTCCAGAACTTGCTCCGACGACAAAGCTTTGGGGAACGAGAAGTGCCTGTATTGCATTGCCAAGAGCACCACCAGAAAGATAAATAAAAAGAAAAGGCAAAGAACCAATATTTTTTTCAAGTGCCAGCCCAAAAAGAAGAAGAACCACCATGTTCACAGCCAGATGTAAAAGGCTTGCATGAATAAATTGGGACGTTATGAGTGAAGTTGAAAAAACATTTGTCTGGTGACTAGCATAGAGAAGAAGATCACTAAAGAATGGTGCTGGATACATAAAAGTGAAGATTAAAATGTTTATAGCAATGAGCATAATGGTGATAATGGGAAACGTCGCTTGTACTTTAAGAATTCGCTTTAGTTTTTTTGCTTCAAAATTCTTAGGATAAAGTTTCAGTTCTTTTTGCAGTTCCTCTTCTGCTTCATCAATATTGTTTTCTTTTGCGTCAATAAGCGCTGTGTAATAATGAAGATTTTTGAGTTTTGGCTCAATCTCTTTTATTTTATTGAGAGAAACTCGCGCTTTGTCTGTGTTGTCGTGTTGGTAGTAATAATTTGCAAGTTCTAATCTCACACCAATTTCTTCATCCAGATTCCTTTCTTCCAGTGCTTTGTGCAGCGCCTTGAAAAGAACTTGCTCTTCTTCTTCCATCTCTGCGTTTTTTTTAGTTTCTTTATTTATATGCTTTTGCCGTCATATAGATTATTACCTTTTTCTGAGTTGTTTGCATCTCAAATTAGTTTATAATTGAACATTTATTTCTCTAGTTACAAATGAATGATGTGTATCTACAAAATCCTGATATGTTAATGGGACAACCAAAGAGAACAATAGGAGATTATGTGGAAGAAAATGGTATTCTTGTTCCAAAAAGATTTACTTCATTAGAAGAGGCTTTGGATTCCAACTTACAATTTCTGATGAGGACTGAGGGCTTATTTGAGTATGAAGGAGTCTCAGGCCTCTTGGAAAGTCATACAATAAGTCCAGAAATAATTAGAAACGCAAAACTTAATGATGAAAAAAGAATTACAAATAAAAAAAAAATAGGTTGGGATCTTGTAGGAGAGTTTCAACGTAAAAATAAAATTCTAAGGGAAATTAAAAATACTCCTTCAAAGGAGACTGAAGAACAACTTTTTGCACTAAAAGAAACTACCATTAAAGAATATTGTCGCTTATTAGGAATTGAACCCCATGAGTTTAAACAAGGTCTTTCTTTTTCATATTGGCAAGTAATCACAGGTTGTAACAGGACCATGATTGCAGATAGTGCCATTGAAGGAAGATATCACCTCTTCTCGACTTTCGATAAAGAAATCCAAAAAGACGAATCTTCTTTTCGTCATAATTATACTATCTTCGAAAATGGGAAGATTATCCAAAGTGGACCTTACAATAATTTAGTTGTAGAGGAACTCAACAAGATACCAAAGTTTATTGAATTTTACGAAACAATAAGAAAGCTTTCTCACTTTGATCCTAATAATTGTCCCCTACTTGAATTTCAAACTGATATAGAAGGAAAGATTTATTTTTTACAATATCATAGAACTAGAGATTTTAGGCAAGCAACATTTAGCTTAGATAGACAAGCCCGAGAGGATGAAAGAGTAGCAGACTATGTAAGAGGAGCAACGGGCCCAGAAGGAATAATTGTCAATACAAGCTTGTCTTATCCTTTTCCCTTTCAGCTTTATGATGAAGAAGAAGCTTCCTTTGATAAAGACCCCAACTGGATATTTAGTGAGACTATGACAAGAAGAAGACTAGTTCAATTTCAGAGTGGAGGGTTTGAGAGAATTGCAATTGGAAGTAGTTCTTCTCAACACTTACCAAGATCTAAATTATTTAATCCACTTCTTTCCATAGGAATTGATGAAAGAAAGAAGAAATTTTTTAGTAAGGAGGAAGAAAACTATCATAACGAAAGAGCAGAGAGTGGAAAGGTATCTACCATTCCCTTAAGAGTAATTTCTGACGGAAGAAAAGCATATGTTTCAAGAGTTAGTACTTAAAAAAGGAATTAGATGCGTTCCACTGTGAAGCTTGTAAGCGGCATATCCTCTTTGACCGTCTCCGTCAGCAAACCCAAATATTCTCGTAAGACCTTTTGGCGCTCACCAGGAGAACTTTCCGAATCAAAAAGTCTCTCAGTCTCTTCCAAAGAAAACGCAACATTCGTAAGACACTTGTCAAACTCTTTGTTTTCCCTCGTTTTTTCACAATCAAGAATAGGATAGCTAATAAGCTTTGAAGTAAACTCTGAAACAAGATACGTATATGACTCCTTTCCTGCTTCCTCAGCTTTATAGTAAGGAATAATTTTGCTAATCACTTTTTGTTGTCCATATTGCTTATTAAAATGATACGTAAACCTTGCAAATTTATTCACAAAATCAACTTCCTTATCACTAAGAGAAAGCACAGGAATAAGTTCATCACAATAAAAAATAGCATTTGTCGTGAAAAGATTAAGAGTCGGAGAAACTTCGAAAATAAGATAATCATAACCCTTAATATGTTTAAAGGCTTTGTCAAAAAAATCTAATTTAAACAGTTCATAGAAGAGATTGAATTCCTGATAATTAAGATTATGATGACCCTTTACAATATGCAAGTTCGGCTCAAGAATAGAAATAGCGTGTTTAAGATTCTGAACAGAATTAAGAGAAGAACAAATATCAAAGCCATCCTCCCCTTTAAGATCGCGAAGCTTATGTTCTCGCAGATCAACAATAAGAACTCTCTTCCCATGACGAGCTATCCTTGCAAACAAATTAGAACTAAGATTTGAATTTTCATCCTGATTAATAAGACAGATCTTTCTCATGAGCTTTCGTTTTTTTATGGTTTTATAAGTTTTCGTGCCTAAGTTTATAAAAAAGCAAAAGTCAATGAAATAATATGCCTTCAAAGACGCAAAAACCTGAATCTGACTTAACCGTGACAGAGGAAGTTTCTGAAATTGTAAAAGAATCTTCCGAAGAGAGTGAACCTTCTTGGTACCACTATCTTATTGTCCTCTTCATCTTTGCCTGCGTTGCAGGAATATTCTATTTGGCTTTTTCAATGTACCAAATGCACGAATCTACACAAACCCCCACAACAGAAGATCCCTTCACCTACCCACATGCTTACAAAGTTGGCAATGTCACATACAACATCCATTTCCATAAACCCTTTGATGAATTAGCAAAATTAACATATCCACTCGAAGTTTCAAAAATTGACCTTCTCAATTCGCGAGAATTAATCTTCGGTTTTTCATATTACAACGGAAGCGACAACGGACAGGTAACAACTGCGGCCTCCATGTTACAATCTTTTTTCGCCCAGGTGTACTTCTTCTCTTTTGAAAAAGAAGTCAATTTTGTGAGAATTAATGAAAGTGACCCTTGCTTGAATTCAACCGTCCAAAATAAATATCTCGTGTTCCAACCATATTCTGAGCGTTCAGGTATTTTTTATACGCCAAGCAACGGCTGCATTCTTGTGGAAGCACAAAGTCCAGAGGAACTCGTAACAGTTGCAGACTACTGGCTGTATAATCTTATTGAGGCAAAGTAAAATGGACAAAGAGCTTGCACAAAAAATTGTTGTTTGCAGAGTCTGTAAAGGAGAATTAGAGTTTCAGGAAAAAGAAGCCATTTGCCATTCTTGCAAAAAATCTTACCCCATTAAAAATGGAATCCTTATTATGCTTGACAAAGAAGAGTAATTACAAATCTAAGATTAACAAGTTTTTCTTCTCATCTAGTTTCTTCACAACAGCGGACAAAGCTGGTGTTTGCTTGATCTTTTCGTGTACTGCTCCCCATCCTTTGTCGGCAGCCAATTTTTGCATACCCTTAAGCAGATCCTCAACAAGAGCATATTTTTCGTAAAGAAGCTCCCCCTTTCTTTGTAGCTCCTCACTTTGAGTAAGAATGTTTTCTTTGAGTTCTTCTTGTTTCTTGAGTCTTCGATCTAAAGAAGCAATTTTCTCAGAATAAGGATCTTTTCTTTTTTGTGCACTTTTGAGATCTTGCTCATAAAGTAATTCTAAAGCCTTGGAAAAACTTTCAACTTCTTCAAGATCTTCCTTCCCTTCAAGTAAAAAAGGAAAAGCATCTTTTAGGATATTCCCTTTTCTTTGTACACAGGCTTTCAAACTCATATTCCGTAAACTTTCTAATGCATGAAAAAGTAAAGTTTTTTCTTGCTCATTTAACTCAGAACAAAGCTTATTTTTGTCGAGCTTGCTCATGCTACAAAGAAGTTCAGAATACGTTCCGCCAAGTCCTATTCCTTTGGCAAGTGCTGAAACAAGTTTTTCTGGCGAATGTGAAAGGAAGATTTGAAGTTCCTCTTTTGAAACACTTGTAAGAGAAGGCGATGAATTTTTTGGAATTTCATATTTTTGGTGAGTTTTCAAAGTCCTATCCCTAAAATGTTGTGTTGCAAAAGTATGTGTTATCATCATGTCTTTATCACAAAGAAGTATATTTCCCTTTGCAAAAAGCTCAAAAACCAAATAATAATCTTTGATTTCATCTTCGACCTTCCTTTGTACACGCAGTATCAGAATTCTTTCTCCCTCAACTTGCACGACAGAGGTAATGTATGCGTTTGAGAGATATTTGCGCAAAGCCCCGACAAAAGAAGACTTCCCCGAACTTTGAATATGCTTTTTTTCTGAGAGAGTCAAAGAACTTGGCAGAAAGAAATGAAAGAAAAGATTTCCTTTTCGTCGAAGATACACCTTCATGACAAAACACTTGTCGTCACAATAAAAGGAGTCAATTCTTTCATCGACAAGAGCTTGCAACTCTTTTGCCAGAAAAAAAAGATCGACACTACTTAAAGATTTCATAAAAGAACCAAAACCCACAATATTTATAAATTCTCTTGCTTAACGATAGGAAGATGGAAGAGAAGCGCAGTTCTATTATTACAAGAAAAGACATCCTCATTCTGCAAAAACTTCTCGAAGACGGCAGAGCAAGTTCTTCAAGTATCTCAAAAGAAATAGATCTGGGACGCGAAATAGTCAATTATCGTATAAAGCGCCTAATTAAGGAAAATCTCATTGTAAAATTTGTCCCAAAACTCAATGATGACATATTAGGCTACAATGAATATATTATTCTCCTCAAACTCAATTTAGAAGACGAACTTGCTCGTGACAGGTTCATCAAAGAGCAAATTGGGAATAAATATTTAGTCTGGATTATTAAATCAAATAGTGGCTGGGACTTGCTTGTTCGTTTGTACGCAGAGTCACTTGAAGAATTCAAAAATAAGCTCTCTGAGATTTTGGAAAACTATTCCACAGTTCTTGCAAACTATTACACAATCATAGGATCATCAGAAATAAAGGAAACAGAAAGACAAGCAGTAAGTCGAAGAATTTTCGATCAAGAACCACAAGCAGACGACAAAGGAAAAGACTTTCGCCTCCTCAAGAAAACAGAACTAATAAACCTTGACGACAAAGACAAGCAGATCCTCAAACTCTTAGAAGTTGACGGCAGGACGCAGTACAAAGAAATTGCAAAGGTTCTCAATATTTCTTCGGACACCGTAAAATATAGAATTGATAAAATGCTTAGTCAGGGAATTATCGAAAATTTTGAACCAGTCATTAATTTTAATAAACTTGGACTTTTTCAATATGCAATCATCGTAAAATTTTCCTTTCTATCAGCAGAAGAGGAAAGAAAAGCACACAGATTCTTTTTAGAAGAAGAACAAATCATAAAAGTTGTAAAAAGTTTAGGTTTGCATGAATACTTTCTCAATGTAGTCAGCCAAGAGAATTTGTATGTTCAGAAGTTTAAAGAGTACATGAGAAAGAGTTTTGAAGGAAAAATTGAGAAATGCGAAATATTTTCTCTAGACTAAGCTTTCTTTTGCAAAAACGAATTCTTTGTTTATTTTTGCGAGAAACAGAAAAAATTTTATAAAGTTCTTTAGATTTGAAAAAATATGACCAAAGAAGAAAAAACTATACAAAACAAAGAAGAAGAAAAGGTTGAGAAACCACAAATTAATGTAAAAAAAGAAGAGGAACAAAGTGAAGAGAAAAAAACATCTGAACAAGAACTAGCCGAACTTCGTGATACCTACTTACGTTTGCGAGCTGACTTTGAGAACTATCGAAAACGAAAAGAAGAAGAACTTGTAAGCGCGCGTGAAAAAGCAATTGTTCGTTTTGTCTGTGACCTCTTGCCTTCCATTGATAATTTTGAAATGAGCCTTGGAATGACAGAAAACACAAAGATGTTTATACGTGGCGTCGAAATGATTCACAAAAATCTTATTGACACTCTCAAAGCAAATCATTTCTCTGAGTACGTACCTGAAATCGGAGAAGTCTTTGATCCGTACAGACACGACCCCGTTCTTATAGAAGCCAAAGGTTCAGAGGAAGCTGGAAAAATTCTCGGCGTGTTACAAAAAGGGTTCATGCACAAAGACATAGTTGTTCGGCCAGCTCGTGTTCAGGTTGCAAAAATAAAAGAAGAGAATGATAAAAACAATAAAGAAGAAAACATAGTTGAGGAAAACTAATCCATTTACTCCCTCTCTCTTTTCCTTAAGTCCCTTTCTACTTCTTTTTCAGCAAAAAAGAACAATCTCTTTTTTTTTCGCTTTGAAAGATAATCTTGAAGTCCGGGAACCTTCTCCTCCCTTTGTCGCTGCTGGTCCTCTTTTTTCTCATGTAAACCCTTCACATTCTTTTCATGTTCTCTCTCTTCTTCATGTTGTCTTTGTTTCTCCTTTAGAACCCTATCTTTTTCTTCTTGCACTTGCCTTTGTTTCTCTTGCTCTACTCTTTGAGCCTCTCGTTTCTTTTTCTCCTCAGCCGCTGCTTCTTCCCTATGCTTCTCAAAAGTAATTTTTTCTCTCTCAAGATGGGCCCTTATTTTTTGCTCCTCTTTTTTTTGCTTTTGTTCTGAAAGATAGCTATCAAGAAAACCTTTGAAAATCGGTGTTTTTTTCTCTGTTTTCTGTCGTTCCTGAACCTCATGCGTCTTTTTATCCAGACGCTGAAAAGCCCGTTCAAGAAGAGATTTTGTCGAAGATTGTTGAGGTGCTGCCTTTCTTTGCACGACAGAACTAAGCACTTGCTTGTTTCCCGTCCTTTGTCGTTCAAGCTCTTTGAACTTTTGTTTTTGAAAACTCGACAATTGCCTTTTTCCCTCTTTTTTCTTTCGCTCTTCATCCTTAAGTTTGCGTTCTTCAAGCTTCCTCATCCTCTCAGCCCTAACAGTACGAAGAAACTTATCTAAATGAGTATCACTTCGTCTACGAAGCATCTGTTCCTTTTTTCTGACTCTCTCCTTATTTATCCCTTCAAATCTCATAGAAACTGCGTCACCATACATTAGAATAGCATACACAAAGAAAATAAGAAAAACAAGCCACATCAAGATCCAGAAAATACTTGTTCCCCGATTTTTTTGCTCTTCCTCCACACGTTGTTCAATTTTTGTCAATTCAGTCTCTGCAAAATTAGCACTGCTATTCTGTAAAACACTCTCCTGAGTCACACCTAACTCTGGCGACGTATAAATAAGAAAATACTCCTCTTTTTTTTCATTCCCCTCCTCATCACGAAGAGAAAAAGAAAGAACATTAAGACCTTCTTGCAAATATAAAGGAACTTCCATTTCAGTATGTTCAACAAGAACTGTCGCATTATACAAAGTAGCATTTTCACTTCTCAAAACAGTAGTAAGAGTATTATTTTTGTCCGTCTCAACATGAAGAAGAAAAAGACTAGAATGAACAAGCATTTCTCTTTTCAAATTGCTTTGAAAAAAAATCCCCACTTTTTTTGGAACAAGATGAAGTTCATTGCTTTTTGCCTCATTTCCTGCCTCATCCTTCACAACAAGAACATAATCATACTGCTGCGGCCAGCTAACAAAAAGATCATTATAAAAGAAACGCTTTCCCTCATAGATCAAACTATTGTTTCTATACAAAAGATAGCTTAACGAGTCAGAACCATCAGAACCCTCTTCCCAATGAAGAGAGATACTCCCATCCTTGAGAAGCTGAGCAGATAAAAGACTAGGCTTTGGAGAAGTTTCGTCATAAACAACCCAAGTTTCAAAATATTTTCTAATACCCCCCTGCTCACAAAAAAAGTGCAAAGAATAATTTCCTTCCTCACTAATATCCAAAGGAAGATACCATGTTGTGTTTTGTAAAGTAAAAGACACATCCTTGACATCCCCTTCAAACTCCGTCAACCGACATTCTGAAGCCGTACTAGTGAGAGAAAAAACTCTATGTGAAATATAATGAGTAAGAGAAAGAACAGACGGAGCATTATCCACAAGAAAAGTTTTTTCTGCAAAATTTCCTTCCTCATCATAGACCTTAAACGTCAGATCTTCAAATTTTTTTACAGAAAGCTCTCCACTACCTCCGCCAAAAATTAATTCTGAGGAAGTTTGAGTAGCCTGTTCAAGCTCAACCCTGACGACATCTGCTGAAACATTGTACACTAAGCTTTGTCCAGAAGAAGTTATCTCGAATAGAGAGGAGTATATTGTCGGAGCAGCACAAACATAGGGAGAAAAAAGAAAGAGAAGAAAGAGTGTCCAAAGCGAAATGGAAAAGAATTTCTTTAGTACCATAATAAACTTTTTCGCAAGGAAGATAATTTATAAAGCTTTGTCTTGGCCCTAGCTCTCGGAGAATGGGAAAAGATTTGTAATCTTAATCAACTAGATAGTATACTAATATAGTCTTTCTTTGTACTCCTTTTTCGAGAGCTTCCCTATAACCAGAGATTCTTACATCTACATGGTTTTCTCTAAGAGCTCCTCCTGTATCGTCTATAACTCTCCATTCTCCATTTACATAAACTATACTCCCGTATGGAATGCTTTTAGGATCAGCTGCAGCTCCATCCATACGGCCTGCATTTCTTCCTGTTGAAGTAATCCCACGTCCTGCAGTCTTATCCTTCCCCTGCATAAGACCTGGGCCTGTAGGATTATAATGAGTAATCTTTACAGGAATTTTTTTCGCAAGTCTGTATTTCATTCCATTTGCCTCAATGTGTGAAGGTGGAAACGAAGAGTTCTTATCTACCTTAACAGAAAGAGGCCGATTCTTCAAAGCCTTTGGAAGTCCTCGTGAGTATCCATCGACAGGCGTAACTGCCGTCAAAGCTGCCAGTGTAAGTGCCAGAGCGTGTGAGTAAGCAGAAGCTGGGTAAGAGCGATTGCCTCCAGTTGAACTATTTTGGCCAGTATTAAGTCTTGTTTCAAGTGTCATTATAAAGTCACCTCGGGTAACAAACAGACATTTATATATAAAGTAAATGAAGATGAGAAAAAAAGAAAAAAAATAAGCACAAAAGAAATCACTCTCAAAAATTCTACACAAGAAAAGCCTAAAAGGAAAATTTATAAACTTTAGAGAGTGCCTTTTCAAAGTATGGCACGTCCTAAAAAAAAAAGTACTCCTGTAAAAGAGGATGCTAAAAGGCCAAGAGGAAGACCATCAAGTTCAAATAATGAACAAAATGTTTCTTCAACAGTTAACGCATCTGGTGCAAATCAGTATAAGACACTTTCTATCATCCTTGCAGTTTTCAATATCGTTCTTATCATAGCAATCATTATAGTTTTTTCAGTTCAAAATAATAATAATGCTTGCTCTGTGAACCTACCTGCAGACAACGGACAGAAGCAAATGGTAAATGAAAGTGCAAACGCACAGCAACAAGTAACAGCTTCCGGAAACCAAGCAAACACGACAGAGGAAGAAGTAGAGCTTTCCCCTGAAGACCTAGCAGAAATTCACATTGTAGTTGTAGAAGACAAAGATTGTGAGTCTTGTATGGTTGATGCTTTCCTTTCAAATCTTGAAAATAACTTCTTCAAAAATTTGACAGTAGAACATATTGCCTTCGACAGTGAAGAAGGAAAAAAAGTAGTTGCTGAAACAGAATCCCTAACAGTACCTATTTATCTGTTCTCAAAAAACATTGAAGAAAGAAGTGACTGGACTCAAATCTCACCTTCGTTTTCAACTGATGAACTTTCCTTTGGAGGAGAAGACTATTACATGCTTGACCCAAGCGGCCTTCCATCAGAACTTATTGATGAAATAAAAATCCCCGCAACAGCTATACAAATTGGATCTGAAGATGCTCCTGTGACAGTTGTAACCTTTACTGACTACGAATGCCCATACTGTGCAATTGCAGAAGGAAACGCTGAACTAGTTGCTCAATTTGGAGCAGACTACGTTGCACCAGTTCCAGAAGTTATGAAAGAATACGTTGACACTGGAAAAGTAAAATATGTCTTCATGAATTTCCCTCTTGAAAGCATCCATTCAAACTCCAGAGCAGCACACAACGCAGCCCTTTGTGCTTATGAACAAGACGCAGACAAATGGAGAGAGTACTCTGAAAAACTCTTTGACGACAGAGACACATGGATCGATGCAAGCGACAAAGAAAAAGTTTTCACTGACTATGCAGAAGAGTTCGATTTAAACGTTGATAACTTTAAAGAATGTTATGAAGAAAAGCGCTACGACAAACAAATCGATGAAGAAATTGCTCTTGGTATAAAATACGGCGTTTCAGGAACTCCCGGATTTTTTGTAGGAAAAACATTCATCAGCGGAGCTCAACCATTTGAAAACTTCAAAGAAATTATTGATGCAGCTCTTAACGAGTAAGTTTGACAAATGTTTTTTTTTTTTCTTTCTGCTTACATTCTAAGTTACGGAGGATTTCTCTTAGGAAAAGCAACACAAGAAGAACATAAAGAGATTAAAAAAAAAATACTTACGTTTTCTCACATTTTTAGAATTTTTGTTTATCTTGCAACATTTTTCTTTCTTTTCCCACTTACAAAATGGACACTACTCTTTCTCTTTCCACTAAGTTTGTACGTAGCCCTCTGGAAAAAAGAAGAAGCGCGACATTTGCATGATATCATCCTCCTTAGTTCTTCCCTCATTTTCTTTTCCCTATTCAAATCAGAATATTTAGTTTTTACATATTTCACAGTCTTTGCCCTAGTCTTTGAAAATTCCCTTAGAAAATTTTTAGTCCTCAGAGAAGCTTATGCTCTAGCCTTGTACACAGCAGCAGGACTACTCCTTTTCGCAATCCTAACTAGTTTTACACCAACAGGCATATAAAGGGAACCCCTTCGCTGAAGTTATGGCAAAATTATATTTACTTAGACATGGCCAGTCCATATGGAACCTCCAGAACAGATTTACAGGATGGGTTGATATTTCTTTGAGCGAAAACGGAAAAGCAGAAGCTAAAAAAGCCGGCCTTAAAATTGCCTCCGAGAAAATTGATGTTGCATTTACTTCAACACTAACACGAGCACAACAGACGCTTTTTTCAGTTCTCGAAGCAAACACACCCTGCAAAGGATACACCATTATGCGCGACCCTTCTCTTTCTCGTTACATGGAGTACAAAGCAAGCAAAGAAGATGAAGAAACTCTCAAAGTCTATGTTAATGAAGCTTTGAATGAGCGCGATTATGGCAAGCTTAAAGGAATGAATAAAGACAGTGCAAGAGAACAATTCGGAGAAGAACAAGTAAAGATTTGGCGACGAAGCTTTGACGTTCCACCACCAGAAGGAGAAAGCCTAAAAGACACTGCAGCAAGAAGTGTTCCATATTTTAAAGAAAACATTGTAAAAGAACTAAAAGCAGGAAAAACAGTCCTTGTTGTCGCACATGGAAACTCCCTTCGTTCTTTGGTCATGCACATTGAAAATATGACATCAGAACAAATTTTGGAGTTTGAAATGAAAACAGGAGTCCTGCATATGTACAGCTTTGACGAGAATATGAAAATGACCGAAAAAGCAATTTTAGATGAGTGACAGCAAATATTTAAATTATTTTTTTCTCTAGTTACAAATCATGGGATTTTTTTCTGGAAGAAGCGAAGTTGTTGATACAAGACAATACCTGCCCACATTTTTTCGTCTCTGCGACGAACTTTTAGATGAAAAAGCACAAATTCCTCAAACTATACATCAAAACACATCTGCAAGTTTAAACCCTTCCTTTCTGGAACCTTTCAGAGAAAAACTTCTGGAACTTAAAACAGAAGTTGAAGAAAGACTTGTCCATAGTTCAAACATCCAACAAGAAAAAGCAAGAGAAAAAGCAAAGATCTGTGAAAAGACAAAGCTTTCAATACTAGAACTTGAAGGGTTTATTGCCCTCACACTCGTCGCATATCATAGACAAGAAACTACTTCAAAAGAAATTATTTTTAAAAAACAAAAGAGTTTCAAAGAGATGTTTAGAGAACTTCAAGGTTTTCTAAGAGAACTCAAAAGTTTTGAAGAAATAGGAACTGCCCCAGGAGAAGAAATAACTCTAGTTCCAAAAGAAAAAGAACTACAAAATCTTGGCCGCCCCCAAGAGAGTAAACGAGAACTCCCAAAAACAAACTTGGCGCTAGTTCCAAAAGAACAAAATCCCACTTCAGAAGACTTAGGAATAAAAACTCAGTGGCCAGAAGTTGAAATCGCAGAAGAAGAAAAAGCAAGAGTAAAAGCAATGCTAGATAAAGCACCTGAGAGCATTGTTCCAGAGAGAATTGCCAAAATGGAAAAACCAGAAAAAAAAGGATTTTTTAAATTTTTAAGAAAAAAGAAGTGACAACAACAGAAGAAAGAAAAAGAGAATTATGGAGTCAAAAGTTGCAAAGCCTAGTTTCTGAAAAGGCAGAATTTGCAGCATTACCCAAGCCCCTTGTCCTTTCAAAAATTGCATTACTTGAAAAAAAGAATCCTAAACTTTGGAGAGAATGTCTCAAACTCTATGAAAAAGAAAGTTCAGAAAAACAGTTCCTGAAAAAACAGGCAATAAAGGAAGCGGTAAAGTTTGTACGCGCCGAACTAAGAGTAGTTTATTCTTCCTTTCTTAGTCCAAAACATGCAAAGAAAGAGAAACTATTAGCATCTTGTAAAACAGAGGACAAGGTTTTAGAACTTCTCACTTTGCACAAGTCGTCAAAGGAAAGGTTTGCTGTGTATGAGGAACTATATGAGAGGATTTTCCTTTGGAGTGGAAAGACCAACAACATTGTCGACATTGCCTGTGGTTTCAACCCCCTATCTTTCTCCTTATTGAGAACGATTTTTGGAAAAAAACTTAAGGTTTTTGCATGTGATATGAACAAAGACGACATGGAATTTTTGCAGGCTGCAGCGACAAAGTTTTCGTGGAACCTGAAAACAAAGGCCGTCGATGTTATGAGTGAAGAGTGTCTTACTCTTCCAGAAGTAAATGATCCTGATTCACTTGTCTTTCTTTTCAAAGCACTTGACAGTTTCGAACACGTTCAAAGACACTGGAGCAAACACCTTGTTTCTCGCCTCCCTGCAAAAAAACTCGTCGTAAGTTTTGCTCTGAACTCTTTGGGAGCCCATAAGAAATTTGAGACAAAAAACAGAGGATCCTGGTTTGTAAAATATTGTGAAAAAAATGGATGGAGCTGCGAACCGTTTGTTTTGGGCTCTGAGCTGTATGTACTTGTAAAGAAAAACTACGTTTAGTATTCAATAACATCCTCTTTGAAAATCATAGTTTTAAGCTGATTCATAGAACGAACAATATTCATTATTTTTTGTAGTTCAGGGCCACCAGTCTTTTTGTCCATAAAAATTTTAAGATGAATATTGTTGTGAGTGATATGCATAATATCAGAATTATTTTCTATCATACTCGAAAGAAGATTCCTTGCCTCTTGAGTTTCCAGAACCTGTGTCAAATAACGATTATTAGTAAAAATATTCAATCGAGAATAATTTTTTTCAACATTTCCCTCAGAGCGAATTTTATGTGAATGAGGAAAACAGCGAAGAGTGAGAATTTCATTGTAGCCCAAACCCTCACGAACAAGATGAAAGAAGAGCTCCCATTTGGCGTCTGGAGTTTTGAAAGTAACAATATTATAACAAGAAGAAAACATTGTCTTATGCCTTAGAGAAAGAGTTTTATATTCATTTGGTTCAACAATGCTATGGGAGATGGCAAAAAAACCAGCAGGGATAATCTCCCCCTTAACTCTAGCAACAAAGCTTTCTAGAAAAGTATGTTTTGTGAAAAATTTATGGAAGAAAATTTGAAAAGAATAACTAGAAATAAAGACAAAAAAAGCCCCTACAAACAGAAGCAAAAGGAGAAGAACAACTACGAACATAAAATTACTGTAAAAAAAAGATATTTAAAAGTATCGAAAAAACTACCCGTCAAAAAAAAGAAAGAAACCCTAGACTCAAAATTGCTGCCAAGCCTTGTTCACGGCGTTGCGTACAATCTCCGGGAGTGCCGGATGGACATAAACCATGGCCTGTAAGTCATCAACTTTTGCACCCATATTCATTGCCAAAATAAGCATATGAATCATATTAGAAGCTTCAGGACCGACAATATGAGCCCCAAGTAGTTTTTTACTTTTCCTATCAAAAAGAACCTTTACAAATCCAGAATCACTACGCAAAGCCATGCCCATAGCTGAATTCTCATATTTGTTCAACCCTTTAATGTAAGAAATTCCTTCACTGAGTAATTCTTCTTCTGTTTTTCCAACTCCTGCAACTTGTGGTGACGTAAAAACAGAAAAGGGAATTGGCGGATAAGAAATACGAGCTCTTTTCTTTTTGAAAACTAGTTGGTCCATCAAGTACTCCGCTTCAAAATTAGCACTATGCCGAAACATGTAGTTTCCAGCACAATCACCAAGTGCATACACACCTTTCACAGAACTTTCCAAGTACATATTTACATCAACCGCGCCACGCGAATCCAGCTTTATGTTTGTGTTCTCAAGACCAAGATCATCCGTACTCATTTGTGTTCCAACAGCAACAAGCAAAGCATCCCCCACAAGAACCTTCTTCTTTTTATCCTGAAGATACTCAACAGTAAACAGTTTTTTCTTTTTGTCGTAGGAAACCTTTCTTGTCTCTGTTTTGAAATGCACCCTATGATGCTTCGCAAAAACTCTGCTAAATTCCTCTCGTGTTTCTTTGTCAACCCGCGAGAGAAGAGAATCTCGGACAAGAAAATGAGTCTCGCTCCCTAAAGATCCATAAGCATGACCAAGTTCAACACCTATGTAACCTCCACCAATAATAAGAAGAGTTTTCGGCAAAGTCTTTCTGCGTAGCGCTTGCGTGCTCGTCATGTACGCAGTCCCATCCAGCCCCTCAATATTCGGAATAAAAGGCCTAGAACCAACGGCAATCACAATCGTCTCAGCACTGATCTTTTCTCCTGAAACCTCAAGAACCTTGTCACTTACAAACCTTGCTTTGTCGTGGTAAAAAGTAAGATTTTTAATGCTTTTACTTTCATAGGTTTTGTGAATACTAGCCGAATCTGAATCCGTCGTCTTGGTAATAAAAGAAACTAACTTTGCAAAATTGACTTTTGGTTTTTTTACGGGCTCTAGAAAATAAGAAGAAGCTTCTTTCATTTCCAAAGCAACATCCGCCGGATGAATAAGCATTTTTGAAGGAATGCATCCTCTATTCAGACATGTGCCACCAAGTTTGTCTTTTTCAATAATCGCAGTTTTCAGACCTTCCTTTGCTGCTGCACGAGCAAGTGGTGCTCCAGCGCCTCCCCCTATAATAATGAGATCAAATTTTTTCATAAACTAGAAACACAAAGAAGATATAAAAAAAGTACTTGTACCTTAAAAAAGACAATTTACTAAGAAAGAGGAGCTTTTGAAATCTTCTTCTTAGGAGAACTTTCTTTTTTTTTACTTGGCGAGCTCTCTCTTGTCTTTATTGAACTTGCAAATTTCATCACACAAGTATTAATGACATTATTTAAAGAAAATTCCAAACGAGTGCTATACCTATTTACAGGAACAAGTACAGAGATCGTAACAGCATCTTTTTGAACTGACTGAATAACTATCTTTACAGAGTCAACAGATTTAATTTGTTCACTAAAAGCAGAAATCTCCTCTAAAATTTTTTTTTTGAGTTCATCAAATTCTGCATAAACTTCAGACCCTATAGAAAAAGTAAAAGGGACCTCTTTATTGCCAGCCATCCTTGAAAGATTAATAACAGTAGTGCTAAAAATAGTTCCATTTGGAATATAAATCATATTTCCATTTAAGGTCCTAATATGAACTTTTTGAAAATCAATATTGACAATCTTTCCTTGAATCTCGCCAACCTTAATTAAATCAAGAATTTTATAATCATTAGAAAACATAATAATAAAACCATTAAGCATATTCGTAATATATTCTTTAAAAGTCACTGCAATTGCTGAAGCTATAATACTAACAGTCAAAAATAAAGATTTAATTTCAATTCCTAAGATATGAAGAACCATAAAAAACATAATACCAATTAAAAAAAGAGAAAACAAATTTTGAATCCCTATTGTGTAAGTATCAATGTGATCACTAGGGAAATTATTTTTTTTATAATATGCATAAATAAGAAAAAGTCGAATAAGAGAAAGAACAATATTAACAAAAAGATAAGCTTGAACAATTGAAAGAGAGGTAAGAAAAACTCCTTCACTAAGAGTAAAAAAATTCCCTGAAAAAAACAAAAGAAAAATAAGAAAAAAAGCAAGAAGCTTTGCGTAAAAACCAGAAAACTTTCCAAAAGAATGAAAAGTAAGAAAAAATTCCCTAAAGACTTTATATGTTTCCATTCTCTATTGCCTAAAGAATTATTGAAAAAGAAGAATTTATAAATTTGTGTGCTTCCTTCATCGCGATTACTTTCACTCAAGAACAACCCCACGAAAATCCATCCAGCTAGCATCGACAATGCGCACTTTGCGTTTTTGTCCTAGCTCCACATTTTTTTCTGAACTCAGGATAATAGGTTTGTAGTAAAGATTCCTACCGACAAAGGTGTTTGTTCCCTCTTTTCCTTTTTCTGAAATAAGAACCTCTCCTTCCCAGCCTACCCATTTTTTATTATTTTCAAGCCCAATTCTTTCAAAATGTTCTCGAATCATCTTTGAACGTCGCTTTGATTCTGCCCCGTCAACAAAGTCTGCTCCTTTGTACATGCTTTGCGCAGGTGTTCCTGGCCTAAGCCAAAATCTGGAGTAATTAAGAACATTAGTTCTCACTTTTGAAAGAGCTGCGAGAGTTTGCAAAAATTCCTCTTCTGTTTCTGTCGGGTATGCTACAATAATGTCATTTGCAAAAGTTATATCTGGCAGACGAAGTTTTGCTTTGAAAACTATCTCTTCAAAATCTCTTCGTTTGTACATACGTCTCATCTCATCCAAAATTCTGTCGGAACCAGCTTGAAGAGGAACATGCAAAAAACGATAGACTCTGTCGTCTGTTTCCATAATGCTAAGAATATCACCAATAATTTTCTTGAAATGATTTGGGTTTCCCATTCCAATTCTTAATCGAAAATCTCCCTCAAGAGTAAGAATTTCTTTGAGAAGTGAAGGCAACGAAGTTTGAATATCAAAACCATAGCAAGCCGTGTCCTGAGACGTAAGATAAATTTCCTTAGCTCCAGACTCAAGCGCCCTTTGTACTGCGGCTTTAATTGCTAACGAAGAATAGGAAAATAATTGTCCACGTGCTTGCTTTGTTTTACAAAAAGAACAAGTGTTAAGACAACCTTCGTTTATAGGAATTATTTCGATAAGTGAAGAAGTTCTGATTTTTGGCGAGGATAAACGAAGACTTTCTTTTTCAAAACGTTGCTCTTCATTCTCTTTTTTTCGTCCTAATTTTGAAATGAACTGGATGGGATTCCCTTTGAGTGTTTGTTCCGCAATGAAAGCAACTTTGTCGAGGTCATTCACACCGACAACACTTATATCTTTGAGTTCATTTTGGAGATAGTTCTCTTCAGCCTGTGTGATGCAGCCGCAAAGAAGTAGTTTCTTTCCCTCTTCTTTGTAGCGCCTGACGTCACCAAAAAACTTACTTTCAGAAAGATTTTTTACAGTACAAGAATTTATGAGAATAAGGTCAGCACCTTTGTCGTCGTCGATGATTTGAAAACCCCTCGCAGCTAGCTTTCCAGCCATAATTTGTGAGTCTAGCTGGTTAAAGGAGCAGCCGTATGTTTTGATGTGAACAAAGGACATAATGTAAAGGCAATAAGAAAGAACTTTTAAACCTCTTTTTTTTGAAGCATGTGCTTCCACTAAGCTTTATAAAGACATTTGCATTGCCTCTAGCTATCCTCCAATGGTGTAGTCCGGCCAATCATGCCGGCCTTTCGAGCCGGCGACCTGGGTTCGAATCCCGGTTGGAGGGCTTTGTTTATTCGCAGGAGTCGAACTTATTCTCAAGAACTTTCAATTAGTGGGAGTGAAACTCAAGTTTTACTAAAGGTGACTACATAAAAAGATAAATTTATAACTTGTAGTCACCTATTTGCTATATGTTTATAGAAAAAAGAAAATCTGGAAAAAATATAAAATATTATTTATCACATTCTTATAGAGATGAAGATAAGGTAAAAAAAATTTCTAGGTATTTAGGACAAAATTTATCTGCAAAAGATTTAGAAAAAAATAAGGCAAGAGCAGAACAAATAATTCTTGCGCAAATAGAAGAATTAAAAACAGAAATTTTTAAAATTTTTTTATCTTCTTCGCAAATTAATCAACTAAATAAATATGATTCTAAATTAAAAATAATTCATCTACAAAATTCTGATTTTTTGAAATTTAAAGAAGATTTTGTATATAACACTAATGCTATTGAAGGGTCATCGGTTCTTGAAAATGAAGTTAAAGAATTACTTGAAGAAAAAAATTTACCTAAAACTAAAGACGAACTTGAAACTATTAATGTAGGATTAGCAGTAGATTTTATCAATAGTTGGAGTGATGAATTATCATTAGATTTAATATTAAAATTACATAAAATTTGTTTTAAAGATTCAAAAGATTTTGCAGGAAAATTAAGAGATGTTGAAGTTGTAATAAAAAATAATAGAGGAGGTATAATCCATCAAGGAGCTCCAGTTTCAAAATTAAAAGAAGAATTAGATGAATTTATACATTGGTATAACGAAAATAAAAATAATTTTAAACCTTTAATTTTAGCAGCCTTAGTTCACAATCAATTTGAACATATTCATCCATTTCAAGATGGAAATGGTAGAGTTGGAAGATTATTATTAAATTATATTTTATTAAAAAATAATTATCCTCCAATTAATATATTTTTAGAAGATAGACAAGAATATTATTTATCTTTAAGAGAATATTCTGAAAATAATAATCTAAAACCAACAATACAATTTTTAATAAAACAATACAAAAAGACTTTAAAGTAGGAGACTACAATTTTAATAATTTCTCTTTTTGTAGTCACCTCGAATTTTAGGAGGTAAAATTTTGTCTAGAATTTAAAATGTTAATATTTGATAGCTATTTAGGTTTATATTATTAAAATTTAATATTCTTCGAGTTGAATCTGCCCCGGTTGGAGGGCCATTTATTTCTATAGGACTCAGTTATTTTTTATTTTGAAAACCCAGTAGTTTACATTTTCACAGGAAAAGTAATTTTAAACTGGTCTCCCAGAAATTACTTTTGCAGTGGACAATATCCCTTGTTTCCATTACTCCATTCAACAACAAACACTAATCCAAGCTACCAATAAAAGCCTTTTTCAGTTTATACCCACTACTACTGCCATTCACCTTGTACGTGACAAGTTGCGATTCACCCTTGTTCAAAGAAAAGTTCCACCGTAACAGATCGCCAGTATAAACACCACCAACACCAGAACTTCCATCAAGAACAGGTGAGACATCATAATAAGTAAAATTTCTATCAACAAAATCGTACAAAGAATAATTCTTCCACTCCCCATTATTTGTAAAATTAATAACAACAAGATAAGAATCAACCCCCAAGGAACTAACACCTTTTTCAAGACTCACAAGTTTTTCGTGAACCTTATAAAAATAATGCGTCTTTGAAACTAAGTTCCCTATATCATCCCTTGTATACACCGTAATTGCATTACTCCCACCCAAATCTGAAAAAGATCCATTCCAATCAAACAAAGAAACATTCTGCAAAGAAACATTTGTTGGATCAGAGAAGAGAGAATACCACACATTTGCAACCTCTTCCGATATAGAAACATTGACATAGACATCCTCCGAATAATTAATATTGGAATTATTTATAGGAGTATTAATAGTAATTTGAGGCAGAGTTTTATTAATAAAAATAAAACGCTCGTCAGCACAAAGAAAAAGGCCCTTCTTCGTAATTCCACACGCTTCAAAACTATAATTCCCATTCAGCAAATTAGTATAATTAATATCCAAAATATGTATTTTAGAGTTATTAAGTGCACTAATTTCCTGATCATACAAAGCCCTCCCCTCAATAAAAATTTCATCCAAAGACCCATTAAAATAAGAAGAGAAAGGAACCGATTTACCAATCCATAAAGCAGCATCAGTGTCCAAGAAAAGACTTTTATTCATTGCACTAGAATTTTTATATTGAGAATTAAGATAAACAGAGACATTAAGATGCGAAGAATTTATTTCCTTTCCAGTTATTGTTAAAAGTTGCCAAGTCATATTTTCCCAATTCAAGTCTCCAGAATAAAAACTCTGATTTATTCCAAAACGAGAAACAACAAAATAAACTTCCTCAGTTCCAGAAGCACTTTGAAGTCCATAAGAAAGATATGTAGAACTAGAATTAAAAAGTTCAAACAGAGGCTCCTTCACTACCCCAGCCCCAACATTTTTTCTATTTGGATTAATAAACATAGAAACAGAAAAATCAGAATCTCCAGAAAAAGCTCCCATTATACTCTCAGACGGAGATGGAAGAGAAACAGAAGCTTGTAGACTGGAATTAAATTTACTAAAATTTCCACGAATATTTCCAGTTTTATTTATCTGCGTTGCATTAAGATAAGCAGTATTTCCATAAGAACTATAATCAGAAAGATCAGTTCCAGAATAGTTCTCAAAATTATAATAAGCAAGCAAAGTTTTATTGAAATCAATATACCCTGATGTTGTCTCAAGAGTTTCTATAGAAACATTAATATCAGTATAAGGAAGAGAAACTATGGAATTATTTGCTTCTGTTGGCGCAACATATTTTACAACAAATCCCGTGTCCACATTAAAAGAAACATTCTTTGAGACAGAAAGATCACCCGCGGAATCATCACAATAAACAATAACACTATTTTCAGCAAAAGTAAAATTCGTAAGAGGAATGATTGCAGAAAATTGTGTAGAGTTATCTTGAGTCATAGCAACAGGAGACTGCGAATTAAGAGAATAATTACAATGTCCCCCACTTGCATAAAAAGTTGTATCCAGAGTAACATTCACCAAAACATCACTTGCATAAGTCTGATCTTGAACTGGCGAAGTAATATTCACATACATATTTTGAATTTCAAAATAATCCGTTGAAACAATTTCCCTTCCCTGAGAATCCATGATAATATTTCCAGAACCATCCGTCAAAGCAGAGGAAGAATAGTAAACCCCATTGGGAAGATCAATAAGAGGCATAGTAGCAGCATTCCAGCTTTGGGAAAGATTGTAAAGAGAATTATTCTCAATGGTTATCTGAGTTATATTAACAGTTCCCTTCAATTCATTTGTAGCATTATAATAAATCCTATTTGAAAGATAAGAAGTGATATTGATAATTCCAGGATTAAAAAGTAAAGAAGGAGTATAATACTCAAAAGAGACACCAGTCCAGTTAATATTGTCAGAGCCCGCCAGACTAACATCAACATACTCAGCGTTCACCCTTATTTTTCGATTCGCAGGATTTTCCCAAGCTAAAATAAGATCAGGATCAGTCATCATAACAGAACAATTCACATCTGAAACTGAAAAACTCTGACTAAAACCATACAATGCTTCAAGACCACAATATTCCTTATCTATATATTCACTACCATTATAAAATTCAACTGAAAGATCAGGCTCATCATTAAGAGTTGAACCAGTATTGTCATACGCACTAACAAAAACTTTTACCGTAAAAAAAGAAAGATTCAAATTTTGATTCCCAAATCCATAGACCTGAGAGAGAGAAGTTTCATCCTCAGCACTCGCAGTAACAAGCACATCATCCACTAAGAAATCATCATTTGTTGATTCATACCCACCACCTGAAAAGCGAATCTTAAAATTATCCACCATCTGATAGCCACCAAGCTCAACATTTTTGTAAACATAATCTGCTGCCGTAATTGTTGTGTCCCCATTATTCACTCCTTGTTGCGTATAAGCCTGATACCAAATTCCATCATACACTTCGAGAGAGAAAGGATAATCACCGCTCACCATAGTATCAACATCATTATCTGCAAGATAAAAAGAAACATTTGCACTTGTATAACCACCCAAATCTAAGGCCTTTTCAAAATAAGAATACCCACTGCCACCCAACGAATAAGTTGAAGATTCCATAGAAACTTTAGCCGCACTATCATCAGTCCCAGGAGTTCGTGAAGAAGCTGCCGTCAAATCATTATCCAGTCGTTCATATCCAACCCCACCATTACCAGAATACAAAGAAACTCCCGAAGGATTTGCAAAGCTTGTCCAGCTAGCAAATTCATCTGCAAAACTATTATTAAAAACAAAATAAGGTCCAATATATGCACTTTGTTCGCCCGGAGTTGAATTCGAAAGAGAAGCAACAGTATAACGCTCAATACCGACATCATTAATAGACTTGTACACAAGACCATCATTATTTATCTTGATCAAAGCGTCAGCGACAACTCTGGAGAATGTCTGAGCCACAGTTTCATTCCAGTTAGGAATAGTCCAATTGTCTTCCGCTCTGAAATAATAGTAATAAGTTCCAGCAATACTATCTTGTGTATACGTGTATGTGTACTGTCCACTTCCATTAAGCGTTCCAGGAGAAGACATTAAATAACCACTATAAGATACCTCACCCGGCCTTTTTACATAAAGATACACCTTTTCTACTTTTACATTATCCGTTGCATTCACCCAAGCATTAAAACCAAGACCAACATTATTCAAAACAGGACTCCCCCCTCCTGCAAAAACTGCGGGTTTTTCAATATCCGCCGAGCCAAGCCAAACAGCAAGTAAGTCCGAAGAAGAGTTTTCTTCAGTCACCGTATAAAAAGTAGTTGGAGAATCCGTTATATTACACGTAATATTATAGAGAGAATCAGCAACCGAACTATCAGGAAAAGTATAGACAGCAATTCCAGAAGCATTAGTTAAATTAGCTCCGAGATAAGTTGAATTTTTATAAAAAAGAACAGTATAACTCCCCAGAGGATTTCCAGTCGAATTATCTACAACCTTACAATTCATCGTTGCAGGATCACCAACCTGAATATTATTCTGAGACAAATAAGAAGTTTCAATTTTTGAATAAGCAGCAACTGAAAAATTAACAGCAGTATATGTTTGATTAGTACTCTGCCCAAAGAAATCCGTAATGTAAACATGAGTAAGATTGTGAGTTCCAGGAAGCTGCACATTTGAAAAGTTATAGTAATAATTATTGTTCGTTCCTTTCCCCTCAATACTTATAGTAAGAGCCTTGTAAACAATCTCATCATAAACCAAGGACGAAGAATAATCAATATTCGCTGCACCAATCCTCAAAAACCTTCTATCAGGATGAGAAATCCAATAATCAATGAGCGTTGGATCTGTTATTGAGAGAGTAAAATTTTTATCAGTTGCATTAATAGTCGAACCCAAATAAGAATTATTTAAAGAAAAAAGATCAAACACCGAAAATTCATCTCCTTGAACAGAACCATCATTCAAAGACAAGTACAAATCCGGGTGCAGATTCGCATTTACAACACTAGCAACAGGATTATAAGAATCAACAAGAATAGTTACATTTATTCTATCAATCTCAGTAAAATTATCAAAACCCTGTATTTCAAATAATCTCCCCGTTGTTTGCGATTCCCTTTGCCAAGCATAAAGAAAAAAGTTGTCAATATAAGCATCATCTCCAGTATTATCAAATTGATCCGCACCAAAACGCATCTGAAAATCCTTTGTCATGTACGAAGAATTCAAACTGATATTTCCGCCATAATAAGTATTATCCAAAGGAAGATCATTACAAAAAATAACTGAGTCTGCACTCCAAGAACTCCCATCAAAGAGAGAAAATAAAAGACAATCATTTCCCTCTAACGAACCAGAATCTTTGTACTGGTACAAGATTTCACCCTCTGAGAAATTCCTCAAATCTACAGGCGGAACAAGCGTAGCATACTGCGGCCTTGGAGCAGTAACACCATCGACATGAAGACCACCACCTAAAATGTCCCAGTCAAACATATTAGTTCCAATAGTAATAAACCAATATTTTAAACTCGAAAAAGTATCTGAAAAAACTGTTACATTTTCCCCCTTTTCACTTGTCTGTGTCGATACTAGAGAATACGTTTTTGTTTTATTTTTAATTTCAGGAAGCAGAGAATAATTTTGTTTTGTTCCATTTTGATAACTAACAGTTCCAATAACATTCACTTCAGACTCATCAGTAATACTCATATTAAGATAAGTATCTTCACCAAGAATGAGAGTCGAAGGATTAAAAGAAGGAGCAGTTACAATAACAGGATTCTGATTCTCAACTCCATACACGACAAAATTATCCAGATTATATCCATCAAAAGCAGTATTATCATCCGAAGTCATAGACCAACGCAAATAAAAGGTTTGATTTCCAACATAAGGAGTAAGATCAATAGAAACCTGCGTCCAAGTTGTATACTGACCACAAATAGCATATCCATCAACAGAAGAATCACCATAATAAGGCTGTCCAGAAAACCAGTCATGAAAATTTCTCTGTGAATAACCAGTGATTGTAATTGGTGTCCAAGAACTACCATCCGTTGAAAAAAAAGGAAAAACAGCATCATAACAAGATGTTGTTCCATCCTCTTCAAGAAAAACTCTTTGATAGAACGTTGCATTAGCACTTACAAGACCACTTAAGTTAAGAGGAGGAGTAATAACAGAAATATGAGGAACATTCTTATTCGAAGGAACACCCGGATCATAGTTTTTTCCAGGAGAATTCGACAAAGAATAGGAGCCCTCATATTTGTACTGTGTGTCTATATCCCATTTCCCAGTAAGTTGAGAATCATCCTCCGTTCTTGTCGTCCAAAATCCAGACTGAAATGCACCACCTTGCTCAAAGTCATCTTCAAAAATAATATTCAACTCTGCAAAAGCTGGATCGTACTTATCTAGTTCTAATGCGTATTCAACACCAGGAGTCAAATCGCGAATCTTTTTCCAAGTTCCCATACATGTCTCGCTGTCGTAATCCCAATCCTTACATTTGTACAAAGCTGTTCCTTTGGCGACTCTGTTCATAGTAGCACTTTCAAAATCAATCCCCTCAGGATCAATTGCAAAAATATCTTTCAAAGTTATTTTTTCCTGAGTTTTTTCATCCTCAAAACTAAATTCCTTATTTACTTTCTTAGCTCTCAAACCAAGCCCACTCTCATCAAGCTTTAAGTTACTAAACCTAATGTCTCTACCTGAAATCTGCAAACTAGCATTAAGTTCATCAGATGTTTCAAGAAGAGTTTTTAGTGTGTTTTTTGAAACAGCATCTTTGTTCATGAGCCTTGTAAGTTTATTGTCAACACGTGCCAACTTTTTTTCTGTTTCAGTATCAACCTGAACTTCAACCTCAAAACTAGAATCAGAAAATTTTTGTGGAAGAAGAATTTTTTTTGATAAAGAAACTTGACTCTCATCTTCATTCTTTACAACTTTAACAAAAATAAGATCATTGAGAAGATCAGAAAAACTTAAGTTCTGTTCTTGCAGTTCCTGTGCAAAATCAAAGCTTGATAAAACTATATATCCTTCATCTTCAAAAAAATTATCTATTTGCAACATACCCTCAGTATCAATACTTGCTTCCAAACCCTCACTGTATAAAATCGTAAACTGTGAAGAAGAAAACTTTGCAAAGAAATTGGCTTTATAGTCCCAGTTTATTTTTTCTATAATTTTGTAATAATTGTAAATCAAACCATTAAGATAAAAGTCTTGAGTAGAATCCTCACATTCCAAAAAATAGACATGATTACGTAAAGTTTGGTTCCCCTCTAGCATAGTAAAAAGCTGTGTAAAATTTCCAGTAAAAACACTTTCATCAAGAAAGTCAGAATCCTCAGTTTGATTTATCTCCTCTTCATCCCCCTTATCTTTCTTATCTTTCTTAGAGGTTTCAGGAAGTTGCTCTACGACTCTTGAAGTGTCAAACAATAAACTAACCTTAGCACCAAAATTATCTGTTTCCGTATAACCTTGCAAAGAATAAACTCCAAAAAGAACATCTCTTGTCATAGGAAGTTCAAAAGAACAAATAAGTTCTTCACAATCAACTTCTGTCTCAAAACGAGCAGCATTATTAACATCAGAAATTGCAAGAATACGGACCTTACTAGAATTTTCAAGATAAATCTCTCCCCTAATCGCAGGGACTTTTCCAACTTCTATATACTGCTCTTCATCAACAACAAAAAAATTTTTCGTTTCCGCCTTTGTAAAACTAAAAGGTAAATCCTGATTATAAACAGTTCCTAAATGAGCAACAGTAATATGCACTTCATAATCATCATAATAAATTCCCTGAAACTCAAATTTCTTCTCACACGAACTTTCAGAACCACAATCAAAAACTTCACTTTGGACAATCTCATTTGTTCTTTTGTACACAATCTCAACATTATAACTTAGTGTTTCATTAATAGTATTTGAAAACTCCATAAGAAGAGAATAAGGAGCCTTAAGACTATTAACATGTACAATTTCAGCATTGAAGATTTCACTATCATTAAGATAGCTCAATCCATAACTCGTATTTTTAAAAGCAAACATTGAAAAAGCTAAAAATGCTATCAAAATCATGAGTCTCTTCCAATCCTGATTTATTGCTTTACGTGTGACCATATAACTTGTGCTAAGCACAATCTACCCGAATTCTTATATTAGGTTTTGTCATTAAAACACAATAGTAACAAGAAAAATTTTCACACCACATACTCTAAAAAAGCCACACTTATTTTTCCAGATCAAGGTCCCAGTTCAAAAAGTAGATAAATGTCCCAAATCCGCAAAGATGGCGAAGTTTTAAGGATTAAGAGAAAAATTTAAATATATGTTTTCTTTTGCTTCTTTCACAAAACAACAAAAAGAAAAAATGGCAAAAATACTACCACTTCAGGACAAAGTGCTACTCAAAAAAGGAGAGCAGAAAAAAAGCAGAGAAGAGATAGTAGGCGGAATTATTCTCCCTACAGAAGAAGAAAAACTTGAATATGGCGAAGTTGTTGCAGTTTCCAAAGAACTAAAAGAGTGCTCCTTGAAAATCGGCGACAAAGTTATTTATTCCGAATATTCCGGCCGTACACTTTCCTTAGAAGGTACAGAATACAATCTTATTTCATACAAAGACATTAGTGCAGTTCTTGAATTATAACAAGATAAAAAAGAAAAATGGCAAACGAAATTATATTTGACACAAAAGCAAGAGAAGCACTCTTTGCAGGAATTAACAAGGTTGCGGACACCGTCAAAGTAACACTTGGACCAAAAGGAAGATACGTCGCAATCGACAAAGCCACATCAACAGAAATTGTAAACGATGGAGTCACAGTTGCCAAAGCAATTGAACTACATGACCCAAAAGAAGAATGCGGAGCAAAACTCATCAAAGAAGTAGCCTCAAAAACTCAGGATTTAGCAGGAGACGGGACGACAACAGCAACAGTCCTTGCACAAGCAATTACAAAAGAAGGCCTTAAGGTTATCAACTCTGGCGCCAATGCAATTGAAGTAAGACGCGGAATTGAAAAAGCAAGTGCAACCGTTGTCGATTTGCTCGGAAAAAAAGCCATCCGCATCAGTTCAAAAGAACAAGTTGCAAGTGTTGCTTCTATTTCTGCAAACAATGACGAAGAGATTGGAGCCTTGATTGCAGAAGCCATGTACAAAGTTGGAAACGACGGCGTAATTACAGTAGAAGAAGCTTCTTCCATGGAAACAAGTGTTGAGCTCACTCAAGGAATGGAAATCAACAAAGGATATTTATCACCCTACATGGTAACAGACCCCGAAAAAAAAGAGGTAGAATTTGAAAATCCATATATCCTAATAACAGATTCCGCCATCTCAAATCTAAGAGATATCATCGTAGCCTTGCAAGCAGCAGGAGAAGAATCCAGACCACTACTAATCATCGCCGACGATCTCGAAGGAGAAGCACTAGGAAGTCTTGTCCTTAATATCATGAGAGGAACCATCAAAGCAGCTGCAATCAAAGCCCCAGGATTTGGCGATGAAAAAACAGAATTACTCCGAGATATTGCAGCATTAACAGGAGCAAAGGCATATCTTAAAGATGAAAAAACAGACTTAAAAGAATTAAAAGTAACTGACCTAGGAACTGCTAAAAAAGTTAAAGTAAGCAAAGATAAAACAACAATTATTGAAGCTAATGGAAAAAATCTTAGAGAAAGAATCGAACTTCTCAAGGGCCAGATGAATCAAAGTCCGTCTGAGTCTGAAAAAAAATCTTTAGGACGAAGACTTGCTTCCCTAACAGGAGGAGTTGCTGTTTTGAAAATTGGTGCATCCACAGAAACAGAAATGAAAGACAAAAAACACAGAGTAGATGATGCTCTTAATGCGACTCGCGCTGCAATAGAAGAAGGAGTCATTGTTGGAGGAGGAGTTGCTTTGCTTCGGGCTGCTTCTTCTATCACTGCTTCTGATATGAGTGGCGATGAAGTTCTCGGAGCACAAATTTTACGCAATGCACTAGAATACCCATTTAGAACAATTCTTGAAAATGCAGGATTAGATTCTTCTGTCTACAAGCACGAAGTTCTCTCCAAACCCGAGTTTAACTTTGGCTTCAATGCAAAAACAAACAAATACGAAGATTTGGTAAAAACAGGAGTCATTGACCCCGTCAAAGTGACCCGATTAGGACTCCAACATGCAGCAAGCATAGCAAGCATGATTTTGACAACGCAAAGTCTCATCGTAGAAATAAAAGAAGACAAAGCTTCAGGAAATGCAATGCCAGATTTGTCGGCACTAGGCAGCATGATGTGAAATTTTTGAAACTCTTATAAATTTCTCTTCCCTCTTTTCCCTTATGTGGTCTCCTAAATTCCCCCTCCTTTTTTTACCGGAAGACATAAGAACAAAATTTCTCAACTATGCAGAAATTTTCCTAAATGAGTTAAGAACACAACGTCTAACCGTTATTCTCATCCCTGCTCCCTATCCACAATTTTCTGGACACCGCATCAGAGTTGCTCAGTCTCATAATCCCCTTTGGTACAGAGCATTGTATGAGCAGTATTCCCCAAATTTGAGAAGAGACAGATCCCTGCACTCACTAGAGAGAATTTGTGAAGGAGCAGATAAATCCTGTCTTCAAGAAAAAGGCCCATACTCTTACGATTTTATTTATAGAACATTCCTTAAAGAAGCCCTGATAGAGGGTTTTGAGACAGAACATTGTACAGTTGATCCAAACGAGTTAGTCAAAGATTTCTTTGAACTCCCTTTCCCTTCATTAAACGAACCAGACTTTTACGAAAAAAGAAAAACTAAGCACGAACTACCATTTTAGCCTTTCTGACTTAGGAAACGTTTATAAATTAGTTATTATTAAGTAGTATCATATTTTAGCCTCTGTAAAAATGAAACTCATTACCACACTACTAACCCTTGCCCTGCTTTTCACAAGCTTTGGCGCTGCTTATGCTACACAAAATTTTTCTGTAGACCCCTCCGGAGCAGTTCTTTCCCTCATTGAAGGAACAACAGGCGAAGGAAGTTTCACCATAACAAACACAGGAGATGAAAATATTTCTTTAACCTTAACAGCCTCAAATTTAGTTAGAGCTGCCGACAGTATTTCTGTTTCTCTCAATCAAAGCACAGTAACAGAGCTAAAAGCATCCGAGTCCCGTTCTATTTCCTACAGCTTCGAAACAGATGCCAAAGCAGGAAATTACACTGGCAGTATCCTTATCACCAATCAGGATAATTCAACCCAAAAACTAAATTTTACACTTACAGCTGCAATCACAGCACAGAGCGACATCAGCCTCACACTTGTAAATGCTGATGAAATGCTTGTTGAAGGAGATCTTGACGAAAGAACAACTGATCGTTTTCGTTTTGAAAATACTGGAAATATTACATTAACAAACCTCAAATTTGAAATCGTTAACGATCTAGAAGGAATTGATACTGGTGACGAAATTCGAGAAAGCAAAATAAGTTTTGACCCCGATGAATTTGACGAATTAGACCCCGGACGTTCTCGAAGTGTTGAAATTAAAGTTAATATTCCTGATGATGTAGAAATTGATACATACGAAGGAATTTTTCGAGTACGCAGTGATCAAGGTAACTTCGAGTGGACTTTCCTTGTTGAAGTAACAGGAGGAGATTTACAAATAGAATTTGACCAGAACAAATACGACGTCAGAAATGGCCTTCTTACAATTATCGGCGAAGAAGGAGAATACGTTGATGATAACTATGAATTTGAAATTCAAAACACCGGAAACATTGAAGTAAGAGATTTGCATTTTGAATTTGAAGATGACCTCGAAGGAGAAAGTAGTTCTGATACGATCTCAAAAGCAGCATTTTCCTTTAGCCCTTCTTCCCTTGACCTAGGAGGTGACGATGACGACGTTGTTGAAATTAAAGTTTCAATTCCCGATGACCAAAAAACGGGAAGTTACTATGGAAAATTACGAGTCCTCGATTCGACAGATGAAGAACTAGATTCACTTCGCGTTGAAGTAAAAGTTGTAGGAGACGTGTATATTGAGAAAATAACTTTCGACGACAACATTGAACCCGACAGTAATCTCGAAGTTAATGTCACAGTACACAATCAAGGATCTAAAATTTTCAGAGATGTAAGTGTTTCTGGAACAATCTACGATATTGACTCCGCGAACAGTGACGTGTACGAAAGCAGTTCAACATTCCTTTTAGATGTAAATGATGACGAAACAATCACACTTCGCTTCGACATTCCTCAAGATGCTTCCGACGGAACTCACACACTTGAAATTCGACTTGATTATGGAGACGACGAGATTACAGAGCTAGAAGACATCTCCATTCAAAGACCAAGTAAAATGTTGAAAGTAAATTCTTACTCTGTAAGCCCAATAACAATCAAGTGTGACGACAAAGTATACGCTTTCATGAGAATAACAAACTTCGGACGCTACGATGAGGACGCCAGAATTACAGCTGCAATTAGAGGAACATCAATTAGTGCTGAAAGCGACCTTTTTGAATTGGACCTTGACGACACAGAACAGCGCAATCTAGTACTAGACATCTCAGACCTAGCGCCAGGTACATACACAGTCATCCAAAAAGCTGCCCTTTCAGATGGTTCCGCCCTACAAACAAGAGAAACAGACCTCACAATTTTAAATTGTAGTTCAGGAACAGGAATTGAAGTAAAGCCAATTCCATCAACAAATGTTTCGGACAACAACAGCAGCAGCAACGATCAAAACAATCCTGTTTCATCACTTTCCAAGTATTCCTTTGATAACACGACAAAGCTTTTGCTTGTTGGTATTGGAATTGTGGTTCTCTTAATTGTTGTAAGTCTTTTCCTTATTTAGGAAGATTTTTTTCAGAATTTCTTCAAATTGTTGTTATTAAAAAAAAAAAAGAATTTATGTGCTAATAGGATAACGAAGGATTGCTCCTATTCCACCAAGTGCTTTGAATTGTACTCCTTCAGGTGTCCTGTCTGTAACTAAATGCAAATTTGAACGACTCTGTTCTTGCAGTTCACACATTTTCTCAAGTTGTTCTTCTTCAACTTCTGAATCAATAATAATGAGATCTTCAACCGCTCCCATTTCTAATGCCATAGTTGTATTCTTCACTCCGTACACGATTTTTGTCGTATCTTTTCCCAGCGTTTCTAGAAAGCGTTGAAGAATACGTCTCTCAGTCATTATTTCGTCGTCGCTAAGCACATCCTCTGATTTGTCCACGAGTTCTTTAAGACCAAAAGAATTTGTATAAGTGATATCTTTTATTCCTTTTATTTTTTTTTTCAAGTCTTCGTTCATGTAAGTTCCGTCTACAAAGTTGTTCTTTGTCGTTCCAGGACCACCTACAATAAGTCCTTTAAGCTCTGTCATGAAGGTAAATTCTTGAATCATAACATCAGCAACTCTTTTATAGAATTCAACTGCTGCTCCTTCTCTGATTCTTGCAAAACGCTGTGCCGACTGTCCTCCTGCTTTGAACTTTCCCGGAACATTCGAGTGAAGATTTTTGAGGGTTTTTATGGAAGAACCGATAAGCAGGCCAACAGTTGCTTCTCCTTTGTCGATTGCTATGAGTCCATAAGTGGTTTCATTGGCATCCATCTCATCAAGAGGATAGATAATAAATTTTTGATCACATCTGTAAAGTTTGAGATTGAGAGGTTCTGGAGGTTCTATCCAAAAGACTTGAAAATTATCTACATTATCCTTATCAGAAACATTTCCTGAAAAGATTGCAAGCCCATTTTTTGGAGTATCTGAGAAAGTTTTGAGACTTCGAATCATTCTCTCAAGAGCTGAGATGACGGACTTTGAGGTTTTGGCGTCTTTAATGTTTGTTGCCGTTCCTTGTTCATCTTGAAGGTTATTCACTATCTTTGTTATGTCGTAACCCGCTGGTATGTACACAGAAACTAACTCTGTGTGTCGGCCTCTGTACTGCAGAAGATTTTTGATGAATTTTCTCAGTTTTAATCTCTGAGTTAAGTCTATTCCCATATATGAATGAATTTTAGTCTCTTTATAAAGGCTCTGGGAAATGTCAAGAAAGAAAAGAATTAAGGATAAAGAGAGATATAATACTCAACCATTGCCGACGGAGTTGTAATCTGCACAGGACGAATAGCCCCATTTTTTGTAAGAACCCTAATAGTCAAAGTCGAGCTTTCAGGAATATCAGTTCCATTCATAACCGTGAAAGTAAGCTCAGCAGAATCACCCTGCGAAATATATCCATCCTTATGCTGTGAACTATTTATCAAATAAGTGACGCCGTACTGAGTCTCAGAGGCACCCCCCCCCAGAATGTATGTCATAGGTTGTGTCGAGATTGGTGTGTCAAGACGAAGAAGAGTATCAGAAAGCTTAATTGCCGAACTTCCAGAGCTGAGCCGAACAACTACAGAAAAATTATCTATTGATCCATTAAAGTAACCATCTCTGCCATCTGCTGCATACACCTGAACAACTTCAAGATCTGTAGAAACTTTTTCCTGGGTTTGTCTGCCAACATCCAGAGATTTTGACTGCAAAGTACTAGCCGTTTGAATAAGAACACCTGCGGCAACTGCTGCTACAAGGATTAATGCAATAAAAATTATCAAAGTTCCAATACCTTGAGCTGCCTTCTTCTCGTCTTTTTCTTCTTCTACCACAGCAATTTTCTAGAAGTTTAATTTAAGCAAGTTTGTAATTACTACTAGTGACAACAAACGACACTTTTATAAATACGCTTAAACTTATTCCCATATGGAACTTTACGAAGAAGTAGTAAAAATAAAAGAAGCATTCAGAAAAGTCAAGAAAGACGTTGTTTTTCTCTCTGAATCCATGTTCACAACAGAACAAAACACAGATCGAAAATTTCGAGAACTAAGCGAAGAAATTGAAATGCTCAAGTCCAAACTTGCTAACATAGAAGGAAAAGAGACAACAAAAGAAGAAGAAATAGTTGGAAATAGCCTCTCCCTCAAATTTCATTTGTCCAGTTGCCCCTACGCAAAAAAAATCTCCAACGAAAATATTGAACATTTTCAGTCAATTCACGATGCCCTAACAAAAGGTTTCCAGTCTTGTGCTTGCGTAAGAGACAATTAAATTCTTCTTTCAATTGCTTTATTTGCTAAAAAATCAGCTCTAGTATTCTTCTCCCTAGGAATCCAAGTAAAAGTAACATCTTTCCCTTTCATTAATGTTTTTATCCCTTCAAAAAGGGGAAGAATAGTTGGAGCCTTCACCTTATATTGCCCATTAAGTTGTCGCACCAAAAGCTGAGAATCAGAATAAAAATGAAGAGCCTCAGAACTCCCCCTAAGATGTTCAAGTGCAAAAAGAACCGCCAAATATTCCGCTTCATTATTTGTTTTTCTTCCTAAAAATTTTGAAATTTCCTCTTCACCATCCTTATTCTGAAGAAAGATTCCTGCGCCAGCCAGTCCCGGATTTCCCTTTGAAGCCCCATCAGTATAAATAACATAAGTCATTTTTCTAAGCAATAAAGAATATATTTTTTCTCTCCCCTTTTTATTTCTTCTTCAAATTGAGTTTTCAAACGATATTTTTGCCTCACCTTCTTTGAAAGAGCTTGCGGAGAAAGAAGAGTTATAGAATGCTTACAAACAAACTCAGTTTGATAAAGAAATTGATCAATAAATTTTTCCCATTCCTCCTTATCCTTAAAAATCGGAAGAGCAGAAAGAACATAATCAAGTTCATTTTTCTTGAATTTCACATCGAGCCAATCAGCTTCATACTGAGAAACCCTGATTTTAAAAGGAAGCGTTGCAATATTTTCTTTGAGCTCTTTAAAATGCTTGTTGTGCTGAACAATAGCAAAATAAGTATTCTGAGAACCTTTTACTTTTTCAGGCGGCAAAAGTTTTTTCTTTAAAATTTTTGTATAAGGAAGAGAAGAAACATTGTGAAGATGCTTTGCAAACTTTTCCTCCCTAAGAACTAATTCAAGAATCAAATCTGCAAGATTAGCACTAGGATCAATGAAACTTGCCTTTCTTCTGTTCTGCCTACCCATTTTTCTAAGAAGATAGTTTGCAAAATCAGCACTTAAAGAGTTTTGATTATGATGAATTTTGTATGGTCTTTGAGTAAGAAAAAACTGTGTAAGATCAAGAGAAACAAGAAGCTTGTTTCCAACCTCTCTTGCAAAAAAAGTTATTTGAGCATTCCTTAAATCAACTGTCAGACTTGGCAAAATGTCCAAGATTTTTTCACCCAACTCCATTTCTAACTCCTTCTTTCCCTCAGTTTTTGCCTCAACCCTAAAAGTTTTTTTTTCAAAAAAAGGAAAAAAATCACTCGAAAGTTCAAAGTTCTTTTTTTCCGCAAAAAAAAGTTCCAACTCCAATGTTTTGAGAAGACCAGAATAATAGTACAAAGCAGAAACAGTTTTTTCCTCTTTGCTCGTTTCTATTGCAAGAACTGTTTTCGATCTTGGCATTACAACACATTTTGTAAGTTCTTCAACTTCCTTTTGTGCCTCTTCCAGAAAAAGTTCTTCTACCTCTGCAATAAGAATGGAATTCATATTTTAGTAAGACGATAACCAAGTTTTGAGCTCTTATCATCTTTTACATCATAGCCCCTACCCTTAATTTCATCTCGCAGTTTATCAGCTTCTCCAAACTCTTTTTTTTCTCTTGCCACTTCCCGCTCCCTTGCTAATTTTTCTACCTCAGAAGGAATTCTTTCTTCTTCCTCAAGTAAAGCCAAAACTTTATCCGTTCGCCGTAAAAATTCTAGAACAGTTTCTTTATCTTGCTCTGAAAAAATTCTTTTTCGGTTTATTTCAGTTATGAACTCATCAACTGCCGCCAGAGCAAGCGCCGTGTTCAAATCATCTTTCATGGCCTGCTCAAATTTGTCAAGATAGGTATTGAAAAGTTTCCTCACTGTTTCATCTGCATTTTCTGTGACCTTGATCTCCTCAATTCTCTTTTTGAATTCATTAAGCTTTTTGACATTTGTTTGAGCAGCATCAAGTGCGTCAAACGTAAAGTTCATAGTTTTGCGGTAATGAGTTCGTAAACACAATTCCCGTAAAGCCAAAGGAGAATAACTTTTTTTTTCCAAGTCTTCAAGCGAGTACACATTACCCAAAGATTTTGACATTTTATTTTTGTCAATCATCATATGTTGGTAGTGCATCCAAAAAGAGATTCCAGAAATAGCACCAGAACAAACATTTTGAGCTATCTCGTTTTCATGATGAACAGGAATATGCTCAATTCCACCCATGTGAATGTCAAACTCCGAGCCCAAATATTTATGCGACATAGCAGAACATTCTATATGCCAGCCCGGAAAACCTATTCCCCAAGGAGAGTCCCATTTCATAATGTGGTGTTCATTTTCTCCCGTAAGAAACTTCCAAAGTGCAAAATCAGAAGGATTCCTCTTTTCACTATCAAGCTTTACCCTTGCACCTGCTTTTTTATCCTCCTGTTTTTGTCCTGAAAGCGCACCGTACTCCTTGAATGTTGAAGTATCAAAATAAAGCCCGTCTGATGTCCTATACGTATGTCCCCTTTCCTCAAGAAGCTTTATCATTTCAATCTGCTCCTTAATATGCTCTGTTGCTCTAGGCCTATACTTTGGTCCTTTGATATGAAGTTTTTTTGTATCTGCAATGTATTTTTCTTCATAGTAACGTGCAATCTCATAAGGGCCTTTCTTTTCTTTCCTTGCAGCTTTGAGCATCTTATCTTCACCAGCATCATGATCATCGTCAGTGAGATGGCCGACGTCTGTAATGTTGATGACATCTATTACAGTGTACTTAAAATATTCAAGAGTTCTATGAAGAATATCTGCCGTTATGGCCGCGCGCATGTTTCCTATATGCTGCGTCGAGTACACAGTCGGACCACACGTGTATATTTTTACAATGCCCGTTTCTTTCTCTTTGAACTCCTCTTTCTTGCGAGTCTTGGTGTTGTAAAAATAAATGGATTTTAACATAATTCTTGCAAAGAGAGAGTCTTTATAAGCTTTGTCTCGTCATTGACCCCCCATAAATCTCCGTAAGAGAAGACTTTAGAGGTAAGTACTCTAATGTTGAAAATCCTTCTCCTTCTTCGTAGCTGAGGGAATGGCCACCTATGTGTATTCATTCGGAATGTAAATAAAGCACTTAAACATGCATGTCCCAAGCGGAGCAGAGCACAGTAGTATAATACTTAGTTAAAGAAATAAGAATTTTAGAGGTAAAAATTTTATAGAGAATTATAGAAAAACCTTCAAAATTTTCAAAGAGTGTTTAGAAAAACATCCTCAGATGCCAAAAGTTAGTAAATAAATTTTGGTATCGCTAATTTTTTGAAATCCACAATAATTAAATAATAATTAATGATTAACTCATTAAATTAAATTCCCCCTAATTTTTGCCTATTAAAGCAAAGTGCTTTTATAGTAATACTAATGGTCAATAACAATTAATTTATATATTTTAGCTCTGTTATTTATAAACTGGGGCAAAAATCCCAAATAACCTTAGCTTGAGCCTTAGTAGTTTTGCAGAAAAAACTATTTTTCTAAAAATAAATTAGAGATAATTTTATTTTCAGCAACTCTTAAATTTTCTGATAAGGTTGCTTTTGATATTTTAAGATGTTTTGCAAGCTGTGTTAATGAAATTTTTCTTGGATATGAAAAAAACCCGAGCATATAAGCAGTTTCTAAAATTTCTTTTTGTTTTAATGTTAAGTTTTCCTTTTTATTAATTTCATCAGAGATTTTTAATATCTTAATCTTTCCAAATACTTTTTCAAATAATTTTATTTGACTTTCATCAGCAAAGATTTCTATTGTAGCATAACCATCGTGAATAGTAACTGGAAATATTATAGTTAGTTTTTGATGTATAATCTTTTGTAAAAAATTAAGTTGGAAAATTAATTTTATATTATCTCCAAACATTTCTAAATCTTTTATTTGTTTTTCTTTATTAAGTTTAAAATAAATTTCTTTGATACTTTTCTTTGAAATTGTTGATAAAAATACTTGTCTTCTTGTTTCAGATAATGGGTTAGAGTAATTTAAAGTAATAATTTCTTCTGGGAACTCTTTACTAATCTTATATATCCAAATACTTTTAGGTATTTCAACTTGAAGTTTAATATACTTTAAATTACTCATCTTTAATATACTCTAATGTTTATTCTTTTTAATTCTATCTTTATCTAATAATCCATCTTTGACCCAAATAATCCTATCTGCTTTTTCACCTTCTTCAAGTTCGTGAGTTACCATAACAATTGTTTGACCAAAGTCTTTGTTTAATTTTCTAAATAAATTTACAATATTATCTGAACTATCCCTATCAAGATTTGCTGTTGGTTCATCAGCGAATAATATTTTAGGTTTATTTACTAATGCTCTTGCAATACTAACTCTTTGTTGCTGACCACCTGATAATTCAGAAGGTAGATGATATTCTCTATTTTCAAGACCAACATTTTTCAAAACTTCCATTGCATTTTTAATATATTCTTCTTTTGAAACACCAAGTGCCATTGCAGTAACATATACATTTTCAATTGTTGTAAGTTCAGGAATTAAATTATATGATTGAAACACATAACCTAATTTCTCTAATCTAAATCTTGTTCTTTGTTCTTCATTTAATTCTAATACATTATCATTATCAATTATCAATTTACCATTTGTTGGATTATCAAGTAATCCTAATTGGTGTAAAATTGTTGATTTCCCACTTCCACTTGGTCCCATAATTGCTACAAATTCACCTTCATTAATTTCTAAACTTACATCTTTTAGAGCAATAGTTTTAATTTTACCATTATCATATACTCTTTCAAGATTATTTGCTTTAATTATAATATTATTATTTTTCATTTTTAACCACCAAATATTGCATCTAAAATATTATCTTCTGTTGCTTTCTTTGAAGGAAAATATCCAGCCATAAGTGATGCAACTATAATTGATGCTGATGCTACAAGTAATTTATTTAAATCAATTAATGGGTAAACATCACCAATTGGCATCTTCAAAGGATTTGATGCAAAATACAACATTAAAATTTTAATAATTATAATTCCAACTAAAACACCTAATACTGCATAAACTAATGATTGAATTATATATGAACCAAGTATAATATTTTTTTTAATTCCAACTGCTTTTAAAATCCCTATTTGTTTTCTTTTTGTCATTACATTAATGAAAATAATAATATAAATTGTAGCAAATGTAGTAATAAGACCTATTGCACCAGTTATCTTATTAGTAATTTCAAGAGATGATGTAAATTGTCTAATTTTACCAATTTTAGTTTCCCAAGAATTTATTTGTTCATTAATACCAAGTTCTACTAATTTGTATTTATATTCTTCTTCTAATCCTCTTTGGGGTAATTTAACTAATATAGATGATGCTATATTTGAATTTTCATTAAATACTTTTTCATATTCTTGTTTATTCATTAAAATATACCCATCACTAAAAGCAGAATTAGTTCTATATATTCCTCTTATTTTATATTCTTTTGAAACTCCATTGTTAAATTGCAGAGTTATTTTATCTCCAACATTTACATCTAATCGTTTTTTATTATCATCTTCTGATGCATATTTCTTAACTAAATCTGAACCAATAATAATCTCATCTTCAACATTTTTAGTAAGTCTTATCCCTTCAATAATATTTTCTGAAAAAATTGATACTTTATCTTCATCATTTATATCTACAAAAAGTGCTTGACCACTAACAATTGTATCCATATCAGTAACAGATACTCCTTTTTCTATTCTTGAACTTGCATACACTCCATCAAGTCTTCTTATTTTTTTTATTATTTCATCAGGGTTTTCAATATATGTTTCATCATCATTTGGTTCAATAGTTAAATGTCCTGTAATTGTATTTATTGATTTATCTTCAAAGGCATAACCTAAACCATCAATAATTGCTGAAAAAAATGTAATACTCAAAAAACTCAATGATAATACAAGTATAATTACAACTAATGTCTTTTTACTTGCAACAATATTTTTCCAAGCAAGGAAAAATGTAGTTTTTAATGAGTGTAAGTCAATTTTTTTCATTTTTTTCTTTTCATATAATGTCTTGCTATAATAAATACTCCAAACAACAATACAATTCCAATTATAGTATATAATCTACTTGTAGGTTTTGTAACTTTAACTTCAAAAGTTTCTTCTAATGTATGAACTCCTTTGTCATCTTCATAAGTAATTATAAGTTTTATAGGAAAATCACCACTTGATGTTGATTTTAATTTGAATTGTATTGGACTATCTTCATCTGCTTTTAATGAACCAATAAAAGATTTATCATAACCCTCTAAATTAGTTTCAATATAAGCATATACATTTTCTGCTTTTCCTTCTCCATTATTTTCTACAATTCCGGTAATTATAATTTCATCAAAAATATTAGTTTGATAATTTTCAACTTTTAAGTTTTGTAAAACAAGTGATGAAGTATCTTTTATGTTAATTGATACAGAATATTCTTTTGTTAATTCATTACCTAACTCATCTAAATATGTTATTTCAAATGGTATTTTATATAATCCTGAATTAAGATTTGAATTTGATTGAAAAGTTAATTTAATCTCTTTTTGGTTGTCAGCATTTATCTCATTGATAACTTTTGTTTGGGTTCCAATAAGTAAAAAATCTTCTGATAATGAATTAAGTTTAATATTTCTTGCATTTCCTGTTCCAATATTATCAATAGATAATTTTATTTCAAAATTCTCATCAGGATATTGTATTTCTTCTTTATTATAATCAATTACAATATCTGGAACTCCAATTACTTTTATAAGTATTGTTTCTTCTTTTGTT
Organism: Candidatus Woesearchaeota archaeon; assembly: GCA_023898345.1. Lineage (GTDB taxonomy): Archaea > Nanobdellota > Nanobdellia > Woesearchaeales > UBA583 > UBA583. Next base: position 173,720 of record CP060218.1, on the reverse strand, counting down.
AGTCCATCTTCATATTCTATATTAAATATCAAGGGATAGGTTCCACTAATAGTATCAGAGTTAACTGATAAATAATATGTAGCATCATAAGAACAACCACCACAAATTGCAAAATCTTGTTTATTGAAATCACTTTTCTTAAAATAGAAAGGAGAAGTTATTTGAGGATTAATATTAATATTTTCTGCTAACTCATCACCTGAATTAGTTATCATTACTTTTAATGTAATGTCATTTCCTGGTTCAACTGGTTCAGGAGTTATTTCATTTTTTACAATTTGAATATTAGGTCCAATTGTATCTAATGCAAAAGAACTATTTATACTAAAAATCATTAATATAAATATCATTATTGGTATTGATTTTCTAACCATATAATAAGTTGGTTTTAAATCTATTTATATATAAACCCTAACATAGTTTTAAGAAATCTAATTAATTCTTATAAGTAGAAATTATAATTATAATTAAGATTCCCAAATACAGATGATAAAACAAATTGAAGAAGTATTTGACGTAAAAAAATTTGATATGAAAATTTATACTCAAGTTGCCAACCAAATAAATAAAAAAGTTGAACTTCTGGAACCAAAAAAACTTAGAGAAGAATCAAGATATGAGTCTGGATATAGTATATACTATTTTTTTGATAAATATATGATAGAAGATTTTCCTTACAATACATGCATTACTGATATAATCGATAGTATGTTAGACAAGAATATATCAAAATACTATTTCGGATGTGGTTCTCAAGGAATTCTATTTGAAAATATACCTGAGAAGAAAGTATCCATTAGAACTAAGAGAGACACTAAGATTGAAGATAATAAAACCCTAGAGCAAACAACCTTCATATTTAACATAGATAGAGATGCATTCTATTCAATTTTTATTAATGAAATAAACAATATAATAAATCAAATCTGCAAAGACATCAAAGAAGGTGAGAAGGGAAATACATATTATAGAAATTTGAAAAAGAAGCTAAAAAACATGATTGAACAAAATAACTTTGAAAAATATATTACTCAGAAACCCTAAGCATCCAATTGACTGAAATTTTGGAAAATCCAGACTCCCCATTCTTAAAAGAAGAGGATTCTACAAAGTTTCAAATGAATACGCCAAAATTTCTGTACAAATTATCTACCCAATTCATTCTCGGTCTAAAGACAGCCAAGAATTTTTTCAAACGAAAATTTAATATTCTTCTACCCCCACAATCCCAAAACCTCACTGAAGGAGATGAACATACGTAACAGATTTATTTTGACTTAGAATTATTCCAAATTTTTTGTATAGCAGTTAATTGATTTGGTCTCAACAAAAATATAAAAACTTCTTTCTCAGCTTCTAACTTAACGAATTTAGAATTATTACCATAATCACTTAAAATACTATTACATATTTTTAGGATAGGTTTAATATCCACATAGTTAAAGTTATTCCTTATTATACATTCATACTTTTTATCATAACATTCAACAGATAGCTTCAAATCCTTTCTTTCTAGAGCATCATGTAATGAATTATTTTCATTCTTTGTATAATATTTTTTAAGAAGTTCATCCTTCTCACTCCCTTTTTTTAATAGAATATCTTCAAATTCTTTCTCGTTAAGAGTTATCTTTTTGACACGGACATCAATTCTTCTTAAAGAATTCAAAAAGTTCTGTAAAAAAGTCTCATAATTCCACTTTATATCTTTACATTCATCCTTTTTGTACTTTACAACTAATAACTTTGATTTCTGCATAATTGTACGCTTTGCTAAAAATTTTGCAATTTTAGAAAAATATTCCTCAGATTCCATCCCCTCGTCCTCGTTATACCAAGTTAGGATTTCTTCAGTTGGACTGATAATTCCTTCTTTCTCAGACTCTCTTAAGATTATTTTTATTTTTTCAATAAGTTTTTCCCTTTTATTTTCATAGAAGTTCTCTATCTTTTCTTGTGGTTGCCACCTAAACTCATTATTCATCCAGTTCAAACAGGAGTTTGGACTTCCCAAACATGAAATATTTATGCTTTGTGAACTCTTAGGAAGATTTTTAACAAAGTCATAAAATTGCAAGTTAACTTTATTAAATTCATTTTGAGAGAGTTTCAGGATTATTTGTTCTTTTTGCCAATCTTCATCAAACTTTAGCATTATTTCTTTATCGTTCTTTGAAATAAGGACTCCCTTATAATAACCCCCACACCCTGCGTCTCCACAACCACAAACTAAAATAAAAAATCTCCCATTAAAAGAACCATTCTTCTTATTCTCAAAGTATTTGTAAGAATGATATAAAACAGGTGCATCAATACAGCAGTTGTGTTCCTGCATTTCAAAGAATTCATTTATTTTTGTTCCGTTTATAAGTAAATTAATCAAATAGGTAATTTCATTATCTTTTTCAATTTTTTCAAAAATATAGTTAATTGTTTCTCCTTTTATTTTTTTTAGCATGAATGAAATAATTATGATTTTTATTTATGTTTTAGCTTAGTTCAATAATCAACCTAGAAGTTTATTTTTAAGAATTTTATTTAATGTAAAGAAATACTTTAGCTTAACTTCACTGTTAGAAGCTTTGTCTCGTCATTGTGTAAAATGAGAAAACTTATAAGAAAAAAGAAAAAGAAAGTTCTTATGGATTCTTTTTCTCTTTTTTCTTTCTTTTTTTCTTGGCGTCAATAATTTTTTTGTTTTACTTTTCTTCATGATGGGAATTTGAAGGTTCGATTCCTTTGCTTCCAAATTTTTTAAGTTAAACTTTGAAAATGAAATTACTGCGAACTATTGACTCAGGATTATCTGGTCCAAAGATTGCCATTTTGGCGTGTGTTCATGGAGATGAAAGTTATTCATTGAATGTGTTTAGAAGATTGAAAAAACTGCATCTCTTGAAAGGAGAAATTTCTTTTTATCTTGTTCATCCTCAAGCTTTTACTCAGAAAAAACGTTTTATTGATGAGGACTTGAATAGAGCTTTTTCTAAGGATTCAAAGTCTTGTGAAGGAAATCTTACAAAGATTATCAAAAGGGAATTAGAAAAATTTGACTATGTTATTGATTTGCATTCCACAACGTCAAAGACTGCTCCGTTTTTAATTTATGTAAATCAGGAATTGAAAAAAACAGGTTTTTTAGATTTATTTTTTATTAAGAAAAGAGTTTTTATTCCAAATGCTAGATTTTCTTTGATTTTCCAATTTAACTCTGCTGTGTCCCTTGAAATTTCTGTTGCAAGTGGAATGAAACATGCCATAAAAAGAGGAGAAAATGTACTTCTTTCATTCTTTGCTAATCTCGAACTTATTCAGGAAAGAAAAAGAAAAGTCTGTTTTCCAGACTCTTATTTTTGTCTAGGAACGATGAAAAAAAAGAAGTCTCTAAAGGATTTTTCTTTGACAAGAAGTGAAGGGGAATATGTGTACCCCATTTTGTCGAAGGAAGTAAGTTATGAACAATATTGTTTTAAAGCTAAAAGAGAATAATAAAAAAATCAGCTTCAGGTCTGTTCGCCATCTTTGAGCTTGCGACGAATCAAACAAAATTCATCTTCTACTTTGAAAGGAACTTTGAGAAGAACATTGTGTTCGAGTCCTCCTGAAACACTTTCTAATTCTTTATTTTCTCCGTCTGTTACAGACTTGTACAAAGCATCAACCTTCCAGTTCTCAATTTCCCTCGGAAAAGGCATGACAAATTCAAGTTCATCGCCACGTTCAAACTTTGAGCGAGGTTCGATTTCAATGAGGGATTCTTTGTCACTACTAGAATGAACCTTTCTTACAATCCCCGCAAAAAGATGTGTTTGATGTGAAGTTTTCTTTTCATAATCTATTGAATTTTCTTTTGGATTGCCCTCTAAAAATCCGGGTATGAAACCCCTATTTGATGTTGTGTTTAATTCATGAATAGCCCAGTCAATATCAGGTTCTCCCCCATTGAGAATCTGATCAAAAATTTTTCTGTATGTTCGTGCGACAATACCAGCATAGTACACAGACTTTGTTCGCCCCTCCACTTTGAACGAACACACTCCAGCATCATACAATTTTTCTATGTGCTCTGCCATACAATTATCTTTTGAATTAAAAATATACGTTCCAGTTTCGTCCTCCTGCACTTCATAAAGTTCCCCCTTTCGTAATTGTTCTTCTACAAAATACGTTCCTTTTTCTACTTCTTTGTACGCTGCGCTCTGTAAAGGCTCTATGTACTCAGGATTGTCAGACTTGTAAGCCTTATACTTGAAACGACAAGCATTATTACACACCCCTTGGTTTGAATCTCTGTAATTCATATAATTTGAAAGCAGGCAGCGCCCAGAGTAAGCCATGCAGTTTGAACCATGAATGAAAAATTCAAGTTCCATTTCCGGCACCATTTTGTGAATAAGTTGAACCTCAGGAAGAGTAAGCTCCCTTGCAAGCACAACTCGCGTCAAACCTCGCCTCTGCCAAAAACGTACACTCATCCAGTTTACATTATTTGCCTGCACAGACAGATGAATCTCAGCTTGGGGAAAATGTTCCTGAGTTAAATCAATAAGCCCAGGATCTGCCATAATAAAAGCATCAGGCCTCAGTTCTTCAACCATAATTTTCATATCTTTAAGAAATTGTTCATATTTGAAAGAATGAGGAAAAATATTCACGGCAAAATAAACTTTAACATTACGCTCTCTTGCATAAGGCATAAGTTCTCGCAAATCATTCATACTCATACTTGACTTTCCACGTAAAGTAAACATAGGAATTCCACAGTACAAAGCATCAGCTCCAAATGCTATAGCATACTTTGCCTTTTCGAGTGAGCCTGCAGGCATAAGAAGTTCCATTTCTTCCCTCCTACGTTGACGCTGTACAACCATCATTTTTACTAACAAAGCTTTGTTTATATGTTTAAGGGGAAAAATAAAACAAATACACAAACACCTGAAAAAGAAGACTTTATAATATAATGCGAACAAAGAAACAATAATGGAAACAGCTCTTTTAGCCCCAGAAGAAAAAAACTGGAAAATAAAAATAAGAAAAGAAGAAAGAAATAAAGATTCTCTCGGGAAATATAAACTCGATCCGAAACTCTGCAAAATAAGAGAAGAAGCATTTTCTAAATTACCAAAAACAGAAGAAGAAGCAAGAGAACAAAATACCCCATTCTTTGATGGGATGAGTACATGTTTTATAGGAGAAATGAATGAAAATGCCGTCAATATAGAAATTATGCCTATAAGATACTCATACAGACTTGCAACCATTGAACTCAGCAACAAAATAAGTACAGAAAACCTTACAAAAATTTCTCCAAATATCATCCAAGTTGCCATCCTAATTGCATACAAAAGAGAAGAAGATGGAAAAATTATTTTCCTCTCACAGCTCAGAGGAGGAAAAACAGTAGGCACTGGAAAAGTTCTCCTCCAACTTGCAGGTGGCGGCCTTGAAGAAAAGCACCTCAGTAAAAAAAATCCATTTTTTGCATGCCTCGAAGATGAAAGCTCAGAAGAAGTAGGCTACACCTTAAAAGAATTTGAAAAGATAAAATGTCTCGGATTTAATGAAGAAAAAGAATGTGGATGCATCAGACTCCTTTATTTTAAAAAACTCCCTACTAACAAAAAAGAAATTCTAGAAGCCTTCCTCAAACATTGCAAAAAACTAGAAAAAGAAAAAAAAGAAGGCGAAGTCTCAGCCTTGATTGAATTTTCACTAGACGAAATGTTAGAAAAAGAAAGAATATCCCTTGAAAATCTCTTGTTCAAAAATCATAAAATTTGGGAATATGACAAAGCAACACAAACCCTCTCTGAAAAGAAAAAAGATTTGCAATTTAGTCACGAAGGAGAAATTCTTTTTATTCAAAAATATAAAGAAGAAGTCTTGAAATATTTTCAAGAGTGAAAAAGATGCGAATTCCTAAAAAGTCCAAATTACCTTACTCGACAGGTACGACAAACACAAAAATTTATAAGCCCCATTCTGCCCTGACTCTAACATGGCACGAACTTCAATTGTGACTCTACTAGTACTCCTCATCCTCGTTCTTCTGGGGATGGTCTATCTTGTCTCATATCAAGAAGAACAACAAATGAGAAATACAGGATACAAAGACTCAACAAAATCGGAAAATACAGCTTCCTCAGATAAAGAAGTCAAAGTTTTGAATAGTGAGCTTGAAAAAAGAAATTCCGGAACAACAACCATAATGGCAATACCAAGAACAACAGTTGACATTACTCAAGAAGAACAAACAGTTGTTTTTACAGAAGATGGAAATATTTACCTGATAAACAACGGCAGAGTTTTAGTATCTGACGCCTACGTGAACAAAAACAACGAAAATACACGCGTCCTCAGACTCGAAAATATGAGACTTTCACAAACAAGCCAAGACGCTCCTCAAAATTATTTTGAGTAAAAATTTTAACCTTTATCTTTATATAAGAAGTTGATTTTTTCTTTTTATGAATTTTAAGGAAAACTATTCTCAGAAAAAAAAAGAACTCGATAAAAGACTCGAAAAGTTTCTTATACAAAAAGAAAAAACATTAATGTATTCCTCAGAGAAAGAACTCCATAATGAACTCTGTACATTTGTTTTAGCAGGAGGAAAACGAGTACGCGGCGTTCTTTGTTCGATGTGCTACAATTGCCTTGGCGGACAAAACAAAGAACTAGCCCTTAACCTTTCTCTTTCTCTAGAACTTCTTCACGCCCATTTTTTAATTCATGACGACATCATGGACTCAGCAGCCCTTAGAAGAGGAAAACCAACAGTTCATAAAGTGTTTGAAAAGAAACACAACAATTCTCCACGTGCATCGCGTATTGGCGAACATTTGGCTCTGCTTATTGGAGACATTGCCCTATCATATTCTTTAGAAGTTCTTTTCTCCTTAGACACCCAAACCAAGCTTAGTAAAAAACTTTCTTCCTTAGTAAATGAAATAACAACAAAAACATGCTTTGGCCAAGGGATTGAATATAACCTTCAATTTGAAAAAGAAAACTCAGAAAAAGAAATCCTAGAAATATACTATCGCAAAACAGCAGCGTATTCTTTCTTCTTACCCTTGAAACTAGGAGCCCTTCTTGCAGATGCTGACGAGAACACACTTCAAAGCTTAGAAAAATTTTCTTACTCCCTAGGACTTCTGTTTCAGATACAAGACGACCTTTTAGATATTTTTGGAAAAGAAAAAGTTGGAAAAACTTTGTTTGGCGATCTTTACGAAAAAAAGAGAACTCTTCTCTTGCACTATGCCCTTTCTCAATCAAAGTGCGTTCAGGAAATTTTTGAAAAAGAAGAACTCTCACAAACTGACTGCCTTGAGTTACAAAGCCTCTTTGTGAAAACAGGTGCAAAACAGTACTGCGAGAATCTCATTCAAAAATACTATAATGAAGCACAAGCAACCCTAGAAAAAAGTTCACTAAGCAAAGAAACTAACTCCTTCCTAAAAAATTTCCTTGACTTTATTAAAGAACGAGATAAGTAAAAAGACTTCAAATCCAAGAAAAAAAACTTTTAAAGAAAAGAACAATGCTCTCCCAGAAGGACAAAGTTTTGTTTGTTTCCTGCTCAATTTCCTCTTTGTGATAATATGTTACATTTTGCATTTCAAAAATCGTAGAGCCACTATGTTCCATAACAAGACTAATAGTATTATTCCCATCTACTAAAGGAAAAGAAAAAGAATTTGCACGAAGAGAAGAACTCTCAACAAAGACACCATTATGAAAAACAGAGACCATAAGTCCATCAACATAATTATCAATATCATACTCCACAAGATAAAATCCATTCTCCTCCTTTTGTGAAAGAGAAAGAGTTGGTTCTTTCAAGAGAACCTCAAAACTTCCACTTTGTTTACCTTTCTGAGGTGTCTTATACTCATAAATAAGAGTTTCATTATCTTGTTTAGAACGCAAAGAAAGAGTTTTCACCTCATTTATTTTAAGGTCCGTGTTTGTACAATCTGACTTATCAGCAGTACAAAAAAGAAAAGAAGGAATTTCAAAATTATTCGTATTTCGTACACTACATACAAGAGTATTATTTTCAAAACCATAATAGTACTCACAAGAAAATTCCAAAGACTTGTCACTAAAAGACTTCGTTTCATTCTTTATCTCAGGAAGAGCAATCTCCTTCATCCTAAGAAACTCAGGACTCACAGTAACATCAATTTTTTCCTCAAAAAATTCATTGTAGACCGCAAAAGGATACGTATAAATATAATGTTCATCAAGATCAGAAGGAATCTTAAAACGAAAATATAAATCCTTCTCTTCATTAGGAAGAAAAATAACCATCTTTTCAGCTGAGTCAAGTAATTCAACATCCTTAACCTTCGAGAGACGGATAAAAAGAAGCTTGTAAAAAGCATCCATATTTTTAACGGTAAGCTTTACATACCCATAACTGTCAAACCCCAAACTTTGTGTTGCAAAAATAGTTGTCTTATACCCACTGTCATACAATTGTTCTCGCTTCTCCAAAATTTCAATAGTATCAATATCATTATGAAGACTCTGAGGCTTAAGAGAAAAACCATAACCACTAGCATTAATAGAAGCAGAACTTGTTCTAAGATACGCCGACTTATCAAGAATAATATGAGTTGCATCAACATATCCATACTGATTGTACGTTAAATCAAAAGGAACCCACTCATCACCAATAAAAACCTCTGCCCAAGCATGGCCTCCCCAATGAGAACCAACATAAGTAACAATTTCCTCAGAATCAGTATAAGCATAACCAGTAACAACTCTTGCCGGAACACCAAGACTACGCATCATAGAAAGAAAAAGATTCGTAATTTCCCGACAAACACCCGACTTAGATTTGAAAACCTGAGTTGAAGTTTGATTCGGATTTTCAAGTGCAGTACTTAAATTATAATTAATATCCTCACGAATCCATTTTGCAACCTTACTTGTTAAAACAAAAAGATCGTCTTCCCCATCTGCAAGAAGCGAAGCCTGTCTGCGAATATCCTCATTAACATCAATAAACTCCTTGAATCCTAAATATTCCCTATTCTCTTCAGAAACAAAAGAAACCGGATAAAGAACCTTAGTCCTTATTTTTGGTCTACTAACAGTACTCTCTAAAATAAAATCATTCTGAATCAAATTATTTTCACGAAGATCCTCCTTTTCAAAAGAATAAAGAAGGTAGAAATTTGAACTCTCATTAATAACCTTATAGCCATTATATGAAGTCTGAAAATCATTAAGATACTGTGAGTCATTATATGTTTGAGGAAAAATATTTGAACGAACCTGAAAAAGAGAAATAGTACTGTCAGCCTCCATATTAACTCCAAAAGAAAGAGAATTTTCAATCTTCAGCTTAAGATATTCTTGAGAATTAACCGAGTCTGCACAAAAGACAGCAGAGCTAAAAAATACCAATGTAAAAAGGAAAAAAAAGCTTCGCAACATTATCCTAAATTTGGCGGCATCAAACACATTTATAAACATTTACTTTTAACAAACCTCTATGTCTAAAAAAAGAGGCCAAGGAGAAATTTTTGGTATTGCACTTCTCTTTGTCATTATTGTTTTAGGAATAATCATTTACACACAAATCAAACTAGTTTCCCCACAAACCCAAGAAAACTTACAAACTGAAAAAGAATATAAAATTTTAGCCCAGTCAACATTAAACACAATGCTCACCGTCAGTACAGGCTGTGTTGTCGAACGTGACGACGAATCCCTAAAAGACCTCATTAATTATTGCATTGCCATGTCCAGTTCTTCAAGTTCTGACCCAGAGTTAGTATGCAAAGAAGGAACAGTCTCTTCCTGTACACATGCTAAAGCAGTTTCAAAAGCAAGCCTAGACACTCTATTCACAGGCGAGAATGCAATCATTGGAAACATACCCTACGAACTCACCTTCACAATGCCAGACTACTTAACACATTCACTAGGAAACCTTACAATCTCAAACTTCGATGAAATCTCAGTAAAAGGAATCACATTAACAAAGGACAATTATCGTAAATTAGGGTACAAAAAAACCCCTTCCTATCCTGCCGCATGGGCAACTGCAGACAGCGACATGAGAGTCCAACTCTATCTCTACTATAAGTAGAATCTCTCCCATAGCTTTGGCTAAACAGCAAAAGAAAAAACCGCCCCCATAAGCATAAGACCAAGAAGAGGATACGCATTATCAATAATATAAAGTGCAAAAGATTTCTTTTCAATACCTCGCCCTTCAAAAAGAAAAGTTGTCAGCGTCGAAGGAATAATAAATCCCGCACCAATGCCAAGACCAAGCAGAACAGCATATATGAAAGTACTAAAATGAAGAGCAATAATTAAATTATACAAAACAAAAGCCATAACCATCGAATTCATTGCAACTCCAATATAAGCTGATTGCGCAGAAGCACAAATTCGTTTTTCTTCCTCCCTATAAGAAATGCGTTTCATACAAACCTCCTTCCTCCACAAATCACCAAAAAGAGGACCATACCAGAGAAAGCCTAGACCCTGATAAAGAATAACTGCCAAAAGAACAAACGCACTGCTTCTAAGAATCTCTTCAATCATAGTTTACTTCTCCCCATTTTTTCAAACTTCATATTTTTTCTTGAGCACTTTAGAATAACAACTAAGAAGAGAACCAAGAAACTAGAAGAAAAAAAGAAAGAAAACTACCTATAATCACGCCATTGATGCTTGCAATTAACACACTTAAAAAATTGAGTTTCAGGCTCATCAGCTGCACGAGTCTGCTTCGTCCAATAATACGCTTCCATATTTTTACACGCAGGACATTCTACCTCTGTCGTCGGATGAATCTCCGGTTTGTCGTCAGGAGAAATAATTTCCTTCTCTTCTTTTTTAGAAAGTTTTTCTGCAATTTTAACTGTGGACTTTGACTTTGTTTTGTGTCCACAAGCTGCACAAGCAACTTCTTCTCCTTTCTTTCCCATGATGAGGGCGCCACATTTAGGACAAAAATCTACCATGATTCCTTAGTTTTATCACTTCTTTTTATAAAAATTTCTAAGAATAAGGCCAATTCCAAAATAGTTCGTAACCAAAGTCCGCCAAATCTTTACTCTCCCCCTTGAAGAAGAAACCCCTGAGACAAACAACAAATATTTTTAAACGCCACGACAAAAAAGCAAGTATGACAGAATTCAAAGAAAAACAAGAACAATTTGCAGAGCTTCTTGAAAATTATCTTCAAGATAAAGAAAAAAAAAGAGAACTACTCAACTTTGTTGAAAAACACGAGCACGATGAGAACTTCCTCAGCAAAGAACTTTTTCTCAACATCTTTGCTGAAATCCGCGAAGTATTAAGTGAAATGTCTGACAAAGAAATAAAACAAAGAATTCTTATGGTTAAAAGTTATAGTTAGACAAATGGAAGAGAAAAGAAGTTTGTCAGACTATCTTTTTTTAGGAACAATGGGCTTAGGTCTTGGTATTGGATTCGTCGATGGCTATACAACAACCAAAGGATGCCCCCTAGAAAACATTCCAGAAATAAGTTACTTTGTTCTTCCCCTTCTCGGAGTTCTTAATGGAATAAACGTTGTTAGAGAAGAGATACTAAAAATGCACCCTTTCCTTGGTGGACCTAAAAAACTTGAAGATAAAATCTATATGGGGATCGCTCAAGGAGCAGGTACAGGTACAGGCGGAGTCGCCATGGTTGCAGGCTACGCTTTGTCCTACACTATTGGACAAGTACTCGGAAATCTTAGTTAAGAAAAAAAAAAAAAAAAAAAAAAAAAAAAACGTTTCCCTTAGCTTCCACTTACCCCAAGGTTTTGAGATGATCTAAAGCTTCAATATGATGAAGAGCAGACGAGGTTTTTGCGAAGAGTTCTTCTTTTTTCACCATCTCTCTAAATTCCCTATCTGCAAACAACTTCTTTTCAACCTCCTTATTAACAGAAGTTAAAAATACCTCCTTTCCCTGCTTTTTTCTTTTATGAATAAAAGTCTTAAGTCTTTCAACTCCAGTACTATCGACAAAGGAAACATGCTTCATTCTCAAAATAATAAACTCCTTTTCCAAAGGAAGCTGTTCCGAAACCTTATTATCAAAAACGTTCATCGCACCAAAAAAGAAAGGCCCATTAATCGTATAAACAGCAATTTTTTCTTTCAAAACAGAAGGAATAGCCTTTTCTAATTTATCCTCAGCATCATACTCTTCAAGATTTACATGAGGAGCAATTTCAATCATCTGAGTAAGCCGCATAAAAATAAGGAAAATAGCTGCAAACATACCAACTTGAACAGCGAAAACTAAGTTCGTGAAAATAGTAAGAAAAAATGTCAAATACAAAACAAGAGTATCTGCCTTACTAATATTTGCAATAGTTTTGAATTCCTTAAAATTAATCATCTTGAAAGAAACAAACATCAAAACACCTGCTAAAAAAGACATAGGCAAATAAGTTCCAAGAGAAGCAAATAACACTACAATCAAGAAAAGAAACAAAGCGTGGTAAACACCAGCCCATTTTGTTTTTGCCCCTTCCCGGATATTCACTGCCGTACGCGCAATCGCAGCAGTTGCAGGAATAACCCCAAAAAAAGGAAGAACAGTATTTGCAATACCCTGAGATACAAGTTCCTTATTACTATTATGTTTCGTGTTCGTCATACCATCAGCAACAACAGCACAAAGTAAAGCCTCAATAGATCCTAAAAGTGCAATCGTAAAAGCAGCAGGTAAAACAGATTTAAACAACTCAAAATTTATATTAAAAAAATGAAAAGAAGGAAGTTCCGTAGGAATAACACCAACAACAGGTAAAGAAGAAGGAGTAAAAAAGTAAACAAAAGAAACACACGCAACAAGAGCAAAAAACGAAGCAGGAATACGCTCTAAAAAAGAAACCCTTGAAAAAAGTTTAGGAAGAAAAATAAGCAACAAAATAGTAAAAATACTAATACCAACAGCAATAAGATTAACCTGAGAGAGATGCTTGAAAATCTCTAAAAGAGTATTCCAAATATGTTCTTGAGCAGGAACCTTTATCCCTAAAAAATTTGCAATTTGCCCGACAAAAATAATAACACCAATTCCCGCAGTGAAACCAGAAATGATAGGCAAAGGAATAAACTTAACAATCATGCCAAGACGAACAGTCCCAAAAATAATTTGCATAACACCAGCTAAAAAACCTGCCAAAAGCAAACCCTCTAACCCAAAAGAATGAACAGTTGAAAGAATAATAACTGTCATTGCTCCCGTCGGACCCGTAATGGAAAACTTAGATCCACCAAATAAAGAACCTAAAACTCCAGCAATAATAGCCGTATAAATTCCCATATACGAATCTACCCCCGAAGCTATCGCAAAAGCAATTGCAAGCGGAAGTGCAACAATTGCAGTAATAAATCCAGCCTTTAGATCTGGCACAAAGTCTCTCTTTAGATAAGGTAAAATGTTCATCCAGAGGGGAAAAACTCAGATCCTCTTATATATCTGTGTGTTCGCCAAAGAAAAAATTGAGTGCTATTCCCCAAAAGAGAAAACATACTCCTACTCCCACTTCACCCAACTTGGAAAAAAACCCCAATCAAAAAGAAGCTTGGCCTTATGAGTAAGTTGATCCCTCGTACCAACTACAGGAGTAAGAGAAGACAGAGTTGTCAAAAGAGCCGACGACTTCTCCTTGTACAATGCACAAACCAAGGCCTCATTCAAAACAGCAATGTCTTCGCGCAGATTTATTTTAGCATAATGAGAACCACCAATAGGCGAAGCAAAATAAGCTTCACCAATACACTCCCAAGAAGAAAAAAAAGAAGCACCATAAAAAGAAGTCAAAAAATGAGCAAGTTCATGAGCAAAGACGAGCAAAAAAGATTCCCCAGTTATTGCATCAGGAGAAAGATGAAAAGAAATTTCTCCATCACCTTGAAGACCGCCATAAATATTTTTTCCTTCATAATATAAACAGAAATCATTTAGAAAAAAGAAAACTTCAACAGGTTTCTTAAAAGCTTCAAAAAACTCTCTCCCATAAAAATTCAAAAAAACTAAAAGAAACTTTTCATGATTTTCATCAATACCATAAAGTTTCACATGATAGTCCCTAAAATAAGAAGGGGAAAAAAGACCCCTTAACACCAATTCTTGTTTTTTAAAAACCAAGGAAGAAAAAGACCCAGGTCGAGAAGTATCATGAAGAATAGGAAGAATATTTGAGTACATTTTTACAAAATCAAAAACGGAGTCATAAAGCTTACTTGCAAAAAGATAGTCTTCCTGAAAGAAAAACGTCTCCTTATCTAAAAGTGCCTTTCTTTTCAAAGAAAGAAGAGAAGAAGAAAAAGAGCTTAAAATCTCGATCTCCCGAATAAGGATAAAAATAAAATCGTGAACAGAAAGGTTCTCTTTTAATTCAAAAGTATTATTCCTAAGAAAAGGTCTATACACCTCATTAACAATGGTGTCAGCATTGCGTAAAAATGAATCCAGAATGAGAGGAAGAAGAAAAGCAAGTTTCTTGTCCAAACCAAGAGAGATTTTTTTTAGAGTCTTAGTAGAAAAAAAAGCTGACAATTTTTTCAAGGCCTTACCTTCATCCCCATCCACATAATCTAACAAAAAAGAAAGATGTTCCTGAAAAGCTTCCAAAAGAAGCTTTCTTTCTTCAGGATCCTCAGAAGAGCAAGTGCGAAGACAATCTACCTTTTGAGAAAGAAGATCTGTATATTCACAAACAAAACTAATAAGATCAGTTTGCAACCGAGAATAGACAGTTGAAAATCTAGCTTCTACTCCCTCTTTTTTAAAAAAATCAAACATCCTTGAGCCACTCCAAAAGTAAGCGAACACCACGACCTGTCCCAGCTTGTGGCCAATAGTTCTCTGCCTTTTCAGAATACGCAGCACCAGCAATATCAAGATGAGCCCACGAAACCCCGTCCCTCACAAAAGCTTGCAAGAAAGCAGCAGCCGTACTTACACCCCCATATTTCCCCCCCTGATTTTTAATATTTCCAAATGTTCCTTTGATGGCTTCTTGGTGCTCCTCATAAATAGGCAATTCCCAAGTCTGTTCATACACCGTTTCACCTGCATCAAATAAAGCTTTCTTCAAAGCCACATCATTTCCAAGAAGAGCAATAAGTTTTGGCCCTAAAGCTACAAGACAAGCGCCCGTCAAAGTTGCAAGATCAACCAAAATTTTTACCTTCCACTTTTCCTGAACATAATCAAAAGCATCAGCGAGAACAAGGCGACCCTCAGCGTCAGTGTTCAGAATTTCAACTCCCAAACCACTACGAGCCCGAAGAACATCCCCCGGAAGATACGAGGAACCAGAAAGAGCATTTTCAGCAGAAGATAAAACCAGAACAAGATTACATCTAAAAGTAAGTTTAACCGCAGCTTGAAAAACACTCAAAGCAACAGCAGCGCCAGCCATATCACACTTCATTGCTTCAACATAGCCCGTAGGTTTAAGATTAACTCCACCAGTGTCAAAGGTAATCCCCTTTCCAACCAAAGCAACATATTCATCAGAATCAGGATTTCCCCTATAAGAAGCAAGAGCAAGTCTAGGAGGATGCACCGAACCAGAACCAACAGCAAGAAGAAGATTCATTCTTTCTTTTTCGAGTTCTTTTTCATCCAAAACCTCATACTCTAAGTTTTCCTTTTCACAAAAAGAAGAAAGCTCACCAACAAGAACTTCTGGATAAAGCTCACTAGCATTAGCATTAATAAGATCTCTAGCATACTTTGTCTGACGCGCAATCAAAGTCCAAACAGCAAGATCAGACGTAAGTTGTGAAGAGACATGAAGAAAACAAGACAAAATGTGCTCCGAATCTTCTGCTTCAGCTTTACGGTATTTCTGAAAAGAATAATCAGATAATTCCATTCCATCAACAATTGCCCGCACAGTTTCCTTCCCTTCACTTGGAACAAAAAGAGAAAATTCTAAAATTTTTTTCTTCTTAAGAAAAGCAAAAGCACAACTATAAACTCTGCGCACATCCTCACTCGAATATAACTCCTTAAGCCCAGCCAAAAGAAAAAATTTTCCCTCATACAAAAAAGAACACAACTCCTCTTGTTCTGCTTTAAAATATAAAGCCTTAGCAAAATTCAAAATCTCTGTTTCTTTATCAAGAGGAAAAGCATGCGCAAAGAATTGTATTTCTTTGTCTTTTACATAGCAAGGAAGAAGAATACACCCCTTATAATCACCTGACCAAACAACCCACTCCATAGGAAAAGAACAAAAAAGAACTTTATAAAATTTATTCAGACTACCCTAAAAATGCCCTATTTTTTCCCATAATTTTCAAAATCCATTTCATCAAAATAAATCCCCCCTTCCTCTTCCTGAGGATTTGCTTCTTGTTCCTTTTGTAAACGAATATAACGAACAACAAACAAAGCAATAAGTCCGGCACAAAAAAGAATAATAAGAAACCACACCCAAAAAGAGAGACCACTTTTTGCTACAGGTACAGAATCAAAAGCAAGAACAACGGGAATCTTTTTTTCGTAGCCAGTAGAAGAGCTTATTACCAAATAACCAACATTTGTCTCATTTCCAAGAGCAAGAAGAAACTCAGGAGAACCATCTACACCAAAAAAAACATCCCTAGTATCATCAGCCGCCAGAATCTTTGTCTCCTCACTTGGAAAAATATTCCCATCCATACTTCCCTCAATTGAAAATGTAAGAGTTTGAGCCTCTTGGGCCTCACTTACGACAGGCAAAGAAAAATTCTCCCAAGAACTTAAAGCATAGATTCCACCCTCCAACCCACTGACAGAAAAGGATTCAGGAATAGAAATCACTTCAAAAGAATGATCAACAGTAAAACGATTAGCATTATACTCACAAACAAAACTCATATTAAAAGAGCCGCCCAAAGCCTGAGGATTATCCAACAGAACAGTACTTTCATTTCCAGAAAGAACAACTTGCTCTTGAGCGCCAGTAAAAGGATTGACATAAGAACAAGAAATTTCAGCACTTGAACTAAGAGGAGAACTAGTCCTCAGTCTTACACTTGGAACCTCAGGAATAATTTTTACAACAGAAGTCAAAAAAGAAAAAGGAGCCTCCCCCATAATGTTAAAAGGCATCCTCAATAATTCAAGCGGTTGATTCTTTCCATCATAACCCTTCACCAACAAATCTCCTGTGACCGTCCCATATACATTATCATTTACAGAAAGATTCATCGTAACACTACTCTCTCCATCAAGATCCCCCAAATCCTGAACATACGAGACAAAAGGCCGTACAGACTCACTAACTTCAAACTGAACTTTTTTAAGATTATGAATCGTCGGATTTTGAAGAGTAATTTCCCTCTCACTTCCAACATCCATAAAAGTATCAATTATTAAATAAGGTTTGATTTGCTCCTTAATTGCTAGATACGCCAAAGCATTATTCTTCAAGGATCCCCATCCCCCTGTAGGCTCATTAAAGTAAATCCATTTTTTTCCATCACCAACATACTCACTACTAGAAGAATATTCCTGAAGCCCTAAAATAGCCCACGCAGTTTTTTCAATTCTTTGAGTACTCGTCCCACTTCCCCAAGACCCATCATTATTTTGCTCAAATTTTAGAAAATTAGCAAGATCCTCATCATTCTTGTAATACAAATACTTTCCAGTATCCCTAATATCATCTCCAGCATCCACCCTAATCTGTTCACCATCAACGTCAAACATACTAGTAAGATAAGAATCGAAAAGCGAAGCATCATCAAGTGCAGAACTATAAATAGTCATCGACTGGATAGTATCATCATAATCACAAGTACTCCCCCTACCAATACAAGCAAATTCTTCTAAGGTATACGTAAAAGAACTAACATCGTCATATGTTTCCTCAACTTGAACATTTCCCTCAAGATTCTCAAGTTTAAAATCTATACTGTCAATACTTGCATTACATTCAAACTCCACACTTTTTGCAGCACTATCAGTGACTTTAACAGAACTATCTTCATCAAAAGTATAGTCGTCCTCCGCATCATCATCAATCGTCAAAACACACTCAATTTCTTCATCAGAGTCAAAGTCATGATCTAATTCAATAGTAAAATCAAGTTCAGTATTTTCATTGTCAATAATATTTTTTTCAACATACGTTTTTCCATCATCAAGAAGCCGAGTAGTCAAATCATAGCCAGCAAAATCCAAATTACTAAGGATAGAACTCGTTTCATGAATACTACAACTAGAACTAGGCCAACATTTATCATTGTTATTTCGGTCCTCTTTAAGCTTTTCATAAACCCTACTAGAATCAGCACTATCAACACCCTCAAGATCACCAAGAACAATAAGATAATAACTAGCATCCAAAGAAGATAAAGAAGAATAATCTTTAGAAAGCACATAGTTCAAAAGTTTCGATTCCTTTTCCCTTTCAAAAGTTCTCTCAAACTGCTTTTCAATTGCATTTGCTGAATACTCAATCTTCAGAGTAAAGTCATCACAAGGCCTATTCCTTAAATCAAAGTTACTATAATAACAAGCACCAGAACCAACATAAGAAAAATCCTTAACAAAACTCAGCGTTTCAAAATAAGAAGAAGGACAAACAAGAGAAAAATTTAAGTCAGTAACATTGTCCAGAGAACAAAAGTTGAAAGAAAGAAACTCATTATCAAGATAATGAATACTACTAAACTCATTTGTTTGCTCACCAAAATATCCTGGCGAACTTATCTCCAGAGTATCATCTGAAAAAACCAGAGTAAAACAAGAAAAAAGAATGACAAGAGAGAAAAGACAACTCAGTTTGCGAAACATAAAAAATAAAGAGAAAGTTTGTTTATGAGATTTTATCATTACTAAGAGAGAATGAATAACAAATAAACAAGGAAAAGACTTCGAGAGATTATCAAAGAAAGAAGAGAGTATTTTTGAAAAGGAAAAAAGAAACATAAAAATGAGAGAAGTCAGTAAAAACAAAAAAAAAGAGATCCAAGAAGAAATACTTGCATTTTATGAAAAAAACAAAAGAGAGTTTGCATGGCGGCAGACGACAAATCCCTACCACATCCTCCTAAGTGAAGTTATGCTCCAACAAACTCAAACAACCAGAGTACAAACCTACTATAATATATTCCTAAAAGAATTCCCTAAACTTCCAAATCTTGCTTTCTGCCCAAAAGACAAACTTCTTCGCCTTTGGCAAGGACTTGGTTACAACAACAGAGTACTGCGTCTACAGACATGCTGCAAAGAAATCCTCGAAAAACAAAAAACAAATCCAATTTTTTTCACTGAAAAAGAAATCCCAAAAGAAGAAGAGCTCCTCAAACTTTCAGGAATTGGACCCTACACAGCAAGAGCAATCTTAGCATTTGCATACAATCAAGAGGTTCCCGTCATTGACACAAATATCCGCAGAATCCTCCTCTCAAAACTTGCCCTTCCTATCGACACAAAAACGCCAGAGCTAGAATACTATGCAAAAGAACTCATACCAAAAGGAAGAAGTAGAATATGGCACAACGCAGTTATGGACTACGCAGCCCTTGAATTAACTGCACGAAAAAGTGGAATTTCACCTCTAACAAAACAAAGTAAGTTTGAAGGTTCAACAAGACAAATTCGCTCGATTATTCTCAAACACTTACTTGAAAATAAAAGTGAAAAAAAAGAGAAGCTTTACAAACTTCTTCCTCAAAGAGAGGATTTACAAGAGATTCTTATGAAAATGGAAAAAGATAAACTTCTACGGCTTTGTGAAGATTCTGTCGAACTTGCAAAATAAAAGAGAAATTGCCAAAAAAGACTATCTCCAAGGCAAGCTTTTGAGGCATCCTTAAAACTAATAATAAAAGATTGCCCAAGCCCAGCCAGGAGTTAGAAATTTCATCTTGAAAATTGCTGTAAGGCCCCGGAGCTCGGCTCCGATTGGAATAGACACATTTTAGCGATTTCTTTACTTTTCAATTTGAATGAATAGACAGAGTCCCACATCTTGACTTTTCCATGAGAACAAAACATTGATAAAAGATCTTAAACAAAGAAAAAAATGAACCTAAAAAAAAAGTTTATTACACTCCTCCAAAATAAAAACTCACTCCAAGAAGAAAGAATCCAAGCACTGTTTCAATTAATGAACATCGGCGACAAAGAAAGCCTCGAAGCAATCATCAAAACTTTAGAAAACGATCCCTGTGAAATTGTACGACATGAAGCTGCATTTGTCTTAGGAGAAACAGCAGCATATGAACACCGCGAAAATCTTCGAAAAGCAATCATTTCTGACCCCTCAGGAATCGTCAAACATGAAGCCATACTCGCACTAGGAACAATTGCCAACGAAGAAGATATCCCCTTTCTAGAAGAACAAAAACAAAGCAAAGTAAAACTCATTTCCGAGTCTGCAAAAATTGCATTACAAAGAATAAAAAACATTGAAAAACCATACAGAGGACCAGAACAATTTTCACACCTCAAAACTTAAATTCTCTGAATATTTCGGATATCAAAACTTTTTGATTCTTTCATCTGTCGTTTCAGCAAAGCGTCTTTCAAATCTTCACCATTGTCAAAAACAGTACAAGAAGAAAACTCTTTTTCAAAAAGTTTCCTTCGCTTTGAAGCATCAGCATTGTACAAATCTGTTTTGCTAAAATACAGATAAGTTTCTTTCTTCAAATCAAGAACTTGTTCGAGAAGTTCTTTTTGCTGAGCCGTATCGTAACCACAAGCCAAAGTGCAATCAATAACAAAAACAAGCAAAGAAGAATAGGAAGTAATAATAACTTGAGCCTTAAGTTCAATCTCATTTGAAAGCTCCCTACCTAAAAGTCCAGGCGTATCAACAAGTTGCACACTTCGAAGATTACCAGTTCCAAGATAAGCAAACATAAGTCCCTTTGTCGTAAAAGGATAAGGTTGAATCTCAACATCACTGTGTGAGATATGTTTCATCAAAGTTGACTTCCCAACATTTGGAAACCCGGCTATAGAAACAGTGAACATATCCTCATATTTTGCAAGAGAATTCAAATAGACAGCAGCCTCTCGAAGAAGAGAAAAAGCCTCAGAATCTCTTTCAAAAACTGCATGTACTCTCCCAAAATATTTCTTAATGAGATAACCAACAGTCTGCGAAGACTTAGCATACTTTAATCTATGTTCAAACTGCGTCGTTAGCTCATCAATCCTATCTCCTATGAGCCTTACAATTTCCAGAGCATCAGACAGACCCTGCGCGGTATACGAAGTTGTATCAAGAAGGTCAATGTACAAAGGATGAATTTTTCGTAGTTTAGGAAAAGAAGCTACAATTTTGCGCAGTCGCTTATTAATACCAACATTGAGATAACGAATTTTGGAAAGTTCAAGATCTTTTCGCTTTTCAAGCATCACATCCTCCTTTGTTTTCTTCTGTGTTGAAGCCGACTTAGAAAAACGCTCAGAAATATCCTCCTTTTCCTTAAGGGCCTGTGCCTCCATTGCTTCAAAGACTCGGGAAAAAAGAGATTCTGAACTTTCAGGAAGTGGAATTGAAAAAGCAGCCATACAGTAAAGATTCATTCTGAATTTATAAGGACACCGTAGAGAAGGATAAGAAGAGACAGAGGAAAAGAGTGAGAAGGAGTATTTTGTTGGTGTGAACCCCCAGATAGCATTGAAAGAAAATACTTCCAAGAAAAAATCATAATTTGAGGTCCGATAAAAGATAAAATGTAAGACTCTAAACCTATAGTTGTAAACATCGAAAAAATAGATCTTTTTCCCAATAACTGAAAAATTTTTTAATAAATCTACAAAATTTCTCTGAAAATATGAAAAATAATTGACAAACATTTATATATTTTTGAGAAAAACCTTTTTTATGGAGGAAATTACACTTACACAAGCACTAGCAAAATTAAAGACACTTGATAAAAGAATTGAAAAATCAATTGAAGAAGCATACTTTGTTGAACTTACACACGGCAAAAAAGCAGTTGTTGGTTTTGCTTCAAATAAAGAGTTTGAACAAGAGGCAAAAAGTGCATATCAGAAAGTAAATGATCTCATAGACCTTAGAAATAAACTTAAAACTGCAATCGTTGATGCTAACGCAAAATCAACATTGACTGTTGCCGGAGAAAACATGACTCTTGCCCAAGCAATTGAGAGAAAAAATAGTATAAAGTATGAAAAACTACTTTTAGGAAAGCTGAAGTATCAGTTTAATAGAGTTAAAGAAAACCTTGAAACAAACAACGAAAAAGTTAAGGAAAAACTTGACAAGCTTCTAGAAGCAAATTTTGGAAAAGAAAGTAAAAGTTCTGATAAGGATGTTGAAGCAATCTCAAAACCCTATTTGGAACAAAATGAATATAAAATAGTTGACCCCATCAAGGTTGCAAAGGCCATAGAAAAACTTGAGGAGAAAATCACAAAATTTGAAGAAGAAGTAGATTTCAAGTTATCAGAAGCAAACACAATTACCAAAATAAATGTATAAAAATTACTTAGGTGCTAGATAGACGAAAATTGTAAATTGTTGTCTCTTCGTTCTCAATTGAGAACATTAAGATCAACTGAATATTGATCACAACTTAGGGTTCGACTCCTTAGTTTTAATGTAGAAACATTGAAATTCACCAAGGGATTTGGTACATTCAGAGCTCAAAACTAAAAGTTTAAAGCTTAGACATCAACAATCAAAAATCGTTAAGTTCAAGATTCAGGATTTAGAGTTGAAAGATAATAAAATCCTTGAGATTGGTTCAAGTGTTGGACAACTCGCTTTCAATTTCCACAAGGCTGTCTACCTAGCACCATTGACATTTTTTTTCTATGAATAAATTGGAAAACCAACTATTTACGTAAAGTTATCTCAAATCCAGTTTTACGAGTTTTCTTCCTAAAGTTAAAAAAAGTACTCCATAAGCAAAGCGTAGGAAGAGCAAAGATATATAAAGGTAAAAAAGATAACTCTCCTGTTATGGCAGAAGCTAAAGAAAAAATCCTTTCAAAGAAACTCCTCGAAAAAGTTGTTGTAAGTAAAAGTGGAAAGAAATTTGGAGAAGTCGGAGACCTAGTTTTTGATACAAAAACTGGAGAAATCATTGATTTTACAATCATCAACCCCACAAAGTACGTTAAGGACGTAAGCCTCGAAAAAGACACAAACGGAGACCACCTTGTCCCATACCACAGTGTTATTGCAATCGGAGATTTTGTAGTTATTTCTGAAGAAGACATCCTTTAAATTTTTTTGAGAAACAATTTTTTTCTTTTTTGTATGGAAATGAGTTACATAAATTTAAAAAAGACAAACTGGAAAAAAACGTATGGACTTACGAGCGATTATAGACAATCTCGTTGAATGGGGCTTTTTCGACGTCGTTTTACCATTTCTTCTCATTTATGCAATCATGTATGCAATTCTAGAAAAATCAAAAATATTTACTTTCAAAGACGGAAGCGACGAAAAACGCCAGAGCAATGTAAATGCAATAGTTGCATTTGTTTTTGGACTCTTTGTCATAGCATCTCTCCAAACCGTTCGCTACATTCAAAATTTCATAACAATTAGCGTACTTATTTTTGTTTTCCTCCTTGTTATGCTTATGACCCTAGGCTTTATCTTTGGCGAAGACTGGAACAAAATGTTTATGGACAACGGAAAATTAACAATCGTTGGCTGGGTAACAGCAGGCCTTGCTTTCCTTGCCCTCCTCGGAATTTTTCTCTGGTTCACAGGCATATATACTTGGCTCCAAGAGCAATTCGATGCTTTTGACGGATCTGAGACTCTCTGGACAATTGTTGTCATCCTCCTTATCGGCGGTGTTCTGTACTGGATTACGCGTGAAGACAAAGCAAAACCCTAAAACATACCCCATAATAACTTACTCTTCTCTACTCGCTACCAATCTCAGTTACTAAAAAGTCTTTGAGAGAAAGAAAAAGACAGTCAAAAAATTTATAAACTAAAAGAAATCATAGAAAACCATGGCTAGATTCAAAAGAATTTCGGATGTCTACGAGATGAAAGTTTTTACAGACTCCGGCTATTTCTTCGGAGAAGTAGAAGAAGCACTTATTGAAGAAAACAGAATTAAAAGCTGGAAAATAAAAGCAACTCCAGGTTCTCTCCTTTCAAGTAAGGTTAAAGACGCCAAGGGCGTTATCATTCCTCAAAAGTTTTTCAAAGCTTTTGGAGACATTATTATTATACAGGATGTTGACTTTGGCGGCAGTGGCTCTGACGAGGACGAAGAGCAAGAAAATAGCAAATAATTCTTTTTAATTTAACTTTTACTAGACCATTTCTAGAAATAAGAGGTAAAAAAATATATAAACCTGAATTCTCAGTCTTGCTTTATGGCTAAAATATCCTTCGATATTGAAGACCAAATGTTAGAAAGAATGCAGAAATTTACTGCGAACTTCGATTGGAACAAAGAAGTCCTACTATTTATTTTTTCCACACTTGAGAAACTTGAAGAAGAAGCAAAACAGAAGCAACATAAAAGTAGCAACTCATCAAGCAAAGAAATAGTTTCAAAGATAATAAACTCCCCTTATTTTCTGCATGGTATTTATGGATGTTTTTCTTCTGGACACCAATGGGAAAGAATTGCAGGCCAGCCAGATTTTAGTGAAAAATCTTTGATTTTCTGAAATTTCTAAAAAAACAGAAACTCCCGTTTAGGGAGCCTCTTTGTCTCAACAAATTCTGTTTTTTAAAACGAAATTTAGTTACTCTCACTTCGTTCGGAAATAAAGGGACGTAAATCAAACATAATTCTTTCCTCTTTTCAAGAGTCGCTACGCTAAAGAAATATTGTTGTCTTTACTCTAAAGCCCTTTTAAGCTCAGGACTTGGCGAAAGTCAAGTCCCAAGCGAAACTAAAATGAAACAAAGAAAACACAAAAACCACATGAAAAATGTAGATTGGAAACTTGTGAGATTCCTTGAAAAAAGGGCTTTAGACATTGATCCTGCAACACATTTCAATCCAGAAAAGTATTGCAAGAATATTGAAGAAAAATTAGAGAGATATAAAACTTCGCGAAGAGCAAAGTTTCTCATAAACTGCCACATAGTTTTCGTAACAAAAGGAAGATGCAAAGTGCTCTTCAAAGAAGTACGCGAACTTATTGCGTATTACCTACCTGAAATTGTAAAGGAAAATGGTTGGGAAGTATTCGCATGCGAAGTTATGCCAGAACACATCCACATGTTCGTAAGTTTGGATAATTTGACAGACCCGAGAAGATTTATTCAGATGACACGGCAAAGACTTGAAGACTGGATTGTACAAATGTTTCCCATTTTAAGAAAAGCTCTCAAAAAAGAGCTTTTCAGTAGAAGCTACTTTGGAAGTAGCATTGGAAATGTAAGTTCACTAACAGTTTTTGGGTACATCAGAAACCAATGGAAGGAGTATGCTTGCTATGCAGAAAAATATAAGATTGCAAAAAGAATGGAGATAAACAAACAAAAATCTTTAGACACATTCTTTGAAGAAGTTTGAGAGCTTACAACTGACTCCCATTAAGGGAGCCTTCTTGATTCTTAGTAATTGAAAATTTTGAAGGGGGCATCCTTTGTGTTGAATCTTTGAGAGGATTTCCAAACCATACTTTTTTTTTATCTTGATTTTGTAGATAGAACGGTCGATAGTAGAAAGGGATCTCACACTGCTTATCTTTTAGGAATTCCTAAATCTGAAGAAAGGATTCTTTCTCACCTAAAGGAAAATCCCTCACTTGTTGCCACCATATTTATGGAGAAATTCCCTATTTACGATCATAGTGAAGGAAATATTAAGATTATTGCGAATTTTGGAATTACAAATAGTTATTTTGAATAAGTTCTTTTTCTCTATTACCTGTCGTTTCTAAAACACATAAAATAAAGATAAGATAAAAATTATGCAGAAACTGCAGAGACTTTGTTGCTCACCTTCTTAGCTGCTTTTTTTACTACCTTCTTCACAACCTTTTTTGCAACTTTCTTCTTAACGCTTGCTTTCTTAGGCCTATCTTTCTCATGTACAAGGTGCCTTAGAATCTGAAGTTCCATTTCAATTCGCGTAATCTGCCCATCAATAGAAGCCGCAAGTTCATCATGGGAAAGAGAATGACGAATCCAGTTTGCAAAATCATTTTTCGTAGGTTTTACATGATGTTCGTACACATCAAGTGGCATCCTAGCCAATTCCTTAGCTAGTCCTTTCAAGTCTTTTACAGACTTTCCTCCTTGTAAATTGAAAATTTTGGAAGGATTCATAGTCTAGAGTGTAAATTAAGGAATATTTATACATTAGTCGTCTTTTTCCAATGATTAAAAAAGTTGTCAAAGAAAAACAAAACATAAAAACAATGTTCTTCTTACTAGTTAATCTGAAAACCTATTCACAACTTCTGCCAAGTAAAATTTTTTCCATTGCTAAAGCTATGGCAGAACTTAAGAAAAGCGCCGACAAACATAATGTCCGTCTCATCCTATGCCCACCAACAAGTCACCTCGCCATACTCGCCAAAGATTATGACTTCATTTTTGCACAACACCTCGACCCAACAGACTGCGGACAAAGCACGGGATCAATGCCTGCAGAATTTCTCAAGAAACTTGGAAGTAAAGGAAGCCTTCTCAACCATAGTGAACACCGCATTGATAAAAAACTCATTAAAATAACACTTGAAAAAGCAAAAGAAGAAAATCTTGAAATTTGCTTATGCGCAAAAGATACAAAAGAACTGAAAGAATTTGGAACATACAAACCAACATTTCTTGCAATCGAACCACCAGAACTCATAGGAGGAGACATTTCCGTTTCAACTGCACAACCCGAACTCATTACCAAAAGCGTTTCTATTGCAGGAAAAGAGAACTCATTGATAGTAGGAGCAGGAATTAAAACAAAAAAAGATATAGAAGTAGCCAAGAAATTAGGAGCAAAAGGAATTTTATTAGCATCAGGCGTAGTCAAAGCAGAAAATCCAAAAGAACTTTTGCAAGACCTCATAACTGGATTTTATGAAAAATGATCGGAAGAACATTCTTTGGAATCGTAGGAGTTGTCTTTGGAGTCATCATCCTCCTCCAAATTCTTTCAGTTTTCAATTCAGATATAGGAAAACGAGACCAAAACGCATTTTTCACATCGCTCTCTGAACACGCAGAACAGTCCTGCAAAGCAATACTAAGTTCAAGAAGCTTCACTTTACAATCAAAAGAACTCCTTGGAGATTTCCTTATCTCAAATATTGGAGACAATAATCTTTGCCTTTACTCAAAAAAAAAAGAAGAAGTAGAACTTGTCTATTGCCAAAGATTTGATTGTGAAATAGAAAGTGTAGAATCAATTATCTTTCAGTACAACCAAAGCTCTTCATATACCTGCCTCATCAGAAAAAATGCCCTTGAAAGAATAGAAATCTCATGCAAAGACAAAAGCAACAATCCTGCAGGACAAGGAGCAGCCCTGATTGGAGCAAAAGAGTGGGGAAAATATAGCATTCCAAAAGAGGCCGGCCGAGAAGAAGAAGAATTTGTATTCCAAAGTTTTTCACTTCACATTCCCACAGAAACTTCTATTCTTTATCCACAACTAACAAACGAAGAAATAAAAGTCTATGAAGTAAAAAGCCCAGAAGAAGAAACAATCCGAGTAGCTGGACCAGCACTTGTACTCTCTCTTTCTGAAACAAAATTTAGTTCCCCAATTACACTAAAACTACCATACTTTGAAAATATTCCAGATCCAAACTCCTTAAAAGTTCTGAAACAAAACCAATACGGAGATTGGGAAGAACTTGAACCAAGTTTTATTGATACAGGAAACAAGCAAGTACAAATCCAAACAACACAACTTGGAAGCTTTGTCGTCGGAAACATTCTTGAAAGTTAAAGAAAGACAAAGCAAAGAAAGCCTAAAACTTTATCAAGAAAAAAATATTTCTCCTTTCATGACAGTATTCAAAGCATACGACATACGAGGCCGCTACCCTGAACAGGTGAATGAAGACCTATATTACAAAATCGGGAATTCACTTCATATTCTTGGGACTAAAAAAGCTGTGATTGGCTACGACATGCGAGAAAGCTCAGAGAGTCTTACGAAAAGTATTATTGAAGGAATGAGAAAAGCTGGAATAGATGTTATTGATATTGGTCTTAGTCCAACTCCAAAATTGTACCATGCAAGTCATGACTTTGACGCTGACACAGGACTTATTATTACAGCATCGCACAACCCAAAGGACGACAACGGAATTAAGATTTGCAGGCATAATGCTTACCCTGTCGCTTGGGAAGATGGCATTGAACAAATCAAAAATGCTGTTCATAACTTTGAAGAGAAAGTTGCCGAAAAAGAAGGAGAATATCGCAAAGAAGATTATGATGAACGATACCTTTCACACTTACGCCCCATGCTTGACTGTAAAAAAACACTCAAAGTAGTTCTTGACGCCGGAAATGGGATGGGAGGACATGACATCCCAACGTTACTTCACAATGCTGAAAACGTCGAATTTACTCCTTTGTACTGCGAACTTGATGGAAGATTTCCAAACCATGAAGCAAACCCTTTGAAGGAAGAAACTCTTGAAGACCTCAAGAAAAAAGTTCTTGAAACAAAAGCCGACATAGGAATTGCAACAGATGGAGACGCCGACAGATGTGGCTTTGTTGACGAAAAAGGTCGTTTCATTCCCGCTGACTCTGTCGGAGCGCTTCTTATTGAATACTATGCAGAACAAGGCCAAAGACATTTCTGTTATGATTTGCGTTCTACAAAAAAAATCGAAGAGATTGTTTCTTCCTTTGGCGGTGAAGCTACAAAGACACGCGTCGGACATTCCTACATCAAGAAAACCATGCGACAAAAAGAAGCAGACTTTGCTGTCGAACTTTCAGGGCACTTTTACTTTCGCTTTGGTGAAGACTTTCTCTATGACAGTGCAATCAAAGCACTTATCGAAGTCTTGAACATGCTAAGTAAAGAAGAGAAAACATTTTCAGAATTAGTAGACAAATACATGACATACGTCAAAAGTCCGGAAACAAACTTTCACGTCGACGACAAAGAAAAAGCTTTGGAGAGTCTCAAGCAAGCATACAAGGACGCCAAACTTGAAGAGATTGACGGCATCACACTCATTGGCGAGAAGTGGTGGGCAAATATTCGCTCCTCAAACACAGAAAACATTTTACGTCTGAACTTTGAAGCTGAAACTCAAGAACTGTACGATAAGAAGTTCAATGAAATAAAAAAATTTATTGAAAATTTAAGTTAAAAAATAAGAATTATTCTTTTTTTAGCAGTAGTTGATAAGTGCCAACCTCTTTTTGTGGAAAAACAAAGAAGGGTTGAATGATACACCCTTCTCCAATGTTCCCTTTTCCATCTCCATTCAGATTTTTCCCCCTATATCCGTACAGAGCAAGTTGAGACAAGTCATATGTATCATTTCGAGTCAGCATTTCTCGTAATCCCTTTTGGTTTTGTGCAATACATGTAAAAGGAGAGTCTAATGAGCCAAGTTTAGCCACAAAGTTAAGTGGAAAGTCAAGAAAAGAAAGAACAGCGTCTCCAGTCATTAAAGCAGTAAAAGCATATTCTGGAAACTCGACATTCCCTTGGACATAAATTGGTTCAAGAAAATTCAAAGCCGTACTCCCCAAAAAACGAGTCTCTCTTTTTAGACCTCCACTATACATCCTCTCAAGAGAAGTAACAAGATATGTTCTGGAGTCATCAGACAACCCTAATTGAAAAAGAGCATTTTCTACTGGAAGTAGTTCATTTTTTTTTGGAAGAAGACAATCCATTACAAAAGCTAAGAATACTCCCAAAATTATAAAGATAACGAGAAAAAAATCCCTAAAAATATACCTTTTTTTCTCCTAAAAAAAGAAGAGCTTCTCTTGAGTCGCGATGGGGAAAGACAAAAAGAGAGTAATGGTTTGTTCTTCTTTGGAAAAAGCCACCTTTTCCAGAAATTACTTCCCAAACAGTTCCAAACAAAGCATAGAAATCTGACCTAAGATCTGAAGCGGTAGTATTTGTAAGATAAGCTGCCAATGTTCCTCTTGCCCTCTCATTTCTAAGCCACATGTACGGCAAAGCTGCTTCATCATGACGAACACAATCTAAAAATTTCTCCACAGAGTTTCTTTCTCTCTGTACATACTCTAAAAGCCCACCAACTTTAACTAAAGCTGTAAGGTAAATCTGAGTTGCCGGTCCCCTATTCTTCACTAAAGACTCATGCAAAAGAACTGCTTCAGTTCCTTTAACACAAAGAACTTGCCGGTTGGGGCCCCCACTAGTATTCCTCAAAAAGGAATCTGCATCTTGCTGCCAATACCCTAAAGCCACCAAAGGGTTAAGAAGAAATTCCCTATTCTCCTCACATAAACTCATAGTTTTAGGAAATACCTTTTTTCTTATAAGCTTGACACCCGAAAATAAGAAACCTGAAGCTTTAAAAATTCACAATTGTTAATAAAAATATGATTCTCAATAGCATAAAAACTACACTTTTACTAGGAGGACTCGCCGGACTCTTCATGGGGTTTGGTTACCTTATTGGAAGTAGAACAGGATTGATTATTGGTTTTGCTCTTGCAATGATAATTAATTTTGCTTCCTTTTGGTTTTCCGACAAAATTGTCCTACGTATGTACAACGCCAAAGAAGTGGGAAAAGAACACAAACTGTACAGAATTGTTCATGAACTCGCGCACAAAGCACAGCTTCCCATGCCCAAAACATACATCATTCAAGCACCCTCACCAAATGCGTTTGCAACGGGTCGTAGTCCGAAACACGCTGCTGTTGCTGCAACAGAAAGTCTTCTCCATCTCCTCAGCGAAGAAGAAGTCAAAGGTGTTATGGCGCACGAACTCTCACATATCAAACACAGAGACACACTTATTCAGACCCTAGCAGTTGGAATCGCATCTGCAATTGGAATGATAGCAGAAATGTTTCAGTGGATGGCAATTTTTGGCTTTGGAGGTGACGACGAAGATGGCGGAGTAGGAGGTTTGTTTGGCGTGTTAGTACTGGCAATCCTAACTCCAATTATTGCAACCATTATTCAACTTGCAATTTCAAGACAAAGAGAATACATGGCCGACGCTGGAGCAACAAAACTCCTCAAAACACCCGAACCCCTCATCAGCGCATTACAAAAACTAGAAACAGCTGCACGAAACCCACATAGTTTTCATGCAAGCGCAACGCCAACAGAAAGTCTCTTTATTGTGAACCCATTTCGAGGCTCTTCCATTGCATCACTTTTTTCAACTCACCCGTCAACAAAAAGTAGAATTGAGGCAATGCAAAAACTTAAGGCATAGTATTTTCAAAAATCACTTCTCAGTTAAACCATTTCTTTAAGTAAAGAAAAATTTTTCAAAGTTTTATATGAAACACCACGAAGAATTTGCCAGAATCCGCGAAGGTTTCACAAAAGTCAAACACGATATGCACTTTCTGGCTGGAAAAATAAGTGAAAATTACGATGACTTCATGAAACAACACACAACTCTTTCCGAAAAAGTTGCAACCCTGTCAAGTGATATTAAAGACAAACTCCAATTCGCTCACGATGAATTAAGCAAAAAAGAAAATTCATTTTTCTCCGAAGATTTAAGCGAACTAAAAAAAGAAATAGAAAAACTAAGAAAAGAAATTCTCGCAATTCAAAAATCACAAGACAAAATAGAAAAAGAATTAGAAGAAGCTAAGAAAAAAGAGAATAAAGAAAAAAAGAACCAAGATGAAAAAATTCAACACAGTGAACTAGAACTCTTTCTTCTCAAAGAACAACTTGGTGAAAAGGACATAGAAATTAAAAGACTCAAAGAAACAAACAAGCATATCTTCACCATCCTTGAAGAACTAACACGAGTAGAAACAAAACTCCTAGAAACAAAAACACTAACATAAAATGGACATTCTAGAACGCCCACGCTTTAGTAAAAATGAAGAACAATACCACATAGAAAATTTACACATTGCAAGAGAATATTCTAAACAAATTATTAAAGAAATGGGAGAACTCGTTCGTTCAATTGTTCTCTTCGGTTCAAACGCCAAGAACACAGCAAACAAAGACTCTGACATAGATCTACTCATTGTTCTGGACAACGTCAGCGTTTTTGTAACAGCAGAACTACGCGAAGCATACAGAGTCATAAGTACAAATCTTGCAGGATCCATTTCTAATAAACTCCACATTATGACAATGAACCTTTCTGACCTCTGGGACCTCGCACGCAAAGGTGACCCACTCCTAACAAACATTCTACGAAGCGGACTTCCACTTCTCGATAAAGACCTAATTGAACCATTACAATACCTCTTAGAAATAGGAAAAATAAAACCAACTCCAGAATCAATTTACAACTATCAGGAAAGAGCAAAAACTCTGTTAAAAGAAAGTTCAAAGCACTTAGAAGAAGCCATTATGGATTTGTATTACGCCACCATCGACATTTGTCACGCTGCCCTCATGAGCAAAGACATAACTCCCCCATCCCCCGAAGAAATGCCTGAAATTTTCCGAGAAGCATTCCAGAACGAGAACGTCGCAAAGTGTTCCTCTGACATCGAAGAAATATACAGACTTGCAAAAGAAATCGAACATCATAAAAACTCCGAAATCATAAACGCTAACACATACAACAAATACCTCAAGAAAACCACTCAACTTGTAAAAATACTTGAAGAATACAACAAAAAGCAATTACTTGCTAAGAAAAAAGAAAATTAGAAGCCCAAAAGATGGGACAACTCAGAACTTAAATTCTTAAACTGTGAAGGAGCAACGGAGATAGGAGCAGGGCTTGTGTCAACATCAAATGGACTCAAATAAACTCTTTCTCCCCTATTAGAGCTAAGAAGAAATCCCGAATAGAAAAAAGCAGGATGGAGTTTCCTATCAGTAAAGAAACCACCTCTAACATACTTATCCAAACCTTCTTGTTCTAAGCAGTTGAAATTGCAATACAAAGTTCCCTCTCTAACAGATTTGTCCTTACCTTCTTGTTCTAAGAGTCTAGACCTTAACTGCTTATCTAAAACTTCTTTAGGAAAGGAAGACAACCGAGCTTCCCCAACTAAGAAAGGCAAAAGCTCCTCTAAAGGAACTTCTTCAAGTACAGAGAACTCCTGAAGTTCAATTCCACCAACTAAAGAGTTAAACTTAGGAAACAAATAAGCAGCAACCCTCCTTGGACATAAAAGAGAAAGACCAACATAATTCGCAAACGGGAGAAAACGCGGATTTTTTACCATAAGGTCAGCTTTAAACTCTCTCTCAGTCCCACGAGGAAGCTCCACAACATGTAATCAAGAAGATTCTCCTCCATCTCGCACTCCGCTTGGTGTTTCTGACCAAAAAGGAACATGTCGAACAACAGGTACATGAAGTGACCCCTTTTCAGTCGGAGGCAAAACAAACGTTAAACCTCGCGGAACATTAACTACATAATAAGCAGTTTCACCATTTTCCATATGCCCTCAAAAATTCAAAGGTTCATAAAACTTTGCAAAGATAAAAATTTTAAAATAAGCTTTAAAGAGTAGTTATAAAAATCCACATTTTAAAAATGACCTGAGAGCAACAAAACCACATCCAAAGTGAGAAAGCTCTTTGAGCAATTTCTTTACTTACTCAACCCGCAAAAATTTTGCAGTTTTCCTAATATCAAAGAAACAAAAAAGATCCCCATCATTTATTCTTATTCCCTGATACATAAATCCTGAACTAAGATATTTCCCAGACCTAAGAAATCTCGACTTAAGAAAAGGAGTCAAAAAATCATAGTCATAAGAATTTTTTTTCTTACAAATTGATTCCAGTTCCTCCTGAAAACCACCAAAAGAAATCAAAAGAGAGGAAAGTTTCCTTTCACGACAAGCCCCCACAAAGTCAGAAAGAGAAAGCTCCCTCTCCCTATAAAAAACTTCTCGAAAAAGAGCCCCATAAAAAGGAAAAGAACTAGTCTGTAAAAACCCTGTTCGACTACTGACCTTTGTAAGAGGAAAAATATCCTGATCACAAAAATCTTCCCTTAAGTTTTGATTCTGAACGGCTTCAAGAAAAACGGCTCGTTCATCTTCACTACGTACACCACGCACAAGAGCCAGCGACAAAAAAAGAGGGTCCCTTTTTAGCTCCTCTTCATAAGCATGATAATTCCAATGAGGATCAAATTTTACAATCGAAGGAAGAAAAAGAGTCCCATAACCCCTAGGAAAAATAAGATTCGGATACTTAGAGAAGTCAACAACCACCCAGCTTTCTTTTTCCATTTGTTCTATCATAAAACAAGGAGGTAATGAAAAATGATTCTTAACTCTTTGTTTCCTTAGCTGGGCATTATACCAGCAGCTCTGCTGCAACCACCCCGCGGGGAGTAATGAAATCGCCTCTTGAAAATTTCCATAATGCTCCGGAGCTCTGCTTCGATTGGAATAAGGACATTTTAGCAATTTCTTTATTTACTTTTGAAACTTAAATGTAGTACAAAAATTATTATAAAACGATGAATAAATCTAAAGCTAGAACAATGAAAGCCTATCTTGAAGAAGTAATGGAAATCGAAAAAAAACTTTCAAAAATTATTCCAGATAGTCACGACGATAACTACCCAAAACCTTTGAACAGCAAAGAAGAAAAAGAGAAATTTTTTGCTGCACTTGAAAAAAAAGAAGTGTACAACCCCCAATTCACCTACGAAAAACTATTGTACAAAGATGCAGATATCGAGAAACTTCGCAGCTTTAAGATTGACATAAAGAACGACCACTTCGGTTTCAAAAAACTTCTCAAAGAAAAAAGTCTTGAACGTTACTATATTGCAAAAGCATTTCAGCATTGGGGAGAAACTTCATCCACACAATACATTATCCAAGCAAAAGGAATCCCCTCTCCAGAAATAGTAAAAAAAGCCCAACAATTCTGCAAAACATACAAAAGAGAAAAAGTTCGCTTTCGAAGAATTACACCACAAAAAGTTGGCGAAGAACTCCAAAAGGAAGTTAAACGAAAAACTGGGGAAGATATTAAAATTATTTTCAAACCTTTAGCAAACAAATTGAACATCAATTCTAAAGAGGGAGAAATTAAAATAAACCCTCTTGAAGCATTTACCACACTCGATTTAGAGCGCCTTAGAGTTCACGAAATTGGAGTGCACTATATGCGTTACTGGAACTGTAAAAATTTTGGCATAAAACTCCTTCAGACAGGAACTGCCAATTATTTAGAAACTGAAGAAGGCCTTGCTGTCTACGCAGAAGACTTAAATCATGTTCTTTCAAAAGCCCAACTCTTTATTTATGCAGGCAGAGTCCTTGCAACTCACTTTGCCCAAACTCAAAGTTTTTACGAACTTTTTCATACACTAAGAAAATATAAATTTAAAGAAAACGATGCCTTCACACTTTCCCTTAGAGCAAAAAGAAATCTCTGCGACACGTCTCAGCACGGAGGCTACACAAAAGACTATGTTTATTTTAAGGGCTACTTTAAAATAAAAGAATTTGCAGAAGAAAACGACATTAACGATTTGTTTATTGGGAAAATCAAAATTGAAGACCTACCAATTCTTAAGTTTTTTCTTGAGAAAAACAAAAACAAACTTAAAGAAAGATTTCTCTAGATACAGAAAAAAATTATTTCTTGGCAATAAGTTTTAGACCAAGATCCTTTAACTGCTTCTCATCAACAGCTGCCGGCGACTGAGTGAGAGGACAAAATCCATGCTTATTCCTAGGGAAAGGAATAACATCCCGAATCGAAGCCTTACCCTCTGCCAACATCAGAAGCCTGTCAATCCCAAGACCCCATCCCCTATGAGGGGGAGCGCCAAATCGATAAGCTTTCATGAACCAGCCAAAACTTGCATCAATGTCAGCATCACTTTTTCCTAAAAGCTCAAAGATTTTCCTTTGAAGAGGAGGACTAAAAATACGAAAAGCTCCAGAACCCATCTCTACACCATTATACACTAAATCATAAGAACAAGACAACAAAGAAAGAAGCTTTTCCTTTTCCTTCTTCACATCTTTTGCACCAAGACTAAGAAGATATTCAACATCACCATCTTTAGGCATAGTAAAAGGAGAATGCTCAAAAGTCAGAAAATCCTCCTCTTCATTCCAATCAAAAAGAGGAAAATCAGTAATAAAACAAAAACCATTAACCTTTCTGTCATACATATCAAAAGTTTCAGCAAGATAACGTCGCAAACTATCTAAAATACCTCCCGATTTCTTTTTTGAATCTGCTGCGAAAAAGAGAAGATCTCCTTTTTCCGCTGAAAAACTCGTAATCAATTCTTTCAATTCCTCTTCTTTGAAAAATTTAGTAATGGAACTCTCAATTGTGTTTCCATCCATAACCTTCATCCAAGCAAGACCCTTTGCCCCCCACTCTCTCTGGGCCAGCTCTATGATTTTATCAATATCCTTCCTAGAAAGTTTATCCTGTCCATTTTTGAAGCAGATTCCCTTAACTGCACCATGACGTTCAACAGAGGATTTAAACACAGAAAAACCACAAGTTGCAGCAAGAGAACTAACATCAACAAGTTCCATACCAACAATACGCAGGTCAGGCTTATCACTTCCAAATCTCTGCATAGCTTGCGCATAAGGAAGACGCAAGAAAGGCTTTTGAAGCTCAATATTATACACAGAGGAAAAAGCCTTTGAAATCATTTCTTCAGTCAAAACAAAAAGTTCCTCTTGTGAAGCAAAAGAAATCTCCATATCCAGCTGCTTGTGTTCATACTGTCTATCCTTTCGCAAATCCTCATCCCTATAACAAGAAGCTATCTGAAAATACTTCTCAAAACCTGCAACCATCAAAAGTTGCTTAAACATCTGAGGAGATTGCGGCAAAGCAAAAAACTCCCCCTTCTTTTTTCTATAAGGAACAAGAAAATCTCTCGAACCCTCAGGAGTTGAACGCGTAAGATTTGGCGTCTCCACTTCAAAAAATCCTTTTTCATCCAAATAACGACGCAGAGTCTGAATAAAACGGTGCCGCCTCATAATGACCTGTTGCATTTGCGGACGCCTCAAATCAAGATAACGATACTCTAAACGCAATTCCTCATTCACATCAGCAAAATGCTCATCATCAAGATCAAATGGCAAAACTGCACATTCACTAAGAACAGAAAAAGAAGCAACTAAAACTTCAACTTCACCTGTTGCATGTTTTTCATTAACTGTCCCCTCAGGCCTTGGACGAACAGTTCCTTTTACTGAAAGAAGAAATTCCCTTCTAAACTCTTCAACTTTGACAAAGTCTTGAGTAAGTTCAGGATCAAAAACAATCTGTGTAATTCCTTCCCTATCACGAAGGTCAATAAATTTTTTTCCTCCGTGGTCACGAATACGTTGAGCCCAACCAACTAATTGAACAGAACTTTTGTTATCTGAAATTCTCAAAGCCCCACATGTGTGTGTTCTTTCCATAGGAAATGGAGAAATAAAAGAGTTTTATAAAGATTTGTGGAAAAAATATCAGTTCAGAATAAGACGAACATAACAGGAGAAGAAGAAATTCCCTAAAATTAATGAGTACTTTTTTTTGAAAATGCAAAAAAAACAGTTCCAAGAAGAACCATCAGAAAAGCAATTGCAAAAAGAAAGCCTGGAACTCCCGCGGAAATAACAGCATCGCCCAAATCAAAAGTACTTGGAGCTTCCACTACTAAAGGTTCTTCAAGATCCCCCTCACTTCCAGAACCTGCTAAAACACCAGATCCAGAAGAACTACTCCATTCACTAACAAGAACACTTTTTGCATCTACAGGAGAAAAAGAATTTGTTTTCTCAAAACCATAAGTATACACATTCTCATCACCAATACTTGAAACATCAACAGAAGAAAAAGCAAAAACAGGTGCTGAACTTCTAAGAACATCAAAATTTCCTTTTATACCAGAAGTTGAAGCTACCAAATAAACAGGGACAAATTCGACAAAAGTTCCACTTCCAACTTCAGAAGAAGAAAGATATTTTTCTACAAGAACAACATCTCGCACATCTCCACCACTTAAACCAACTTCATAATACATATTTTCATAATGCCCTTCCAAAATAGAGACATTATAATCTCCAAGCTTTGAAGATAAAAGAGAATCCCCCAAAAGATTCTGAGTTGTAAAGTTACCCTCTTCCTTTTTATCTAAATCAATAGTCTCAACTTCATAAACAGGAACACCAAGAATTAAAGCTAACTTTTGTCTCAAAGGTTCAGAGAGAAAAGAACCACCACTACCACCACTTCCAAAATTTCCTCCTTCTACACTAGCACTAAAAACAGAAAAAGAAGCTTCAGCACTTTGAGAATCATTCTCCTGACTTCCTCCCTCATCAACAACCTCTACTGCTAAAGCTTTCCCTAAATCATAACTGTGACCTTTTGAATCTCTAGCAACATAAGAAAACTGAACAGTCTTATTGCCGTCTACCTCTGGAGCTTTCCAATCAAAGGAAACCTCAAATGTTTTTGTAAAAGAAGGAGACTGAGAACACCTAGAAGAAGCATAACCATACCCCTCAACACTGTACCCATAACCAAAGTTATAACCATAACCGAAATTGTTGCCGTAACCATAACCTTGAGCATCCTCTAATTCACAGTCTTGTGAAGCTCCATAGCCATAACCAAAGTCATAACCATAACCGAAATTGTAGCCGTAACCATAACCTGAATCATATCCATAACCACTTGCAGAGCTTCCCTTAAAAACATCCCTAGCATCTACATTGGAGAAAGAGTCATCACAAGAAAGTATTGTTCCATACATATCAAAAGAACAAGAAGAAAGCACACCTTGCTCATCTCTTGCCTCCACAGTAATGTTCTTCATAAAATTTACTTCATCATAAGGAAATGCAAAACTGAGAATAAAAGACAAAACTCCGCCCTCAGCTACAATGTCCCTATCCACAAAAAAACCCATATCAACTGCTGAAACTGTTCCTAAGAAAAAGAGAACAGAAACAACAAAAAAAGCCAGGATTCCTGAAAAGACTACCCTCTGTTGAGACTTAACTACCATTTTAGGAAGGAAGAATTTTCCAAAATTTATAAAACTATGCTCACAAAGGTATCAAGAATTACCAAGATTCAGGACAAAAAATCCAAACGATCATCCTATTGGGAAATCAGTTGCTTTTGCCATGCTAGCCTCAACGGCGACAAAGCTAGAGAAAACCTGAGAGAAAGTCAGTTGCATAAATCATTTGTAAATTAAATTTCCACTTGATTTCTAAGGTTGCTGCGACTGGAAGCCCAGTGACATCTTAACTTTTAGAACTAAAGTTGTGAGAACTTTATCGCTAAATGAAAGCTCACAACAGAAATAAATATGTTCACGAAGGATTTATAGTTTTGCATTCTTGGTTGAGTCAAGAATGGCAACCTGTTCAAACAGGTTGCAAAGGCAGACCTGAAATTTATCCCGAAAATTTCATTGAATTTTGTTCAAGACTAAGATTCATTCATCAACTCACATTTCGTGAGTTAGAAGGCTTCCTTCTTGCTTTAAGCAATTATTTGAAACTTCCCAGAGTTGCTGTTTATACTACACTTTGGCGTAGAATTGTACAAAAAGCAGAGGTTAAACAACACAATTTTACAAATAAGAGATATAAGTATTTGATTGTTGATAGCACGGGAATGAGCCAAGTAAAACGGTCAGGATACATGGCCTATAAATGGAAAACAAGGAGAAGTTTTACCAAAATTCATTTTGGTATTAATGAAAGACATGAAGTTGTTTTTTTTGATGTCACCACTGAAAAAGGGGGAGGAGATGCAAAAATTGCTTTAAGGAATTTAAAGGAAATAAGCATTTTTCCAAAAAAAATATTTGGGGATGGTGGCTATGACGCAATAGAATTATTTGATTTTTGTTACAAAAATCAAATTCAAACAGTAATCCCCATTCGCAAAAATGCTAAACCAAAAATTTTGGCTCAACCTTTGAGATACAGAGAATTTACTTTGCAACAAATTGATTTTGACTTATGGAGATATTTTTCTGATTATGGACTCAGAACTGCAGTAGAACGTAGTTTTAGTGCATTTAAACGAAGGTTTGGGGATGCTTGTAGATCTTTGAAGTATGAACTTCAAAGTGTGTTTAGAATAGTGCAGTGTTTTGTGTGGTTGCAAAATCTCACAGATAGGGAGGATTTATGCAACTGACTTCCTGAGAGAAGAAGCTTTTTAAATCGAGACTCCAAGTCCTTTTCATGAAAAATCTCAAACTAAAAAATTCTGGCTGGATTACATGGTCTCAAGAGACATTCAAAAAAAAAAGACTTTCAGAAACTCTCGAACTAACCCTTAAACTATTCCTCCAAGGAAAAAGCCTTCAAGAAATTGGAGAAGCACGAAACTTTGAACAAGGAACCGTTGAAAAACATATTCTAGACCTCATTACAAAAAGCTTTATTCGAGCATCCGACGTCATAGGAGAAGAAAAATTAGAGAAAATACTCTCAATAATAACAAATAAAAATCTTAAGAGTCTTATGCTCATCAAAGCTCAACTTAGTGAAGAAGAAAATTATTTCGACATAAAATGTACTTTGGCCCATCTTAGTGCCATGCCAGAGGAAAGCAGACCAAAAAAATGATCGAAGAAATCCTTCTCCTTTTTGGAATATCTGGAATCATTGCAATTGCACTATCTGTTGTCCTAGAAACTCTTAACAAACTAGGGAAAAACCACATAACATTCGTCCTACTTAATGTGTACGGTTCCTTTGCTCTTTTCATCTATGCCCTCTATTACCACACTTGGCTTTTTGTGACTCTCAATGCATTCCTAACAGGAGTTGGCATATACAGTCTAGGACTTGCCTTGAAAAAAAGAAAGGGAAAAAACTAAAATGTGTTCAATAAGTGGAGCCTTTCATACAGAAGATGCGACAAAGAAAACGCTTGCCATGCTAGCCCACATGAAAAACAGAGGAAAAGATGCCTATGGTTTGTACACGAACGACAAAGTTTTTCTTGGCAAAAGTCTTCAAGAACTAAAAGAACACAAAGGACAAAAAAGCAACTTTGCACTAGCTCATGCCTTGCACGCCATTGTCGGCTTTGTTCCTGAACCACTTCTTGGAAAAGAAAGCGTCTTTGTCGCGAACTGTGAAATTTACAACTGGAAAGAACTTTCTCAAAAATATAAGATAACTGCAAAAAACGATGCAGAACTTCTTCATGCTCTTCTTGATATGACACAGGAAAAGAAAACCTTGCGAGAAAAAATTTTTCTTGAACTTCGCGGCCCTTACGCTTTTGCCTACCTGCACAAAGATCTTCTTTTGCTTCAAAGAGATTATTTGGGAGAAAAACCTTTGTACTATGTGCATGAAAAAAACGGAGAATTTTACTTTGCCTCAGAAAATAAAGCACTTTCAGGAAAAGGAAAAGAACTCTGCCCTCGACAAAACTTAACATATTCCCTAAGCACACAAGAACTATCATTTTCTGAGCAAAAGTGTCCCTTCAAAGAAAAAAGAAAAAGAAGTAAATCCTTCGATGAAGCAAAAAAAGAACTTTCAAAATATTTTCTCCAAGCAGTGAGACGCCAAAGTGAAAGCAAACAAAGTGTCGGGCTTCTTTTTTCTGGCGGTATTGATTCCACACTGATTGCTCTGAAACTTCAGGAATTACAAGTTCCTTTTGTCTGCTACACAGCATACGCCGAAGGAGGAAATATTGAAGTTGCCGAAGATTTTCTCTATGCCAAAGAAATTGCGCAAAAATATGGTTTCCCTTTGAAGGTTGTGAAAGTGTCCGAGAAAGAAACGCAAGCAGCTCTTCCCGAACTCATGAAAATTATTGAAAGTGACGAGTATATGAAAGTTTCCGTTGCTCTTTCCTTTTATTTTTGTGCACGTCAAATGAAAAAAGACAAAGTGAGAATCTGTTTTTCTGGACTGGGCTCTGAAGAACTTTTTGCAGGATATCGAAGACACAAAAAAGTTGAGGATGTGAATGAGGAATGTCTGCACGGTCTGCTTTGTCTTCACGAGCGTGATTTGTACAGAGACGACCTTCTTATGATGTCGCAAGGAATTGAACTTCGACTTCCCTATCTTGATTATGATTTGATCCATTTTGCTTTGCCGCTCGACCCCAGTTTCAAACTTCGCGACGACAAATCTGAAAGCAAAATTATCCTTCGAGAATATGCTCTTGATCTTGGTCTTGACCTTCCTTATGCGTATCGGAAAAAGAAAGCAGCGCAGTACGGATCGAAGTTTGACAAAATGCTTTTACGGCTTGCAAAGAAGGAACATTTGTCGAAACAGGAGTTCACGAAAACGATTGCAAAAGGAAGTAAAAAGACAAGTTGACTACTAGAAAGACGTCTCCTTTAGACAGCATCCACCACTAACCATTAGGTGTGAAAATCAGACTTTCCTAAATAATGCATAGTCTCCTTCTTCATTATAATATAGAGTTTCAAACCTTTCATCATTTTGATATCCACTATGCCACCCATTCTTACAAGAAATTATTCCCTTGGGTTTTAACAGATCAAAGACAACCCCCTGTGCAGAAAAATTTGTCGTAAAGTCTCTATCATAATGAATCCAATCATAAGAACCAAGAAGTATTTCTCTAGGAACCTGCTTTAATGTTTTGTTAGATAATTCACTTGGAATTCTCCAAGAAATAACTCTCGTACTTTTTGCATGTCTCAAAAGTTCTTCATAATGTTTTATATTAGTAAAATCAGGAATGAAAGTACCCTTAGTTAAAAATTCTGGGTTAACAATTCTACATTTTTCTTTAAGTTTTCTAGTAATATTTTTTTCTTTAGGTAGAGAAGAAGATGAAAACCCCTGGTCAACATAATCCCAATGACCTCTTTGAGAAGTATCATCACAAAAGTCACCATTTTCATTT
Source organism: Candidatus Woesearchaeota archaeon (assembly GCA_023898345.1). Lineage (GTDB taxonomy): Archaea > Nanobdellota > Nanobdellia > Woesearchaeales > UBA583 > UBA583. The sequence continues at coordinate 130,772 of CP060218.1, read as the reverse complement.
AAAATGATACTTCTTTGATGAAGATATGAGCCTCCCCAAAATAAGTATGCAGCTTTGAAATCATCTCCAAAAGTTAGAGACATCCTATTAAAAAATGCATATTCAGCAAGTCTAAGATTTGTCCTTAAACAGCCAATCTCCTCTTGGATTTCTTTTTTAATTCCTAATTCTAAACCAGTTTCTCTTGATTTTAACCATGTATTTGAATCTTCAAATAACTCTTTCATATAACCATTAAAACACCAAAAACTTCTAGAGTAAGCATCACGAATTCTTTTAGTATCTCCCATATATTTTCTTCGCATAAGCCCAGATTCATCAAATTCTCCAAAATCTTCAAGTTTCGACTTAAAAATTATAAAATTATCTCCTTCATAATGATCTAAACCTTCAACGGAAGATGTACTTAGTCCCCTAAGATCTTCTGCAAGAGGTCTCAAAAGTCTTTCCCTTGTAAAAACATACTTTTGATAAGAAGCAGCTAAAACACTAAATTCTTCTTTCACAAGAGCAGTTAAGCTTTCAGTTAAAATCATTTTATGAAAAATTATTACCGGAAAGATGTTTTTATTTATAAGTTTTGATTTGTCACTACGTTATGTTTGCCAAAGCATTCTTGTAACAACTTGTAACAACTTATAGCCAAATATCTATGTCATTCAGAGTGAAGAAGAGAGGAAGATTTTCTTCAAAACATGAAATTTGCAATTTCTGAAACTGCTAAGAATGGTTCCAAAGAGCAAATCTTAGGATTTGGCGAAACTTTTTTTCACGAAATATTATAAATATATAGTAATATTATTTCTCATGGATCCTAGAAAAATCATCAAATTTGGAAATTCTTCATACGTTGTTACCTTGCCAAACGAATGGGTTAAGAAACACAAGCTCGACAAAGGCTCCCAAGTTTTTCTCTCAGAACGAGGAGACTCCCTAATGGTAAACCTTCGTGACCGCCACGAAGAAAAAAAAGCTGTCGTCGAACTTGACGGAAAATCCCTAAAAATCTTCAACCGAGAATTAATCTCTTTTTACCTAAAAAATTACAAAGAAATTAGCATCGTAGGAGAAGACCTCCTAGAACGACTTAATGAAATAAAAGTATATATGTCAAAACTTAGCTCTCTTGAAATTGTAGAATTATCCAATGAAAAAATTATCCTCAGAGATCTCACACACCTTAGAGAATTAAATTTGAGATCACTTCTTTTTGAAATTATTGAAATGGAGAAAAAAGTTTTTGACAAACTACGCTCACCCGAAGAAAAAAACAGCCGTTATCAAATTGTTACCCAATTCGACGCACACATTAACAAACTCACTTTTCTCTGTTACAAAGCAATAAATTATAACCTAGAACTTCAAGAAAGACACGAAGAAATTAAAAACGAAATTTACTATTGGCGCATAGTTTCCGCCTTTGAAAATATTGGAGATATTCTCAAAAGAACTGCACGTTATCTCAAAGAAGAAACAAATAAAGAACACATCATCCTTGATTCTCTTCTACAACAACTTTGCGAATATTATAAGTTTGTAACAAACCTTCTTCACACAGGCATAGAACTAAATGTTAATCTAAAACTAGCACAAGACAAAAAACAATCACTCCTTCGAGAATTTGAAGCAAGTCGAGACCAATTTGGAGAAAACCTAAATCTCTATCTTGTTCTTACCCAACTCTTCAAAGATCTCCTAGGACAACTTGAAGATGTTGTTGTCTCTCTGATTGATTTACATTTGAAGTAAAGATTCAGTGGTTTATTGTGGCACGTCCATGTCAGCGCCACACGTCAGCGGAACCATCGCGCTCATGCTCGAACAGTGGAACCTGTCCGGCTACGACGAAGACCTAAATAGAACCGGAAATGGTGACCAAGTAATCGACGGCCCCGACTACGTGAACGGGTACGGACTGCTCAACGCCAAAGGAGCTGTGGACCGAATCATCAACGGAACATTCCTAGAAGCAAACATTTCAGACATCTCTAACGTGGACGTGTACGCAATCAACATCAGCGCACAAAGCTCGCTCAAAGTAACGCTAGCTTGGTACGACGTTCCCGGAGCCAACCTCATCAACGACCTTGATCTCAAACTCCTCTCGCCGACAGGACAAACATTTTATCCCTGGACACTCGACCCGAACACACCCGCACGAGAAGCTTGGCGTAATGAAAGCGACCACCTCAACAACGTCGAGCAAGTGTACGTGAATGGGAGCGAATTGTAGAGATATTTCATACAGAAAAAACTACGCTTTGAAAAAACAAAAAAAGGTGAAAATTTTCAAGACAAATCATATAAAGAAAAAAATTTCAAAAAGAATATTCAAAAAAATGGTTAGGATAAACATAGGTGAGAAACAAAAGATTCTTGTTGGGAGCATAGTTATTGTGCTGTGCCTCATTGCCCTTGGTTTTATGTATCAGAATAATATCAAAGCGTATTACATGGGCATTGATGTGAGGTATTTGAACGACCCTTTGTACTGCGAAAAAGGGGATGATTGTGGAAGAACAAACGAATGTAAAGTAGTAAATAAGTATTATTTACCAGAAAAAAGGAATCTCAGTAAATGTAGTATCGAGTTTTATTCTACTTGTAATGAGAAAACAAATACTTGTTTTCTTACTAGGGGGGAAGCTGCAGATGAATAGAAAAAACGCCTTATTTTTTCCCTCTTTCTTTGTTTTTCTGTTCAGTGTAACAAGCGTGACTGCTCTAAATACTTCAGTTCTTACTGAGGAAAATCAAAATCTAAATAATTCCGAAACTCTTTCTCGCTCTCTTTTTTTCCCAAAGGATTTAGGTTCAAAAAATTTGACCCTTAGATTAAATACTGTTCTAGAAGAAGGTCTAAGTTCTAAAGTAGAATCTAAATTAAAACATCTTTCATCTACTGAATATTTTTTACTTCAGTTCTATAGTCCACTTGAAAAGGAAGAACTCAATGTATTAGAATCTCGGGGGATAAGACCTCTCGAATATGTTGGGGGGAATGCTTACATCGTTTCTCTTTTGCCATCCTCATCCTCTTTGTTTTTAGAATCAAGCACAACAAACTATAGTAATTTAGAGTATAATCCTCTTCTCAACGACGTTCTCAAAACTACAAAAGTACGCGCAGTCTCTGAAATTAATAAAGACTTGAAGACAACAAAAAATGTTTTGGAAAGAACTTTTGAAGCTTACAATCTAGATAAAAATGGTAATGTTATTCTCATTGTAAAATACTACTCAGATGTAAAACAATCTTTGATATCAGAACTCGAAACTCTTGGCAGTTCCATTTATTCTCAAGTTGATATTGTTAACTGGTTAATTCTTTCAATCCCTTTAGAAAATATCTCTCAACTTCTAGAAATCTCGGGAATTGCATTCGTTCAAGAGAATTATCCTTTCCCACAGAGTGAAAATTTAATTACATCAAAAAATCTATCTATGATTTTACCTTTGCAAACTTCTCCCTATAACCTAAATGGGAATGGAATAAAAATTTTTCAGTATGAGACCGGAATTCCCGATAAAAATCATCCTGATTTAGGTGGCCGAGTTTCTTGGACAGTAAGCAACACCAGTTACATTACAGACCACGCAACCCATGTTGCTGGAATATTAGTTGGAAATGGTTCCTTAAGCTCACAAATTGGAGTTGCTCCAGAAGCAACTATTTGGGCAGATGTATTAGAGAATAGTACGTACAATTTAACTGCCGACATTGTTTTAGATTATGTAGTTGGGATTGATACAAAAGCATCTAAGCTCATTAGTAATTCTTGGGGATTTCTTATAAAAGACAAGTTGGACAGTTCAAGCGATAACGAGAGCTTATGTCGAAGGTACGGAGACTATGAGTTAGTAGCCTCCTTTTTAGACGAAGTAGTTTCAGGTGAAAATTTCTCTTATGGTTCCGTCCCCATTGTGTTTTCAGCAGGGAATGAACGCGAGGAATATAGCAATAATCCTTGTGGAATTTATAATTTAGCTTATCCCTACCACACTATCAATACTCCAAAAGCTGCAAAGAATATTCTAGCTGTTGGTTCACTTGATTTTGATAAAAGTATTTTCCCAACAAGCAGTTTTGGCCCAGTAGATGATGGAAGAATAAAACCTGAATTAGTAGCCTCAGGGTGTGCAAATGCAACGAGCGCAAACAATTCTTATGCATTCAAGTGTGGAACCTCCATGGCAGCGCCACACGTCAGTGGAACCATCGCGCTCATGCTCGAACAGTGGAACAAGTCCGGCCACGACGAAGACCCGCTCCCCTCGACAATCAAAGCCCTTTTGCTAGACTCGACGACAGACCTAAATAGAACCGGAAATGGTGACCAAGTAATAGACGGCCCCGACTACGTGAACGGGTACGGACTGCTCAACGCCAAAGGAGCTGTGGACAGAATCATCAACGGCCTCTTTCTCGAAGCGAACATCACCGACATAGAAGACACTGACGTGTACGCAATCAACATCACAAACGAAAGCCACCTCAAAGTCACTCTTGCTTGGGACAGATCTCTGAGTTCATCGGAGATGGAACAAGTCTATGACCCTGGTCTGCAATAAAGTACTTTTCCCCTGATACAATTTTAGTTGTCTCTAGTAAAAAGGAATGGGTTCAGGACCTGAAGTAATCCTTGTAGAAAAATATATCCAGAAAATCACAATCAAAATCGTAATAATTATTAACCAGAACCACCATTTATGAAATAAATTTTTTATCTCCATACTGAAAAATATGTTGATATTTAATTTTAAATTTTTATTTTCTTAATTTAGGATGAAATCATTTTATTGAGACAAATAAAGTGTTTAGAAGTCAAGCGTTAAAGAAAGTCTATGAATAGACAATATCAATTTTTAGTTTTGCTTTTCATGGCTATAAATATAGTTTTTGCATTTAACACTTCTTTGTCAAATGAATCGAATTTAGAGAATGTCAGCAGATTTGAAATTAATAACACATCTGAAAAAAAGGTTCAAGAAAATAGTAGTTTTTATCAAAATAACAATTTAAAGGATATCAAAGTAACTGGCAATGAAGTTAAATTTGAGAAGTTTACTTCAAAAAAGTTCAATAATATTTCACCTTCAGATTATGCCATAGTAAGATTTAACAAAAACCCATCATCCTCTGAAATTGAAAGCCTGAAAATTGAAGGTTTAGAGATTATTGAATTTCTGGGAAGTAATACCTACTACGCAAAATTTTCAAGAGAATTTAATGAGATCTTTGAAGTTGTCGATGGATACTTAAAATTAAGATCTGAAAATATTGATAATCAATATTTGATAAAAAACGTAGTTAAAAATAATTTTAAACTAACTAATCATCTCAAAAGAACCTACATAGACAACAACAAGTCAAATACCAATCAAATAATAAAGGCAAATATACCCTTTCAAGATGATATTGAAATAATGGAAGCAAAAAAATTAGTTAGAGAAAATGGAAGGGCGGTAGTAGGTTCATTTTATGAGACTAATGGTTTATTAACTGAATTTCCAGTAAAAGTCCTTTCAGATTTAGCAAGTATAGATCAAATTAAAAAAATAGAAGAAACTAGTGTTAATATTACTAAATCACTTGATAACAGTAAAGACATAATTAGAGCATCCTCATTAATTAGCTCGCCCTATGAACTAAAAGATGATGGTATTAAGGTATTGGTTTATGAAGAGACAAGTCCTTTTTATCATTTTAGAGATAGATTCTCTGTCAACAATTCATTCTCTTCATTCTCAAACCATCCAACTTTCGTAACTGGAATTATTATCGGAAATGGAAGCGTTACAGAAAACTATTCCGGAGTTGCACCCAACTCCGAGGTGATTTCATACGAGTACAATTTTGTTTTCCTGAATGTAGACATTTCGAATAATTATAAAAGTGCAATTAATAATGGTGTTTCTCTTGCATCAAACTCTTGGAGATCTTTGGTTAATAACTTCTTACTATGCTACAAGTTAGGAGACTACTCATCCCGGACAGAATTATTTGATGAGATCGTTTTTGATAACAATACTTCAATTCCAATTATATTCGCAGCAGGTAATGATGCAGGTTTGTCCTATTGTTCAACTAATGGTTATGACACAATTGCACCCGAGGCATCAGGAAAAAATACTATTAGTGTCGGGAATGTAAACAAAAAGGATTTGTCTATAGTTAACGATAGTAGTCGTGGACCTACAAATGGGGGTTTAATCAAACCTGAAATGGTAGCGCACCTGGTTGTTACAATAATTCCATTGGAATGATTTCTACAATTCTCAATGATACATATGGTTTTAATTGCGGAACCTCATTCGCCGCGCCACACGTCAGTGGAACCATTGCGCTCATGCTCGAACAGTGGAACAAGTCTGGCTACGACGAAGATCCGCTCCCATCGACAATCAAAGCCCTTTTGCTAGACTCGACGACAGACCTAAATAGAACCGGAAATGGTGACCAAGTAATAGACGGCCCCGACTACGTGAACGGGTACGGACTGCTCAACGCCAAAGGAGCTGTGGACAGAATCATCAACGGAACATTCCTAGAGGCAAACATTTCAGACATCTCTGACGTGGACGTGTACGCAATCAACATCAGCGCACAAAGCTCACTCAAAGTAACGCTAGCTTGGGACGACGTTCCCGGAGCCAACCTCATCAACGACCTTGATCTCAAACTCCTCTCACCCTCCGGACAAACGTTTTATCCCTGGACACTCGACCCGAACACACCAGCACGAGAAGCTTGGCGTAACGAAAGCGATCACCTCAACAACGTCGAGCAAGTGTACGTGAATGGGAGCGGTTTTTAGGATTTTTTCATACAGAAAAAACTCCGTTTTGAAAAAAAAATCAAGTTGCAAATTTTCAACACAAATCATATAAAGAAAAAAATTTCAAAAAAAATATTCAAAAAAATGGTTAAGATAAATTCAAAAAAAATCGGCATCATAGTTGGAAGTATTTTGCTTATGATATTGGTAGTATATGTAATTCTACATCCAGCTTGGATTACACATCCGAAATATATGATGGATAAACAGTATTGTGAGCAAGATAGTGATTGTTTCCAATTTGCTACTTGTGAACCAATCAATGTTTACCAAACAAATTATGAACAAAAAGGAATTTGCAAAATCGTTACTTGTGGAGTTTCAAATTGTATCAATAATAAGTGTTCAATAAATAATTCCTGCGTGGGTGAAAAATGAAAGCAATAATATTCTTGTCTGTAATTCTTTTTAGCATAATCCAGACTTTTGCATCTGATAATATTTCCTTAAATTAGCTAGCCAGAAATCCTCGTGCTTTTAGGCCGAGGATGAATGGCGACTTTTTCTGAAAAGTTTCTTTTGTGGTTATGTAGTCTTTGACTGTCTCTTTTGAGACATTTGAAAATGAGAAACTACAAAGACTATAGCAACGGCCGTTGTGTAGGGTGGAACGAACACCATGTCAAGTGGTGTACAAAGTACCGCTACAAAATTTTTATCTCTGAAAAATATAAGAATTTTTGTAGGATTCTTCTAAAGGAAGAATGTAAAAGATATGGTTTCAAACACATTGACAGTGAAGTTGATTTGGATCACATTCATCTCATCTTGTCCATCCCACTTAAGATGGACCCTATTTTGGCTCTTAGTAAGTTGAAAGGTTACACTTCAAAATGTTTGTTTATTCTTATGCCCCATTTACGGATAGTTTATCCTAGGGGACATTTGTGGAGTCCAGGAAAATTCTCAGGAAGTGTTGGACATATCACCTTGGAGAAAGCAAAAAAGTATGTGGAAGAACATAAGTTTAGGTAGCTAACGTGGAATCCTCGCCCCGTCTAAAAGACGGGATCAGGCAAAGTCTGAGTCTTTAGACTGAGGAGGATGTCAATTATTTAATTTTTTATAATCAAAGTAAGATTGGGTTAAGTAATAAACAATAGTTATTAATATTGAAATTATTAATCCTCCCGAAAAACTTAGTGGACTATTTGAACACCGAGCAGGATATGAAGCAGTACAAACTCCAAGATTAAAGAAATGATTGTTTAGATAAGTTATTATCATATAAGAAAAAAGACTAAGAAGAATTAAACCCAATAAGGAATAAAGTATCTTTTTTTTGTTTGGTTTTAGATTTAATTTAAGATTCATACTAGATTTACAAGTATTATATATATAAACATTTTGTTTACCTGGCTCTGTCCATAAATTCATTTTGAAATATTTTAAGATAACATTTTTCTATACTTATCTCGGAGACCAAATTTATATTTTAACCAATTTTCTTACATTACCAAGATTTTAATTAACTCTTAAACTTGAGTTTGAATTTATGGAAAAAACCTACTAAAATAGATTTATTACTCTAATTGAATTATAAATTTTTAACTCTCAGTTCTAATTCAAAAAAAGTAAATGGAGAATATAAGTGAAATTCTATTCTTAATTTTCTTAACCTGTATAGGAAGTATATTTGCATTTAATAACTCATTAAATGAAACAAATACAACTGTTAACTATAATGTAGAAGTTATTAACAATTCAGAAAACATAACTATAGATGTTTCTCCATATAAAAATAAAGAGTCAAAAGAAGTAAAGTTTGTAGATATAAAGTACAAACCAAATTCAGAAATAAATTCTAAGATTAAAACTAAGACAAAGAAGTTAGATAGCAATGAAAAAATATACTCTATTTTACAATTCAATAAAAATCCTTCTAAGGAAGAAATTAAAGAATTAAAAAACGAAGGGATCGAATTGTTAAGTTACATATCATCAGACACTTGGTATGTTTCAATCAGTCAAGATTTAGATAATATTTTCACAACTAACGATGATGGAGATGTGAAACTAAATTCTAATAACTTTAATGACGAGTATTTAGTTAGAAGTATTGATGAAGTCAAACCTGAATTTAAACAATCTAAGTATATTAGAGAAGATAAAATTGGAGATTGGGCAAAAGATGACAAAGGTAATGTTTATCTAATGGTTCAATTTCATATGGGAGTTAGTTTTGAAAAAGCTGAAACTTTAGTTGAAAATATGGGGGGAGAGTCTTTGAATAAAATTAAAAGTATAAACTCTTTAACAATTTCAATTCCAGAAAATAAAATTGATGATTTATCAAACATTGATGAGGTTAAAAGAATTGAAACCATAAGTTCTCCTGCAGAGGATAAATTAGCAAATTCAAGAAAAGTCATTAATGTTGATTACAATTTGAATTAGAAATCCCTGAAGATGATGTTGCATTTTACGATGAACATATAGACTTAATAGGAAGATATGAACATCCAGAGCTAATTGATTTTGTTGGGGACCATGCAACTCATGTTGCAGGAATATTAATTGGAAATGGGAGTAATAATAGTAATTATAAAGGGATCGCAATTAAAGCTAGTTTAGTTTCATACGAATTAGATGACCCTGCGGGTTACAATCAATCAGGAGATATTGAAGAAGATTATTATGAGGGAATTAATACCTATAATGCAAGAGTTGCTTCAAATTCTTGGGGCGCCATTATTTCAAATTCATCTTATTATGGTGACTATACTTTAACTTCTGAATTACTAGATAGTATTGTGATAGGATATTTAAGTAAAAAAATTCCTATTGTCTGGGCTGTTGGAAATGAAAGGTTGGAATTTTTAATAAATTACTCTACTGTCTTGCCTAAAGCATCTGCAAAAAACATTGTCTCAGTTGGAGCTACTAATTCTGATGATAATTCAAGTGCGATTTTCAGTAGTATGGGACCAACAGACGACGGAAGAATAAAACCTGAAATAGTTGCCCCAGGTTGTAGAGGGAATGGTTTATTAGGTCAAGGAATAACTTCAACGATTACAGATAGATTTATTGATATTTATAATAATTTAGATTATTCTCAAGAAGTTTCAGATGGAGTTGATGATTACGATTTTGCTTATGACACTATGTGTGGAACGTCCATGTCAGCGCCACACGTCAGCGGAACCATCGCGCTCATGCTCGAACAGTGGAACAAGTCCGGCTACGACGAAGACCCGCTCCCCTCGACAATCAAAGCCCTTTTGCTAGACTCGACGACAGACCTAAATAGAACCGGAAATGGTGACCAAGTAATCGACGGCCCCGACTACGTGAACGGGTACGGACTACTCAACGCCAAAGGAGCTGTGGACCGAATCATCAACGGAACATTCCTAGAAGCAAACATTTCAGACATCTCTGACGTGGACGTGTACGCAATCAACATCAGCGCACAAAGCTCACTCAAAGTAACGCTAGCTTGGGACGACGTTCCCGGAGCCAACCTCATCAACGACCTTGACCTCAAACTCCTATCGCCATCCGGACAAACATTCTATCCCTGGACACTCGACCCGAACACACCCGCACGAGAAGCTTGGCGTAACGAAAGCGATCACCTCAACAACGTCGAGCAAGTGTACGTGAATGGGAACAGTTTGTAGACTGTTCAATCTAGCAAAAAAATATTTTTTGAAAAAACAAAAAAAAAGTTGAAAATTTTCAACACAAATCATATAAAGAAAAGATGTAAGGGAAAAAATAAGATGAATAAAAACATAAGTGAGAAGAAAAAGTTAGTCCTGTTGATTGTTATAGCAATTGTAGTTGTAGCAAGTTTTTGTTTGATTTTCAAGAACAACATTATTGCCATGCAGAAAGGAGTTGATGTGAAGTACATTAATGATCCACTGTATTGTGAGCAGGATAGTGACTGTGTAATTCAAGGAAATTCTTGTGATGTGGTAAACAAATACAATTATGAAGAAAGCAAATTTGCATGTCAACTTGCAATTTGTAATCCTACTTGTAATGGAAATAATAAATGTGTTACGAGTAGTGATTGTGGAGGTAATGAAAATTGAAAAGACTACTTCTTTTTTCAATAATTTTACTTTCAATGCTATTTAGCATATCTGGTAATAATAATTCGAATTTGAATCAATCTTTTTTATTTTTTGCTAGCTTTTTTGTCTTTAAAAAATACAAGGAAAAACTAACCAATAAATAAACTGTTACAATTGTTCCAAGAAGCTTAGCTGTTAACAACGAGTAATATTTCTGAGGGGTTGCGCAAAAATTTAACGTTGAACAAGAGGATTTTGCCCAGGGATATGAGTATGATTTTTCAGGAGGAGTACACACAGGACAACCTGATCCCATAATGCCAATAGATATGTTTAGTATAAAATAGACCAAAATTAAAATAACAATACTAATAATTATACTTTTTTTAGTTGGTTGTAAATATTCTTTAAGATTTAGATCCATATTAGACTTACAATAATTAGATTTATAAAGATTTCTTTTCGTTCCCACAAAAAGGTATTCACCACCTAAAGTGAATTGTAAACGTTTAACATAAATTAGAAAACCTACACCATCATATGAAAAAGTTAAGTAAATTCATATTGATTTTAATACTGAGCATAAATACCATTCTTGCATTTAATGTATCATTAAATGAAACTAACACTACAATAATTAACAATACTGAAATTATGAATAGTTCTGAATCATGGATTGCTGATGTAAGCCCTTACAAAGACAAAGAAGCTAAAGAGGTTAAATTTGTAGATCTGAAATACAAACCTCTAAACTCTAACATAGATCTTAATGTTAAAACTAAAAGTAAATCTTTGAGTAAAGGAGAAAAAATATATTCTATTTTACAATTCAATAGAAATCCTTCTAGAAGTGAAATAACAGAATTAAAAAATGAAGGAATTGAATTGTTAAGTTACATATCATCAGACACTTGGTACGTTTCAATTAGTCAAGATTTAGATAATATTTTCACAACTAACGATGGTGGAGATGGGAAACTAAATTCTAATAACTTTAATGACAAGTATTTAGTTAGAAGTCTTGATGAAATCAAACCTGAATACAAACAATCTAAATATATTCGAGAGAACAAAATTGGAGATTGGGCAAAAGATGACAAGGGTAATGTTTATCTAATGGTTCAATTTCATATGGGAGTTAGTTTTGAAAAAGCTGAAACTTTAGTTGAAAATATGGGGGGAGAGTCTTTGAATAAAATTAAAAGTATAAACTCTTTAACAATTTCAATTCCAGAAAATAAAATTGATGATTTATCAAACATTGATGAGGTTAAAAGAATTGGATTGGTTCCTCCAATACCTGTCAATTCATATGAACTGGCAAGTAATAATATAACTAAAGTTTCAGAGATTGTAACTAATCCTTATAATTTAACTGGGGATAATATCTTATTTCTTGAATATGAATCGGGAGGCGTTCCTGAAAATCATGCGGATTTTAAATCAAGGATTCAATTTAAAGAAAATGTTGCAGTATCAGACCATGCTACAAATGTAGCGGGGATATTGATTGGAAATGATTCCATATTTACTGGAATTGCAAGTAAGGGTTTATTGAGAGCATATAAAGTACCAACATTCACTACATATTTGACTCTTTCTGATTTAGATAATGATTATAATGAGAATGTAAATAATTACCATGTTGATATTATCTCAAACTCTTGGGAATTTTCTATTGATAATTCTATTGAATGTGCTTATTTTGGAGATTACACTTTGGTAACGGAATTCTTAGATGAGGCTGTAAGAAATGATTATGGATCTAATAGGGCAGTACCAATAATTTTTGCCGCAGGTAATGCAAGACCAATTACAGCTATTGCTTGTGGTCCAAGAGATTATAATTCAATTTCTCCTTCTGGAACTGCTAAAAATATAATAACAGTTGGAGCTACAAACTCTAATTATTCAATTAGTGATTATAGTGGCTTTGGACCAACTGAAGAGGGTAGAATTAAACCCGAGATAGTTGCTCCCGGCTGTATAATGTCATCTTCAGGCAATACTTCTTATGCAACTTATTGCGGAACATCACAAGCAACTCCGCAAGTTTCTGGAACCATCGCGCTCATGCTCGAACAGTGGAACAAGTCCGGCTACGACGAAGACCCGCTTCCATCGACAATCAAAGCCCTTTTGCTAGACTCGACGACAGACCTAAATAGAACCGGAAATGGTGACCAAGTAATAGACGGCCCTGACTACGTGAACGGGTACGGACTACTCAACGCCAAAGGAGCCGTCGACAGAATCATCAACGGAACATTTCTAGAAGCAAACATTTCAGACATCTCTGACGTGGACGTGTACGCAATCAACATCAGCGCACAAAGCTCACTCAAAGTAACGCTAGCTTGGGACGACGTTCCCGGAGCCAACCTCATCAACGACTTAGACCTCAAACTCCTATCGCCATCCGGACAAACATTTTATCCCTGGACACTCGACCCGAACACGCCCGCACGAGAAGCTTGGCGTAACGAAAGCGATCACCTCAACAACGTCGAGCAAGTGTACGTGAATACAAGCGAAATCGAGTCCGGGCAGTGGCTCGTTGTTGTGAGTGCAAGCGACTGTAACGCTTTGGACTGTCCGCAAAAGTACAGCCTTGTGAGCGAAGAAGAACTTGCCCCAGTTTCCCCCTTTAACAACAGCTACGGCTTAATCGGATACTGGAAAGGCGAAAATACTTCCCTCGACAGTTCGGCAAACAACAAAAGCGCCACACTCGGATCAGCCGTGACGTACACCACCTCCGGCCCCTTCGGAACAGCCTTTGACCTCCCCGGAACATCAGGCACAAGTTATCTTGATCTCGAAATAGGTACTGGTATCAAAACACTTTCCTTTTGGGTGAACTTTCGCAGCGGCACCGGCAACAAATACCTCGTAACAAACTCCGACGTCGGATACCTCGGCCAAGGAACCGTTGTGAACTGGCCCGGCGACAGAACAATAGACTCCCTTCTCGGAAACGGAGTATATGCCTTCAATGATTTCGGAACCCTCTCTTTGAACACCTGGTACTACGTCACCTTCGTCAGCACAGGCTCAGGCCAAGAGTACTATCTCAACGGCGCGTACAAAGGCCTAACAGTCGGAGCCATCAATTCCCTTAGCGAAGCCTCCCTTTACCTTGGAAGACACCCAACACCCAGCTACGAAGTGAATTGCCTTCTCGATGAAATCAGTGTGTGGGGTGTTTCCCTTAACCAAAGCAGCATCTACCAACTCTATGCAGCAAGCATGGAAAACTTTGACACACCAACCTCACCACCAAGTAACTCCGGCCTTCCAGCAAATGCAAGTTTACTCGGTCATTGGAAAGGCGAAAATTCCGTAATCGACAATTCCTCCTATCGCCATGACGGCAGCAAAGGCAGCTCCGTAACCTATAACAGTTGGGGCATTGACGGCTCCTCCTTTGACCTCCCCGGAACATCAGGCACAAGCTATCTAGATCTTCTCATCAATGGAACAATCAAAACACTTTCCTTTTGGGTGAACTTTCGCAGCGGCAGCGGCAACAAATACCTTGTGACAAACTCCGACATCGGACACCTCGGCCAAGGAACAGTTTTGAACTGGCCCGGCGACAGAACAATAGATGCGCTGCTTGGAAACGGGACATACGAATACGATGCCTTTGGCCAACTCTCATTGAACACCTGGCACCATGTCACCTTCGTCAGCACAAGTTCCGGTTTGCAATACTACCTTAACGGCACTTTTATCGGGAGCAAAAGTGGCACTGAAAATACACTCCCCGAAGCTTCGCTTTACTTTGGCCGCCACCCCACAGCCAGCTACGAAGTGAATTGCCTTCTCGATGAAATCAGTGTGTGGAATACAAGCTTGAACGGCGACGAAGTTTTCCAGCTTTTTGAAGAAGGCATTAGATGAGTAGAAAGAAAAAAACAACTTCATTGTTTCCCACATTCTTTCCACTAAACTTATAAAAGCCTCCCAGTGACTATACACCATGACATACGAACTCATCATTTCTGAAAAACCACAGGCCGCACAAAAGATAGCCTTTGCTCTTGGAAGCGCCGAAAAGAAAAGAAAAAACTCCGTGAACTATTTCTCAGTCAAGTACAAAGACAAGGACATTGTTGTCGCATCTGCTGTTGGCCATCTTTATGGACTAGGAGAAAAAGGAGGAGAATCTTGGAAGTACCCAGTCTTTGACACAGAATGGAAGCCGACATACAAAACACAAAAAGCTGCAAGCTACACAAAGGACTATATAAAACTCCTAGAAGAATTAGGAAAAGATGCAGACGAAGTAACCATAGCTTCAGACTTTGACGTCGAAGGAGAAGTGATAGGCCTTAATGTTATGCGATTTGCACTTGGGAGAAAAGATGCAAACAGAATGAAATTTTCCACACTAACAAAAGGAGATTTGATTAAAGCTTACGACAACAAACAAAATCATATTGAATGGGGACAGGCAAAGGCAGGAGAAACACGCCATACTCTAGACTGGTATTACGGTATCAATCTTTCAAGAGCATTTACAGAATCCATTCGTAAAGGAACTCGCCAGTTTAAAGTTTTGTCGACAGGACGCGTACAAGCACCAGCACTTCATTTTCTGGCAGAAAGAGAAAGAGCAATCGAAGCCTTTGTTCCAGAAGATTACACAGAATTGTACTTGCATGGAAATTGTCGCAGTACAGACATAAAGGCGCAGTACATACAGGACAGCAAAGCATTGGAAGCCCAGAAAACAGAGGAAGAAGAGGATGATGTCAGTGACGACGAACAGAAAATAAAAAGCAAAGCCCACAGCGACAAAACAAAAATCTTTGACAAAGAATTTGCAGAGAAAGTCTATACCGAGACAAAAGGAAAAGACGGAGTGATAAAAGAAATAGGATCAAAGCGTTTCAATCAAGCAGTTCCCCTTCCCTTTGATTTGACCTCTTTGCAAATGGAAGCATCAACACTTCTAGGTTTTTCTCCAAAAAGAACACTCGAAACTGCTCAAAAATTGTACATCGAAGGTGTGACCTCTTATCCAAGAACCTCCTCTCAGCAACTTCCAAAAGAACTAAACCTTAAAGGGATTTTAGAGAAACTTGCAAAACAGCCAAATTTCAAAGACAAAGTTGCAAAGGTTCTTTCTCTCAATCCTTCTGTAAAGCCCGTTGAAGGAAAAAAGAGTGACCCAGCGCACCCAGCAATCCACCCAACAGGCGAGCTGCCGACAAAGATGGACAACGACATGATAAAGCTTTATGATTTAGTTGCCAAACGTTTCTTTGCTATTTTTGGAAAACCTGCTCTTCGTGAAACAAACACCATTGCAATTGATGTAAACTCTCACACCTTTATTATGAAAGGAACGCGTACTGTCGAAAAAAATTGGCATGAACTCTACGAGCCCTATGTGAAACTCGAAGACATAGAACTTCCTAAATTAGAAAAGGGTGATGCAGTCAAGAATAAAAAAATAGAGAAGCTTGAGAAAAAGACAAGTCCGCCAAAGCGTTACACAGACGCCTCCATCATCAAAGAACTGGAGAAAAGAAGTTTAGGAACAAAAGCAACTCGTGCAGAAATTCTTCAGAACTTGAAAGACAGAGCCTACATTGTCGACAAGTCCATTAAGGTGACAGAACTTGGGATGAAAATGGATGAGATTTTGTCCGAAGAAGTTCCCGTTCTTGTTGATGAGCAATTAACTCGCCACTTTGAGGAAGAGATGGAAGAAATTCGAGAAGGAAAAAAAGAGCCTCAGAAAATCCTTGATGAAGCAAGAGCAAAATTACAAGTTCTTCTTGATGAAGTTCGGAAAAAAGAAGTTGAACTAGGAAAAAAACTTGCAGGAGCAAATTACGAAGCGCAAAGAGAAATGGAAAAACTGGGACCCTGTCCAAAGTGTAAAACAGGAACAATAATTGTGCGACGCGCAAAAGTAAGTAAGAAACGTTTTGCAGGTTGTGACGGATATCCTAACTGCAACAACATTTATCCTCTTCCTCAGGCCGGAAAAATAGTGAAGACAGAAACTGTTGATTCTGAAACTGGCGCTCCAATCATCATTTTGCTCAGAGAAGGAAAGCGACCTTGGCGTTTGTGCATTGACCCACAAAGTTCCATGAACAAGAGAAACGAACAGGCATCTGCACAAGAAGGAGAAGAGCCAGCTCCGGACACGAGTGCATCCTAAGCAGTGACAATATTTTATAAATCTCTTTTCTTCTCTTCTCTTCATGAAACTTTATCTTACACGTCACGGTCAATCTCTTGGGAATCTTGAAGGCAGATTTCAAGGAAGCAGGTACGATTCTCCACTTACTGAGGAAGGAATTGATCAGGCAAAAAAAATTGCTCAGCGCCTCAAAGAGTATTCTTTTGACGAAATATTTTCTTCTGATTTGCAACGTGTTCTTCATACAAGCGAGGAAGTTCGTTCTTTCCATCCCAAAATCCCACACCACATCGACCCGCGCCTTCGTGAATTAGATAGAGGAGTGCGCTCCGGCGAAATTCGAGAAGAACATGAAAAAGGGTGGGTTTGCAATAAAGATCCGAATTCCCGCTTTGACGAAGGTGAAAGTGTGTACGACCAAGTCGAGAGAGTAAGAGATTTTGTGTCAGATCTTATTCAAAGAAAAAGTGAAAATATTTTGATTATTTCACATGGCGGTACAATGAAAGCTCTCCTTTCTGTTCTCTTGAACCTTGACCCAGTCACCTGTTCTGAAACGTACAAGACGGGAAACTGTTGTTTGTATATCTTGAATCTTGCTGATGACGGATCCTGCTCTGTCGAACTTGCAAATTGCCAAAAGCATTTAGAAGAAGAGTTGCCAAAAGAAAAAGACGAAGAAGAAATATACTACGATTATTAAAAATGGATATTGAACTTGTGCTCAACAGTGATGTAAATACAAACGCCAATGCTTACTTTGACAAAGCAAAAAAGCTCAAGAAAAAGATTGGCGGTATTGACATGATTGTAGGAAAGACAAAAAAAGAGATTTCAGAACTTGAGGAAAAGCGAGAAGAATTTTTAGAGAAAGAGGAAAAGCGAGAGAAGCTTGTCGGGCTTGTCAAGAAGGAATGGTACGAAAAAAATTTTCGTTTTACTTTCACGAGTTCAGGTTTTCTTTTTGTCTGCGGGAATGATGCTCAAAGCAATGAAGTTCTCTTGAAAAAATATCTTGGTGCTCAGGATATTGTCTTTCACACAGAAGAAGCAGGATCTCCCTTTGGTCTTTTGAAGGATGCTAAGAACAAAGCTAGTGAAGAAGATCTTTTTGAAGTTGCTCAGTTTCTAGCATGTTTTTCAAGGCAGTGGAAAAAGGGCTTTGGCGTTGCCGACGTATTTTATGTTGATCCCTCTCAAGTTTCAAAACAAGCTCAAAGTGGAGAATATCTTGCAAAAGGTTCTTTCATGGTGAGAGGAAAAAAAACATTTTTGAAAAACATTCCCCTTAAGATTTGTCTTGGCGTGGAAACTCTGAAAGTAAAAGATGAAGAAAGTGAAGAAGAGTTAGAATCCCTAAGAGTAATTAGTGGAAGTGAAGCTATGTGCACGAAACGTTGCGGAAAACGAATGGTGAAGCTTCTTCCAGGAGGACTCCAGTATAAAGATTTGAGCAAGGAGTTGAAAGCACGCTTGAAGTTTGGCGTGCAGGATTTGCCCAAGTTTCTTCCCGAAGGCTGTCGTTTCGAGAAGTGACTGGGACCAAGTATTAAGAGTAAGATTCTGTGCTAAGACATAATTGATGAACGCTTAAAGTTTTGGAGGTATCTTTCAGCCGGAACTTTATAGTAAATCCCTTGATGAATTCGTTTCTCGTTATAAAAGGCAATAAATTCATCGAGAGCATTAAACCTTTCGTCGAATCCTAATTTGTAGGTTCCAAACCATCTTTCTACCTTCCCATTTGTTTGTGGGTGATTCACCCTATCCAGAATGTGCTTAATGCTATTTTGGTTACAAAATCGAGTAAAAATATGTTTTGGATCACCTCGATTCTGAGTATTTGTGAAATGAGTTCCATTGTCTGTAAGTATCTCTTTGGGCTTGCCAGATTTGGCAATTGCATTCTGGAATGCCAGAATAGTGTTTTCGGTTGTTGCATTTTCGAAGTATTCTGCATGAATAAGAAAACGAGAATAATCATCTAGAAACGCAATGATCTGTTTACCTGTAAATGGGCATTGCGACCCGTCTGTGTGCCATAATGCGTCTTTAGAGCTACGCTCATATCTGACGAACTCTATTTGCTCAGGACGAGTTCTCTTGTTTAATTGGAGACTGTTCTTTTTCAGAACTTTCTGTATTTGGCGTTCGGAAACTCCAAACCCTTCTTCATCAAGAAGAAGCTTGATTCTTTGTGACCCCATTTTGTATTGCTTCCAGATTTTGACAACTAAGTCTTGGAAGCTTTGATTTATTTCTTTTTCTTTTGGACCTCGTTTCTGAGGCTCAACAAAAGTCGCACCACGTCTCTTGTATGCTTCAAACCAAGAGCTAAGAGTAGATTTTGGAACTTCTCTGGTCTTTGAGAGATAAGAAAGAGAATACCAACCTCCTTCAAGAGTTTTCACACAACGAAGTTTGAACGTTTGATTGTATGTTTTTTGTTTCATTTCTCAAAATAACGAGAAATTCATCAAAAAAGGAGGCGTTCAATAATTATGTCTTAGCACACCAGTTGCCCTACCCTACTTTATGAGAAAAAATTTTTAGTGTTGAATCTTTTTTGTTTTTTGCCATTTTTTTGACTGGTTCGAAATCGTACGCAATGCGTACAAAAATCAAAAAAATGGCACCTACTAAAGTTTAATCGAAAGAAAAAACAAAGTAAAATCTGATATAACAAAGGAGAAGAAGCTTGAGATAGACAAAGAACCATGGGTTGTGAATGTTGAGGTTAAAATAATAGCTCCAATAACACACTTATTTTTTATCATAATACCAAAGACTACTTGGGAGAGTTTTGGGAAGAATACTAAATAATTTCTCTTCAACGTTCCTAACAAAAAAATATGTTAGAAATAGGGAGATTGTACTATAATCAAGTGATAGAATATAATTCCAATCAAGAGTTGTTTTTTCAGATTCCCTAGTTTCTTCAAACTCATGAAAATTTTTGTCCAAAAACAACTTATCCAAATATATTCTTCTGTAAGCATTAAAATGTTGTCTTAGCGATAGATATGGTTTATAAAAAACTTTGGCATCAAATCTTGTTCTAATACTTCCCGGACCAAATACTTGATGAATTTTATTTGGCAAATAAGTATCATCAAAGACATTATTCTCTTCCGGAAGCAAAAAAATATTTTTGTTTCTCAACATAAATGCTCTTCCATGAAAAAATATTTTTGATTTGAGTTCAAATTCAGAAGATACCGAATTCTGAGGAAATTCAAAAACATAATCTTTGAATCTTGAGACATTATTTACAGAGATTTCACTTTGTGGATAAAATGCTCTTATGTGAAGCATATTAAAAAGAAATTTTTCCCATAGTGTAAGCCCACTTATCTCATAGGGTATTGGAAGAGCTCCTACTGCCTGAATCTTATCATTTTTCAATAATTCATCTTCAAGATTTTTTACACAATCAGTTTCTAAAATTGTGTCAGAGTCCAGAAAAACTACTGGACTGTTATCATCATTTATAGAATTTATAATTTTATTTTGGGCTAAAGTTTTTCCTTTCGCACTATGATGTATTTTAAGATTTATACGGGGAAATTCTTGCTTGCATGAAGATGCAACTTTTTCAGTTAAATCTGTACATCCATTAACACAAAGATGAGTTTCGAGAACCGAATCAACGGATTGATTATTTAAAGAACCCAAACAGCCTTCTAAATTTTCAGCTTCATTATAGGCAGGAATTCCAAAATATATTTTTGATATCACTTTTTACTAATACATTGGCTTATTTATCTCAGAATAAGTATCTTCTTTGGATTCCTCTATTTTTGTAGCTATTCGAAAATGCTTTTCGGCCAACATTGTGTTACCCTGAATTTTGAGAACTTCAGCATAATCCCTATGAGCCTCAGCATAATGCGGATCCAGCTCAACAGCTTTTTTATGGTCCATAAGAGCTAATCCAAATTCTTTGAGTCCTTGATAGGCAAAGCCCCTATTATTAACTGCAAGCGCTGAGTTTGGCATTAATTCAACTGCTTTTGAAAAAAATGGAATCATTTCATTAAATCTGTTTAAATAGTAAAGAGCATTTCCAATGTTTCTATAAGCATCTCCAAAATCTGCATCCAGTTCTACAGCTTTTTCATATAAAGGAAGTGCAGATGCAAAATCATTTTTTTCTCTACAACAACGTCCCATCAAATTATACGCTTTTGAAAAATTTCGATCTATTTCCAAAGTTTTTTCTAATTCCTTTTCAGCTTCATCAATTTTTCCCCGAAATAATAAACTTCTTGCCTTTTCATAACTCAAATTTATGGGATAATTATTGATATTCATGTCAGATTTTTCGATTTCAACATAAAATCTACCATTTTCAATGACCTTGACTTTCTGTGGATTCAGGTGTAAAAGATTGTAAAAAATGTATTGTGCAATATGCTCATTTGTTGCTCTACCCACTATGTCGTCCAAATATTTATTGGACAAATCCAATAATGTTTTTTCCAGACTTGATTTTGCCATTAAATGATCTATACCATTAACGAAACCATCCTCAATTTCTCCATTGAAGCAAATCTCTACACTGTAGGGATCAGTTCTTATATTTCTACTACCATGTTTTGCCGAAAAATTTCCAACTATTCCAAGAATTGCCATTTTTTATTTTACAATTTTAATCTTATCCCCGAAAAGATTATCTAAAACCTCCAATCTCTGATGTGTTTCACCAATACTGATTTTAGGCACAATACTTGATGATGGAGCATTCATATGTTCAGAATATGGAAAACATGTCACAAAGTCAAAATCAATTTGTTCAAGAAGGCCCACAGTTTGTTCAAAGTCCTCTTTTTCTTCATCTGGAAACCCAACTATAATGTGAGTTCCTATATTAATTGAGGGATGTTGATTTTTTAAATTACTTAGTTTCTCAATTATCTCTCTACTTTTAGCAGGTCTTCTCATTAATTTAAGGATTTTATCGCTGCCCGATTGTACTGGAAACATTATTCCTCCAATCCTATTGATAGTACTAGAGTTTAATTCAAAAACTTTCATGTAACCTTCATAATCTCTCAAAAAATACCCAATGTTAAAGTCATGTATAAAGATTTTTTGTATTTTTGAGCGGGGAAGTACATTTTCTAATACAGTATGTAGCCGAGTATTTTTATCAATATCATATCCGTAAGCACCTGTATCTCCCCCTACAAACATTATTGTTGGTTCTTCTTGTTCGATACCTTTTTGAAATTCATGTAGGACGTCATTTAAAGGTTTACTTTTTAGTTTTCCTGTGGCATTCCTAATCATACAATAAGAGCATTTCAGTAAGCAACCATAATCTACCTGTATCTTGAAACCTTTTTTTGCTGTATCATACTGCTCTCTTGGACTCATTGAATCAACTTGGAGAATACCCCTATTTTTTATATCAAAATAGCTTTCATTAAATTCCCCTATTTCACTAAAAGGGATTACTAGGCATCCTTCCAGTAATTCCTCTAAATTATCCAAAGTCCTGGGAGAAAATGTCTCTACAATTCCTGAACTGCTAATATGATCAGGGCTAATAGACGGCAAACATCCCCCAACAATAACTTTATCGGGAGAACCCATTTTTGTGATAAGTTCACCAACTCTTTTTTTTGAGTATTCCTCAGAAACTGAGTCAACTGCACAGGTTATGTAAATTGAATGAGTTGAATCTTGAGGATTTTGAACTATTTCAATATTATTTCGTTGGAAAAAATTCACCACTCTTTGCGTATCTAACTGTCTTTGTTCACAACCTGAGCACTCTATGTATACCTTCATTTCAAATAACCTTGTCTAATTTCCCAGTCAATAGTGCTTCTCATACTAACAGGAAAAATTGTAGTCGCTTCTGGGAACTCATCATACATCTTATCTTGAGCAGTTGCAATTTTCATAATTAAATTCTCTGAGGGGTGAGGCATGTTTCCAAAAACTGACTTTTGATCAGTGTGAAAAATATTTGATGCTAAATTTATACCTCTCTCAAGAAAATATCTATGCCCATTTATTGTACTTTCAGGAGGTTCAAGTCCCCAGACTAATCCACAGTAAACGTTAAAATCTCCGAAAACATTTCGGGCATACTCAAGAGAATCAATCCACTTATCATATCCATATAGTTTCTCTTTACCTGGACAAGTTTTCCCAAATATTTCCCTATCGAAAACCTCCAGATTAAAGGCAATTGTCGTAACTCCTGCTTCTTTTAATTCATCAATTAAACCAAAATCATTAGGCGGATGAGCAAGGAGATGAATAGGTATCTTAGGATCACATACATCGTACATTGCTTTTATTGGTTTTATGATTTTTTCTCTATTCTCATCATCAGTTTCAGTAGTGCCTGTCGTTAAAGAAATTAAAGGTATATGCCTCCAATCATCATTCTGAAATATTCTTGTGGCCTCTGAGATATTTCCTTCATTATATTCTGTTACAAAATGCTTTCCCTCATTATTCCTAGTTCCTTTAAGAGAACAAAATCCACAGGGTAACTTTTTGTCAAAATAATAACATTGTGGAAAGAGAAAGTATCCGGGTGTATCCTCACCCGCTACTGCTACTATTGACTCAATTGGAGTACCATCACCCAATAATTTTCCAAAATAGGCTGGTTTTTCTGGTAATTCCAAAACCCTAAAGTGTGTACTATTATGATATAGATTAACTTTATTTTCCTCTATTCTTAGACTCCAGGGAGTATTTTCTCTTCGTAGAAGAGCTGAAATTACGCCATCCCCTAGTAAAAGAACTTGTGGAATTCGGTGCTCTTTCTTAACCCTACTTGTTTTTCCGTACACATATAGATTTTCGTAAAAATCACCAGAATATCGTTCAAATAAATCTAAAGGAAAATTAACTCCATTTGATAGCAGAGAAACTTTTAGTTCTGTGGTATCTCGCTTTGACGTCACAAAAATCGAGAATATAAGTAACCTTATAAATTTACTTTCTTTAAGCTAATAATGGCTGTTTGTGTAATTATCCGGGGACCGGCAGGAGTAGGAAAGACAACTATAGCAAAAGAACTCTCGAACCATTTAAATGCAGATTATATCTCTTTTGATGAAATATTAGAAAAAAATGAGTTGGATACAATCATAGGGGATGGAATTCCGAGTAAGAATTTTATCCAAGCTAATAAAATAATTCTTCCCAATATTAAAAAAACACTAAAACAGGGAAAAAATGTGGTATTAGATGGATGTTTTTACAGGAAGAGTCAATACGAACATTTGAAAAATGAAATTGAAAATCTGATTATATTTACTCTTAGCTCAAGTTTAGAGATTTGCCAAGAAAGAAACAACATAAGAGGTGGAAGAATGAGTCCTGAGGCAATAAAGGACGTATTTAATTTGGTTTCTAAAGTTTCTCTTGGAATTTTGGTTAACACGGAGAATAAAACAAAAAAGGAAATTGTTAAAGAAATTATATCAAGGCTTTGACACTACTTAATTTAGAAGTCAGTTGCTAAAATTTCCCTTCTAATTCCAGACCAGTTTTGGCTAATTTTTACGCCACTTAGTTTTTGGTCTAAATTCGCAGTATTCGAAAGAAGGTAAACTTTACCGGCATAATTTGGTGAAAGATAATCCAATAATTCATGATTATCTTCAATAATTCCTTGCACTTCTGGGTAAAATGATTCTAAAACTTTAGCTTTCCAATGCATAGAGTTCTCAAAGCCAAATAATTCTAAAATTATATTTTCTGGAACTGAAATAATGTCTATATCTGGAAATGAATTTGCAGTAAGCCAATTTCTTGTTTGTGGAGCTGTTGAAATTGGACGAGTAGTTAAGTAAAACGAGAGTGAAATTTTTTCTTGAATTCTCTCTAATTCTTGAAGAGAATCAATTATAGGCTTAGTTTCTTGAGTGAGCCCTACTTTATATAATTGATTCAAAATCCAGTTTTCTGATTCTTTAAAATTCCAATAGGGAACATTCTTCACTAGCCCATATTTTCTTACTATTTCTGCAGAGGTTAAGCTTTCATTACTTCCAAACATTTCAATATGTTTTTCGGCCCAAAAAAGGTTTGTTCCGGCAATTGTATCATCAATATCGAGACACAAACTGGGCACATTATTAATTATTATAGTTCGTCTCAATTCTGCGATATATTCATCTAAGCTCCCCACTATTTAGTAAATATGAAATAACTATTAAGTTTTTCTTCTAATAATAAAAATAAAATTGTTGTGCTAAGACATATTTATTGAATCCATAATACAAAATTATGGCTTAATGATCAAAAATGACGGCTGGAAACTAATATGCTAAAAACTGCATAACTTCGAGTCTATGAGGAATCAAAATCCCTCCGCGAACCCCCCTCCAAACCCTAGAAGAACTCCGACAAACTTCTGTTCCTTTCCTCTTTTTCGCGTTCAAATTCCAAATCAGCGTCAAGCACCATACGAATTTCGTCGTCGCTGGCTTCCACACTTTGTCCGCCACTAAGAGTTCGTTTTACCAAAGATTGCGGCTTCTCGACAATTTCCAATCCTTGATGTGCAATGCTACTGTGTTCTTTTACTTGCTCTTTAATTTTGATAGAAAGAGAATCTCCAACAACACGAGAAATACTCTCAAAGGAAGCTAGCCTCAAATCATTAACACTCTGAAATCCAGCCCTATGAAGTTGACGAGCACGAACCCTTCCCACACCTTTGAGTGCAATGAGTGGAAGAAGATCTTCACGAATTCCGTGCTTGAAACGAACCCTCAATTTATTGATAACGGTCTTGAAAAAAAACTGCTTACGAAGCGTACACAACTCTTCCAAACAAAACAAAAGCCAATCGACAATTTCAATTTTGTAATGAAGTTCGCCCGGAGTAAGCTTATATTTTTCACAAAGGTAATCCTCATGCGCTTCAGATATCCAATCCACAAGAATATCAGAAATTTTAAGAATTTGCAAGAAAGTACCATAATCCATTTCAAAAGGATCGTAAGGGACAAGTAATTTCCCCCCAAGTTCTTCAGCACGCCCGACATATGTTTCCTCCTCCAATTTACTCAAAGAAAAAAGAGGCCGCATTTCCAAACTCGAAGACATAAGGTAAACAAGAGAATACAAAGTTATCCTACTAAGAGTTTGATCATTTAATTTGAAGAAACTTTCCAAGTGGTCTAAAAAATAATGCGCAGTGTCTGGATTGAGATAAAGTTCAGAAACTTTTTTTCCAAGAGGCGTTGCGACAAAGTAATGATCTTCCTGCTCCACAAAATCATAGTGTTTGAGAATGTCCAAAATTTTTTTGAGCTGCCTGTGAAGACCTTGCAAATCTTTGTACTGGTGTGCATACAAAGTTTTTGAAAAAAAATATTTAATTTCCTCTTCTGTGTTAATGAAATCCATAGCCAAGAGAGAAAGCATGTACATTTTGAGCGTTGGTTCAACAGCAAGTTTTGAGAGAATTTCTTCAGGTTTTCCATGAATATATTTTGTGACAAGTTTTTCAATCTCAGACTCACTTTTTGCAAGAACTACTGCCCTGCCGCTATCCTCCTTTCCCGGCCGTCCTGCACGTCCCGACATTTGATGATACTCCAGAACGGGAATGTCTGTAAAACCTCTTTGTGAATATCGCTTGTAATCTTTGATGATGACTTTGTAGGCAGGAAGATTAAGTCCGGCAGCAAGTGTC
Source organism: Candidatus Woesearchaeota archaeon (assembly GCA_023898345.1). Classification (GTDB taxonomy): domain Archaea; phylum Nanobdellota; class Nanobdellia; order Woesearchaeales; family UBA583; genus UBA583. The sequence goes on along the minus strand of CP060218.1, from coordinate 104,060 downwards.
GGCGTTGAAGAAATAACTTTGATATAGCCTTCACGAAAACCTCTCTCGACGAGCATTCTCTGCTTTGCTGTAAGGCCGCTGTGATGAAAAGCAACTCCCTTTTCGACAAGCGTACAAAGCTTAAGGCATTGTTTTGTAGGGACACTCAAAGCAGTTCGTATGTCCTTTGCAAGCGCCGCAAGTTCTGTGAGATGAGAAAGAATAGCTTTATCGAGTGCATCTGCAACCTTTTGGGCCGTTGCCTCAGAGCTTCGCTTTGAATTATTAAAAATAAGAACCTGTTTATTCTGAGAAAGAGTAGCAAGAGTAAGATTTACAACTTCATCTTTCGTGATTGTTGGGATTTTCTCACTTCCAATTTGTTCAAACTCCATCATTTAAGTGTTTAAGTCCATCCCACCATATAAACTTTGGCGAAACTTTTTGATCACCATTCTTAACGAACAGTCCAAAGTAACTAAAAAGACAAATAAAGAAATAGTTGAACAAATTCTATATGGAAAAAGAAATAGACGACGATCTTCTTCTCAAGAGACTTTTAGTTTTTCTAAGAGACAATGAGTACATTCCTAAAGACGGACTTTTTTACTACCCCGGTTCAGGTTGGCATGATGTTCCATTACAAGTCTTTGGTGCGGACAAAGTTTACCATCTTTCAAAAGAAGAAACAAAAGGAGATCCCGATGTGCTTAGAGATCCTCTTTTCAAAGGAGAATCAGCACCACCTTCACAAAGAAAACGTGAAATTTTTGAGGATGGCTATTTCAGTCAGCTAAGAAAGACAGGAGCAAAATATATGATTGAGGGAGATTACAGAGAAACTCAAGCCATCTTTGAAGAGAACAAGTTTGCTGCTACATTAATCTGGGGTGTTCCATCAGAAACAATTATTGAAGCACTTCCTGAACTTTGTAGAGTCACTAAAATAAATGGTCTTCTCATCTTGGGAACTGATCAACTTTATATGAAAGAGAAATGGAATCAAAAAGAGCCCATAAAAGAAGTTCTTGAGCAAAGAAATTTCCCTCGTGTATCTTTACCTGAAGAATTTTCTTTAATCTGTGTCTACAGAAATAGCAAATAAAAAAATCACTAAAATATGCCTATCCCAGCTGGAGCAGAGCTGCAAAGTACAATACCCAGCTAAGAAATAAGAAGAAACTCACTAAAAAGTTGAAAGACTACTTCTTTTACTCTGTACGTACAAAGAATAATAATAAATCTTTAAATAGTCACTACGTTCAAACAAAAGCATGACCTTTACTTTTCACTACGGAAGTAACATTAATTCTGATGAAGTTATAGAAGAAGGAATTCAAGGTGGAAAGACAGAATATCTTGAGACATGTGTTGATCTTGAAGCTTTTTACAAGGAAATGGCTGCAAAGCTTATCAAAAAAGATTTTGAGGATATGATAGGCAGACCATCAGAAATGAAAGTCGGAAAATTCTTTGGAAATGCCGCCGCCAAAGGAGACCAAGTTCAACCAGAAAACCCTATGCTTTTCAACCGTACTCCATACATGTTTGAAGAATTTATGTATTGGAAAGAAAGAGACGGAATTGTAGATTTAGAAATAACCTGGAAAGCTAGACGAAAAGTTGAAGCCTCAAGTCATGGGTGGTTTGAAGTGACACTAAATATTGCAAATCGTTTTGCCAAATACAAAGAAATCCTCGATGGAAATCAAAAAAAGAAAGTACTTTGTGGGCGATTTGAATTTCGAAACAAAATGCTTTACAAAAACGTCGTTATCAGAGACCACCTCAATAAAGTTCCATACGTAAAAAATTCTAAAAAATTCAAAGAATTTTACCTAAATTACGTATATCATCGCTATCTTAATGAGGACATCTGGTTTTGTCTCACAACACTCAAACCCTTTGTAAACAATGTCATCCAAAAACACTTCCGTTTTGAAACAAATACCTCTACAAACCTTTTAGAATTTGACGAATAGAAATCCCCTCCTTCTTTATTCTCACAAAAGTTAAAACAGAAGAAAAGGAGCAAAGAAAGCTCCAGCTAAAAGCAAAGCACCAAAAACAAAAAGAATAATTTTTCCAAATGAAGCTGAACCCAAATAGTAAGCAACCCCCGCTTTGAAAAGAGTATTAGAAAAAGCAGCAAAAACAATCCCAAGCTTTGCCGTGCCAGGAGTAATTGCTCCTTCAAGAGCAAGCTTGCACAAAGAAATAGTAATAGCATCTACATCAGCAAATCCTGAGAAAAGAGCAACAACAAAAACCCCCCTATCCCCTAAAACAAGACTAAAAAACTTAGAAACAAAAAGAACAATGATAAAAAAAAATCCAAATTTCAAAGCTGGCTTAAGAGAAAAAGGAGAATCTAAAGTTAAAGTTTTAACATGATTAAGCTTTGTTCTCAAAAAAAGATACCCTGCACACAAGCAACCAAGAAAACCTATAAAAAAAAGAAAAAGTGCAAGCCCATCAAGCAAAGAAGAATTAAGAAGAAGAACTTCCACAATAATCCTAAAGAACATCGTCGAACAGGCAATAATAACACCAACCGCCAAAGGAACGGAAAGATGTTTAAGATGCTTACTCTCAATAGAAAAAGAAGAAGTCAAAGCCGTCGAACTCATAAGACCACCAAGAAAGCCCGTCAAAAGGATCCCCTTTTCACCAAAAATTTTCAAAAGAAGATATCCCACATAAGCAATTCCAGAAATAAGAACAACCATAAGCCAAATAGTGTGAAAATTAAACACATTAGTTTCCTGTAGAAGAGAAGCAGGAAGAAAACTCTGAGTCATAAGAACTTCCCCCAGAAGAGGAAGATCAGTAAGAGCATAATTTGTCTGTGGAAGAAGAGGAAGAATCACAAGTGAAATCAAAGCAAATTTTAATGTTGCAAAAACTTCCCTACTTTTAATTTTTTTAGCAAACTTGTGAAGAGCATTCCCTAAAAATAAAACTAACGTTATAAGAATAGCAAGAGAAATAGAAAGATGAAATTCTCCCTGACTCACAAAAAAGCCAATAATAAATGTTAAAAGAGCACTTACCTCAGAAGTTACAGAAACCTCCGTCGGACGCAACTTGTTAACAGCCCTATACGCAACAGCACACAAAAGAAAAATTCCAAAAAGAGAAATAACAAACACATTTGTTTCATGAATAAAATGCTTTCCCACAAGTCCTATGAGAAAACCAAAAAGAGAAATAAGAGTAAAAGTTCTAAAACCTGCAAAATCCTGTTGCTTTGTCTTTTGTTGGCGGATCTCTCGCTCCGTCCCAACAAGAGCACCAAGTGCAAGAGAAAGCATAAGTCCAATAAGTGTCTCAAACTCAAACATAAACAACTTAAACTTTAGCAAAAGTACTTATAAAATTTCATTGGAATTCAAAAGTAAAGAAGAACAAAAGCTCTCACCCCTCCCCCTTTTTTTCAGATCCAAACTTATCATCATTCGCTGCCTCAAGTAAAGGAGAGAGATAGACAGGAACAAAGCTCGTATTTTTTTTATCATATATTCCATAAGCAGCCTCAACAAGTGAACTATAAGCTATAAAAGCAAGAGCATTATTTTGAACACCTTGAACTTGTCGCCAAGAAGCTAAATCTTTTGGATCTTCTTGTCCTTCATGATACATAAAAGCTTTCTGTCCCACATCGTATAGAGCATGAAGTGTTCCTGAGTTAAGTTGAGCCGAAGAGTTAGCTTCATCAATATTCAAGACATATGTTGTTAAAAGATACTGTTCAATATCGGTCTCTAAGCCAGGGAATGACTGGGCGTCTATGTTAGCTTTGTACGCTACAGTATAAAGAAAAGCCCCATCACCATTCCCATAAATGCCGAGAATCTGCAAATCTGAAAACCTCGGACCCGTTTCTCCCCTATTCTGCGCTTGTACTATCTTATTAAAAACTTCTGTCATAGAAAAAACGTCGCTAGGATTCAGTTGTTCAATTCTCTCTTCAAGGCTCATTTTCCTGTCCAGTGTAAAGCAAGCAGAACTTTTAAAGGTATTGTTTGAAACTACTAAAGAAAGAGAACAAAAAAAAGCCCTCTCTCAAAAGCAATAACCTCCCCATTCAGTTTACAGACTCTAAAGTTTGTTCATAACAACCCCTGCCATTCCATATTTCTGCACACCTAAATAGTTCATCTAAAGGTTCTTCTTCTGCGTACTCAACAAGTAACCTCCGATTGAAAAAAGCACAGACTTCCGCAAGAGAATCTATTCCTTTTCCTTGTTCATGTCCAAAGCTTAATATCCTATCCTCTAAAGCATAGCGTGCATCAAGTTTACCAGAGACAAGTCCACAACCCTCATCAGCAAAATCCATCTCATAACTCAGGAACATATAAGCATCCAAGCCTCCATTTCCAACAGCAACTGAAAGAGAATACACCAGTCCAGCATCTCTTTGATAGATTGCCATAATTTGTAGCGCCTGAGATTCAGAAAGATCAAGCAATTTAACAAAATAGTTTTTCATTTGAATAACATCGACAGGATCGACTTGCACTTGACCTTCGCCCATTTTTACCTAGGAAGCAACAATAGCCTTGAACTTTTAAAAGTTCTGTGAAAGTTTCTCAAGAAAAGCTTAAAGAACTTTTTTTGCAGTGTTTGCACCATAACTTCAATAAGTGAAGAAATCCTAAGTATGCCTATCCCAATTGGAAAAGAGTTGCCAAGTCTATGTACCTAGCTAGGGAATTACTTTTGTGAATGACACAGCATCCTAAAACTAATAAAGAACTAAGAGAAAGATTTTGGAAGAATGGAAGAAAAAAAAACAATTTCCCTAGATTTTGGAAATGGAGGCCTTGAAATGCAAGAGTTTATTGAAAAATTTTCAAGAGGTTTTTTCAAGAACGACAAATGGACAAACCACGACGAAGATGCAGCCGTGTTCAAAGAAGAAGCTTCACCAAAGCTTTGCTTTACAACTGACTCCTACATTGCAAGTCCTGCCTTCTTCCCCGGAGGAAATATAGGAAAATTAGCCATCTGTGGCACTCTCAATGACCTCGTCGTCGCAGGAGCACGGCCCATCGGACTCTCTCTGTCCTTTATTCTAGAAGAAGGTTTTCCAATGGAAGACTTTGACAAAATTATTCTGAGCCTCCAAGAAGAAAGTACAAAGGCAGGCGTTCCCATTGTCACTGGCGACACAAAAGTAATGGAGCGCGGATCACTTGACGGCATTGTCATTAACACAGCAGGACTTGGTTTTCTTGAATATGAAAGAGACGGAGAGATTGAAGAAGGTGATAGCATCATTGTTTCAGGAGGCATAGGAGAACATGCAGTTGCGCTTCTCTCCAAACGTTTTGAATTTGAAACTACCCTACTTACTGACAGCAAATATGTAGGAGAAGAAATGAAAGAAATAGGAGGAAAAGTAAGACTAGCTAAAGACCCAACACGCGGAGGACTAGCAGCCTGTCTAAACGAAATCGCAAAAAAATATTCCCTGAGTTTAGAAATTGAAGAAACACAAATCCCCCTAAAGAAAGAAGTCCGTGCTGCAACAAAGCTACTTGGCATCGACCCATACACACTCGCCTGCGAAGGACGCCTTATCTGTATTGTTTCCAAAGACAAAGAAAAAGAAGTCCTAACAACTCTAAAGACATATAATACCGAAGCTGCAGTTATCGGAAAAGTTACAAAAAAAAGAGAAAAAGGATTCCAAGTTGAAATCAAGACCAAACTTGGCAGACGCTTCCTTCCAACACCCTCAGGAAAAATTGTGCCAAGAATCTGTTAGTTACATCCTTTAGGATCTTTCCACTTCGCATCTTTTTCTAGATAATGTTTGTATCTTGCCTTTGCCATATTCTCAATAAGTTTTATTGGAAAAGGCTCAGTATGCTTAAACTGAACCGAACCCTTTGCAAAAGTATATTTCTTAATTTCATCACTAAACTCAGTTAAAACTTCTGGTGTTGGATAAAAACCAATGTGATGTTTGTACGCAGCGTACACAATGAGAACTCTTTTCAAAGAAAAAGCAGGCTTTCCCCATTTGAAACTCTCTTCAGCACCAGGAAAAGCGTTCAAACAAACCTTTCGTAGCATTTGTAGTCGTTCCTGAACACCCCCTTCAAAATCTGCAATATATTTGTCTATGTCTGAGTTCATCATGCATACACCTATTCTTTCTTTGGTGGCGAATAAATATGGACTGCCTGTCCTAAAATATGATCCGCAAGTTCAGAAATTCCTTCCGAGATAGTAGGGTGCGGATGTATCGTAAGAGCAATATCTTCCGCATTTGCTCCCATTTCAATTGCAAGAGTGGCTTCTGCTACAAGCTCCGACACATGCGGGCCTGCTGCGTGTACTCCAAGAACAACATTAGTTTTTGCTTCAACAACCATTTTTATGAAACCCTGTGCAGCATCAAACATGTACGCACGTGCAAGTGCCGCATACGGAAATTTTTTTTCAATAACTTCAATACCCTTACCTTGCGCTTCCTCTTTTGTAAGACCAACAGACATAAGTTCAGGATAACTGAACACAACCGCCGGAATTGCTTTGTTATCAAAAGCCGACGAAAGTCCAGCAATACTTTCAGCTGCAACTTTGGCCTCACGTGATGCTTTGTGCGCCAACATTGGTTGTCCAACAACATCTCCAATAGCATAAATATTCTCAACCTTTGTCTGCATCTTTGCATTGACATCGATAAATCCATGTTCATTACAACTTATTCCCAATTTCTCTAAACCTAAATTTTGCGTATTAGGAATTCTCCCAACAACAACCATAAGTTTGTCGGCGCCAAGAGCATTCTCCACTTTGTCCTGTGTGTAGTGAACAACAACCCCGCCATCAAAAGCCTCTACACTTTTCGCAAGAGTGTTATAATGAACAACAATTTTTTTTTCTTCTAACTGTTTTGCAACAACGGCAACAATGTCCTTATCCATTTGCGGAATAAGTCTATCCTTCCCTTCAAAAATATGTACCTCACTCCCCAATTTTGCATACACAGTTCCAAGCTCAGTTCCTATGTACCCGCCACCAACAATAATAAGTTTTTTCGGAATTTCCTTAAGTTGCAAAGCCTCTGTTGAAGAAATAACTTTTTTTTTATCAAAAGGAATGCCCGGAATTTCAATAGGCTTTGAACCAGTTGCAATAATTGCTTGTTTGAAAAGAATAGTATTCACATCACTTTGCCCAAAGACTTTGAGTGTTTTGTTATCCTGAAACGAAGCTGCTCCTTCAATAACCTCAATACCATATTTCTCACAAAGTCCCCTAATCCCAGTTTCCATTTTTGAAATAATCCCATCTTTCCACGCATGCAAAGTCTCAGTATTGAGAGAAACTTCTTTTGCCTGAATTCCCATGTGAGAAAGATGCTGACCTTTGTAGTAGTGTTCGGATGCAGTTATGAGCGCCTTTGTCGGAATACAACCCTCGTTCAGACAAACTCCTCCGAGTTTCTTTTCTTTTTCCACAATTATGACATCTTTTCCGAGCTGAGCTGCCCGTATCGCAGCAACATATCCACCAGGTCCCGCTCCTATGACGACAACATCACATTCAACAGTCAAAGATCCTACTACCATTATGTCTGTTGTGAAAAGAAGCCCCATTATAGTATTTGTTCACGCATACAAAGTGAGAACAGAGACAAGTAAGAAAAAAATCACCTTAAAAAGACAATCCAAGAACAATATCCTTTCTGTTTTCGTATTGCTTATAGGCCCTAAATGTAAACCCGAGAGATTCATAAAGTCTAACAACATGCCCATTAAAATTCCCTGAATTTGTTTGAACACTAATAGTAAAACTTCCTTGAAGAAACAAAAAACCTTTTTTCCGATTATTCTCAAGAAAAACCTGCAGAAGTTTTTTCCCAAGCCCTTTTTTTTGATAAGAATCAAGAATCGCAAATTCACTTATGTACAAAGTATTCTCGGGATATTGCTCATTTTTTTCACCTTCTCGTTCATATGCAAGAAGTGCCCCAATAAGTTGTGAACCATCAAGTAAAGCAATACCATGACTCCACTTTTCATAAAAAAGTCTTTCCCCTTTCCTCTCTGAAAGAATATCCTCAGGCAAGTACAAAACCTTCGGGATCTGATTAAAAAGTAAAACTAATGAGGCTAGATACAACTTTGCAAAATCTTTATCTAAAGAAACTACTTTGTACGAATCAATCTCTGTCAAAATCATCATCTCTCTCAAAGAAAGAAGTCGCTTCCTACTTAAAAAAAGTATGAAGATTACAAAAAAAAAAACTCAGAGAAAAGAGCAAAACAACCAAAGTATAGCCATCCACAAAAGGAAGTCTTTTTGTCTCCTCTCCACTCACCCTGTTCGTTTGCCATATCTGTTCTCAAAGTTAAAAACTTCTGCGAAGCACTATACAAACAGAGAAGAGGAAGTTTTATAAGAAAAAAATCATTCCTTTTGCTTGCTAGAACTTAACATAGCTTTTCATGACTACGTTGGTGTAACCTGGTTAGCACAGAGGGTTGTGGCTCCTCTAGTTCGGGTTCAAATCCCGAGCGTGGTCCTTTTTTCCTTTTCTTTCACTTGTCATCATTGCCTTTGAAGAAAGAACATTAATAAAGAGATGCAACTACTTTCTTGCATGGTTCTTGAGGTAAAGTCCGACCCACAAAATTACCACAAAGAACATTCTATGATGGGTCTTTCCTTACTCTTTGGACTTTTAATAGTAACCCTAGGCTTTTACACCATTATTTGGTTCTTTCTTACAAACAGACTTTTGGAAAAAGCAAATTCCCAAGCACCAGACAACAGAAGAGTACTCGTCCTCCTATTCTTACTCCCCCTTATTTGCTACATTGTCCTCTATTTCCTTCACCAAAATTTCACCTCAGTCTTCCTCAATATTCTTGGAGGAGGTATTTGGCTTCTCCTTTTTCTTCTCATAGGCAAATATTTCTTTGACTTTTGTCTTGCCTTTGCCCAAATTACTCATACACATTGGCAAATATGGTTTGCCTTACTTTGCCTTTCCCTCTTTGGACTTTTCGGACTTGTCACAAACACTATCTGGCTCATACCATTCCTCTTTTTCCTTTTCTTTTCTTGTCTTCTAATGCAACACGAATTAAATGCACACGTAACAAGAATATCAAGACAACGCGACAAAATGTTTTCATATGGTTTTAGCTAAGATCCCTAATTTCCTTAGGAATAATAACATGACAACCCTTCACAGGCAACGTTTGTTCACTAATTTCTTTAGTATCACCAGAAGGAAGTTTGAAAAGAAAAACACCACTTACAGAACGATCAGTTGTACCTGAAGTCTGGACAAGAGTCGCAAGTTCCTCTTCTGCTTTTGCATTGACAGAAGTTTTCAAAATATATGAATCAAGATAGTTCTTCGCAAGTTCTTTTGTAAAAGGCTCCTCATCAGAACTCAAGAAATTCCAGCTCTCATCAGCATTTGGCACACTTGTTTTGTGAATATAAAACAGAAGTCCATACCGTTCTCCATCCCTTAGTTCTGTAGGCAAAAATCCATTATCCTTACTAAGAAGAACTTTATTCAGAGTAACAGTTTTTTTGCTTTCAAATAGTGAAGAGAATTGACCTTCCTTGAAAGCCGTATCAAGCTCTTCGAAAACCTTTGCTATATCACCTTTGATGCTAATATCCCCACAGTACAAACACAAGCTTAGCTGTCCCGTTGTTCCCGATAATATATCCTCTCCACCTGAACTTTTTGCCCAGCATTTTTGTATGGCACTTGCAATATTCTCTACATTTTTTTTTGTAACTATTTGGGAGGAAGCAGGACACCCAGCAGCAATCAAATCATCAAATTTTGTTGTAAAAGTATTTTTTGACTCTCCAAAAAAAGCAGCTTCACCTGTGATCGTAGTAAAAAAAGTCTGGCAAGAAGAAATATCAGCAGAGCTCTTTGCTCGTTCCATAAAAGAAGACCCAACAAAAAGAAGAACAATAAGAGTAATAACTGCAACAATAATGGCAAGGAGAAAAGATGTAGAAAGTGCTTTTTTCCCTCTGTACATATTTTGTTTTTCTGAAAAGAATTTATAAAGTTATAGGGAAGCTCAAGAACTCAGCTGACGAAGCCTGTCCTGTAAAGAACCAAAAACACCATAAGAAATAGTCGGATTGTCCAAGTCTTCAAATATCTTCCTATACTCTTCAACAAGCCTGGGCATATTCCAATACCCTCTTCGATATGTCTTTCCACCTAAAGCCCGTTTTCTATCAAAACAAGCAACTCCTCCATCAAAAAGAAGAAAACCTTGAAAAAGAGGAAAAGGAAGAAAAGTTGCTTCAATTCCAATTTCTTTTCTTAACTCAGAATTATTTAAAAAAAGATTTCCCCCATCATTATTATATCCAAGAATCATTCTCAAAGAAGAAAAACCATTAAGCAGCTCGTAAACAAAGCGATCATTTTTTTCTTCCCAAAAAGGTACATCTATCCCACAAAGATAAAGACAACCTGTCCCTTCTCTGACATGCCTCTCAAGCCAAGCAAAATGGGTTTCTCCTAACTTTTTCTGAATTGCAGCGTCCATACGTAAGGCATTTGTTTTCCGGGCCATTTATATATTTTTTGCAGAACCCACCATACGACCAAATTCACAAAAGTTTAGAAGAACATTGTATAGTGTGCTTCGTTGACAACTTTTATAGTGAAACACAACCATACGTTTATATGTCCAAGAATTTTTTCTTAATTATGAAAAAAGGAGAAAGTGACTTTGTCGATGCAAGTTCTTACACAAACAACGAAAAAAGTGAAAAAAAAAGTCTTTCAAAAATAACTCCAAAAAAAGATCTGCCCCCTCTCAGTTCTGAAAAAGCTTTTGCTCAGATTCCTTCAAACATACGACAGTTTCTAGACAAAGCAGGCATCAAAGAACTCCGCCTATCACAAAGAAAATCCATAGCTGCAGGTCTTTTTACAAATACACACAATCAACTTGTCTGTACACCAACAGGTTCAGGAAAGACACTAGTAGCAGAACTTGCTCTTCTCGATGAAATTGTCAATAAGAAGAAAAAAGTTATTTACATTGTTCCCCTCAAAGCCCTTGCCTCAGAAAAATACAAAGAATTTACAAATCTATATGGACAAGATTTCAAAGTACGAATTTCTATTGGCGAACTACAAAATGAAAAATACGCACTCGATTTCGATTTGCTCCTTACAACAGCTGAAAAACTCGATTCCCTCATTCGCCACGACAAAGCTCTTTTGTATGGACTCGGACTAGTCGTGGTTGATGAAATCCATCTTCTACAAGATGATAAAAGAGGACCAACCCTCGAAGTTCTTCTAAGCATCTTTAAAGCAAAATATCCCTCACTTCGCATTATTGGTCTTAGTGCAACAATTGGAAATGCTACTGAAATTGCAGCATGGTTAGAAGCAGACTTAATTGAAGATGACTGGCGACCCGTTATCCTAGAACACCACGTTCTCTATGACAATACAATGAAACGCTTTCGTTAGTGAATAAAACTTTCACAAGAAAGAGAAGTATTTAAAGATGAACCGTAAAAACTTCCTGTCAGGACAATGGAACCCCAGAGTCAAAAATGGTTTGAAGAACTTTTCCCTACACATCCATTTTTTGCTCTGATCCTAAGTAACAGTATTGAAAGCCTCATTATCATTTCCTAATCCTGTTCATGCTTTTTCAAAAAAGAAAAGCGTGGACAGGAAGTTTCAAACATTCTTCTCTTACGTTTTTTCTTTTTTGGAAAAAAAATCCTTGGTGAAAAGTACAATGACACATACACAGTACGCAGTACAAAGTTCACGGGCCCCAGCACCTGTTGGTCCCTATTCACAAGCACTCGTTGCAGGAGATTTTGTTTTTGTCTCTGGACAAATTCCACTTTCCCCTGATTCCAAACAGTTTGATTCTAGCCTCCCCATCGAAGAACAAAGTTCCCTTGTCCTCAGAAATATTCAAGAAATTCTCAAAGAGCTCAAACTCGATTTTTCTTCTCTTGTAAAAGTTGAAATCTTCTTAACTGACCTCTCTGAATTTTCAAAAGTTAATGCCGTGTATTCTACTTTTTTTGAGGGCATCACCACTCTTCCCGCCAGAGTTTGTGTTCAAGTTACTAAACTTCCTCTCGGAGTCGACATTGAAATCTCCTGCATAGCATTTCGAGGTGAGAAACATGACTCTTCTTAATTGCAAGGACATCGAAGAAGCAAGCATTGCAATGAGACCCCTCGTCAAAAAAAGTCCCTTAGAATACAATGTCCGACTCTCACAAGCATACGAAGCTGAAATCTATATTAAAAGAGAAGACCTACAAACAGTGCGCTCGTACAAAATAAGAGGAGCATTCACAGTAATGAATTCTCTCTCACAAGAAGAACTCTCAAAAGGAGTTGTATGTGCCTCCGCTGGAAATCACGCACAAGGTCTAGCTTTAAGCTGCTCTTTCTTCAAAGTTAAAGGAACAATCTTCATGCCAAGAACCACCCCATTGCAAAAAATTGAGCGAACAAAACAATTTGGAACAACATACGTTTCCATAAAGCTTATCGGTGACACATTCGACGAAGCAAACGCAGCAGCCCTACAATTTTGCAAAGAAAGTGGAGCAACATTTGTCCATCCTTTTAACGACAAAAGAACAATGACTGGGCAAGGTTCACTAGCAATAGAAATCCTTGAAGACTTGAAAAAACCTATTGATTATCTTTTTGTTCCCATCGGTGGAGGAGGCCTTTTGAGTGGAGTTGGATCATATTTTACACAAAAATCTCCACAAACATGTATTGTCGGAGTCGAGCCTTCCGGCGCTGCCAGCATGAAAGCATCACTTGAAGAAGGAAAAGTTGTAGCACTTGAAAATATTGATACATTTGTTGACGGAGCCAGTGTTGCAAAAGTTGGAGATCTAAGTTTTGAAATCTGCTCCTCATTCCTTCGTCGTAGTGTTTGTGTTCCAGAAAACAGAGTCTGCAGCACACTTCTCTCTTTCCTAAAAGAAGAAGGAATAATTCTCGAACCAGCAGGAGCCTTAGCAATTGATGCCTTAAAAGATATGAAAATGGAAATTAAAGGAAAACGAGTTGTTTGCATCGCAAGCGGAGGAAATTTTGACTTTGACAGATTAGCCGAAGTAAAAGAAAGATCCTTAAAATTCGAAGGCTTAAAAAAATATTTTTTAATTTCCTTTGCACAAAGACCCGGAGCGCTCAAAGAGTTTCTAACTCATCTTGGTCCAAACGACGACATTGTACGTTTTGAATATTTGAAGAAAACAAAAAGAGAACGCGGTCCGGCGCTTGTTGGTATTGAAACATCAAAAAAAGATCAGTTTGACACCCTAAAAAAAAAACTCTCAGCCGCACAGATAACCTATGAAGACATAACAGATAATCAACTTTTCTTTGATTTTCTTATTTGAGAGAAAAAAAAGAAAAATCTTAAAAAGAAATTTTATTATTTCTTTGCTAAATTTCACATGAACACCAGTAAAGAAAGAAGAAAAAAGCTTGAAATCTTTGAGAATAAAAGAAAATCTTCCTTGTCTTATTCCAAAATTTTTTCATCAAAAGTTTCTGGACCACTTGTCGTTGTTGTTGGCGCTTTGCATGGCGACGAAGTAGATGGTTTTGAAGCAATGATTGAAATAAATTCATTGCTTGAAGATGGAACCCTATCCTTGTTATGTGGCACCCTTGTACTTGTAGTAGGAAATCCCTTTGCATACCTTAAAGGAAAACGCTACTTGAAACATGATATGAATAGAAGTTTCCTGAAAGAACAAGAAACCCAATGTTTAGAGGTTTCTCGAACAAAAGAAATATCTCATTTTCTTCAAACCCTAAGTGAAAAATTTACCACTGAAAAAAAATTCTTTGTAGATTTACATTCTACAAGTAAAGGCGCCGAACTTTTAGTCTATCGATCAGATAACGAAGTCCTGAGAACCTTTCTTGAAAAAATATCCACTCTCCCTCTTCATTTCACATATAAAGAAGGACACATCGAAGGAGTCCTCATTGATGAAGCACACAAACAAGGCTTCCAAAGTTTTGTCGTGGAGTGCGGCCTTTCTGGAAAAAACAGCTCAGTCGCACTTGCCAAAGCTCATCTTTCACAACTTCTTTTTTTAACAGGAATGATTACTCAAAAGGACCTTCTCCTTCTTTACTCTCCATCAAAAAACAACAAAGAAAAAAGTCAACAAAGAAGATATGAAACTATTTCTCCTATTTGTGTCAGAAAAGGTTTTCGCTTTGCAGATGAAAATGTTCAAACAGAAACTTTTTATCCAAAAGGGACCGTGTACGCTTTTGATAATATAGTTGGAGAACTTCGTGCAGAAGAAGATTTATTTATTTTCATGCCTTCAAAGAATGTACGTCCAGATGACAAGGACGCAGGCTTTCTTTGTCGACGCTTATAACTTAGGACTTCCTTCCCTGTCTGAATTTTTGCTGAAGTTCTCGCTCCATTGCTTTAATCTCACGGCTTATCTGCTCAACAAGTTCGTTAAACGATTTATGATAAATACTAAAAACAGTTCTCTTAACGTCTTCATCTTTAAACATAGCATCAAGATGTTCATAAATATAATCAAGTCCAGATTTTTCAAGCATAATGTAAAAAACAATGAGAGTCTCTTGCTCTTTCCGATATTTCTTTCCTGGAATGTATGTTTTAATATCAAACTCAACCCTCTCTTTTATGTTCTTTCCAGCTGAAACAAGAGCAAGAGCTTCACTAAGATATTTGTGGTAAAGCTTGTACTGTTCCGGCTTTGGAAAATACTTTTTCAGAGCATACAATTTAGTTAAAGCATAATCCGTCATAACAATAGTTTCTTTATCTAAATTATCACCAAAAACAGGAGAAACAGCTTCAGGATGAGAGAGAAGAATAGTATTGGTGTTGTCAAGATAACCCGAGAAAATACCCAGTGCAGAATGAGGAAGACCAAGACGAGCTTTGAGCGCGCCTGTAGAATAATGAAGTTCTACATCAATATCCTCTGCAGGCAAACCAAAACGTTTTGCAATTACCTTGTTCCTATCCTCAACGATATGCTTTACCTTCTCGCTGGCTTGTTCTTCTTCCCTTTTATCAGGAATGGTCTTTATGCTTATTGTTACCATATGTTCACCTTTTTGTATTTATGTCTGTTTGCGCTACAATGTTATACGCCTGTAATTGTTGTATACTATTAATGGAAGTTCTACTTTATCATAGCCCTTTATTCTGGCAATCTCATCATAAATGAGAGGTATATTCAAAGGACTGTTTCGTTCCTTAGAGGGATTCAAAAAAGGAGAATCCGTTTCAACAAGGATTGAAGTTAAAGGGAGTTCCTCAACAAGATGCTGAAAACTTTGCGTATTGAGGACAATGAGAGGGATTGAACAGTATAAGCCTAGTTCTTTAATTCTCTTTATTAATTTTTTCTTTCCCATAAAGCAGTGCAAACAGAACTTCTTGAACTTCTTTTCTTCTACATACTCCGCCAAAATGTCCAGAACCTCACTTTCTGCTTTTCTTGTGTGAATAAAACAAGGTTTGTCTAATTCTATAGCTAGCTCAATCATTGCTCTAAATCCTTTTTTCTGTTTCTCAAAGAGTTTTTCATCGTTACTCTCGTGTTTGTCCAGACCAATTTCTCCAATGCCGACAAAGTCCTCCTTGCATTGTCGTAGCTGCTGACAATACTCTTGCAAATCTTTGTCGCTGATGTCATGAGCCTCTGTCGGATACAATCCGGGACATACCTTTACAGTACCAGCATGAGCTTCGAAGAGTTGCTTTGTATACAGATAATTATCAGGAGAAATTGTGTTTGTTAAGGCAATAATTTTTTCCCTCTTCATAGTTTGAACAAGTTCTTCCCTATCTTTGTCAAAATGCTTCATATCAAGATGACAGTGCACATCAACAAGAGTAACAGTCTTAGGCTTTGTTTCCACTTCTCTTCCCTTTGTCCTTGCCTAGAATTTATAAATTTTAATACTTCCCATCCCTTTCTCAAAATTTTTGTGCTATAGTCACAACGACAATAAAAGTAAAGAAATCGCTAAAATATCCCTATCCCAATCGGAGCAGAGCTGCGGGAGCATTACGGCAATTTTCAAGACGAAATTTCTAACTCCTAGCTAAGGAATTAAATTCGTATTAAATAGCATTGTTACCATATTTTCCAGTAGAAAAATACCTAAAATTATTTAAAATAATTTTTTTTTTCTTTACTATGGAATTTGTTACAAAAGAAGAAGTATTTTACGACTATGTCCTGCTAAGATATTCCCCCATAAAAGAATATGAAAATAAAGCAAGAATTTCAAATATTTTACTTCATTCGTTTGAAGAAAATTCCTTGGACAAAGAATTTTCTACTCTCCTTTCTGAAATTAGAAATGAAATAGGTATAAATCAAACTGTTTGGGGAATAAAACTTCAAAATAAAGAAATAAAGTGGGAATTCTACTTTTATAGGATATACGATAAAAAAACAGTATCTCTAAAAAACATCTTAAAAATTTTAAAAAAATATTTTAAAGTCGAGAATTTACACATTGATGAAACTTTACCTTATATCATGTTCAGTTTTGATATTGACAAAAGAAAGATAATTAACACTTCTCACATCTATTTTGAAAAGTGTTTTGCCGATAGTTTTCAAGCATGGTCTTATCAACTCTCTTCCGAAAAAGTCGAATTTGAAAATCACTATGAATTTTTTAAACCAGAAAAGTATCCAGAAATTATTAAAAAAATATATAATTCCCCTTTCATAACTAGAGAAAGTAATATTCTTAAAATTTTATATCCTGATTTGATGAAATGCAAATCAATTTGTATTGCAGCCAAAAGAAACTCTAATGGTATTTATTTTCAAGGAATTGACATAAAGCAGTTTTTATTTTTCTTAAGAGAATTTAATTATCCCCAATACATTATTGAATTTCTTGAAAAAAATAAAGAACTTTTAGATTATATTTTATACGACGTTGGTTTTGATTACACAATAAAAAATGGAAAAGTAACTATTAGTAAAAGTGCTTTTTATGGCACATTCTAAACTTCAAACTAAAATTTGTTTCACCACAATCTTGTCCTGCCCTTGTACTTGAGAAGAAGTATAAGGAAAAACAAGAATACACTGACAATAAGCACTTCGTCTTTTATGCTCACCAATTCTTTTTCTTTTTTAATAATCTCCGGCAACTCTTTGTAAATATCCTCAAGCTGAATCGTATCTTTTGCTCTAAAATATTCACCCTCTGTTTCCAGAGCTATTTTTTTGAGAGATTCTTCATCCAACCCTGCATATTGCGGCCTGCCAAAGAAATCGTAGCCCATCAAAGTCTGATTATTTTTGCCGACACCAATCGTGTACACAAGGACATCCTGACTTTTTGCATAAGCTATTCCTTCGTCGATACTAATAGTTCCCGAAGTTTGTTCTCCGTCAGAGAGAAGAATGACAAGTTTCTTTTTGTTAGGGATAGAGGTCACCATTTCAACACCCATTGCAAGTCCGTCGCCAATTGCTGTTCCTCCACCTGCCGAAATTGTTTCAATCTTTTCCTTTACCTTTTCTTTGTCGTTTGTGAGAAAGGAAACTATTCTTGTACTGTCAGAAAAGCCAACAACACCGACATTATCTTTGAGACCAAGCTGATCGACAAGCAGGTCTGCTGAAGTTTTGGCCGCCGTCATTCTGTCGGGATCGAAGTCCTGAGCTTGCATGGAACCTGAACTGTCCATAACTAAAACAACATTTATTCCCTCTTTTTCATTCTTTAGTCTAAGATGCGGGTCTGCAAGTGCCACCAGCAAAAGAAAAAGCGTGAAGAGAAAAAGGAAACTTATGCTGTGTTCACGTTTTGCAGAAGGACGAGCAACTTTGGCAAGCAGAGAAGTCGTATTGATAGAAAGCGTTTTATGTCGTCTGCGCTTCAAAGAAAAATAATAAACAAGAGAACTGAGAAGAAAGAAAGCAACAGAAGCAACAAAAAGATAAGGATGAATGAACTCAACAAACGTCATTTTTCAGGATTGTTACTATAGCACTTCACTATCGCTTTTTATGTTTTACGAGACTTTGTCGACAAGAAAAGCGATTATTTCTGCAACCTAATATACTTCTTAATGAGTGCACTTATTTTTTCTTTATCTTGAAAACCCGTTTCTTTTATTTCTTTGAGAAGCTGAGAAACAGGACCAAATAAGTCGGGGCTTCTTCTTTCAGCAGAAATTGTTTCTAGTACCTGTTTGAGTCCTTTTAATTTTTGATTAAGAACTTCTGTATCAGATTCTGATTCGAGAATTCCCAACACTCCTAGAAAAAAATTTTCTCTCTCTTCTTCTACGCTCGCAAAAGCAACATAGGCTCGAACTAGAGATGAAAAAACTTCCCTTCTTGTGATTCCAAAATTTCTAAGTTCTGAACTTATATCCGTAAGAAGATTTTTTTTCTCACCATAGGGCAATGTCGCTTCATATTTGCCAAGTTCCTCTTTAACGATTTCAAGTTCATCAAGTGAGAAACTCGTATTTTTTTCAACTTCTAACAGTATCTGTTTTATGCTTTTTGAGAGGAGATTTTGCAGTGATTTTTTTATGCTCGTGATATAAGTACTACTAAAATCAGCAAGAGTGCTTTTATCCAAGAAATCTTCTCTTTTAAGTATCTTAATAATGTTTATCAGTGCTTCTCTTTGGTCTTCGGATATATTTTTATTTGCACTATCTTCTAGTTTCTGGATGATGAAAGAAATCTCTTCTGTCGAAGGTTTTCCCAATAAAATCTTTTGAATAAGTTCAATATTTGATTTGTCTCTAAACGGATTGGAAAGTAAAGCTTCTTCCACAAAAAGTTTCTTGCTCTCTTTTAGCCAATTGAAAATGCCCACTTACCTTAAGATTTTTTTGGTATTATATCTTTTTTTTGTCACTTTATGTTAAGATGATGTCTGGGGGAGTAAGCCAAATTTTTGAAAAAGAAATGAGTATGTAGCAGACAAGAACTAACTTCAGTTTTAAGCAACATTTTTAAGAAGAAGTACCTTTTTATTTTATCATGAAAACAAGAAAAATCAATTTGCTCCGACATCTCAGTGTCTTTCTTCTTAGCATTCTTATTTTCACACTAGGAATTTTTATCGGTGGCGATGTAGAAGAATTAAGAGTACAAAGCCTCTATACACAACTTCAAGAACAAGATCTTGCATACCAAAACGTTGTGACAGAAGGAAATTTTTTAGACTATCTGGTAAGCCAAAGAGAAGCTGGAGATCCCACAATTTCCTGTGAAAAACTAAAAGGATCTTATTACACAAGCCTAAGTACGCTTGAAGATTCACGTATTAAACTTGAAAATTACATAAATTCTGCAAAAGTAAAAGATGAAGAATACGCACGACTGAAAAGCCACTATTCAAATGTCCAAATAAATTACTGGATTCTTGCAAAAAGAATCAGCAAACTATGCGACTCCTCCCTTCATACAATTTTGTATTTTTATGGAGATGAAAAAATATGTCCCGAATGTGAAGACCAAGGTGTTCATCTCAGCTATGTAAAAGAAAAACTCGAAGACGAGATACTTATTTTTTCCCTTGACTCTCAAAAAGGAGGACCAATTTCACTTTTAGGACAAGAGTATTCCCTCTCCTCAGAAAATTTACCACTACTAGTAATTGATGATGAAACATATAGTTTCAAAACCAATGACGAAGTCTTTTCCATTTTGTGTGAAAATGGCCTCAAGAACGAAAAAATTTGTTCCTAAGAATTACTTCACAATTTTCTTATGATGAAGAAAAAAGAGCAATGCTAGAAAAAGAACTGAACCCATAAAAGCTAGACGATGTTCTTCTGCAATTGTTAAACTTACAAAATGAACTGCAAAATCACTAAGAAGCGCCACTAGAAAAAAAATGCGCGACTTTCGGAGAACTGCTACAACAAGAAGAATACTTATACAAAGAGAAATCATATACCAAAAGAAAAAATCAAAGAGAGACAATGGTGTAAAGACAAAACTCTCCGCTAAAATACCTGAAAGAGAAAAAAAAGAAACTATTTCGTCATACACTACTTCCCTGAGGTACGACAAAGATTCAAGGCTTGCAAGAAGTATTGCAAAAAAAAGACCATTTTTTAAAGTCAGTTTTCTCGACAAATAATTTCTCAAAGAATAAAATTTAAGAAAAATGGTAACAACACTTGTCAGAGCAACAAGAATGAGAATGGAAAAAGAGAAATTCGTTAAAGAAACCATTTCTTTCAAATAGTAAAGAGGAAAACGGAACAGGAGAGTTAAAACATAAGCAAAAACAGCAAAAATACCATAAAGAATCCTAGGTTTTTCTTTTTTGTAATAAAACAGAAGAACAACCAAAACAACACACGTTTCAACTAAATTGAGAAACATAATCTTAAAGAACAAAAACCCATTATAAAACTTCTGTAAATACCGAAAAAGGGAAAATTCAATACAAACTTCCCTAAAATGAGAATAAAATTCTCATTAACTGAACTGCCGCCTTATTTTTTCTTAGCTGGTGCTTTCTTAGCTGGTGTTTTTGGTGCCATTTTTTAATTATTTTAGGAACAAGCGACAGACAGAATAGCTACCGTTATAGTAGTCTTGTTTTGGCAAACTCTTTTCTGCATCTTGTACCAACTTCTTTTCACACTTTAAAGAATAAGAAGTTTTGCAAGTGGCTTTTAGTTACAAATCAAAGTTGTGGACATAAGAGACAACTATTTGCTACTTCTAAAAAGAACACCAATTCAAAAGTTTTCACTCCAGATATAAAAAGAAATATTATAAGAAAAAACGGGGAATTCACATATAAGAAAAATGGAGATCATCTGGTTTTTTGTTTTTTGTTCTCTTATCCTCATTTGTCTGTTGTATCTTTCAGCATGGTTTGCAGGGTTTGAAACTGCCCTAATCAATCTAGATGCCATCGATCTCATTTACCTCAAAGAAAAAAAATCCAAAAATCTCAAATATATTGAATACCTAAAAAAAGACATACAGAAAAGCATTCTAGCAATTCTTGTTTTGAACAATTTAATTAATGTTTTACTTTCCTCACTTCCCGTTCTTGTTGCTTCAACCTTTTTCTCAGAACTAGCAATTCCCTTCACAATCGCAGTAATTACAATACTAATCATTATTTTTGGTGACATCCTCCCAAAATCAAAAGCAGTTAGCAAACGAAGAGAAATTGTTGAAAAAAGAGCGTTCATTTTATTCTTCCTCTGCAAACTATTACGACCCCTAATTTCTCTTTTGTACCTTTTTGTTTCCCTAGGACCTAAAGAAAAAAAAGAAAAAAGGCAAATTTCTCCTCTCGTCCTCAAAAGTCTTTTCACACAAAGTTATTCTCAAGGAAATATTGAAGGTTTTGAACTAAGTCTCCTAACAAATAGCATTCAATTTTCTTCAAAAACAGTTAGTGAAGTAATGGTCCCAGTCCAGAAACTATTTTTTCTTGAGAAAGACTATACAGTAGCTGACGCTCGGAAAATTATTGCAAAAAGTGGCTACACACGCGTCCCATTTCTCGAAGGGAACATTATAAGAGGAGTAGTTTACGCAAAGGACCTGCTCAAAGCAAAATCTGACAAACACATCTCTCAAATCCTCCGACAAGTCTTAACAGTTGACACCAAAATGCAACTTGAAGAAATTTTTTACAGAATGAGAAAACAAAGAGTTCACCTTGTTCTTGTCCTTGACGAAAAGTTACGCGTTACAGGCTTTATTACCCTAGAAGATATAGTTGAAGAATTAGTTGGCGACATTTTTGATGAATATTACAAAGAAAAGAAAGAAAGTCAAAAAAAGAGAAAAGAAACTGAGACTAAGACAGCACAATGATGTAGAAGCATTTAAAAATCAAAACTCATTTGCAAAGCTATCCTCCGGTAGTGTAGTCCGGCCAATCATGCGGCCCTCTCGAGGCCGCGACCCGGGTTCGAATCCCGGCCGGAGGGCTCAAGTTTTGAGATTTTGATTTTATTTTAAATATGCTTTAATTTTAATTTGGATTGCTATTTCATTAAGATATCTCATTAACTCCGTTTTGTCTCCAGTTTCTTTTGGAGTTAAACTTTCAATTTCTTGAAATAAATCTTCAATTAAAGAACTAATTACTTTTGAATTTTCAATTTTAGTCTTTTCATTAGATTTTTCTTTCTGTTCTAATATTTCGTTAATAAAATTAAGGTATTTTTTATCAATATTTAATTCATTAATCACAGCTCTAAATATTACGGGTGGAACTTTTTCTTTTTCAATAATATATTTTGCACAAAATAAACTTCTTAACACATATAAACTTTTTTTATATGTAAATTTATTTTCAGATAAAATATATTTATCATAATTTTTGTGAGCCATACTGATATAGTGATAAAATAATGATTTTAAGTTAACTAATGAAAAGATTTTCTTTTTAAATTCTTTATAATTGATCCCAAATTTAGAAAAATTATTTATATATACAATATCACTTTGCAGTTGTTCTAATAAATTTGGATTTGAAGAAATTAATAAATTAAAATGTTTATTAATATCATATGAGACAACATCCATAAGTTCTTTTAAATATTCAAATTGTTCTTCATTTTTAGAAATTGATAATTCTGTAGTAAGTGAAGTTAAATGTAATCCTCTAACATCAAAATCAGAATCTAGAGATGCAAAGCCCCACATCCTACTTCCACTTTCAACTAATAATAAAGGAAGAATTTCATTCTTACTTGAAAAATGAGAGATAAAAGTATTTATTTGTTTAATTTCTTTTTCATTTATTTGTCCCATAATAGAGATTTGAATGAAGTTTTTAAAATACTTGTTCAAATCCATTAACAACAGACACACACAAGAAGGAGGACCTTTATATTTGTAGAAAGAAACAAATTTTCAAGAGCCTTCAAATTCTAGAAAAATACACATTCTCAAAGTAAACATTAGTACAAAGCAAAGCCACGACAAAGCTTATAAGCTAAGTTCGCTCGCCAAAGTAAGAGGACGCCAAAAGCATTACGGAATCACCAAAAAACAAATTCCCCCTATTTTTCTAAAGATGATTCCCGTCCCAGATAGATTTTTAGCCGAAGAAATTGCAAAGAAAGCAAGAGAAAGCCTTTCAACATATTGCATAAATACGTGCAAAGCACAATGTTGCAGAAAAGGAAAACTCCTTCTTCAAAATGAGAAAGAACTAGAAACCATTGCAGAAACAAAAAAAGAGAAAGCATTCAAAGAAAAAATTCTTGAAAAAACACCCTTTGGAAACTACACCTACAATCTCGAAAAACAAAGCTGTCCCCATCTCAAAAAAGATTGGACCTGCGCCATACACAAAGAAGAAAGACGCCCACAAATCTGTTCAGACTATCCACTCTTTTTAGTCAAGAATAAATTTATTCTTGCAAATTCTTGTCCTGGCGTACGCGAAAATCTTCTCACAGAATATTCAAAAGAACTCAAAGAAAAAGCCCATTTCAAAGAACTCTAACCTCACCCAAATAAAAGTCCTACATTTTTAGCCATCATAGTATCAGGAGTTCGTAGTTCAAAATTTTCTTGATACTTTCGACTTGTACTAAGCATCAAAGAAAGTTTTTCTCCCTCCCTAATCGGAGCACTACCCAAATACTGAAAAGAAAGTTCAACAGTATCCGCAGGCATAACATACCCATCACAAAAAGCAGAGCCCTTAGTCAAATAGCGAATACCAAAATGATAAGAATCAAAAGAAGAATTCTCACTAAATTGCAGCCACTGAACCTCCCCAGACTTTGTTCTCAACTGAATAGACAAATCACCAAGCTTAACCTTTGAACTTTCAGAAACAACTCGGGCCAAAATAATGATAGTATCACCCGGATCAATTTTACCGTCCTCAACTCCGACGGCTTCTATATTAATGACCTCCAACCTATTAAGAAAAGAAGTCATCTCAGGCTCTGTAAGTTCAGAACTAAAAGCATTAAGAAAAGACAAATTCAAAATAATAAACGTAATGGCACTAAGACCCGTAACTAGAATTGCAACAAGGACAAACAACAAATACGTAACTTCTGCGCCCTTCCCCCCTACCATTCCCATCAAATATCCGAACAATCCCTCTCAAATATATTATGCAAAGTAAAGTACAATAAAAAGACCATTAATACTAAAAAGAATTTTTTTTTTTCAAAAAAAAGAGAAAAAATTAAACAAAAAAAAGGGAAATATTTATAGAATCCGTTCCTACTACAAAGAAAAAACTACCCCTAAAACTCTTGCCAGTTCTCACCCCTACCTTTAAAAAAATACTGTACTTTCCTAAAATGATAACCGCATGCCAACAAGTTCAGAACAAATAATCTTCCTTACAAGACATGGACAAACTGCATACAACAAAGGCATTCGCAATGGAAAACTTGTTGACGGGACTCCCATCGTACAAACATTTTCAGACATTCCCGAAACACAACTTCTTCCCGCAGCATATGATGAACAACGACAAAAAGGAAGAATACTCAGAAGACATGCTCCGTCAATCATTTACCACACAGGCCTAGGAAGAACAAGAAGCACAGCAGAACTTATCATGGAAGAATTAGAAACTCCCCGTGAACTACGAGAAAACAAATCTTTTCATGATCAAAATTTTGCTCCACATTGGGAAGGAAAAAGTCTTGCAGAAATTGAAAACTCATTTGGAAAAGAATTCCGAGATTGGAAAGAAGCAGAAGAAAGTGGCGATTTTGCATTCAAACTTCCCCATACAGACTTAGCACTACCAGAACCAGAAAGCATTGAAGACGTCATACAAAGAGTCGGACAAGGCCTAGAAGAAATCATTGCAGAACAGAAAACTACACTCATTGTAAGTCACGGACACAGTACAAAAGCAATGATTTTCTACCTCCTGCAAAACACAGTATTTGAATTTCCACAAACCGAATTCAAAAATATCCAGACGCCAAACTCCTGCCTGTACAAAGTAAGAATAAACTCCAGAGAAACCTATGCTTTCAATTATGAAAAGAAAAAATGGATAAAAACTTTTTATTAAAAAAATAATAAATGGAAAAAGAAGCACAAGAGTTTTTGCAAAGTCAAAACATAACTCTGCTACGATTATGCAAAGCACAAGGCTTCATGAGCCAAGTTTACGAAGCAGAAAAAGAAGGAGAAGAACTCATTGTTCACTACACACACCAGAACGACGAACAAAAATATCAGCAAATCCTCCCAAAGATTATCTTCATGACAGAGTATTTCAGCAACAAGACAATACTTCCTTGCACTCCAATTTTTCTTTCAAAAAGCTTCCCTAATGAGAGCTTTCTTACCGTGCAGAAAAAAATAAAAGGAAAAGTACTCGGGAAGAGAGAATTTGACGGAAACAGTTTTCATGATAAATATGAAAAAGAATACGAAAAAAGTCTTGCTGAAACTATTGCCACCATCCACAAAGAGAAAAGCATAGGATTTGGATTTTTGATAAAAGGAAAAGGACCATACACAAGCTGGAAAGAATTCCTAGAAAAAGAATCAGAACGTTGGATAAAAAAAATTGAAGAAGAAGGAATCAAAGTACTCACCTTAACAGATAAAAAAAATATCGAAAACACAAGAAGCTTTTGGTTGGAAAGTTCAGAAACAAACTGGACTGACCCGCGCTTTGTACATGGCGACATTGTAAATCCAAGTAACATTCTTGTAGATAAAGGTGAAATAACTGGAGTACTCGATTGGGAATGGGCACTTTCAGGAGACCCAGCCTGGGAATTTGCCTTTACAGATATGCCACTTGATTCTTATATCAAATACATAAATACTGAGAAAGAAAAATTTCTAAAGAGAGTAAAATGTTGTCGTTTTTTTTGGTTACTCTGGGCAATAAATGTCCATACAAAAGGAGAGTTCAAAGCAACACTGTACAAGCTGTTATTAAAAGAAACATGTATCTAAAAACAAAAGAAAAGCAAAAAAAATCACTAAAAGATTTTCTCTTATTATTACTCAGCAAGTAAACAGTTTCCGGAGTGATTGCCACGACGTCCAGAACCATTTCCCTTTCCAGTACCATTGCCATCACGATTGCCGCCAGAACCACGAACACCTTCCAAACCAAGTTCGCTCTTTTCAACATGTCTTTCCTGCCAGAGAGCAAAATCCTCTTCCGACTGAACCCAAGGCACAACAGAAACACCAAGTTCCTCCCTTAATTCTACAAGGTCTTCGTAAGTTCCACCTTCAACAATAGGAAGAATATCATCATGATAGAGAGAAGCACTCTGGTTCAAAGATCGAGTACTACTTCCATAACCATTCCCACCATAAGCATAGGAAAGCGCAAATGTACTAACAATAAGGAAGAAAATTCCTAAAGTAAATGTAAATATTTTTTTCATAGTGTAATCACCCTTTGTCTTTTGGGTACTGTATCAAGAAATGAAACCAGATATAGAAATTTGCGAAACCATAAATTTTAACAAACAAAGGAAACCATAAAATAGAGAGCTACGAAAAACCTACAGAATTCGTGAGACGAGAGCAACAAGTCCCCAAATTAGGGGGTTTTACGAGCTTATCTTTTGAGAAGATCAAAAACCAAATCAGAATTTTGGGTTTTTCGAAATTCTCAATACTCTCCATAAGGGACAGAGAAATATTTTTAAAACTAAAGCCTGCTAAAAAAATATGTTACCTTACCTCAAAAGTCTTATTTTTGGTTTCGATGAAAATGAAAAAACAAAAATAGAATACCGCTACGCAAAAGCAATTTCAATTCTCAATAAAGTGTACATTGACGACCCACAAGACTTTCAAGTTCTCGAAGACACCATTGCAAAAATCCGAGAACAACTCCGTATAAAAAGCTCCCACCTCTGCAAAATAATTAACAACCCAGCCCGTCCACTCAAAAAACGAGAAGTTCTCGCACTTCTCGAAGGACTCGAAAAAATAAAAAACACATACATAACAAAGCAGCACAACAACAGAGCAGAACAAGCACAAACCAGCATCGAAATTCAACAAGAAACAGACTTTATCCCAACACCAACAATCATGCCAGAAAAAGTACCAGAACAAAATTCCCAACAAGACCTAGAAAAAGAAAGAAAAGAACAAACCAAAAGCGAAGAAAAAAAAGAAGAGAGAGAAACAGAAGAAAAACTAGAAACAAAAAATGAGAAAACACTTCTCTATGAAACACCACAGTACAAAGCAAAGCTCATTAACGGAAAAGTTCCCATGATTGAAATTCAATTTCAAGACCTTCCAAATTATGCTATTCTCAAAACATTTTCATCCATATTTTTTGAACAATATCAACCACACGGAACAACAATTCTAACTCAAAAAAATCGCTCACTCATCATTCCAAGAACCCAAGGAGACAATCTCATAACACTACCAAAAATACAAAGCAATCTCGAAGAAAACATACAAAAAATTATCACAAGACAAACAGGAACACAAAACCAAGAACAAAAAAAAGAAGAACCACAAGAATACAAAGAAATTGAAATAGAAGATACTTCAAGACAAAACATACATACAAAAAAATTCGAAGAAGATTCCCTAGACTCACTACTAGAAACTATGGAGCATAAAGAAGAAGAGGAAGAAAAGAAGAAAGCCTCAGAAAAACAAAAAGAAAAAGAA
This sequence comes from Candidatus Woesearchaeota archaeon, assembly GCA_023898345.1. GTDB lineage: Archaea > Nanobdellota > Nanobdellia > Woesearchaeales > UBA583 > UBA583. The sequence continues at coordinate 76,385 of CP060218.1, read as the reverse complement.
GTGAAGAAAGAAGAAAAACAAACAACACAACAAGAAGAAACAATTCAAATAGAACACGACAAAGACGAAGTTCCCATATTTTTAGAAGAAAAAAAGAAACAAGAAGAAAAGAAAACAGACCAAGACACAGTCCAATTCTACGACAGAACACCAGCAAAGTTTGAAATCTATAGTGACGACCAAATTATTGTAACCCTTGCAAAAAATACAAAACAAAAAGGAGTCTTGAAAATAAGAAATACACAAAACAAAGCAATGGAAAAACTCAATGAATCAGAAATAAGTTACATGATGATCTTCTCAAAAATATTCTCAAGCATCCTCTTTGAAATAACAAATGCACAAGGAACAAATCTCATCTGGAACCACAAAGAAGGAAGTCTCTCTGTCGTGCCACGCTACGAAAACGACACCCTAAACAACCTAACATGGAAAGGAAACAAAGACGGCGAAGAATTCCAAGAGCAAATCCTACAAAAATTGCTTACAAGTATGCACAGTGCAATGCAAGAAGAACAAAACCAAACAAAGACCAAAGAAAAGAAAGTAGAAGAAAAAAAAGAGCAAATCCCCGAAAAGAAAGAAGAAAACAGAGAACAAAAATCAAAAACAAAAGAAAACAAAGACCCAAAGAAAAAAGAAAAAGCAGAATACCTCATAACAAGCCTGCGACGAATTGCCTAAAAAAAAAAAAAAAAAAAAAATCAATCAAAGGACAAGACGACACCCAAAGGACAATGATCCGAGCCCTTGTACTGTGGTAAAATAAAAGCATCCTTCAAATATTCACGCAAAGATTCCGAAAGAAAAAAGTAATCAATGCGCCAACCGACATTACGTTCACGAGCCCCGATTGCCCTTTGCGCCCACCACGTGTACAAACCTTCCTCCCCAGGATGAAGCTCTCGCAAACTGTCAAACCAGCCCAAAGCCAAAAAATGACTTATCCAATCCCTCTCCATTTTAAGAAAACCAGAAACATCCACATTTTCCTTTGGACGCGCCAAATCAATTTCCTCATGAGCAGTATTCACATCACCACAAATAACAACTCGCTTCCCCGCCTGACGTAAAAACTCAACATATTCTCTAAATTTTTCATAAAATTCCATCTTATAGTCAAGTCTTTCCTGCGACATTTTACCATTTGGAAAATACACTGAAAACAAAATAAACTCATCAAAACCAGCTTCCAGAACCCTACCCTCTACATCAAATTTCTCAATACCAAAACCCTTCTTAACATACAAAGGTTTTACTTTTGAGAGAATCGCAACACCAGAATATCCCTTTTTTTCCTTAGAACGAGAAAGAAGAAGTTCATAATTTTGCATACGCAAATCTTTTGGAAAATCACCCTCAGAGGAAATTTTTGTCTCTTGCAAACAAACAATATCTGGACTCTCTTTCTCAACAAGCGGCCAAAGAGCATCCTTCTTTGAGACCGCCCGAATACCATTCACATTCCACGACAAAATCTTAACAACCTTTGACATACAAACAAAAAAGAAAATGTATTTATAAGAATTCCCCACTTCACTCAAAGCTTAACATCATCAATTATTCTCCCAATTATTTCTTTTGTTTTTTCAGAGTCATTGAAAACTAAGCCTAAAAATTCCAAGTATGGAGAAACAACCAAATCACTAGGAGAAACAATAGCATTATACTTAGACTTTGGACAAAGATACACGCCAATTTCCTTGTAAAGGCTATTAACAAATTCACTACAAAAAAATTCAGGATTGGTTAAATTCTTAACCCAATTATCCTGCAAAACATAACCTCTCGAAAAAAGACTAAGAAATCTACTTGTTAGAGTTGCAGGAACAAGACCAGCAACCTTTGCTTTCGAATAAGAAATATTTCCTTTCACTGCTTCGACCATTTTTGAAACAAGAAGAGACCTCTGAAGTGAACTTATATTTCTTAGCCTAAATGCTAAAAAAACCTCCCCATCTACAATTCCAAAAGGACGTGCTCGAACACCAAAAGTTGCTCTATCTGAATCAACAAAGAAAATCCCTTTTGAACTTTTCCCAACTAATAAAATATGAGTAATGTGAGAACTAGTAAAAGAAGAAATAGCTTCCTGTTCAATATAAGTTTTTAAGTATTCATTAGATTTAAAACTAAACAAAATATCACCACTCTCAAGATAAGCTAAATCAATTCTTCGCTTTACCAATTCTAGATATTCATGAACAATATTTTTTTCTACAGCAACTCTACCACGAACATCCAACAAATTAACACTATTTTCCTTAAACAAAGTAAGAACCTCAACAAAAGAAGCTGAAAGTGCATGAAAAATTTTTTGTTTACTCTCTGGAGTAAATTCCCTTTCCAAAACAGATAAAAGCTTAAGCATTGTTTTCAAAAGACCTACAATTTTCAAAGAATTTTTAACAGCATTATAAACAAAACGTGGAGCATAATATGAATATTTCTTCTGAGTAAAAAGATTTTTATTCTCATTTACTAAAGAATAAAATTGCCTCACCTCTTCAAGTTCTTTCTCAACTTCCGCCAAGGGAATCTTACTAATAATAAAATCAAGTCCTTCTTTTTTCCGCACATCCTGTAAATCATAACTAAAAAGAGCAGAACGGATTTTAGAAGAAAAAAAAGAACTTTGTAAATCCGAAAACTGTTTCAATAAAATTTCATTTCTTTCATAAAGAGCTAAACTTTGAGATTCAAGAAGGGAAAAAAGAGAGTGAGAATCTTCCCCACCTTCTAAAGAAAGAACAATCGACGACATAAGATATCAACTAATCTCAAGTCCTCCATATAAATACTTATCGGAGCAAACCTCAAAAAACACAAGTTAAAAAAAGTTTGTTACTGAACTAAAATTGACAAATCTTATATAGAACATTTTATCAAAAATTCTATGAATCTTAAGAGAAAGAACAAAAAAGGAGAAATGACAATTTCACTCTTTACCATCATCCTCATTATTTCTATCAGCCTAATTTTTTACGCAGTAACATTCATCCTCTTCGCCTCACCAACAGTAGACGACAAAATAGCAACAATGCAACTCATAGAATACAAGATCTTTGAAGGAAAGTGTTTCAACAAAAATCTTGAAAGCTTCGCATACTTCTCTTCAAATATTAACATCGGAACAGACTTAGAAAAAAGTTGCTTTACTTCCCTCGAAGAAAAAGGAATGTTTGCAGTATTTCTTAATAATGATGCTTTCTATTACCCAACAAAAGAAGAGTTCGAAAAGAAAAAGCAAAGTTCCTGTGGCTACTCTTCTTCAAATGTCCTTTGCAAGCAACTAGTATATCCCATAACAATTGAAAACAAAAATGAAAATCAATTTTTAACTCTTCAAATGATAGCTTTCTCATAATAAGTCCCTTGTCACCACAAAGTAAAAATAAATTGTCCGTACTACAAAGTGTGGATACAAAAATTTAAAAAATAAAATGATAAGAAAATAATCATCTAGCATTAACAAGTAGTTAATTTCCTTCCTTTAAGATTAATGCTAAATGGTTTGTGTTATTGGCAAGTCACTAATAATGCCAAACTTTATAAAAACTGCTCCATTGGGTAAAAAAAGTGTCAGACAGATAAAAATGATTGTAAAAGAAGAGTTTCTAAACATGCTAAGGCAGTACTTCAGCCTCAACCTCTACGAGGTAAAAATTTGGACAGCTTTGCTCTCTCGTAAGGTAGCAACTGCCGGAGAATTAAGCGATTTAGCAGTCGTACCACGTTCAAGAACATACGATGTTCTAGAATCCCTAGAGAAGAAAGGATTCGTCATGGTAAAACTTGGAAAACCTATAAAGTATATTGCGATTTCTCCAAAAGACGTTATCGACAGAGTAAAAAAAAGAGTTGCGGAAAAATCCGAAGAAAAGCTCCACAAACTAGAAGCTCTTCGCGACAGTGATGTCCTCAAAGATTTAGAACAACTTCACGAACAAGGTATTCAACTTGTAGAACCAAGTGATTTAAGCGGTGCACTCAAAGGAAGATACAATTTATACAACCATTTAGAGGCAATGGTAAAAAATGCCGAGAATGAAGTTATCATCATGACAACATCAACAGGATTCCTCAGAAAAGTCGAAGCCCTTAAAGGAGTCTTTGAAGACCTCCAGAAAAGAGGAGTTTCCGTAAAAATTGCATGTCCAAAAACAGATAAAACTGAAGCCCTTTCAGCAGAACTAAGTGAATTCGCAGAAGTACGTTTCACAGAAGAAATTGAAGCAAGATTTTGCATCATCGACGGAGAAGAAGTTCTCTTCATGACACTACACGACAAAGACATTTACCCTGCATACGACATAGGAGTTTGGGTCAACACACCATTTTTCGCTCAAGCACTTCAGCAATTATTTGAAGCTGCATGGAAAGACATGAAAAAGAAGTAATTTTTTTCTAACTCTTTGTTAAAAAAACCAAAAACCACAAAGAATGGAAGAAAGAATTCAAAATATTCCAAAAAAATGTGCATCCTATTTCTTAGCAAAAATATTTTCACTTGAAAGAGAAGGAAAAAACATAGAAGAAACTATAAAAAACATAAGAAATTCCCAAGAAGAACTCTACGCATTGCTCAGAAGTCGATTTTCAGGAAAAATCACCGAAGAAACATTTTTTAAAGAATACAAAGAACCAACAGGAAAACACCACAAAGAGTTCACAAGACTCAAAGAAAACCTACTTGCAATTAAAGAAATAGAATTAGAAACCCCAAACATCACAAAAGAAGCAGGAAAATCAGGATGGACACATTTTATCATCAATAAAAAAGAAGAAAAGAGACTCCCCTATAAAGCATATATTACTACAGATTACAACACCTTCAGTTATGATGCATTCAAAGAGGTTCTACTTACATTAGAAAAAGAGAAGTTCTCAGGGCAAATTAAAGTTCTCCAACCTGAAAACACAAAACTATTCTTCCTACAAGACGACAACATAGTTCTCCACACAGAAAATCAAGAAAGTTTAGAAATCGGAACAAGAGTCGTACTTTCAACACTAACAAAAAAAGGAGTAAAAATAGGAGGATCTTCTTTCCAAAGCAATGCAACAAGCGCCAAAGACATCACCATTCCAAAGCTAGCAATGTTAAGCACTAACCAAAGAAACACATCATTCAACGAAGGAATGTCTCTTCTTGCCTGTGAATTTGTCCTATTAAGTTTAGAAAAAAACAAAGAGAATCTATCTTTTGAGATCCTAAAAAGATTAATCAACGAATTGTTTGCTCGTGATGGACCATTTGACAAATACATCAAAGAACACTATGCAAACTAAAAGAGAAAAAGCAAAAAGTTATTTTTTCTCCTGCCCCTGTTTCACCACATGATGAAGTTGAGCAGAGAGCTGACGAATTTTTGCTGACGTACGAAGAAGATGAGAACTCATATCATTCATAATACCAGTAAGCTCACTAGCTTCAAGCTTCAAAATTTGAGGTTCAACAATTTCGACAGAATTAGGAGTATAATCAAGAACAAAACCTAAAAGTTCAGCAGGCCCAGGGAAACGAATCTCCAAATCAAGAAATCCAGAATAAAGAGTTGTTTCCTCATCATATTCAGGCTCTGCAACCTCACTTTCTAAAACAGTAAACAATTCATGTTCCCTAAGTTTTGTCTCTACAAGTTTCAACGCCTCAACTACATTCTTTTCAGGCTTTCCTGCAATCTGAATAATAAAACGAGCAATAATTTTTTCTGCCATAAACAAAGAAAAGAAACTCTTTTTATAACCTTAAGCAAAATCAACACAAAACCACAAAGAAAGAACAATTTTTAAAAGATCCACCCTTAACAAGTTCATGAAAAAGAAAAGAACACTTAAAGACGTGCTCAAAGATAAACTTCCCGAAGAAATTATCTCCCAAATAAACAGAAGTTTTGAACTCGTCGGAGACATAGCAATTCTTGAAATCGAAGAAGAACTAAGAGAATACGAAAATGACATCGCCAAAGCACTCCTTGAACTCAACTCCCACATCAAGACAGTCCTACGCAAAGACGGCCGCCATCAAGGAGAATTTCGCGTACAAAACATGCTTTGGCTCGCAGGAGAAAAAAAAGAAGAAACAGTATACCTTGAACACGGAATAAGACTCAAAGTAAATCCAGCAACAGTTTATTTTTCAGCAAGACTCTCGACAGAGCGCGGACAACTCATGGACAAGCTAAAAGCAGGAAAAAGAGCCCTCATCATGTTTTCAGGCTGTGGACCATACACCTTTGTCGCCCTAAAAAAGCAGCCAAATCTTGAAAGAATAGACAGCATAGAAATTAATCCCGAAGGACACCGCCTAGCTCTTGAAAACGTAAATCTAAACAAAAATCTTCTAAAACACTCAAACTTCTTCAAAGAAATGACAGAATTCTTCAAAAAAGAAGAAATCCCCTATCGAGAAAACACCCTGCTTTCAAACCTAAACAGAGCAAAAATCCATTTCTTTTGCGGAGACGTCAGAGAAGTATGCAAAAAAAACTTAAAAATTTCAGAGCAAAAAGCCTACATCGAAGTAACAGACAATTGGATCTTTAACCTAGAAGCAAAAAAATGCTTTGAAAAACTAAGCACATATCCAGAACCAAACTTAACTTTGGACGCACGACAAGGATTTTCCAAAGAAACACTCTTCTTTCTAATCCACTTCTTTGATACATTTTCCTTTGATTTACTCATCGACGAAGAAAAAATAGTTCACCTAGAAAATGATTATGAAAAAGGCCACCTCTTCTCAATTGCCAAAAAACAAAGCCCAAAAGAAGCAAGAGAATACGATGAAATTTTCATGCCACTCCCAAAAGATGCCCACAACTTCCTAGACTGCGCATTTTCTCTTGCAGCGCCAAACTGCCAAGTACACATGTACGACTTTGTTCACGACGAAGAATTTCCACAGAAGACAAAACAAAGAATTTCAGAAGCAGCCGCCAAATCCGGTACTGAAGTTGAAATAAAAGAAATCCGTAAAGTAGGACAATACTCCCCACACAAATTCAGAGTCTGTGCAGACTTTGTCGTGAAAAAGAAAACTTTGGATTAAGAAAAAAGAGAATTTATTTGCTGATTATACTGAGCAATAGTATCAACCTTATAACTTTCATAACAAGTAGACTCTTTAAAATAAATCTTTTTTATTCCCATTGCAGAATAAGCACTAATAATTTGATTAGTAACAGGTAAACCATACCCATTATCTTTAATAAAGTCATCGCCATGTTTAATCTTCCCAATATGAAGATGCTCAGGATAACTTGCTTCACTTGTACCAGTTGTCCCTTGAATACCAAGTTCTTCCCCAAACTCAACCCTCTGTCCAACATCAACACTATCTTGAGTTAAATGAGCATAAAGATAATCGTAACCATCATCACCCTCAATATGAACAAAATTTCCATACCCCGTATAACCTTGACCATTATTTTGTGCCTTATAGACAGTACCACCAACAATGGCAAAAACCTTACTTTTAGAAGGAGAAATAACAAAATCCGTTGCACCATGATACTCCGTACCAGCACCATCATTCCTATACAAACAACTTGTGATAATGATAGTTCTACTTGATAAATAAGCTTTTGTTGTCTGAGGTGCTTCTTGAGTTTCAGAAGAAGAAGAAGAAGATGAGGAAAGAAGACTTTGTACCAATCGTTTATACTCAGTAACCTTCGCCCTCACATTTGCATAGCTTTCCTCGCTTTCACACTGATAAATTTTTTTCCCCTTGCAGATACTACTTTCCTCAAGAACACCCGGACCACCAAAAAAAGCAGCAACCCTATCACAATCATTTTCTGCATTTTTTATCTTAGAAACATATTTCACAAACATATCAACACTACTGTAAGCATTAAGACGAGGATCAGAAGCAGCAGAGACATCATAACCAACTTCCTTTGCAATCTCTTCACTTATTAAAAACAGTCCCTTTTCATTTCCATTTACTGCCATATAATCTCCCCCACTTTTCATAGTCATAACAATGAATTGAAAATAAGGGTTAAGATCCCCTCCCTGAGCAATCATTCTCTCCACAATAGTCTGTTGACCTGAAGCATAAAGTGCCGAATTTGTGATTTTTTCAAGAGCAGCTTTGAGACGAGAATCCGCTCCAGAAGACAAACCCAAACTAGTCCCACTCACACTCGGCAAACTCGGACACATCAAAAGAGCTTCTTCTCCTGAGACCTTCACAGCATTTGCCTGCGTCAATTCACCATATTTCTTACAAGCATCCTCCTTCTTATCTTTGTCATCAGCAGCATCACTAGCACAAAGATCCTTCAACTTCTTAAGATATTCTTCAAATGCCTTCCGCTCTTCATCCGTACAAACTACGCCCTCCTTTGAACAGTCCTTAGGAACACAATAATCCTTTCCTAAAAGCTCCTGAGCATCAGCACCAAAAGAACCAAAAGCATCACACTCACTAGACTTCTTATCAAGAAAAAAATTCTTTATAGGCTCAGCAATAGCCTTACCAGGATAAAAAACAAGAACTAACAACACAATAATAGCAATCAGATAAGAAATAATTTTCCTTAACTCAAGTCCCATCTTTTCCTAACCTTTGATAACAGGAAAACCCTTATAATAACGTCTCTGTTTTACACCCGTCTTCAATTCAAACTCCACATCAGGCAAACGGATATCACCAAGAACCCCTCGCTTATTAACAAGAGTAAACCCAATAACCCTCGAATCCTCTAAAGAAAAATTCTTAAAATCCCACACCAGCTTATATTGATTTTTTCCCTTCAAAACAAAGTTCGGCTCAGTCAACAAGAAAGAACCTTCCTTAATACTCAAGTAAGAAGGCAAACGAAAAACTAACTTAATTTTTTCAATTTGCTCATCCTTAATATTTTCAAAACCAATCTGGATTTTAAGACTCTTTACCCCCTCGTGCTCAACATGTCGAACGTCATAAATCTTTGTCTCAACATCCAAAGGATTAGAAACCTTCCGGACATACAAATAACTAAAAAGACCTGCAAGCAAAAGAAGAAAAACATACAAACTCAGATAATTAAAATGATATTCTATAGTTGCCTCCTCCCCTTTAGCCAATTCTTTATGAATTAAGACGCCAGTCGAAGTATCTTCATACTGCTCAGAACTACTAAAAAACAAAGACTTCAAAGCTCCAAAAGACACTTTCTCAGTATAAGTTTGAGGACTATTACCCTCATTTTTCAAAGTAATAACAACACCGTCACTCAAAAGAGTTTTCTTCTCTTCCCTAGACTCAACAACCCGTACATATTCCCTAACCTCAACAACTTTTTCTGCATACCATTCTTTTGCTGCAGTTTTGTTTGCAGAAAGCTTTCTCACAGTAATAACAAAGGTGTAAAAACCAGGAGAAAACTGAGCACTAATAGGAACCTCAAAAATCTTGTAACTTGCATCCTCACTAAAACTTTCAAGTTCATCACTAATAACAGCCCCTGCATTTTCAACAAGAATCTGAACAGACTCTTCATTTGTACTAACACCACTTGCCCGGACAGAAAAACGAAGAGGATCCACAACAGAAACAGCAGAACTAGAAAACTGAGGCACAAAACTTTCTTCCTCAACAGGAGGCTTACTAATCTTAACCTCAAACTTCATAGACACATTCTCTCGACTACCTTCAACTAAAACCGGAAACTCAAAAAGTCCCTCATACTCATCTTTTTGCGACAAGATAATCAAATCAGGACTAACCCCACTAGGCCGATAATCAAAAGCACTATTAGCCCTAAAAAGTATTTGAATTGTTTTCTTCTCATGAGAAGCCAAAAAAAATGTTTCCTGCGGAACAACAATATCCCACCCATCACTCTCAGGAATATCTAAATCAAATTCCTGCTTAACCTGTAAAAGGTTCTCAACAGTAAAAGAAAAACTCTGACTAATATTATCATTATACACCTGACCACGCTGAGAGCTAACCTCAACCTTAAAATCCCCCCCTTCATTGTACGTCACAGCATGCACAGCAAAAGAAAGTACCAGACAAAGAAGAAAAGCAGAGAAAAAATTAAAGACTCTCATCTTCCTCTTCTCTCTCTTTACTCTTTGCCTTTATTTTTTTTATCTCATCCTCAAGATCAAGCATGGAAATAATCTCCTTATAACGATTTCGAATAGTAACTTCTGTAACACCAGAAACCTCTGAAATATCTCTTTGAGTTCTCCTTTCACCTTCAAGTAAGCCCGCAATGTACAAAGCAGCAGCAGCAATCCCAATTGGACCCCTTCCGGACGTTAGCTCCAGCGACAAAGCCTTCGAAAGAATGTCAATTCCCCTCGACTGAGTTTCCGGACCATAATTAAGAACAGAAGCAAAACGAGAAATATAATCCACAGGATTCGAAGGAAGAATCTTAATTCTCAATTCACGCGTAATATAACGGTAACTCCTACCAATTTCCTTTTTATCAATTCCAGAAGCCTCAGAAATTTCATCCAGAGTTCTAGGAATATTCTGCCGGCGACAAGCAGCATAAATAACACCAGCAACGACAGATTCAATACTCCTCCCCCTCACAAGATTCTTTTGTACCGCCTCCGTGTAAATTTTTCCTGCCTCCTCCTCAATAGAAGTTGGCAAATTCAAAAAAGAAGAAAGACGCCGAAGTTCACCCAAGGCAATCTTAAGGTTTTTTTCCATCACAGTAGAAAGACGTTTTTGCCAACGCTTCAATCTCTGTAATTTGTAACGCTGTTTTTTATCCAAAGAAAAAGCATCAGACTCAGACCCAATAGCTGTCCCCATACCCATATCATATTTAGTGTACGAGGTCGGAGCACCCGAACGCCTCATTTCAGAATCATCACTTTCTTCAAAATCACGCCATTCCTTCCCAAGAGAAATATTCCTGCTATCAATGACAAGACCACAGTTTCTACAAACGATCTCACCTTTGTCTTTGTTGTTAAAGAGATTTGAACTCCCACACTCAGGGCATTTTCGCATATATTCGTCCATCGTTTTTTAAGAAAGATTTTTAAATTTTAGTATAAGTAAAAGAGAAAGAGTTATAAAGTTTTGTCCTCCCTCCAAGGTCAAAATATAAAGACCACAAAAAATTATTCCCTCGCAATAAAAAGATCTCCCTTCGTAATCGTTTTGCGATTCGCATGCAAAGTAATTTTTGATGCCTTAACGGAAAGATTTGAAAGATACACTTCCAAAATTTCTCTTAATTCTTCCTTTGCATCATCAGAAACCCTCTGAGCTCCCTTCTCTCTCATCAACCTTTCAATCGCCAAAATGGGAAGTTTGGCTTTCATTCTTAGAGTTCCTCCTTTATCTGCTGATACGCCAACTGAATATCTTTTGCCTTGAGAGTTTTTCTCCCTGCATTTTCAGAAAGAAGAACAGCTTTACGAACAATCTTAGCAGCTAATTCCTCCAAGATTTGTGCCGCCCCTTCTCTGGCATCACGACTCACCCTCTTCCCTGCAGCTTCCTGAATGATTTCCCCTAAAATAGAATAAGGAAGAAGATTTTCTCGACTTCTTGGCATAAGAAGCAGGTTTTTATCAGATTTAAAAATATTTGTCGTTCTTTAAGATGAGTACAAAGAAAAAGTGAGGCCGCAAGGATTTGAACCCCGATCTGCTGGTCTGGAGCCAGCCATTCTGCCAGATTATACTACAGCCCCCCAAAGAAGAAAAAAGAAACAAGTCATTTTAAAACTTTCTTTTCCAGAGAAGAATTTGAAAATTTTTCAAAGACACCCAAAACTACTAATTATGCTCAGTCGAGGAAGTCTCAGAAGAAACCTCTTGCTTTCGATAAGGATTATTGTATTGACGATTCCAATCGTAGCGCCGCTTCGCAGCAAGAATCTCCCTTATGTAAACCCTTCCAATATCCTGAGGCTCAATTTCCAAATCTTTGATATATTTCTCAACCTTCTCATAACTATCACTCTCAATCTCAAGAATAGGAGAAAGACCAGGATACTCGTCCACGTCAAAATTAATATCCCCCAACCTATATTCAGTACGATACTTACTCAACTCAAAAATTTTAATATATCCAAGCTCACTCAAAATCCTGTGCATAACCTTAAAATTGCTAATTTTTACACCGATTTCATCCCTGCCAGTTATATTCTCAATAGACTTCTTTTTTCCCTTAACATTAAGATAAATATATTTCCCCTTCTGGCGAATACGCAAAGCCTTACCTTGTCGAGAAAGATCCCTGTCAGGAGTGTCAAAGCGATAATCAATCACCCTCCCCGAAAAAACCTTAACGGCCCCCATTGCCATAATTCTCTGGGCAATCTCATCCTTGTCAATATTCCTAATTTTTACTTCAACTTCTTTCATTTTATCATCAGCTACAAAAGAATAATCCTCAGTCATCCCATACCATTCAAACAAAAAACATCAGAGGAAAACATTCCTTTCGTAAAACTTAACACAACAAGAGAAGCATTATTTATAAACTTGCCTGCAACGACAAAGGAAAAAGCACCCCAAAAAGCTAGCTTTCGTTGATAAGCTCCAAAACTTCAGACCTAAATTTGCCTGCCAATTCTTCATTTTTGATAATCAAAATATTTTCATCATTGTAACTCACGCCAGACTTCGACGGGTTCATGCTTCCCGTAACAACAAAGCGTCCATCAACCACAAAAAATTTATGATGCATACTATTAGGATTACTGTCCGTAAAAATAGGGAAAGTTTCATTCAGTTCCAAAACACGCGAGCCCAAAGCATTAACATTCCTTTTCTCAACAATTCCCTCAACCAAGACGCCAGACCTTGCCTTCTCTTCTAAAACATTCTCAACACTGTCCAAAGTCAGAACAAAAGTTGCAAACAAAATTTCATGCTTAGCACTACTAAGAACATTGAAAAGCTTTTCTTCACAGTCATTTTCAGGACAAAAATAACTCGAAAGAACATAACTCTGATTCCCAAAACTCAAAGTTGTATTTTCCCTAGACAAAACATTTTCCTTACTTTCCCCAAAAAGACCACTATGCATCTGCTCAAATTCAGCAGCATAATTTTGTGCAAGCTCCTTAGAATGAAGAACTAAAATATTATTATTGTTCTTATTCAAGCCATTGTCCGTCGGATTTGCACTTCCCAGCAAAACAGTCTCATTGTCAATAACACAAAATTTATCATGCATCTCATTATTGTATTTCGACACCCTAGCGGCATCAGTCATAAGCTCGACCTTTGGCGAAAGCACAGAAAGCTGCGACCTGTCACTATTACCATCATCAACAATAACTCGAACAGACTTGTCCTGTGCCGACAAAGAAAGTGCTGAAATAACATTCTCATCACTCAAATCATACAAAGCACAATCAATCTGACTTTTCGCAGCACGAAGAACATCAAGGAAAACCTGCGTACAATTGTCTTTTGGACAAAAATAAAGCTCCACGTCAGAATCAAGCGCCAAATGCTCTCCCTGCAAAATTTCACCACGATTCGACAAACTTTCTTCAATAGTAACCTCCCTACTTTCATAAAAATAAAGCACACAAATAAAAAAACAAAGGAAAAAAAAGAAAGAAATAAGCTTAGAACGTTTCTTATTTTGTCGTTTTTTCACCATCTAACAAATAAGTAGCCCACACCCCTTTTTAATTTATGCGCTCAGAGAACAAAACATTTTTCATCAAAATCAGCCTCACAACATTCATCTTCTCCTTCTTTCTTCTCTTCCTGATTTCGAATATGTACACAGCGCCAAATCTCCCCTTAGACAAACTCACCTACAAAGAAATAGGAACATACATACAACTCAAAGGAAACCTCTCCAAAATATCCTGTTCAAACATAACCTGCTTTGCACAACTCGCAGACAAAAGCACTAGTATTTCCCTCACATTCTTTGAAACTTCAAAAGAAGAACTAAAAATATTTGAGAAAAAAGAAGTTTTTGTTGAAGGAAGACTTCAAATGTACAAAGGAAAAAAGAATGTTATCGTAGAAAAAATTTACACCGAGAATTCCAAAACAGTTTCAACTTCCTCTCCTTTGTCAATACTAACATAACGACGAATGACACCCTGTCTTTTCGCAAGACGACGAGCAAGTTCAAAATCCTTAACATCGGGGACCTCAATATTTGTAATATCAATTTCATGACGAATACTAATTTCCTTGTTTACCTTCCCCTTAACATCAAAAGCAAACTCCTTCAAGATATGATCTTTCTCTTCAGGAGGGAAACTGGCCTTACAAAAATCACGAGTAATTTCCTTATTTGGCTTTGGATACTTAGGCTTTGTAACAAGCGAACAAGTTGCATCCTTGACAGTAATAAGAAGATTATAACAATTAAGAGAATCAACAAAAGACTTCAGAGCAACCTCATTTTCAAGGTGATACGTAAAAATCCCCCTTGCCTTAGTAACCTTTGAATACTTAATGCCTTGCTTGAGAAGATCCTGCGTCAAATCCTTATTCCAAACAAGCGTTCCCTTAGCATGAACCTTCTTATCACCAAGAATGTCTGCAAGAAGAATGAGTAACTCATCTGCAAAATGAAAAGATGCATCAACTTTCACAGCAGCTTTAGAAAATTTTATGGAAATCAAAGGCCCAGTAAAACTTCCCCTACTGTAACGAATAAACTTATTATGTGCATGCTGAGTTTCTGTTTTCTCAAAAATGTCCTTGATATAGTGCATAGCTTCAATGATAAGAAAGCGTTTATATACTTTTTTTGTCTTTAGAAGGTACAGTGTAAAAAAAAAGGAGATGTTCCTACTCAAGAGAAGTAAAATTTATATTTGGAAGAATAATTCCTATAACCATGATCAGCTCAGAATACCTTGCAATCACTGCCATCTTCATCGGAGGAATGGTTATGGGAATAAAAATCCAATCAGGACTACAATTATTAAGACAATACAAAGAAAGAAGAGAAAACAAAGAAAACTAAACCAAAGCTAAACTTTTTTCTTCCATTCATCAAGATTATCTTGAATAGCCTTGAAATATGCCTTAATATTCTCCTCAATTTCCTGTACAACCTCAGCCTTATTCTTAGAGAAATAGACAAACATAAACCCCCTTTCTAAGTTCATTTGTCGTTTCATAAGCAATTTACGACGAAGAAGCTTTGTAAGAATCTTCTGAACAGTCGTTCTATCTTTCTTTATCTTATCAACAAGTTCCTTAACACTAAGACCCCCCTTTGAATGCATAAGTTCAGCAAAAATTGCATATTCCGAGTCATTAAGATTATAATTACACTGCACAAGATCTCGAAGAGTAACCTTCTTGCAGGTAAAATCCATTTTTTTCATCTTAATCTTTCCCTTTTCTCAAGCGTTTAAAAACATTTCTTCCTCTGCTAAAGTAGTATAGTGCTCCACAGAAGTCTTTAACTTCGAGAACACATATTTAGCAAACGAACAGACTGAATGGAGAAGAGACAAAAAGAATGAGTTTTATGGACGACTGACTATATTTACAGAAAGCCAAAAGAAAAAGAACAGCAAAGTAAGCAGATTTAAAAGAATATCACCAGTAACTAAGTCATGACATCACAAGAACTCGTCAAAGAAGAATTTCTAAAAAAAGAAAATTGCGAGTCGTTTACAAACTCATTTTCAAAAGCAAGTCCCTTCCCCCACCTTATCATCGACAATTTCTTTGACGAAAAATATATGCAAACTCTTGCAAAAGACCTTTTAGAAGAAGAATATTATCTTGAAGATCACGACCTCTATCAATTTATGCGCACTGCAGATCTAAAGTACAGCAAAAACGAGAGCATCGCAAACTTCTATTCTTACCTCCAAAGCAACAAATTTATCTCCCATATTGAAAATATAACAAAACTCCCCCTATCACGCGAACAAATGGATTTGCACTCTCTCCTTCTCAGCGACACAAACTATTTGCTATGTCACGACGACAAAGTTGAAGGAAGAGCAATTGCATTCATCATCTACCTTTCCAAAGAGTGGGATCCCAAAGACGGAGGAATCCTACAACTTTTTTCATCAGAAAACGAAGAACCAAAAGAAGTAGTAAAAGAAATTTTTCCTCTTTTCAACAGATTCGTATTTTTCAAAGTAACAGATACCTCATTTCACCAAGTCAGTGAAGTCCTAAAAGATAAAGGAAGACTCTCACTTAGCGGGTGGTTTTATCATGAATAACATTTCAGAAGTATACAAACAAAAAGAAGTTCTCGAAGCAATGAGAGAGAACATGCAACACGAAGGAGTACTCCAACTAGGAAATTTCCTCAATGAAGAAGAAAACAAAAACCTCATCAAACAAATTCTCAAAGAGCCATTTATCCTAGATTATAAAGCCCTAGAGCACAGTCGAAGCACACTCCCACTCTCGAAAATAACAAACTACGAAGTCCTCTCTTTTTTTGAATTTTTCCGATCAAAAAATTTCATAGAATATATTGAAGACATAGCAGAATCAGAACTCCAAATTGAAACATTCAAAATTTGTCTCTACCGCCATAAAGATTTCATCCTACTTCACGACAAACAAGAAAGAAGCGACAGTCTTGACATTATTTTCGATCTCACACAAACATGGAATGAAGCAGCAGGAGGAATTCTAACCTACGTTAACCAAGAAGAAGAAATTTTTTACCTCTCACCAGCATACAATTCACTCACCATCCTTTTCCGAAACGAAGAATACATGCGCTACCTCAAATATATCAATCACCTTGCAGAAAAAGACATAATATTGCGCATTGAAATAAGCATGCGCTTTGTTGAAACCGAATTGTGAAAGAAAAAATATCAAGACCGAAGTTCCTCAATTTTCTCCTCAACAGAATGAAGTTTTTTCTTAAGAACCTTCATTCTCTCCTTCAAAGGCAAAACTTCCTCCCCTTCAATGCCCAGTTTCTCCTGTACAGACTGAACATCCTTCTTCAACTGCTTGACCTTTTCCTTATGCCCTAGCTGTTTGAAAGCCTCAACCTTTTCACCATCAAGAACTACAGAATCAGAAATAGGAGAAACTTTAGATTGAACGTTTTCATTTTTTTTATCTTGCTTCTTCTTCAAAGCAAAACTTTCAAAAGGATCTTTTTTAAGAATTAAGGTCTCCGTATTTTTTTCATCAGAAACAACTTTTTTTTTAGAAGAAAATTTCTCTGAAAACTCATCAATCGACAAAACCATACACAAGTTGCAAACACAGTTACATATAAAGATTTGTTTTCCCTCCTCCTACGAGTAGGAGCAGCGAAATCCAAAGGACGTGAACGAGTAAGAAGGGCCTCCGTCCAAGACCAGGGCAAAGGCGCCCGTGAGAGCACCATTGCTCCAATCGCCCCCGGACAAGAAAACACCCTTTGGCGCACAGTAGCCAGAAGTACAAGCTTGTCCTTCGTCAACATTATTGTTCGCACCCAAAATGTCATACCCGTCATAATACCTTCCCATCCCTTGATTTGCATTCCAGCCGTTTGAAGGAAGCTTTGAACTAGGAACAAGACTAGCATTTTTTCCTGTACCATCATCACTATTATAACTCATCCACCCTTGATCACCACCATGATATCTGTACGGAAAACCAAGACTTGCATTTGCATAGACCCAAGCGTCAACCCACTCCCACACATTGCCCGCAAAGTCCCAGAGTACTTCCCCATTCGACAAGTTCAAAGTTCGTCTTTGGTTTGAACCTGCAGAGTTGCTAGTTCCAGAGTACCCATTTCCGTCGTCAGTGTCAGCAGCAAGCGAGTTTGAAGGACTGTTGTCGTTGTGTCCAGAGTACAAAAAGCCAGTGCCGACGACAGAGGAATTCCAGTTGCCTGCGACAAACTCAACATTGTGCGCAATCGTCAATCTCTCTTCTTCTGTCATCAAATGAAAACCAGAACCTAAACTCTCACACTCTGCCTTTGCCGCGTTCCACGTAATATTAACCCAAGGAAAACCTGCAGCTTGTGAAGTTGCAACATTACTAACATTCTTTGCTTCGTACTTCATCACACAAAAATTGTGTGTGCCGAGTTCAGCATTTCCGGGAACAACGACATAGCCGTCCGGACATGGGTTCTCATACACATAAGAATCAAGATACTCAGTCTTTGAATAAATTCTATCATTTGCCACAACGACAATCTCATTCTTTCCTTCTTTCGCGCAGTCACTCATGGGCAAAACATTCAAAGAACTGTTTGTTAGACCCGAGACAAAACAATCATTTCCATTAATAGAAACACTTTGAATCTTTGCACTTCCCTTCACAAAAAGAGTGCTGCCAGACAAACCTTCAACAGAGAAAGAGCCCGAAGAACTTTGTGTCTCGACATGTGAAAGTGTAGAACCAGAAAAAGATTGATACCAGATTTGAAAGCCAAGCGCCGCCAGAATAGCAACAACGATAAGCAAGACACTGGCAACGACAGGCGAAAGAGCATTCCTCGAAGAAAAGAGTCCATTCATTAAGAAAAACAAGAAAAAAATCTATTATAAGACTTTCGTCACCCTTCTCCGCTCTCTACTCCATTCTCTACCTCCCATTCTCCTCTCCCTATTCTCCCTTCCCTATCTCTACTCTCTGTTCTCCTTCCCCCAACCTCATAGCTAGCTTTATTAATAGCATTCAGTTAACCTTTTCCATGACACAAAGCATTGCACTTCTAGATTTAGACAAAAATCCAAATATTGGCCTCTTCCTCGTAGCTAACGAAAAGTTTTGTTTATGCGGCTACAACGTAACAGAAAAAAAAAGAAAAAGCATTGAAAAAATCCTTGGCGTTCCCTGCTACGAAGTACGCGTGCTCGGTACAGACCTGTGTGGAGTCTTCCTTGCCTGCAACAACGACATACTCCTTTCCCCCGAACTCTTCCCTCACGAAGAAAAAGTCCTCCAAGAAATTTGCAAAAAACACGAAGTAGAACTCGTTTGTCTTGACCTCAGAGTAAACGCCATAGGAAACAACCTCTGCCTTGGCGACAAAGAAGTACTCGTAGGAGCAGAAACAGACAAAGTAGCTCTAGCTTACTTCAAGAAAAAGAAATACAAAGTGCACACACTCAAAAACAAAGAGTTTGAAGCAGCAGGTTCAGTCGTGAGTTTCATCAAAGGAAAATACATTGTTTCCCAAGAACTAGAAGAAAAAGATCTCAAAGGAATACTCAGCAAAATCGCCGTCGTCACATCCGTCAACAGAGGTTCCCCCTTTGTCGCATCAGGCATTGTTGGAACATCAAAAGGCCTGCTTTTAGGCTCACTTTCCACAACAATAGAAATCCAGAACATAGCAGAAGGATTAGAATATTTGTAAAATTATTCCCGTTTATAGAAAACAAGCAGCTCCGTACTGTCCTTAAGAAAGTTCACATTACCAACCTCAACATGATAAATACTGGAGATACCAAGACGTTTTCTCAAATCATCCAATAATTCCTCACGCCGTTCAGGAACAATCAGCTCAATACGTTCATACACAACACGCTTCTTCTCCGAGTACTCAAAAGTATAACCCTTTTCAAGAAAGTACGTAATAGCAAGAATGACGATATTTGCACTAAGAACCTTAAGATACATACTCTCACCAATCATAAGCGCGTTCATGACAGACAAAGCAAGAATGATGAACAAGTACGTCATATCCCTAATTTGTATAGTCTCCGTCCTGTAACGTAAAATGGAAAACAAAGCAAAAAGCCCAAAACCAACACCAATACTCAGCTCCACATTCGTCATCAAATGAATAACAAAGTAAATAACACTGCTAAAACCCAAGAACGTAAAGACATTACTCTTATCAGGATTTTGCAGGAAATAAACAAACCTTACAATAATAAAGATGACAACAAAGTTAAACAAAAAGCCACCCAAAAAACTCACAAGTTCATTCATGCAAACTCACCTCCCGTAACCTTATCTACCAATAACAACTTCTCCTTGAAATTATTACTCTTCACTACTCCCTTTTTCAAAAGAGAAAGACCAACACAATACTTACTAAACCCATGCATCCTAACCCCTTTTTTATGCATAACTTTCATGAAAAGAGAAGAATGAGAAAATTTCTCCTGTTTAACCTCTGCAATAACAAGATTAGGAATCTCCATTTTAGAACCAACACCCAAATCGCTAAACGACAAAGCAAAGTCAAAAGTTAACCTCTCAACACTTTTTTTGCTAAGCAAAGTTATTCTTGCATACGAGTTAGAAAGTACAGGAAAAAGAGTTGAAGAATCAAAAGTACTAGAACGCTCAACAAAATCTGAAGCCGTTCCAACAAGGTTTGTTACCAAATCCTCAACCCTAATTCTTTCCTTTTTTGTCTTATTCTTATTATTCTTGAACTTGACTTCCATGTACGACAAATGAGACTCCTTGTACGAACGAGAACGAATTTTGTACCTGTTCAACTCCCCATTGTGATGCGCATAAAAAAGAGAATAATTTTTAGTATCATAATAAATGGTTTTGTAATGATTCACCCTCTTTCCCTTAACCTCAAGAACACAATAATCATCCTTAAGCTCCCCAAGCACATCAAGAAAAGTTTGCATATTCATAACATATTTTGTCTCAACCCTTTCCATCAAAGCCGCTTTTTTCTTTATCTCAGGTAAAGAAATGCTTGAAAAATCTTGAAGACCATTTTCAACAAGCAAAGAAGATTTCTTTCCAGCTTTAAGATGTTTATTTTCTGTATGAGTTTTCATGTTTCCAAGAAGGAACTAAGAGAAAGAACTTTATAAAAAAAAAGGACCAAAAGTATATCTTTTAACTTCTTTTTCTTTATATAGAATAACATCTTTACTATAGCACTAAAAGGTGAAAAACTATGACTAAAAAATTCCAAGGCATCATCTTGCTCCTCTTCCTCTTTTCAGCACTCTTTGCCAGCTGTTCAGAAATAGAAATGCAAGAAGGACTACAATCACTTGTGAAAACAAATAGCACAAATAACACGACAAGCACAAGCGACGAAACAACAGGAGCAAATTCCGACTCGCAAGCCATGAATAATAATCAAAATACTGATTATAGAAATATGCAAGCTGTAAATCAAAGCGACAGAATGGGAATGGGAAACTTCAACGGACAAGGAACAACAACCTTTGAAGTTGAAGATTTTGAAGCAGTTGATTTGTCTGATTTGAAAATAGAAGATGTCCCTTCCACTTACGACGAAGATGAGGCGACATACATAACATTCGACGACGACGAAATAACAGCCGACAATGACGACGGACTCGACATAGATGCAAGCACCTTGACAATCGAAGAAGGTGGTGTCTATGTACTAAGCGGAGAATCTGACGACTCATCCATCATCATTTCAACAGACGACGAAGTTCAGCTTGTCCTGAACGGAGTAACACTCAACTCAGAAAGCACATCTGCAATAGTAGTAGAAAACGCAGACAAAGTCATCATAACACTAGAAGACGGAACAAAAAATTACATCTATGATTCATCAGAATATGAAGACCCAGACGAAGTAGAAGAAGCAACACCAGCTGCAATCTACTCAAAAGATGACTTGTACATTAACGGAGAAGGAAGCCTAACAATAGAAAGCAAAGAAAAAACAGGAATCCAAGGAAAAGATCAAATCATCATTGTTGAAGGAACCTTGAATATAGATGCAGCAAAAGAAGGAATCAAAGGAAAAGACTTTGTCCTCGTAGAAGATGCAGACATAACAATTACCTCAGGAGAAGACGGAATTTCATCAACAGGAACAGACGACTCCGGTTACGTCATCATTGATGATGGAAGTTTCGACATCACAGCCGACAAAGATGCAATCCACTCCGAAAACGCCATCATCATAAAAGGAGGAGATCTCGAAATTTCAGCAGAAGACGATGGACTCGATGCAGACTCAAGAATTGAAATCCACGACGGAAACATCAATATTGAGAAAAGTTACGAAGGAATAGAAGCTCAAAACATTTATGTCCTTGACGGAACAATATACATCACAGCAAGTGACGACGGAATAAACGTAGCCCTCGCCTCTTCGACAAATACAGGAATGGGAGGAGGAGAAGCAGTAATAGATGGAGCGCTCTACGTATATGGAGGTTACATATACGTCGTATCCGGAGGAGACGGACTTGACAGCAATGGTTCAATATACATGTCAGGAGGAACAGTCATTGTAAACGGACCAACTTCAAGCGCAAATGGCGGACTCGACAGCAACGGAGTAATTCTCGTCGATGGTGGAACACTCGCAGTCTCAGGAAGCTCAGGAATGGCAGAAACAGCAAGTTCAAGTTCAGAACAAAATACAGTAATGATAACATTCACACAAACAATTTCAGCAGGAGAAACTATAACAATCTTCGACTCCGACGACAATGAAGTCCTAGCATTTGAAGCAACAAAAAGTTATCAAACACTCGTCCTAAGTAGCGAACTCTTTGAAACAGGAGAAGAATACTCCATCTACATCGATACAGATGTCGAAGGAGACAGTTCAAACGGATTATACAGCGAAGACTTCACATCAACAGGAGGAGAACTATATCAAAGCTTCACTATTTCCTCTAGCTCAACAACCATAGGCAGCGCACAAAATTCCATGATGGGAAGAGGAGGAAACCAAATGGGAACTATAAACACAGACCAAATGAATCAAGGAGAAAGACCTGAATTTGCAAACAATGAAACAATACAAACACCCCCACAAATGGGAAGAGGAAGAGAAGGAAACTTTCCTAATGACAGCCAACAAGGACAAATGCCACCAGAGAATAACCAAAACTGGGGTGGACCACCCCAATAAGAAAAATATTTTTTAAGTTTATTTTTCTAACGATTACAACAAAACACAAGGAACAAAACTTTTCTTTTCACCATTCTTGCATAACAGCCAAGAGCAGTTTTGAAGAAGTAAAGAAATCGCTAAAATGTGCCTATCCCAATCGGAGCAGAGCTCCGGGGCATTACGGCAATTTTCAAGACGCGATTTCTAACTCCCAGCTGGGTGGTCGCAGCAGAGCTGCGGGGGTATAATACCCAGCTAAGGAAGTAAAATACTAACAAAAGAAAACAAAGAAACATATTGGATCTTCCATACTCAATTTAAAAAATATCTTATCTATACAAACTCCCTAAAAAAAGTAAAGAAATCGCTAGAATCTGCCAATCCAAAGCAGAGCGCAGCTCCAAGACATTAAACCAAACTAAGAAGGAAAACGAAAAACCTTACCTCACAATAACATCAACAATTGCTTGCAAAGCTCTACTATAAAAGACCTTCACCACCTCTGAAAAAACAACATTCTGAGGATTTTGCTCATCTTCAGCCTTCAAACGCAAAGCAAGTTCAGCCTCTTCCTCTTGCAAGTAAGGATCAAGATTAAGGTCAAGGGAAAAACTACCATTCCTTTTTCCATACGCAATTTCCTGCGATCCAATCAAAAGAGAAATCTGTGACTCTGGAGAAACTTGCCCATTTGCCTGAAGAAGTTTTCCAAGAGCAGAAGCATCAAGATAATACGCATCACCAAAATGGTACAAGCTCTCGCCATCCAAACTATCAAAACTAAGATCAATATCACTAATCAGCTCAATTTCAAAAGAAGCACTCCCCTTTTGTCCAGTAACCGTTTCCACAATAACTGTGATAACATTTTGTCCCCCCTTAAGTTTCACAGGACAAACAAAATTATAATCATCAAAAAAACACTCTGTGCCATCACCAGTGCTCACTTTCTCTGGCGCGCTCTCAGCAGTAAACTGCCCCTGCACAAAATAGTTTGCCCTCGAAGTCTGTCTGTCATTCCCAGTAAAATAAAGAAGAGGAACACTCTCACTTTGAAGTGCACTAGATTTCTCAACAGCTTCAGAAGCCCTAAAGACTCTCGCCAAAACATTTCCAGCCACATCCCGAACAAAAAGTTTGATCTGCGAAACAGAACGTACATTCCCAAAATTCTCTAGACACACACTATTCAAAGCATAAGTGTCATCACATTTTGAAAAAGCAGTACTATTCACCCCATCCACTGAAATACTAATACTATCCTCATCAAGTACCGAAAGAGTAGGATCAATGATCAACTGATACACACCACCATTTTTTACAAGAAAAGCTTGAGGAACTTCACTATCCAGAGATTTAAGATACATGCCAGAATCAAACACCCTCCTCGAAGTTTCCTTACCACTCAACTGCAAAGCTCGCAAACCCTGTCTTTGTTGAACAGGCAAAAGAGTATCTTTCTCAAGATAAGAAGCCCCCATAAAATCAACACCATCATACGAAGACGCAAAATAAAAATAAGGAGTAGAAGGAGACTCTTCCAAAGTAATTTCAAAGCTCTCATTTTCAACACTATCCAAATGAGGCACATGTTGAGAAGAACTTCCCTGCAACTCAGGAGAAGAAGCGTCCCCATACAAAAGAGACCCGACAGTAACCGTTTCGTCAGAGCCAGCATAATCAGCCAAGTGAATCCTTAAATTTTGTTTTCCCTGCTCAAGAGGAATAGCAACCTCAAAATTATTTCCATATCTCTTAAACGTATCAATAGAGTTAAAACTAACTTCTCCCCAATTCACAAAAGAACCATTAATCGTTCCCGTTACAAGGGCTGCTCCGCCAACAGTTGAAGCGGCATGCTGTCGAACATAATCAAGTTGAATACCTAAATCTGAAACACTACTCCCCTCAGTTTTATGATAAAGAAAAGACCTCGTATATTTTTTATGATCAGCATCAATATACACAAACTCCACACTCCCATTCGCATGAAGAAATTCCAAATTCTTAAGCTCAATATGTTTATCAGCATAAATAAGATAATCAGAATGACGAACCTCATCAATAAAAATAGATTCAAACGCAACAAATTCCGACGCCTGAATACTCAAATACGAAGTTGTCGGACTAATAAACATCTCATTTCCAATAACCTCACCACTATCAAATTCAAAACTTTGCAAAAGATCTTCCTGTGAAGAAGAACTCCCAACACTCACCTGCCCACTATTACTTGCAGTCTTTCCAACATAATCCTCCACCTGCACAGAATAAGAATGTGTGCCATCAGAAACATCCGAAAGATTCAAAGAATAATAATCCCCCCTACGAGTTAAATCACCATACCCATATGAAGTTGAATCAACCTTCACCTTAAGCTTAGAAAGATCAACTCCAATATCATCTGTAATCAAAAACGTAAGTTCAGAGTCTTGAGCAAGAACAGAAGCACTCTTTAGTTCAACAGAAGGAGACTGCGTGTCATAATAAAGAAGATCATAAAATTCCTGATGAGTAAGACCTTCCAAAAGAAGAGTATTTTTCCCAGCTTGAAGCCCCTTAAGAGAAAAAGAATATTTCCCGTCCTTTGGCGTAATCGTCCCAAGAAGTTTTCCATTAACATAAGCATAAAAAGGAAGATCTAAGTTTGTCGTTCCAGAAAAAGTAGGAGAAGAACTAGAAACAACTTTATCATAATCCTGACTCAAAAAAAGAAAACGAGGCTTAACATAAGTAATATCCTTCTCAGCCCTAGCATCTCCAACTCTTGATTCAGCAACAATAGTGTTCTCCCCCTCATTAAGAAGAACAAAAGCAGCAAATTGACCGCCAACAACAAGAGCAGGCTGCCCATTCACATACACAACAGAGCCGTCAGAGCCACTAGCTTTCCCCTTCACAAAAAGATTTTGTTTTGTCGTAACAGCTCCCTCTGTCCTCTCATTATTTCCAGAAAAAGCTTCCAAACTAATACTCGTAACCTGAGACGCTGGCCTTACCTTAAGATCCTCAGCAGACCTAAGAATAATCCTTTCAACAAGAGCTGAAGTCTGACCCTCGTCGTTTACAGTATAAGCTTTCACATAATTAACACCAGTCTTAAGAGAAATCTGAACACTAAAATTTCCACT
Organism: Candidatus Woesearchaeota archaeon; assembly: GCA_023898345.1. Lineage (GTDB taxonomy): Archaea > Nanobdellota > Nanobdellia > Woesearchaeales > UBA583 > UBA583. Next base: position 50,522 of record CP060218.1, on the reverse strand, counting down.
CTCATCACTAATAATGTCCTTCGTACTTCCAGAATCGACTTTTACCTTAGTTTTTGGAATCTGAGTATGACCATAAAGAGTCACCTTTTCAGCAGTTGTCTGAGTAAGCAAAGACAAAAGAGGAGGAGCAGGTTCAAGAGAATCAAAAATAAGTTCCTTTTCAAGAGTTGTAAGTTTATTGCCTGCAGCATCTAAGACAGTAACTTCAAGAACATAAACCCCAGATTCCGTCAAAGCCTGAGTATTTTTAAGTTTTCCATTTTCATAAGAAAGAGGAATTTTATTATTTGGATTAAGCTTATTAGACAAAAAAGCTTCAACACTACCAACGCCAGAGCTCTGGACCCCCGCCAAAGAAACTTCCAAAAAGGAAGAACTAAACCTTGGACACTCATCACTATTGTCCGTAAAAGAACAGGATGCCAAGACTGAACTAATACCAAAAAAAAAAGAAATCACAAAAACAAGAGCATGAAAGAGTTTTTTCATAAGCTAAATCGAAGACTCAAGCATTAAAAATATTAGTTACTTAAGAGAAGGGGCGAAAGAATAAAAAATCCTATAAGAAAAATTCTTCCGTCTTGAGAACAAGCTTAGCCGCCGAAACAAGTGCCTCGTCAATACTCAGCCTCTCAAGCTTCGAGTTGTCAGAAAGAGTTTCCCGCTTTTCATCAGATTCGACAAAAGCTTTGTTCTTGTACACATACAACTTGTCGCCAGACACATCCAAAAGATAAATTTCTCCTGCGATTCTCAGCAACTCAGCACTCTTCTTGTCAGCATACTGAAAAATAAGTTTACGACGATTTATCTCCTGAATAATATTCTTGTCTCTGTACTCCTTAATTTCAGCAAGCACATTCCTAATTTCCTTGAGAACCTTATTTACCTCAGTTGTTGAAATCTTTCCCTTTTCATACTCCGATTTTGCCTTCAAAATATTCTTCAAAGAATCCTTCACAAAAGAAGGCATAGTCTTAACATAATTTTTCTCAAAAGCAGCGACAACTCCATCCTCAGCAACATTCTTGAGAAGAGGCAAAGTCTTCATCTGAACAAGCAGCTCGTTGTACGAACTCACAATAGACTCCTTCGTTCTCTCCTCTGTAATTTCCTCGAAAAGCTTCTTAATGTTTGTAAGGAAAGAATCAAGTTCCTTGAGCATCTTATCAATATCCTCTCCCTTAACTTCCATCTCCTTGTTATGTTCAATTTCCTTAAACATCTTCACAGCACTTTCCAAAACTTCAACATCCTTTTTAGAAACACATTTTTCCTTTGCAAGAAGAACTTCCTTGAACATACGAACCGTTTCCTTTGGCGTTGTTGGGTTGTATCCTTTAAGCATAAGAATTGCCTGAGCAGGATTGAGCGCAGCATAGTACACATCACTCATCATAATGTCAGCAAGCGTTTTCTTTGCCCTATCAACAAGCTGGTTCGCAACATTCATGTGCATGTCAATAGCTTCTGGCGACGGCCTGATTTTCCCAAGCTTAAGAAGTTCCTTCCAAGCACTGTACAAACCTCTGTCGTAAAAAGGGACACCATCACGAAGGAACGTAAACATAACAGGATGAGCATCTTTGAGCGCCTCCCAAAAGTCCGTCAAAAGATAAACTTGAATATGAATTTGAATGCCCGTCAAAGCAGCAACCTCATTTGACATCTGCCAAATAATACGAGTAAGTTGGTCTTTCACCTGCATTCTTGGCATACGCTTGACGTCCGTATCATCAACAACAACAAACACGTCAAAGTCATTCGATTTTTCTCCACGAAGCCAAGAACCAGCACCAGCATACACAACAATGTACTTCTCAAATTTCTGAAGAAGCATATTACGGTGAATATCAATAGTTTTCAAAGCAGAAATAAAACCACGATTATCTTTGTACACAAAAGAAGAACCCAAACGCTTAAGTTCATCATACACAGAATCAAAACACGTTTCACGAAGAAGAGAAATACTCGTTCCCCTAAACACAATATTACTATCAGCTTTCAAAGCAAAATGAGAATAAGGCTGTCCCATCTGATCCTGCTTTTTTTCTTCAATCAAGAACTTAGAAAAATCATTCTCAAACAAAAGTTTCGGATCAAAGAACTGAACAGGACGCTCAAAGTCGTCAAGAAGAAAATGAAGAGTAAGCTTGTCAAAGTTAGGAATAGGCATATTGTTCTTTACCTCAATTTCAGGCATAAGATAAAAACCCATAGCTTTTTCCTTGACCCTAGCCTCAATCGCCTCCACAATAGGCTTGATAAGCTCTTCCTTTTGCTTAAGTTTCTTCTTCATCTCATCAGGAAGACGTGCAATCTCCTTATCAAAAGCAAGTTCTGGTTCCTTTGGCTTTGTCTGTGCAGCATCTTTTTGCTTTGCCATTTACCTAGGCACTAAGCCATTGAGATTTATAAGTATGCCTATCAAAAAACTATATCCTAAGTTTAAATAAATAAAACTGACTTGCCACAGAGCCAAGCCAGCAGAAACTTTATAAAAATTACACTTACTCAATAGAAATGAGCTTCAAGAAAGCCACAGCCCCAGTTATTGCAACTGCCTTATTTCTTGTCATTGTTGTTGTTTCTGTGAGTAGTTTTCAAAGAATCTGGCCTCAAATATCAAGTTCTACCTTTTCAGAGATAGAAAAACAAAGTAATACAGAAGAAAATTTGAGAGTCGAAGGAATTATTGGCAGCAGTTTATATCTAAAAAGTGGAAAAAAACAAAGTCTAAACGAGGTTAAAATACTAAACACTAATGGAAAGGAAGTTTGTAACCTAAATAATATCTCATTTATTTCTTCTAATAATTTACAAGGATGGTGGCAAGGAGAAAACAACAGTATAGACTCTTCTAAAAATACATATGACGGAATTGAAAATGGGAACATCACCTATGTTAAAGGAATAAAAGGATTAGCATTTAACTTTGATGGAATTGATGACTACATTAATTTTACAGACATTTTAGATCCAAATGGAAACAATTTTTCAATGAGTTTATGGGTAAAATATACAGGGACTGAATTTATGGTTATAAGTAAAACCTCAAATCAATTCGATAGCGGCAATTGGGGAGTCACCATTGGCTGGAGTGCCTTAATTTCTCCCCCACTCGGTGGGAAAATAGGCCTAAGAAAAGATTCTCTCGTAAATCCAGTTAATTCTAATGATAATAATTGGCACCATGTCGTCGGAATTCACACAACAACAATTGGGTACTTATATGTTGATGGCGAATTAGTAAAAAGTGGTGCAAGTGGCTTACCAACAGACAACAATTATGACTTACTTTTTGGAATGGCCCAAGACGGAACTGGAAAATATAATGGTCAATTAGATGATGTAAGAATTTATAACAAAACCCTAACCACGGAAGAAATAGAAGCATTATATTCAAATAAAATATATTCTGGAATAAATAATGTTGATTTATATGGTTGCAATCTCGAAAAAAATAAACCCTATCAAATACTCATAATAACCAATACCAAACTCTTTGAACAAACTGTAATTGCAAAATAAAGAAAAGCTACACAAATCCAACCCAAACACAAACTTAAAAAAGAAAAACACCAACAAAGTTACATGCACAAAAAAATCTTTTCTCTTCTTTTCATCATTACACTCTCTGCAACACAAACATACGCGTACATAGACCCGGGAACAGGCGGCTACCTCCTCAGTTCACTCTGGTCCACAATAGTAGGTTTTTTTGCACTTATTCTAGGTTTCCTTCTCAGATTCTACCGTTACAAAGTCAAAGTCTTTTTCTCCTACATGTACAAAGAAAGAAAAGTTCTCCTTTTCTCTGGACTTGCCATATTTCTTGCAGGAACAAGCTACGCAGTAAGTCTCATCATAACACCAAATCAAGACGCCGGAGTAAACTACCAAGCAACAAAAGACATACTGCAAACAGGCATAACAAAGTACGACAAAGAAAAAGCATTTGACGGCTACACACTCTTTGAAAAAGGACTCATGGACATGAACGGCAACATCGTCAGAACCTGGAACTTTTCCTATCTCCCCATTCTCGACAACAAAGGATACTACTACGCACAAGAAGGATATGAAATGCCACGTTGGGGAAAGTTCACCTTTGACGGAGAACCTGTGTGGATAAAAGAGAACATGCCCATCCATCACGAAATCCTCCCACTCGATAATGGCAGTATTTTCGTACTCACAAAAGACGTGCACGAGTACAATGGACGAAATGTAGAATTTGGCGTCATAGCAGAACTCGACAAAGACGGGAATGAAATCTCACAATGGTCAATATGGGATCACCTCAAAGACTTTCAAAAATTCCACGCACCACTTGAACTCGACAAAGAAGAAGGAAACATCCTACCAGAAAACACAAAAAAAAATCTAAGCATCTGGGGAGGAGAATATGATTACTATCACCTAAATTCCTTTTCCTTAGTACCAGAAAACAGCATGGAAAAAATACACAGAGCATTCACACCAGGCAACTGGATACTCAGTTTCAGACACGGTTCAATGGTCTTCATACTCGACAAAAACACAAAAGAAATACTCTGGTCAGGAGTTTACTCAGAAATAGAAGGACAAATCCAAGGACAACACGCACCACAAATGCTGCAAAACGGTTCCATCCTCATGTTTGACAACGGCAGGTACAAAGAACAAAGCAGAGTAATAGAAGTAGACCCCGTTACACTAAAAGTCACCTGGGAATACTCCCCGAAAAATTTCTTTACACTTTCACAAGGCTATGTACAAGAACTTCCAAATGGAAACAGACTCATAACAGAAAGTGAGAAAGGAAGAATATTTGAAATCACACCAAACAAAGAAATAGTCTGGGACTACCAAACACCAGAAACAACAATAGTAGATAGCGAAGAAGTAGCTTTCCAAATATATCGCGCCTACCGTTACAGCACAGAGCAAATTCAAGAGTTTGAAAACAAAAAATGGGAATAAAAGAATTTCTCAAACAAGTAAACGACATTGCCGACAAAGAACACACAAAACCAAGCTTCGACAAATCACTTAGCGGAGTACACATATACAACAAAGAAAAAGTCTGTAAGTGTGAGCGCATCTTTGACGGGACAGTTATCGACATTGAAGGAAACAAAAAGAAAACTTTTCCCTATGGCTACGCAGCATCTTTCAACAAAAACTACATTGCCGGACAAAAAGCTTATGAAGAAAAAGAATGGGCCTGTTCAGATCGCACAGGAAACATACTTTGGAAAAAAAAAGAAGCAATCCACCACGATCTCTACATAGACGACAAAGAAATCATCACCTTTTCAAAAGAATGCCACAAGTACAGAGGACGCGACATAGATTTCGACAGCATCCACGCATACGACACACAAAGGGGAAAGCTTCTTTGGCGCTGGTCTATCTGGGAACACCTGCATAAATTCAAAAAATTGCACAAAGCACTAAGCCTCGACTTCCCAAAAATTCCCATTCTTCCAGACAGAGCAAGGAGAAAAGAAAAAAGTCCTTGGGGAGGACACTACGATTATTACCGTTTCAATTCCCTGCATATTTTAGACCACACACACCCACAGCTCAAAGAGAAAGGCTTTGTCAAAGGAAACATTCTCATCACCTCTCGTCACGCAAGCATGCTCTTTCTCCTAGACAGAAAAACAAAAGAAATTCTCTGGCACCTCAAAGCAGACGAAGTTGAAAAAAAACTAGAAGGACCACACGCAGCGCAACTTCTTGAAAACAACAATCTACTCATCTTCGACAATGGAAGATACAGAGGACAAAGTCGAGTTATTGAGTTGAATCCCCTCACAAAAAAAATTGAATGGGAATACACACAAGAAAACTTTTTTACACTCTCCCAAGGATTTGCCCAAGCACTTGAAAATGGAAACACACTCATAACAGAAAGTGAAAAAGGCAGAATCCTTGAGATCACGCACGACAAAGAAATAGTCTGGGAATATTACCATCCAGACAAACAAGACAAGACAAACTCAAAGTACAAACAAAGCTACGGACAGCGCCAGTGGATCTACCGCGCAAAAGCGTATAAGTGAACGAGAGATAAACAAGAAAATGGAAGAAAAAATCTTTATGACAGGAGAACTAGGAAAAGTTTGTGGCGTACTACACACAATAAAAGGCGCGAAAGAAATAGTAATCATCATTCACGGCCTCAGTTCAAACAAAGACACAAGTGCAGTACAAACAGCCCAAATTCTAAATGAACTAGGAATCGACGCCATAAGAATAGATCTAGATAATCAAGGAGAAAGTGAATTAGATTTTCAAACAGGAATTTCCATTCCAAACTACATACAACAAGTTGAAACAACCCTCAACTATTGCAAAGCTCAAAGATACAAAGAAATAAGTTTAATCGGCACAAGTTATGGAGGACTCGTAGCATTTGCAACTGTACTTTCTCATCCCGAGATAAAAAGGCTCCTCATGCGAGCACCAGTAGTAGATTACGAAGAACATGCAAACTGGCTCTACGGAAAAGAGAAAGTAAAAGAAATTATCAAAGAAGGATTCATGGAGTATTATTCGCCTAAGAAAAAGACAAGCTTCAAGATAAACGCTGACTTCATCACAAAATCCTATCCCTTTTCCATGAAGAAAAACGCAGACAAAGTTAAGATTCCAACCCTCATCATCCAAGGAGACAACGACGAACAAGTCAACTACAAAGATGCAATAAAAGTAATTTCAACATTTCCAAACGCAGAGCTAAAACTCATACAAGGAGCCGACCACGCACTAAGTGTAAATGGAGATTATTCACAAGGACAAAACGTGCTACGAGACTTCTTTGGAAAGTGAAAATGTATTTCCTTCTTAAAATTTCATTTCATTTATTTTAATAAGGTTCATCTTCAAACACGAAACACCCCCACTATTTTTTCTCTCCATAGTTCTTCCTTTTCTCCGTCACAGGAAGCCTCGGGCTTTGAGTAAAATCTCGATACGTGTCCACAAAAGAAAATTCCTCCTGCAATTCTTCAAAGATATACGTACAAGACCGCTCTGCTTGCTTCATCACTGTTTCAACAGCCATCTTTTCCAAGTCTGGAGGATAACCATATTTTCTAAGAATTCTACGAATATAGACTCTCATTTTTGCCCTAACACTTTCTTTCTTATCCCAGTCCACACTAAGATTATTTCTAAGTGTTTTTGTTAACTCAAGAGCAATGGTCTTTAAGATCTCATCTCCCATTATCTTAACTGCCGAATCATTCACCCCCAAGGCTTCATAAAAAGCAAGTTCATCCTCACTAAGTCCAAGCTTCTCCCCTCTTTTATGAGCATCCCTCACCTGCCTTGCAATCTCGATTAATTCTGCAATAACCTTAGCAGTTTCAATCGTCTTGTTTTGATATTTCATTATTGCTTCCTCAAGCATCTCTGAAAATTTTTTTTCCATGACAACATTCTTTCTTAATTTAGATTTGATTTCATCATTGAGAAGTTTTTGAAGAAGTTCCAATGCTAAGTTCTTGTACTTCATAGATTTAACATCATGTAAAAACTCGTCCGACAAAACTGAAATATCTGGTCTATCGATTCCAGCAATTGCAAAGATATCCACAACTTCTTCAGATGTAATTGCTTTAGAAAGTAATTGATTTAAGTTTTCATCAATCGTCGAAATACTTTTTTCTCCACTTTCGTGTTTATCAAATTTCAATAAAATTGCTCTAACACCCAGCATAAATTCAATTTCTTTTGCTATACTTAGTGCTTCCTCGCTTGATGCGCACAAAGAATGGGCTTTCTTCAATCTAATGGTGTGTCGCAAGTATCTCTTTTTACTTTCCTTATCTACACCCAAAAGAAAATTTGCAGATTGTCCTAAGAACTGTAATAACTCAGACGATTTTTTGAGTTTGAAATAGTTCTTATATTCAAAGCCGTGAAACATCTCTTTTAGTATTTCGTGTTCTTCAAGCATAAGAGCAATTGCTTCACTTGTATCAATACCAATATTTTGTTTATCTTTTTGTGTATATATACCAAGTGCTTTTTTCAACATATCTCCAATTCCTAAATAATCCACCACTAACCCCGCAGACTTATTTCTAAAAACTCTATTTACTCGTGAGATTGCTTGAATTAAATTATGTCCTTTCATAGGCTTGTCAATATACATGGTATCAATGCAAGGAGCGTCAAATCCAGTAAGCCACATATCCCTAACGATAACAAGTTCTAATTCATCTTGAGGATTCTTTACTCTCTTTGCAATTTCTTCTCTGCCCTCTTTGTTTCTGATATGAGCTTGCATAACTTGTGGGTCTGCAGCACTTCCACTCATAATAACTTTAATCTTTCCTTTCTTGTTATCTTCACTGTGCCAGTCTGGATGTAAGCTAGTAATCTCATTGTACAATTCAACACAGATCTTTCTTGACATACAAACAATCATAGCTTTCCCTCCAGTATCTTCTCTCCTTCTCTCAAAGTGCTTTAAGATATCTCTTGCAACAAGTGAAAGTCTTTTCTTTGAACCAACCAAAGCCTCAAGTCTCGACCACTTTGATTTAAGTTTTTGTTTTGACTCACTTTCTTGTGATTCAGTTAGTTCTTCAAAATCCTCTTCAATTTTTGGGATTTGCTCTTTTAATAAGCCAATTTTTGCAAGCCGACATTCATAATAAATGGGAACTGTTGCTTTATCTTCAATAGATTGTGTCATATCATAAACATCAATATAATCTCCAAAAATTGCGGGAGTGTTAATGTCAGTTCCTTCAATGGGTGTTCCTGTAAATCCAATAAAGGAAGCATTGGGAAGAGCATCTCGTATATTTTTAGCAAAACCGTCAATGAAATCATACTGGGTTCTGTGCGCTTCATCAGCAATGACGACAATGTTTCGCCTTGCCGACAATTGCGGGTAAGTATCTCCTTTTTCCTCTGGCATAAACTTCTGAATTGTCGTGAAAATAATTCCTCCGCTCTCCACAGACAAAAGTTCTCTCAAATTTGCTCTGGATTTTGCTTGCTTGGGAATTTGTCGTAACAAATCTGAGGAAAGAGAAAATGTGTTGAACAATTGATCATCTAAATCATTTCTATCGGTGAGAACAACAATGGTAGGGTTGTCTAATGCAAGAATAATTTTGCCCGTATAAAATGCCATAGTAAGACTTTTACCTGAACCTGTCGTATGCCAGACAACGCCAATCTTTTTAGTACCTGAGGAAGAGGTTGCAAGTTTTGTTTTCTCAACTGCTTTTTGTGTTGCATAATATTGGTGATATGCAGCAAGTATTTTACGAATCTTTTCTCCGTCATCTTGAAAGAGAAGAAAATGGTGAAGGATTTCAAGAAAGGTTTCTTTTTCAAACATTCCTTTAATTTGCGTTTCAAGTTGCATAAATTCATTAGTCATCTGTACTCCATCAATAGTTTTCCAATTCATAAATCGGTCAAAATCTGCAGTAATTGTTCCCGCTCTTGCAAATGTTCCATCGCTAATAATCGTGAAAGCATTATAGGAGAAGATGCTAGGAATGTCGTGTTTGTATGTTTGTATTTGATGGTATGCCAAGAGGATATCAGCTTTTTCATCTGTCGCATTCTTGAACTCGATAAGAACAAGGGGCAGTCCGTTCACAAAGACAATCAAATCAGGTCTTCTATTGTTTTTCTCTACTATTGTAAATTGATTGACAACACAGAACTCATTATTTCGTACGTTTTTTTTATCAAAAAGCCAAACCTTATCTCCTTTTATTCTCCCATTTTCTTTGTATTCTATATCTACGCCATCGGTTATGTATTTGTGAAATATTTTATTGTTAATAATTAAAGAAGGAGAAGAATGAGTTTTTAGTTTTTTAATTGCTTCTTTTATGGAGCTTAGGGGGATAGAAGGATTGATTTTTTTGAGAGAGTTTTCAAGTATGTTTTCCAAGATTACATCTTTATAATCCTGCCTCATGGGACTTTCGCCATCAAAGGCTATGTCCGGACCTGCAAGGTAAGAATAACCAAGTTCTTCAAACCATTCGATTGCCGCTTCTTCTACTTGACTCTCTGCAAACTTTTTCATTCTTCAACTAATTCCTTTGTCTTGTGTATAGAAAGTTTATGGATATTCATTTAGCACAACCTCATAAAAAGTTTGCTCTTTGTAGATGGGAAAGCCTGTCTTTTTTGCTTGAATAACAATGTCATCTTCATTTTTTAGAAAAGCATCTAAGCTAACTTGATCTAAGCTAACTTGAAATAATGATAGGGAATATTTTGAGATATTTATAAAAGTACTTCCAAAATGGGTGTGATTACTCCAAAAATGGGAGGGTGGCGTCTGTTTTGTGAGGCGAGAGCAACGAGTCCTCAGATTCGGGAGTTTTACGAACTTATTTTTTGAGAAGATCAAAAACCAAATCAAAAATGAGGGTTTTTCAACCATTCCCTACGAATTTGCTAGCCTTCAAATAATCCCGTGAGTAAGAGCTATTGAAAGGATGGTGGTTTTTTTGAACTTGGACTAGTAAATAGGGTTCGCCATTATTTTTATTCTCTAAACTTTAACTTCAAGATTACTTATATTCATTAGAAACATTTCAATTTCTTTGCTTTTCTCCTAAATTTTTTTTGGTCTTCTAATATTTGTTCTGGATTTTTTGCATAGCGACCCATTAGTTTTTGTGCATCTTCTTTAGAATCCACAATTAAGCCACATTGAGAACATATATATTTAGTTGTTCCAACTGGAGACTTAAACAATGATCCCATAACTATTTGCTCATCCTCAACTGCAACAGTTGTATGTGGACAAATATTTTTTAATTGATTAATCTTCACTGCTCTTCTATCTTTTAAATAATCATTAATATTAAACTGAAAACTTATTCTAATAACAACAATTGATAATACTAAAAAAAACATTAAAATTAAAATCTCTAAAAAAGTCATTTCTCATCCTTCAATGAAACTCTTATTTGACCAGACATTAGTTTATGTAACAAACTATCTCTTATTTGTTGTAATGATTGTATTTCTTCGGTTAAGTCTATAATTTGATTAATTATATTTTTAGTTAATTGACTATATTTAGTTATAACATCTACACTTGGAACCACTAATTTAAATTCAGGAATTGCTGTTTTTTTCAAGTGCGACACAGTTGTTCCATTAGAATAACCTAAACAATGACCTTTGAATAATGGATTTCTCATTAAAAAATATAAAAATGGAATAGTAAAAATATCATCTTTTGGAACAACTTTAACTAAATCCATTGAAATAACCATATTTTCATATTTACTTTTAGGAACAATGGCTGGGTTTCCTAATACTTCTGCATTTGTTGTTAAGTCTGTATGTGCAACAACTAAATCGCCAGCAAATACTTTCTGAATATCTTTATAGTTACTTCCTTTGATTTCTTTAAATCCACCATATCTAAAACCGCCAGTTCTATCAAAATTTTTCAATGTAACTAATGCATCATTTGATGGTTGAAGTTCAATACCCTTATAGGAATAACCATTAATTGAATTAACATGATTTCCTAAGTTATCAACTCTCCAGCCCTCAGGTATCATTCCCAGTTCGCTCTCAACCATCTCGCCGCCAGAGGACTTGTACGGTTTGCCTTCCTCATTCAAAAACTCAAAATCAACAAACCACCTCTTGAATAAAGTTTGACCAAGTTCTTCCAAAGTATCATTTATTTTTCTATTACAATCAATCTTATCATCCAAGTCCGAAAGTATCTTTGCAATAGCTTTTTGTTCATCTTCATTTGAGGGAATTAAGATTAATATTTTATTTAATTGTGATTGAGATAATTTCGGTTGGACAGAACCAGTGAGATAAGGATTTACATCTAAATTTTGAAAAGAATAAAAAATAAATCTACTAGTAAAATTGTCTTCTGATTTTAATATATGTGAATGATTATTTACCCAGAATTTTCCAGATACTAAAAACGCAATTGGTGTGTTCCTGGATTTCAAATTCTCCCCATCTTCTGAAATTAACAAATATTCACCATCAAAAATATATTCATTAACATAATCAATTATCCCTGAAGCACCATAATAAGGATAAATACCTTTTTTATTATTTCTTTGCATTTTACTTAATGGTATTCTTTGAAAATCATAATTAATAAGGAGGTCTGTTAATAATTTTACATCCCAATCACAAGGTATCATTCCTAATTCTGTTTCCTTCCAATCGGAAGGTACCGAAAAACCCTTAGGTTTTGATTGCACTTTAAATTCAGATTTCATTTCTTAAGTCTCCAGACACCTGTTCTTTTGTCCCCTACAAATTCAATTAAATTTTTCTTTTTTAATTCAGACAAATCCCTTTTTATTGTGCTCCTATCAACTCCAAATTCTTCAATGAGTAAATAATAACTTACATTGTCTTTATTTTCTTCTAATCTTTTTAAGATTAAATCCAATCTTTCTTTTTTACTGAACTTTTTAGGGTCATTTTTAGGGTCATTTTTAGGGTCATTTTTATTGAGTTGTGTTTTTTGAGTACTCACATTTCTATGTATCGTAAGCATAAAAAAATTGTTATCTAAAACAAAATCTGCTTTTTTAAGTCCATGTTTTACAAGACTACTTTGAATCCTTCTAATTCCAGTCCCACCTTTCTCAACAAAATTAATTCTCTTAAACATATCACAAATTAAAACATTTCTAGGATTTCTAACTTTTCCAAAAAATTTATTATCAAGACCATAATTACCAGGATTTACTATTTCAACCCTATCTTTAAAAATATTAATTTGCACTTCAGATTTTGAAAAATAATCCCTATGAGCTACTGCATTAATTATAGCTTCTCTTAATGCAACAATAGGAATCTCAAGTTCATCAATTCTTCTAAATTCTTTAATTATTGAAATGGTATTTAATTTCTCTTTCAAATATCTCTCTGTACTATTTACTAAACTAATCAAATCATCACAAAACTCTTTACTATCTAAAAACTGAATTTCATCTTCTCCAAATAAAAAACAATTTATTTTACATTGTTTAACAAAATAATAAACATTTTTTGAAAAAAACAAAGTACCACAATTACTCATGTTACCTTGTAAATCCATAACTCCAATATTTTGTAAAACACTCCTCTCATCTAAAACATCACTAATTCCCGATAACTTCAAAAAATGAGAAAATTTACCCTTGTCAAAATCTCTCTCAAAATTAAATAATATATTAATATTATCTTCAAAACTATACAGTCTTTTTCTTCTTTGAAATTGCTCTATCTCTTCTTTTGTTTCAAGTTTTTGAGAGACGTCCCCCCTTCTTTCAAAAGTTACTCCTTTGTACATATAATGCAAATAACTTTTTTTAACATCTATAACTATTAGAGATTTATTTTGAAAAGAAAATATATCAACGGTTAATTCAGGAATGGGGTTAATTCCCTTTTTTACTTGTTCAATTTCTCCTTCAGTCTTATCAGTAATATTAGCCCCGATAACTTTTTTATTATCACCAATGCCAACAAAGATTCTACCACCCTCAGAATTTGCAAAAGCACAAATGGCAATTCTTAACTCATTTTTATTTTCTTTAGAGATATAGTTTTCTTTAAATTCTATTTTTTGTCCTTCTCCAACTTCAAGAATATCTAAAAAAACTTTACTGTCCATCTTTTCAAATCTTCCAGCCAAGCCCCTCCAAGTTCTTACGAATCTCGCTCTCAAGTTCCTTCGACTTTGCAAACTGCTCACCAAGCTCCTGTGTCAGCCTCCCCATCTTCTCCTCAAAGGGTTCCGAATCTTCCTCAACATCAGCAACGCCAACATATCTTCCGGGAGTGAGAATGTGTTCATGCCTTCTGATCTCCTCAAGAGTCGCACTCTTACAAAAACCCTTCACATCCTCATAACTGCCTTCCTTTGTTCCACGCCAAATATGATACACATCAGAAATCTTTGCAATATCTTCAAGACTAAGTTGCCTGTGTTTTCTATCAACCAACTCGCCCATCTGCCTTGCATCAATAAACAAAACTTCCCCCTTTCTCTTTTTCGCCCGAGAAAGAAACCATAAACAAACAGGAATGCCCGTACTATAAAATAATTTATCTGGAAGAGCAACAATACAATCCACCATATCATCCTCAACAATATTCTTTCTAATCTCTCCCTCATTTGAAGTATTCGAACTCATAGAACCATTTGCCAAAACAAAACCAGCAACACCGCGAGGAGACAAGTGATGAATAAAATGTTGAACCCAAGCAAAATTAGCATTGCCTGCTGGAGGAACACCATAGTTCCACCTCACATCCTCCCTTAGTCGCTCACCACCCCAATCAGAAATATTAAACGGAGGATTAGCAATAATAAAATCTGCCTTCAAATCCTTGTGAACATCATGGTGAAAACTATCAGCATGGAAAGGTCCAATATTTCCCCTAATCCCCCTAATAGCAAGATTCATCACACACAATCTCCAAGTAGTCGGATTACTTTCCTGACCATAAATAGAAAGATCATCAATCTTTCCACCATGAGCCTCGACAAATTTTTCAGACTGTACAAACATACCCCCACTCCCACAAGCAGGATCGTAAATTCTCCCCCTATATGGCTCAAGCATCTCAACCAATAATTCAACAATTGACTTAGGAGTGTAAAACTCACCCCCTCCCTTCCCCTCAGCAGAAGCAAACCTCCCCAAGAAATATTCGTAAACCCTCCCAAGCAAATCCTTTCCTTTATTCTGAGCATCCCCAAGTTTAATAGAACTAATCAAATCAATAATTTGCCCAAGCCTTTGCTTATCAAGAGCAGGCTTAGAATACTCCTTTGGCAAGACTCCCTTAAGCAAAGGATTTTCCCTTTCAATTACAAGCATCGCATCATCTAAAATTTGACCAATTGTAGGTAACTTAGCACTTTTTTGAATATAATTCCATCTAGCAGAAGGCGGAACCCAAAAACCATTCTTAGCAATATATTCATCTTTCTCCTCAGGATCAGCATATTCCTCCCCTTGTAATTCTTCATAAATTTCTTCAAAACTATCCGAAATATATTTGAGAAATAAAAGACCTAAAAGAACATGCTTATACTCAGCAGGATCCATATTATTTCTCATCATATCAGCAGCTTTCCACAATTTTTCTTCAAAACCAATAGTAGCTCCACTATTCTTGCCTGACATATCAAAAAACTACCCCCTAAATTCTTTATAAACGTAAGCTACATCACAGCGTACGAACACCCTTGAGACAAGCCTGAAGCGAACGAGCAGCGTCAATCTGAAACAGCCTCACACCAATTCTCTTCATCTGCTCACGAACAGTACGCAAAGCCGAGTCGTACAAAATCTGGTACTTCATCACTTGCTCGTCACTCAAATCAAACAAGAGTTCCTCTCCGCTCTCACTATCCTCCAAAGCCTGCTGCCCAAAGGAAAGCTCCTTCTCCGAGCTATTATACACATGAAAAAAAATGACCTTGTGCCGCCGAGCAATCTGCGCAAGCAAAGACAAAGCCTCCTCATCAAACTCCATCTCATCACTAATAAGCGTAATAATACACCTCTTTTTGAAAGTACTCAAAATAAAGAAAAAAAGACCACACAGATCAGCCTTGCCAGAAGGGACATGCTGAGAAAGACGATACAACAAAGCCGACAAATGCTTCTTCCCCTTAGCCGTTGAACTCGGAAACAAAGAGCCGGAAAAAAGAGTCAGCGACAAAGCATCAGCTTGCTTGTACGAAGAAAGCAAAGAAGACGCCGCCAAAACCTGCATAGGCAAAAGCTTGTTTTTCACAGAAGCCGAACAGTCCAAAAAGACATGATGAACAGCATCCCTATCCTCCTGAAATTCCCGAACAAAAGGCTCTTGCAAACGAGCAGTAACCTTCCAATCAATCCTTCGCGGATCATCACCAGCACAATACTCACGTAAATCAAAAAATTCAATCCCATCACCCTTTTGCTTAGAAGAATGAAGACCCTGAAGAAGATGTTCAGATTGAGAAAACAACAGTTTGAACTCTACACTTTCCTTCAACAAAGACACATACGACATTTTCAAGGACTATCAATCGAATCTAAAATCTCCGCAATAATATCATCAGCACTCACCTTGTCAATATCAGCCTCAAAACTCAAAATAATTCTATGACGCAAGACCGACGGAGCAAGTAGCTTCACATCATCAGGAAGAACATGATCGCGCCCCTGCATCAAAGAGTACGTTTTAGCAGCAAGAGCAAGATTAATCGTAGCCCTTGGAGAAGCCCCCCACTTCAAATATTTACTCGCATCAAGAAGCTGATATTTTTCAGGATAACGCGTAGCATCAACAAGCGTTGCAATATACTCCATAAGCAAAGAATCAATATACTGCTCACGACAAAGCTTTTGAAGAGACAAAATAGTTTGAGCATCAATAACCCTCTCAACTTCAATAACATCATTTTTCGTAAAGCGCTCCAAAATAGCAACTTCCTCATCCTTCTTAGGATAATCAAGAAGAACCTTGAACATAAATCTGTCCATCTGCGCCTCAGGAAGAGGATAGGTTCCCTCCTGCTCAAGCGGATTTTGCGTTGCCATAACCAAAAAAGGAGAAGCAAGAACATGAGTCTCTCCCAAAATGCTCACCTGTTTTTCCTGCATAGCCTCCAACAAAGCCGACTGAGTTTTAGGAGGAGCCCTATTCACTTCATCCGCCAAAAGAAAGTTTGTAAAAACCGGACCCTTTTTCGTCTCGAAACTTGCAGTCTTCTGATTGAAAATTTGCGTACCAACAATATCAGAAGGAAGAAGATCTGGCGTGAACTGAATACGAGAAAACTTCAAATCAGCAGCCTTTGCAAGCGTACTAATAAGAAGCGTTTTCGCAAGTCCAGGAGCTCCCTCAAGAAGAAGATGACCAGACGAAAAAAGAGCAATCAAAGTTTCCTCAATCGTTCTTTCCTGACCAACAATAACCTTTCCCAATTCCCTTTTCAAAGCCTCAAAATGAAGAAGAGCTTCTTTTTGTTCTGTGTTCATGCCTTGAGATTTTGAGAAGAGATATATATATGTTTGGACTCAATTCTGCCAGCAAAACCGCCAATCCTACCCCCCAAAATCTCCCCTCTCTTTTCTCCATAAATAATAAGCAATTTGACCAAGAGCAATCTGTTCATCTCCAGGACTTTGCCGACGACAAAGCAAAACACCCCTTTCTCGAAAAAACTCTTGCATGATAGAATTGTACGCACAGCCGCCAGAAAAAAGAAGAGGAAGTTTTGAGTCATAACGACGAGCAATCTCAAACAAACCCCGAGAAAGATAGTAATGAGAAAGCAGCGCCAAATCTTCAACAGACATCTTTCCTAAATGCTTAGCAACAAAACAAAAAAGCTCACAAGTTCCCAAAACAAAAAGTCCGTCCTCTTCCCAAATCTTACACTCCGGCAACAAAGACAAATCAACATTTCCTTTTTTTGCAGCAGCTTCAAGAGCAAGAGCAAGTTGAGCTTCATATTCATTCGTACTGCCAAGACCAAGCAAAGCCGCCAAAGCATCAAAAATCCTTCCGCAACTTGAAGACTCAATACAGGAAAAACCCTCTTGTATTTGTCGCTGCCAAAGCAAAGCAAGAGATCTATCCTCAAGAGGAATCTTCTCCTCAAGATTGCATTTCAAAAGCAAAGGATACAGTACACGTTTCGCATCCAAACTAGCAGCATCACCACCAAGCAAAGTTTGATATTCAAGCCTCCCAATTCTTTTATCATTGTGAAAAACCTCACCACCCCAAATGTTCCCGTCCTCACCATACCCAGTTCCATCACAAACAATTGCCAAAAAATTCCCCAATCCATGTTCAAAAGCAGTAGCAAAAGCGTGAGCTACATGATGCTGAACTGAAAAAGACTTTTGCCCAAATTCAAGAGCAAGACTCTGAGCAAGAGAAGAAGAATTGTACAAAGGATGTTTGTCATAAAGAAGAAGACTCTTTTCGTTCTCCGACAAAAGCGCTCTCGCGTCTCTCTCTGCTTCCTCAAGATTGTCAAGCAAAGAAGTATCCCCATGACAAAAAAAAGAAATCTTCCCCTCTTTGAAAAAAGCAAAAGTATTTTTCAACTCCGCCCCAAAAGCCAAAAGAACAAGCTCTGAGGACTGCAAAGACTCGACAAAGAACTCTTCCATAAACATGAAGAATGCACTTTCTATATATACCTTCACAAGAAGTATTTTGCCGAAAAAACAAACAAATTTATAAATTTTTGAAAAAAAAGAGAATAAAATGGCAACTTGTGAACTCTGCGGCGCGACATATGAAACCCTACAAGCAGTCAAAGTAACGGGAGCTACCATGATGGTTTGCAACAACTGTAAATCTCATGGAAAGTCTATGGAACTTGAACAAGAACGTTCACACCACTTCAGAAGACACAGTGCAACTACAAGAATAGAAGAAGAAGTTGTCTCTGATTATGCAAAACTCATCCAAAAAGCCATGACAAAAAAAGGCTGGAACCTGCACCAACTTGCAAGAGCTGCTAGCATAAAAGAATCTTCCATCAAAAATTACCTCCTTTCAAAACTAAAACCTGATCTGCAAACAGCAAAACAGCTTGAGAAAACATTAGATATTTCACTAACCCAAGAAGCAAGTTCATCAGGAGAAACACAAAGTTTCAGCTCAGAAAAAGACGAAGCGCCCCTAACTTTAGGCGACATGCTTCTCAAACAATTAGAAAAAGAAAAATCAAAGAAACTCTAGAGACGACTTATGCAAGTTTCTTTACTTCATCTTCACCAAGACGGTGCAAAGTTTTGTCAAGACCAATTTCTACAATGTCAAAACGCTCAGGAGAAAACTCCTCTCCAAGTTCTTTCTTAAACAAAGACAAAGCAAGCTTTACAGCATCCTTGTTTGACAAACTTTCCTTGTATTCCTTCTCAAGACCTTCATTAAGTTTTTCGTCAAGTTGGCCAGCAGCTCTTGCTTTGTACTTCAAATAAATTCCAGAAGGCATGCTTTGGTACAAATGAGCAGCACCGTTTTCAACACCACCAATCAACAAACTCACACCAAAAGGACGAAGTCCCCCAGCCTGAGAATAATATTGTTGAATATTTGCAACATCCTTGACAAGAGACAAAATATCAATAGGATCCTGAAATTTCACTTTATGATCCTGAGCTGTGTACTGAGCCTGCTCAATAAGACGACGTCCGTCACTCATAACACCAGCACCACAAACAGCCAAATGTTCATCAATCTCAATAATCTTTCTAAAAGATTCCTTCACAAGAAGCTTTGATTTGACACGTCGGTCGCCAATGAAAACAATCCCTTCCTTTGTCGTAAGTGCCATAACAGAAGAACCAAGCTTTACCGCCTTCTCAGCATATTCAACCTGAAGAAGAAGACCGTCAGGAGAAAACATTCCCACTGTCCTGTCGTAACCCATTTCCTGATGCTGTTTTATAGTATCCATAAAAGGGAAAGAAGCAACTTAGCTTTTTTAAACTATTGTTTAAAGAATTGAAAATTTATTGAACCTTTGCAAGTTCTTCTTCAATAACCTTTTCAAAGTTTGCAAAAGGCTGAGCACCAACAACTTTCTGACTCCCAATCAAAAAAGAAGGAGTGCCAGTAATTCCCTTAGCAGAACCTTCTTCCTGATCATCAAAAGCTTCCTGCTCATACTTTCCAGAATCAAGACACTCTGCAAAAGCAGCCTCATTCAAACCAAGTTCAGCAGCCCACTTCTTTAAATTTTCCTCCGTCGGAGACAAAGAAGAAGAAAAAATCTTGTCATGCATATCAAAACCCTTACCCTCCTCATTCGCACAACTTGCTCCCTGAGCTGCAATCAATGCATAAGGATGAATATTAGTCAAAGGAAAATCTTTGAAAACAAGAAGAACCTTTCCCGTTTCTACATACTTCTCTTTTATCTGCTGATAAGCATCACTTTCAAAAAACTTCTTACAATAAGGACACTGAAAATCACTATATTCTTCAATCACAAGTTTAGCATCAGGATTTCCCATAACTAAATCTTCATTATCAGACAAAGCAAACGACAAAGCTTGCTCACCATCTTCAAAAGCATTCGCTCCTGCTACCATCTCTCTCCCTTCTGCCTGAAAAAGCAACATAAGAAGAGTCCCTAAAAGAAGAACACTAACTGCCCCAAAGACTAAGGAAATACTCTTCCAAAAAGAATCTGTATTTGACGCCATAAAAAAACAAGACTCAAGCATTTTATAAAATTTAGGAGTCATAAGAGAGAGTAAAGAAGAAAAAAAAGGCCTCAAAATTTTTAAACCCATACACACTTACATACATACACAGTCCCGTAGTGTAGTGGACTATCATTGTGGACTCTGGATCCGCAGACCCCAGTTCGAATCTGGGCGGGACTACTATTTCTAAAAGCACAGACAGAACTGGACAGTTCGAAGATTTTTTACTTGTCAAAAAGCTACCGAGCGAACAAAGAGAGCGACTGCATCTGGGCGGGACTACTATTTCTAATTGAGAGTTTCAAAAAATCAACGAATCCAAAACTTATTCACTAAATTTTAGCACCTGAGAGGAGTTGTCTAAACACCCTTTGAGAATTTTAGGGGTTTTTCAAAATTCTCAATTAAAAAAAGTCTTCACAAAACATATAAGTGCATAAGGAAAAAAGTAAAAAAATGATCCGAAAATTCCTTTCAAAATTCTTTTTCGGCAGAGAAGAGAGAATAAAAATAGCAAAAAAAAAATTTAGAGAAATCTCCAATTCTTTCTTTAGAGCAAAAGAAATCACAAGTGAAATTAAAACAGAAGAACTCTTCGCTAGAAAACGAGAGTATACGAAAAAAATTCTAAGTGAGACAAAGAAAACAGAAGAAGAAATTGAAAACCTAGTCTCAAAATCTTTGCACCACATCCTAGAAATGCGAGATATTTGTACAGAGATTAAGATTGAAAACTACTCCAATCCCACAAAGAACGATTATGAAAGAGCTTCCGTATGTTTACTTATTCACTTTGCAATATGTTCTGAAAGAAAGATAGAACTAGAAAAAGCAGCCGGATTCTTCATAGCAGAACTAGTTGACGACTAACAAAAATAAAGCACCACTCATTGCGCACGACAAAGATTTTAAACACCTTTCCGAAAAAGAAAAACATGCTCAAAGTAAAAAAAATTCTTCTTGATGACGGCCCAGGACTATCGGCAATCCTCAACGAAAGCAACGCAAAAGAACTAGAAATTTATCCAAAAGACAGAATCAAGATCACAAACGAAAAAACAAAAAAAAGTATCATCTGCAAAGTCGAAATTACTAATAACTCTAAAAAAGATTTCTGCTCCCTAAAAAAAGGAGAAATAGGAATGCCAAGCGACAGTTTTGAAAAGTTACAAGTCAAAGAAAACGACAAAGTAAAAGTCACTCCTGCCAAAAAACCCAGTTCCCTAACATACATCAAAAACAAATTCCAAGGAAAAGCCTTACAAGAAAAAGAATTCAAAGAAATTATATCTGACATTGTAAAGGGAGCATACTCCGACATAGAAACCACATACTTTGTCCTCGCCTGTGCAGCACATCCCCTAAGCGACAAAGAAGTTGTGGGACTCACCAAAGCAATGGTTGCAAGCGGAAAAGAACTCCGTTTTCAGACAAAAAAGAATCCAATAATTCTCGACAAGCACTGCATAGGAGGCGTACCGGGAAATCGAACAACGCCCCTCATCATTCCCATCATTGCAGCAGCAGGACTCACCATTCCAAAAACTTCGTCCAGATCCATAACCTCACCATCAGGAACAGCAGACACAATGGAAGTACTTTGTAATGTTGACCTCCACATCAAAGACCTCTACAAAATAGTAAAAGAACACAATGCTTGTATTATTTGGGGGGGAGCACTCGAACTCAGTCCAGCCGACGACATTATCATCAACGTCGAACATCCACTTGAACTCGATTTTGAAGGACAAATGATAGCATCCATCCTTTCAAAGAAAAAAAGTGCAGGTTCAACCCACATCCTCCTCGACATCCCCTACGGAAAAGGAGCAAAAGTCGAAAAAAAGCAACATGCAAGACGCCTCCAAAAAAGATTTGAAACAATAGGGAAAAAAATTGGACTCACAGTAAAAACAATGCTCAGCGACGGAAGCCAACCCGTTGGAAAAAGCATAGGCCCACTCTACGAAGCAAAAGAAGTACTAGAAATATTAGAAAACAAAGTAGAGAAAAAGCATGACCAACGACAAAAAGCCTTAGAAATGGCAGGAATCATGCTAGAAATGGCAGGCCAGACAAAAAAAGGCAAAGGAAAAGAAAAAGCAGAAAAAATACTCAGCTCAGGAGCAGCCCTACAAAAATTACAAGAAATCATAAAAGCACAAGGAGAAAAGAAAATCCCAAAAAACGGAAAATACAGCTACGAAGTAAAAGCGGAGAGAAAGGGAACAATAAAAAGCATTAACAACAAACACATCTCAGACCTAGCCTTTATCCTTGGAGCGCCAAAAGACAAAGCAGCAGGACTCATCCTCAACAAAAAAGTAGACGAAAAAACAACAGCAGACGAAACACTCTTCACTTTGTACAGCAACTCCAAACTCAAACTCGACTATGCCAAAATATTTTTGAAAAACAATACTGTGTATGAACTATCAAAACAGTAAGACACTCCCCCTTTTCTTAAAAAAACCTCCGATTAAAAGAATCTCACAGAACTGGCAATACTTCTCGTACATAAGCTAAAACTGGGATAAAATTATAAAGAACTAAGAAAACTCCAAATAAAATGGAAACATATACAATCGAAGGAATGGGAAGAACAGGAGAAAAAGCAACAGGAACTCTGCTAGAAAGAATCGAGAAAGCAAACAGTAAACTTGGAGAAAGAGCAGTTGAACTCTTGCCGAAACCAACAGACGTTATTTACACGGTGCTCGCCCAAAGGGAAGGAAGAGAACCTCTAGGTTACGATTCCGCAGAAAGCTTTGAAGGAGCTATGCTAGCCGCAACCGCAGCAAACCCAAACCAGAAGACATATGGATTTAGAGTAAGAAATGTGTACAAAGTAACAGAGAAACAAATAGAAGCCCTCAGTAGTCCTCCGACTGCTGAAAGAAATCCCTCACAAGGGTATGGTAGCACCTCTGCACTTGAAAAGGTTCTGTTCAAACGATAAATAAAAATCCCTCAAATATATTTCTAAAATGGACTTCCCCCAAGCATCCGTAGACAGAGCAAGGGAAATTGCCCACCTTTATTCTATGCGAAATCAAACAAAATGGGGAAAAAGTATTTTTCTCTATGAAGGAAAGTTTCTTGAACTTCATTACGGATTTGGAGATGCAATCAAAAGAGGAGTTTGTGGTACCTATCTTCACGAAGCACAAAGAGAAGTGGATTGTTTTTCTAATGCCGGAATTTTATACCTCGTTGCCAGAGAAACAGGCCTAAATCCAAGAATATATTGGGCAACAAATATGCACGATTATGAAATTGGAGAGGAAGAAAGAGGAGGAGAAGAATTTGCTGATCATGCCTTTATCACTGTACAGGCAAACAGAAAGGAACTCGTCCTTGATCGAAATTACAATTTATTCGGAGTAGTAGAATCCAAAGGCCTTGAATGGATTATCTCCAAAGAAGGAAAAAAAGAAAAAGAAGTCAAAAGAAAATTTTCAGCAATAAGAGAACTAGAGGAAGAAGAATACCTAGCATTAATGGAAAAAAATAGAAAAGCTGAAAATGGAAAGAATGTTTTGAGAGGAGGACAAAAAGTCCACAGTCGAGGAAAAAGAGTCACACTTCAATATTTTCCAGAAAAGAGGGAACTCGCAGTATTTATCCCTACAATTTATTTTCCCAGACTAAATGAAGATGCACTTGAAGGATCAGAAACGTATGTTAGAGCACTGTGTTCAAATATAGGAAATAATGGAAGAATCCTTGATGAGGAGGCAACATATAGAACATTCAGATGCACATCCAGCGCATGGACGCTAGATCAATTCAACGGAGTTTTTAGAGATATTGAACTTCCCGTTGAACTGGTCAAAGAATACATAGAGCACCTCAGAATTGCAGCCCTACACTTCGGCAGAAAAACACTACTTGAAAAATATTCTACAAAAGACCAAATTCTGTATTTTGGAAAACTAGGATTCTCCTCTGATGGAAAAATAACAAAAGAAAATGGAGTTAACAAGAAAAAACACCGCCAATTACTCGAAAGAATATACTCCCACTTCCCCCTAAATAAAGAACCAGAATACGCTAGAGATCAAGTAAATAATGCCGCAGTTTACTCTCATGGAAGAGAAAAAGCAAAATCTGAAAAAAATCCAAATGGCTACTTGTACACCAGCACAGAACACGAAAGAGAAATAGCCGAATTACTAGAACTTGTAGAAGAAGACATTAGAACAAAATTTGAAGTTCTCCTTGAACATATAAAAACAGAAGCAGGCTATCTCAAAGGAATAAAACAAATGAATCGCAGAGTAGAATACATACTCCGTAAAAAAGGAACTGCTGAAAGATTTCGCGCCCTCCTACCCGAAAGAAGAAAAGACCCCACATATTTTTACGGAACTATTGATGAATACTTATTCTATAAAGAACATCCATTAGGAACAGTCTTCCCAACAGAAGAAGACCTTCTTCATTTTTATGCTTATGAAATACATAAAGAACTTCTACACGCAATAAAATTACTCCCAACATTAGAAATAAGAAGTTTTAGAACAGGCCTACAAAAAATATTGGCTAGTTAAAAAAAATTGACATCCCCCCCACCCTAAAGGGCAGAGATTTCTGGCTAGCTAATTTAAAGTCCTAAAATACGAAAAGGACAATTTTTTAAGTGCTCAAGTACGCACAACAATATGATTCAAAAAATTTATGCCATTTGGATTTACGTGAATAATATTCAGGAGTCAATAGATTTTTACGAAGGTATCCTTGAAATGAAATTTAAGCTACGAGAGGAGGATTGGATAGAATTTGATCTTGACGGAACATCTTTCGCGATCCTACAAAGACAGCCAAAGCAAGGTCCATTAAAGCCCCAAAAAATGAGGACCATGTTCCAGGTCAACGACATTGAAAAGATGAAAGCTAAATTTCTTGATAATAATGTTAAACTAATTGGTGACATCAGAGAAGAAAAGTATGGAAAAGTATTAACATTTGAAGACCCAAACGGTCACTGGCTAGAATTGTTTGAACCCATAGAATAGTGTAAAAATTACCCATTAATGTTGTATCTTGATTCCTTGCTGTGTTCGCTAGATGGACGGACTTCAAATTTACTTTAAATTTTTTCTCCCCTTTACTACGAAACCTTGCACTAAAATTCAATCTCTAATATGAGAGTTTAACAACGATTAAGAGGTTGCGCTCGCTTGCATCTCGCTTCACCAAAATTCCTCAGCCACGTTTCGGAATTTCTCTTAAACCCTTCTGTTTTAAGAATATCAAAAATGGAAGTTTTTTGAAATTCCCAATAGGAAAAACACTACAACAAAGACAAAACTAGTAATCCCCAACCATCCCATCAAGGCGCGACAGAACCTCATCTTCGTCCAACTCAAGACCGTAGCGCTTCACAAAAAAACGAACACACTGACGAACATCACGCTCGTACAAATCATAGAAATCCCGAAAATCCTGCTCCGAACGAATATTCATTCCCTGCCCAAAATCAATTAGCACAGGAACATTCTCGTGAACAATAATATTAAACTCCGACAAATCACCATGCACAAGTTTAGCCGAAAAACGCAGACGAGCAATCTCCTCCAAAAGCATTTCAAAAAATTCTAAAGGATTCGACAAACTAGCATCCTTAAGCATTTCACCACCGACAAACTCCATAATAAGCACATTCTCCAAAGCCTTCACAGGACGAGGAACACGAACGCCAGATTTGTACGCCAAAAGCAAATTCCGAAATTCTTTCTCCACCCAAAACGTAATTACATTACGCAAATTTCCCTTCACATTACGAAAACGATAATCACGATTAATGTACAAAGAGATTTTCTTAAAATTAGCACTCGTCACCCGATAAAGTTTCACCGCAAAATCATTCCCGCCTTTGACGCCATGATACACATCCGCTTCCTTTCCCGTCTTAATCGGTTTGCCCAGTTCGTCCAAATAACCCTTGCGCTTCAAAGTTTCAAGATAACCCAAAGTCTTCTCATCAAATACCCCCTCATAGACCTTGAATTTTTCCCGATTTACTTTAGCCATAAAAAGAACTCACAAAAACTCATTTATAATCCTGACTGACAAATCGGCCTTTCAAAAACATACTTACTTGTCAGATTTCCTAGCCCCCATTTCCTCTTTTTTCCAAGCCAAAAGTCCCCATTCATCGTAAGTTAAAGAAACTCTCTCTCCTAGAAAGTTGAAGCCAACTGGTGAAAACTTCCTATCTGAATCTCTTTCTGAATTATACCCAACACTCATACCAACACAAGCATTTCTACAAGTATCCAAAGGAAGCAAAAGTTCCCCTCCCTCTAAAAGAGAAACACTACCCTGCGGACCCAACAATTGCTTTGGTACAAGAAATCGAAGAAAAAGTAAAGGAAGTTCGTAAGTATGAAACGAACCATTTGAAGAAGAATTCACAAGACGTTCAACTCCCTTCATTCTTGCAGCACACAAACTACTAAGACCAAGATAAGGCTCCCAACCAAAAATCTTAATCCCAAATGCATCCTGTACCCCTTGTGAAGAATACCTTTCCTCCAAGACATCAGAAAAATCAAGAGGAGAAAAAGCAGAATAAAGCAAAAGCCCATCACAGTCCCCCAATTCTTTCCTTCCCAAACCCAAAGTTTCACGCGGTACAGGATCAACATAATCTAAAATCATGCACAGAAGAAACTTTGCATTATTTATATGAATATCGAAAAAGCACAGCGCGGACAAACCCTTAAAAACAGCCGCCGACAAACGACAGCTATGAGCACGGACGAAGAAATTCTCAAGTTTCTCAAAAAAAACGAAATCATCAGCACACAAATACTGCATTTCGAAACAGAGCAAGAAAAACTCAACTTCATCCGTAAAGTACAAACCCTTCTCGACAACAAAAGCTGCCCAAAAGCAATCAACAACGACATAGCACACATACTTCTCAACATAGAACTCGACAAAGAAAATCTTCAAAAACTCAAGAAAATAAATTGGGACGACTTCACAAACATCATAGAAAAAGACGACGAAGACCAAAGAAAACACAAAGTCTACGAAAACTTTATGCTCTTCCTACAAAGCGAATTCAATCTCCTCATAAACGACAAAACACTCAAAGACAAAACCCTAACAACAAGCCCAGAAAAAGAAAAAGAGCACATAAACATAAGCAAAGACATTTTCGAAAAAAAAGAAAACTACAACATAGAAAGAGAACAACTCAAAAGAAGCCAAGAATACGAAGTAGAAATAGAATTTGACTACACAGAACCAACACACAAAATAACCGTGCAAGACTTCACCCTTTACTTTACACGTCGATTAGACTACTTCACAAAACTCCTTAAAAGCAGAGTAAATATGGACAATGTCCTGCGAATAAGCCAACTCAAAGACATGAACAACAGCAACGAACAAGTACACCTCATAGGCCTCGTAGCAGAAATAACACAAACCAAAAAAGGCCATTACATGATAACCATAGAAGACAAAAGCGCCAGCATTAAGTGCTTCGTGAACAAAGACAAAACAGACCTCATAAACATCATAAAATTACTTTGCCTCGACGAAGGAATAGGAATCATCGGGAAAATAGGAGACAACATCATTTGGACAGACGAAATCGTCATCCCATCACCACCAAATGCAACTGAACTCAAAAAAACAGAAGAAGAACATTACATAGCATTTCTCTCCGACATACACTTCGGCGCCAAAGTATTCGTTGACGAAGCCTTCACCAAATTCCTCGATTGGATAAACGCCAGAACAGCAAATGAAGAGCTCAACAAAATAGCACGAAAAGTAAAGTATGTCATTATTGCAGGAGATATCATAGAAGGAATAGGAATTTACCCAAACCAAGGAAAAGACGCCAGAATCCTCTCCACAGAATTACAATATCACGAAGCCGCCAGATGGCTCAGCCAAATCCCAAAGCACATTGCAATCATCATCATCCCAGGAAACCATGACACATCCCGCCTATCAGAGCCACAGCCAAAATTACCCTACGACAAAGCTTACGCGCTCTACAACATGCCAAACACTATTTTCCTCTCCAATCCATCACGTATAAATCTCTTTCCAAAAGACCCAAGCACAGGATTAGAATTTTATCTTTACCACGGAGGAAGCATATTCTACTACGCCGACAGTATCCAGCAGCTCCGAGAAAAAGGAGGACCAAAAGCACCAGAAGAAGTCATCAAATTTCTTCTCGAAAAAAGACACCTCGCGCCATCACACGGATCGACACTCTACATTCCCAGCGCGCAAAATGACCCCCTCGTCATCCAGAAAATGCCCGACCTCTTCATCACAGGACACACACACAAACTCAGTCTTGCGAACTACAAAGGATGCACCATCGTTTCCTGCGGTTGCTGGGTAGAAATGTCCGACTACCAAGAAAAAATGGGAATGTTTCCCGACGTCGGCAAATGTATCATCATCAACAGCAAAACACGCAAGCCAAGAATCCTCAACTTTTACACAGAGAAGTACAAAATCGAAGGAAAAGAAGAAAAGAAAAACTAAAACTTATGCTGCTCGCTTCTGAGAAAAAGAAGGAAATGCCTTATATTCAACAAATATTTCTCCCCTTTGCTGAAATATCTTAACTAATTCTGCAATTTTTGTCATAACTAAAGAATCCTTCAAAGAATCCCCTAAAACTCTTTTTCTAAAAGTGGGACTCACAGCATCATCCTTAGATAACTCCATTTGCTGTTTACGAACAAACCCTTCAAGGACATTAACAATCGACTTAACCTTTTCAAATACACTTCGATTTTCTTCATCTAAAAAGGAGATATCTTTTTCAAGATCTTCAACACTATCTTTCAAAGACTTTACTAAACTCAAACGTTCGTAAGCTTTTCCTCTTACCATAAGAAGATTTCCTTCATCATTAAAAGAAAAAAATTTTTCTTCCAAAGGTTTTAGCTTAGTAAGCTCTTTCAAAAAAGTCCCAACTTCAGCTACCCTTCTAACACCAAAAAGTCCCTTATTTTCCAACATCAGATACTGTACACTACGACACCTTTTAGTTAAAGGAGAATCATCTGCATTTCCTCCAAACTCTTGCTGCAAACGAGTAAAATCAATAACCTTATTACTAAAAAATCTTTGCTGTGCGTTAAGAAGATTAAAAATAAAAACAACTCCTTCCCTAACTGCCTGAAACTCCTTAGTAGCTTTCTCCACAACAAGTTCAGTTTCGAGATCACTAATCGTATTCCTCAGCTCACTACCCTTTTCAGTTCTTTTGCGAACAAGATCTTTAACATCATCTACTTTCCCATTCTGCAAAAGCTTTCTAATTTCACCTTCACTCCACATCAAATATTCAAGTTTTGTCAAAAACTGCCTTTCAAACTGCACAAGTGGATTCACCTTTTGTTCTGTACTTCCAAACATATCAGCACATAGATAAAATAGAATTTAACTTCCTTACGTGTTACCAACAAGTAACTTCATCACAAAATTAGACAAGACAAATCACAATAGAGAGCTACGAAAAACCTACATAATTTGTGAGACGAGAGCAACGAGTCCTCAAATTTGGAGGTTTTTCGAGCTTATCTTTTGAGAAGATCAAAAACCAAATCAGAATTTTGGGTTTTTCGACCAATCTCAATATCCTCCTTTCCCTTTCCACCGCTTTTGCGCCTCAAAGAAATCTTTCCAAGTTCCTTCAAAGACGACACATGCGTACCACCACACAAACAAACATACGTCAGACTTGCCTTCCCAACCCGAACATTTCCCCCAACCCGTTCTCGCAAACCACTTATCTTCTCAAAAAAGAAAGCAACAAGATGCTGAGCCGTATGCAACTTCATCAACTCATAACGCTTCCCCCAATCAATCTTAACAAGAACACAATCGCCAACGACAAAGTTTGCTTCCTCCTCCAACACATACTCTATGTCGCCATCCAAAGTTTTTCTTGCCTCAAGCACAACAATCCCCCCAATCGTTCCAGAATCAGAAACCTGACCACCAGAAAAAGCATAAAAAACAGTCCTGTCAAGCCTCACGACATTCCCATCAACAAACACAATCTTTGCCTCACACTCACACAAATAAGCATCCTCCCAAAATAAACGCTCAACCATTACACAAAAGAAGAAACACACCAAAATAAAACTATCTACGAACATATTCGTTTGAGAACGAAAAGAAATTTCCCAGAATAAGCTTCTCAGCCTTTTGCAAATGAACAGCAAGCGTGCTTTTAGAAACACCAAGTTCCAGCGACAAAGCATCCAAACCTAGCTTCTTCGGAACATCAAAATAACCCCTTTCATAAGCAGATTTTGCAAGCTCATACTGCCTTTGCGTCAATTCCCCACTTTCAAAATGAAAGTCACGAATTTCCAAAATATTTGTCTTTCTCTTCTTCCTTAAAGAAACAAGAAGCTCACGCAAATTCTTTTTATCAGAAGAGCCGACAGACCAAAACTCAAAACAATTCTTCACCTGTACATCCCCAAGAAGAAAACACTTATGTTTGAGAAGCAAAGACATTATGGAAGAATAACCCGTAACAATTTTGCAAACAACATATTTCTCCTGTTTATCCAAAAGTTCAAATTCCAAAACCAAAGATTCAGACTGCAAAAAAGAAAGCAATTCATCAAAATTTCCAACACCAGAAAAAAGCAACACATCAAGAACTCTGCCTTCGTCCAATTGAGCACAAAACAAAGAAGACATCTCGCAGCCAAAACTTTGGACAGCGCCAACAGCCCAAGGAGAAAGAAGCTCAATCTGAAACTTTGCCAAAAACATAAGAAATGATAAAAAGAAAATTTTATATGATTTGCGCCAAACAAAGCTAAAACCTCATCTGCTCACGAATCTTCTTCAAATACTCCTCCCTTTCATCCCTATAAAACAAATTCATATTTTCAAAAGGAATAATTCTTCCATCCTTATGAACAATATGAACACATGATTTCTTAACAGCACGCACGTCAAAATCATAAGCATCAATAAACTGCATAATAATAATCCTAAACATATTTTTGTACGACAAAGTAGGAATCTTAATCTTCGGAAGACAACAAAGCAAGTCCTGCATTTCATCCTTAGCACTATCACACGTCTTATTCGTGCTAAATAACTTAATCATCTTCTTTTTCAATTCAGGATCGTACTCATAAGTAATAGTATTTCTCGTACTATCAAGCAAATCATTAGGATTAATATAGCGCGTCAAAGGATAAACCTTGCCATCAAGTTTCAAAGCATAACCCATAACAAGCGCGTCAGGATTACAAGGAACAGGAATCAAATCATCAGGCTTCAAAACCTCCCATTGATTCAAAATCTCCTGACGAACCTCCGTCAAAGTAAGCTTTTCAGTTTCCGGATCAAAGTTCTCATTTCGCCCCGCAACCTGAGTTGGCTGAAAAGTAATTCCCCTAACACAAGGCTGTTGAAGCGCAAATTCAATAATGTCACCAATTTCCTTTGTATTAACACCCTTTTGCAAAACAACAACCAAATTCGTAGAAATATTATACTTATTCAAATTCTCAAGCGCCTTCATCCTGATCTGCGTCAAATCAACCCCCCGTATCTTCTTCAAATTCTCACAGTCCAAACTATCAAACTGCAAATACACCTCAAAACGAGGCATATACTTTGAAAGCCGTTTAACAAACTCTTCGCTATTTGCAATCTTAACACCATTCGTATTTACCATCAAATGCTTAATAGGCCTCTTCTTTGCCTCATCCAAAATCTCAAAAAACTGAGGATGAATAGTAGGCTCACCACCACTAATTTGAACAACATCAGGCTCACCCTCATTCTCAACAAGAATGTCAAACATCTTTGTAATCTCTTCCAAAGTTCTATGCCTTCCAAAAGTAGGAGACGAAGAAGCATAACAAGTCGGACACTCCAAATTACACCTATCCGTAACCTCAACAATAGTAACACAAGAATGCTGTTCATGATCCGTGCAAAGCCCACAATCATATGGACAACCAAACTTCACAGGAGTTTGAAATTTAAGAGGCATTTCACTTTTCTTCATAAAATTTCTACACTTTTTATAATACTCAATATCCGTTGCAATCAAAACCTTTTCAGCCCCATGTTCAGAACAAGTCTTCAACATAAACACTTTCTCGTCCTGAAAAACAATCTTTGCAAAACATCTCTTCAAACACTTCGAACACAAACTCAAAGTAAAATCATAATACGTATAAGGTCTCTGCTTAGCCATGCTGAGAAGAAAAGAAGAATCTTTGAATAAAAATTTTTGCATAATACAACAAAACCAACAAACAAGCAATTTGAAGAGAACCCAAACCTAAAAAGACCTCAGGATAAGGCTTAAGAAAATCAATACAAAATCGAAAGAGCAAATAACCAGACAAAAAGAGTTTAAACAAATCGCCAGGCAACAATTTTTTTGAAGTTTCAATATTTTTCAAAACAAAAAAAAGCAAAGCAAGAAACACAATTTCATACAAAGATGTAGGATGCCTACTCAATCCGTCGCCCTGATCAAAACCCAGAAAAAAATCAGTTTCAACACCGACAGTATTATCATACACACCTGTCAGCAAACAGCCAATTCTCCCAATCATCATAGCAATAAGCACAGGATAAACTAACAAATCTCCAGAAGAGTTTTTCTCACCAATAATTTTCTTCATTATTTCAACGCCAATCAAGCCGCCAATCAAACCACCAACAATCGTCTTTCCACCCAAAAAAAGATCAAAAACAGAAGTAAAACTAAAAAAAATTTCAGGATACACCAAAGATCCCAAAATTCTCGAACCAAGCAAAGCACCAATAGTCGCCCCAAGAATAACATACAAACGGTTCACATCAGAAAGAGAATCCTTCGATTTTTTTCTCAAATATCGATAATACTGAAAACCCAAAAAAGATCCCAAAAGTTCAAAAAATAAATGAGAAGAAAATTCATACCCAAAAAGAAAGAAATTAATCGGAAAATCTACCATTTATTCATGAAATTTTTTTCTAATATATTTAATCAATTTATAACAAATAAAAATTGACAAAGCAATGCCTACTGGCCAAGCTCCAAAAAAGAAAACCCACCCCAAAATTTCACTTCCTCCACCAAGACCAATGCCAATTCCAAGAAATGCTAAAGGATAACAAGTTCCAACAAAAACAAAAGGTGCTATAAGTAATATGACCAAAGTAATCAAAATCTTTTCTTTCAAAGTCCCACTCATAAAAAAAAAAAAGTAGAAACAAAATTTAAATACTTTTCTAAAATCACACGACAAAGCTCACTCCTTCCTTAACAAAGAAATAAGCCCAAAGAGCAAAAGGAAACTGACGAAAAAACAAAGCAGAGCAACAAGAGAAATACCATAAAACAACAAACCCGTTTCCAAAAGAAGAACGCCAGCGACAAAGAAAACAGCAAACAAAATAGTCAAGCTAAAGCTCTTAGCCGCAAGCCAAATAACATCCGTAAGACGATTGAAAGTCGAATCAATATCAACAATATTTTTTTCAATCACACCAAAACGACGAAGCGACTGCGTAAAAAGCTTAGGAAGTTTTGAAGCGCCAAGATAAGCAGAAACTAAAGAACGCTTCATCTCACCAACAGACAAACTCTTCTTCAATTGACGACCCGCAAGTTTTTCAACATAGGGTTTTGCATCACGAACAATATTAAAAGAAGGAGAAACAGCCCTACAAAAACCCTCCATCGTAACAAGACTCTTTCCAAAAAGAACAAGCTGAGAAGGAAGTTTAAGATGACTCATACGCGCAACATCCACAGCGCCATAGAAAATCTCTCCAAAATTCATCTCCTTCAAAGACCTATCATAATAATCACCAAGAACCTGAACAATACCATCACGCAAAACCTGTTCATCAACCTCATTATCTCCAATATGCAAATCAATCAAAGCAGAACTCACAGCGCCCAAATCACCACGAACAAGTCCAGAAAATAAAGAAAATAATTTTGCCTCAAGTTCTTCATCAATCATTCCAACAATCCCAAAATCAAGAAAAGTTAAAGTCCCCTTCTCATACAAAATATTTCCAGGATGCAAATCAGCATGAAAAAATCTATCCTCAAAAATCATCTTGTACACAGCAGAACTAAGCAAAGAAACAATTTTCTCTCCCTCTTTTTTCGTAAAAGTGCAATGTTCAAGTTTCTCACCACCTACAAATTCCATCACCAGCACAGAGGAAGAACTAAGCGAAGAATACACCTTTGGAATCCGAACCCCCTTATACCCCTTAAAGTGCTTTGCAAACCTTTGAAGAGCAAGAGCCTCATGAGAAAAATCAAGTTCTTTCAAAGTATATCTTTTGAAAACAGCAACAACCTCCTCAACATCGACAAAAGATAAAAGCTTTCGTTTTGCAAGAAGCCGAGCTGCCTTTTCCAAAAGTGCAATATCCTCATGAAAAACATCAACAACACCAGGCCGACGAATCTTAACAGCAACCACCTCACCAGAATGAAGAACAGCCCTATGAACCTGAGCAATACTCCCACTACCAAGACAAACATGATCAAACGAAGCAAAAGACAAAGACCCAAGCTCTCCCTTAATCTGCGAGCACGACAAAGATTGAACTCCATCTAAAAGCTTCTCAAAAGCAACACTGTATTCCTTGCCAATAAGATCCGGACGTAAAGCAAGAACCTGCCCCAATTTAATAAAAGCACCACCCAAACGCTCAAACAAAGAGACAATTTTTTGAGGATCAGCTCGAGAACTTTCCTTAGAAACAATTCTCTGATGAAAAGGAAGCGAAGGCAAAAGATTGAGTTTTTCAAGAAGAGAAAAAAAACCATACTCGTACAAAGCCCGAGCAATTTCACGAATCCTCTTAGAAGAAGACCAAGACATAACAAAGCAGAAAAAAGAAAGCTATAAAGAAATTAGTTGTACTCATGAAGTGAACATAATATTCAAAGCGAAACTTGAGTAAAAAAATGTTTCCATTTGTTCACCCTCAGACCAAACATAAATAGTAAAAAAACATCAAATTTGCTCCATTTCCATAAAATATACAGCCACAAACAATCAAGAGTTCTCTCTTTCAAGAGGTTAAAAGCTAAAAAAATTACCGCGACCTTAGTTTTTCTGCGAAATAAAATGATTCCAACCCCTTCCCATAAAGAGCAACTATTTCATGAGCATAAAAACTCAAAAAAACACGTTCCTCCAAATAATGTTGACTCGTTATACATATCCCCTCGCAAGCCCCATCTCCAAAAATATCTAAAAAATTGCCCCTTTCAAATTTAATAGCTCCTTCATCATTCAAGGTTACCAAAAGCAAATATCGTCCTGCATTTGTCAAAGGATCTTTCTCTTGTAGTCTATTTACTAATATTTCATCAAAAAAATGTTTAAGATCAAAAGACCCTTCAAAAGATTGGTAAAAAGTCTCAGGTTTTGTAACTGCCAAATCAGCATTTTCCCGATTAGTTAATTTTTCCAAAAGCTGCGCCAAACCTTGATAAGGATTAGATGAATCCCACCGAGGATCCAGAGGATCTGGATTAAGAGGAGAAGTAGCCGGAACTTCTATTCTATATGACAATACAGAACTCACAGACGTCCCAGGATCAGTCATAAATCTCTCCGACACATTTATCCTATCAGCCAAATCAGCAGAGCAATATTTTACAGACAAAACATGACCCCTCTCTTTCTGAACTCTTGCTTGTGCATCCCTTCCATATACTGCAAAACCAGGAAAATTATTCCTAGATTTCCAACCTTCAAAAAAAGTATAATCTAAATCAACTAAAGTCGAATGAGAGCGCAATATGCCAATCATTTCCTGAGTCAGTAGTTCATTAACCAATGCAGGACTTTGAATGGGACGATTACAAACCACAAGTTTGGAACCAATACAAGTATGCCCCATATTGCTTATATCAGAAAACTCCATTAGATAAATGTTCAAAGAAGCTTCCAATTATAAAAATATCTGGCATTATTACTAACTAGTAAAAAGGTAGGAAGTGCCAAAATAATCCCATTTTATACAGCCAAGCCATCACAAGTCCGACAAAGTCCTCTGCACGCCAGATTTAACAGCATCCTTGTACGAAGCCCAAGACTTTCGAAAAACAAAATTAATTCTCTCGTCACTATGATAAGCCTTCAAAAAAGCAACAGTCACCTTGTCCGACGGATACCCGCTCCCACAAGTCAGGCAGTCCGCGCCCAAAATCTCGGGAAGCTTCAAACGCAACTGAGCAAGTTCCTGTTCACGAAGTTCCTTAGCAATAATAGAGGCAGCGCCAACCAAAGAAAATGTGTCGTCCGCCTTATTCTCGGCAATAATCTTACACTCAAAACTCAGCCGCGACAAAAGCTCATCCCCGTATTTCTCTGGCGAGGAAGTTAAAGCATCAATCAAAACAAGATCAGGTTTTTCCATCTCCAAAATACGAACAATAGCCTCCACCTGCAAAGCATTCAAAGTTCCACCCTGTGCATTATTACTATCAATCAAAGCAGGCGTCAACTGAGCAAACTTCATGTCCATCTTCTCCTTCAAAAGCTCGTACAAAGCAGCCCTCTTTTTCACACTAAGCTTCTTTGAATCGCGAACACCAAGAGAAGAAAGCATATCCTGATACTCATTCAAAGCCTTCAAAGACTCAAGAACAATAATCGAAAAACCAATAAATAAAGAGCCCAAAACCGGGCCCCTCCCCGCTTCATCAATACCAATGACTTTATACATAGAAAAAAGAGGAAAAAACAATTTAAGAAAGCTTTGAAAAAGAACACACTAAAAAGAAGATCTATAAGACCTCATCTTTCTAAAAATATTGTTCTCAAAGCTATGAAAACAGCGTGAAGCAGACCCCAAAGAATCAACCAAAGAACATCTCGCCCATCCAGTAAATTCATAATTTTGAGAACAAATAGCAGTATTCTTCGAGTTACCGGGATACAAAGCATCAAAGTAACTCCTCCTTCCAAACATAAACCCTTCCTTTTTTGTCAATTCTCCTCGAAATTGGGAAAGATCGTGCTTGGTAACATTAGGCAAACCATAAAAAACTGGAGTAGGTAAAGTAACTGCAACCCTTAGAAAAGAATCAATACTTAAATCTCCAAAAGAAGGAAAAGTAACTTCTAATAGGGATTGAGGCCTTGCTTCAAAACCCCCACAGTTTGGAGCATAACTCACAACTAAACTAACCCTATCTCCTACTCGACAGTTTGAAGATCCCTCTGAACTAAGTCCCGAAAAAGAACGAGACAGAGCGCAATCTAAGCTACTAATGCCCTGAAAGTCACGAAAATAAGGAAACAAGACACCAAACAAGTGCTCCTTAAAAATACCTACGCCCTTACAAGAAAGCTCCCCAGAAGAAAACACAACCCTATCAGTACCACCCTCAGGTGACTCTATATTAACCATAGCTAAACACAAAAATAAAGAGAATTTAAAACTTTGCCAAAAAATTACATAGCTTTATTCATAAAATCTTTGAATTGATCCTTCGACATAGCGCCACGAACCTCAGCAACTTCCTCGCCACCCTTGTAAGCCTTGAAAGTTGGAACAGCTTGAATACCAAAGCGCGTCGCCAAAGCTTCAGCTTCGTCAATATCAACCTTAACAATACGAACATCCTTGAACTTATTCTCTCCTGCTTCATCATTGGATTTAACAGAATCGATAACAGTACCCATCAACTTACAAGGACCACACCAAGTTGCCCAAAAGTCCACAATAACAGGACCCTTACTCTCTTCAACCTGCTTCTTAAAATCTTCATCACTTGTTACATGTACAATTTCCATAACAAGAACATCTACTAAAAAGAACTTTATAAATATTTTTTACCTGTACAAAGAAGAACAACATTTTCACAACTAAATCTAAAACAATAAATAGAAAACCAAAATACCAACAGCAACGCCAAGACCAACCTTTTCGATAGTGCCCGGCCCTTCGTACAAAACCATCATAACCTCTTCCGAAGAAACAATCGTTCCAAAAACACTGGACTTATCAACACCAAACACATTCGGCAAACTATCCAGACCAGAATTTCGCTCAACAAGATAAGAAACCTCCCATTCCTCACCAGATTCAAGTTTTTTTATTTTCCACACGCCACGCTTCTCAGAAAAAACTTGTGAAATATCCTTAACAATAGCATTTTCATCAATAAAATCTGAGACAAGCAAATCCTCAACAGGAACACCACCCAAATTTCTCACTTTAATAGTAACACGAGCAAAATCATCATCGACAAACTTCACTTCCTTCTGTACAAAAATTTTCTCCTCAGGCAGAAGAGCATTCACTAACAAAACGCCCTCAGAATAAAAAGAAGCATTTTCATAATCTACCCTACTTGGCTTAAGATAAGTAATCCCCCTATAACCATCCCTTTTATGTTGAAGCGTGTAAACCAAAGTATAAGATTCATAAACATCAAGGCCATCCAAAGCAAAAACATACAAACCATTTTTGACCTCATATTTCAAAGAAGATCGAACAAGCTCATAGCCCTCAGGAATTTCTTCAAGAACAGAAAGATTTGCAAGTTTTTTATTATTAACATTAGCAATAGTAACCATTATAGAAACCATATCCCCATAACGCACAACAGTAGTGTTAACATCTTTCTTCACAAGAAGATCAACACTCTCCTCCTCTTTTGAAGGAGTAGAAAACCCGCCGCCAGACGAGCCACTTGAACCCTTATCGTCCTTTTCCCCACCAGAAGAAGGCAGAGGAACAAAGACCGAAGAGACATTCCTCACAAAAGAAAGTTCCGTTACAACATCCAAAGAAGTCCAATACACAGAATCATTTGTACTATAAAGATCAAAATAACTACGAGTTTCAAAACCAAAAGGCGCAATAGAAAAATTTCCAAGTGTTGTCAAAAGAGTCCCATCATCAAAAAAAGGAAGAGAAACATTACTCCTATAAATTTTCACAGATTTTGCAAACAAATCAAACTCCGTAGGATTACGAACCCCCGCACGAATATCACGCGATTCAGGAAAACTTTCATTAAAAATTCCCTGCTCAGGCTTTTCAAGATGAATCTTAACCTCCGGCGTCAGATCAATAGAATCAGCATAATATTCAAAAACAGATTTTCCATTTAACAGAGAATAAAGGTTAGAACTCAAAAGCCCATACATGTGATACCCAACAGAAACAGTTTCATTAGAATCCACAAAATATGACTTAATCACGCCATATGAAAAATTAAAACGAGAAGAAGAAGGACTAACATTAACCCAATCAATCCCAATCAAAGCATCAAGACCAAGAGGAACCCTCACTTCAATAATACGACTCACATTAGAAGGATTATAAATTTGAAAAATTCCATCAGCAACAAGAGAATACTGACCAGCACTAGGAAGTTGAGCAATAGTAGAATTCTCAATAATAGTAATTTCAGGTTTAACAGCAAAAACAGAACAAGAAAACAAAAGCACTACAAGACTAAAAAAAAAAGAGAATCGCAAATATAAACCCATTTTCCACTACTCATATTTTGCCTTAACCTTCTTAATTTCTCTTCTCACCTCAAGTACAAGGAAACTCAAGAGAAGCACATTCACAATAATCCAGAAAACATATGACCCCTTAAAATTAGCAATTTTAACAGGAACAAACGAATACTCAAACTCAATAGACTTTGGCAAATCATCCCTAATAGCCCAAGTTGCAGTATTATCATCAAGAGTAACATTCTCTGATTCCTCATTAAGAAAAGTAAAATGATAATTATCGGGAAGAACAACCTTATACAAACCCTCCTTAATAGGGATAGTACTCTCCCTAATAGGAATATGCAAACTCTTAAAGAAAATACCACCTGGTTCATACTTTATAGTATAAAATAAATCAAAAGTATATTCAAAACCAGGAAGGAGAGGATAATACACATCTAAAATAATAACAGAATAATCATCACTCTTTCTTACCTGAGCCTTAATAGGATTATGATACTGATCAACAGCATACACCTCAGTAACATCAAGCTGAGAAATACTACCATCAGTTCCCTTCCCAATTTTAAATTCAATCTGTCCAGGAACAATACCAACTTCATAAACATTCTTTAAAGTAAGAGACTTGTTAACATCAATAGTATCATTATTATTTACCCTTAAAACAGTATCATATTTAGAGAAAACCTCAACATTTGCAAAAGAAGAACAAAGAAGAGAAAAAAACAAAAAAAGGAAAAGAAAAAAACGCAAGAACAAAGGAGAGCCTACCATTCCCTTTCCTCTGCAAATCAAGCCAGATTCCATATTGAACCAAACACATACGGGTATTTAATTATAATAATAAACCAAGCAGTAACAAAAGACTTGCAACTACTGCAAAAATTCCCTCCGTACTCTTAACTCTGTCAAGAACTTCGGAAACAATAACTGCCTTCGACGAACCAGCACCATCGACAAGCTGAGGGTCCAGACCAGTAACAAAGACATCTAAAACCTCATAATCACCAAAACCAGTTGCATTGTAACGAACAACAAAGCTAGTATTTTCATTCACTGCAGGACCCTGATCAAAGGAAGTGTTCAAAGAGTTAGTTGGCAACAAAGCCCACTGATACAAGGTACCATTATAACTCCCATTAATACTAGTATTCGATTCCGTTACAGTGTACCAAGGACTAGCATTATAATTAAATGTCCCATTGAGATTGAAAGTAACAGGCATGAAGTCATATATTGTAACAACAGTATCTGCAGGAGTTACCTGGTTACCCTTATTATGAACAGTAATCTCAATTGCATAAGTATCATTTCCAATGTTTGTCACATTCTTTTCAATCTCAAGCCAATAACCAATAATCAAGTACAGTTCCTTAATGTAAATATCAGTTCCATTACTAGTAACACTCCTATTAATCAATTGAGTCCCATCATTCTGAATAGTAAAGTTTACATCAATCCACACAATCGGAGAAGGAATATCCGAATAGTTAAACAACCAACTTGAACCTTCCCAAGGAGTTGATGAATTAACCAAGGAAAAAGGAGCAACAGTCGTGTAAAGAGTTGCACTCGAAATAGTATCATTGTCAATAGTATTTGGGTCTGTAAAAGAACCATTAACATTCCTCTGAGAAACCCACAAAGTAACATTTGTCAAGTTGTAAGTAATATTTGTTCCAGTTGTAAAATAACCTGTTACATTCCAAGTAACATTACTTCCATAAAGAAGAGGGTCAGAAGGACCAACAATCCTTTTATCAAAACTAAGATTTGCCTCACTAATTGCCTTAATATCTGTAATTCTAATTTGAGAGAGAGTTGAATTAAAACGGTAACTCAAAGTTGTGTTCACCATATAATAAGACTGAGTTGCAGGAATATTCAAAGGAGTTGTAATATTATACGAAATCGCAGTAGTATTGCCCTTATTAAAACATGCCCCATTCCACAAATCCCAATATTGAGTAAGGTTATCAACAGCATATGTAACATTACTAGCATCAGGACCAGTAGTAGAAGAGTTATCAAAAACAAAATCATAAAAAGTTCCTGAAAAATTAACGGGAACTGTAACCTGCGTAAGGTTAATATTGTAAATACAAGTATCCGACTGGTAAGAAGCATTATTAAAGACATTTGTAAGATTGTCCGTAACAGTAACATTATCTCCAGCAAGAACCTTTGAGGCAGAATATGAAGAAGTCATATTAAGAGGAGGCTGGATGTTGCTCTTATTAATACTATACCTCCAAGTTGAATTTTCATTTGCCCTTAACTCAGGAATATGTAAAACAATAAGTCCAGAAGAGGTAACATTAGAAACAAACTCTCCACTTCTTCCATCGTAAAGCTCCGGAAGAGTAATATTATCAGTGTTCGACACTGCAACATAAATATCTGAGATTGTGTCACCCTCAGGATTAGTATTTGTAACAACAATATACCCCGTCAAATTATAGAAAGACTGATTTTCATGATCATCAGCCCAAGTCCCAACACCTCCAGGATAATAAAGAGGATTGTAATAAACAACCTGATCTACATACTCTTCCAGCTCGACCAAAACCTGCTGGTTCTCCGCAAAAGCTGCCGATGAGAAAAGAACAATTCCCATGACAAACATCATCACAACCTGTCGTAAAGATACCATTTACCTTTGTAACGGAGAGATAAGTAATAAAAAAATTAGCAACCCCTGCACAGTGACTTAAGAGCAAATACTTGGTTTATATAGAAGTTCAAAAAATGAGCATAAGATTATAAATCTGCTTTTATTCCTCACCAGTACAATGGTAAAGAATCTAGGAACAATCTTAGCAACAGCAGCATTAGCTGGAACTGTGGGTCTTTCTACTCCCGTAAGGGCAAGTGGTCTTGAAGGGGGAATTCATGTCCCAAGTGCACCTGAAGGAGCAACGGGGGTCCAATATGTCAAAACTCCACTAAATTCAGCAACAATTCAAAAGTGGGAACAAATGACATGTTCACCGGACGGAGTATATAACTCAGGATATACTGGGCCAGTCCCATGCCCCGATTATGGATATTTCCAAGGAATAGATGAAAATGGGGACACAGTTTCAGGAAACAAAGGATACTTTAAAGTTCCAACTACACAAGATGTAGATCCATCAGTTTGCCCTGACGGACTTAAGGCTGTGACTCCCGAAGAAGTTAAGCAATGGGTAGAAAATGGAGACAAAAATTTTAGCTGCACAATCTTCCCTAGTGAAGCTAATCAATACCTACCAAAGGACTTAAATGATGTTTCTTTTGATGGATCTAGAGTGTACGCAACATTAAACGAAAAAGAAGGAACTCCTTCCATGACAGGAGCATCATTTCCAAATGGATGGGAAAACTACAACGGAGGATGGTGGAAACCAATCGACGCAGCAAGGCTCCACGTAGGAGGC
Organism: Candidatus Woesearchaeota archaeon; assembly: GCA_023898345.1. Classification (GTDB taxonomy): domain Archaea; phylum Nanobdellota; class Nanobdellia; order Woesearchaeales; family UBA583; genus UBA583. The sequence continues at coordinate 7,397 of CP060218.1, read as the reverse complement.
TGTATGAGTGGAGTAAACTTAGGGACGGTTGTCGATTCATATGGAAATTTCACGACATGTTTTGCAGATGGAAGCTACATCCAAAATTTCGACCTAAACGGATCAGAAGCAGACATTTGTTGGGAAGGCGGATCAGGAGTTGATAACCTATCTATTGAGAATATGGCAGGAATAAAGGTTAAAAACTTACTAGGAGTTCAAAATTTTGACGAAAATGGGAACTGGGTACAAACTCCAGGTGCTTGGTCATGGATCGGAAAGCTCAACATCTATGGACCATCAACGGGCTACTTCAAACTCGCAAGATTTTCAATCGAAGAGGTAAATGCCTTAGGAATAGGAGATTCCATTGGAGTAAAAACAAGAGAAGGTTATAGTTCAGTATCTGTAGGAAAAGTTACCGGAAATGAACAAAGTTCAGGTTACCAAGCATTTAAACCATTCTCCCAGTAAACTCACAATCTTCCAATTTCATTTCTTTTTTTCTTACACACAACAAACACCACACAAAGCTTATTTTGAGGACAATTTTCCGATTTTGAGAAAAATACAAAAGTTTTATAAATTCTCAGAGAATTAATTTTTTATCAAAATCTTAGATTTTTGTGAAAAATACGAAAAATGGGAAAAGAAAAGATACTAGGAATTGACCTTGGAACAACAAACAGTTGTGTTGCAATTATGGAAGGCTCCGTGCCGACAGTGATCCCCAACTCCGAAGGAGCACGAACAACACCAAGCGTCGTACATATCACAGCAAGCGGCGAGAGAATCGTCGGAGAACCTGCAAAAAAACAGGCAATCGTCAAACCAAAAGAAACAGTCCGATCCATCAAAACACACATGGGTGAAGACTACAAAGTAAACATCCACTCAAAAGACTACACACCACAGGAAATTTCTGCAATAACACTACAAAAACTAAAGAAAGACGCAGAAGCTTACCTCGGACAAGAAATTAAAAAAGCAGTTATCACCGTTCCAGCCTACTTCACAGACGCACAAAGACAAGCGACAAAGGACGCGGGAAAGATTGCAGGTTTTGAAGTCGACAGAATCATCAACGAGCCAACAGCAGCAGCACTAGCATACGGACTCGACAAAACAGACGCACACACAATCCTTGTTTTCGACTTCGGAGGAGGAACCTTTGACGTGTCCATTCTCGAACTAGAAGACTCAGAAGGCGTAAAGTCCTTCGAAGTAAAAGCAACAGCAGGAGACAACCACCTAGGAGGAGATAACATTGATCAAGTCCTTATTGACCACATTGCAAACGAGTTCAAAAAAGAACACGGAATCGATCTTCGCTCTGACGCACAAGCAGCACAAAGACTAAAGAGCGCAGCCGAAAAAGCAAAAATCGAACTTTCCTCGAAGTTAGAAACAGAAATTTCCGAACCATTTATCACAGCAGACGCGTCCGGACCAAAGCACCTCGAACTAAAACTAACACGAGCAAAATTCAATGAACTCATCTCAAACATCCTTGCAAAACTTAAAGCACCAACAGAGCAAGCAATCAAAGATGCAGACCTTTCACTTTCAGAAATAAATAAAGTAATCCTTGTAGGAGGTTCAACAAGAATCCCAGCAGTTCAAGAACTCGTAAAAAACATTACAGGAAAAGAGCCAGACAAATCCGTAAACCCCGACGAAGCAGTAGCAATCGGAGCAGCAGTCCAAGGAGGAGTATTAGCAGGAGACGTAACAGACGTGCTTCTACTTGACGTAACACCACTTTCCCTAGGAATCGAAACACTCGGAGGTGTGTTCACAAAAATCATCGACAAGAACACAACAATTCCGACAAAGAAGTCCCAAGTCTTCTCAACAGCAGACGACAACCAACCCTCCGTAACCATCCGTATCGGACAAGGAGAAAGAGCAATGTTTGGCGACAATAAAGAAATCGGACGCTTCGACCTAGTAGGACTACCACCAGCACCACGAGGAATCCCTCAAATCGAAGTAAGCTTCGACATTGACGCAAACGGAATCGTAAACGTAGCAGCAAAAGATCTAGGAACAGGAAAAGAACAATCCATCAAAATCGTAGCATCCTCCAACCTCTCCGAAGACGAAATTAAGAAAATGCAAGAGGACGCAGAGAAATACGCAGAAGAAGATAAAAAACGAAAAGAAGAAATCGAGACAGTAAACCAAGCAGAACAACTAGTCTACCAAACAAAAAAGACATTAGACGAAAACAAAGACAAAGTTGACCAAGCAAAAGTTTCACCTGTCATGGTCATGGTAAAAGAACTAGAAGAGATGCTCAAAGCAGAAAAAAGAGACATTGAAAAAATCAAAGCACACATGGAAGAAATCAACAAAAAAGCACAAGAAATCTTCATGGAAATGTACCAGAAACAAGCAGCACAAGCAAACCCAGAAGGCACACAAACAGAGGGGAATCCCGAAGACACTGTTGTCGATGCTGAAGTAAAAGAAAAAGACACCGACAAGAAAAAAAAGTAAATTTATAACTCTTCTCCCATTATACCGCACATCAAAAATAATCCCATCGAACAATTTTTTGATTTAAGGTATTTTGTCACGAAAAAGTAATTTTAAACAGGTCTCTCGGAAATTACTTTTGCAGTGCACAATACCAAAACAAAGATAAATCCCAAAGAGAAATGATAAACAAAAGTAAAAGAGCACTGGAAGGAATATTAACAAAAACCACAGCTTTTCTTGGGCTAACAGCAGCTGCAATGACAACATACGAAAAACTAGTGCTTTCTACAGACAAACCATTTGAACTCTATTCTCCAGCACTACTCCTAGGAATAGGAATACCCCTTGCAGTTGCGTACAAAGGAACAAAACACCTTGCACCAATTACAAAAAAAATCTCAAACACGCTGACAAAGGCAGGAACCCTGTGCACCCTTTCCATACTCGCAGCCCTTTCTTACGCACCAAACCTTTCACAATATCCACTTCGACTTACATCTTTCATAACGGACAGTACAAAAATTTCCCTAGAAGAGGCCCTAATACGAGATAGCGTTAGAGAAATGGGAATACGAGAAGGATTTCCATATGGACTCACAGAAGCAATCGCCGAAGTAGAAAGTGGCTTCGACCCCTGTGCAGTTTCACGGTTAGGAGCAGTAGGAATCATGCAACTTATGCCAGGAGCAACACCTGAAGCAGCCAAAACATACTGGAACGCACGTAACTTCACAGGAGACGAAACACAAGGAACAGAGTTAAAAGAACAACTTAAAAAAGAAGGATGTAAAAGAGCAAAAGAAAGAGACGATCGCTTTGATACACAAAAAAACATAGCTTGGGCAGGAGAACTCCTAAAGAAACATAAAGGATATGTACAAAACCTCCTGAGAAGACAAGAATCTTATCCCGTTGCCGACATATTTCAACGCCTCATAGTATCATACCGCGACGGACCAAAAGCAGCCGCCGAAAAAAAGTATGGCCCAAACAACTATTATCAAAAAGTTTGTGACGCAGCAGGAACGCCCACCTGTACAAGTTGGAAGATTACAAGTATACTAGAATATCTAAAAGAACAAACAAAAAGAATAAGAAAAAGATAAAAACCTATAACCTAGAAAAAATTCAAAAACCAAATCCCCCACAAAGTTTGAAAGAATACCTTTCACACATTAAGTTCTTTCTCCCACAATTGCTCTCCGATCCGAGTATAACCCAAAGAACTCCAATAACGACCAAAAGACCCCAAAGAAGAAACTCGCGATTGAGAACAACCAAGCTCCATGCCAACAGTTTCAGCCATCCCAACCAATTTTTTTCCAAATCCCATTCCTGCCAAATCCCAATCAACCCTAAGCGCTGCAATATTAAGAAGACGCTTAGAAAAGTCATAAGAAAAATAAAAGAAAGAAGAAAGATCAGAATAGCTAGGAACAGGAACTTCGCATATCCAGATACCAACATCATAAGAACGAGAAGAAGAAGAAGAAATGCGAACCCGGGGAACATATGGAAACTCTATGTCAGCTAATCTTCCTTCCAATTCCGACTCTAAAACTAACGCTAAATCCACAAGAAAAGAAAGAAGAAAGAGTTTATCTCCTTTACCATAAAAAGCCTAAAATCAACCAAAAAAGTGGAAAAAACAAGTTAGAAATTTCTTCACAGATCGAGTAAAAAACAAAAAAAAGAACAGACTGTGAAATTTTAGGTAACTCATTCAACAATTCAAAATTCTTATAAAAGAAAAAACCTAAGCAAAAAATACAATGGAAAAAACAGGAATCGGCCTAGATAAAAAAACAACAGAACAAGTCTCAGTACTACTGCAAAAAATTCTTTCAGATGAATACATACTCTACACAAAAACACGAAACTTTCACTGGAACGTCAAAGGACCACAATTCTACGGACGCCACAAATTGTTCGAGAATCTGTATGAAGAGCTAAATGAAAGTATCGACGAAATTGCAGAAAGAATAAGAATGATAGGAGAATACCCAAAAGCCTCTCTCAAAGAATTTTTAGAAATAGGAACAATAAAAGAAGCAAACACAATCCTAAAAAGCAACGACATGACAAAAGAACTGTGCGCTGATCATGCAACACTCATCAGAGAAATCAGAGAAAGCATTGAAAAAATAAGTGAACTCAAAGACAACGGAACAGAAGATTTCCTTGTAGCCCTTATGCAAAAACACGAAAAAACACATTGGATTTTACTCTCACTCACAGAAGAGTAAACCAAAGCACTTTTCTTTCAAGCAACAAAAGTAAAAAGTCCCCTTGGGTCTTACTGCAAATAAGATTATTACTTCTAAGAGGTTATTAAAGTTATAAAAGACGCCAGTTTTAATTTTAATATGAAGTATCGGCAATACCTACAGATTCTTTTTCTTTCACTAATAATTATTTCCACAGCACAAGGAACAAGCCTCTTCGATTGCCAAGAAATTACAGAATCAGGCGAGTACAAACTAGTAAGCAACATCGACGGCTACGACGCAGTTTGCTTCAACATAAGCGCAAACGACGTAACAATTGACTGTAATGGAAAAACAATAGTTGGAACAGGAGGAGAAACAACATTCTACCTAAAAAATGTCCAAGGAATATACCTTGCAGACTGTCAAATAACAAGTACAGTAGAAGCCATCTACGCATACAACACAAGCCAAGTAACAGTAACAGACTTTAACATCGACAGTGAAGACGAAGCATTAAACATCCTCCTTTCAGATTTCTTCACAGTAACCTCTTCAAGTTTTGAAAATTCAGAAGAAACCCCAACACTCTCATTCACACAAAGCAACGACATCCTCCTTGAAGACCTCAACATCCAAGCAAGCGAAGAAGGCATTTCCTTTGAGGACGGTAACTCCTGTGAAATAAACACAGTTGAAATAGAAGGAGACGAAGCAGTAGCCCTCACATTCACAGACTACAGCAGTTGCCTACTCTCAGACATAACAACAAACACAAGAGAAGGACTCCAATTCAAAGCAACAACACAAGGATTCAACTTCTCAACTAACATAGAAAATTCAACATTCGTAACATCAGAAGAAGGAATTACCCTAAACAAAGCAAGCGGCGTCAAAGTAAACCGCTGTGTTTTCCAAAGAGAAGACGAAGACAACGACGACGAAGCAGCAGCAATTCATTTCAAAGACAGCAGTAAAAATACCCTTTCCTATGTCAATGGAACAGTAATAATCTTTGAAGGAGATTCAAATGAAAACAATGTCAAAAATAGTGAATTCAATTTCAACGGTTCCACCCTCATCTTTGACGTCGAAGACGACGTCCCTTTCCTTAACATTTTTTCGACAACAATTTTCAATGGAACAGTAGACGTAGAAAATGAAGATGAACTAGACTACGTAGGAGAAAACATTTTGAAAAGTAACCTTTTCGCACGAGAAATCAATTCAAAACTAGTCGGAAACATCTGGCCAAACTTAAACTGTATTGAACACGAACTCAGATCAGGATACGAAGTCTGTACAAATGCAAGCGAATACACAATTTCAGAAGAGTTCGGATTCATTGACCCAGCACCAATGTACGTAGCAAAATACCACAACCAATCAACAACAAATACAACAACAAACGAAAGCCAAAACAGCACAAATACAACAAACACAACAACGTCATTCCTCGGAGAACTTATCAAACCAAGCAACGCCGGAACAAGACTTTCCTACGCATTTAACATTTCAGGAGACCCAGAAAACGAAACACAAACAAAGTACTCAGACATACACACCCTAACAATAAGAACAAGTTCAAGCTCTGAAAAAATTCTCAGCCTAGATCACAATTTTTCAAATTCATCCCTCAACCTTAGCAACATGAGTATCTTACGAAGTTTAGCCCCACTAAATTATATCATCATAAAAGATTTAGACTTAGAAGACTCAGAAGAAAAAACCCTCTACTTACCAATCAAACTGAATTCCTCAAAAATTTGCATACTCGACGCAGAACTAAACAGTTCAACAGACTTTAGCCAAAACTGCTCAGGCGTACAAGAAACCCTAATCAATTGCCCATACACAGACACACAGTACACATGTACAATCGTAGACAAACAATATCAAATTTCAGGCCTAAAACACTCCGGAATGTATGAGATGAAAGAAGAACAAGAAACAGAAGAGGAGGAAGAAGAAGAGCAAATAAACGAATCAATCATTCAACCAAGCCCAGCAATAAATGAATCAGAAGAGGAAGAAGAAGAAGAAGAACAAATAAACGAAGCTGAAGACAATACAGAAACAGAGACCGAAAACCCAATTGTAGACGACCTTGAACCACTCACCCCAACAACACAAAGTAAAACAAATATCGGAACAATTATCTTCCTACTGATACTTTTCATCATCTTTGCAGCTGCCTTTGCCCTCATTTTCCTAGATGAATACCTACCTGAAAAAGTAAGAGAAATCAAACAAAAACTTCACCTCCCGAGTATAGCTCTCCCAAAACTAAAAAAGAAAAAAGAAAGTTCCCCATTTGAACACTTAAAATCCCTCCAAGAACAAGGAACACTTTCAAGCCCAATCACACACAAACAAAACAACAAAGCACAATATCAACAAACAACAAACCTCCAACAAAGCGACATGAAAAAATACCAATTTGCAAAAGCAACAGTCCAGAAAGTAAAAGCTTCATACACACCAGACCAGATTGAAAATCTGCTACAAGATGCCCATTACTCACCAGAAATCATTCAAAAAATAATGAAAGAAGAATTCGGGAAATGAGACTAGAAACGTTTCTCTTCTAAGTAGCAACAGATTTATAATTTTCCTATAATTACCAACAAGAAAGAAGATGTTGGAAAAATTACTGCTTGGCAAACCCTACGAAGAACACACAACAAAAAATACTCTCAGTCTGTACTGGAACCTTCTCTCAAAAGA